>NZ_VTUZ01000119.1 GCF_008369935.1 Paraburkholderia panacisoli | reverse complement strand
GAAGTGGATGCGCTAATTGAGAGCGTCCGCCCCTGCTGGTATCGACTACGTGATGCGCAGTTGCCTCAGCATTGCCGTAGAGCGAAGCAAAGTCGTCACCGTTTCATCGCCGCTTCCGTGACCCCAGGTCTCCTCACGCCGAGCAAGTTGGCGATCAGATCCTGCGTCATCTTAAGCTCGTTCGACGGCAAGCGGTCCAGGCTGAGAAGCAGCCAGCGGCATAGCTGCTGATCGATCGAATGATGCCGGTTGCACACCGCTGTCTGCGCCATCTGTGTGATCAGCGCTTGCGTATAGCGCAGCAGCAGCCGCTGAACCGGACCGGCGCCGCGGAATTCCTCCTTCAGCAGGCGAGCATCCAGTTGATACGCCAGCTCTGCGCTCTGCTCGACCGTTCTGCTCGGGGTCGTTTCGCCGCCCATGAAGAGCGCAATGCCGATGAGCCCTTCGTTGCGGAGCATCGCGATTTCAGCCGATGCACCGTCTTCCATCACGTACAGCAGCGAGACGATGGAGGTCGCCGGGAAATAGACGTGAGTGAGGCGGTCTCCGGACTCATACACGACCTGTCCCAGCGGCATGTCCACCGACACCAGATGCGGGGCTATTCGTGCCCACTCCGCGTCGGAGAACACCGCGTGCAGATGATTCCCGTTTCGATGATGTTCGTGCTGCATGTTTCACTTTCCTCGCAGTCGGTCAGGAAGCCGCGCTGCTTCCGGCTACGCATATTCAACGCGTGAAGCCAGCTTCAACGGCTCGTCCTCACGCTCGCGCGCCGTCGAAAATGGCCCCGTGCTGCTTGACGATCGGCAGCCTGAGCGTGCCATCTCACGGCCAACAGGCCGCGAGGAACTGGCGAAACGGGAGGGTGAACCTGTCGCGTGGCGACACCGAAACACCCTTTGTACGGCGCCAATGACCAGCGCTTCGCCAAACGCCTGCCTCGTGGAAGCGATCGGAAGATCGCGGACACACACTGGTTGAAATGCCACGGTCTCGTGTGCAATACGGTAAGTCTGTACGGTAACGTTCAGACCAGTAAAAACAACCCTATCGCATCATTTATCAACATGACTGGCCCCGCGCATCCCGTCCAGCAACGGCACGAAGGCGAGTGTGAAAAGCACGGCAGCGAGCGGCAACGTTGCGATAAAACCCATGTGCTTGAATCCCAACGCGCCCGTCACGCCGCCCACGATGAACATCCCAAGCAGTGACGCCAGCAGCGCAAGTTTCTGGCGATCCGCGCGCACGCGTGGCGCTCGTGAATCTGGCGCGTTCCAGTAGACCAGCTTTCCCAGTTCGATACCGATGTCAGTAACCAGGCCTGTCACATGGGTCGTACGGATTTCAGCTTTCGAAATCTTGGTGATGATCGCGTTCTGAAGACCCATCACGAAGCAAAGCACGCCTACCGTGGCGGACACGAACAGGAGCCGGTGATGTTCCAGATTCGAGCCGAGCAACCCGAAGCCCAGCAGCAACGTCGCCTCCAGCAACAACGGCATCGCATACACGCTTTGCGCGTGCCGGCGCCGTCCCCAGTTGATCAGGATCGCCGACGTGGCGGCACCGGTGAGAAATGCAACGAGTGAACTGAGCCCCGCCACGACAAGGCCGATATCGCCAAGCGCGAGATTGTCGGCCAGCGACGACACGATGCCGGTCATGTGCGACGTGTACTGTCCGACTGCCAAAAAGCCGCCCGCGTTGGCCGCGCCGGCAACGAACGCGAGCCAGCGCCCGAGACGCCGATTGGTCACGGCGGTCCGGTGCGGGCTGGCGAATCCTCGAAGATAGTTAATCGGCATGATGGCGGATGAGTGTCAGTTGGATGCAGGTACGGTAGAGGGCACGCATCGCCATGATGCACCGGAACCATGCCGAATTCCTCACTGCCCGCCTTTTCACCCCGATGCCGGTACGGCAGCGTACCGACTTCGGCCGCCGGCTGTTGCATCTTCGATACCTCACCGCAGCCCGGTGCACCGTTGAGTTGCACTCGAGAAGAATCACCCGCTGTCACCCGCCTGAATCAACAATCAACTAACTTTTTATCTGACCCCGACTTGTCGGGATGAATCGTCGCGCAACGCTGGATTCAGGAACTAGTACAACATCCCTCAAATAGGTTTAATAATTGTCTGGCTGCAAATAAGGTTGCAGGAGCGTGACGACTACCTGAGCCATCTCGTCGAGTGAACCTGAGCCTGGCAGAGGTTCCCATCGCCCGCTATGGCTACGAAAGGCCGCACCATAACGATTGCGGCTGAGTTCACTTAGGCGTGCCACAACGGTCGGCTCCTGATCGTCCAGGCGTTTGATCAGCAGATGACGCCCGTAAGCCTGTGTGACGATCTGGTCGTGACCCAGCAGGGCGCGCAGTTGACGCTGCAGTTCGCTTGCATGATGTTTCGCGGGTAAGGCAGGCATGAGCGCTCCGGTTCAGGATGCGCCAGTTTGCAACGGGTAGCCCCGGAAAGTCCATCTGAAGGGGCGCGCCGTCTGATTGCGCTGGCGGATGAAATGCGCTGTACGCTCGCGCAGATGCGCAGTGCTGAGGTGACTGGCGTGACGCAGCACACGGCGCGTATAGGCCGCAAACCACAGTTCGATCTGGTTCACCCAGCTCGCGTGCAAAGGGGTGAAGTGGAAGTGAAACCGCTCGCTGTGCCGCGCGTTGAAC
>NZ_VTUZ01000118.1 GCF_008369935.1 Paraburkholderia panacisoli | reverse complement strand
GAACTTCCGCTTCGCCGTCAACAGGTTTTTCGAGACTGCCTAACCTGCCCGGCGCGCTGGAAGCCTTGCCACTGCTGGCTTTCCCGCCTCCCCGTGCGCCGGTGTCCGGAGCACGAAAGAGCGAAATTCTAGCGAGCCCGAAGGGGACTTGCAAGCGTTATTTCGACGCCTATTCAAGGCGCCTTTTCTATACGACGCGGCTCATCGACCGCCGGCCCCTTCAGATCGGGCGCTAACGCATGCCCCGCGGGCGCGCCGATCGTCCAGTCGTGCAGCACGGTGTACGCGACCGCCAGCAAAGTCGGTCCGATGAAAACACCGAGAAAACCGAAAGCCAATGCGCCGCCCAGAATCCCCAACATCACGAGGATCAGCGGCATGTCGCTATTCTTGCCTATCAGGATCGGCTTGATGACATTGTCAGACATGCCGACAGCCAGCACGCCCCACACGACCAGAAAGATTGCCCATCCGGTCTCACCGCCGTGATATAGCCAGATTGCCGCGGGCAACCATACGACCACCGGACCGCCGGGCACCACCGACAGAAAGAACGTCGCCAGCCCCAGCAATGCCGGCGCTGGCACCCCCGCAATCCAGCAGCCGAAGCCAGCCAGGACCCCTTGCACGAGCGCTGTGCCGAGAATACCGTAGACCACGCCCTTCACCGTGCTGCCCGCAAGTGCCAGCAGATAATCGGCACGTTCGCCGGCGATGCGTCGCATGCCCGCATTCAGCCAGGCAGCCGCACCCTCCCCGCCGGTATAAAAGAAGAACGCGAGCACGATACTCAACGCCAACAGCCCCAGGCCGTGCGTGACAGCAAGCGCCGCCGCCAGAATCCACTTCCCGGCCGGCGCCGCGAGCGTGCGCAGCTGCGCGATCAATTCCGAATCGCTGCTCGTCAAATGCGCCCAAAAGGCAAGAATGTTTGAACCCACCAGTGGAATCCGGCCGACCCAGGCCGGCAAATCAGGCAAGCCGTCCTCGAAGAGCCTTTGCACCAGCGCAACGATCTCGTGAACGTGCGCGCCGAACGCGAAACCTGCGTAAACGAACGGCCCGAGCACGACAATCAGAATGATGACCACGATCACAGTGGCGGCCCATTTGCGCCGTCCGCCGAGCGCCGCGGCCAGCCTCCGGTAAAGACCCCACGAGCTGTAACTGAGGATGGCCCCCCACAGAAGCGCGGTCGTAAAAGGCGCCAGCACCAGCAGCGACCCGCCCACCAGGACAAGCAGCGCGAATACAGCGGCGAGACGTTCGATCAGCTGGTCCGATTTCACGATGAATCTCCTATAGAGCCAGACCTCGGCGACAGATTGACATACGCTTGTCAGGCGCCCACTGAACGCCGTCAGTATAGAAGCGAGTCGTGCCTCCGGGGGCGTCTTGGGGACGTCTTATACCATCCGGCCAGATCGATATAGGCTCCCCCGCCAGACTGATTTTTCGTGTGGAAACGGCCCAATCCCTTCGGCGCTGCCGGCCAAATAATGTGGCGGCATAGAAAAGACTAGAATATAAGGTTCCGTGCCCCCCAATTTCCGGATTTATGCGCTCGCGAATCGCCAAACGTCTCCCCCCCGATGCCGACAAACTTGTCGGTCTCTCGCTCGCGCTCTTTGCGTCGGGCAGCCGCACCGAAGACCGCTTCTGGGAAGCGAAGCTCGATGCGCTGCTGGCCAAGATCGTCCGCAACGCCAACCAGACTACGTTGGACGCCGCGCTGGATCATTTGCAGCAAAATCATCCCGATGCTTACGGCGCGCTCGCCGACATGGCGGAAACGCACAGCGAGTCGTTCGTCATCGACCACGATGGCGTGCCGTACGAAGCGCTGCTGATTGCCGCGCCCGTGCTCGCATGGACCCGCTACGTGATTCCTTCCGGCCCGCTCAAACCCGACGCGGCCGACGCGTTGCGCGCACACCTGCAAGCGCATGTGCTCGCGGCCAACACACGCGTTGCGATGGCGCCGTTCCTGTACAGCATCGACCAGTTGCCGCGCCATCACGTCGAAACGTGGCGCATCGCCCAGCAGCTCGCTCAGGCGGCGATGGCCGGCGGCAATGCGAAGCTCAATTTCGGCGAACTGCCGGAAACCTCGCCGATTCTGGCCGACCCGCGCTTCCTGCTGGCCGTTGTCGCGGCGCCGGTCGGCGAACCGGTATTCCGTTGGCAGGAAGAGGAACACGGCAGCCGCATCGAGCGAGGCCAATGTCTTGAACAATGGGCCACGCAAGGAGGCGCGAATCTATCGCTGGTGCTGCCGGGCTGCGAATTCGAGTGCTTGTTGCCGGACGCGTACTACTCGGCCTGCCGGGACGCCGACGAAAGCGTGCGCCCTCATACGGTGCGTACCGCCGTGCGTTATCTGTTCGACACAATTGGCGCAGCGCCGCAGGAGTTGCGCGCGGTGGTCGCCGGCTTCGGCGAACACCGCATCGACGAGTACCGTGTGGGCTTCACGCGCCGCGGCAGCAATGACGTGATTTACGGCGTCGTCTGGCCTCTGTATGGCCGCGAGAACGGCGAACCGGGCATTGACGAGGAACCGCAGGAAAGCGCCGCGTCGGACGATCCGCTGGAAGAAATCGTCGCGCTACTCAAGGAGACCGGCGTGACCGACGTGCGCCGCCACGCGGGCCGCTTCGAGCCGGAATATTGCGATGATTGCGGCGTGCCGCTCTATGCCGATCCGCTCGGCGAGATCGTCCACGCGGAAATGCCGGAGGACGCGGAGCCCGCGCAACCGCATTTCCATTGAGCATGCACATGCGCGTCATCGCGCGCTGCCGTCCAGAGAAAAATAGCCCCGCTAAGCGGTAATGCCGTTCAGTTAAGGTTCTTCTTCAAGAATCGAACGGTGTAACGGTGAGGGCGAGATTTGACGACCCGGTCGCATGTGCGGCCGGGTCGTTTTTCATTGGGCAGCGACTTGAGGCGC
>NZ_VTUZ01000117.1 GCF_008369935.1 Paraburkholderia panacisoli | reverse complement strand
CGCCACCTCGCCGAAAAGCAACAGATCGAGGAGTCGGATAGCCGTGTTCTGTTCGAGAATGCCCAGCCTGTTCCAGACATGTTCCGGCAATTGCTTACCGACACGCTCGATCACGTCGCGAAGTTCACGGAGCCGCTGCGCGCGACGCTGAAGTTGCAGTGCGAGATCGGTCGGCTACTGCCCTGGTATCGGGCCAATGACGTCGTGCCGTTCACGGAGGCGTATGTGCGGCTGATGGGCAACCCGTTCTGGCTGGACATCGAGCGCGAGCCGTTCATCGAACGTTATCGGAAAAGGTTCGATCCTGATGTGCTGATCGACCTGCAGCGATATCAGGCAGAAAGACCCGGGAATGGTCCGATCGCGCTGGATATGGCGGTATATCAGTTCGGAAAACGCCTGCTCGACAGGATGCGTGACGGGCAAATCGCATTGCGCTTCCGACGTGCTGATGGCAAGGTCATCGGAGTCCGTGAGCGCATGGGCTGGCATCACACCTACCTTCGCATCGACGAGCTCGAGGAACATATCCGCTCCACGACACCGACGAAGGTCTCAGATACAACGCCGCTGCCACTTGCAGTCGGGGTCTTGCAACCATGGGAATTCCTGTTCGTTCAGCCGAAGCGCTCGCTTGCTGAAGAACGGAACGACGGGCTCTGCGACGTTACGCGTTTCATGGCAGTGAGCCGCCCGGATCCACGCTTTATTGGCATCGGGCTTGGCTACGACAAGGCAGTGCCGTCGTTGTTCGAGAAGTATGGAGAGACCGCCGAAGACAGGGCTTTGAAAATAGAGCCACACATGCTGCGTCACTTGCAAAATACCGAACTGTTCCGCCTGGGCGTGGCCGATACGATCATCTCGAAGCGCTTCAACCGGCGCAGTGTCGCACAGAGCTACGAGTACGACCATCGCAGTCTTGCAGAAGACCTCGACCAGATCGAAATCCCGCAGGACATCGAGGTCATGCTCGGCGAGAAGGCCAGCACGGTAGCCCGGCTCATCAAGGGTGGTAAGGCCAACGGCCCGATCGTTGATGCGTTCCGGCGCATTCAGGCAATAGAGGGCGACGCTGCCGCGTACGAGTACCTGCGCGCCGAAGCGGACGGCTTCCATGCCACGCCGTACGGGCACTGCCTGAATTCGTTCACGGTTGACCCCTGCCCCAAACACCTCGAATGCTTCGCGGATTGCCGCCACCTCTCGGCGACCGATCTGCCGGAGAACCGGCAGAACCTGATCCAGCTCGAGGGCAAGTTCAAGCTCGCGCTGGAAACGATCAAGGCCAGGCCATCGACCAGCACTGGATGGAGGAACCAGCTCGACCACGCGGAGACGCGGCTAGCCGGCGTCCAGAAGCTTCTTGCAACACCATCGGGCAAACGTCCCTTCCCTGACGGCGTTGACCTGTCACTGCCGCGGCAACGTGGAGTACTTGATGACTGAACCGAACGGGTCCGGCAACGACGCAATGCGCGCGATTCTCGAAGCGTTGCTCGCCGATGATGAAGACATTACAGCTCGCGCTGTCGCGCGCTTGCACCCGTCCATCAACGCAGCATCGTCAATTACGCGCAGCGAACCGCGGAGCACGTTGCTCGCTGAATATCAGCAGCGGCAGGCCGCATACCGCCGCTGGCGCGGCCGCGTTGGCAAACGGTCTGGCGCCGACACCGCAGCGTCGCTCACCGACAAGGACATCCGGATTGCAGAACTCGAAGCCACCGTTCAACTGCTGACGGATTCCCACCTTGCAATGTTGCGCGCGGTTGGCGAACTGGGCGGCTTCAGCAAATGGGCCAGATTCTATGCACAGTATCGCGACGCACGCGACAGACTTGCGAAGCTTGGCGCGATACCTGAGGCGGCAGTATCTTCAATGCCGGCAGACAGCCCGAAGCACCGGGAAGATACAAGGCGGCGATGACTGTCTGCGTGGCGTGATAGTGTTTGCATGATCGCCACAGCCACGAAATGGCCGCGGTTCGGCGGCGGAAGCCGCCTCTCTCCCGAAAGGAGCACGAAATGTCTTACCCACCCTGCTTCCAGACATTGCACGATGAGCCCGGCCCCGTCGGATACCTCGGGCGAGGTACGCATTATTCTGTTTTACGCGTACCGACGTGGCACGACGAACTGATGAACCAGATTCAGTACGGCAGGTTCCTCGACTTCGCAATTATCTGGGACGAAGATCACGACGACCGGGTGCTCGATGCGATCCTGATCATGTACCTCACTGGCCTGCTTGCACCGGTGCGATTCATCGGCGAACGCAAAGGCGTGCTCTCAGTGCTGCTTGCACCCGCAACCGTCAAGACTTGGGACGATGACACGTTCCAGCGATATTGCGAGGACGTCGCCGACGTATGCGCCCATCTTGATGATCCGTGGACAGCAGAAATCAACAACATGGATAGCACACAGCATTCGATCATCCAGGCGCCTGCTGAAAACGTCGCGACCTATCTGAAGAACATCGACATGCTGTGGCAGCTCGGAACGCGGTCTACCCTTCCTGCCTAGGCAGCACGGATTCGCAACAGCATCCGATCATGCGATGCCACGACCAGGCCGCCGCTGTTGCGCAGTCGCACGCCCAACCGCGCAACAGACGGTGCACTTCGGTGATGCAACAGCCCTTCAGCGAATAGCGGCGCCTGTGGATAACTTCCCCGCTATAAATAAAGGAAAGAGTTGAAGAACAAACCTTCGCAACACGATGCCCGAGGTGCCAAGAATCAACATTTTTAGTGTCAGGGCTTTTTAGAAATGTCCGGTTTGGGGGTGCGGCGGATAAGTTGGACTACCCGGAGGTAGTTCATGTATTCGTACGAAGACCGCATTCGAGCGGTCAAACTCTATATCCGACTCGGTAAGCGTCTCACAATGACCGTTCGTCAATTGGGTTATCCGACAACGAAAGCTCTTGAGCGTTGGTATCGGATATACGAGCAATCCCAGGATTTGCCGGCG
>NZ_VTUZ01000116.1 GCF_008369935.1 Paraburkholderia panacisoli | reverse complement strand
AGAGAAATAGCAGGAGCCATCTTCATTCACCGATCCTGGTTTCATACGAGCCTTTTCTCGCACTTGCGAGCTGCAATACAGGCGCGACGCTACTCGGCGGGACCAAGGGTGACGTCGACAGCGGCCTGGCCGGCAATCTCCGGAACAAGGTACGCCGAGCGACGCGAAAACGGACCGCCTCGTATCTTGATGCGCTCGCCGAGCGCCGCAACACCGGGAGGCTTGATGGGTCCTTCAATGCGAAACCAGACATCGAACATGTCCGCCGATGTGGGATGCAGATCGACGTGAATCTCGAATCCTGATATTTAACGGTTCGTTGCGTGAATGTCTCCGATTCCAGAATCACCGCAAGACTTGGCGAACTTTCGGTCCGACAAAGCTTGTGGACTTCGCCTTGCATGGTGGACCGGAGGGGGCCTGATCGGCCGGACAGACTTCGCGGCGTTTCGGGTAAGCTCCCGAAGCAGGCGTTTCCCGTAAGCTACACTGTGAACCCTTTTGTCACGGGTGGCAGGTAAGCGTCAACAGCTACCGCGCAACAGATGCAGGGAATTCTAGCCCTTAAGAGGCGCCAAAAAAATACGTCTGCCATTAGTCAGCATCGATTTCGCGAGCGATAGTGAACCGTCGAGGCTGCCTGCAGATGAATCGAAGACCGGCGGTCACGTTCGGCATACGTCTTTTCTGCTTCCAGTGGTTTTGCTCAATCATGCCATCTGCCCACGTCGTTGCGCCCGCGCATCGCGTCGCCTGACGCCTCTCCCTGCTGCGCCACAAGCATCGACAATGCATGCTACCCCGGCACGGGGTAGTAAGACGGCTAACCTCCGCTCGCCGGACAGTTGATGTGGATGGAGCTGTTGGTCGATGCACTGACCGATAGTTAAAGCTTCTTTGGCACAACAGGCCTACACTGGAAACAGGACAAATCCGGGTGCAGTACCATGGTCGAAGCTACCCCGCAAAGCACCTTTCACGGTCTTCCATTGACTCCGGAGCAGAATGCAGAAGTCAGGCATTACATAAGGAGGAAAGCGCAGCATGGCGCGCCGTGGGACACGCCGGAGTTGGAGGCCATGCATGACGACATGCTGGTGCCCCCGAGCGACGAAGACGGAGGATCAGGCGCAACTGTCGACGAAATGAACGCGGCCACGGAGCGCGCGACAGCTTCCGTCGACGAGACCATGGAACCCATTGAGGCAAGCAAGGAGCGGAATGCTGCCATGGAAACCGAAGGTATGAGGGGACCCTGGGGTTGAATCCCGGATGGCGCACGCGACTGGTGTCGAGATTCACCCAGCGCGTTCGGATCGTGGCATGAGTTTGTTCGGGACGGAACCTCACACCCTGAAGGCGAGTCCGTGGTCCATGAACCTTCATCGGCCGGTCTTTTCGTGGGCGGATCCATCGGCGTGAGGGACGAATCGACGGCTGAGCGTCGGCATTGTCTTCGGACTACTGATCGACGATCCAGGCGCGCCAGTGCAATCCCGCGTTCACAGACGTGCATGCAAGTGCAGGCGGGAACTCGCCCAGGTTGCAAGCACCCCGGGCCCGCCAGATGCTGACACGACACACTTGATGGAGGACATATGAGCATCACCAGGAGGTTCATTTCGGAAGACAATGAAACACAGTCTATTGATGTACCCTTTCCCCTGCCGCGCGCAGAGCCGATCTCACCGTCGGAGCCAGAGCTAGCCGGGGATCCGTTCCTGTCACCGCGTGAAGCGGCTCGCGACGAGCACGAAAAGACAATCAAACACACGATGCCGGACGACCCGCAAGGGGATTTCGCCTGAAGAACATCGATCGTTGACCCACACGGGTCGCGTTGTGCCGTGCCTCCCACGGAACTGCGCGGAAGCGCAAAGAGGTGTGCACACGCCAACCCGGGATGCTTGCGCGGACGTTGTACCCCTGGCCCCATCTCGATGAGTTACGTCATCTACGACAGGAGGAGATCGTGAAACGCGATATGAATTTGGCACTCGCGATATTGAAAACCCTCGAGGAAAACAAGTCCTCGCACCTTAGCGAATTTGACATTGAAGCGGCGCTCAAGAACGCGTTCGACGTTTCAAACCGGGGTGTGGGGTATCAGTTGAACCTGCTGGCGGACGCAAATCTCGTGCACTCAATGGGTAGCGACTGGCGGCTAACCTGGGATGGCCACGAGTTTTTGAAGTCGGCGGCCCCGAATACCTTCGAAGACACCTGAAGGGTGACCTAAGGCTATGCTGAACAAGCCGCTGAATTTGAGGCGTCCTCGCCATCTGTGGGTTGATCGGTCGTCAAGTCGCACTTCCGCCCCTGACTTTTCGGCCCTTTCGGGCCCTGCTGGCGGGCCATTTGCCCGCTTCTCGCCCCTTATGGGCGGACCGATGCCATCAATCGTCGGCGCGACAGGTAGACGTTAGCGAGCGCCAGCGCGGTGAACGCCCGCCAGGCGTTCTTTTCCAGGCCGCGAGTCTGCTGCTTCATCCCTTTTCGCCTTCTTCATCAACTCCAACCTATAACGCGCGAAGTAGTTTAGCGGTGGACCTTAATCAGCGTTGCCCTAAGCGCTGGAAACATCCCCCGGTTTTTGTGAAGGCAACCCGAGTGCCGGGCGCCGCACTTGGGGCGTCGAAGGCAGTAGCAGTTGGCCGTAGCGCGCCTGGTTCCACGACGTGATGACGACCGCGGTCCAGCGTCGAGCCATCTGGTTTTGTACACGCGCATGTGCGGGTACTCTTGGTTTGAGCGGAACATGGAGCGGTTAAGACATGCGCTGCTTGAATATCACGAACGCAGCAAGGACTGCCTCAACTTCTACGCTCCTGGCCCCGGGGGCTCGACTGGACCACCCAGCCGGATCTGTTCCGGGTGTTTCACGACTCACCGCGCGTTGGTCTGCCGTTAGCCGCGGACAAGCTGGCTACACGCTACAACGAACTACGCTGCGGCGCCCTGCCGCCCGCGCACGGATTCGATCTATTCATTCTGGCAATCCTGTTCGAACGATCGCTCGGCCTCTCGGCTTGGAAATCCTGATGGCGCCCAACGGTCGGCACTGCGCTGCAACCCTTCGACCGGAAATCTGCATCCGGCCGTGGGCTATCTTCTGCGTCCGGGTCTGCCCGGCTTGTCCGGATGCGTCTACAACTACCTGAGCAGGCATCATGCGCTTGAACATCACGCTACAGTGGATGACCCCCGCGGGACCGAGCATTCC
>NZ_VTUZ01000115.1 GCF_008369935.1 Paraburkholderia panacisoli | reverse complement strand
TTGAAGCGCGTCACCAGAACAGGACCGGTGGTGAACTTCGAGGTCACCACCGACTTGAGCGGCACCATGCTATCGGTCGTGCTGCGAACGTAGATCCGGTCGAGATCATCAGGCGTGAGCCGGTACGCGGGTTCGGCCTGCAGGATCACCTGCCACAACCGGCTCGAACGGTTGAACTGCGACACATACAGCGAGCCGAACATCGTCTGCATCGCGCTATACACGTCCTGTATCGGCACACCCAGCGTCTCCGACTTGTCGCGGTCCACGTTGACCAGCAACTGCTGCGATGAACCATTGAAGGTCGACGTCACGCGCTGCAGTTCGTGCCGCGCCTTGGCTTTCTCGATGAACTGGTCCACCACGCCGGCCAGTTGCGCGATCGTGGCATCACCCTGGGCCTGGATCCATACCTCGGTACCGCCGGTCGTGCCGAGGCCTGGAATCGACGGTGGATTGACCGGGAGGATGATCCCCTCCTGGACCTTCGACAGGTTTTCGTATGCGCCGATCAGCAACGCGCGCGCATTTTGCGTTCTGATATTGGCAAACTTGTAGCGCTCATCAAAACCCTTGAGGCCGATAAAAAACGTCGCGGAGTTGTTCTTGTTCTGGCTGTCAAGCAGGCTGAACCCGTCGATAGTCGTGACGCTGCTCACGCCGTCCTGCTTCGAGAAATAGTCGATGACATGCTGGGAGACCGCCCCCGTGCGATCGAGACTGGCGGCATCCGGCATGATGACCGCGCCAAGCAGGTAGCCCTGATCCTCGGGCGGCAGGAACGACGTGGGGATCGACCTCATCATCACAACCGCAAGCGCGATCATGCCCGCAAATAGCAGCAGCGCCACGACAAAACGTTTGATTACCAGCTGCACCATGTTCGAATAGCCGTTCGTCATCCGCTCGAACCAGCCGTCGAACCATTTGAAAAAACCCTTCTTTTCGTGGTGCCCCGGCTTAAGCAATATGCCCGCCAGCGCTGGCGACAGCGTGAGTGCAACCAGCCCCGAGAACACCACCGAGATAGCGATGGTGATGGCGAACTGCTTGTACAACTGTCCGGTAATGCCACTCAGGAACGCCACCGGCACAAAAACCGCGCACATCACCAGCACGATCGCCACGACCGGCCCGGCGACCTCGTCCATCGCCCGCTTGGCCGCGTCTTTTGGACTCAGCTTGTACACGCTCATGTTCCGTTCGACGTTCTCAACCACCACGATCGCATCGTCCACCACAATGCCGATCGCCAGAACCATGCCGAACAGCGTCAGCATGTTGATCGAGAAACCGAGCAGGAGCATGCCCATGAACGTGCCCATGATCGACACCGGCACCGCGAGCACCGGAATCAGCGTCGCGCGGAAGCTCTGCAGAAACACGAACACCACGATCACCACCAGCACGAGCGCTTCGAAGAAAGTGTGAACCACGTCAGAGATGGATGCGCGGGTGAAGTCCGTGGTATCCATCGCGATGTCGTAGTCGATGCCTTCCGGGAACTGCTTCTTCATCTCCGCGAGCGTGGCGCGCACCTGCTTCGACACATCGAGCGCGTTGGCGCCCGGCTGCTGGTACACCGCGATGACCGTGGCGGGCTTGCCCTGGAACCGGCTGCGGATCGAATAATCTTTCTGGCCAAGTTCGGCCCGGCCGATGTCCTTGAGCCGCACGATCGCCGCAGCCCCGTTGGCGGCGCGAATGATGATGTTGTCGAACTCCGCCGGACTGGTCAGCCGGCCCGTCGTGGTGACTGCAAACGACTGTTCGACCGCCGTGCCGGTCGGCGACTGGCCGATGCTCCCCACCGCGAACTGCTGGTTCTGGTTGGACACCGCCCTCTGCACATCCGCCGCCGTGACGCCCAGTTGCGCCATGCGATCGGGTTTCAGCCAGATGCGCATCGCGTAGTCGGGTGTGCCGAAGATACTCGACTGATTCGCGCCCGGTATGCGCTTGAGCGCATCGAGCACATAGATGTTGGCGTAGTTGGCGATATAGGTCGCGTCGTAACGGTTAGTCGGCGAATAAATGGCAATCACCATCATGAACGCCGAGGACTTCTTCTGCACCTGGATGCCCTGCGACTGCACCGAGGACGGCAATTGGGGTAAAGCCAGGTTCACGCGGTTCTGCACATCGACCTGCGCCAGCTCGGGGTTCGTGCCGATCTCGAAGAAGGCGTTAAGGGTATAGTTGCCCGTCGACGAACTCGACGAGTACATGTAGATCATGTTGTCCGCGCCGTTGACCTGCTGCTCGATCGGCGCCGCCACATTGTTTGCGACCACATCCGCGCTGGCCCCCGGGTAAGTGGCGGAGATCGTGATCTGCGGCGGCGTGATGTCCGGATACTGCGCAATCGGCAGACTTAACATCGCCAATGCGCCCCCGAGCGTAATCACGATCGAGATGACTGACGCGAAAATCGGCCGGTCGATGCAGAAGCGGGAGATGTTCATATCGGCCGCCCGTCACTTCGTCACGGTCTGGCCGGACTGCCGCGCGGCGAGCGACTGTGGCTTTTCAGGCGGCGCATTGTCGGCAGCCGGCTGACTGGCCGGCTTGGGCGCCCCGGTGATCTTGAGCGGCGTGTCCGCGATCACCCGGATTGCGCCATCGACCACGATGCGCTCGCCGGCATGCAATCCGTCGGTGATGAACCAGTCGTCGCCATGCCACTCACCAGGTTCGACCACGCGTTGACGGGCTTTGGACTCGTTATCGACCACCCACACGAAATGACTCTTCGCCCCCTGCAGAACCGCGCGCTGAGGCACGAGGATCGCATTCGGGCGGATCGCGCCCGACACGCGTGCCCGCACAAACTGGCCAGGACGCAGGGTGCCCTGCGGATTGGCAAACGACGCACGCACGAGGAACGTGCCCGTCTCGGTGCTGAACGCCGGATTGGCAAAATTGATGTGGCCGGTTGCAGGAAACACCGTGCCATCGGCCAGAATGACCGATACGTCGAAATCGTTGTTAGGGGGAAACACGAGCTGCTTTTTTTCCAGCTGGCTGCGATACCCGAGCAACTCGTTTTCCGACACACTGAAGTTCACCCACATCGGATCGAGCTGATAGACCGTAGTCAGCAATCCGTTTGCCGCGGCCGTCACATAGCTGCCGTCCTGCTGTTTGGCGAAGCTCGACAGGCCGTTCAGCGGTGACTTGATCGTCGTATAGCTGAGGTTGAGCTGCGCAGTCTCGACCTCGCCCTGAGCGGCGATGACGGCGGCCTCTGCCTGCTTTTCATTGCCAGTCGCATCGTCAAGATCCTTCTGGCTCAAGGCGTTCTGCTTCGCGAGCGGGATCACCCGCGCCAGATTGGCTTTCGTCACATAGAGCCTCGCCTGTTGCTGGGCAAGCTGCCCTTTGGCTGTCTGCAGCGCCGCTTCGAAAGGCTTGGG
>NZ_VTUZ01000114.1 GCF_008369935.1 Paraburkholderia panacisoli | reverse complement strand
TCTATTAGCTACCGTGGATCGTTATGTAGAGTCACCGTGGCAAACGCTTTGTGAGCAAGGCGTCAGCATCAGCTTACTGCGCATAAAGTTTCATGATGAGAGTCCTGGCGGCCATCGGGGCCGCCGTTGTGAGGAGCTCGATCATGGAGGATTCCACCCGTCAAGTTTCAAGCCGTCTGTCGTTGGAGCAGGTCATTGCTGGTGCCGTGAGCGAACTGGAGAGGCTAGGCTACAGCAGAAGATCGCTCAATCGCTATCGCACGGTCTGGCGACATCTCGTTGCGTTTTGCCTCGATACGAACGTGATAGATGAGTACTGCAAAGATATCGTGGTGAATTTTTATTGCAGGTATAGGATGCAGGATGGGGAGCGCCTCAAGGCGGGCGGCGGTTGGCGACGCCATATCGAGATGGCTCTTAAAGTGCTGGAAGACTTTGCGCGTGATCGGCATATCGAGCGCACCATCACCGACATGCAGAAGATACAGGTCCCGGCGCGCATGGTGAAGACCGTCCGCGACTACGAACAGTACTGTCGGGATCGTCTTAATCTTCGCCCAACGACCCTTCGCGATCGGATGCGGCACGTCGCCATATTCGCGGATTTCCTTGGGTCAAGGAACATCACTTCTTTCGATCAGATGCAGTCGGCCGATATTTCTGCCTTTGTGACCTCACGACATTGTCTGGCGGCTAAAACCGTCTCCGGGATCGTTTCCCACGTGCGTGGTTTTCTGCGATTTCTTCTGCTGCGCGGAATCCTGCACCGTGATCTGAGTCATGTATTACCGGTGGTCCACGTCCCCAGTGATGCGACTGTTCCATCGGTCTGGGATCCGGAACTCGTGATCAGGTTGCTCGAAGTCGTTGATCGCAGTTCTCCCAAAGGCAAGCGCGATTACGCGATCCTCCTGCTTGCCTGTCGCCTCGGATTGCGAGTGGGTGATATCCGCACACTGACGCTCGATGAACTGAAGTGGGAAACGGCTACCCTGGAGATCACGCAGTCGAAGTCCCTCGCACCGCTATGTTTGCCACTAACGGAAGAGATTGGAGAAGCGCTGATTGACTATCTGAGATCAGGCCGTTCTTCATCAGATCGCCGCGAAGTGTTCCTCACATTGACACCGCCGTTTCGGCCTTTCTCCAACACCGATAACCTGCATCGCATCGTCGTCTATTGGAAGGAAGTTGCTGGCATCCATTTCCGGACCCCACAACGCCACGGTTTGCATTCGCTGAGGCATACGCTGGCGACACAACTGCTCCACGAGCAAACGCCATTTCATGTCATCAGCGAGATCCTGGGACATGCGACGACTGCCTCGACATTCATCTACGCCAAGACCGACGTGGAAACCCTGCGCACCGCCGCGCTGAACACCGAGGAGGTACGCCATGTCGAGTAAAGCATTCAAGGGGCAGTTCCGAAGCGCTTTCGGCTCACTCATGGAACAGTTCGTCCAGGAGAAACGGGCGTGTGGTTACCGATATGACGAGTCAGCCCGCTTGCTCGCGCGCTTTGATCGTTTCCTGTGCGACGAAGCGCTATCGCAATGCGAACTGCCACGCTCAATCTGCCGCAAGTGGCTCGCCAAACGACCCCACGAGAGCGTGTCCACGCAACAGGTTCGGATCTGCGCGGTTCGCCAATTCGCACTGTACCTGAACCGGATGGGATATCCCGCCGATGTGCCGGATCGATCCCTGACGGCAAGGGGTGCGAGCAGGTTCTCTCCGCGCATCCTGACCCACGCCGAGATTCAGCGACTGCTCGACGCGGTCGACCATCTCGAGCCAACTGCACGAGCCCCGCTGCGCCATCTCATCATGCCGGAAGTGTTCCGGTTGCTGTATGGCTGCGGCATGAGAGTCGGCGAGGTGCTGCACCTGCGGGTGGCCGATGTTGACCTTGGCCGCGGGGTCCTGATGGTGCGTGAAGCCAAATTTGGAAAGGATCGCGTCGTCCCACCAGCCTTACCGTTGGTCCAGCGCCTTCGAACCTATGCGGCTTTCATGGGAAATCGCTCGCCCGAAGCGTACTTCTTCCCCTCGCCATCCGATGGACCGTGGAGCCACCCGGCCGTCTACTGGCTGTACCGGGAGCTACTCATGCGCTGCGGGGTCGCGCACGCCGGTAGAGGCAAGGGCCCGCGCTTACATGATCTTCGTCACGCCTATGCCGTCCATGCGTTGCTGCGCTGGTGCCGGGAAGGCGCGAACCTCGATGCGAAGCTGCCGGTGCTCGCGACCTATTTGGGTCATCGCTCCCTTGCCGGAACGCAGCGCTATCTGCATCTGATACCCGAACTGTTTCCAGAGATCACGGTGCGCACCAGCGCCGCCTTTGGTGATGTCATTCCTCGGTGGGACGGATCATGAAACCAACCGATTTCTCCATGCTCGTGACCGGCTTCCTGACGTATTATCTCGCCGCGCAGCGCAATCTGAGCCCCAACACCATCAAGGCGTATCGCGATGTGTTTACCCTGCTGCTTCGATTCTGTCGGGACGTGCGGGGCATTGCGCTGGAGCGCCTGTCTCTCGCGCAGATCGACGCATCCCTTGTGGAGGCGTTCCTCGATCATCTGGCCAATGACCGGCACGTTTCGGTCAGCACGCAGAATCACCGTCTTGCGACTTTGCACGCATTCTTCCGCTACGTTCAGTCGGAAGTGCCCGAGCGGCTGCTGCAGTGTCAGCAGATCCTCGCCATTCCGCTGCGGCGGCAGCCGCGTCCCTGCGTCGGCTATCTCAGCAAAGAGTACCTTGCGCAGATTCTCGCTCAACCCGATCTGCGTACTTCCGAGGGTCGCCGGGATGCAGTGATGCTGAGCGTGCTCTACGACACCGGCGCCCGGGTGCAGGAGTTGATCGACCTGAACGCTGGCGACGTGCGCCTGGATCCACCATCTCAGGTTCGGCTCATGGGAAAGGGTCGAAAGCTGCGCGCTGTACCCCTGCTGGACGAGACAGTCGAAGTCCTGCGCCAGTATCGGCACGATAACGGCCTCGATCGTCCTGAACATACCGACAAGCCACTCTTCCAGAACCGGCAAGGGGCACGGTTATCCCGCTCGGGTGTGCGCTATCTCCTGCAGAAGTATGTGGTTTCTGTACGCCGAAGTCACCCCGACTTCACACAGCGGGTGAGTCCTCACAGCCTGAGGCACACAAAGGGAATGCACTTGCTGCAGAGTGGCGTCCCGCTTGAGATCATCCGCGACTTCCTCGGTCACGTGGATGTGAAGACAACAGAGATCTATGCTCGCGCAAATCTTGAGATGAAGCGGAAGGCACTCGAGAAAGCGGTGGACGGCACGCTGCTTCCGAAGATCCCGTCCTGGCAGCAGAACAAGTCCCTGCTCGAGTGGTTGCATTCCCTATAGGACCACGGAGGCCACGCCCGCCGTCTGTTGGTGGCGGGCCTCCACAACCGACCGGATATTTATGCCGAGTTCCTACGACCGAACTCCTTTGCTATCAATGAGCCGGAACCGAGACTGCACATAGCAACTTTCGGCCGGTAATATATC
>NZ_VTUZ01000113.1 GCF_008369935.1 Paraburkholderia panacisoli | reverse complement strand
CTCGCCTGTTCTTTCCGAAAGTGTCGAAACGCTAACGTTCATCTCTAAAGACCAATCAAACGGCCCTGAGCGCGAGTGCACTGGCCGCGCCTTCGTCAAGTCCGTTCAAGTAGAATCTCGCTGGCACCGTGCTTGCCCCTCCAATCGAGAAGCAGCACGGCTCAACTACTCGTGCGGGCACATGAACGCGCGACACTCAAAGGTGACGCAATGCCCCCACTTCAAAAGATTGGGGGAAAGGCCAGAAAACGAGGCACAAAAACAACGGGAATACTACGACATGCGACAAACCGAAAAGCGCGAAAATCGTCGAATCGAGATCGCTGACCACGCGATCAGGTGCTTTGCGGAACACGGGTACGCTGAAACGTCGCTGCGCGACATCGCGGAAGCTGCAGAAATCAACCTAGGACAACTACACTATTACTTTGAGAGCAAGACTGACCTCATTCTCTACACAATACGTCGCTATAAGACCCGCTTCATTGGTCGTCTTGTGGAAGCGATGGAGCAGGAAGGAGCCACGAAGAACCGCGTAACCTCTGTCATCGACCTGCTAATCGTAGCCGCTACGCGCGACGCGAAGATTCATCGTCTCTGGTACGACCTACGCGCTCAAGCACTGTTTAATCCAAGTTTGCGCGTGGCCACCTCGGAGATCGAGCGGGATCTGGAGAACGCCACATCTACGCTTATTCACCTGCAGCAGCCTAAGGCATCACGCGGAACGATCCATCAGACATTTCTCCTGCTTGATGCGCATTTCTTCAATGCACTGCAAATGGCTCTCTCTGGAGAGGACTCCGAAGGCAAGCGATTTCGGCGCACCATCCGGCACCTGCTACTTGCAGCGATTCCGACCGCCACAAAATAGGACGATCGTCCAAAAACATTTGGACATATTAGGACGATCGTCCCAATAATTCCAGACCTCGGGCGCTCCAGACCCGGGTTAGGGATCAGATCGATGAAGAGTTCCACGCAAGTTGCGGGCGACGCACTCAACTCCAGCCTGCACCCGGTCGAACGGATCGTAGTTACCGTATCAGCGAATAAGGAAAAATGGGCGACGACGCCGGTAGGCCGTCGCGTTGAGTTATTGAAGCTGATTCGTGAAGCGTTAGTCGAAAACGCGGATGAATGGGCCAGGCTCGCTTCCGCAGCAAAGGGTTTGCCCACGGATTCCCCGCTCGTCGGTGAAGAATGGACCTCGGGGCCGTGGGCAGCCTTGACGGCAATCGATGTGCTGCTTTGCACGCTAACGCAGCTGAATGGTCTTCGCTTTCTGGATGCAATGAAAGTACGCACAACCGCGACTAACCAGACAGCAGTGCAAGTGTTTCCTACGACGCTGACTGATCGCTTGCTGTTGAGTGGTGTCAGTGCCGAAGTTTGGATGGAACCCGGCGTACTGCCATCAAACCTTCGCCGATTCGTTGCCTGCGCCTATGATCCCATGCGTCAATCCAGCGTCGGCTCAGTTTCACTGGTTCTCGGAGCCGGTAACATTACCAGCATCGCGCCGTTAGACGCTCTGTACAAGCTGTACGCAGAACACAGTGTTGTCGTCCTCAAGCTGAATCCGGTCACGGCGTACCTCTTGCCCGTTTTCGAGAAAATCTTTGCAGCCCTTATTGAAGAGGGCGTGTTTGCGATTGTCAACGGAGGCACGGATGTCGGCGTTTTTCTCACAGGCCATCCCCTCGTGGAAACATTGCACATTACCGGAAGCGCAGCGTCGCACGACGCAATCGTCTTCGGCACTGGAGAGGAAGGTGTGAAACGCAAGGCGCAAGACATCCGCGTGAACACGCGTCCCATCACGAGCGAACTCGGCGCAGTGTGTCCGACGATCGTCGTCCCGGGGCACTGGACAAACGCGGACATTCGCTTTCAGGCTGAGCATATAGCGACCCAGAAGTTACACAATTCCGGCTTCAACTGCGTCGCAAGCCAAGTCCTTATCTTGCCGCAGGATTGGCCGCACGCGGCAGCACTACTTTCGGAATTGAAGAGGGTTTTTTCTTCCGCGCGGACCAGGCCACTTTACTACCCGGGAAGCAGCGATCGTTTGGCGGCCTTCCGCGAGCATTATCCAGCGGCGCTGTCGTTTGCCCGCGGCTCTGATGCGCCACGATTGCTTGCAATCCTGGATGGCACCAGCGTCCACGATGACTATGCGTTCCGAACCGAAGTTTTCGGTCCGGCGCTCACTGTCGTGTTCTTGCCGGGCGCCGCACCTGAAGCGTTCCTCGAATCGGCAATCGACTTTGCCAACACGAAGCTTCACGGCACGCTTGGCGCAAACGTCATCATCGATCCGGCGACTGAAAAAACACTAGGCTCGCGCTTCGAAGCCCTGCTCACTGATCTCCGTTACGGCACTATTGCGGTAAATGCTTGGACTGGCCTCGGATTCCTGTTGGCTCAAACGCCTTGGGGCGCATTTCCTGGTCACCCCATGAACAACATTCAAAGTGGGCGCGGGATCGTACACAACTGCTTTCTATTTGACCGCCCACAGCGGTCTGTGGTTCGGGCGCCGTTTCGACCGTTTCCGAGAGCATTGTTACACGGAAGTTTCACCATGCTGCCCCGACCGCCGTGGTTCATTAGTAACCGGACCTCCGCCGCGACAGTTCGCAAATTATTCGCGTTTCAGGCGCGTCCGTCCCTGTTCAAGCTTCTTGGCATTTTTGTCAGCGCGGTGCGCGGCTGACGCAAAAGGACGGTCTGATGCCCCTATAGATATGTGTGTCTGCAACCGGCACACATATCTGTCAGATGCTCGTTCGGCATCTGCTCGAAAGCGCGGTTGTCACTGCGACTGATCAGGAGATCGACAACCTGCCGATCAACGCACCCGGCGCCCACGTGCGGGCGGGCCTGCTTGCCGCGGTTGAAGCGGTCAAGACCACCGCCGTGCGCGGCGTCGATGTTACCGGCTCGCACTACATCGTCAACGACCAGAAAACGTGGACCACGCTCGGCCAGCACGCAAACATGATTTATTCGGCCGGAGATCTCGTCGTTGTTACGCCGTGCGATGGGGCCGTATGCGCAGCCGTTCATTGAGGACGCGCTTCACGACGGCTACGACGAGCCGCCCGTCGGCAGCGAAGTACAGCACCGGCCGCATCGGAGCGCTCGTCGCCGAGGAGTGTATTCAGTTACATGGCGGTATCGGCATGACGTGGGAGCGCATTACGCCAAGCGCCTCGTCATGATCGACCATCAACCGGGCGACGAAGACCATCATCTCGAGCGCTATATCGCGCTCGGCCGGAGTTAAGACCATGAACGAGGCCGCCGCAGGCATTCGCGCCTTCTTCGACAAACGTCCTGCCGAATTCTTCGCCTTGCGTCGCCGGACAGTCGAGCAGTCGCACTAGAAGTGACCTCCTCGCTACGCCCCCTGTCAATCTGGATTTGCCATGTCTAACCTGACCTCCTCACTGCCGCTCGCCGGCATTCGCGTTCTCGATCTCTCCCGGATACTTGCCGGACCGTCGTGTGCCATGGTGCTGCGCGACCTCGGCGCCGAAGTCATCAAAGTCGAGCACCCGAAGCGCGGCGACGACACCCGCGATTGGGGCTTGCGCGTCGGTTCGACCGAAACTGCCTATTTCAACAGCGTCAACTGCAACAAGCGCGTTTGGCGCAATATTGAAGAGCATGGCGATCGAGCTAGGCGCTCACATATGTCGCCAGCTTCACGTTGACAGGTAGCGCCACTTCCCTGGCGCGCTTACCGATTGGCTTCTACAGGACTGCACTTTCCTTCCGGTCCAGATGAGGAAAACT
>NZ_VTUZ01000112.1 GCF_008369935.1 Paraburkholderia panacisoli | reverse complement strand
ACCTCGACAAAAAGCTCATGCGCTATATCCGTCAATACAACAAGCAGGCTGCCCCGTTGAAATGGAAGTATTCCGATCCAGCTCGACGCATCCGGTGCAATTCATCCGGTTCAATGGACTAGTCAGTCGTTCCGGGCAGAGTGTTCGTCTTCCGATGGAAAAGCCACGCTAGCAGAATTAACGGACAGCATTAGCACTTCAATGGACGCCGCTAGCAGAATTAACAATCTTCAACATCTCCTCCCATCGTTAGGCCACAGAGGATTTCGGCAGCCAGAAAGCCTTTGTCGAATACCGGCTCCTGCGTTTCGATCAGATAGGTAAGGTGGGCTGAGAGCATCGCGCCGAAAAGCTAACATCCCGGCGCCCCGTTTACAACCTCTTCCTGCTCCGCAAATGAAAATGCCGTTCAGTGTTAACTGAACGGCATTAGCCTTTATGGCGGGCTTTTTTTAGAGGAGACATTTTGGAATTCACTCGGATCTGCTTCTATAGCGAATAGCCCCGAAAGGTGTCGCCTCTGTCTTACCACTCCACTCAATCAGCTGGCGAGAACGGCCTTCACGAGTTGATTACGTTACTCCGGCGGCATGTCTTCAAAGAACTCATCGTTTTCCGTCCGTATTAAGCGCCCATGCGGCCATTCCCCACTTGTTACTTTGTAGGATATTTCCTTGCGCAGCAAATCCAGTACTACTCTCGCGCCGAGGGAAAGAGGGCGTACGTTTGAATAGCAAACGGTAACCTGCCAGCTCAGCGTGGGATTGAGGATGGGCAAAGCAATGACGTCCCCAGAGCGAACAGCGTGCGAAGCCGACTCTCGTGGGAGTATGGTGATCCCGATGCCACTGGACGCGAGCTCTATCATCAACGACGCGGAGTCGATCTCCATTACTTCTACATGGCTCAGATGGAGGCTGTCTACTAATTCGCGTAGGATATGAGGTCGGTGTGGAAGGATAAGGGGCGTTGCCCCCAAGTCCCTTGCCTCGATGAAGGCTTGGCTACGGCGCGTCTTCTCCGGCTTGCAAATCGCAAATAGGTTCTCCATCAGGAGTGGCTTGCTAGTAAGAATCTTTGAGGTACGTGGCTCAAACAAGATGGCGATATCCAGACTCCCACTAATTAACCACTCGTGAAGCAGGCCGCTAAATCCTTCAACAAATCGGACCGATAGCCCCGGGTATGCATCTCGCGCTGCGGCCAAGAGACGAGGGGTGGCAAACCGCGATGCTGGCACCGGAAGCCCAACGCTCACAGAGCCCATCACGGCTAACTGGGCGCCCTTAGCCGGGGTGAAATCCTGCTTCAGTTGCTCGAAGTTGCTGAGAACCTCGCGGCATCGGTTGAAGAACGCAAGGCCTTCATTTGTCAGTTCAACCCCATGCGTTTGGCGCTGAAACAGCTTCATCTTCAGCTCTTCCTCCAGCAGGCGCATCTGTCGGCTGAGCGCGGGCTGACTGATGTGTAGAAACGCGGCCGCTCGGGTAAAGCTGCGAAGCTCCGCGATGTGCGCGAAGGCACGTATCTGTTTCAAATCCACCGCGTCTCCTATGATTTGGCGCTATTAATTGAGCTATAACCCCGACGTATACCACGTGGGCATCAATTCTATTTGCTCGATCGACTAATAAGACGTAACGTGGACATTAGACGTAGGGACTTGGCAAGGGGATGAGTAGGGGCCTGTGACAGATCGGGCGCGACAAGTCGGCGGTCGTGACGCAGTTGGAACGGAGCACTGTGACCCAACGATATCTGTGAAAGCGAGCGTGCCGTAGCTAGGGTCTCGCCATCGTCGTCTCGATCCTTGCAGCGAAATATTCATAGCTGATTAATATACCAAACGTATTCGATACTAGGGTACGTCTTTCATAAAATACCAACCGAGGTACGCGCGAGGACGGGGCAACCCGTTTCCGAAGGGATGACCTCATGTGGAGTCTATATGTTTGCAGGTTCAAGAAGGGCCCGGGAGGCCGATGTGATCGTCGTGGGTTCAGGGGCGGCTGGTCTGACGGCTGCTATCTTGGCCCACGATCACGGAGCCAATGTAGCGATTGTCGAGCGAAGTCCATATGTGGGCGGTACTTCAGCCGTTTCGGGAGGGGGGATTTGGATTCCGACGAATTCGCATATGCACGAAGTCGGCGTGGCCGATTCCCGCGATGAGGCATTTGCCTACTGCAAAAGCCTCACCATGGAGCGTGTTGAACACGCGTTGCTGGAGACATTCGTCGACACAGCCCCAACGATGATCCGATACCTCGAAGACAAGACTGACCTCAGATTCACGGCGCTCTCAACGCCGGACTATCATCCCGAAGTCTACGGGGCTAGGGGCGGCGGGCGCTCGCTCGAGCCAGTTCCGTTCGACGCGAGAACACTCGGTGACTGGCAATCTAGGATCCGAGTACCCAATGCGCTGTCGTTTCCGGTTACGTTGCAGGAAGCATTTGTGACCTATCAGGCATTCTACCGTCCTTGGAAGGTTCCACAGGATCTAGTCGTGAAGAGAATGGCGAACGGCTTGGTCACGATGGGGCAGGCACTCGTCGCTGGTCTCTTGAAAGCTGTCCTTGACCGTAGGATTCCTATTCTATTGAATTCACGCGCGAACGCCTTGCTGAGAGATGGCGGTAGGATTGTCGGCATACGGTCCGTTTTGAATGGTCAGCGCGTTGAGATGCGCGCCAGAGCCGTGATTCTTGCTTCTGGAGGATTCGAATGGAATGAGGATCTGAAAGCAAAATTTTTGAGTGGCCCCATTCCAGCTCCCAATAGCCCTCCAATTAATGAGGGTGATGGCCTTCTGATGGCGATGGAGGTCGGGGCTGATCTCGCTAATTTGAGTGAGGTGTGGCACTACCCATCCGTCGCAATTCCGGGCGAGACCTACGAAGGGCGCGAGATGGTGCGGGGGATTAAAGCTGAGCGTAGCGGCCCACACATAATTTGGGTAAACGGACAGGGAAAACGCTTCGTCAACGAAGCCTCAAGCTATAACGCCGTCGGAAAAATATTCTTTTCACCGGATACGTCCTTGCCGGCCTATCGCAATCTGCCGGCATGGGCCATCTTCGATTCCCAGTATCGAGCAAAGTATGTCGTTGGCACCACCATGCCAGAGGATCCGGATCCAGAATGGCTCTCGAAGGCAGAAACCCTTGAGGAATTAGCCAACAAGGTTGGCATCCACCCCGACGGGTTGGCGGACACGGTGCGACGGTGGAATATGTTCGTAGCAGAGGGAAAGGACCGCGAATTCGGAAAAGGAGACAGCGCGTTCGATCGTTTCCAAGGCGACCATGAAGCATCGCACCCGAATCTTGGCACCATTGAGAGGGGGCCGTTTTATGCTCTTCCGATCCAACCCGGTGCGCTCGGTACTAAGGGAGGTCCACGCACAGATTGCAGAGCGCAGGTTCTAAGCGTTCGAGGCGAGCCGATATGCGGTCTTTACGCCGCAGGTAATGTCGCAGCAAGCATCGCGGGCCCTGCTTATTTTGGTGTTGGCGGTACCCTTGGTCCAGCAATGACTTGGGGATACCTCGCCGGGCTCAACGCCGCTAAGGAAACTTGATGGCCTCAACGGCGAGGCGACAGGGCAGCAAAAGGCACGCTATTCACCACGGGAACGCCCATGGATTCTCGAGGGAGATTCGTCGCGATCGAGCCATCATCGTGCTCGGGAAGAGGCTGCCTTGAGCGTCGAACGCCTAGGAGACGATTTCCCAGCCTTCGGGAATACCTAACGGCATACGGTGTATTGATCGTTGGTATCGGCGCAGAGTCCTGTGAGGCGGTCTGTAGTCCTGGTCCGGTTCGACGGCGCTAGCCAAGAGCCGACCGCGGGCCCGAGCAGCAAGCTCATGCTGCCAGCGCATGTGGAACTGGCGTTAAGGTGATCTTCAGGGGCTGCCGAAGGGGGGCAGGCAGCCTCGCGTGAGCGTGTCCAGAGCGCGGATATTGCGTTGGGACAGGTCCGACGCTCAATCATAGAGACGCCGGCTCCGGTTTCATCAACCAGCAGAGGCGCAGCGCGCCGCCGCGATCATTCCAACTTCCAGCAGACCCGCCTTCTAACGCAAGCGCGCCTCGCCATCAGAGCGATGGCGCTGTTCAAATGGACAACTTCAATTCGATTATGCGAATAGTCGACTCAAGGGAAATACTTGCGTCGTCGATCATTGCGTCCTCGATGCAGTGTTCTGAGCGTTGCAGTTCCTTGGGAGTGCAGGCGCCCGCCGCTTTCCAAGATCGGGTGCGTCTTCGCGAACACCGCTAGCGAAGTCCCAATAGCGCACGATCTCCTCGCCCGGCCTAGCAGGCTGCGGAAATACACCCTCGAGAAACAACATTCCTTGCTGTGCGCGGCTACGGCCGCAACTTTTTTGCATTGCGAAATTTGAACGCGAATCCAGCTTCTTGTTCGACAGTTTGAGGCCTGTTTTTCGCCTCATTACCGTGATTGCCGCCACTACGGGCGGACCTGTCCTAGCGAACGCATGCGCACAAGGTTGTAGGCGGCCAT
>NZ_VTUZ01000111.1 GCF_008369935.1 Paraburkholderia panacisoli | reverse complement strand
GAAAACGAGCTGAAAGCAGGCTAGCACTTGCTCGGCCCCTCGAGCACACCCATGCCTTCTGTCTGTGGAACTTACCTGCTGTTTAGTCACGGCATTTGCTAGCGTAAAGGGGGCTGCGACCCGCGCCCAATAAGGCTGGAAGGCCAGATTGCCGGTTTTGCCGCCCGTCTCGTTTCAGCAACGGGTGAACGGCTGGATGTCCGTTAATTTTGCTAGCGCGTTTCCTCTAATTCGGATAATGCGGTTGCCCAGCAGCGCGATAGGCGCGTTGGCCAGAAGCTGCGTTGGCCAGAAGCGGCAGCAAGCGTAAATGCCGAAGGCCATTTTTTTCGATCCTCGGACGGCACCCATCCTTAGTATGCCGATCAAAAATACCATACGGTATGGCACTCTAGGTGTTACTTCGGCGGCCTTCAACATTCCTAGTGTGGATGTCGGTAAGCGCGGTGTCGTGCTGCGCTTAGGAGAGACGTTCCAGGCAGTGAGTTCGTGTTCCGGTGAAAAAGCCGCGCTAGCAGTATTAACGGACAGCGTTAGCGCTTCAATGGATACCGCTGGCAGAATTAACGATCTTCAACAGCAATCGAGCTTGACAGCCCGCTGTGCACACCGACCACGCGGAGTAACTGCCCGCAACGAGCCAGGCGAAGTCAACCTTCACGCGCCCGTCGTCGCATGCTTCCGGCCACACGATCACGATCGAGCGCTTCTCGTGTCTCGGTTTGTGGAAAACGACGCATCAGCGGATGCTCATCGGCATTGATCGGTAGGGTGGGTGTGGATGTCGGCGAACTGAAGGACGCGCTGCTCGATTATGGAGTTGCACGCGCCGAGAGAATGCGGGATGCTGATCTATACGGCGAAGATGCCGAGGGGTGGCCCGTGTGCATGTCAGGCGATCCGTCGAGCGGGAAGTTTTCGCTCCATCCACCGGCCCAGAGCAGACGCAACCGATCATTGCGCACGAGCAAATCGAGATCAGTTCTATCATGGATCCGATATTCGAAGAACATTTGATCGCTCAGGTCGGACGACCGGCGGAGATCGCCGCGCAGGCACGGTCGGGGAGTGATTGGTGGCTCGGAGATGAAGATCTGGCAGCGGCTATGCATTGGTATGTCGACAGCAAGTTCGGCCAGGAAGTGCCCGATGGAGAGAGCCTGTGAAGACAAATGATCTGGAAGGTGCGCAACTCGATTACTGGGTTGCTAAAGCGGAAGGCCTATCAAACCCAAAGGTGGAGGATGGCCTCTGCTGGGTGGCGTATGTTGATTGCGACAGCAAACACGAGAAGTCCGTCGAGGTTGACGCCGCCTTTTCGCCGTCGACGGACTGGGGTCAGGGCGGCCCAATCATCGAACGCGAAGACTACTGTCTGCCCCGGGTCAACACTAATGCTGGCGCACTACACCATGGCGGTTACGCAGCGTCCACACCGGCCGGCTTTTGCTTCTACGGAAACACTCCGCTGATCGCCGCCATGCGTGCCTACGTGGCAGACAAGTTCGGCGACGAAGTCCCTGACGAGATCTAGCCACCTTTCGTGCCGAGGGTTGTACATCCACTGGAAAACAGCCATGACATTCCAGGAGTTCAGATCGCAGTTGGCGATGCTACTGTGCGATCAGTCGCGCGGAACGACCGCAGACCTGACCGGCTTCGCCGTGGCATATTAGGACGGGCGCAATGTGCTGCCGTGTTTCTCCGCGACAACGGCAGACTCGGCGAGGAATACGCCCTCGACGTGACGCGTTTGAGCGATGGCACGACGCGTTCGTCGCGTGGCTCGCGTCCGCGTTGCACCGTGCGGCCCGACCTGGTGAACTAGGTGAACAAATCGCCGCTGCATGAGGCGGGATGAAAGGGGGGTGATCATTGCTTGACCGGCATCGAAGGTCATCCAGCGTTGCCTTCGTCACAGCGTAGCCATCATCGAAAGGACGCCGCCGGATACCCGTCAGCGACCGCCTACTCTTCGGGGAGAGCCGTACCGCTCCCGGAGATCATGATTACGCTCAGATCAGATGAATGGGAGAAGACGGTTGTGCAGGACGGAGTAGCGAAGTGCCCGGACTGTGGAACGACAGACCTGATGATGTGTATTAGCCGGTACTCGACCGGTCAGACAATGTCAGAAGAGATATCGTCCACTCCCGACCAGGGGGATGATTCTTCGGGACGAGTCGAGCCTCAAGCCTGCGCCTATGGCGCACCGCTTCGCGGCTTCGGGCTTGACCTTTTCCTCGTCCCAAAAACGACAGCTATCAAGTCGGGAATGACGAAATGAACAGACACTGTCTGTCGAGTCAAGTGCTGCTGTCTACAGATGATCGGAGCGTGCGCAATCGGTGCTGTGGCCATTCACCAGGAATACGTCTGCAACGTCTACCAAAACGAGTTCACGGCGCTCTCCGCGCGCTACCCATCGAGCGGACGAGATTTGCGTCGGCCAGCAGGTTCAACCGATATCATATGCCCCGGTTCGAAACATCGAACGCCTCCTTGAGCGCGCTTTCAATGTCAAATTCGCTGAGGTGCGGGGATTTGTTTTCCTCGAGAGTCTTCAATATTGCGAGTGCCAGATTCATGTCGCGTTTCATGATCTCCTCCTTTCGCAGATAGGACATACATCGAAAGGGCGTCACGGGTACAACGTGCGCGCAATCATACCGGGTGCGGCTTGCAGCCGGCTCCTTGCGCTTGCGCACAGTTGCGAGGTAAGGGCGGCACGACGAGAGCCGTTCAGGTCCACCATCGACGTTCATTAGACGGAACGCCCACCGGACGTTCCATCCAACTGACAAGTTGTGGCCGACCAGGCATATTCCCGTGCGCTCGTCCGGCATCGCGTGCCTGATTGCTTTTTTCTTGCTCGTCGCGAGTGGGTTCGCGTATTGCTGCGACAGATCGGCTGGCTTCTGCGCCGGCGTTGAAACCGGCTTTGCGCCCGGTACGGCTAAGGATACATCGATGGAACGTGTTTCATTGTCCTCCGAAAGGAGTCTCTGGGGCGCAGGCATCGAAGTACACGGCGAGCCCCCTCTTCTCGCTGGTGGGGCTCGCTGATTGCAGAGCTGACCGTCGGCGCCGCAATCGATGTGATTCCGGGTTCCCAACAGGCTTATGCCACAGTCCGAACGCGTTAGGTGAATTTCAACATCAGTCGCGAGCCCCGCCCGGGATTCAACGCTTCGGTCCCCTCATACCCTCGGTTTCCATCGCGGCATTCCGCTCTTCGCAGGCTTCAATGGGTTCCATGGTCTCGTCGATGCAAGCCGTCGCGCGTTCTGTGGCCGCCTTCGTTTCGTCGACGGTGGAGCCGAGTCCTCCGTCGTCGTCGCCCGGGGGCTCCAGCATGTCTCGAAGCATGGCCTGCAACTCCGGCGTGTCCCACGGCGCGCCATGCTGCTCTTTCTTCTTTATGTAGTGCCTGACTTCTGCGTCCTGCTCCGGTGTCAGGGGAAGACCGCGAAATGTGCTTTGGGGGGTAGCATCGGTCATGATATTGCTCCGGGATTTATCCCATTTTGAGTGTAGCCCTGTTGTGGCCAGCGAGCCTCAACTATCGGTCTGCGCATGGACTGATCCGTCCATTCGCATCGGCCTATCCAGCGAGCGGACGTTGGTATCGCCACAGGTACGAGCCCGGGCGCTTTGCGCAATTAATGCTGATAGCGGCACCGCGCAAACAATCCCCGGGCGGGACAACGTCACGCGATGACATGGTTACGCGCAGGGGCCTTGCGCAGAAGGGACATACCTCAAGCGCGGCTTTGCGTCTTTTTGCGGCACCTGCAGGCGGTTTCGACTGTTCATGGCGATGTGCGTACCGATGCAAATTGCGACGGGTCATGAAGGATGCCAGGAACTATGACAAAACTGTCCGGACAGTTTTCCATCGAGCGCGTGCACAAAAGCTGTACGCTGGTGGTTCCCGACTCTGACCGGATCAGACCCAGATGAGCGCATGGCATTCGGCTTTCACAACCTCAGCCGCAGCTATGACGCACTCGGGCATTGCGTAACGTTCTGGAGCTTTCTTGGGTTATGACAACGTCGTGAAGGGGACCGCGAATATCGGTGGCGGACAGACGGGAGGGCGGAAAATGCAACTGATCGAACCGGATGAGCGCCAGGCTTTCCTGGCGACCTTGCAGCGCAAGGGACTGGCAGAAGGTGAATTCGAACTGCTGGAAACGGATACGACTGACCCCAAGGGCGACGAGAACGTCGGCCTGCAGGGCTATGTCACCGTAACCAGACTATCAACACAAATTGCGAGGGAATACCCCATCGGCTTCGAAACCGGTTGGGTGCAGCATTTCAGACAGGATCTCGAAGCTGGCGTCTTCGATAAGCCGGAATGAGATCCCGCATCTCATTGAGCTGCAGGTAAGAGATGACCGCCCACCCGGTGCGGGTACCAGCCTGGAAGCAGGCATACTCACGCCCTGCGCGTGCATCCGGAAGAACAACTCCTTAGGGCGCGTCCCAATGTCGCTCCCACGGCTTCGCAGGCGGTTGCGAAGCCTCACTACGGTTGACAGCGGGCGATAGGCGGCAGGTATGTGCCGACTCAAAGCTGCGACTGACGAGACCAAAACAGATATTCGCGCG
>NZ_VTUZ01000110.1 GCF_008369935.1 Paraburkholderia panacisoli | reverse complement strand
CAGCAAAAAACGTTGCCTGCTTCGCGCTTGTCCAGAACCGCCACGCGAACTGTCTGAGTGCCAGAACTGTTCGACTGGCATTTCCAGTTCGATGCCGGCATCGCGGTTGAGATGCCATAGATTATGCGAACGTTAGCATTTCAACAAGTGTAGTGGCGATGACTTTCGCTCGTCGATGAAGCAATCTGACGTTGTGCGGTTGCAGGGGTGCCATCCAAGATGCTATCGTTAGCATAGTGAATCCAGCACGCCCGGAAGGCGCTCGCACCTGACAGCGCAAGCGCGACTGCGGCTCCGGCGATGCTGCTGAGAGTCGCACGTCTGGGTCGGCGCCTTGGATGCGGAGTCTCAATATTCGAGAGCTCGAAGGGGGCGTTTCAGGACCCCAATTGACTCATCTCCATTCGACATCAGAGGACACCTAGTGAAAATCGAAACAATCGGCGTTGTCGGCGCCGGGACCATGGGCAGCGGGATCGCACAGGCTGCGGTAGTTGCCGGTCTGCGGGTCGTGCTGGTTGACGTCAGCGAGAAGACGCTTGCGAGCAGTGTGGCATCGTTGAGCGGCAGGCTTGAACGGATGGTGCAGAAAGACCAGCTCGATGGGCGCTCATGTGAGGCAGCTGTGCAGCGCTTGGTCGCAGGCACTGACTACAAGAGTCTTGCCAGTGCGGATCTGATTATTGAGGCAGCGACCGAACGTGCCGACATCAAGGCCGTTATCCTGCGGGAAATCGAGTCAACGGTTACACCGCATGCGATTATTGCGACCAATACCTCTTCGATCTCGATTACTTCACTGGCTGCGGCGCTTGAACGGCCTGACCGTTTTATAGGCATTCATTTCTTCAATCCTGTTCCAGTCCTGCCGCTGGTTGAAGTGATTCCCGGGTTGCAAAGCAGCAGCGAGACGGTTGATGTTGCGTTGCAATGGGCCCGGCAAATCGGCAAATCGCCTATTGTCGTTTCCAATTCGCCGGGGTTCGTCGTGAACAGGCTGCTCATCCCAATGCTGAACGAAGCATTCTTTCTTCTGGCTGAGGGCGTCGCGACGGCAGAGGAGATTGACGCCGGTATGCGGCTGGGCGCCAGTCATACGATCGGGCCCTTGGCGCTTGCTGATCTGATTGGCCTCGATGTCTGTTTATCGATCATGGACGTGTTGCAGAAGGATTTCGGGGATCCAAAGTATCGTGCGTGTCTGCTGCTTCGGGAACTTGTGGCAGCGGGCAGACTGGGGCGCAAGGCAGGCAGAGGCGTCTTTCAGTACAACGCGTGAGAAAGTCCATGTGTACGGTGCGGCGGAAGTGGGTCGTCGAAATCGTCGCATGAGATACCAGAAAATGAACAGATTCAAGAGGACGAGACGACGTGAAGGTTCTTGTTGCAGTAAAAAGAGTGGTGGATGCCAACGTGAAGGTTGGCGCGAAATCGGACAACACGGGCGTGGACATTGCCAATCTAAAAATGTCGATGAATCCGTTCGATGAAATCGCGGTTGAAGAAGCGGTGCGTCTGAAGGAAGCCGGCGTGGCGACCGAAGTGATCGCCGTGTCGGCGGGCGTGACGCAATCGCAGGAAACGCTGCGCACGGCGCTGGCGATCGGCGCAGATCGCGCGATCCTGATCGAGTCTTCCGAGGAACTGCAACCGTTGGCGGTTGCCAAGCTGCTGAAGGCGCTGGTCGACAAGGAACAGCCGCAGCTCGTCATTCTCGGCAAGCAGGCCATCGACGACGATTCGAACCAGACCGGCCAGATGCTCGCTGCACTGGCGAATCGGCCGCAAGCCACGTTTGCCTCGAAGGTTGTCGTCGCTGACGGCAAGGCTACCGTCTCGCGTGAAGTGGACGGCGGTGCTGAGATGCTTTCTTTAAAGCTCCCCGCAGTCATCACCACTGACTTGCGCCTGAACGAGCCGCGCTATGTGACGCTGCCGAACATCATGAAGGCGAAGAAGAAGCCGCTCAAAGTCGTCAAGCCGGAAGATCTGGGTGTCGACGTCACGCCGCGCCTGAAGACGCTGAAGGTTGTCGAGCCGCCGAAGCGCTCCGCCGGTGTGAAGGTGGCGGATGTGAAGGCGCTGGTCGAGAAGCTGAAGACCGAAGCCAAGGTGCTTTTAGTAGAACGCGGAGACAGAGCAAATGACGAATCTGGTGAATCTGGTAATAGCAGAACACGACAACGCGTCGATCAAGGCCGCGACGCTGAATACGATTGCAGCCGCGCAGAAGATCGGTGGCGATATTCACGTGCTGGTGGCTGGCCACAACGCGCAAGCTGCTGCGGACGCGGCAGCGAAAATTGCAGGCGTGAGCAAAGTCCTGCTGGCCGATGCGCCGCAACTCGAAGCAGGCCTCGCGGAAAACGTCGAAGCAACGGTGCTGAACATCGCGAAGGACTATTCGCACATCCTCGCGCCGGCGACTGCCTACGGCAAGAACATCGCACCGCGTATCGCCGCGAAGCTCGATGTCGCGCAGATCAGCGACATCACCGCAGTGGACGGCGCCGATACGTTCGAGCGCCTGATCTACGCGGGCAACGCAATCGCAACCGTGCAATCGGCCGACCCGATCAAGGTGATCACGGTGCGTTCGACCGTTTTCGACGCAGTCGCGGCCGAAGGCGGCAGCGCAACTGTCGAGAAGATCGAAGCGGCGGCAGACAGCGGAATTTCGCAGTTCGTGAGCCGTGAAGTGACGAAGCTGGATCGTCCGGAACTGACCTCGGCGAAGATCATCGTCTCGGGTGGCCGCGGTCTGGGCAACGGCGAGAACTACACGAAGGTTCTCGAACCGTTGGCGGACAAATTGAATGCCGCGCTGGGCGCATCGCGCGCAGCTGTTGATGCGGGCTTCGTACCGAACGACTATCAGGTCGGCCAGACCGGCAAGATCGTCGCACCGCAACTGTACATCGCTGTCGGCATCTCGGGTGCGATCCAGCATCTGGCCGGGATGAAAGACAGCAAAGTGATCGTCGCGATCAATAAAGACGAAGAAGCGCCGATCTTCAGCGTCGCCGATTATGGTCTGGTGGGCGATCTGTTCAGTGTTGTACCCGACTTCGCGGATCACCTGTCCTAGTCAGCCCCTGAAATGCGCTGCGCTGAGGCTCACGTCCGTCAGCCAGTTGGCGGACCGTCTGCACGGGCCTGCAGGGACGGGCGACTGAATTTGCCGCCGCTGTCGAAGCGTTGTCCCGACCGTGAGCGGCGGGATTCAGTTGGCGGTGTCGTGCAGCGGCGAGTTCGCTGTCTCACCCGACACCGCTCCGAGTTGCCGCGTGCTGCCTCGAACGATAAGCGTCGCGGGCGAGATCGAGGTATAAGGCGCAGAGGTGAACGAGTGCTGCTTGATGTGATGGACAAACCAGAGGCCGCACGCAGTTGCCAGGTCGGAAACGGGAAGCCCGACGGTTGTCAGCCCCGGACCCCACCAGCGAAATCCCATCTCGTCACCAAATCCGACGACGGACAGGTCGTCGGGCGCATGAACGCCTTGCACTGTCAGTTCCTCGAGGACACCTTGTGTGGTTTGCACCGACGCAGCAACGATGGCGGTCGGCGGTGTGGTCAGCGACAGCAGGCGACGCGTCGCCTCCCGGCCGAAGTCGACCGAGCCAGGAGCGCCGAGGTGCACAAATGCCGGGACCACGGTTTCATCGCGCGGCAGTGCTTTGTGGAAGCCTTTCAGGCGCGCTGAACCTGTAGGTAGGTCATCCGTACCGCCGACATATCCAATCCGATGATGACCCAGTTGCACGAGATGGTTGGTCGCCTCATATATCGCCTCAGTGTCGTCAATCCCGAACCACTGTTCGCCTAGCGCGGCATGCCGGCGTAGCAACTGGATGTGCGGCAGCGCTTTGAGCAGTTTCACGGACTCCGGATGAGGCCTCGCGGTCGGCACGATAATAATGCCGGCAACGTTCGCGCTCGTTAGCTCGCGTATGTGATGCAATTCGGTCAGGCGGTCATCATCGGTTTCTGACAGCGTTAACTGGAAGCCACCACCCTCGAGGCATTTCGACAGTGCGTGGGCGATCGTCGAGTAGAAACCATTGCGAATGTCGGGAAGGACCAGGCCGACAAGGTTGCTAGAAACCCCTCGCATCATTCGCGCTGCCAGGTTGGCAACGTATCCCATCTCGCTGGCAACCTCGATAACCCGCTGTTTTGTGGCTGCGCTGATTCTCGAATCGTCCGCGAGCGCACGTCCCACCGTTGACGGAGAGACCTTCAGGCGAGCGGCGATGTCTTTGATGGTAATCATTGGGTTTTCCAGTGCAGCGCAGCGGTTTTGTATAACGATAGCACAAAGGAAATAGGCAGCAGAACCGGCTTTGCCCGTAGCCGGGCGAGATGGCTGTGCTCAAGCGGGCGTGCGACCTCTTTCTCGTGCTACCGATAGCATTGACCCAGCAAGCCATTTCTGCCAACGCCAAGTGGCGCAGATGTGAATCTTGACCGTTGCTGCCTAGTGTTCCTGCGTCATCCGCCGACATTGGACACTCGGGCAGCGACTGCGTCCGATTTACTGTGAAGCGGGGATTGGGCGTAGTTCAATCAATTTCGCCGACCACCTCTCCAAGGCAGAACGTCGAACGAACGTTCGCGCAGAAATCTCACCGACGGATGCTAACGTACGCACGATTGGATAGCCACATTTGTTTGACTAGGTTGACAGCAAATGCTAGTCTGATGCTAACGTTAGCGCATTGGATGCATGGAGGCTGCGTTCTGCAGTTGGTGCGGGTCGGGCGTTCGCTGGGCGCCGTTCTAGGCGAATCGTCCGTATAGGGTGAGGTCGTCGATTTTCCGGTAATGCGCAGGCGATACGTCTTGTCACCTGCATCAAGGAGGCCAAAGTGTATTTCAATGAGGTGTCCTTAAGGTTTCTTGTTGAGAAATGGTTTGGAAGGGATTCGCTTTCGTCCGTGCAAGTGAGCCGTGTCTGGCATGCCCGGCTAGGTCGGAATCATTGTGTTCGGGTCCAGTCGTCGCGATCCGAAAACCCGGTGATCATCTTTTTCTTTCGGCATGACGACGGCAACTGGGGCGTCTTCCCGCCTGAAGCCAAACGTGCGGCGCTGACGGTCACTGAGATTGGCGTTCAACGCCCATGTTAGAAATTAGCCAACGATAGCATTAACGGCCGCAGTGATCGAAGGGTCGCCGTTGACTGCACGAATCCGCCCTGCGGAGTGGACTCTTCGCT
>NZ_VTUZ01000011.1 GCF_008369935.1 Paraburkholderia panacisoli | reverse complement strand
GATCAGGTAGGTAAGGTGGGCTGAGAGCATCGCGCCGAAAAGTTAACATCCCGGCGCGCCGTTTACAACTTCTTCCTGCTCCGCAAATGAAAATGCCGTTCAGTTCTTAACTGAACGGCATTAGCGCCTGGCGCCGCTTTTTTACATCACGCGTTGGTCAGCATCATGTAGAGCTGGATCACCACATCAGGCGAGAACGTGAACGGCACCCAGCCGTGCCCGGTGTGACGCATGATCAGCAAGCGGTCGCCGTTCGATTGCTTCTGCACTGCCATCACCGGGTTTTTCGTCGATACGAAGCGCCAGCCCGGCGGAATGCCCGGCGGCGGCTCCACCGTCATCGACGCGCGTGCGTTCGACAATTCCTCGATCAGTCTGCCGATCTGGTCCGGGCGCAGTGCGACCATCTGATCGCCGATCGTCATCGTGATCTCGTCCTGCGCGGGGCGGTTGATCTGCAGCGTCGGCTGGAGCTGCGCGGCCGGTTGTTCGGCTGCGGGTTCTGTCGCCGGCTTGTCAGCGGGTTCGTCCGAAGCCGGCGCATCGTGCGCGACGACGGTTGCCGCCGTCCCGGCCGCAGCCGCTTCCGCCGCGGATTCAGATGCAATGTCGGACGCAACAGGCTCCGCCGGCGCCTGCGGCGCGGCGGTTTGCGCGGGTGTCTCTGGAATGTTTTCGGCCTGCTTGGCCACGACAGCCTGAATGAGCTGATCGACGCCCATTTCCAGCGCGCCGAGCTGTTCGTGAAGGTTCATGCGAGGTTTCTCTGGTAAGACCCGCGATTTTACCTGCTGCGCGCGCGCTTTGACCCGTCGCAAATACGGGACTTGTAACAAAATGCTTACGGCTGTGCCTGACTGGCCCGCGCAGCGCGCTCAGGGCTTCAGATAACCCGCTTGCCTGAACCAGTTGAGCGCGTCGCGCAAACCGTCGCGATAGGGCCGCGCGCGATAGCCGAGTTCGCGCTCCGCCTTCGCCGACGTGAAATACATCTTGTTCTTCGACATCTTCAGGCCGTCGACGGTGACGAACGGTTCGCGTTTCGTGATCTTCGCGACCGCTTCCGCGCCCATCGCGAGCGGGTAAAGCGGCCAACGCGGCAACGCGAGCGTGGGCGCCTTGCGGCCGGTCAGCGCGGCGATATCCGCGAGCATCTGCTGCAGCGGCAGATTTTCGCCGCCGAGAATATAGCGTTCGCCAATCTTGCCGCGTTCGAGCGCGAGGAAATGGCCGGCTGCGACGTCGTCCACATGCACGAGGTTCAGGCCCGTATCGACGAAGGCGGGAATCTTGCCGAGCGCCGCTTCGACGATGATGCGCCCGGTCGGCGTCGGCTTTACGTCGCGCGGACCGATCGGCGTGGACGGGTTGACGATCACCGCCGGCAGCCCGTCCTCGGCGATCATCCGCTCCACCGCGCGCTCGGCCAGCACCTTGCTGCGCTTGTACACGCCGATCGCCTGGTCGGCCTTGAGCGGCGAGGTTTCGTCGGCGGACTGGCCGGAGCTGGTCACCTTGAGCGTCGCCACGCTGCTCGTGTAGACGATGCGTTCGACGCCTTCCTTCAGCGCCGCGCGCATGGTCGCTTCGGTGCCTTCGAGATTCGAGCGCTCGATTTCGCTCGGGTCCGGCGCCCACAGGCGATAGTCGGCGGCCACGTGCAACAGGTAGCGTACGCCGCGCAGCGCATTGCGCATCGACGCTTCGTCGCGCATGTCGCCGACCACGATTTCCGCGTCCAGCGCCTCGACGTTCTGGCGCGAACTGGTGGCGCGCACCAGCACGCGCACCTTGAAACCCTTCTGTTGCGCGATGCGCGCCACCGACGAGCCGACGAAGCCGGAAGCGCCGGTCACGAGCACGAGATCGCGATTCTGTTCGGTCATTCTGATTCCATTCCCCGCATGACAGTCGACGGATTGTACGTGGCGCGCGCGCCGTGTGTCGTGGCTTAGGCGAGCAGGCTCGCCGCGACACGACTAGAATGCCGGCTTGAAAGTTTGTGAGGAGGAGGCGGCATGGCCCCGGATCTGGATCAGCGGATCGAAACGTACTACGTGCGAGTGCGCGGCATGGTGCAGGGCGTCGGCTTTCGCCACGCAACCGTGCGGCAGGCGCACGCGCTCGGCATCAAGGGATGGGTGGCGAACCTCGACGACGGTTCCGTCGAAGCAATGTTGCAGGGTCCGGCCAACCAGGTCGACCGGATGCTGTCGTGGCTGCGTCACGGGCCGCCGGCGGCGCGCGTGACCGAGGTGGCAGGCGAAGAGCGCCGGACCGAAAAGCGTTTCGAGCGTTTCGAGCAGCACTGAGCGCAGCGGATCTACGGAAAAAAGGCGGCGCGCCATCAATACGTCGGCACGCCGCCTTTGTCGTTAGTGCGGGCGATAGGCCTATTGCGCCACCAGCAGGCTCTCCGCAAAGCCCCATTCTTCTTCGATCCACTGATGGCTGCACACGAAGCCCGCGCCGCCAGCGACCGCCGGCATTTCCTCCGCGCGATATTTGTGGCTGCTCTCGGTCCAGATCGTTTCACCTTGCTCGAGCGACACCGTCAACTGCGCCGCGCCGACGTGCGCCGTGACATCGCGCTTCGCCCGTAGATGCATTTCGATGCTGCGCGCGTCCGGGTTGAAGCGCGCGACGTGCTCGAACGCGTCGAGCGGAAAATCGCCGTCCAGTTCGCGATTGACGCGCGCCAGCAGATTCAGGTTGAACGACGCGGTCACCCCGATCGAATCGTCGTAGGCGGCCACCAGCACCGGCGTCGGCTTGATGAGGTCGGTGCCGAGCAGCAGCGCGTCGCCGGGCGCGAGCATGTTGCGGATTTCGCGCAGGAAGCGCGTCGCCGCGAGTCTGCCGAAATTGCCGATCGTACTGCCAAGGAACAGAACGAGTAACCGTTCGTCCGCCGAGCGCTGCTTGCTCACTTCGGCGAGACCGGCCAGATAATCGCGTTCATAACCGACGATCGAAATCCGCTCGATGTCGCCCAATTCGCGTCTGCACAACTGCAACGCGCTGCGCGAAATTTCAATCGGGCAGTAAGAAGTGGGGCGCTTTTTACACAGTGCTTCCAGAATGCGCCGCGTTTTCCGGCCGCTGCCGCTGCCCAATTCGGCGACGGTCACGTCATGCGGCAGATGCTCGACGATCTCCGCCGCGTGCTTCGCGAGCAGACGTTCCTCGGCGCGCGTCACGCCGTATTCGGGCAATACGGTAATCACTTCAAAGAGGGCGGAGCCCACTTCGTCGTACAGATACTTCGACGGCAGCTCTTTCTGCGGCGTGTGGGTGAGTCCGGCGCGCACGTCGGCGGCGAAGGCGGAGCGGAGATCGGGTGACGCGTCGTGCGAGAGGGCTGGCTGGGTCATGCTGGCTCCAGTAGTCACATTCGGATGAGCGGGATTGCTTGCCGGGCGGCAGCAGGCGCGGTGAAACGCGGGTGATGCATGCCGTGGGAGAGAGGGCTGGCGGGTCCTTCGGACTGCCTATGCCGGCCCGACTCGTTGATGCTGCGAAAGCTGCTGCGGTTCACGTTGCAAACAGCTTGCAAGACTTCTTTAGCAAGATTCGCGCTTGAGTCGCCAGAGGCGACGCTTCGACGCGTTGTCAATTGAAACAGCGCGGGTTCGATTGCACGCGTGAAAGTTATGTTCTAGTGCATCGGCGCGAGATGCGCACGGACAAATTGCAGCGAGGCGACGGAAATGCCGCCGACGCCCGCGACGAACAACCCGTCTAGAATGCTGGCTTGCCATGCCAATTGAAAATGAAAACGCAGCGCTTCTCTGATTTGCACTAGCCACTTGTGGGACCCCACTTCCAATGACAACAATCAACGCCGCGCGAGCGAATGCTGGGTTGCAAACCACGGCACCGATGCTCGCACTGAACGCCGGAACATGTCTGCATCAGGCCGCGCAATGAACCAGTATGACCCCAGGCGCGGGATTGCGCTGTCCGTCGGTGCGTCGGCGATGTTTGCTTTACTGTCCGCTTACGCAACGCTGCTCACGCCGCTGAGCGGGCTCGATATCTTCGCGTGGCGCATCGTATGGACCGTGCCGGGCGCGCTGCTGCTCGTCATGTTGCGCAAGCGCCTGCCGACTCTGCGCCGGCTTGTTTACCGGATGGTGACCGAGCCGAAGCTCGGCGTGGCGATGATTGCGAGCGCGGCTTTGCTCGGCTTGCAACTGTGGGTATTCCTCTGGGCGCCGCTGCATGGCCGGATGCTCGAAGTGTCGCTCGGCTATTTCCTGCTGCCGCTGGCGATGGTGCTGGTGGGCCGCTTCTACTATCACGAACGACTCGACGGATTGCAGTGGCTCGCGGTGGTTTGCGCGGCGGTGGGCGTCGGCCACGAACTGTGGATGACGGGCGCGTTTTCATGGCCGACATTGCTGGTTGCACTCGGCTATCCGCCGTACTTCGCGTTGCGCCGCAAGATCAACGAGGATTCGCTGGCGATGTTCACGATGGAAATGGCGTTGCTGTTGCCAGTGGCATGCGTGGTCATCATCACCGGCGGTTCGCTGACGACGATCGCCGGCCGCGTCGACATGTGGTGTCTGCTGTTGTCCGGCCTCGGCGCATTGAGCACGATTGCGCTGGCGTCGTATCTGAAGGCGAGCCGTTTGTTGCCGGTCGCGCTGTTCGGCATTCTCGGTTATGTCGAGCCGGTGTTGCTCGTGCTGGTGTCGATCACGTTGCTCGGCGAAACGCTGAGCGCCGCGCAACTGGCGACTTATTTTCCGATCTGGATCGCGGTCGCGTTGACGGCATTGCATGGCGTTCGCCTGGTTCGGCTGGCGCCGAACTGAGTCGCACCCGGCAATCAGCGATGCGCCGTCGCACGGTCCGCGTTGATGCGCGTCGGCCCCACCTGCGCGTCGATCGCTTCGCGCAGCTCGGGCCGCCAGCCGAAACCGAACAATGCTTCCGCGAGTACGAACAGCGGTCCGATCAACAGGCCGATCACGTCATCGACGAAGGCCGGTTTGCGATGTTCATAAGCGACGTGGCCGATGAACTGGAACACCCAGCCGATCACGAACAGACCGATTCCCGTGGCGAGCCACGCCAGCGTGGATTGCGCGGCGAGCCACTCGCCGAGCGCCAGGCACAATGCCGACACGCACGCCATCATCACGCCGAGTGGCACGTCGAGCACGAGATAGTAGACGGTTGCCGCGGTGAACAACAGCCACGCCGCCGACAACGTCAACGGCAGCGCGCCCAGCGTGAAAGCGGGACGGCTCAGCAACACGGCCAACGCCAGCACGATCAGTGGAATGCCGATGAAATGCGTGGCGATATTGCGCCGGTCGCGATGGTAAGCCGCGTATTGCGTCAGTTGTTGCGTCAGCGTTCTCATGGATGCCGTTCCTCCGTCGAAGTCAGCATAATCGCGGGCAGCGGAATTTCAAACCATCGGGTAGCCGACAATCGCGCACGGATGCCGTCCCATGACTGTGAGTTTTTCATCGAATGAGCTTGCCGCGCTGCTTGGACGCAGTGCGTGGTTCCGCTCGGCGCCGGGCGCGTTGCAGACGCAGTTGATCGAAGCCGGGCGCGTCGAGCGTCTTGCCGCCGGGCAACGGCTCTTTTCGCGCGGCGATGCCGACGACGGCCTCTATTGCGTGCTCGACGGTCTGATGAGAATCGGCGCGGCCGGTTCGGCGGGCAAGGAGGCGTTGCTCGCCGTCATCGAACCGGTGAACTGGTTCGGCGAGATCGCGCTATTCGACAACCGTCCGCGAACCCACGACGCGTATGCCGAGCGTGATACCGCGCTGTTTCACGTGCCGCGCGCCGCGCTCGCCGCGTTGCTCGAACGCATGCCCGCGTGGTGGCATGTGTTCGGTTTGCTCCTCACGCAGAAGCTGCGCCTTGCGTTCGATGCCATCGAGGAAGCCGCGCTGCTGCCTGCCGCGCAACGCGTCGCGCGCCGGCTGTTGCTGATGGCGGGCGGCTATGGCGAACCCGGCGCGTTGCGGCGCGTGCTCAAGGTGCCGCAGGAAGATCTGGCGATGATGCTCGCGTTGTCCAGGCAGACGATCAACCAGGTGTTGAAGCAGTTCGAAGCGCAAGGTGCGTTGAAGCTGGGCTACGCGGAAATCGAAATTGCCGATGTGCGCAAGCTCGGCGCGCTGGCGGATCTGGAGATTGTTGGGCCGCTGTCGTCGCCACACTGATGGGCTTTCTCAAGGTCGCGCTTCGTTGCAGGTTTGCGTCACGAATCGATTGATGAACCACATCGCCGCGCAAACCTGCTGTCGAACGGCAACGCGCTAAGTCATCGTGCTGGCGAATTCGGCGCGCAGATCCTGCAACCTGTCGCGCGCGATGCTCAGGCGCTCGACGAGTTGCGCCGACGCGCGCGTGATCGGCAGGCGCGTTTCGTCGGTCAGCGAATGATCGAAAGCCAGCATCGCCTTGATCGCGGACGGATTCGGCGCGGCAAACAGCAGGCGCAATATCGGCAAGAGGCTCGCGAACAGATGGCGCGCGTCGTGGTCGTGGCCGCTCAGGGTCGACTCCCGCAGCGCGATCAGCAAATCCGCGCACACATGCGCGCTCGCCAGAATGCCGCCTGTGCCGCCGTGCTCCAGACACGTGTCGAAGGCTTCGTCGGTGCCGCATAGCACGGTGATCGGCAGGCCGCTCAGCCGGGCGAAATGCGCCTTCACGCACTCCTTGATCGCGACGATGTTCTCGCATTCGACCAGCCGCGCGACTGTGTCCGGCTCGATCGTCACGCCGGTTCGATGCGGTACGTTGTACAGAACGACAGGGCGTTCGGTGGCGAGCGCGGCCTGTTCGAAGTGCCATTGCACACCGGCCTGATCGGGACACACGTACGACGGCGCGGAGATCAGATAGCCGGCGCAGTCCCAGCGTTCATAGCGCTGCATCTCGTGCAGCACGTCGCGCGTATTCGCTCCGCCGACGCCGATCAGCATCGGCAGACGCGAGCCGATCACCTCGCTCAGTGCGTGCAGAACGCTGACGCGCTCGGCTTGTGAGAGCAACGCGGCTTCGCCCGTCGTGCTCAGCGCGACGAAACCGCTGATTTCCGTGTGCAGGTAGTAGTTCGCGAGGCGCTGCAATGCGTCGATATCGACTTCGCCATTGCGCAGCGGCGTGACGATCGGCAACCAGATACCCGAGAACATGATCAGCGCGCCTTTGCGACGTTGGCGCGGCGCTTCAACGGTCCGATCAACGCGGCGGGGACGGTCGAGATTAGCGTATGCAGCGTGAAGTCGAGGTCCTCGGACGCAATGTCGAGTTGCACGCAAACCGCTTCCCGCGACGCGTGCGTGCCGACGACATACACGCCAAGCGGTGAGTGAAGCAGTGCGCGCAATTGCGTACCGGCGAGATCGTGCAACGGGTGGGGCAGCGTGACCTGCAGCAGCGCGCGTGCGGACGGAAAGGGAATGACGTTGTTGTGCTGGACCGGCGACGGCTTGGACGATTGCTTGAGCGATTGCGTGGCGAAGTCGTCGATTGATTGCGTGAGTGCCATGTGATGTGGCGTTCGTTGACGCCATGGTTGTCAGGACAATTGCAGATTAGACTTGCGCGAGTAAACACCGCGCAAAAATTGATGCGTTCGCTGAAAAAATCACGCGGGCGCGATGCGCGTCTGTCTGTCTGCTTGAATGCTGGCCCGCGCGCTTCGCGAAGAAAGTCGCCCGCAAAAGTCGCAAGGAACGCGCGCATAAAAAAAGCCGCTCCGGGGAGCGGCTTTGGAGAGCGGACGGGCACGCGGCCCGCCTCAGCATCAATCGTCCAGCAGCGACAGGTCGCGCACGGCGCCCTTGTCGGCCGACATGACCAGCTTCGCGTACGCCTTCAGAGCGGCGGACACCTTGCGCGGACGCTGCTTGGCAGGCTTCCATCCCTTGGCGTTCTGCTCCTCGCGGCGGCGCGCGAGTTCCTCATCGGACAGCAGCACGTCGATCGTGCGGTTCGGAATGTCGATGCGGATCTTGTCGCCGTCGCGCACGAGGCCGATGGCGCCGCCGGCTGCCGCCTCAGGCGAGCAGTGGCCGATGGACAAGCCCGAGGTGCCGCCGGAGAAGCGTCCATCCGTCAGCAGCGCGCATGCTTTGCCGAGACCCTTCGACTTGATGTAGCTCGTCGGATAGAGCATTTCCTGCATACCGGGGCCGCCCTTCGGGCCTTCGTAGCGAACGATCACCACGTCGCCGGCCTTGACCTTGTCGTTGAGGATGTTCTCCACCGCTTCGTCCTGCGATTCGGTGACGTGAGCCGTGCCCTCGAACACGAGGATGCTTTCGTCCACGCCAGCGGTCTTCACGACGCAGCCGTCGAGCGCGATGTTGCCGGTCAGCACGGCGAGGCCGCCTTCCTTGGAGAACGCATGTTCGTAGGAGCGGATGCAGCCCTCGGCGCGATCCAGGTCCAGGCTGGGCCAGCGCGCGTTCTGGCTGAACGCGACCTGGGTGGGAACGCCGCCGGGGCCGGCCAGGTAGAAGGTCTTGACGGCTTCGTCCTCGGTGCGGGTGATGTCCCACTGAGCCAGCGCGTCCTTCAGCGTGGGGGCGTGCACGGTGGGCACGTCAGTGTGCAGCTTGCCGGCGCGGTCCAGCTCGCCGAGGATCGCCATGATGCCGCCCGCGCGGTGCACGTCTTCGATGTGGTACTTGTTGGTGTTCGGCGCCACCTTGCACAGCTGCGGCACGATGCGCGACAGGCGGTCGATATCGGTCATCGAGAAGTCGATTTCCGCTTCGCGAGCAATTGCCAGCAAGTGCAGGATCGTGTTGGTCGAGCCGCCCATCGCGATGTCCAGCGTCATCGCGTTTTCGAACGCCTTGAAGCCCACCGAGCGCGGCAGGATCGACGCCTGCTCCTGCTCGTAGTACTGGCGAGCCAGTTCCACGATGCGGCGGCCGGCGCGCTTGAAGAGCTGCTCGCGGTCCGCGTGCGTGGCCACCACCGTGCCGTTGCCGGGCAGCGAGAGGCCCAACGCTTCAGTGAGGCAGTTCATCGAGTTGGCGGTGAACATGCCCGAGCACGAACCGCACGTCGGGCAGGCGGAGCGCTCCACTTCGGCGACGTCGGCGTCGGAATAGGCGGAGTCGGCGGCAATCACCATGGCGTCCACCAGGTCCAGCTTCTTGAACTCGAGGGCCTTGGTGACGGGATTGGCGAGGCGTGTCTTGCCGGCTTCCATCGGACCGCCGGACACGAAGATCACCGGGATGTTGAGCCGCATGGCGGCCATCAGCATGCCGGGGGTAATCTTGTCGCAGTTGGAGATGCACACCATCGCGTCGGCGCAGTGCGCGTTGACCATGTATTCCACCGAGTCCGCGATGATGTCGCGGCTCGGCAGCGAATACAGCATGCCGTCGTGACCCATCGCGATGCCGTCATCGACCGCAATGGTGTTGAATTCTTTGGCGACGCCGCCGGCGGCCTCGATCTCGCGCGCGACGAGCTGACCCAGGTCCTTCAGGTGCACGTGGCCGGGCACGAACTGGGTGAACGAATTGACCACCGCAATGATCGGCTTGGAAAAGTCTTCGTCTTTCATGCCGGTGGCGCGCCACAGCGAGCGCGCTCCCGCCATGTTGCGGCCGGCGGTGGAGGTTTTGGAACGGTATGCGGGCATTGTGGTTGGTAATGAAATATCGCAGAAAGGAAGCGGGCCACGGGAATAAAGGCCCTTCTAGCGCCCGTGCGAACAACCTTTTGAGCCGCGCTCTGGGCAAGCCGCGCATTATCCCATACCCCTCGGACCCGTGCTGCGGACGGGTTCCGCGCCGCGCTGTCAGTCATGCATTCATTCAGAAGCGCCACTTTCTCCGCGGCTGGACGAAGAACGAAAAAAAGGCGAGTCATGCGACTCGCCCTCCCTGAACGGCACGGTTCGGCTTCGATTATCTAACCATGCGTGGCCGCTGCATGCCGAAACCGATCACGTGTTATTGCGTCTTTGTCGTGTCGGTTTGTGCGCCGTCGGCTTTTGCCGGGGCATTGCTGGCCTCTTTCGCGCTCTCCGTTTTAGGCTTCGCGGCGCTTGTTTCGACTGCGGTCTTCTTCACGGCTTTGTGTGCTTTGGCCGTGTGCGTGGCGGAAGTCTTTTTCACATGCGCCTTCGTCGTCTTGGCCGGCGTCTTTGTGACGGCTGCGCCTTCGTCCGTCGCGCCGGTTTGCACGGCGGTGCTCGCCTTCAGATTCGCTTGACCGGCGCTCTGCGTCTGGGCGGATTGTGCGGGTTGCGCAGTGGACGGTGCGGCCGTTTGAGCAAATGCGGTCGACACGAGCAAAGCGGAAGCGAGAGCGGCGAAAAGCGTCTTCATGGTGTGACTCCTGGTTTGAACCGGTGGATTCTTGTGTGTCGCGACTGAATTGTTTCAGCGCTGCCGGTTTAACGTGGATGGGAGGACAGCAGTTGACGCCGCTCTGGTGACAAAACGTAACCGCTGAAACATATCGGCGTACTGAATCAACGTGACGCGTCGAGGTGTGCGAGAGGCGAGTGCGTTCGCGTTGAAGTACAGCGATGTGCGCGGGGTGGTGAAGATGAGGCTGAAGATAAGAAGCTAAGGCGAGAAGCTCTCCCGCCTTAGCATCGGATGCGTCTGACTAGCGCATCACTGAAACGGATTCTGCACGACGCCGGGTTTCGCATCCGGTTCGTCTTGTACCTTCGCGGGCAGATTCGTTTGCGCCTGCAAGCTGGCGACGATCGCATCCACCGCCTCCTTCAGCGCAAGCGCCGCCTTCAGTCCGCGCTGATCCCGCGTCAGTTCCAATGTGCCGTTCAGCACTACGCGCGTGGTGCCGTTGCTCACCGTGAGCGCGTCGCCTTGGATGTTGAGCACGTCGTCGTCGTTCGAATAGGGCTTAAACACCTTTTAGTCCTCCCGGTCGCTGGTCCTTGAGGTTTTCCGGAATGCCCGGAAAACGGATGCCCGATGTTGCTTCGAGTTCGTGAATCGTCCTGATGTCGTAGCGATTGGTCGAGACATTGTCCACCACCACCGCAAACGCCAACTGCCGCGACGGCACATAGACGGCCTTGAACAACTGCGTCGGCACGAACACCCGCGTCGGCCCGATGGTCTGCAACTGCTGGCCGTTGAAGATCGGCCCGGTGACCACGTAGGTATCATCGTAGGACAGCGCGATCTTGCGCACCGACGTTTCGATGCGCGACCACAGCCGTTGGTTGTTCTCACGATTCTGCGGCACGATATTGGCGAGCGAGAAGGATTGTGCCATCGCCTGCTGATTCCAGCGGTTGCCCGCCGGGCTCATATGGCCGCGATCGAAGCCGCTGCGCTTGTAGTCCGCGAGTGTTGCGCCTTCGCCTTCGGGCAGGCGCGCGTCTTCGAAAAACTTGTTGGTGCGCACCATGTCTTTCGCGGCTTCGATATGGTCGCGAGTCAGATGTTCGGCGGACCATAGCGGACCGTGCGTAATGCCCGAATGCAGAACCGCGAAATCGCTATAGCAAAGCATGCGCGTTTTCGGCGCCATCTTCTGATTGCTCAGAACGGGCCATTGCGCATTGGGGGTGAACTGAGTGCACGAGGGCGCCGCGCTCGCGTGAGCGGCAACGGCGAATAGCAGGCAGGCAAGCCACTTCTTCATGTGTCGGTCGTTCGAAGGATGGGGGCGCAAGTATAGCGTCGCGAGCCTGTATCGAGCGAACTGAAACGCAGGGCGGATACGACGAAGAAAGCAGAGCGGGCGAATGACGCGTCGCAATGAAAACGACACGGGCGTGTGGCGAAGGCAAGCACGCAAAAAGGAGCGCGAAAAAAATGCGAACAAAAAAACGGGCCGCTTTACAGCGACCCTAAATGCGTGGACTTTTGACTCTACTCACGCATGCTTAAGATTGGCTTAAATGCGTGCAACGCAAAATCAAAATATGCGGCGCAGCGCATAAACGAGTTTGCTCGCACGAGCAAGCGCGTTCCCGTGGATGGAATATTCGACCGATTAAAAGCCGGTTGCGGAAATAAAGCAGAAACCTAATTACCGAATACGCTGTTTTCGGCGTGTACCGTTTGACGGTCGACGGCTTGCAGGCGCCAGAAGCCTTTCGCCGGCGCGTGTGTCGGCAGGGCAGTCCACGCGGCGGCGCCTTGTGCCGCGCTCACGCGTTGTTTGCGGTCCACGTGCAAGCCGCGCAGCGTGCACAGCGGCGCATCCGCACTGGGCGCGCAGAGCGTGGTCACGCCGTCCTCGTCATGCAACTCGCCCCACGGGGGCAGATCGATCCCTTGATGTGCTTCTCTCGACCACCGGTGCTGCTCGGTGTCGAGCCACAGCACAGCGTAATCGTGGCTAACGGTGGGATCGGAACCGTTGATCAGGATGGTCAGTCGCATAGCAGTCCCGTACAAATTGCGAAGTCGATGCCTTATCAGTCTATGCCGCGGCGCGCTTTATGCAAGACAAAAGCTGACGGCTATCCTGCGTGAAAAAGCCGCACGTGTGACGCGCGCGCCTGTACGATAGCCGTCGTCACTTCGACGTTCGCGGAGGCGTGCGATGCTGCGTCGGTTTCTGCCCTTCACGGTGTTGGTAACGTGGCTGAGCGCGATGGCGCCGCCAGGTATCGCGGCGGATAGCGCGCCGTTTGCCGCACCGGCGCCGGTCGTCTATGTGGCCGATTTCGATCTGGACGTGGCAAACGTGACGCCGGACAGCGGCCCGGGGCAACGCGTGCGTCGGCTGCGCGGTTTGCTGCCGAGCGGACCCGGACCGATGGGGCAGGACAAGAATCCGCAGGAGCATGCGCAGCACATCGTGAACGAGATGGCGGACGCGCTGACGGAAGACTTGAGGAAAGGCGGCGTCGATGCGCGCCGCATCACCCCGGGGCAGCCATTGCCGAGCGTCGGTTGGCAAGTGCGCGGCGTGTTTCTGAGCGTCGACGAGGGCAATCGTCTGCGGCGTGCGATGGTCGGCCTTGGCGCCGGTCAGAACGACATTCAGGTGGCGGTGTCGTGCGACAGCCTGAGCGCCGCCGCTTTGCCGCCGCTCTACCAGACGATCGAAGAAGCCGGCGGCAAGAGCCTGCCGGGCGCCGCGATCAAGCTGAATCCTTATGTGATCGCGGCGAAGTTCGTGATGGCGGGGGGCGATGAAAAGAAGACGATCAGCAAAACCGCACAGGACATCTCGGATGCGGTGATCGCGAAGCTGCATGCCGCGGCGCAGTAGGCCGCGGTGTTGCGAACGGCGCTTGCGCGGGTGTCGCAGCCGGCGGACCGAGACACGGGATACACCGCCCGCCGGCGCACAACAACCGGGCCGATCAGATCGCTCAAGCGAGATCCAGCGGCGCAGTCAAATCCCCGAGCGGCGCAAGGCCATTGCTCGCAAACGCGCGATCCCGCGCGAGCACGCCGTCGAGCGGCGCCAGTCCATGTACGCGGCTGATGAAGCGAAGAATCGAGTTGGTGTCGTACACCGTGTGATCGACATACCCCTTCTTCGCTAGCGGCGAAATCATCAGCGCCGGAATCCGCGACCCCGGACCCCAGCGGTCGCCCTGCGGCGGCGCAACCGGATCCCACCAGCCGCCGTTTTCATCGACCGTGACGATCACGACCGTATTCGCCCACTGCGGCCCGCGCTGAATATGCTCGACCACCGTGGCAATGTGACGGTCGCCCGATTCGACGTCCGCGTAGCCCGCGTGCATGTTCAGATCGCCTTGCGGCTTGTAGAAAGTGACGGGGGGCAGGCGTCCCGCGTCGATATCCGCGATCAGACGGTTCGACGACGCGTCGTTGCCGAGCCCCGCATCGCGCAGATGCCTGCCCCGTGCGGTCGTGCCCGGGGCGTAGTTGGCGAAATAGTTGAACGGCTGGTGGTGATACTGGAAGTCGGGCACCGCGCCGGTGTCCTGATGTTCCAGCGCGTATTGCCACGCGCCGCTGTACCACGCCCAGTCGACGCCCTTGTCCGTCAGCCGGTCGCCGATCGTCGCGTAATGCTGCGGCGTCAGCACGCGCGGATTCGACAGGTCGGCGAAGGCCGGATCGCCACCTTCGGCCGGGCGCACGTTGCTCGGCTGATAGGGCGGCGCCATCGTGTTGACCGCATAGCCGTCGGCGGTGAACAGGCCGTCGTTGACGAATTTAGGCGGACCGTCGAGCGCGGACGCCGGCGAGTCCGCGGCCTGCTTCAGGCGCGTGCCGGTCGGATCGTCGCCTTCCACCACCGACACCAGTTTCTTCGCCGGGCTGTTGTGGACGTCCGCATAGAAGGGCGCCTGTGCGGAGATCAGAAAGATGTGGTTCAGCCACGAGCCGCCGAAAGCCGCCATGAAGAAGTTGTCGCACAGCGTGTACTGCTGCGCGAGATTCCACAGACGCAGCGAATCGGCGGAATTGCGGTAATGGCCCATCACGAGGCCGCCGGAATCGCCCCACGCGGCGAACTGGTTGTTGCGCCCGGCGTTGATCTGCATCTGGTTCTGATAGAAACGATGCACCAGGTCGCGTGTGATCACGCCGGTCGGCAGCGGCGCGCCGTGCGCGTCGGCGATCCGGAAAGGCCGGTTGTGCAGGTGGTCGAGATCGTTCTGGCCGATCATGTAGCGCCGGCCGCCGACTTCCTGCGCTTGCGGCACGAGCCCGCCCCAGATGGCCGGCAAGCGCGGCAGCGGCGTCTTGCCGTCGCGGTCGAGTTGCAGGTAGCGCTCGGCGCTTACCGCGTCGAGCGGATGCTGGGCGCCCGGGAAGTTACCGTACAGATTCGCGAAGCTGCGATTCTCCGCATAGATCACCACGATGTGTTTGACCTGGTCGTGCAGCGCGGCGTCGAGCCGCAAGTCAGCGGCGCTGCGCGGCGGCGCGTTGCTCGACGCGCTCTGTTCGGTCTTGCAGCCGGTCAACGCGAGGCCCAGGCCGACCGCCGCGAGGCCGGTCAGGACACGGCGGCGTTCGGGATCGTCGGGGGCGTTGTGGTCGTCGTTGGGCGGGAGGCTGGAATCGTGGTCGGTCATCGGCTCGTTCCGTGGTTTGCGTAGCGGGCGCGTGAGTGCCGCGCTAAGGGCGCACCCGTCACCGGTTATGGATTCGACGAGGCCGGCCGGCCTCGCGGGCTAAGGCAGTCGGCGCTTCACGCGCCAACTGTTGTGCGTTGCGTCGACGGCCAGTAGCAGCCAGTGCCGCGCGTCCACGGGATGACGCTTTTGCGTCGCATAACCGTCGACGGTCAATTCGAGTTCGTCATGCGCTCGCAGATTGCAGGTGGCACGCGCGCCGGAGCCGTCCGCGAATTCGACGATCGCGGCCGCTCCGCGGGCCGGCTCGGGTAGATGCGCGATGCGTACCGCGCAGCCCGGATAAAGATGCGAGTCGGCAACCTTGATCTGAATGGAATCGGACATGGCGTGGCCTCCCTACGCTTGGACAGAGCGAGAACGCGGCCGTGTCGGCGGACCGCGCAAATGGACCGGATCAAAGCATAGCACCGCGTGTCTTGGTGGCAGCGCAGCAAAAGTGAGGTTGGCCGCACAACGTGGGCGGAAGGTCCGCGCAACGCTGCTGGAACAACACATTCTGGAAACGAAGCGCGAAGTGGTTGCAGCGGCGCGGCTCGCGTAACAGAAGGGCGGCCGTCCGCTCGACACGATGCCAGGCGGCAAGTCGTACGTTGAGCGTTACAAGAAGCGAGTCGGCGGCGAAGTCGAACAGTATTCGCCGTATGCGTATGACGGCACGATGGCCGTGCTGAACGCGATGAAGCAGGCCGATTCTGTCGATCCGCGCACGTGTCTGCCGGTGCTGAAGGCGACGCAGATGAAGGGCGTGACCACCAACGAACTCGCGTACGTCGAACGCGGCGATCTGAAGCAGGGCGGCGTGACCGTGTGCACGGTGACAAACGGCAAATAGGCGGCGCTGCGAACCGTCGGCACGAAATAAACCGCGAAGTAATCCCAACACCGGTTCGAGTCCCGGCGACGCACAGGTGGGCCTGATCCTAGGCCGCGGCGCGGGCGAACGATTGCAACTCTTCTTTCGATTGTTGCGCGCCGATTTCGCCTGTCTCATGGCTGCACATGAGGCTCGCTTTTTTCGTGGGCCGGAGCCTCTTGCGCGCACTGGGCGGCGCGATGAGTGAGCGCCGCACGCTTCGCGCTATCATGCTGATCTGACCATGACGAACAGCAGAAAACGGCAGCCAAGATGGCAAAAGAAGAGCAGACAGGAGCGGGACGTAAGCACACGAGGCCGCGCGGGGCGGCCGTTTCAGCTTCACGCGACGAAACGGCGTCGCCCGGGGCGGACAGCGCCCAAGCCGCCGCATCCACCGACTCCACCGACGAAGAGAGCGCCGGCGGATCGACTTATCTGGTGCCGGGTCTCGAACGCGGCCTGCGCATCCTCGCTGAATTCAGCGCGCGCGAGCCGGTGCTCGGCGCGCCCGAATTGTCGAAGCGGATCGGCATTCCGCGCACCACCACCTTCCGCTTGTTGCAGACGCTCGAAGCGCTCGGCTTTCTCGAACGCGTGAACGGCGACCGCTATTTCCGCCTGAGCGTCGCGGTGCTGCGCCTCGGCTTCGAATACTTGAGCTCGCTCGAACTGACCGATGTCGGCACGCCGATTCTCGAACGCCTGCGCGACGTCACCGGCCTGAGCACGCATCTGCTGATTCGCGATCAGCGCGACGTGGTGTTCGTCGCCAAGGCGCAAACCCGCGAGCCGATGTTCAGTTCCGTCAAGGTGCACGTCGGCACGCGTTTGCCCGCCCACGCGACGGTGCATGGCCAGGTGCTGATGGGCGATTTGAGCTTCGACGAACTGCGCCAGTTGTATCCCGAGCCGCAACTCGAACGGTTCACCGAACGCACGCCGACCACCGTCGAAGAACTGTATGGACGAGTGCGCGAAAGCGCGGCGCTGGGCTACGCGCTGAGCGAAGCGTCGTTCGAGCGAGGTATTTCGGTGGTGAGCGCGCCGGTGCGCGATCAAAGCGGCAAGATCGCAGCCGCGTTGACGGTCACGATTCCACGTTCGGACATCGGCGAAGCCGAGGAGCGCGAGCCGCTCATCATCGCCGTTTGCCAGGCGGCGCTCGAACTGTCCGAGCGACTCAGCTATCGGCCGCGCCCGGATGATCCGACCGCCGCCCAGGCGCGCCGCAAGCCGGTCGCGGCAAGCTGATCCGGCTTTTGGCGTAAGCGTTGTTGCATTGCGTTGTTTCGCGAGTCCGGCTGCGTATGCAGCCGGACTCGTGCGCTTCATAGCGCCAGCTTTCCAGAAGCCTCTGAAGCCTCCCAAGCCCCGCAGCTCAGAACGAGTGATGGATGCCAGTCAGCACGATCGTCTGATTCCGGCCGCTCGACACACCCGCGGTAAAGAACGCAGCGTTCGTGCCCGAACCCGCGCGCTGATACAGCCCATTCACATACAACTGCGTGGACTTCGACAGCGCGTAGATGTCGCCGATCATGAACTGCGTCCAGCGATGTCCTGCCAGCGTCGTGGTCGCGGCGCCGCCAGCCACCGAATTGAACGGCGTGAACTGATAATTCGCGCCCGCGTCGTAGCTCTGGAACGTGTCCGAGTGTCCAGCCGACTCCAGCTTCACGCGCGTGTACAGCGCGTGCACCAGCAGCTTGCCGAAACTGTACGACGCGCCCGCGCCCATGTTCTGCACCTTGTCCGCGACGTAGGTCGCGGCGGGCACGCCCTGGAACGTGGTGATGCCGGTGGTGACGATCGACGGCATGCGGTCGTGCTCGTCCGAATAGGCCGCGCCGGCCTTGAACGGGCCGTTCGCATAACTAAGGGCAAAGCTCAACGTTCTGCCGGTCGCGAAGTTGGTCGTGTTGCCCAGGCCCATCATCGCGCCGAACGAGAAGCCGCCAAAACTCGCGGAACGGAATTTCGCCGAGTTGTCGAACGGCACCACGCTGGTGTCGGCCAGCGAGTCGATGTTGCCCGGGTGGAACGCATACCAGCTGGCGGCCAGATACCCGGTGCTCAACGGACCCAGCACGTCGAAACTGAACGGCGTCTGATGGCCGAACGTGAGCGTGCCGATCGTGTCCGAACTGAGGCCGACGAACGCCTGGCGGTTGAAGAGCACGCCTGATTTGGCGAACGCTCCGGTGTTCGTGTAAAAGCCGTTTTCAAGCTGAAAAACCGCCTTCAGGCCGCCGCCCAGATCTTCCACGCCCTTCAGGCCCCAGCGGTCGGGCTGCATGTTGCCTTGCTCCTGAATCCACCTGGTACTGCCGCCGACGTTGCTGATATACGCGACACCGGCATCCAGGCTGCCGTAGAGCGTCACACTGCTCTGCGCCCAGGCGCCCGTCGTTGCGCAGATTGCCGTCAAGCCGGCCGCAATGATGTGCTTCACCGTTGGTTCTCCTGATCACACGACAATCAGCTCGCGCCGAATTCGTCGTCGCTGATCCTTGCTATGGGTTCGAATGCAGCTCGGGGTCTAGGCACCGAAGCTGCCTGCGTTATGTTCCATCTATGGGCGTTTGTATCGCCTATGGAAAAGTATAGTGAGTCTGAAAGTGGTAAAAATAAATTTTCGGACCCCGTACAAACCCGGAGAACCCAGCTTGAATTTGTCTGCTGATTTTCGGTAAATCCATTACTGACAAGGCTTCGCGCCGTACCGCACGCACTTGCGGGATCACGCAACGATGTGTTGCAAAAGCCACAGTCGGTGTTTTCCCCTACCACTTCAGATTTTTATTTTTTCTCGCTGAGGTCGCTCCTATAATTATCCATACACGAACTGTCGTTCCTTCCATGGAACACAGAGCTTCAGGAGAAGGCGAGAAATGACTGATCAATGGCGCTGCGCCGGCCATGCCGGCGACCTGTCCGAAGACGCGCCGCTCGAGTTCAAACTCGACGGCACCGAAATCGGCATCTATAAGGTGGGCGATGCGCTGTACGCGCTGGAAAACGTCTGCCCGCACGCATACGCGTTGCTGACGCAAGGCTTCATCGACGGCGACACCGTCGAGTGCCCGTTGCACGAGGCCGTGTTCCATATCCCGACGGGAAAGTGCCTGAAAGAGCCCGGCGGTCGCGACCTGAAGATGTATTCCGTACGTCTGGCAGGTGAAGAAATCCAGATCAAGGTGGCATGACATGCGAGAGGTAGCCGTGAACTTCAATCCCTTCCTGAAGCCGTGGCTCGCGCCGCAGCCGAACAATGTCGCCGGCAAGGGCATGATCGAGAAGCCGGGTGAGACCAGCAACTTCATCTGGCAAACGCGCAAGGCCGAGCCGACGCAATACGAAAACGACTTCGGCGACGCGCTCGAACAGGTTTTCGAAGCGGGCGCGACCGAGTTGCAGGACGTGGTCGACGGTTTGAACCGCGTGGGCTTCCGCACTCCGGAAGGCAATGCGTGGGACGCCGAGCGTCTCGCCGCCGAATTCCGTCTGCTCGCCGAATAAGCGCGCTTTCCCGAACACGTTTCATCGCATCCGTACCCGGAGTCTCTTCATGACGTCCCCCACTACAACTCAAGGCGCAGCCGACCCGATCCAGTCGTACCTGAACAAAGGCCTGCGCAACTACTGGTATCCCGTCGCGCCGAGCTGGCAAGTCGGCGACGCGCCGATCGGCATCACGCGCCTGGGCGACCAGATCGTGCTGTGGCGCGACAAGGAAGGCAAAGTCCGCGCACTCGAAGACCGTTGCCCCCATCGCGGCGCGCGTCTGTCGCTCGGCTGGAACCTCGGCGGCAGCGTCGCGTGCTGGTATCACGGCATTGAAGTCGACGGCACCGGCACGGTGCAGCGCGTGCCCGCCGTATCGGCCTGCCCGCTGGAAGGCCAGAAGTGCGTGAAGTCGTATCCGGTCGAAGAACATGCGGGCGCGATCTTTCTGTGGTTCGGCGACGACGCGCATAAGGAACCCACGCCGCTGACGCTGCCGGAAGAACTGGTCGGCGAGGAGTACGCGAGCTTCCTGTGCATGTCGCACTGGAAATGCAATTACCAGTACGCGATCGACAACGTGATGGACCCGATGCACGGCGCGTATCTGCACGCGACGTCGCACTCGATGGCCGAAGGCGACAAACAGGCCGACATGCGCGTGCGCAAGACCGAAACTGGTCTGATGTTCGAGAAGGTCGGCCAGCGTGACGTGAACTTCGACTGGGTGGAACTCGGCGAAACCGGCACCTTGTGGATGCGCCTCGCGATTCCGTACAAGAAGAAGTTCGGCCCGGGCGGCAGCTTCGGGATCATCGGCTTCGCCGTGCCGGTCGACGAAGACAACTGCCAGGTCTACTTCTGGCGCACCCGCAAGGTGCAAGGCTGGCAGCGCGACGCGTGGCGCTTCCTGTACCGCAACCGGCTGGAAGGTCTGCATTGGGCCGTGCTCGAACAGGACCGCTACGTGCTCGAAAGCATGGCGCCGAACGCGCGCGAGCACGAATTCCTCTATCAGCACGACGTCGGCATGACGCGTGTGCGCCGCATGCTGCGCCAGCGCGCCCAACAGCATTTCGCCGATCTCGACGCGCATCGCGCGCAAGCGGCGGCAGCTGCTGAAGCGGGCTACAGCCATGCATAACGACGCCCACGCAGCGCTTAACGGCCGGCGCGTCCTCGTGACGGGCGGCGCGCGCGGTCTCGGCGCGGCGTTTGTCCGCGCCCTGGTGCAGGCCGGCGCACAAGTGGTGTTCGGCGACGTGCTGCACGAGGAAGGCGCGGCGCTCGCGGCATCGCTGCGCGAGCATGGCCACGCGGCGACCTACCTGCCGCTCGATCTCGCCGACCCCGTCAGCATCGAACAGTTCGCGCAGCAAGGCGCGGCGCGACTCGGCGGCATCGATGCGCTGATCAACAACGCGGCGATCACCAACTCCGGCGGCAAGTTCGCCGACGAGTTGTCGGTCGAGACGTGGGACGCCGTGATGAACGTCAACGTGCGCGGCACCTGGCTGATGAGTACCGCCGCGCTGCCGTATCTGCGCGACTCGCACCGCGGCAGCATCGTCAACATCGCGTCGGACACGGCGATGTGGGGCGCGCCGAAGCTGCTCGCGTATGTCGCGAGCAAGGGCGCGGTGATCTCGATGACACGCTCCCTGGCGCGCGAATTCGGCGCCCATCAGGTGACGGTCAACGCGATCGCGCCGGGGCTGACCGAAGTCGAGGCGACCGCCTATGTGCCCGCCGAGCGTCACCAGTATTACCTGCAAGGCCGCGCGCTGACGCGCGCGCAAGTGCCCGATGACGTGACCGGGCCGGTGCTGTTCCTGTTGTCCGATGCCGCGCGCTTCGTGACCGGCCAATTGCTGCCGGTCAACGGCGGCTTCGTGATGAATTGATCTTGTCGAATCGAAAGGAGAAAGAGATGGCGGACGCCGATATCGAACGTAAATCGTGGGACCAACCCGCGGACGCGAGCTTCGCGCAATGGCTGGACAGCCGCGTCGCGCGCCTGGAAACGCGTCGCTATGACTGGGACGCGCTGAAGTTCCAGGCCGACTACGACCCGAAGTACCGCCGCGCGCAAATGCGCTACGTCGGCACGGGCGGCACGGGCGTCGCGAAGGACTCGAACACGGTGCCCGCAGGCGGCTTCACGTTCTCGACGATGGTGATCCCGGCCGGCAACATCGGCCCGAGCCATATTCATATGGATGTCGAAGAAATCTTCTTCGTGCTGCGCGGCAAGATGAAAGTGGTCTGCGAGAAAGACGGTGAAACGTGGGAAGCCGTACTCGGCGAACGCGACCTGATCTCGGTGCCGCCGGGCGTGTACCGCACGGAAGTGAACATCGGCGAAGAAGACGCGCTGATGTGCGTGATGCTCGGTTCGCCGAAGCCGATCACGCCGACATATCCGCCGGATTCGCCGCTCGCCAGGCTCAAGCGCTAAATCGCTGAAGCGACGTTCCAGTTTCAAAACACTCGCGAAGGAAATCATGTCCGCAGTCCCGTCCGCTACCGCCGCTCAGCCCGCCACGTTCGAAGCACGCCTTGCGCGATTTGCGGTGCAGCAGGTCGCGCTGGCATCGCAAAGCGTGCTGAGCTACCGCGAAGCCGGCGGCGCCGACAGCGATGCGCTGCCGCTCGTGTTGCTGCACGGTATCGGTTCGGGTGCGGCATCGTGGGTGCAGCAGTTCGACGTGCTCGGCGCGAGCCGTCGCGTGCTGGCATGGGATGCGCCGGGTTATGGCAGGTCCACGCCGGTTGCGGCGGCGTCGCCCGTTGCGGACGATTACGCAACCGCATTGAAGGACTGGCTCGACGCGCTCGGTATCGAACGCTGCGTGCTGGTCGGGCACTCGCTCGGTGCGATCATCGCCGGCGCGTTTGCTACGACTCACCCGCGCCGTGTCGCCGGTCTGCTGTTGTTGTCGCCGGCGGGCGGCTACGGCGCGGCATCGGCCGAGGTGCGCGAGACGAAGCGCGACCAGCGCCTCGCCATGCTGAAAGAACTCGGCCCGCAAGGTCTCGCCGAAAAACGCAGCGCCAATATGCTGTCCGCTCACGCAAGCGAGGAAGCCCGCGCGTGGGTGCGCTGGAACATGTCGCGCGTGATCCCGCACGGCTACGCGCAAGCAACACATCTGCTCGCGAACGCCGATCTCGCCGCCGACCTCGCGCGCTACTCAGGCCGTGTGAACGTCGCGGTCGGCGCCGACGACGCCATTACCCCGCCCGCCGCCTGCGAGCGTCTCGCACAGGCCGCGCGCACGCCATTGCAGGTCGTGCCGCACGCGGGGCACGCCGGCTATATCGAAGCACCCGCCGCGTACACCGCGATCATCGACACGTTCTGCCGCGCGAGCGGCGGACAACGGAGCCAATGAATGACGCCCGACATCATCAACGCCGAGCGCGACGCGGACGACGAGCGCACCGACACCAGTAGCGATTCCGGCTACCGGGTACCGGGTCTGGAACGTGGTCTGAAGATTCTGACCGAGTTCTCGCCGCGCGAGCCGGTTCTCGGCGCCCCGGAATTGTCCCGGCGCCTGAAGATTCCCCGCACGACGGTGTTCCGTCTGCTGCAAACGCTCGAATCGCTCGGCTTTCTGGAGCGCGCCGACAAGGACCGCAACTATCGCCTCGGCGTCGCGGTGCTGCGGCTCGGGTTCGAATATCTGAGTTCGCTCGAACTGACCGACCTCGGCCTGCCGATTATCGAAGCGCTGCGCAACGAAACCGGTCTGACGAGCCACATCGTGATTCGCGACGGACGCGACGTGGTGTTCGTCGCCAAGGCGCAAAGCCACGCGCCGATTTTCAGTTCGGTGAAGGTCAATGTCGGCACCCGTCTGCCGGCCCATGCGACGACCCACGGCCAGGTGCTGATGGGCGACATGACGCTCGACGATCTGAAGAAGCTCTATCCCGAACCGGAACTCGAGCGCTTCACGAAGCAGACGCCCGCCACCGTCGAGGATCTGTACGAACGGATTCGCGACGACGCGCGGCGCGGTTTCGCGATCAGCGAGTCGTCGTTCGAGCGCGGCATTTCGGTGGTGAGCGCGCCGGTGCGCAACGACACGGGCCGCATCGTCGCGGTCATCACGACCACGATTCCGCGTCACGAGATCGACGCATCGCTGCTCGATAGTGGCTTGATCGACAAGGTCCGCCGCGCGGCCGACGAACTCTCGCAGCGGCTCAACTATCGGCCGAAAAACGGCCCGAACGCGGGCAGCAAATACATGAAGGCATTGGGGCTCTGATGATTCAAATCGACTTGACCGGGCAGGTAGCGGTGGTGACGGGCGGTTCGTCCGGCATCGGCCTCGCGACCGCCGAACTGTTTTTGCGGGCCGGCGCCTCGGTCGCGATCTGCGGCCGTAACGCCGAGCGGCTCGCGCAAGCGCAAGCCGCGCTGAACGCGCAGTTTCCCGACGCGCAACTGCTCGCGCAAAGCTGCGACGTGCTCGACACTGAGGACGTCAACGCGTTTGCGAAAGCGGTGCAGGAGCGCTTCGGCCGCACCGACATGCTGGTGAACAACGCGGGCCAGGGGCGTGTGTCGACGTTCGCCGACACCACCGACGACGCGTGGCGCGAAGAACTCGACCTGAAGTACTTCAGCGTGATTCGCCCGACGCGCGCGTTTTTGCCGATGCTGCGCGACGCGGCCGGCGCCGGCAACAACGCGGCGGTGGTTTGCGTGAACTCGCTGCTCGCGCTGCAACCCGAACCGCACATGGTGGCGACATCGTCGGCGCGCGCCGGCGTGTTGAGCCTCATCAAGTCGCTCGCGGTCGAACTCGCGCCGCAGCGCATCCGTGTCAATTCGATCCTGATCGGCATCGTCGAATCGGGTCAGTGGCGCCGCCGTTTCGCGACGCAGGCGAAGCCGGGCCAGAGCTGGGAAGACTGGACCGCCGAGCTCGCGCGCACGAAAAACATTCCGCTAGGCCGCTTCGGTCGCCCCGAAGAAGCCGCTCAAGCGCTCTTTTACCTGGCTACGACGCTGTCGTCCTATACGACGGGCAGTCACATCGATGTTTCTGGAGGCGTTGCACGACATGTCTAACAAAACCACCGTTGGCGAACTGATCGCCGCTTTCCTCGAGCAGTGCGGCGTTCAAACCGCATTCGGCGTGATCTCCATTCACAACATGCCGATCCTCGACGCGATCCACAACCGCGGCAAGATCCGCTACGTCGGCGCGCGCGGCGAAGCCGGCGCGGTGAACATGGCCGACGGCCTCGCCCGCGTCTCCGGCGGCCTCGGCGTGGCATTCACCAGCACGGGCACCGCGGCGGGCAACGCAGCCGGTGCGATGGTCGAAGCGCTGACCGCGGGCACCGCGCTGCTGCACGTCACCGGCCAGATCGAAACCGAATACCTGGATCAGGACCTCGCATATATCCACGAAGCGCCGGACCAACTGTCGATGCTGTCGTCGATCTCGAAGGCCGCGTATCGCGTGCGCTCGGTCGAGACCGCGCTGTCGACGATCCGCGAAGCCGTGCGCGTCGCGCAAACCGCGCCGAGCGGGCCGGTCAGCGTCGAGATTCCGATCGACATTCAGGCAGCCGAAGTCGAATGGCCGGGCGACCTCAGCGCGCCGCACGTCACGACGCTCACGCATTGCAGCCAGCGCGTCGCGCAACTCGCGGAGCAACTGGTCAACGCAAAGCGCCCGCTGCTGTGGTTGGGCGGCGGTACGCGTCATGCGGCCAAGGCGGTCGAGCGCCTCGTGGCGCTAGGCTTCGGCGTCGTGACCAGCGTGCAGGGCCGTGGCGTGCTGCCGGAAGATCATCCGGCGACGCTCGGCGCGTTCAACGTGCACTCGGCGGTCGAGAGCTTCTACAAGACGTGCGATGCGCTGGTGGTGGTGGGTTCGCGTCTGCGTGGCAATGAAACGCTGAAGTACAAGCTCGCGCTGCCGCAACCGTTGTATCGCATCGACGCCGACGCGCTCGCCGACAACCGTGGCTACCGCAACGAGATGTTCATTCACGGCGATGCATCGGCCGTCCTCGAAGAACTGGCGACGCTGCTCGAAGGCCGCCTGAAGGTCGATCCGAAGTTCGCACAGGATCTGGCTGCCGCGCGCGAAAGCGCGGTGGGCGACGTGGGCAAGGGCCTCGGCCCGTACAAGCGCCTCGTCGACGCGCTGCAAGCCGCAGTGGGCCGCGACTACAACTGGGTGCGCGACGTCACGATCTCGAACAGCACGTGGGGCAACCGCATGCTGAAGATCTTCTCGCCGCGCGCGGGCGTACACGCACTCGGCGGCGGCATCGGCCAGGGCATGCAGATGGCGATCGGCGCGGCGCTCGCGGGCAATGCCGCGAAGACCGTGTGCCTCGTCGGCGACGGCGGCCTGATGGTCAACGTCGGCGAACTCGCGACGGCCGTGCAGGAAAACGCCAACGTGATGATCGTGCTGATGAACGACCAGTGCTACGGCGTGATCCGCAACATTCAGGACGCGCACTACGGCGGCCGCCGCTGCTACGTCGATCTGCATCAGCCGGACTTCGCGCAGTTCTGCGAGAGCCTGAAGCTCACGCACTACCGCATCAAGTCGCTCGACCAGGCCGACGCGATCATTCGCGAAGGCATCGCGAAGAGCGGACCGGTGCTGGTCGAAGTGGACATGCTGTCGGTCGGCTCGTTCGCCACTGCGTTCGCGGGGCCGCCGGTCAAGGAACAGGAGCCGGAACATGCATGAGGCCGGCTACGCGGGGCATCACGCACCTGTCGACGTCGCGATGATCGGCTTCGGCGCGATCGGCCAGGCGGTGTACCGCTCGGTCGCCGCCGACCCGACGGTGCGCGTGTCGCACGTGATCGTGCCGCAGCGGCACATGGCGTCGGTGCGTGAATTCGTGGGCGCGTCGGTGGACGTGGTGACCTCGGTCTCCGCCTTGAGCAGCCAGCCGCATTTCGCGCTGGAATGCGCGGGCCACAGCGCGCTGGTCGATCACGTGGTGCCGCTGCTCAAAGCCGGCACGGATTGCGCGGTGGCCTCGATCGGTGCGTTGTCCGACGTGTTGCTGCTCGACGCGTTGTCCGCCGCCGCCGATGAGGGCGACGCGACGCTGACGCTGTTGTCCGGCGCGATCGGCGGAGTGGACGCGCTGGCCGCGGCCAAACTCGGCGGTCTCGACGAAGTGCTGTACACGGGCCGCAAGCCGCCGAGCGGCTGGCTCGGCACGCCGGCCGAACAGGTCTGCGATCTGAACACGCTGAACGAAGAGCGGGTGATCTTCGAAGGCAGCGCGCGCGAAGCGGCGCGGCTCTATCCGAAGAACGCCAATGTCGCCGCGACGATTGCGCTGGCCGGTCTCGGTCTGGACCACACCACGGTGCGCCTGATCGCCGATCCGAACGTGACACGCAACGTGCATCGCATCGTGGCGCGCGGCGCATTCGGCGAGATGTCGCTGGAAATGTGCGGCAAGCCGCTGCCGGACAACCCCAAGACGTCCGCGCTGACCGCGTATAGCGCGATTCGCGCGCTGCGCAATCGCGCGGCCCGCTGCGTGATTTAAGTCTTTAGCTGAAGCAAACCGGAATGACCGACATGACTCACTTCGATACCAGCCTCGTGCCCACCGGCGATATTTTCATCGGCGGCGAATGGCGGCAAGGACGTGGCAACCCGTACAAAAGCCTGTATCCGGCGGATCAGTCGGTCAACATGGAAATCTCGACGGCCAATGCCGACGACGCCCGCGAAGCGGTGGAAGCCGCTGACCTCGCATGGCGCCGCGCGGACTGGTCGGGTCTGAAGCCGCATCAACGCGCGCTGATCCTGTACCGCATCGCCGATCTGATCATGGCGCGCCACGAAGCGCTCGCGCAATTGCAGCGCCGCGACAACGGCAAGCCGATCGGCGAAACGCGCGTGCTGGTGGCGAGCGCCGCGAACACGTTCCGCTATTTCGCGGCCTGCCTCGAAACGCTCGACGAAGAAGTCACGCCGTCGCGCGGCGACTATCTGACCATGAGCGTGTACGAGCCGATTGGCGTGATCGCAGCGATCACGCCGTGGAATTCGCCGATCGCTTCCGACGCGCAGAAGCTCGCGCCGGCGCTCGCGGGCGGCAACGCCGTGGTGTTGAAGCCTGCTGAAGTCACGCCGCTGGTTTCGCTGGCGCTCGCGCGCATCTGTGAAGAAGCCGGAGTGCCGAAGGGGGTCATCAGCGTGTTGCCCGGCAAGGGCTCGGTGATCGGCGACGTGCTGGTGCGTCATCCGCTCGTGAAGAAAGTGTCGTTCACCGGCGGCACTGAAGTGGGCCGCGGCATCGCGCGCATCGCGGCAGACAAGCTGATGCCGGTATCGCTCGAACTCGGCGGCAAGTCACCGACCATCGTGTTCGATGACGCCGACCTCGATCATGCGGTCAATGGCGTGTTGTACGGTATTTTCAGTTCGTCGGGCGAGGCCTGCATCGCGGGCTCGCGTCTGTTCGTGCAGCGCTCGATTTACGACGCGTTCATGAGGCGTCTGACCGAAGGCGCGCGCAAGCTGCGCGTCGGCGATCCGTCGCGCGAGCAAACGCAGATGGGACCGCTGATCACGGCGGCGCATCGCGAAAGCGTCGAGCGCTATGTCGCGCTGGGTCTCGAAGAGGGCGGCCGCCTGCTGTGCGGCGGCGAGCGTCCGGTCGGCGATGGCCGCGAAGCCGGCACCTACTTTCAGCCGACGATTCTCGAAGGCCTGACCAACGACGCGCGCATCTGTCAGGAAGAAATCTTCGGACCGGTGCTGGTGGCCATGCCGTTCGACGACGAAGCAGCGCTGCTGAAAGAAGCGAACAATAGTGTGTTCGGCCTCGCCGCCGGCATCTGGACGCGCGACTACAAGCGCGCGTACCGGATTGCCCGTGCGCTCGAAGCCGGCACCATCTGGATCAACACCTACAAGCTGTTCTCGATCTCGACACCGTTCAGCGGCTGGAAAGAGAGCGGCATGGGACGCGAGAAAGGCCGCCTGGGCATCCGCGAATACATGCAACAGAAGAGCCTCTACTGGGGCTTGAACGACGCGCCGCTGGCGTGGGCACACTGAAGACGCAAGAGGCACGTATGACGATTCTCGGCATTGAACAGATTATTTACGGCGTGACGGATCTCGCCACCTGCCGCCGCTTTTTCGCGGACTGGGGCCTGAAAGAGACCGCGCACGACGAGACGCACGCGCGCTTCGAAACGCTGAACGGCTGCACGATTCTCGCCGTCGATGCGAACGACCCGTCGCTGCCGCCCGCGTTCGAAGAAGGTCCGACGCTGCGCGAAGTGACGTGGGGCGTTGCGACGAAAGCCGAACTCGACGAACTGCGCGGCCGCTTCGCCGGTCAGCCGGGCCATTTCGAAACCGATGACGCGGTTGGTTGCATCGATCCGAACGGCATGGCGATTCGCGTCGAAGTGACCCGCAAGCGTGCGCTCGACGTGCACGGTTCGCCGTCGAACGTGTGGGGCCAGACCTTGCGTGTCGATCAGCCGTCGCCGATCTACGAACGCGCCGAGCCGGTCGAAGTGGGGCATGTCGTGTTCTTCACGAACAAGCTCGCCGAACAGGAAAAGTTCTACCAGGAACTGCTCGGCTTCGAAATGTCGGACCGTTATCCGGGCCGTGGCGCGTTCATGCGCTGCGCGCCGCACGGCGGTCATCACGACATCTTCCTGCTGGCCCTGCCCAACGGTAAGCGCGGCCTGAATCACGTCGCGTTCACCGTGCGCGACATCCACGAAGTGTTCGGCGGCGGCATGCATATCAGCCGTTGCGGCTGGGATACGCAACTCGGGCCGGGACGTCATCCGGTGTCGTCGGCGTACTTCTGGTACTTCCAGAATCCGGCCGGCGGCCTGATCGAGTACTACGCCGATGAAGACCAACTCACCCCCGAATGGCAGCCGCGCGATTTCGAGCCAGGCCCGACCGTGTTCGCCGAATGGGCGATCGACGGCGGCATCGACGGCAATACGCGGCGCCAGAAAAACGCCAAAGCGCCGGAAGGCAAGTTCATGACGGAGCGCAAAAATGACTGATGCTGCTACTGTAAAGGCGCAAGCCGCGCATGCCGGACTCGAAGCGCCGCGCACGATCGTCGTGATCGGCGGCGGCCAGGCGGCCGGCTGGGTCGTGAAGACCCTGCGCAAGGAAGGCTTCGACGGCCGTCTCGTGATGATCGCCGACGAGGTTCATCTTCCGTACGAGCGTCCGCCGCTGTCGAAGGCCGTGCTGGCCGGCGAAGCGGATATCGACACCGTGCGCCTCATGAAGCCCGACGACTTCGATGAGCTAGACGTCGAAGCGTGGCAACCGGATTACGCGACTTCGATTGATCGCGAGGAACGCATCGTGCGCACCCAGTCGGGCCGCGAGGTGCAATACGACCGCCTGGTGATCGCCACCGGCGGCGCGGCGCGCCGTTTGCCGGACGCGCTCGTGAAGACCTCGCACATCGCCTACCTGCGCACGCTGGATGAAGCCGTCGCGCTCGGCGAGCGGCTGCGCGCAAGCAAGCGCGTGCTGGTGGTGGGCGGCGGCTGGATCGGTCTGGAAGTGGCGGCCACCGCGCGCAAGCTCGGCGTCGACGCGACCGTGGTGGAAGGTGCGCCGCGTTTGTGTGCGCGCTCGTTGCCGCCGATGGTGTCCGGCTTCCTGCTCGACCTGCATCGGGCGAACGGTGTGGACGTGCGCCTGAACGCATCGCTCGTCAAGCTCGAAGATCATCCGCACGACGCGAGCCGGATGCGCGCGACGTTCGCAGACGGCTCGACGCTCGACGCCGATTTCGCGGTCGCCGGCATCGGCCTCACGCCGCACACGGCGCTCGCTGAAGCGGCCGGCGTGAAGGTGGACGACGGCATCGTCGTCGATCATTTCGGCGCCACCGACGACCCGCGCATTTTCGCGTGCGGCGACGTCGCCAATCATCCGAGCGCGTGGCTCAAGCGCCGCGTGCGGCTCGAATCGTGGGCCAACGCGCAGAACCAGGCGATCAGTACGGCGAAGGCGTTGCTCGGCACGTTCGAACCGTACGCGGACATTCCGTGGTTCTGGTCCGATCAGTATGACGTCAACCTGCAGATCCTCGGCGACATTCCGGGCAATGCGCATCTGGCCGTACGCGGCGACCTGCCCGGCAAGCGCGCCACGCTGTTCCATCTGGAAGACGGTGTGATTCGCGGCGTGATTGCCATCAACACTCCGCGCGAACTGAAACTCTCGCGCAAGTGGATGAATCAAGGCCGGACCATCGACCTTGCCACCCTGACGGACGCCTCAACGGCGCTTGCCTAACCATATCTACGGACGGCACCACGGCATGAGAACCATCGATAACACCATGGGGGACCGCAGCAGCGCCGGTGTCTCAGGCCCCGTGACCCGGGGCTCGATCATCGCGCGTCTCGAGCGGTTGCCGAAGAACGCAATGCAGGTGCGCGCGCGCATACTGATCGGTCTCGCGACGTTCTTCGACGGCTTCGACGTGATCGCGATCGCGGCCACGCTGCCGATCCTGATCGCGAAGTGGCAACTGACGCCGTGGGAAATCGGCTTTCTGATCGGCTCCGGTTCGGTCGGGCAACTGATCGGCGCGTTCGTGTTTCCCTGGTATGCGGAGCGCAAGGGCCGCGTGAAGGCGATTGCGTTGAGCTCGGGGATCATCGGCATCACCAGTATTGCATGCGGTTTTGCGCCGACGTTCGCCGCGTTCGTCGTGCTGCGCGTGATTCAGGGTCTGGGGCTCGGCGGTGAATTGCCGGTGGCCGCGACTTACATCAACGAGATTAGCCGTGCGCATGGCCGTGGACGTTTCGTGCTCCTATATGAAATCGTTTTTCCGGTCGGCCTGCTCGCGTCGAATGCGCTGGGTGCGTGGATCGTGCCGCGCTTCGGCTGGCAAGCGATGTACTTCATCGGCGGCATGCCGTTGATCCTGTTCTTCGTGCTGCGCCGTCTGGTGCCGGAATCGCCGCGCTGGCTCGCCGAGCGCGAACGGATGGCCGATGCCGATGCCGCCGTGCACCGGTTCGAACGTGCCGCGAAAGGTCCGCTGCCGCCGGTGGTCAATTCGGCTGAATTCGACGCGATGGCCAATCGCCATCCGAAACGCCGCATGGCGGATCTGTTCGGGCCGGCGTATCTGAAGCGCACGCTGGCCGTGGCGATGCTGTGGATCACCTGCGGCTTCATCCAGTACGGTCTGTCGACGTGGTTGCCGACGATCTATCGCACGATTTATCACGCGCCGCTGCAACTCGCGCTGAATCTGGCAGTGGCGGCTTCGGTGCTCGGCGTGCTCGGGTCGTTGACTTGCGCGTTGCTGGTCGACAAGGTGGGACGCAAGCCGATCATCAACGTGTCGTTCGTGGCGTGCGCGCTTTCGCTGGTGATGGCGGGGGTGTTGCACGGGTCGTCGGTGTATGTGGTGGCGACGTGCTGTGCGCTTGCGCTCGGCTTCCTCGCTTGTGGCTTCATTACTGCTTACGTGTATACACCGGAGCTGTATCCGACCAGCATCCGCGCGATGGGATGCGGCGTCGGCGGCGCGTGGCTCAAGGTGGCGGCGATCTTCGCACCGGCCATCGTGTCGAAGACGATGATCGGCGGCAATCTGGAAGTGGCGTTTTATATTCTCGCGGCCGTGCCGTTTCTGGCGGCGATTGCGGTGCATCTTCTTGGTATCGAGACCAAGGGGAAAGTGCTGGAGCAGTTGGAAGCTTGAGCGTGTGATGGGTTTGGTGGGCGGTGGATGTTGAGTGCCGCGATAGTGGAGGGACGAAGGGCGCACCGGGTGGTGCGCCTTTTGTTTTTGGGGCTGGGAAAGTGTTGGTTTGCGATGCGGAGTAGCGTTTAAGAAAATTCGCTGGACCAATAAGAACGATCCACTATAAAGAGCATTCGTCTTTCGATATCTTACAAAGCGTTGATAAGAAGCAAGACTAAGCAGGAGGTATCGGTGACGAATTTTTTTGAATATTGGAGCAATCGGCCTCGGGCGCTCCTGGGCGGTATGGTTAGCGGCGGTGCGATCGCGCTGGCTTGTCTTTCAATTCCCGCGATGTCTGCGCATGCAGATGAAGTCACCTATGGCTATGACGCATTAGGGCGACTCACGAGCGTTACGGCAGGCGGCGCCGTAGCGTACTACGACTACGACGCGGCGGGGAACCTCACCGCAATCCGCCGATAACGCGCATTGGCTTTCTCGCCTTCTCTTCCGTTTGCCGGTCAATTTGCAGTGCGCTGAACATGTCAGTCGCGCTCTTTCATCCGTTGTCTGCCGGGTCCTCAATGTCAATGTTTTATCCCGCTGCCGCCGTGCGGCGCATGCGCTCCCCTCGTCGCCCCCTCTTTATGTTTCTGGTTGCGTTGCTGTTGTGGTTTATCGCGCCACATGTGCATGCCGCTACCGACTGCGACTCCAAGTATTTGAATTCGGGCGCTTACCCGGCCGATCCGATGTGTCCGCTGAATGCCGCGGCCGCAGACTTCGGTGGTCTCGGAGGGTATGTGTGCGGCGATCCAGATGTGATCGCGGCGTATTGCAGCGGGCCATCGGGCACCGACACAATCGAGCCGCCATCGCCCGAAGGCAGCATGCCCGATCCGGGGCAGAGCAACTGCTCAGACGATTCCACTGCTGGTTGTGGCAACAGCACTTCAGGCGCCGATCCGGTGAACCTGTACAGCGGTCAGTTCTATCAGTACAACCATGACCTCACCGTGACCGACACGGCGGGAAGCCTGGAACTGGTGCGGGTCTATCGTAGCGACGCTTACGACGCGGCAGGCAAACCTCTGGTCGGAGCCTTTGGCGTGGGTATGAGTTTTACCTACGACACCATTCTTGCGATGAGCGTCGACCGCAAGAGGCTCGAGTTCCGCGAGGCGACCGGCATACGTGTGCCGTTCACGCCGCGCGCGGGCAGTTCCAGGATCTGGGACAACCTGACGAGCCCCGGAGAGTACTACTTGGCGCGGATCGATGCGGTCGGCAGTTCAGGCATGACGCTAACCTTGCGTGACGGCCGTGTACGGGCAGTTCACGATGAGCGGCGGCGTCTACCGGCTCACTCGCGTGCAGGACCGCAACGGCAACGCGATCGCGATCGCGCGCAACGGTACGACGGGAGCTGTAACGACTGTCACAAGTCCAAATGGTCGCGCGTTCGGTTTCACGTCGATCACGGGTAGCCATGGTATGCCGCTGGTATCGCGCGTGAGCGATCCGCTGAAGCGCGAAGTCGCATACCAGTACGACAGTCAGGACCGGCTTACCCAGTTCACGGATGCCGGCGGCGGCGTATGGAAATACGGCTGGGACAGTCAGAGCCGTTTAATCACCACTACCGATCCGCTGGGCAATATCCAGGTTGATATGACTTCCCGTGTCAATCAGATCGGTTTTGTGTTTTCGATATTTGAATTTCCTGAGGGCGACGTAGCAGTAAATCTCGACGGTGGATCAAGCTGATATCCGCGGATTGGTTACCGCATTACAGATGTCCACCCAATGAGCCTTCCGCTACCTACCAGCGCAAGTCAGATGAGATCCGTTGCCTAACCTGGTCGCGGGTTACTCGTGTGCCGGGCTACGTCGCCTTCAGGAAACTCCTCCGTGTGTGGTTACGCTGGACATGGTTGCAAGTATTGCTTCACGTCAGGTTATCTGTGTCTCACGGGGAATGGCGAGCGACAACGACAGCCGGCAGATGTCCCATATGAACCCACTGAGCTCACGCGCAACTGCGACTACCACGACATTCTTCTCCTTGCCGCGCGCGACGAGTTTGCGATAGCGTCGGCAAAGGCGTACCTGCGCGTCCCAGGCTCGATCTACAATTGGCTTGGGCAAGCCCTCATGACGACGCTGGATATCCGGGCTTACGCGTGCGGGATGCCGGTAGCTCCATGCAGCTTCAACCAGCAGCTTTCTCGCATAACTGTTGCCGCTTTTAGTGATGCTGCCCTGACGGCGCTTGCCTCCCGATGAGTGCTCGGATGGTGTCACCCCCAGCCATGCCATCAACTGCCGTGGGTGCACGAAGCGCGAGAGATCCCCCAGCTCGGCGAGCATACCCACCGCGGTGGTGAACTGTACGCCGCGCATGGCCTGCAGGCCCAGCACGACCGGATAGAAGCGCCAGTTGACGACGGCCTCACGCAGCGCCGACTCCAGCCGGTCACATTGCGCGAGCCGGTCTTCGATCGCGCGACGTTGTTCTTCGAACGCAAACTGCTGCCACGTACTGTCGAAGCTATACGCGCTCAGCCAGCGCCGGTGCGCTGGTCCCCAGTCAGCACAGCCGGTATAGCGTACACCGTGCGAAAGCAGAAATGCCTTCACCCGTTGTCGCGCACGCTTCAGGTCGTCTTTGGCAATTACCCATGCGCGTGCCAGATCCCGGAATGCTTCATCTTCGACGCCGGGCACGTACACTGCCGACAGATCGCCAGCACGCAATGATCGAACGAGCTTGACGGCATCACGTCGGTCAGTCTTGATGCGCTCACCCGGCTTCCTGGGAATCAGCGATGGCGCGCACACCATGCACTGGAAACCTTTCTGGACAAGCTGACGGTAAAGTCCATATCCGCACGGGCCCGCCTCATAGACGACGCTGATGCATCGCGCTTTCGATTGCAGTCGCTTACACAGACGCTCCACGTCGGCGTGTGTAGTACCGCTCTTGCCAAGCAATTCAACCTCGCCCGCTCCAATCGCATAGGCGGCTGTGATCGAATCCTTATGAACATCGAGACCCACATAAAGAGTGATATCGTGTTTCACGCTGGCCTCCGTCTCGGAAATCGCCGGGTGCGGCACGTCCGTACCGTGCGGCTCTGGCAGTCATGCTAATCCGCGTTTGATTCCGCTGCAGCAGGCCAGCCTCTGCCTCACAGGAAGTCATACTGCCTACCAATACTTATGGGAATGGCGGAGACCTGAACGATCGCGTCATTTCGCAGAAGCTTGCCGATAACAGCACGTTTGCGTTTGCGTACACGGTGACGGGCGGCAAGGCCACCAAGACCGAAGTGACAGACCGGCGGGGCAGTATCCGTCGCCTTGAATTCGATGCCAGCGGCCACGTGGTGCGCAACACCTATCCGACGGGGCTGGATATTGCACAGGTCCAAACGTATGTCTACGACGTCACCGGCCGCGTGACGAACTTCACCTCGACCGATCGGCAGTACACGTATGCTTACGACGCGAATGGCAACCGCATCAGCGAGGCCGATCAATCCGGCACGCTGGTGACACGTAGCTTCGACAGCTACAGCCAGTTACTTACTGAAGCACAGGCTGGCGACCCGCAACGCGGCGTCAGCACTGCCTACACCTATGACGCAAAAGGTAATCTGCTGACTGTCACCGACCGGCTCGGTAATCGGACGACGTTCACGAATGATAGCCAGGGGCGCCCCCTCACGGTGACCGATGCGCTCAAAGGCGTGACGAAATTTTCATGGGCGGCCGCGGATCTGCTTGGTGTCACCGATCCTTTGAGCAGGACAACATCATATACAACGGATGCTGTTGGTCGTGTGACGGCAGTGCAGGATCCTCTCAGTCATTCCACACGCCGCACCGTCGATGCACTGGACCGCACCACTGACATCACCGATGCTGCTGGCGGGGTGACTCACCTTGAATGGGATGGTGCCGGTCGCCTGCTCAGTCAAGCTGATCCGAAGGGCGTGACGACGCGCTATACGTACAACGCGATTGGCCGTCCCGTGAGCAAGACCGATCCGCTGGGTCATAAATCGACCTACACATGGAACAGCGCGGGGCAGATCGGGACGGTGACCGACCGCAGGGGTCAGGTGAGGACGTACATCTATGATGCGGCAGGGCGCTTGGGTCAAATCTCATTTCAGCCTGCGGCCGGTGCGCCTGAATCCCATCGCTGGCAATACAGCTGGGACAAGACCCTCGGCAAACTGATTGGTATCACTGACTTTGGCCCGAGCACACGCGGGAACATACAAGCCGATGGGACGCAAGTTAGCACGGCGTTGTACTACGACCCTGTGACCGGTAAGTACAACGGCATGTTCGAATTTCCGACGTTCCAGGGGCGTTGGACGTACCGCTTTGCACCTGATACTCGTGATCTCACTGGGATCGACATGGATCGCGCCTCGGTGAGTTACAGTCGCGACGCGGAACGCCGGGTTACGCAGATCCAGTACCAGGTCAACGGTGAAGCGCCGCGCATATTCAGCTATACATACGACGCATTGGGGCGGCTTAGCCAGACGAAATTTGCCAACGGAATAGCAGCAACTAATACATGGGACGCGGCAAGTCAGTTGACGGGCATCACGTACAAGCGAGCCGATGGCAGCGTGCTGGGGGATCTGACGTATGGCTATGACCTGGCGGGTCGTCGCACGAAAGCGGGTGGCAGTCTCCTGAAGGTAAATCTGCCGCAGGCGGTGAACGACGCCCAGTACAACGCGGCGAATCAATTGACGCGCTGGGCGGGTAAGACGCTCTCGTATGATTTGAACGGCAACCTGGCTAGCGACGGGGTGAACCAGTACAACTGGAACGAGAATGATCTGCTGAGTCAGGTCAGCGGCGGAGTGACGGCAAGCTTCAGCTACGACGTGTTCGGCCGACGTAACCGCAGCACGGTGAATGCTCACCGTTTGCAGACCGGCTGGATCGACAATGAACTGAATCTCATGATGCCGGATGATGATTGGTCGCAGCGCATTCGCGTGTTTTCCCCGTATCCGGAAAGCGGAGTGGATGAACTGGCGTACCGACGCATCGGCGATGACGCAAGCCGCGACCGATATGTTCTGCGTGACGCGAATAACAATGTGGTCGCGTTGACGGATGCTGATCAGCAAAGCCTGACGCAGTACAGTTACGAGCCTTATGGTGGTACTAATCAGACGGGTGCGGTGGACCCGAACTCACAGCAGTTCACTGGGCGGGAGAATGATGGGACGGGGTTGTACTACTATCGGAGCCGGTATTACAGTCCGGCCACAGCAAGATTCATCAGTGAGGATCCGATCGGGTGGGCAAGTGGGCAGACGAATGCGTATGCTTACGTCGCCGGCAATCCGGTGCAGTTCACGGATCCGTTTGGCGAGGCAGGGGTAATCACGGGATTTACGCGACATGGCTTGAATCAAGCTATCAACCGAGGCGTTTCACCGGGCGCTATGTGCGACGCGGTGAACAACCCAATCAGCGTTACCGAGAGATCCAATGGGACTACCAGGTACATAGGTGCCGGTGCTGTTGTAGTGCTGAACCCCGCCGGTCGGGTTGTAACGGTTTGGGGCCAATAGAGGGCAACTCAATGAGCGGAAAACAGCGACATAGCCATGCCTTGCAGGATGCAGTCAAAGAGGTTCTGCTTCGCGATTGGGATCCAATAGGTATCGGGGGGGAAGGTGCAGCGAAGGAGGAATACGACGTCTATGTCACCAAGATTTGCGTACTCATTGCGCAAAGGCAGTCGGTTGATGAAGTGATCAAATATCTCTTATGGGCAGAGACAGAAGAGATGGGATTGCAGGCAGATGTTGAACGAGCGCGAAGAGTGGCCGGAAGGCTGGTTCAATTCGTTTAATTGCCTTGCGCTCCGATGATCTAACGAGTTCGCGGATCTGGCGGGGTTGCAGGCGATACCGATTCCTATGCCCCCACCGCCGTCTGGGCGGAGTTGCAATCCGGGTTCGGGAGGAGCAGCGAGAATCGGTAGCATGCAATGCGATCGGCGCGGCGGGCCGCCTTGTTCGGCCGTCCATGCGCCCCCACCGCCCTCTCACAACGCCTTTCGATAAACCACAAACCCCGACTTATCCGCCACCTGATCATAAAGCTTCATCGCCGTCTGATTCGTCTCATGCGTTTGCCAATAAACGCGTTGCGCGCCATCATCTTTCGCGCGCGCATAAACCGCTTCGATCAGCGCCCGCCCCACGCCCTTGCCGCGCTCGGTTTCGAGCGTATAGAGATCCTGCAAATAGCAGATCGGCCCGGCCATCGTCGTGTGACGGTGATACAGGAAGTGCACGATACCGACCAACTGTCCGTTGCGCTCGGCGACCATCGCGTGCATGGGTTCGTATCCGTCGAAAAAACGTCCCCACGTGACCTCCGTGATCTCGCGTGGCAATGCCGTTTCGCCCGAGCGGCCGTAGAACGCGTTGTAGGCGTCCCATAGCGGCAGCCATGCGTCGAAGTCTTCACGGGTAACGGCGCGAATCTGAATCGAGTCGGACATGAGCGAGGTTCCTTGCTGAATGAGGGCAACGATCGGATGAGTGAGGCTGACGTGCCACACTTTAACCGATCGGCCCGCACCATTTGCACCGAACCTTCGTTATGAACCTGTGCCCAAAACTCGCCGGGTCACGCCGTGGCGAGGTCTCACGAATGTCCTGCATCTCATCGGCGCTAGCTCTTTGCAATGAGCACGCAGCATCAGCGAGGGATGAAGTGAAGCACGTTGCGAAGGAATTTCCAGTCTCGATCGCTGAAGATCGGGATCTCGCAGCTTGAAAAAAGATCGATACGCGTTCGCAAGAATCGGCAAGCCAGCCAATCAGCTTGCCGAAGCGAAGCATCATCAGAAACGCGGTGGTCTCCGCGCGCCACCGTGTATCAGTGTTTTCGGTTCGAGCTATGGCGAAGTTGATCGCGCACTTTCTTCGCGGCGAACAGCGGCACATAGTCGAAGACGCGCGCGTCGTGCCGATAATCGGCCAAGGTGTCCGCATACATCCGCGAAACCGTTTCGGTCGGCGTATCCGTTTCTTCGGCGATGCTTCTCACCACTTCGTTTATATCGGGCTCGGGCTGCGACATGGATCTCTCTGGATAGGCGCCAGGTTGGACGGATGGAATACGCACAACAGGTGTCCATTACAGGATGCGAACCGCGAGCATGCCAATTGAATCGGTCTATCGCGCGATTGGTTCCACAGAGATTTTTTTCTTGCGCTGCGCCGAACGCCCATGCAGTGCGACAGTGCACCAAGTCAATGCGTATGCCGGTGGTGAATATCTGGGAAATGCGCATGGGCATGCGTGATTGGTGCATGGCGATGCGCATGCGTGTGGGGCTCTTTACCGTCCCACGCGAAATCGTGCTCGTGCTGATGATGCGCGTCGTGCCGATGACGATGCGTGTGCTCCAGCGACTCGTGCGTGTGCGCATGCTCGTGACGTTCGCGGATGTGCAGCCACACGCCGAGCGCCATCAACGCGGCGGCGACCCAGAACAGCAGCGGCGGCCATTGCGGCCAGAGCAGCCACGACAGCGTCACGCCGAAGAGCGGCGCGACCGAGAAATAAGCGCCGGTGCGCGCGGTGCCGAGATTGCGCAGCGCGACGACGAACAGCACCAGGCTGATGCCATAGCCCGCGAAACCCGTGAGCATCGCGAGTGCGACGCTCGACAGGTGCGGCCATCGCGCGCCCAGAGCGAGCGCAAGCGCCACGTTCACCGAACCGGCGATCAGTCCTTTGATACACGCAATGAACATCGCATCGTGGGTCGACACTTTACGGGTGAGATTGTTGTCGACGGCCCAGCATGCGCACGCGCCGGCCAGCAGCAGCGTGCCGGGCGGCAGTCCGGCCGCGCCCGGTTGCCACGACAAGGCCACGCCGCCCGCGACGATCGCGGCCATGCCGAGGAACACCTGGACGTCGACGTTCTCGCGAAACACGATCCACGCGATCAGCGCAGTGAATACGCCCTCCAGATTCAGCAGCAGAGAGCCGGTGGCGGCCGGCGTCGTCTGTAGACCCAGCATCAGCAGCGCGGGTCCGGCGACGCCGCCCGCCGCGATCGCGCCCGCCAGCCACGGCGCCTCGCGCAGCGGAAAGCGGTTGTGACCGGTTTGCGCTTCGGCGGCGGCGCGTTGTTTGAACCGCCGCGCCAGAATCAGGACGGCAAGGCCGCTGCCGCTGCCGAGATAGAACAGTCCGGCGAGCAGGAACGGCGACAGCGATCCGAGCAGCGCTTTGGCGAGCGGCGTGGTGGCGCCGAACAGCGCGGCGGCGAGCAGAGCGGTGAACGCTGCGCTATGGCGGGAAGGCATGAGCGGGCCCTTCATGAGAACAGAGGCGATGCGCACACGATAGCGCTATCGGAAAAGCCGTGCCGAGGCGGATGCCGAAGCTTAGGTTTCTTGGAACAACCGGTCGGTCAGAAAATCCACGAACGCGCAAGTTGGGCGACAGTTGACGGCGACAAGCCGAGCCGATGCGACGAGCCCACGAAGCTGGACGCCTCGGCCGTTTGCACGGAGGCGACGATTCCGCTATCTGCTGCAAGTGTTGCGAACACGGACGGCGAACCGCGGCACGCCGATTCGCCGATTGTGCGTGCATCCATCCGGTGGCCTCGAACGTAATAGATGCGCGACGACGCGAAGCTGTTCGTGCATATCCTCGCGCATCGCACCCTCGCGTATCACTTCGAGACGCACGACGGCAGCGACTGGATGTCGAAGTATTTTTTCACCGGCGGCACGATGCCGTCCGAAGCGCTGCTGCTGAACTTCCAGGACGATCTGCGCATGGAGCGGCAGTGGTGGGTAAGCGGCACGCATTACGAGCGCACCGCGAATCACTGGCTCACCGCGCTCGACGCCGCGCGCGAGCACGTGATGCGGCGCTCGTCGACACGTACGGCGGGCGTCATGCAGCAGTCTGGTTGCAGCGGTGGCGCATGTTCTACATGGTGGTGGCGGAGTTGTTCGGCTATGCGAACGGAAATGAGTGGGGCGTCGCGCACTATCGATTCGTGAAGCGTTGCAGGGCGGGCGTGACTTTGATGGCATGAGGCCACGTGATTCCGGCTTGGCGCGCGGCGATGAAAGAAGACGCGTCGACCGCCTTTCATTCGGGTTCGATTCCGCTTTCATTCCCGACTCCTCGGGCGGATTGCCAGAGCGCCGGAAACTGCGCCGCCCTACGCGCATCAAACCTCCGTGCATCCGGCATACGACGCCAGGATCGAAGCGCCGCGCCCCAGCAGCGATAATCGCGCTCTGTCCGATGCCCTTGCCGCCACCGACCGACCCACCTACCCACTCGCCCGGAACCGCCGATGACCGCTCCCATCCCCTTCGTCCCCGACCGCTTCAAGAGCAACGCCGCGCATTACCTCGCGGGCCGTCCCGCGTATTCGCCGCAACTGATCCGGCGCGTCGCGCAGTCCTGCGAGCTGCGCGGCACGCATCGGCTGCTCGATCTCGGCTGCGGGCCGGGGCAGTTGTCGCTGGCCTTGTCGTCGTGGGTCGGCTCGGGTCTCGCGCTCGACCCGGAGTCCGAAATGCTGCGCGTCGCGGCCGGCCTCGGCGCGGGGATTGCGCCGAACATCGAGTATCGGGAAGGGAGCTCGTATGATTTGTCGCCGTCGCTCGGACGCTTTCGGCTGGCTGTCATCGGCCGCGCGTTTCACTGGATGGACCGGCCCGACACGCTGGCGCGGCTCGATGCGCTGATCGAACCGGAGGGCGCGGTCGCCCTGTTCTCGACCGCGCAGGTCACCGATGCGCCGATTGCATGGCTCGCGCCGTATCACGCGCTGCTGGAGGAATATGCGCAGAGCGACCCGGCGCGCATGCAGCGCAAGTCGGACGACTGGGAAAGCCACGACGCGGTCCTCGCGAAGTCGCCGTTCGCGGCGCTCGAACGCGTGTCGATCGTGGAAACGCGGCGTGTGTCCGTGGATTCGTTGAGCATGCGGCCGCTGTCGATGTCGAGTCTGTCACGCGAGCGGCTCGGCGACGGGCTCGATGAGCTCCTCATGCGCATCAGGCAACTGCTGGATGCCCATGCAACCGATGGTTGGGTCGACGAGCGGATCGAATCCACTGCGTTGATCGCGCGGCGCCCGGCGGCGCGCGGCTAAAGAGCGGTTGCGTTTGCGCGCCGTGTGCGGGTTGGATCGGCAAGCACGGCTGAAGCGTCGGGAACGCCCAGAAGCCCAGCGCCGCCCGAAATAGTCTGAAATACACCTTTAAGCGCCTAACGGAATAAAACGGCACACTACGGCGTTAGCTCGATACTGGCGGCGCATCCAAACCTGCTTCGGCGGGGACGGAGTTTCAAACGGCTTTCGCAGCCCCGCACTCGTAGACCAACAACCATGAACACTCACGCCGATTCCCTGACCGATTCGACCGGCGCGCCGCTGCCGGCGCGCTACACCCGCACGGCGATGACGCTGCACTGGCTGATCGCGCTGCTGATGATCGGCAACGTCGTGCTCGGTCTGAGCGCGGACTCGTTGCCCGACGACTGGGTGCGTCCGGCGATCGACACGCACAAGTCGATCGGCATCACGGTGCTCGGTCTCGCGCTGCTGCGCATCTTGTGGCGCGTGTCGCACAAGCCGCCGCCTTTGCCGCGCGAGTTTCCGTCGTGGGAAAAAATTGCCGCGCACGCCGCGCACTTTCTGCTGTATTTGCTGATGATTGCGTTGCCGCTGTCCGGCTGGCTGCATGACTCCGCGTGGAAAGACGCCGCGACTCACCCGATGCGTCTGTTCAACCTGGTGCCGTGGCCGCGCATCGGCTACGTGATGAACCTCGATCCCGCGCTCAAGGAAAGCTTGCACGACCGCTTCGGCGCGTTGCATACGTGGCTCGGCTACGCGCTCTATGCGTTGCTCGCGATGCACATCGGCGGCGCGCTCAAGCACGAGTGGATCGATCGCAAATCGGTTCTGAAGCGCATGAGGCCGTGAGCCTGTCCACGCGGCTTTCCCTCCCTCAACCACACTATCTGACGAACCCGGCAGCCACTTTGAAGAAAACCCTGGAACAGGCACTCGCCCTCGCATCGCCGCGCATCGTGCCGCGTCCCACGACGCTGTCCGGCACGCTGATTCACTTCAGCGTCGTCGCGCTGTGGCTGCTGCTGTTCGCGCGCGCGTTCTTTTTGCATGGCGCGCTGGCGTGGTCCACCGGTATTGTGTATGTCGTCTACGACACGCTGCTGCTCGCGTTCGTCACGTGGAAATCGCTGCCGCTGATGCGCCGCACGCCGCCGCTCGAAGCCGACTACGAACAGCGCCACTTGCCGAGCATGGGCGTGATCGTCGCGTCGCATAACGAAGCGGCGGTGTTGCCGGTGACGCTCGCAGCGTTGCTGCGTCAGACGCACGGCCCGGCGCAGATCGTGATTGCCGACGACGGCTCCACCGACGCCACCCGCGCGCTGCTCACCGAACGCTTCGGTCTGACGGCCGCTGCTGACGGCGTGCTGAGCGCGCCGAGCGCCTTGCATCCGAACCTGTTCTGGCTGCGCGTGCCGCACGGCGGCAAGGCGCGTGCGCTGAACGCCGCGATCAGCGTGATGACCACCGACACCGTGATGACCGTCGACGCCGACACGCTGCTCGACGACGACGCCACCTACGCGATGCGCACCGCGTTCGCGAGCGAGCCGAAGCTGGTCGCGGCGGCCGGCATTCTGGTGCCGGTGTGCGGCAAGTCGGCGGCAGGCCGCGTGTTCCAGTGGTTCCAGACCTATGAGTACATGCGCAACTTCATCGCCCGTTTTGCGTGGATGCGCGCGGACAGTCTGTTGCTGATCTCGGGCGCGTTCGCTTCGTTCAGGCGCGACGCGCTGCTCGACGTGGGTGGCTTCGATCCGCAATGTCTGGTGGAAGACTACGAGCTGATTCACCGGCTGCGCCGCTATTCGGTCGATCACGGCCTCGGCTGGGACGTGCGGGTGGTCGGCGAAGCGCATGCGCACACCGACGCGCCGGACAACCTCGGCAGTTTCCTGCGGCAGCGCCGCCGTTGGTTCGCGGGCTTCCTGCAAACGCAGTACTGGAACCGCGACATGACCGGCAATCCGCGCTACGGCACGCTGGGCATGCTGATGCTGCCGGTCAAGGCAATCGACACGATGCAGCCGATCTACGGCTTGACCGCGTTTGCGTTGCTACTCGGCTTTCTGTTCGGCGGGCATGGTGCGATTGTCGTGTCGATCTTCAGCGTGATCGGCCTGAAAACGGCGATCGACCTCGCGTTCTATTTGTGGAGCATTCATCTGTATCGCCGATGGACTGGCGAGCGCAGCGGCAACAGCCTGGGGATGGCGATGCTCGCGGCGATTGCCGAACCGTTCACGTTTCAGCTCGTGCGGCATCTGGGCGCGGCGCTCGGCTGGCTGCACTTTTTGCGTGGCGGGCGCTCGTGGGGCGTGCAGCGCCGCTCGGGGCTGGTGGCGCAAGACGAGAACTGAACGCACGGCGCTGGTCGCGCGGCATTCCGGTTCGTGGGCCGCGCGGTCACGCCAGTGCAACGCATCGAGGACAGACTGGGGTATGCCGCCGTCGGACCCATGCGACGGCTGCTTCGAGTAGACTGGCTACGACGCCGGCCTCGACATTGCAGGGCGGCGACCTTCTATCCGCTCGTGCACGGAGGCTTCACCTATGCATGCTGTCCCACCGCTCGAACAAGACACCGACGGTGCATCCGTCGCTGGGTCGCCAGCTCACGCGGCGACGCAGAATGCGGCTCATGCCACCTCTGCCACGGCCGCGCATGCGCGCGCGCCGGGCCACGCCGCCAACGACGCGCCGGTACGCGATCTGCGCCGCGTCGGCATTCATCCTGACCACTGGTATCCGCTCGCATGGTCGCATGAAGTGAAGCGTGGCAAGACGCATGGTGTGACTTTCGCCGGCGACCCGATCGTGCTCGCGCGCACGGAGTCGGGCAAGGTGTTCGCGCTGGAGGACCGCTGCGCGCATCGTCAGGTGCCGCTGCATCAAGGGGTCGTCGACGGCGAATCGATTCGTTGCGGCTACCACGGCTGGACCTACGACTGCTCCGGCAAATGCGTCGACGTGCCGTATCTGGGCCGCGACCGCTTGCCCAACGGCGTGCGTTCCTATCCGTGCCAGGAAGTCGAAGGGCTGATTTTCGTGTTTCCGGGCAAGGCCGAGTTGGCTGAGAAACGGCCGCTGCCCAAGCTCGGTTCCGTCGCGGACGGGAAGTACAAGACGCGCCGTTTCGGCCGTCCGGTGAATTGCCACTATTCGTTCATGCACGAAAACCTGATGGACATGAACCATCAGTTTCTGCATCGCAAGCAGATGGGGCAGATGCGTGCGCGTTCGTTGGGGCGGCGGCGCGGCGAAGGCTGGGTCGAAGTCGACTACACGTTTGCGCGAATGGCCGGCCAGCAGCCGATCGGCGAAGCGATCGTGTTCGGCCAGAGCCGCAAGACCAGCGACAACAACGACAAGGACGTGATGACGATCCGCACCGAGTATCCGTATCAGACGCTGCAGATCCGCACGACTGAACAGACGCTGGTGATGGACCTGTGGATCGTCTATGTGCCGCTCGATCGCGAGCAGCGCACCAATCGCACGTTCGGCCTGCTGTCGATTCGCAAGCCCGGCATTCCCGGCGTGCTGAATCTCGCGTGGCCGCTGCTCGTGTGGTTCACCGAGCGCATCTTCAAGGAAGATCGCGAAATCGTCGAAGCCGAACAGCGCGCGCACGACTTGCAGGGCGCCGACTGGAATCACGAGGTGTTTCCGGTCATCAACGAATTGCGCGCGTTGCTGCGCGAGGGCGGCGCGCCCGATCTGGTGGTCGGCGCCGGCACCGGCGACACGGCGGTGATCCGCTTCTGGGATTCGCGTCACGGCAACCCGCTGGCGAATACCTGAGATTCGAGTTTTCACGAGGCCGCGCGGGACCTTACAATCATCGGCGACGATGAGCGGCAAGCCGAGCGGCAGCGGCATCACAATACCCACAGCGCACACGACACGCCCGAGGCGCAGACTCATCGAGCGGGAAACCCGCAAACATAATTAATCGCCTGAGAGGCCCATTCGATGAGTACCGAACTGCATGGGGTCATGCCGGTTGTCGCGTTCCTTGTGGGTTTCGCCAGCATTGTCGCCGTCGTTGCCGCGATCTTCGCGGTGGCGCTCGTGAAGGGCGGCCCCAAGCCGCCACCGCCGCTCGCTTCGATCAACGAGCCGTTCAAGTCCGTCGACACCTCCGATCTACCACCGCTCGAACGCTTCAACGCTCGCGATAACGCGACGCTCGCCTATCGGCGTTATGCGAGCCGTCTGCCGCGAGCGCGTGGCAGCGTGGTGCTGATTCATGGCTCATCGGCCAGCAGCGTTAGCATGCATACGTTGGCGAGAGCGCTCGCCGCAGCCGGCTACCACGTCCATGTGCCCGACATGCGCGGCCACGGCGAGTCCGGCGCGAAAGGCACGATCGCCTATATCGGGCAACTCGAGGACGATCTGAGCGACTTTCTCGACGCGGTTCAGCCCGCCGGGCCCCGGACGTTGGTGGGCTTTTCGGCCGGCGGCGGATTTGCGCTGCGTTTCGCGGGTGATGCGCGGCAACTGGCGTTCGATCGGTATGTGCTGCTCGCGCCGTTCATTCACCACAACGCGCCGCCCACGCTGCCCGCGGTCGGCGGGTGGGTGAGCGTCGGAGTGCCGCGGACCGCCGCGCTGGTGATCCTCAACAAGCTGCGCATCACCGCCTTCAACCATCTGCCGACAGGGGCCTACGCACTGTCAGCCGAAGCGGCAGCCATGCTCACGCCGCAATACTCGTTCAATCTGATGCAGAATTTTCGTCCGCACGATAACTACCGCGCCGATATCCGCGCGACCCGTCAGCCGCTCGAAGTGCTGGTCGGTGCGAATGACGAAGCGTTTCGCGCCGAAGCGTTCGCTGGCGTGTTCGTCGAGGCGGGGCGGGTGGTGCCCGTGACGATCGTGCCGGGCGTCGGTCATATCGGCCTGACGCTGGAGCCGGCGGCGCTGGCCGCGATCGTCGCGGCGGTTGGCGAGCATGCGGGCGAGGCGGTGTACTCGTAGGCGAAGTTCCCCGCTGCCGGGGAATTAATCCATCTCCACACGGTAGGCAATGCAGCGTGCGCGAGCGGCGATAATGTCGGCCGATGCACGCGGGTTTGCGCCAATCGGCATGTGCCGCGCTCACACCCGTGTACTATTTCGCTTTTTCCGATCTTCAAGAAACGCTCGTGTCTACCCAACAAGTCTCCTCCGCATCGCGTAAATCGCTCACTTTGCTGCAATTGCTCGGCCTCATCGGCGCCGCAGGCCTCATCGCCGCCATCCTGCTGAATCACTTCGTTTAGTCGCGCCGCGACGCCGCCGCACCGCGCGTGCGGCGCTATGCCGGCACCGGTTGCCGGCCTCATCGATATTCCGATTGCCATGTACAAGAAGGGCGTAGCCGTAGAACTCCAGTTTTCCCCCGAGCGACTCAACGACGGCGCGGGCGATCCGTACTGGATCGACCTGACGCAGGACGAAGCGCAACGCTTGCTGGAAAGCCTGCAGGCGCGGCTTGGCGCGGGCGGCGGCGGCACGGCCGCGCCGCTGGTCGTGAGCCTCGACGAAACGCCCGCGCCGCAAGCCGCGAGCGCCGCCGATCCGGCGCCCGGCACGGCCGCGTCGGCGGATGACTTGAAGCAGTGGGTCTGCGTGATCTGCGGCTGGGTCTACGACGAGGCTGCCGGTCTGCCCGATGAAGGCATCGCACCGGGGACGCGCTGGGCGGACGTGCCGGCCGACTGGCGTTGCCCGCTGTGCGACGTGGGCAAGGAAGATTTCGCGCTGGTCGAGTTTTAAACCTGCCCGAACGACACGCTCCAACGACGGCCCGGCGTCATGCCGGGCCATCGCAATCCGCCGTTCTCAGGCGGTCCCTTCCGGAAAATCCGCGCCTTCCGTCGTGGCCTTCCACGTATCGAAGTCGCCGCGCATGAAGTCGAGCTTCTTGTACGCAAGGTCGAGCGCGATCTTGCCGAGCACCAGACGCAACGGCGGCTGGTCCGACAGCGCGGCGTCGATGATCGCCTGCGCGGCGCGCACCGGATCGCCCGCCTGTTTGCCGCTGCGTGCCTCGGTCTGCTTGCGGCGCTCGCCGGCCGTGCCCGCGTAGTCGTCGATCACGGTGGCCGACTGCTTGATCGACGGCCCTGCCCAGTTGGTGCGGAACGGTCCCGGTTCGACGATCAGCACGCCGATGCCGAGCGGATTCACCTCCAGCGCCAGCGATTCCGACAAGCCTTCCACCGCGTATTTGGTCGCGTGGTAATAGCCGGTCGCCGCGAAACTCGTAATGCCGCCGATCGACGACACGTTGACGATCAGTCCGTTGCGCTGCGCGCGCATGATCGGCAGCACCGCCTTCGTGATGTCGATCAGACCGAACACGTTGGTCTCGAACATCGCGCGGACTTCGTCGTCCTCGCCTTCCTCGATCGCGGCCAGATAACCGTAACCCGCGTTATTGACGAGCGCGTCGATGCGGCCGAAGCGCTGTTTCGCCTGCGCGACCACCGCTTCGACCTGCGCGGCGTTGGTCACGTCGAGCGGCAGAACCAGTGCGCGGTCGCCGTGAGGCTCGGCAATGTCCTTCACTTTCGATGCGTCGCGCGCGGTGACGACCGCACGCCAGCCGCGCTCCAGCACCAGCTTCGCCAGTTCGCGGCCGAAGCCGGTGGAACAGCCCGTGATCAGCCAGACGGGATTGTCTCGATTCATCATTTGGGAAACTCCTGTTGATGGTCTACGACATGTGAAGACTGCAATACGGCGCGACCCAGCAGTGTGCGCGTTCGCGTCAGCAATCGGTTTGCTCGTGGTGTTCAGCGTGAAGCGTGCCCGGCCTTTTCGCGGAGCGTAGCCGCGACGGCGCGCGAGCGCGCGTGATTCGGGCGGCGGGGTTGTGGCGATGATTGCCGTAAGTACGGCCAATGCCGCATTTACCGGTATTTCCGCTATTTCCGCTATTTCCGCTATTTCCGCCTCGGGCCGGCGGGGCTTTTCAATTGTAGCCGCAGCGCGGCGGCTTCGCTTTGCCGCGCCTTGACGAAGGCACCTCTCGCCCCGATCCCCACGCGCGCGAATCCGCGAGCCCGCTTGCGCCACGCAGCTATAATCGCGCTCGATCGTGGCCAGGAAGGGACTCATGAAAAAGATCGCTGCATTTGCGCTCGTCGCGCTTGGACTCACTGCTTGCTCATCGCCCGAAAAGCAGGCGCTGCAAGCGCAGGGGTTCGTCCACAACGAAGCCAGTCTTGCCGCCGCCCAACGCAACGCGACGGTCGATTGCCAACCGGAGAACTGCGACGCGGCCTGGGCGCTTACGAAACGCTATATCGAGCAGCATTCCGAGACGTCCGTGACGCGCGCGGACGGGGTCGCAATCGAAACCGACGTACCCTACAGTTCGGGCCATGCCGCCTTCTCGGCGACGCGCGCCGCGAAAGGCGCGGGCGCGACGCTCACCGTCTTTGCGCAGTGCCGGGGCATGTACGGGCCGGACAACGAGAAGGGCTCGGACTATGACGAGTGCACCGAGAAGATCCTCAAGACGCAGAACGGATATGTGGCGTTTCTGAGGGCGCATGCGTCCACTCAGTAAGTGCTTTGAGTGATCGCGCCGCCGCGATTACGCGGCGGATCGCGCTCGAAACCATGGACTGATTTCACGCCAATCTCACCGCGCCCGCACCGTGCGCGTATACGACGCGATCATCGTCGCCAGCTCCTGGGCGGCGGGCGTGAGCGGAATCGCCGCGCGCTGCAGCAGGCAGACGTTCTGTTCGACCGCTCGCTCGCGCACGGCGATCGACGTGAGCGTGCCGGCCAACGGCCCGCGTTTGGCCACGACCGACGACTCCAGCGACAGGCAGTCCGTCTCGCCGATCAGATGCAAGGTCTCGTACAAGCCTTCCACCGTCGCGATGATTTTCGGCCGCGGCAAGCCGTGGCTTTCGAACAGATGACTCAAGCGATTCACGTGAGGTTCTTCGGTGAGATTCGGCGAGCGCGTCGTCACCCACGTGCAGTCGACGAGTTCGGCCAGCGAAGTCGCACCCGCCTTCGGATGGCCCTGGCGGCAGACGATCACCGGATCGGACGGATAAAGCGGCGTCACCGACAGATCGGCCGTGTCGGTATGTTTCGACACTAGCGCAACCGCGAAGTCGAGCGTGCCTTCGCGAATCCACGAGATCATCATCCGCGAGGTGCCGGTGCGCAGATGTACCGCGACCCGCTCGAAGCGGGTGCGAAATTCCATCAGCACCGGCGCGAACGCATCGACGAGCGGCTCGGTCGTCATGCCGAACGTCACCTCGCCGACGTAATCGCCGCGCAATTGCTGCACTTCCTGCTCGGCCCGCTCGCATTCGCCGATGATCGCGCCGGCCCGCTGCAACAGCCGCTGGCCGAGCGCGGTCAACGCAATGCCACGGTTCGTGCGGATGAAAAGCGTCGCGCCCAGCATCGCTTCGAGGTTCTGCAATTGCTGCGTGATGCCGCTCTGCGCGATGCCGAGCGCGCGCGACGCCGCGCGGATGCTGCCATGCTCGGCGACCGCCGTGAATGCGCGCAACTGGGAAATCGTCAACGCCATGAAGAACTTCCGTCCGGTGATCGGTAAACGTGATCATGATAGTTCGAACGGGACTTCTTTGAGGCGCGGCGGCGGCATACGATGGCGCGGTCGTCCTTCGTCCATCCCACACCCCTCTCCCATGAAAATTCCGCTGATGATCTTGAGCGCCGCGCTGACTTTGAGCAGCGGCGTGTTCGCCGCCGAGTCCGGAACGCTGCGCCTCGGCATCGACCCGAGCTATCCGCCGATGGACGTCAAGGCGCCCGACGGCAGCTTCCAGGGCTTCGATGTCGACCTCGGCAACGAAATCTGCCGGCGCATTCGCGCGCGCTGCCAGTGGGTGGAGCTCGAATTCTCGGGGATGATTCCGGCGCTGCAGGCGCGCAAGATCGACGCGATCCTGTCGTCGATGGCGATTACCGAAAAGCGCGAGCAACAGATTCTGTTCTCGTCGAAGATCTTCCAGTTCAAGTCGCGGCTGATCGCGCGCCAGGGTTCGCCGCTCGCGGGCGGCTTGAACGCGCTGGCCGGCAAGCAGATCGGCGTGCAGTCGGGCACGCAGTTCGAGGGCTATGCGCTGAAGAACTGGACGCCGCTCGGCGCGCACGTCATTGCGTACAAGGGCCAGGACGAAGTATTCGCGGACTTGCAGAACGGCCGTCTGGACGGCGCGTTGCTCGGGTCGGTGGAAGCGGACCTCGGCTTTCTGCGCACGCCGGCGGGCAAGGGTTTTGCGTTTGTCGGCGAGCCGCTGTCGATGGGCGATCGCGGCGTGGGCATCGGCCTGCGCAAGGACGAGACCGCGGTGCAGGCGTCGATCAACGAAGCGATCGGCTCGATGCTCAAGGACGGCACGTATGCGCGGATCGCGAAGAAGTACTTCGACTTCGATCCGTACGGCAATTGATCTTCTACTTCTTATTCTTCTCCCTCAGGCTTTCCGCTCATGAACAGGCAATCGATTCCGCTTCTATCGCCGGCTATCGGCACGCACCGCGAACTGGTGTCGTTTCACTTCGGCACGCGGGATAGTGGGCAGAAGATCTATATCCAGTCGTCGCTGCACGCGGACGAAACGCCCGCGATGTTGACGACCGTATTGCTCAAACGCCGCCTGCTCGAACTGGAGCAGCAGGGCGCATTGCACGCGGAAATCGTGCTGGTGCCCGTGGCGAATCCGGTCGGGCTCGGACAGTATGTGCTCGGTCAGTTCCTCGGGCGCTTCGACCTCGGCAGCGGCAAGAACTTCAATCGCCACTTCCTGCAATTCTCGAAGCTGATCGCGCGCGCGAAAGAGGCGTTGGGTCCCGACGCGACGGAGAACCGGCGCATCGTGCGCGAACTGATTGCGGCTGAACTGGCCGAACAGAAACCGTTGACCGAATTCGAGTCGCTGCAACTGGCCATGCTGAAGCTCTCGTTCGATGCGGATGTCGTGATCGACCTGCACTGTTCGCTCGAAGCGGCAATGCATCTGTACACCAGCGAGGCGGCGTGGCCCGAGTTCGAGCCGTTGTCGCGCTATCTCGGCGCGCAGGCGTCATTGCTGGCGACGAACTCGGGCGGCGAGTCGTTCGATGAAACCCATAGCCTGTTGTGGTGGACCTTGCAGCAGCAGATGCCGGCCGACAAGCCGGTGCCCACCGGCACGATTGCGGTGACAGTGGAATGCCGCGGCCAGCGCGATGTCTCTTACGAAGTCGCGCAACGCGATGCCGACGCGATCGTCGATTATCTGGTGTGGCGCAACGCGATTCAACGGGACGTCAAGCCTTTGCCGGCGTTGCTGTCGCCCGCCACGCCGCTCGCGGGGAGCGAGCAGTTTTACGCACCTGTCAGCGGGATTCTGATTCATCGCGCGAAGATCGGCGAGACGGTCAGTATCGGACAGGCCTTGTTCGATATCGTCGATCCGCTGACCGACGAGACGACTACGATCTCCAGCAACACTGAAGGCGTGCTTTATATGCGCCGCGCCATCCGCTTCGTGACTGCGGGTGCGCCACTAGGGCGAGTGACCGGCACGCGGCCGTTCAGGACCGGGGTCTTGCTGGGCGCGTGAGTTTTTCGCCCGGCGGCGCGTCCTGTTATTTTCTGCCGGCCAGATACGTCACGCCGTTCGGACCATAGCGCTCCGAATGCGCTTGATGCGCTGGCAAGTGGAACACGTCGCCGGGCCGGTACAGTCGCTCTTCAGCGCCGATGCGTATGTGCAGTTCGCCGTCGAGGATCAGCGCCTTGGCTTCGAACGGATGCTCGTGCACATCCATCGCTGCGTTGGCTTCTCGCGTCACGATGACAGGCTCGGGGAAACCGTCTTTCGTCAGGCTTTCGGTGAAGGCGTTGCGATCCATGGTGCCACCATCGTCGGGGAATAACGAAGACTGACTGTACCGCTATCCGCCGATATGTGCAGAGCCCCTTCAGCGCAACGACAACCCCAACAGCAGCGAAATAAAGCCCCAAGCTTCGATCGACCGCCGCTGAACCACGCGGCGAATCGACCGAAGCCCGGCGCGGCGTGATACGGCTTAGTTCGCCACCAACACCGGCGCGACCGCTGCCGGATCGCTGATACTCGGACGGCCATTCTCGACGTGACCTGCGAAACGGCGCGAGAAGCTTGCATCGTCATTGCTCGTCACGGTCAGGTCGTACCAGTGATGGCTCGTCGCGAGCACCCACATCTCTTCGATATGCGCGCCGGCAGGCACCAGCACCGGACGCGTGCGTGCGCCATACGCGTTGTCGGTCACAGCGAGGCGCGCGATGCCGCCGCCGCTGTTGGTGAACCGCAGGACCACGTTGCCGTTCGCGACGTCGTATTGCGCCTTCACTTCGGGCTGTGCCGGCTTCTTGTTGCCATGGCCGCCCGCGGCCTGCGCGCTCTGCGTGCTCGCCTGCTGCGCATTGCCCGCGAACTTGCGCACGAAGCCGTTCGGCCCGAACACTTCGAACGAGTAGACGCCGTTCGTCGCCGTCAGATCGAACGTCTCGCTGAGCGACTTGTCCGCTTCTACCGTGTAACGCCATGGACCATCGGTGCGATTCGTCGAGTACACATAGAAGTGCGCGCCCTGGTCGCCGGTGTTGGCGATCGAGATCTCCAACGTGTTGCCGTTCGTGTCCACTGCGCCGTTCACGTGCAGTTCATACGGCAGCGCGCGTGCAAAGCGAATTCCGCTTTCCTGCGGGTCGGGGGCGCCCGGCGTCGCGGGCACGGTCGGCTTGGGCTGCGTCGCGCACTGGTTGTCGGCGATGCTCTTGTAGTTGCTGGTGTCCGGCAGCGGCGGCACTTTCGAGTCCGGCGTGCGGAAGTCGAACGCCGTGGTCAGGTCGCCGCACACCGCGCGGCGCCACGGCGTGATGTTCGGTTCATGCACGCCGAAGCGCGTTTCGATGAAGCGGATCACCGACGTGTGATCGAACACCTGCGAGCACACGAAGCCGCCCTTGCTCCACGGCGACACGATCGTCATCGGCACGCGCGGGCCGAGGCCGTAGGGCAGGCCGTCGGCGGTGTAGCTGCCGCCGCGCGCGGGATTGACCACGTTGTGAATTTCGCCGTCGGTGCTGACCGTCGACTTGCCTTGCGCGGGCGTGGTCGCCGGTTGCGGCGGCACGAGGTGATCGAAGAAGCCGTCGTTCTCGTCGTACATGATGAACAGCACGGTCTTGCTCCACACTTCGGGATTCGACGTCAACGCATCGAGAATCTGCGACGTGTATTCGGCGCCGTATGCGGGCGTGTATTGCGGATGCTCGGAGTACGCGGCCGGCGGGCACAGCCACGACACTTGCGGGAGCTTGTTCGCGAGCACATCGGCCTTCAGGTCGTCGATGGTGCGCACGGTTTGTGCGCGCTCATACAACGGCGAACCCGGTTGCGCGTTGATGAAGTTCGTGAAGTTCTGCAGGATGTTGGTGCCGTAGTTGCCGTTCAACGGATCGGCGCCCGTCAGGCCCTGCTGATAGACCTGCCACGAAATGCCCGCGGCTTGCAGGCGCTCCGGGTAGGTGGTCCACGAGAGCAATTGGTAATTCGGCGGACCGTCGCCGTCGACGAAATCGTTGTTGTCGAGCAGCGGTCCTCCGAGCGTGCCGGTCGGGTCGACCATGCCGCTCATCAGATACGAACGGTTCGGGTGCGTCGGTCCCGGCAGCGAGCAGAAGTACGCGTCGCAGACGGTGAACGCATCGGCCAGCGCGTAGTGAAACGGAATGTCGCTGCGCAGGTGATAGCCCATCGTCATGTCGGTCTTGTTGGCCGGCCATTGATCGTAGCGGCCGCCGTCGATCGCGGCATGGGTCTTGTACCAAGAGTGATCCAGATCGCCGACGCATTGCGCGCTGGTGGTCGACGTGTCCAGATGGAACGGCAGCACCGGCTTGGTCGCGTCCGCTTTCGACGGCTGATACCACACCGGCTTGCCGTTCGGCAGCGGAATCGGGAAGCGGTCGTTGTAGCCGCGCACGCCGCGCAAGTGGCCGAAGTAGTGGTCGAACGAGCGGTTCTCCTGCATGAACACGACGATGTGCTCGACATCGCGGATCGTGCCCGTGCGCGAGAACGCGGGCACGGCCAACGCATTGCGAATCGATTCGGGCAGCGCGGTCAGCGCGGCGGCAGCCCCGGCGGAAGAAGCCACGGTCTGCAGGAAACGGCGACGGCTAGTTGATGTCATCGAATATCACCTTCTGCGGATGGAAAGAATAGCGCGCGTTGGCGCGCTGGGAAAAACAGGTCAGTTGTTGCTGGCGCTGTCGCCGGGGGCGTAGTGCATGACGGGCGTGACTTGCTGGCTGTCGGCAGCGAGACTGGCTTGCATGTTCTGCGTGATCGGGTCGGACGCTGCGGCGGGGTTCGCCGCAGGCGCCGTGGATGCGTCGGGTAACGCGGCCGCTGACAATGCCGCCGGGTGCTGCTGCGCGCCGTTATCGGCAACGGGCGGTGATGAAGACGCTGCGGTCACGCTAGAGTCGTCAGCGCCGCAAGCGCTCAACGCTAAAGTGGCAAGTGCGATTGACGCGATGCTGGCGAGGCGGTTGATTGTTCTCATGTCTGCATACGGTTTCGTGAAAACCGCTGCAGTCTCCATTCCTTTCAAGAAATAATTGTGAAACGTTTGCGAGCCGCATATCTTTCGACAATTCGTCGGTTTTCGAAAGGAAATGGAAAGTGGCAGGAAGGACAATGGTCACCGTTACGCCATTTGACTGACGCTTCACGTATGCCCAATCAATGATTGACGGCTTTGCATAACCGGTTGATCCATGACACGCATCGAACGACCTTTCGACATCACGCGTCTTGAAGACGAATGGCTCGAAGCGGACGACTTTGGTGGTTTCGCGTCGGGCACCGTGGGCACGTTGCGCACGCGTCGCTATCACGCGTTGCTGCTGAGCGCGACGCGCGCGCCGGGTGCGCGCATGGTGCTTGTCAATGGTGTCGAGGCCTGGCTCGAAGCGGGAGGGCGGCGCTATCCGCTGACCATGCAGCGGTATACGCCCAATGTGATCTATCCGGATCTGGGCGCGAGTCTGGTTGCGTTCGACACCGCGCCGTGGCCCACGTGGCGCATTCAACTCGATGCGCAGATGGCGCTCACCGCCGAGGTCCTCGTCAGCAAGGCTACCTGTGAAACGGTATTGCGTTGGCGGCTGGAGGGCGCGGCAACGTCCGCTGATATGGGCGCGCTGGTCCTGAAGGTCAGGCCTTTGCTGTCGGGCCGCGATTACCACGCGCTGCATCATGAGAACACCGCGTTCAACTTCAGCGCGCGGACCAGCGGCGATCACGCATGCGCGAGCTGGCAACCGTATGGCGATGTGCCGGTGATCCATGCCGCGTCGAACGGCGCGTACACGCACGCGCCCGATTGGTATCGCAACTTCTGCTACGCGCGCGAAGAAGAGCGCGGCCTCGACTTCAGCGAAGATCTGGCGACGCCCGGCGTGTTCAGCTTCGCTCTCGCCGACGGTGAAGCGGTGATGGTGCTCAGTGCGTCCAGTGCAAGCAGCGCGGGAACGTCCGCCTTCGCCGTCGCAACGCCATGTGAAAACGCCCAAGCCGCCGCCGCCCGCGCATCCGAACTCGCGCGTATCGAGCAGCACCGCCGCATCACGCTGGGCTCACGCCTGCAGCGCTCCGCCGATGCCTACGTGGTCTCGCGCAACGAAGGCCGCACGATCCTCGCGGGCTTCCCGTGGTTCACCGACTGGGGCCGCGATACCTTCATCGCGATGCGCGGCCTGCTGATCGCGTCGAACCGTCTCGACGAAGCCGAAGCGATCCTGCTCGAATGGTCGGGCATGCTGTCCGAAGGCATGCTGCCGAACCGCTTTCCCGACTACGGCGACACGCCGGAATACAACTCGGTCGATGCGTCGTTGTGGTTCATCGTCGCGGTACACGACTACCTGGCCACGCGTCACGCCGGCGCCGCGACCCGCACGCGCTTGCAACAGGCCGCCGAAACGATTCTGACCGGCTATACGAAAGGCACGCGCTTCAACATCCAGGCCTGCGCCGACGACGGCCTGCTGCGCGCCGGCGTCCCCGGCGTGCAGCTCACGTGGATGGATGCGAAAGCCGGCGACTGGGTGGTCACGCCGCGCATCGGTAAACCGGTCGAGGTGCAGGCGCTCTGGATCAACGCGTTGCGCATTGCAGCAACCTGGAACCCGCAGTGGCAGCCACCCGCTGAGCGAGCGTTGCAAGCGTTTCATGAACGTTTCGTGGACCCGTCCACCCAAACGCTAGCCGACAACGTCGACGTCGATCACGTGAAAGGCGCGGTAGACCGCTCGATCCGGCCGAACCAGATTTTCGCAGTGGGCGGCCTGCCGTTCCCGTTGCTCGAAGGCGCGGCGGCGCGCGCGGTGCTCGAACAGGTCGAGACGCAGTTGCTCACGCCCCTCGGCCTGCGAACGCTCGCGCCGTCCGACCCTGCGTATCGCGGCCGCTACAGCGGGCCACTGCTCGCGCGCGATGGCGCCTATCATCAAGGAACCGTCTGGCCGTGGCTGCTGGGCCCGTTCGTCGAAGCATGGCTGCGGGTTCACGGCGCCGCGGCGGACACACGCGCGCTAGCCAGAGCGCGGTTTTTCGACCCGCTCTACGCGCAGCTGGACCACACCGGTCTCGACCATCTGCCCGAAATCGCCGACGGCGACGCGCCGCATACGCCCGCCGGCACGCCGTTTCAGGCGTGGTCGCTGGGCGAATTGCTGCGCGTCGAAAGCCTGCTTGCCGGGTGAGAGCCCATCGCCGCGTAAACCGCGCTACGATGTGTGTCCCATCGCCAAGCCTGAAGCAAGGACGAAGTCATGCCACCGCTGCGCGCTGCCAATCTGCTCGACACCATCGAAGGATCACGCCTGCATTCGGCCGCTTGCGCCCATTGGCAGCGCTGGGGGCCATATCTGAGCGAACGCCAATGGGGCACCGTGCGCGAGGATTACAGCGCCGACGGCACCGCCTGGGACTCCTTTCCGCACGACCATGCGCGTAGCCGCGCGTATCGCTGGGGCGAAGACGGCATTGCCGGTTTCGGTGACGACAAGCTGAGCTGGTGCGTGTCGCTTGCGCTATGGAATCGCAACGACCCGATCCTCAAGGAGCGCCTGTTCGGCCTCACCAATGCCGAGGGCAATCATGGCGAGGACGTGAAGGAACTGTACTTCTACCTCGACGGCACGCCGACGCATTCGTACATGCGGATGCTCTACAAGTACCCGCACGCCGCCTTTCCATACGAAGACCTGGTGCAGGAAAACGCTCGACGCGGCGGCGACATGCCCGAGTACGAGATTCTTGACACCGGCGTATTCGACGATCTGCGCTATTTCGACGTGCAGGTCGAATACGCGAAGCACGAGCCCGACGACATCGTGATGCGCGTGACGATCGAGAATCGCGCGGACGAGGCCGCGTCGCTCGATGTGCTGCCGCAAATCTGGGCGCGCAACTCGTGGTCGTGGAAGGAGAACAAGGACAAGCCGTCGCTGGTCGCCGGCACGGACCACAACGGTGACACGCACCTGATCGGGCGCCAGCATGGTCATGAGCCAATTGTCGTGACGGCGTGGTCGAAGGACGCGCCGCAACTCGCGTGGCTCTTCTGCGAAAACGACACCAACGTGAAGCGCCTGTTCAACACGGACGCCGCCGGTCCGTTCAAGGACGGCTTCAACGACTATCTCGTACACGGCGATCAGCAGGCGATACGTCACGACGCCGGTACCAAGGCCGCCGCGCATGCGGCGCTCGAATTCGCGCCGCACGGCCGCGCCGTGGTGTATCTGCGCTGGCGTCCGGAGTCGGCGCCGGACGCTGTGCAGTTCGATGCCGATGCGGTGTTTGCGCGCCGCATCGCCGAGGCCGACGAGTTCTATGGCGCGCTGCAACACGAGATCGCCGATCCCGACGCGCGCCTCGTGCAGCGTCAGGCGCTCGCCGGCATGCTGTGGTCCAAGCAGTACTACCAGTACGACGTGCAACGCTGGTTCGACGGCGATCCGCTGCAACCCAAACCGCCCGCGGGCCGCAAACACGGCCGCAATGCGGACTGGCGCCACCTGTGCAATGCCGACATCGTCTCGATGCCTGACAAATGGGAGTACCCGTGGTACGCGTCATGGGATCTTGCGTTCCACGCGGCCGCATTCGCGCTGATCGACCCGGCCTTTGCGAAGCGTCAATTGCTGCTGCTGGTGAAGGACCGCTATCAGCATCCGAACGGCCAGCTGCCCGCCTACGAATGGGCGCTCAGCGACGCCAACCCGCCCGTGCATGCATGGGCCGCGTGGCGCGTGTACGAGATCGACCGCGCGCTCACCGGCCAGGCGGATCGCGATTTTCTCGAACTCGTGTTCCATAAGCTGTTGCTGAATTTCTCCTGGTGGGTGAACCGCAAGGACGCCGACGGCCACAATATTTTCCAGGGCGGCTTTCTCGGACTGGACAACGTCGGTATCTTCGACCGCTCGTCGCCACTGCCGACCGGCGGCCACATCGACCAGGCCGACGGCACCGCGTGGATGGCCGCGTATGCGCTCGACCTGATGCGCATCGCGCTCGAACTCGCGTATGCGAACCATGTGTTCGTGGATATCGGCGTGAAGTTCTTCGAGCACTTCCTGTATATCGCCGAGGCCGTGAGCTGCGACGACGGCTGCGAGACGGGGCTGTGGGACAGCGAAGACGAGTTCTTCTACGACAAGCTGCGCCTGCCCGACGGCAGCAGCATGCCGATGCGGGTGCGCTCGATCGTCGGGCTGATTCCGCTGTTCGCGGTGCACGTGCTGGAAGAGCGTCTGCATGGCGGCTTGCCGTGCCTGCGCGAGCGGCTCGTGTGGTTCCTCGAACATCGTCCGGATCTTGCGAAGCTGGTCTCGCGCTGGAACGAGCCCGGCAAGGGCAACGCGCTGCTGCTATCGGTGCTGCGCGGTCACCGGATGAAAGCATTGCTGCGGCGCGCGCTCGACGAAAGCGAATTTCTTTCCGATCACGGCGTACGGGCGTTGTCGCGCTTTCATCGCGATCAGCCGTTCGTGTTCAATCTCAACGGCAAGAGCTTCTGCGTCAAGTATCTGCCGGCGGAATCCGACACGCGCGTGTTCGGCGGCAATTCGAACTGGCGCGGTCCGGTGTGGATGCCGGTCAACTATCTGCTGATCGAATCGCTGTACGAATTTCACCGCTATTACGGCGACGAGTTTCGCGTCGAATATCCGACGGGCTCGGGGCAGAAATTCTCGCTTAGCGAAATCGCCGATGAGCTGGCGCGCCGCGCGACCACACTGTTCCTCAAGAACAAGGACGGCGAGCGTCCCGTGATGCGCGCGTATCCGCTGTTGCAGACCGACCCGCGCTCGTGCGACCTCGTGCTGTTCCATGAGTACTTTCACGGCGACAATGGGCGTGGCGTCGGCGCTTCGCATCAGACCGGCTGGAGCGGGCTCGTTGCGCTGCTGCTGCAACCGCGGGCGATGGCGGCATCGGGCAACGTGCCGTTGGCGGGCGAGCTGGAACGCGCGCCGATTCCCGTCGCGGCGTCGGCGCCGGCCCGCGCGCCTGAACCTGCACCTGAGCCCGCGTCCGCGCTCGCGGCCACCACGGCGAAGTAAGCAGCACGGGCGACACGCATGCGGCGAGGTTGCATCGACCCTACAAGGGCGCATGCCGTGCGGGCCGCGAGATCGTTTTTGAACTGTGTCGGTTCAAGCGTGGTCTTTCATGTATCGCCACGTCCGTTCCATTGGCTTCCTCAAGTGAATCCCATGTCGACTACACCGAACCCCCAAGCTTCCGATCACCCCGCCGCCACTCAGGCACCGAGCTGCAAGCTCAGCGCGAGTCCGCATGACGCGCCGCCGTCGCCGGCCGGCAAGCGGCCCGCGCCGCCTTGCACGCTGGTGATCTTCGGCGCCGGCGGCGACCTCACCAAGCGGCTCCTGATGCCCGCGCTGTACAACCTCGCGGTGGACGGCCTGCTCGACGGCGCGATGAAAATCATCGGCGTCAATCATGGCGAGCGCGAGACGAGCGAGTGGCGCGAAGACTTGCACAAGTCGCTACAGCAATTCGCCGCCGACAAAGCCAGCACCTTCCACGCCGGCAAGCTCGACGACCACGCGTGGAACTGGGTCGCGCAACGCCTCGAATACAAGGCCGGCGAGTTCGAAACCGACGACATCTTCACGAAGCTCAAGCAGGAACTCGAACAGTCACCCGGCAGCAACGTGATCTTCTATCTCGCGGTCAGCTCGCGCTTTTTCAAACCGATCGTCGAGCATCTCGGCAAAGCGGGCTTGCTGAAGGAAGGCGAGGGCGGCAGCGGCGGTTTTCGCCGTATCGTGATCGAAAAGCCGTTCGGCACCGACCTCGCATCGGCGCGCGATCTGAACGCGCACATTCTGTCGTACGCAAAGGAATCGCAGGTCTATCGCATCGATCACTTTCTCGGCAAGGACACCGTGCAAAGCATTCTCGCGGTGCGCTTCGCGAACGCGCTGTTCGAACCGATATGGCGGCGCGAATATATCGACAGCGTGCAGATCACCGCGGCGGAAACGATCGGCGTGGAAGGGCGCGGCAAGTTCTACGAGCAGACGGGCGCGTTTCGCGACATGGTGCCGAACCACCTGTTCCAGTTGCTCGGCATGGTCGCGATGGAGCCGCCCAATTCGTTCGACGCCGAAGCGGTGCGCGACAAGAAGGCCGAAATCTTCGACGCGATCCAGCCGCTGACCCCGGACGATGTCGTGTTCGGTCAATACGAAAAGGGCCCGGCGGGCGTGGGCTACCGCGAAGAACCGAACGTCGCGCCCGGCAGCACGACGGAGACTTACGCGGCCGCACGCGTGTTCGTCGAAAACTGGCGCTGGGCCGGCGTGCCGTTCTATCTGCGCACCGGCAAGCGGCTGGCCGCGCGTCGCACGGAAATTTCGGTGCAACTGAAGCCGGTGCCGTTCCTCCTGTTCCGCGATACGCCGGTCGATGCGCTCACGCCGAACGTGCTGACCTTGCGCATCGATCCCGCGCATGGCACGAGTTTCGACTTCAACGTGAAAACGCCGGGCCCGGTGATGCAGGTCGGCGGGGTGCAATCTTCGTTCGACTATGCCGACTTCTTCGCGGAACGCGCCAACGTCGGCTACGAGACGCTGCTATACGACTGCATGCTCGGCGACGCGACGCTGTTCCAGCGCGCCGACAGCATCGAAACGAGCTGGTGCGCGGCGGACGACGTGCTGCATCCGAAAAGCGGCGGCGCGCTGCCCGTGCACGGTTATGCGGCCGGCAGCGAAGGCCCCGCCCAGGCGGACGCGCTGCTCGCGCGCGACGGCCATGCATGGCGGCCGTTGCAACAGCATGCAGTCGAGAAGAAGTAACGCCAACATGCGCTCATCAGCATCCACATGATCGGGGGGACACCGTGACGACAGGTAAGACGAAAGTGACGAGCAGCACCGAGCGGATTCTTGCAATCGACGTCGGCGGCACCGGCTTGAAAGCCGCGATCATCGATTCGGAAGGCAAGATGAAAACCGAGCGCGTGCGGGTGGCGACGCCGCATCCGTGCACGCCGGACCAGTTGGTCGATGCGTTGGCGAAGCTGGTCGCGCCGCTCATCGAACCGGCGCCAGCCACGCTGATGTCGATCGGCTTTCCGGGCGTGGTGCGCAACAACCGCATTCTGACCGCGCCGCACTTCGGTGTGGAAGGCTGGCATGACATTCCGCTCGCCGACTCGTTGGCGCAGCGTCTCGGTGGTTTGCCGGTGCGCATGATCAACGATGCCGAGATGCAGGGCTTCGCCGCGATCGAAGGGCATGGCCTCGAATTCGTGCTGACGCTCGGCACGGGCGCGGGTACCGCGATGTTCCGCGACGGCGAGTTGATGCCGCATCTCGAACTTGCTCATCACCCGGTCAGCAAGAAAGGCGTCGCATACGATGAATACATCGGCGAGGCCGCGCGCGAGAAGGCGGGGAATAAACGCTGGAACCGGCGCGTTCATCAGGTGATCGGCATTCTGGAGTCACTGGTGAACTACGACAAGTTGTGGATCGGCGGCGGCAACGCGGCGCGTCTGAAGTTCGCGTTGCCGGCGAACGTGGCGACCGTGTCGAACGATGCCGGTATCGAAGGCGGCGCGCGCTTGTGGCATCCGCTGTCCGTGCGCGAAACGCGGCAATTGCCCGAAGCGAATCAACGCACGGGGCGATTCAAGTAGCGCCGGGTTGGCGGGCCAATATCAGGAAGTGTTCAATATGGCGCGATACGGCTTTGGTATTGCAAGGCGCCTGTTATCGGCGGGCGTGTGCGCGGTGCTCGCTTTGGCCACCGCGGATGGGTACGCGGTGGAAGCGTTCGCAGTGGCGTCGCCGGGTTTGGCCGATGGCGGCACACTCGATTCGAGCCACGCGGCCAGCGCTAATGATTGTGGCGGCGGCAACGTGTCGCCGGCGCTGCAATGGCGTAAGGCGCCCGCTGGCACGAAGAGTTTCGCGGTCACGATTTTCGATCCCGATGGAGCGAAGGGATTGGGCATCGCGCACTGGGTGCTGTACGGCATCGCGCCGTCGACCACGGTACTCGTTGCGGGTGGCGCTGCGCCGCCCGGCAGCGTCGCCGGCACGAATCGGACCGGCGGCACCGGTTATTACGGGCCGTGTCCGCCGGTCGGCGACGTGCCGCATCACTACGTCGCGCAGGTCTATGCGCTCGATCTGCCACCCGATGCGCTACCCGCCGGCTTGACCCGCGATGCGCTGCACGCGGCCATCAAGGACCATGTGATTGCCGCGACGAGCACGGTGCTGCGATATGGGCGATGAGGTGTCCGGCTTATCTCGCCGCGTCGCCCCAACGGTATTGCACGCTGGCTTCGTCGAGCTGAGTCTTGATCTGCGCATCGAGCACCAGTTCGGAAGCCGCGAGCGTATCGCTCAACTGCTCTGCGCGGCTCGCGCCGATAATCGCTGACGTGACGAGCGGGTTGGCCAGCACCCATGCGAGAGAAACCCGGGTCAACGATTCGCCCGTTGGCTCGACGATTGCTTTCAATTGCCCGATCGTCTCGAACTCGCGCTCGTGCCAGTACCGCTCCTGGTACATCGCGCCGGCCTTGCCGACGGTGTCGGTGAAGCGCCCGGTCGCCGGCGCGGCATTCAACTGGTGCTTGCCCGTCAGCAAGCCGCCCGCAAGCGGGTTGTACGGCATCACGGCCAATTGTTCTTCGGCGGCCAACGGCAGCAACTCCCGCTCGATCTGACGGAACAGCAGGTTATAGCGAGGCTGCACCGACACAAAGCGCGCGACGCGCAACACATCGGCGCGTCCCAACGCGCGCGCGAGCCGATACGCGAGAAAGTTCGATACGCCGATATAGCGCGCTTTCCCCGAGCGCACGATCGCATCCAGTGCTTCGAGCGTTTCGTCGAGCGGCGTGTTCGCATCGTCGGAGTGCAGCTGATAGAGGTCCACGTAATCGGTGCCGAGGCGGCGCAGCGACGCGTCGATGGCATCCAGCAGATGCTTGCGCGACGCGCCCTGATCCCACGCCGCGGGCCCCATCTTGCCCACCGCCTTGGTTGCGAGAATGAAGCGCTCGCGCTTGCCCTTCAGCCAGCGCCCGACGATTTCCTCCGTACGCCCGGCAATATTTTCGTCGCCGCCAAGCGGATACACATTGGCCGTGTCGATGAAATTCACGCCGGCGTCCGCCGCTGTGTCGAGAATGCGATGCGAGACATTCTCTTCGGTTTGCAGGCCGAAGGTCATCGTGCCAAGACACAGGCGCGAAACGGTCAGGCCGGTGCGGCCGAATTTGCGGTATTGCATTGTCAACTCCGAAGGTGAACGGGTCAGTGGCGGTATGCAGTGTTGCAAAAAGGATAAACGGTGTCGCGATTGGACGTCGTCGGTAGGCTTCGTGTAATTGTTATTTAATTGAAAGTTTTGGGTCGCGGATCAATTTGACGATTGGCTTGCTGTTGTTCGCTTTCCGCGTATTTATCATTACAACCGTGTAATAAAACAAGATCATCGTTCGAACAAATATTACGGTAAGCATACGTCCGTAAAACTTCGAAACAATTTCCTTGCACGATGTAACACAAGGCGCGATTGATGCGCTTCGATGCATGTGGAATGATAGCGATTCTCATTTAACAACTAGCCAGCCATCCCGTCCTTTCTGCGTCAGTCAGACGATCGGAAGCCAGCCAATTGCAGTTTTGTCATTAATCGCATCTCAGACATGCGAATTTGACAAGTGCACACCTGACGGGATTTCCATGTTCAACCACACGCCGCTTGCGACAGCGTTAGCGCTAGCTTTTGCCATTCCATTTGCGACACCTGCTGTTGCGCAAACCGCTCCTCAGACCGCGTCGCAACCGGCGGCCGAGAGCAAATCGACAAGCGGGTCGGCAAACGCAGCGGCAAACGCATCGGCAAACACCACGGCCGAAAGCGGCACGTTGCCGACCATCGGCGTCTCGGCGCAGGTTGAACAACAGGACTTCCAGGTTGAACGTTCGAATATCGGCGCGAAAACGCCTACCGCGTTGCGCGACATTCCGCAGACCGTCACCGTCATCAACAAGGACTTGCTGACTTCGCAAGGCGCCACGTCGTTCCAGGACGCGATGCGCAATGCGCCGGGTGTGACGATCGGCGCGGCCGAAGGCGGCCAGATCGGCAACAACATCAACTTGCGCGGCTTCACCGCGCAGAACGACATCTATCTGGACGGCTTCCGCGATCGCAACCAGTACTATCGCGACACCTTCGACCTCGAAGAACTCGAAGTGCTGTACGGTCCGTCGTCGATGCTGTTCGGCCGTGGCTCGACGGGCGGCGTGATCAATCAGGTCAGCAAGAAGGCGAACCTGAAGGACTCGGCGGAAGTCTCGGCAATGATCGGCACCGACGACCGCTATCGCACCAGCGTCGACGTGAATCACAAGCTGACCGATACCTCGGCGATCCGCCTGAACGCATTCGGTCAAAGCCTCGGTTCGACGCGCGACGTGATGAAGAACAAAGACTTTGGCGTCGCGCCGGAAGTTCGCTTCGGGATCGGCACGCCGACCGAAGTGACGCTGTCCGCGCTGATCCAGCACAACCACGACATGCCCGACTACGGCATCCAGGCGTTGAACGGCCGTCCCGCGCCGGTGCCGAAAAACACCTTCTACGGCTTGACCGACGACCGTACGATCCAGGACGTGCAGATTTTCACCGCCGCGATCAAGCACAAGATTTCCGACGCGCTCACGCTGACCAACCAGACGCAGCTCTCTCACTCTATGACCGATGCGCGCGAGACCGCGCCTCAAGCGGTGCTGACCGGGCCGCTTGCGTCGAGCACCGCATTGACCAATGGCAACTTTACGACGCTGTCGCCGTCGCAACTGTTCATCAAATTGCAGAGCCACGACCGTGTGATCGAGAACCACTCGATCTACAACGACACGATGCTCGAATACAAGTTCGACACCGGCCCGATCAAGCATGACCTGATCGCCGGCTTCGAGCTCGGTCACGACAGCTATACGAACCAGGCCTACACGCGCAACAACTTGCCGGTCGTGCCGATGCTGAATCCGCCGATCATGAGCACGCCGTCCAATGTGACCACCTCGGTCGGCAACTACGCCGATTCCGGCGCAAACGAACTGTCGGCCTATATCAACGACACCGTGTCGCTCAACCAGCACTGGAAGGTGATCGGCGGCCTGCGCTGGGACCGTTTTCAGGCGCAGATCCACAACACGATCAGCGCGCCGTCTTACGCGAGCCAGACCAACTTCTTCACCAGCGTGCGTGTGGGCGTGATCTACCAGCCCACCGACTGGCAGTCGTACTACGTGTCGTATGGCACGTCGTTCAACCCGTCGCTCGAAAACCTGACGGTGACGAACCTGACGCAAAACCTCGCGCCGGAATCGACCAAGTCGTATGAAGTCGGCGGCAAATGGGATCTGCTTGGCGGCAATCTCTCGGTGACCTCGGCGTTCTTCCGCGAGGAAAAGGATAACGCCCGCACACAAGTCTCGCCGACCGAATACGAACTCGCGGGCGACATCCGCGTGGACGGCTTCCAGGCGGGCGTGACCGGGCACATTACCAACAAGTGGCAGGTGTTCGGCGGTTACACGTACATGGACGCGGTCATCCTGAAGGCGCTCGACGGAACGCAAGGGCACACGCCGGCCAACACGCCGCGCAACACGCTGACGCTGTGGACCACCTACGCGATCACCCCGCATTGGGAAATCGGCGGTGGCCCGATCTATATGTCGGCGCGTTACGCGTCGAACACGAACTACGTGCGGGTGCCGGGCTACACGCGCTGGGACGCGACCGCCGCCTATCACGCGAAGAAATACGACGTGCGTCTGAACCTGCTGAACCTGACCAACAAGGAATACTTCGACGCGCTGATTCCGTCGGACGGCGGCCGGTCGGTGCCGGGCATCGGACGCACGCTGCTGGCGACCTTCGACTATCGCTTTTGATACACGCAGGGCGGATACGGTAGGCTTGCCGGTTTTGACAACGGCAAGCTGACGCAAAGGACACACTATGTTGCTGCAGATTCCGAAGGTACTGGACGCCGGGCAGCTGCGCTTCGTGCGCGAGCGGCTCGAACAGGCGGGCGACGCGTGGGTCGACGGCCGCGCGACCGCCGGTTATCAAGGCGCGCCGGTCAAGCGCAATCAACAGATTGCCGAGCACTCGCCAGTGGCGCGCGAGCTTGGCGATGTGATTCTCGCGTCGATCGAGCGCAACCCGCTGTTCATCAGCGCGGTGTTGCCGAATCAGGTGTATCCGCCGCTTTTCAATCGCTATGAAGGCGGCATGCAGTTCGGCAGTCACGTCGACGGCGCGGTGCGCGTGCTGCCCAACGGCGTGAAGCTGCGCACCGACGTGTCGGTCACGCTGTTCATTTCCGAACCCGACGAATACGACGGCGGCGAACTCGTGATCGAGGACACCTACGGCGTGCAGCAGGTGAAGTTGCCGGCGGGCGACATGATCGTCTATCCGGCCACCAGTCTGCATCAGGTCACGCCGGTCACGCGCGGCGCGCGTATCGCCAGTTTCTTCTGGGTGCAAAGCCTCGTGCGCAGCGACACGCAGCGCGCGCTGCTGTTCGACATGGACACCGCGATCCAGCGCCTGAATGCCACCCACGCCGACGAAACCGCGCGCCGCAGCCTCGTCGGCTGCTATCACAATCTACTGCGTACCTGGAGCGAAACTTGAGCGTCCCCGAGACAATCGACATTCAACCGCCGGCCGACATGGACCGCGCGACGCACGAGCCGCGATGGCTCGACAGCGGTGAACAGAAGTCGCGGCAGCAGCGTTCGCGGCGCGCGACCTTCACCAAGTGGCTGCGCAAGGTGCATGGCTGGGTCGGCTTGTGGGGCGCTGCGCTGGGCTTGCTGTTCGGCACTACGGGGTTCTTTCTGAACCATCGGGGCGGGCCGTTGCGGGTCTCGACCGGCGAGCCGCAAGTGTCGGTGTTGCAAGTGCCGTTGCCGCAACCGGCGCCGGACACGCCGCGCGAGTTGGCCAAGTGGCTCAAGCATGAACTGAAGCTGGCCGGCAATCCGGGGCGCGTGCAGAAAGAGCCAGCGCATCCAGTGGCGTGGGGCGAGCGCAGCATCGTTCAGCCTGAGCACTGGCAACTGAATTTCGCGTCGCCGCGCGAAAACACCTCCGCCGAGTATTGGGTCGGCAATGGCTATGTGACGGTCAAGCGCAGCGAGAACACATTTCTCGCGATGCTGACGAATCTGCATAAGGGCGTGGGCTTGAGCGTCGGCTGGGTGCTGCTGATCGATACGCTCGCGGGCAGCCTCATCCTGTTGTCGCTCACCGGTGTGCTGCTGTGGACGGAGTTGAACAGGCGCAAGACAGTCGGCGTGGTGCTGGTGTTGGGATCCATCGCCGCCGCCGTCTGTATGGGACTGATGTAACAGCGGGCTCTCGCCCGATAGATGCGGACCGGTCGGCACACTATTGGTCGGCCGGTCTCGCGGCGCGCGCCGCTGCGGTGAAGCCGCCGCTCGCGCTAGAATCTCCGCAGATCGCCACTTTGCAGGCTCTGCCGGAATTCGACGATGACCACCGCCACCAATCCAGTCGACGCCGCGCTCCTTACGCGGCGCGCGATTCGCGCTTTTCTCCCCACGCCGGTGCCGCGCGCCGACATCGAAGCCATTCTCGAAGCCGCCATCTCGGCTTGCCGGAGGCGAGCAACTGGTGTGCGGCATGTCGCAAGGTTTCGCCGACCAGAACGCGCGCGTCAACACGCTGCGCAGCGAGCGCGAACCGGTTGAACGGTTCACGCGGTTCCTCGATTGAGCGCGGCTCGCAACGCGCGGCCCGCGTCCCCCACTATCCCTCGGAACATTATGAAAACATCGCGCCGCCATTTTCTGATGTTGAGCGTGGGCGTTGGCTCATCGCTCGTGCTGGCCCGTGCGGCCTCCGCCGACACCGCGAATCGGCTCAGCGAAGCCGACCCGAAGGCGCAAGCCGTCGGTTACGTGGAGGACGCGTCGAAGGTCGACAAAGCAAAGTTTCCCGGCTACGCGGCAGGGCAAACGTGCGCCAACTGTTCACTGTTCCAGGGTAAGGCTACGGACGCCTATGGCGGCTGCACGCTGTTCGGCGACAAGCAGGTCGCCGCGCGAGGCTGGTGCAGTTCGTATACGAATATGTGAGCGGGAGCGGGCGGCGCGCGTGTTTCCGGCGGGCAACGCCGCTCACATCAAACTCGGCCCAACGCTCACATCAACGCCTTCAACACCAGTTCATGCGAGCGGCCGATCCACACGGCCGCGTCGCGGTGATCGCGCAGCGCGTCGCCGGTGTTCGGGTGCAGGAAAATATCGAGCGCGCCGTGATTCAGCGTGAGCCAGCCGACCACGTCGGCAAATTGTGCGTGGGCGAAGCCGAGCTGATACGACCACATTGGATGCGGGCCGACCGGGCGCTCATGAAAGCGGCCGATTTGCAGCTTGTCGTTCCAATGCGCTTCGATCTGCTGGCGGAACGCCCATGCGGCGTCGCGGCTGCTCGAATCGAAATAGATGTGGGCGTGCCAGCTTTCGATGGCAGAGGTGTCGCGAAAGGTCATATCAGAGTCCATTGCGTTCCGTTACGTATCACGCTGCGTCAGTCATTATCCGACATTCATTCTGCGTCGATTTCCACCGGCGCGCGCGGTGCGCGCCTCATGTGAAACTGTGTATCGTCTTCGCCGACGACCTCGAAGCCGAGCCGATCGTACAGGCGTTTCGCGGGATTGCCTTTGATCACCTTTAACGTGACCGGCAATGCATCGGCCTCGGCGGCACGCAAGACGGTGCGCAGCGCGCGTTCGCCAATGCCGCGCCGTTGCAGCGACGGCGTGATCTGCAATTGCACGACGACCCACTCGCTGTCGGTACGATGTGCTTTCAGCAAGCCGGCTGGCGCGCCGTCGACGCAGACCACTCGCGCCGTGTCGTAACGATGCAGCAGGCGCGCCCGATGTTCGGCGTCGTCTGTCGGTTGGCCGGCGCGCGCGAGGTGTTCGGTCATCGTGGCCTTGCGTAGTTCGAACAGAAAGGGCTCGTCGTCGGCGAGCGCGGGACGCAGGGTCAAGCCAGATTCTCGAGCGGACATATCGGTGAGGTTTCCACGCGCGGGTGGCTAGTAAGATTTGTCGTGAATTGTCGCGCCAGCAGCCCCTTTTTACCACGCGGTTTTGTTTCGGCTTCTTCGCTTTCGGGTTCCACGCGAACGGCTACCGGTTGGGCCAGGCATTGCCGCTGTCGAGAGCGGCGCACGGCGAGGCGCGCCGTTTCAAATGCCGCCGGTGTTTGCATCTTGATGAATGCGTCGATCGTGACATTTGCGTCGGGCTCGCTACGCGAAGCGCGATGCGGCCGACGGCCAGTGGCACGTGCTTTGCTTTTGCCTCGTGCGCAGATTGCCGGCATGCGCCGGTTCGACGCGTCGCGCTCGCACCGCCGAACCGCCGACGAACCGCGCCCACGTGGCACCATAACGAATAATGCTGAACACGAAACCACACACTGTCACGCGCGAAGTCGACGGCGAAGCCGTCACGCTAGTCTTTTATCCTGACACCGGTTGTTTGCGTTTCGCGGACGCACATGGCCTGTGTCATGAACTGAGGCCGCCGAATTCATGGCTCGCAATCGTTTGCGGTTCGCGCGGCGTGCGCAATCGCACGCAGGCGACGACAGAACGTTTGACTGCGGGCCTCACCTTGTTGTTGCATGAGTTCTGCGCGAAGCGGCCGCGCCAGTTCAGCGGTCCGGTGCGTGTCTCGGCTGATGAGATGGCCGCTTATGCACCCGCTTCGTAGCCCGGTCGCGGGGCTGCAGGTTCGCCGAATCGTGCGTCGGCGTATTTGCGGATTCACGCATCGCTTTGCGCGTCGTTCAATGTGAGCATGGCGACGACGCAATAGCGCGCATTGCTCAGTCGAAACGAAGCGGCGGACGGTCTGCGTTTTCATTCAGTTTTTGCAGTGAGGTTCGTCCACATGACGAGCGGCTTAACGAACTTTGCGAGGTGGGCTATGGAGACTGTCGAGCTTGAACCCAGCGTCTCGGCAGACGGACGTGCGGTGATCTTCCAACTGTCGACGCGTGGACGGGATCTCGAATGCGCCGTCACGCGTGAAGCGTTGGAGCAGCACTTCTGGTTGCAGCACGACGCTAGCGCGGCACGCGTGCTGAAGGCCTTCGCGGATGGACGCAAACGCATCACGGCAGTCGCGGAAAGGAAGATGCTCGCGCGTCCCGGCGAGAAAGTACTGCTGACGATCAGCGATTTCACCGCACGCGGTTAATGGTCCTGATGCGACTCTTCTGTGCGAGGTCTTGCATCGCGATGTCTGCGAGACTCGCAATGCGCGAAGCTGAACGAGCGACGGAGAGTGTGCCGTCGCTCGCGCGGTTATCGACGCATTCGTTGCGACGCGCTCATTCTGCTGAGTAGCCGTAGCGTCGTTCACGCTCGCGTGTTTCAAGCGCGCGTTTCCACTTCCGCCTCTTTCATCCCCCTGTCGAAGATCCGGTGACCGCCCTATCCGGTCGAAGTTACCGACGATCGCGCGACGCGATTGCCGCTCGCGTTTCGCGACCGGCGCGCCGCTCACGCCGGACGAAATCGCCTGTTACATCGATTCGCCAAATTAGCCCGCCAATGCCCCTCGCTTCGGCCAATTGCATCCGGACGCGCTCGCATACACTGTTTTCCATGGAGCGACAAATCACCGAGCCCATCGACGCGGTCATCCCCCCGCGTTGTTTTGAACCGTACCGTTGATGGCAGTTTGCCGTGGTGGTCGAAGTCGAACACGGCAGGGCAGTAATGTAGTAGGAAGTAGAAGCAATGCACACAACGCGCGATCCATGCGATCGTCGCGAATCAGCAGGGGTTGCAGCCAGGAGTAGCTGAAGGCGAAGGACCGGGCTGTAAGCAGCAGTCAGAGAGCAACAGCTTTTTGTAGTGGCAGTGGCAGTCGATGTGGCAACACCTTGAAGTAGTGGTTTCACGCAGCAGCTTTCGCGGTAGAAGTAGAAGTAGAAGTAGAAGTAGAAGTAGCAGTTGAAGCAGCAGTAGAAGCAGCAGTAGAAGCAGCAGCAATTCAAGTAGCAACAGCTTTGTAAGTTAGATGGCTATAGGTCGGCAGGCATCCACGCGCATGTTCGACTGTTCCATCCTGTCGACCCTGTTCCGTCATCGGAACAGGGTTTTTTTTCGCCGGCCCACATTGCGTGACTTGTATTCGACGGATTTGAACCGATATTCGGACATTACATCCCGCGTTGCGCATGAGAATTCGGCGGCCACGCAGGGAATGAGTGAAGGAGCCTGAATCCCTATGTCCAGTAAATCGCGAGGCCGCAAGCACGGCCAGTCGGCCATGTCCCCGTTGTTGCGCGCGCTGACCGACAGCCGCACGGCGCACGAGCCGGTCACCGCGGCGATGCTGCTGCAGGGCTATGCCGGTCTCGATGCATTCCAGCACGGCCACGGCTCGCGCAAGCTGCACACGACATTGAGCCGGCATCTGCTGGTGTCGCAGGAGTTGGCGCGTATCGGATTGGGTGAAGACGTGCTCGGCGACATCGAAAACGCGCACGCGGCGCTGGTTCGCCTCGACACCCGCGAGCGTACGCAAGGCCGGTGGACCCTCGAAGCGGATGAATACGCGCATCTTTGCACGGCGCTCGCGATTCTCGACGGGCAACTGTCGGCGGCGTCGTTGAGCGAGATTGCGAGTGCGGAAGCGAGAATGATCGAAGGCTTGATGCGGTCCGCGCAAGTGCAGGCTTTTGCGGAAGCGGCGGTCTGAGTCGCGCGAGATTGCTTCCGGCAAACGTGTAAAGAAGCGCCCTCTGGGGCGTTTTTTGTTTTCAGCGGCGCATGGGCGGCGGGCGTCACGCTCATCGCGTACTGACTGCCGGCGAGCGAACCACCCGGCGTCAGGAATTGCGTCGCGAAGTCCGGTAGCAGCGTCGGCCACGCGATCGAACTGCCCGCCGCCGCGCCGAGCGGGGCGCCGGGATTGATGATCGACGACTGGCCCAGTTGCGTGCCGTTCCAGTCGTAGAACGTGACCGTGTACGCCGAATAGAGCGGCACGGTGCTCGCGTCGAACCCTTGGGCCGCGTAGTAGCCGCTCGCAGCCGGCACCGTGAAGTTCGCCATCGACGACAACGATTGCCCCGACCACCGGTACAACGACGTATTGCTGCCGGTCGTCGCGGGCGTCATGGGCGGCGCGCCCAACGCCGCGTCCGACAGACCCGGCGCGCCGCTGCCGACCGCATTGCGCGGCATCAGCCACACGGGCGACGCAAGACCGGGCCCAGTGACCGAAGCCGAATACACCGCCGGGGTCGACGCAGTCGGAATCGTAATCGCGAGACTGGACTCGTAACGGTTCACATCGGCAACGGGCCGCCGCAGCCGCGCGCGCCGGACCGGGTTTGCCGGAGTCATCCCTGCTTGCTAGACTGGCTGCCACCTATTCGCCGCAAGCGCGCCGGTTCCTTCAGCCTCTGCCCGAACGAACCCGCCGGACCGTCACATGGGCGGCGCAATCCATTGGAGACGTCATGTCTTACATGCTGCTCATCGTCGAACCCCCGAATCAACGCGTCGAACGCGGCGAGGCCGCGGGGCGCGAAGTGTACGACCAGATGGTCCGCTTCGCCGCCGACCTGAAAGAGCGCGGCAAACTGGTCGCGGTCGAATCGCTCACATCGCAGAAAGACGCGGTGCGCGTGCAGGTTCGCGGCGGCCAGCCGAAAGTGCTGGACGGCCCGTTCGCCGAAGCGAAGGAAATGATCGGCGGTTTCTTCCTGCTCAACTGCGAAACCCGCGAAGAAGCCGTGGCGATCGCGCAGGCCTGCCCGGCGGCGTCGTGGTGCACGGTCGAAGTCCGCAAGCTCGGGCCTTGTTTCATATAGGCCGGTGCCGCGCGTCGACTGCGCTCTGTCCGGGTTTTCCCTGGGCGCGCGCCTGAATGTCGATCCGGCCGCGCATTGCTCGTCGTGTGAGTAAGAAGTCAGCCAATTCGGGCGGCTCTCCCCCTCACCACGAACAGGAGCAACGTCGATGCGTTTCATGATCCTCGTAAAAGCGACGTCCGCCAGCGAAGCCGGCGAGATGCAGGAGCCGTCCCTGATGGCCGCAATGGCCGCGTATCACGAAGAGCTGGCCAAGGCGGGTGTACTGCTCGACGCGACCGGCCTCCAGCCGAGTTCGAAAGGCTGGCGCATTCGGTACAGCGGCGGCAAGCGCACGGTTGTCGACGGCCCGTTTGCGCCGACGACGGAACTGATTGCCGGCTACACGCTGATCGAGGTGCGCTCGCGTGAAGAAGCGATGGAGTGGGCGCGGCGCTTTCCCGCGCCGTTCGGCGAGCAGGCCGACGGCGAAATCGAGGTGCGGCAACTGTTCGAACTCGACGACTTCGAGCCCGGCCCGGAGCTGGAGCGATTCCGCAATCTCGAAGCGTCGCGCCGCTGAGTCGAACCCTGGCGAGCCGACCGCGCCACTCATGCGACCCGCCGACCCGCAATCCGACGAATGGACTCCATCATGCACAAGCAGATATACGTGAACCTCGCCGTCGACGATCTCGAACGGTCGAAAGCATTTTTCAGCACGCTCGGGTTCAGCTTCGAACCGCGCTTCACCAATGAGCAGGCGGCCTGTCTGATTCTCGGCGACAACCTCTACGCGATGCTGCTGATCAAGAACCTGTTCAAGTCATTCACGCGCAAGTCGCTTTGCAATCCGAAGGAAAGCACCGAGGCGCTGGTGGGATTGTCGTGCGAAAGCCGCGGCGAGCTGGATGCGCTGGTCGCGCGAGCGCTCGCCGCCGGCGGCACCGTGCCGCGCGCGCCGCAGGACTACGGCTTCATGTACGGACACGGCTTCGAGGACATCGACGGACATATCTGGGAGTTGATCTACATGGACCCGAACGCGCAGACAGCGGGTTGAGGCCGTGACGACACAGGCCACTCATCGTGCCATCGAGGCAGTCTGGCGGATCGAATCCGCCAAGGTCATTGCCCACGTCGCGCGGATCGTGCGCGATGTCGGGCTCGCCGAGGAACTGGCGCAGGACGCGCTGGTGGCCGCGCTCGAACATTGGCCCGAGGCTGGCGTGCCCGACAATCCGGGAGCGTGGCTGATGGCGACCGCGAAGAACCGTGCGCTCGACCGCTTGCGGCAGGAAGCGCTGCGCGCCCGCAAGCGCGCGGAGCTGGGCCACGACCTCGACGCGCTGGAGGCGCACGTCGTGCCGGATTTCGTCGATTCACTCGATGCCGCGCGCGCCGACGATATCGGCGACGACTTGCTGCGGCTGGTGTTCACGGCGTGCCATCCGGTGCTGTCGACGGATGCGCGCGTCTCGCTCACGCTGCGCCTGCTCGGCGGCCTCACCACCGACGAAATCGCGCGCGCCTTTCTCGTGCCGGAGGCAACCATCGCGCAGCGGATCGTGCGGGCCAAGCGCACGCTGTCGGCGGCCAAGGTGCCGTTCGAGGTGCCGCAAGCGGACGCGCGCGCGGCGCGGCTCGCGTCGGTACTGCAGGTGATCTACCTGATTTTCAACGAAGGCTATTCGGCCACGGCCGGCGACGACTGGATGCGTCCGGCGCTATGCGAGGAAGCGCTGCGGCTCGGCCGCGTGTTGAGCGGTCTCGTGCCGGATGAAAGCGAGGTGCATGGCCTCGTCGCGTTGATGGAGATTCAGGCGTCGCGCACGCGCGCGCGCACCGATGCGCAAGGCCGGCCGGTGCTGCTGCTCGATCAGGATCGCAGCCGCTGGGACCCGCTGCTGATTCGCCGCGGGCTCGCCGCGCTCGGCACCGCGCATGCGTTGGGCGGCGCGAGCGGTCCGTACGCATTGCAGGCCGCGCTGGCCGCCTGTCATGCGCGCGCCCACCGCGCCGAAGATACCGACTGGACGCAGATCGTCGCGTTGTACGATGCGCTCGCGCAGGTGGCGCCGTCGCCGGTGGTCGAGTTGAACCGGGCGGTGGCGGTGGGAATGGCGTTCGGGCCGGCTGCGGGACTGGAGATTGCCGACGCGCTCGCCGCCGGTACGGCGCTCGCAAACTATCACTGGCTGCCGAGCGTGCGCGCCGATCTGCTGGTCAAGCTCGGGCGCGTGGAAGAAGCGCGCGCTGAGTTCGAACGTGCCGCCGGGATGACGCGCAACGCGCGCGAACGCGAGTTGCTGCTCGAACGTGCGCGCGACCTTGCGCATCGAGGCGCTTGATATCCAGTCAGGCTAGCGGATCAACTGACGCACACCCAACGCGACGATCAGACCGCCGCACACGCGATCGGCCCACGCCTTGCCGCGCCGGTACGCCGCCGCAATCCGCGCATGCGACAGCGTGAGCGCGACGAAGCCATACCAACCGCTCGCGACGACGCACACCATGCCGAGCATCGCGGCGAACGTGCCGATGCTCACATGCGCGGGTGCGGCGGACGAGAACACGGCGGCGAAGAACGCCATCGACTTCGGATTCGCGATGTTGGTCGCGAAGCCTTGCGCGAACGCCTGCCGCAGGCCGCCGGCCGGCGCATTCACGATGGACGCCGGCCGACCCGCCGAAGCATTGACGATCAGACGGCCGCCGAACCAGATCAGATAAGCGGCGCCCGCCACCTTGACCGCGAGCGCCAGCCACGGGAACGCGGCGAACACGATACCCACGCCCAGAATCGCGCAACTCGCCCAGAACAGATTGACCAGCACGATGCCGGCGACCACCGCGAGCGCCTCGAAGCGCGTGGCCGATGCCGCCTTGTGCGCGACCGCGACGAAGTTCGGGCCCGGGATCACCACGCCCGCGATGTACACGGAGAACACGCCTAGCACGGCGGAACCATCAACCATACGACACTCCTTGTTGCGGACCTGTCGCGCGGGGAGCTCAGTGAGCGCGCGCGCCGACAGATGTCCGAAGCAGATACAGGCGCAGATTCAAGCCCCGAAAAACGCCACGCCCGCGGTCAGCACGCCCGCCGCCGCCACGACGAACGACAGATTGCGCAGCCAGTTCTTGCGGGTCAGCAAAGTGATCGCACACAGCGCAATCGCAACCTGGATCAGCAGCGTGGCCTGCGCCCAGCGATGATGGCCGTGCATCAGCGCTTCGCTTCGGTTGTCGTTTGCGACGACTTCCTTTTCGATCGCTTCGGCCTTCTCGCGGATCGGCGTTTTCTGCTGCTGGTATTTGTCGACATCGGCGAGGAATTTCGCGTGAGCGTCGCTATTGCCTGCCGACAGCGCCGCGCCGAGTTCAGCGAGATTCTCTTTCTCGCCCTTGGCCTGGTAATAATTCCACTGGTTCGATGCTTCGGTCTTCTTGATCGCGGCTTCGTTCTTGTAGAAGAGCGCGAGATTTTCGCTGTTGCCGCTCTGGTACGCGCATAGCGCGCCGATCGTCGCGAGGATCGCCGTCATTACGGCAATGCGGCTCGCAAACGGATCCGCGTCGTGATGAGCGGCGTGCTCGACGGCGTGGTCGTGCGGTCCATGCACTTCATATTCTTCAGACATCCGGTTCTCCGAGGCAATGTTTCTTTTGTCGCAACCGGGCGGCGCGCGGGCCCGGGGCCTCAATCTTAGCGTGTGGCGCGCGGTGATGGAAAAGGCGCTGCTGCGCGGCGGCGCAGGTCGTTCAATGCATGCCCGATGCGAGCCACGTGCGCACGAGCGGCATCACATGTTCGCCGCCGAGCATGCCGAGCAGGCCGGCCAGCGCGATGGTCGGCGGAGCGGGGGACCTCACGTCCATCACGCTGTAGAGCAGTCCGACCACTACGCCCGCCGCCAGCGAGATCAGATACGCTTTCATGTTCGATGTTCCCTGGTCAAGGCGGGTCCTCATGCCCGCCGGTTGCGACGACAAGTCACATGCGGATGACGACGCGGCCACGCGTGCCGCCGGCCACTGCGTTATAGGCTTCGCGGGCCCGTTCGAGCGGAAACTCCTGCGCGATGGCCGGCCCCGTCAGCTTGCCGCTCTCGAAGCCTTCGACCAGAGCCGTCATCAACGGTGCCGATTCCGCGACGCCCAGCTTCGCGCTGTCCACGCCGAGCAATTGGGTCTCGTTGTGATAGAAGTCGATCAGATCGAAGTCGACGCGGCGCTTGCCCGTGCCGCTGATTTCCAGCACCCGGCCGCGTCGTTTGACGAGACCCAGCGCGGTCTCGAACGCCACGCCGCCGACCGTGTCGTACACCACCTCGGTGCCTGCGCCGCCGGTCAGTTCGCGCAAACGCCCGGTGACGTGTTCGTCGAACGGCACGTAGTCGTCGATCAGGCACCCGGCTGGCGTCGTCGCGTCGAGCGGGTGACGATCGACTGCGATCACGCGCGCGCCGTGCGCTTTCGCGATCTGCACCACCGCGCCGCCGACGCCGCCGCCCGCGCCGATCACCGCGATGGTTTCGCCCGCGCGCAATTGCGCGTACTCGACGGTGCCGAGCCATGCGACCACGAAGTTCACGCCGATCGCGGCGGCCTCGGCGTGACTCAACGTGGCGGGCTTACGGGATAGTGCGGCGAGTGGAATCTTGATGAACTCGGCATGCGTGCCGTCGCGCGTGAAGCCGATGTCGCCGCCCGTGCCCCACACTTCCGCGCCGAGCCACGCTTGCGGGCCGTCGGCCACCACGCCGCTGAAGTCGCGCCCAGGCGTGCGCGGCAAGACCGTGTGTTCGAAATGGCCGGACACGTTCTTGACGTCGCTCGGATTCACCGAGGCCGCGACGATCCGCACCACGGCGTTGTCGGCATCGGCTTGCGGTGTGGGCAGATCGACGTAGTCGAGCACCTCCGGGGTGCCGAAGGTTTTGAACTGGATCGCTTTCATCAGGTGGGGTTCCGGGTGGATGCTGGGCTGCGGCGTGCAGCGCAATGAGCGTAGTCTAAGTGACTCACAGCAAGACGTCAGGACGAGGACTTTCGATTTTCGGACAACGCGCAATGAGAGGGGCGCAGCGGTGTCGAGGCTTCAGGGCTGGCGGCTTCGTTCCGGCGATCCATCCACGACCGCCTCGCTCAATGTGCCGCCCGGATCGAAGCCGGTGGGCGGCGCACCCAGTTCGCGGCGGAACATATCGCTGAAGCTGCTCGGCTGGAACCCGAGCGAGCGCGCGATGCTGCTGACCGGGCGTCCCTGCGCGAGTGCCGACAAGGCCACCGCCAGTTGCACCTGGCGCCGCCATTCGGCAAAGCCGACACCCAGTTCACGCCTGAATAGCCGCGCAAGCGTGCGCACGCTCGCGCCGACCGATGCCGCATGCTGCTCGAAGCTGATCGCGATCGATGGGTTGTCGATCACCGCGCGGCACAGCGCTTCGAGCCGCCGGTCCGACGCGTCGGGCAGCGCGATGCGCAGCGACGAGCGCCGCGCGTGCGCGAGCTCCAGCATCGCGAGACGATAGGCGGCGTCCAGATAGGTTTGATCGCGCGCGCGAGTGCGCTCGTGTTCGGCGATCGACGTGATCAGTTCGCGCAGCAAGCCGTTGACCTCGAACACATCGCTGCGCCGGCTCAGATGACCGACATTGCGCTCGTGCAGATAGAGATTGCGCATCTCCACTTCGCTCATCATGTGGATCGAGTGGAGCGTGCCGGCCGGCAGCCAGACCGCGCGCTGCGGCGGCACGACTAGCGCTTCGCGGCCGACTTCGACCCACATCACGCCCGACACCGCGTACAGCACCTGGGCCCACGTGTGCGAGTGCGGGTCGATGTGCAGGCCGCGCGGATAGTAACGCGCGAGCGAGCTGGCGTCGGCTTCGTCGTGGAGTTCGGGTGGGCGGGCTTTGGGCACGGCGGGTCGGGTGGCGCTAACAGGATCCCGGACCTGGCTGGCCCGTGTGCGAAGCATAGCGCGAGGCGCGGGTCACCGCAGAGTCGCGTGCCGCAGCGATTGCGGCAGCGGCAGCGCGTTGCGCTTGAGGCAAGCACTAACTCTTTTCGCATGACACGCAGCAACGCTCCGGTTAGCGGCGAGCAGCCGCCCGCTTTGCGTGTACTACCAAGAGTCTCAGGTGCGATGCCCCATCACCACCAGCAACACCGACAACGTCACCACCGATCCCACCGTCGACAACAAAATCGTCCGCGACGTGATATGCGCTTCGCGCTCGTAGAACTCCGCGAGCATGAACGGACCGGTGCCGGTAGGCAGCGCGGCCAGCACGACCGCCATCTCGACGAGCATCGGCGAGAGCCCGAAGACACGCGCCGCGAGCCACCATGCGAGCGCGGGCTGCACCAGCAGCTTGACGCCGGTCAGCAGCAGCGAGATGCCGCCCGCGCCGGCTTCGGTCGGCCGCTTCTCCGCGAGAAACAGGCCGAGGCTCACCAGCGCGCACGGACTCGCCGCGCCGGCCAGCAGCTTCAGAAACGTTTCCGCGCTGGCAGGCAACGCGACGTGCAAGCTGGCAAACACCACGCCCGCCAGCGGCGCTACGATCAGCGGATTTCTCGCGAGCGAGCGCAGCACTTTCAAACCCAGCTTGTGCGGCGTGCGCTCGGTCTGCAAGCCGATTTCGATCAGCACGATCGCAAACGCGAACAGCACGCACGCGACGAGGATCGTCGCAATCGTGGTCGGCGTCAGGCTCGCCTGACCGAAGGCGATCATGCCGAGCGGGAAGCCGATGTAGCCCGTGTTCGGATACGACGCGGCAATCGCATCGACGCTGGCGTCGGCGAGATGGCGGCCGCCGAGCAAACGCGTCGCGAGGATGAACACGAACACGCCGACGCACGCAATCGAAAACGTCGCGACGAAGGCCGGCTGGTACAACTGCCGCCAGGTGGCGTGCGCCATCGTGTCGAACAGCAACGCGGGCAGCGCGAGCCAGACCACGAAGCGGTTCAGTTCCGACGCCGAATTCGGGCCGAGCACGCCGCGCCGGCGGCACGCAAAGCCCGCGAAAATCAGGCCGAAGACGGGAAGCAGAATCTCGAGGGTGGCTAACATCGGGGCAAGAAGTGCAAGCGGACAGGACGACCCGCCAGCGTAGTGGCTTGCGTTGATACAATCCAATACTGTTTTATCGCTTCGACGATACCTTTTTTGCATCGTCATCCGATGGGGAGTGCATCGTGATCGACATCAAGCCGCTGCGTTACTTCGTCACGCTCGCCGAGACGCGGCATTTCGGCCGCGCGGCGGCGCGGCTGAATCTGTCGCAGCCACCGTTGAGCCGGCAACTGGCGACGCTGGAGGCGAGCCTCGGCGTCACGCTGATCGAGCGCAGCCCGCGCAGTGTGACGTTGACCGCGGCCGGCGAACGCTTTTACGCCGACGCGAAAGCGATTCTCGCGGCGGTGGAACAGGCGGTCAGCAACGCGCAAGCCGCCGCGCACGGCGACGCAGGCAAGCTCTCGATCGGCTTCACGATGTGTTCGGCGTACAGCGTCGTGCCCGGCTATGCGCGGGTGTTCGGCGCCGCGTATCCGGAGGTCGCGTTGAATCTGCGTGAAGTCGTATCGAACGATCTCGCCGCGCAGGTGCTCGCCGGTCAGATCGACGCGGCCATCATGTTCCCGAACGTGCCCGACAAGGGGCTCGCCACCCGCACGATTCTCCGCGAGCCGCTGTGTGTCGCGCTCTCGCGCAGCCATCCGCGCGCTCGCTCGCGGCGTCTGAAGATCGGGCAACTGGCGGGCGAGCCGTTCGTGCTCGCGTCCGAGGAAGTCGCGCCGAGTCTGCGCGCGGCGATTCTCGACCATTGCCGCTCGGGCGGCTACGAACCGGATATCCGCTTCGAAGTGCAATTGCAGCAGACCGTGCTGAATCTCGTCGATGAAGGCGTGGGCGTCGCGCTGGTGCCCGCGTCGATGCGCAAGGCGCAACTCGCGGGCGTGGTATTCAGGCCGCTGGTCGATGCACCGCAGATCGAGCAGGTGCTGGCGTGGTCGCCGTCGAATCGCAATCCGTGTCTCGCGCGCTTTCTCGAACTGGCGTGAAGGCCGAGGTCAGGGGCTGGCGAGCGGGTTGACGGGGGCTCCATCGTCCTCTGGATAGCGCAGCGCGTCCTGCTTGATGCGGCGGCGCAGCCAGAAAGTCCAGAGGGTCAGGCCGGCGTAGACGCCGTAACGCAGCATGTTGGATGCGAGAGCCGAGCGTGGATCATTCGGCCATTGCCAGACGACCGCAACACGCAGGATGTTCTCGCCAATCATGCCGACGCCCCACACGAGCGTCATCAGGCGGATATAGGCGGCGAGCGTGGGTCGTTCGCGCCAATGTCTTTCGAAGCTCTCGGCGCTGCGATGATCTTCGCGCGACATCGTCGAGCGGGCCAGATAGAACACGAGCGGTCGCCGCAGCCCGAGCGACGCGAGGAACGACGCGCCGATCATGCCCGACACCATCGGGTCTTCGATCGACTGCATGCGCGCATCACCGCCGGCGAGTCTGGCAAGCACCGACAGCACGATGCCGGCCAGCACGAGCGCGCTGAGCGCGTCGAAATGGCGGTAGCGCAGCAGGTCCCAACTCATCCACGCGATCAGCGGCACAGCCGACGCAAGCAGCGCGCCGAGCTGGCTCCCATGTGGCAACGCAAGGCGGTACGCGAGCCAGGGTAGGACGACGTTGACGAGCAGTGCGCTGAGGTAGCGCAGGCGGGGTTTCATCGGCTGGGCGGCGGCGAGGGCAGCAAGGAGCGCGAGTCGCGCATGCCGTAGCCGACGCGTTGACTGCGCCGACGTGGCCGCGCTGACTCGCGCAAACATATCCGGGCAGTGTAGGGCGAAGTCGCGGCGCATGCCACGGGTTGCGGTGCGCGGCGAATGCAATGTGCGCACCTCGCCACGCCGGCATCACCACCGCGCGCTCACTTCACGCCGCCGCCCTCTGCCGCGCAACCAAATCGACCAGTCGCTCAATCTGCCGACCTTGCGCATCGAAATTGCCGGCGTCGAGCCAACGCGTATAGCTCGAACGCAGCGTAGGCCATTCACTGTCGATGATCGAAAACCACGCGGTATCGCGATTGCGTTCGCGATACACGATCGCCTGACGGAAGATCCCTTCGAACGTGAAGCCATAGCGCAATGCAGCCACGCGCGACGGCTCGTTCAACGAATCGCACTTCCATTCGAAGCGCCGATAGCCCAGCTTGTCGAACACCTCGTTCATCAGCAGGAACATCGCTTCAGTGGCGATGCGCGTGCGCTTCAGGCGCGGCGAATACGTGACGTGGCCGACTTCGATCACGCCGTTCGCAGGGTCGATGCGCATCAGCGCCAGCGTGCCGACCGCCTTGCCGCTCGCCAGATCGATCGCCGCATAGTGCAGCGGGTCGGCGGACGCGGCGGCGCGCGTCAGATGCTCGCGGTAGGACGCGAGGCTGTCGAACGGACCGACCGCCAGATAGGTCCAGTCGCGGCCATCGGACGCCGATCTGTACGCGTCGTACAGATCGCCGGCATGACGCTCGACGTCGACCGGTTCGATCCGGCAATAGCGGCCCGTCAGCGGTTCGCGGCCGGGCGGCCGGGCACCGTTCCAGCCCGGCACGGGCGCGCCGATCGGTTGGTCGAACGCATTGCGTCTGGGTTCCATGGCTGCTCTCCTGTCGTTCGTGAAGTTCGTGAATGATCGTCGATGTGTGGAACGATACGGCAATCGTGGTATGTTCAAAAGATCCACGATTAGCCCATTCGATAGGTCCAGCCGCCATGATCGAGATCATCGGTCCGCTCGTCCATGCGCCCGCAGTGGCGCCCGTCGCCTCTGGCGGCGCGAAGCCCGCGCCGCTGCAAAAGCAGCTGATCGAGCGTTTGCAGCAAGCGATCCTCGCCGGGCGTCTGCCCGCCGGGTCGCTCTTGCCGTCGTCGCGTTCGCTGGCGGCGGAGATGGGCGTGTCGCGCAACACGGTAGTGATCGCTTATGAGCACCTGGCCGCCGTCGGCTACGTGGTCGCCGATAAAAAGGGCACGCGCGTGAGTCCGCTGTCCAGCCCGGCCGCGCGTGGTGAGCCGCCGGTTCAGCCCGCGCTGCGCGAGGTCGTCTACGCAGCGCGCGTCGGGCAGTTCGCCGCGACCCGCACGCATGCCGACAACACCTTCGCGCTGACCCCCGGCACGCCCGCGCTGGATCGCTTCCCGCTCGGCGCCTGGCGGCGCGCGCTCGAACGTTCGATGGACCAGGCGTTGCCGCTCGCGCTCGGCTACGGCACGCCGGCGGGCGAGCCGGCGTTGCGCGATGCGATCGCCGCGCATCTGCGGATGGCGCGCGGCGTGCGCTGCGAGGGCTCGCAGGTGGTGATCACCGAGGGCGCGCAGGAGGCGTTGAATCTGTGCGTGCGCCTCTTCACGAATCCGGGCGATGTCGCATGGGTCGAGGACCCGGGTTATCGCGGCGCGAAGGCCGCTTTCAACCTTGGCGATCTGACCACGCTGCCGATCCCCGTCGACGCCGAAGGCATGGCCGCGCCGTCCGGCGCATGGCGCGCCCATCCACCGAGGCTGCTCTACACGTCGCCCGCGCATCAGTACCCGACGGGCGCGGTGCTGTCGGTGGCGCGCCGTCTGGAGTTGATCGCGCAGGCACGGCGCTGCGGCGCGTGGCTGATCGAGGACGACTACGACGGCGAATTCCGCCACACCGGCGAGCCGATCGCCAGCATGCAAGGCCTCGTCGACGATGCGCCGGTGCTGTATGTCGGCTCGTTCAGCAAGACGATGTTTCCGGCGCTGCGCATCGGCTTCGTCGTGCTGCCGCGCGCGATCGGAGCGCACGCCGCCGTCGCGTTGCAGGAGATGCTGCGCGGCGGGCATCGGCTGGAGCAGCTGGCGCTCGCGCATTTCATCGAAAGCGGCGAGTTCGGGCGACATCTCGGGCGCATGCGGCGGTTGTACCGCGAGCGCCAGCAGGCGCTGCGCGATGCGCTCACCGCGCATTTCGCGTCGGCGCAAATTCTCGGCGGCGATTGCGGCATGCATCTGACGCTGCGTTTGCCGCCGCGCCTTGCTGATCGAACCCTCGCTGAACGCGCGCGTGCCGCGAGGCTCAATCCCCGCGCACTGTCCGGCTTCGCGTTGCAGCCGCGCGCGGCAACCAACGGGCTGGTGATCGGCTACGGCAACACGCCCGCCGAGCGCCTCGCGCCCGCCATCGACACGTTGGCCGAGCTGGCGCGCGGACTGGAAGGCAAGCCGGCGCGCGGGTCGAAAGCGGCTTCGGCGGCCGTGCCGGGCGCCGCGCTGCGCGAGTAAGTTTTTACGTTTGTCCGCGCGGCCCATGTCGCGCTATCGTGTCGTTTATGCGCGGCAAGGTCGAGATGTTCGAAGTCGACGAATTGCCCGCAAGTCATACCCGGCGCACCGCACTGCAACATCGCGTGGCGGGCGGTGCCTGCCGCTGTCAGGCCCGGGTATGAAGAATGCCTTGGTTGTGTTTTCTATCACGCTTTATCCGACCGGAGACGACATGAAGGAAATCGAACCGACCCCGTGGTTTGAGCTTGCCGCGCACACGCCCGTCCGTGAAGGCTGGTACGAGGTGCAGTTGACGAGCGGGGACACGGCGTTTGCGAAATTTGGTGACGGCATCTGGACCGAGAAACCGTTGCTGGTGTTTACGCACTGGCGCGGCTTGTCCGCCGATCCATCGAAAGCTGCCGAGGGCGAGGCCGAATCCATCGGCGCCGAAGCCACCGCGGCCCAAGGCGTACGAGCCGCCTGGAACGCATTCTTCCCGGGTCTCGGCGAAGAACAGCACAAACCGCTCGACGCGGTGTCCAACGGCAAAGCGCCACATTGACAGATGCGCGGGACGGCGGCTTGCGGGCTGCCGTCCTGAAGCGCGTTTGCTCTCCCTCGTCCTCTACTTCTGCTCTTGCGCTTCGGCGGCGCGCGTCGCTGCGTCGATCGCGGCGACCAGGCCGTTTTGCGGGCTGGTCAGCGGCGTCGCGCCGCGCGTGACGCGCTCCGCCGCGCCTGCCATCGAGGCCTGCGCGAGCGCGACGATATCCGCGCCATTTGCGTAGGCGCAGTCCACCGCGGCGGCGACCGTCGCGAGATAGGCCGCCGAATCGCCTGACTTGAAAAGATCCCATGCGCCGCTGAGCCGCATGGCCGCACCCGCGCCGTCATGTCGTGACGCGGCTACAATCCCTCATCCCTTCCGACGCAAGCAAGCACCTATGAAAGTCACCCGAAAACCCGTGGCGTTGTCGCGGGCCACGCAGTTGCTCAATCATGGACCGGTCACGATCATCACCAGCGCGCACGGCGGCCGCACGAACGTGATGGCGGCGTCGTGGGCGATGCCGCTCGACTTCAACCCGCCGAAGGTGGTGGTCGTGGTGGACAGCCGCACGCTCACGCGGCAACTGATCGAAGCGAGCGGCGTATTCGGCCTGCAACTGCCGAGCCGCGGGTTCGCCGCGCAAACGCTGGCGGTGGGCAGCCACGCGGGCGCCGAACTCGACAAGTTCTCCGCGTTCGATCTCGACACGTTCCCCGCGCAAATCATCGACGTGCCGATGCTGGCCGGCTGCATCACGTGGATGGAGTGCAAGGTGATTGCGGACGAGAGCCAGCGTCACGATCTGATCATCGGCGAAGTGGTCGCCGCGTATGCGGACAGCCGCGTGTATTCGAACAACCGCTGGCACTTCGGCGACGACCCCGATCTGCGCACCTGCCATTACGTGGCCGGCGGGACCTTCTTCGCCACCGGCGATGCGTTCGAGGTCGCGCCGGTGAGCGCCGGGTCAGCGGATTGATGATCGGCAGGCGGCGCGACGTGTTCGCGCCACTGTGTCCTGCGTCAGTTGGCGCCTTCGGCAAACGCCTTCAGCGCATCGCCCGCCAACCGGTAACGCACCCATTCGCTTTGCGCGCTCGCGCCGATCGACTTATAGAAGCCGATCGCCGGTTCGTTCCAGTCGAGCACGCTCCATTCGAAGCGGCCGCAACCGGTATCGCACGCGATTTGCGCGAGGTGGCGCAGCATCTGTTTGCCTGCGCCGCTGCCGCGCGATGCCGGCGACACGTAGAGGTCTTCCAGGTAAAGCCCCTGTTTGCCGAGCCACGTGGAGTACGAAAAGAAGTAGACGCAGAAGCCTACCGGCTCGCCGTTCATTTCGCAAATGAGCGACCTGGCCGGAGCGCCGGCGCAAAACAGGCTGGCTTCGATGTCTTTGACGCCGGCGACGACTTCATGCTCGGCTTTTTCGTACACCGCGAGTTCGGTGATGAAGCGAAGAATCAACGCTGCGTCGGCGGCGGTGGCGGGGCGGATGTGAATAGTCAAGGCAACGTGCTCGATGAGTTGGATGGTTGATCGACGCCGGGCGAGGACGCGTCGGCTCGGATCGGACGTACATCGTAGCGTTTATTGCATGTTTATGGCCAGCTATGCGGGCGGCTCGTGCGCAGCATTCGCCCCGATAGCGGTTGACGCGCGCTGACAAAATCGCTTACTGTCGATCCATGGACTTCCACTCGATTCCCTTCGCTGCCGTCACCACCACCACGACCACCTTCACAGGCGGGTCGTCTGGAGGTTGCGCGCGCTAGCAGCAAGAGTCGCAGTGGCAAACCACCAAAGGCCCCGCCGGAAACGGACGGGGCCTTTGGCGTTTCTGGCTCTCCGTTTTCGGCATCCATCAACGATCCACCGGCGATTCATCGGCGAATCTGCAACGGTATTCGAGCAAACGGAGCATGACTGTGAACGACATCGACCATCGTGTACTAGGCAACAAACTCGACCTCTTCCATCAACAAGAGGAAGGCGCCGGCATGGTGTTCTGGCATCCGCGCGGCTGGGCGTTATATTGCGTGCTGGAAGATTATGTGCGCGCCCGCATGCGTCGTGCGGGTTTTCGCGAGATTCGCACGCCGCAGTTGCTGGCGCGCTCGCTGTGGGAGAAGAGCGGTCACTGGGATAAGTTCGGCGCGGCGATGTACTCCCTCTCTGACGCCGAAGAAGGGCGCGCGCTCTGCCTGAAACCGATGAGCTGTCCTTGCCATGTGCAGGTGTTCAATCAGCGCGTGCGTTCATACCGCGAGTTGCCGGTTCGCTATAGCGAGTTCGGCGCCTGTCATCGCGACGAACCGTCGGGGTCGCTCGAAGGACTGAAGCGCACGCGCGCTTTCGTGCAGGACGACGCGCACGTGTTCTGCGCGCACGCGCATATCGAAGCCGAAGTCGGCCGCTTTTGCTCGCTGTTGCGTTCGGTCTATGCGGACCTCGGCTTTCCTGCGTTCGAGGTCGCGCTGGCGACGCGGCCGGCTTCGCGAGCGGGCAGCGATGCAACGTGGGATCGCGCGGAACACGCTTTGGCTAATGCGGCGCGCGCGGCGGGTCTCGCATTCAACCTGCTCGAAGGCGAGGGTGCGTTTTACGGGCCGAAACTGGAGTTTCATCTGACGGACAGCCGCGCGCGGCGCTGGCAATGCGGCACGATCCAGCTCGACTTCGTGCTGCCCGAACGGCTCGACGCGGAATTCGTCAACGAGCGCAATGAGCGCGAGCGGCCCGTGATGATTCACCACGCCGTGCTGGGGAGCATGGAGCGTTTCATCGCGATGCTGCTCGAACATCACGAAGGCTGGCTGCCGGTGTGGCTCGCGCCCGAACAGGTCGTGGTGGCGACGATCAGCGACGCGAACGTGGCCTACGCGCAAGAGCTGATGCAGGCGCTCGACGATGCGGGCATCAGGGCATGCCTCGACAGCCGGCCCGAGCGGCTGGAGAAGAAGATCGTCGATGCGCGCGAGAAGCAGGTGCCGATCCTGGTCGCGTTGGGCTCACGCGATGAGCGCGATCGGACGATCAGCATTCGCCTGCGCGATGGACGGCAGTCGACGCTGGCTTTCGCGGAGGGTGTCGAGCATTTGCGGCTGGCGGCGCTGCCGCCGCCGGTGGCAGCGCGAGCGTGACGCGAGGGGCGCTTCGAGACGGCGGCGGGCGCGTCGCCGTCTCCAGGCTTCACGCCTTCAGCGGCAACCAGATCTCCACCCCGCCCATCCCACTCACCGGATCAAACTGCTCGCCATACCGCTCGAAATTCGGCGCATCCGCAGGCACGTGGCCCGACGCCGGCAGCCACTGATTCCAGATCGTATTCAACGTGCGGCGAATCGCCGAAATATGCTCGCGATGACTAAACACCGCATACTTCTGCGCGGCGATCCGCATGCGGCTTAGCTCCGCCGGCAACGCCGAAAAATCGCTGACTTCGACGCCGCACAGATAATCGAAATTGCCCGCATCGTCCGCGTTGTAGCACACGCCGTAAGCGACGCTGCCCACTTGGCCCGGCACCTTGCCGAAGTACGCGCCGAAGCGCTGCCATTGCGATGGAATCGCCATGCTGGTGTCGCACGTATAGCGCTCGCTCAGACCCGCGACGAGAAACGGCTTGCCGTCTTCGAAGCGCGGCGGCTCCAGATGCGTGAGAAGGGTTTCGTCCATTTTGATCGGCTCCACGATGGCGATGTCATCCAGCTGGCCCCGCGCGCGCAGCGCTTCGGGCGTGAGTCCGAATTGCTCGTGAAACGCGCGGGTGAATGCTTCATGAGAACCGTAACCGGCGTCGATGGCGACCGCGAGAATGTCGGGCGCGCCATCGGCGAGACGTCGCGCGGCTTCGCTCAGACGGCGCGCGCGCACGTAGCGCATCACCGAAAGTCCGGTGGCCGCTTCGAAAGCCCGCGCCAGATGAAAGCGCGACACGCACCCGCATTGGGCGATGTCGTCGAGCGTCAAATCGCCTGCAAAATGGCTTTCGATAAACCAGAGCGCTTTTCCGACCGGGTTCATATCGGCTCTCGTGTCAGCATGAAGTCAGCATAGCCAGCGGCGAGGCACCGCGTTTGATCGCGATTGCGGTTTTGCAGCGGGTTCCGCGTGACGACGCGCGGCTCAGTAGTTTTCGGTCGTCGCTTCGTCGCCGGTGGCGCGCGCAGGTTCCGACGATACCGGCACGCCATGAGCGCCCGCGCCGCCCGGCTGCCCGGGCTGCCCCGGCCGCAACAGCAAGCCGCCAAGAATGCCGGCCGCCGCAGCGAAAATCGCGCCCAACGCAAACGCCACGTGATAGCCGCTATTCAGCGCTGCCGTCGCGCTCCCCGCTGCTTGCAGCGCGTCGCTGCGCGCGGCCGCGAGACTCGCAAGCACCGCAAGCCCAAGCGCACCGCCCATCATGAACGACGTATTGACAATCCCGGACGCGAGGCCCGAATCGGCCGGATCGACGTCGCTCATCGCGGCGAGCAGCATCGGATTGAACGCGATGCCCGCGCCGACGCCGAGCAGGATCATGCCGGGCAGCACGTCGGGCACGAAGCTGCCGCCGACCGGTGCGCGTGCGAACCACGCGAGCGCGCACGCCGCCATCAGCAGACCCGCCGCCAGCGGACGGCGCAGGCCGAAGCGCATCACCACGCGCGCCGACAGGCCGAGCGAGAAAAACGCCATGATCAGATTCGACGGCAGGAACGCGAGCCCGACCTGCAACGGCCGGTAGCCGAGCACGCGCTGCAGGTACAGCGCGGAGATGAAGAACCACGCGAACATCGCCGCCGCCCACAGCACGGCGGTCACGTTCGCGATCGCGACATTGCGCAAGCGGAACAGGCCGAGCGGCATCAACGGATGCTGGACCCGCGCTTCGATCACCAGGAACGCGGCCAGCAGCACGAGCGCGGCGAACAGCAAGCCGAGCGTTTGAGCCGAGGTCCAGCCCGCTTCATTGGCGTTGACCACCGCGTAGACGGCCAGCATCAGCGACGCGGTGACCGTTACCGCGCCGGCCACGTCGAGCCGCTCGCCGTGAGCATGGCCGCGAGCGGCCGGCAGCAGCGCGACACACGCTGCGTACACGGCGACACCGATCGGCAGATTGACGAGAAAGATCCAGTGCCAGCTCAGCAGGTTGGTGAGCAGCCCGCCCAGCAGCACGCCGATACTGCCGCCGCCCGCGCAGACGAAGCCATAAACGCCCATTGCCTTCGCACGCTCGCCGGACTCGGTGAACAGATTCATGATCAGCGACAGCGATACCGCCGAGACGACCGCGCCGCCGAGTCCCTGCACGGCGCGCGCGCCGACCAGCAGGATTTGCGAGTTCGCCATCCCGCAAGCGAGCGACGCCAGCGTGAACAGCGTGATGCCGCCGAGAAACAGCTTGCGGTGACCGTACAGATCGCCGAGTCGTCCGCCGAGCAGCAGAAAGCCGCCGAAGGTCAGCATGTACGCGTTGACTACCCAGACCAGCGAGGTTTCGGTGAAACCGAGATCCGCCGCGATGGACGGCAGCGCGACGTTGACGATGGTAGTGTCGAGCACGATCATCAAGACGCCCAGGCACAGGACGATCAGCGCCAGCCAGCGTTGCCTGCCGTGAATGGAATGGGTCATGCGGGCGCTCCTGTGCCGCGCTCGCGCGGATTCAAGGGACTCGACCCGCGGCGGGACGTAAGTGCCGCCGCTTGCGGAACGCGGGCCATATGTCGAGAGCAATGGGATTCTTGAGTCTAGCATTCGCGAGTTTCGCGTCACACTACGAAACCCCGCTACGAAAGCCGCCGCGACTACGCAATCCCGCGCGGCGGGCGTCGTCAGTTGCCGTGGAGAATCTCGTACTTGCCGCCGCGTTCGAGCGCACGCTGATACGCGGGCCGCGCGTGAATGCGCTTCAGGAAGCCGGCTATCGCGGGCAACCGGCCTTCCATACCGCCGCGCGCCGTCGCGGCTTCGAGCGGGAAGCTCATCTGCACGTCGGCGGCGGTGAAGTCATTGCCGGCGAACCAGCCGGTCGCGCTCAATTCCTTGTCGATATAGCCGAGGTGCAATTTCAGTTGCGGGTCGACGAAGCTCGATTGCAACGTCGCCGCGATCTTGCGCGCGATCGGTTTGGCGAAGAACGGCATCGGCGCGCCGGCGATGCGCAGCGCCACCAGCTTGAGCAGCAGCGGCGGCATCGCCGAGCCTTCCGCGTAGTGCAGCCAGTACGTGTAGCGCAAGCGTTCCGCCGTGTCGGGCGCCGGCGCAAAACGCCCGTGACCGTACTTGCCGACCAGATACTCGACGATCGCGCCCGACTCCGCGATGGTCACGCCGTCGTCGGTAATGACGGGCGACTTGCCGAGCGGATGCACCGCGCGCAACTCGGGCGGCGCGAGCATCGTTTTCGGGTCGCGCTCGTAACGCTTGATCTCGTACGGCACGCCGAGTTCTTCAAGCAGCCACAACACGCGTTGCGAGCGGGAGTTGTTCAGATGATGGACGGTCAGCATGGGTCGATGGACGTTGGCGAGTGGAGCGTCACATCATAGGGACGTTGTGCCGAGATGTGGCTCTAGTCGCACCTCGCGTCCCTCTGACTCATGCGGCGGTTCACACGCGCGCCTTGCTGCCCATTAACTCATTCGACGGCAACGCTTCGTCGAGCAGCTTGCGCGCGCTTTCGATCCCGGCCACCGGCAGCCCTTCGGGATTCAGCAAGCCTACTTGAACCAGCACCGAAGCCTGATCCCAATAGATGTGCTCGTTGTAAAGCTTGTCGCCACGGAAGCACACCACCGCCAGCATCGGCACTTCGAAATACTTGCCGGTCGGCGCGACACCCGGCAACAGCCAGTCGATTTCACAACTATGCGTGCAACTGAAAATGAATTCGTCGACGATACGGTCCGCACCGATCGTGCGTGAAATCGGAATCAGCTTCGTATCGGGCGGATTCGAGTTGACGAAGTGGTGCGTGTAGAAGCGCTTGAGCCGGTCATGGCCGACCCCGCCGGTCATCGTCGGCACGTGGTTGACGTAGGGCTCGGCGACCATGGTCGGCATCACCGCGTCCACATCGCGCGTGGCGAACTCGTGGTAGCAGTGCGCTTCCCACAGCGCGTTCAGATCGTAGACCGGGCCGAGCACCTTGCGCAGCAGCGCGAGCGTGCGCGAGTACGCCATCATCGCGGCGGGCTTGTCGTACTGCGGCCGCGCCGGCGCGGCGAACGCGTGATCGCAACCGGGGTACACGTACTGCTCGACTTGCGCACGCGTTCCCAGCGCGGCGCTGATTCGCTCGCGCGTGGCCGGCGGACAATGCGCGTCGTTTTCGGGGAAGTGGAACACCATCGGGCAGCGCACGGCGGGCAATTCGTCCAGATATGCTTCGAGCCCCACGCCGTAGTAGCTGACCGCGCAGTCGACGTCGGTGCGCGCTGCGCTCAGGAACGCGAGCTTGCCGCCGAGGCAGTAGCCCACCGTGCCGACCTTGCCGGCCTGCTCGGGCATCGCGCGCAACGCGGCGAGGGTCGCGGCGATATCGTCGATGGCGAGATCGACGTCGAACTGACCGAGATAGCCGAGCGCCTGCTGCATGTCAGCGTCGCCGTAACCGAGTTCGATGCCCGGCTTGACGCGCCAGAACAGATCCGGCACCAGCACCACATAGCCTTCCTCGGCGTAGCGGTCGGCGGTCGCCTTCATCGTGTCGTTGATGCCGAAGATCTCCTGCAACAGCACGAGGCCTGGTCCCGACCCCTGCGCCGGACGTGCGACGTAGGCGTTGAAACGGCCGCCATCCTGGGCGACGACTTCGATGAAAGAGGCTGCCATGCGGTGTGTCTCCATGTCGAAAGCGGGTTAAGTCATCGAGCGCAGCTCGAAGCGTTTGAGCTTGCCGGTTTCGGTGCGCGGCAATGCATTGACGAACGTGATGACGCGTGGGTATTTATACGGCGCCACGCTATTTTTCACGAAATCCTGCAGTTGCGCGACCAGTTTGTCGTCCGGCTCATAACCTGGGTTGAGCACGACGAACGCCTTGACGATCTGTCCGCGAGTCTCGTCCGCCACGCCGATGACCCCGCATTCGGACACCGCTTCGTGTTGCAGCAGCACGCTCTCCACTTCGGGACCGGAAATGTTGTACCCGGCCGAAACGATCATGTCGTCGGCGCGCGCCTGGTAGAACACGTAGCCGTCCTCGTCGAGATAGACCGAATCGCCCGGCAGATTCCAGCCGTCGCGCACGAACCTCGCCTGCCGCTCGTCGGCGAGATAGCGGCAGCCGGTCGGCCCGCGCACCGCGAGTTTGCCGATCGTGCCGGGCGGCACAGGCTGCATCGCGTCGTCGACGGCCTGCACGACGTAGCCCGGCACCGCGCGGCCGATCGCGTGCGGACGAATCTGCTCGCCCTGCGCCGAAATGAAAATGTGGATCAGCTCGGTGCCGCCGATGCCGTCGATCATGTCGATGCCGGTCGCGTCACGCCACAAACGCCGCGTGGAATCCGGCAGCGCTTCTCCGGCCGACACGGTCTTCTTCAGGCTCGACATGTCATGACGCGCGACGAGCGGCGCCATTTGCCGGTAAAAGGTCGGCGCGGTGAACATGATGGTCGCGTGAAAACGTTCGACGGTTTGCAACAGCGTCTCGGGCGTTAGCTTCTCGATCAGCACCGTGGACGCGCCCACCCGCAGTGGAAAGCACAGCAGGCCGCCGAGCCCGAACGTAAACGCGAGCGGCGGCGTGCCGCAAAACACATCGCTCGACGATGGCCTGAGCACATGGCGCGGGAACAGATCGCACATCGCCAGCACGTCGCGATGAAAGTGCATGCAGCCTTTCGGCGCGCCGGTCGTGCCGCTCGTGAAGGCGATCAGGCAGACGTCGTCGGCGGCGGTGTCGCATGCGGTGAAGTGGTCGGGCTTGTTGACCGCGAGGGTGTCGAGCGAATCGGCGGCGTCGTCGTGGAACCGGCGCGTCTGCTTCAGGCACGGGCAGTAGAACTCGTCGCGAGGATCGGCGCAGCGCGCCAGTTCTTCGGTCAGGCGCGCGTCGCACAACGCCGCGCTGATCTGCGCCTTGCCGATGATCTGCTTCAGTTCCTTAGCGCGCAGCAAGGGCATGGTCGGCACCACGACCAAACCCGCCTTCAGCGCCGCGAGCGCGGCGACGGCCATCTGCAAAGTGTTCGGCCCGCGCAGCAGCACCCGGTTGCCGGGCCGCAGACCCATCTCGTCGACCAGCACGTGAGCGCTGCGATTGACGAGCCCAAGCAGTTCGCCATAGGTGGTGGCGCGCGGCGCGCCGTCCACCTCGGACCAGATCGCCGGACGGTCGCGATGACCCGCTTCGATGGTCCGTTCGAGTAGCTCGGTCGCGCAGTTCAGGCGCGCCGGATAGGCCACGTCCGGGTTGTCGAGCAGAAAAACGGGCCACTGGTCTTGCGGCGGAAGATTGTCGCGCGCGAAAGTATCGACGTGTGCTGACGGTTCCATCTCGGGTCTCCCGGGCGTTGCTTCGGTTGGCGTGGGTGGTTTGCGTGGGCTTGTTTTCGTTCGATGCTTACTGCGGAATCACGGCGGTCGCTTCGATCTCGACTTTCGCTTCGTCTTCGATCAGCGCGACGACCTGCACGGCGCTCATCGCGATGTCATAGTCGCCGATCAACTCGCGAAACGCACGGCCGATGTCTTTCAAAGCCGCGAGATACTCGCGTTTGTCGGTGACGTACCACGTCATCCGCACCAGGTGCTCGGGCTTGCCGCCCGCTTCGTGCAGCACGGCCACGACGTTTTTGAGCGCCTGGATGGCTTGTGCGGCGAAGTCGGTGGTCCGGAACTGCGCCTGTTCGTCCCAGCCGATCTGGCCGGCGATGAACACCTGCGTGCCGCTGGCCGCGACGCCGTTCGCGTAGCCGCGCGGTTTGATCCAGCCGGCGGGAAGGAGAGCTTGTTTCATGAGCGATGCGCCTCGATGGATTCGGGTTGAGGGGCAAACGTCGCGAGCGCGCTCGCGATGTCGGCGGGAATGTCGATGGATGTGCCGCTTTCGAGTGACGTGGTCACGAGCACCTGCTTTGCGCGAAAACGGGTTTCGCCGCCGCAATGGCCGACGATGTCGATGCTGATCGAACGCCGGCCGATCGCGCTCACGCCGAGCGTCAGCAAGATCGTCTCGCCCATCTGGCTCGGCCGCGAAAACTCGCAGTCGAGTTTGACGATCGGCAAGCCGACCCGGCGCTGCGCGATCATCTGCGCGTAGTCGACGTGCAGGCCTTCGTTGAACCAGTCCTCGACCAGCGCGTTGGTCATCACCAGATATTGCGGAAAGAACACGATGCCCGCCGGATCGCAGTGCGAGAAGCGGATTCGCACGGGCCGCTCGAAGGTCGCGTTCATCAGCGTTGTTCTCCGACGGCGGCGGCATGCGCTTTCAACAGATCGCGGCCGATGATCAACTGCTGCACTTCGGTCGCGCCTTCGTAAATGCGCAGTGCACGGATCTCGCGATACAGCATTTCGACGGCGGTGCCGCTTTGCACACCCATGCCGCCAAAAAGCTGCACGGCGGCGTCGATCACCTGTTGCGCGCCTTCGCTCGCGTGCCACTTGGCCATTGCCGCTTCGCGCGTGACGCTTTCGCCTTGATCGCGCAGCCACGCGGCGCGATAGACGAGCAGCGCGCTGCTGTCGATGCTCAAGGCCATCTGTGCGAGTTTGGCCTGCGTGAGCTGGAAATCGCCGAGTGTCTGCCCGAACATCTTGCGCGACGATGCCCGCGCGAGACCCTCGGCCATCGCATGACGCGCGAAGCCCAGCGACGCAGCGGCCACCGACGTGCGGAAAATATCCAGCGTGCGCATCGCGAGCTTGAAGCCTTCGCCGGGCGCGCCGAGCATCTGACTGCGCGGCACGCGAGCGCCCGCAAAATGCAGACGCGCGAGCGGATGCGGCGCGATCACGTCGATGCGTTCGGCGATTTCCAGCCCCGGCGTATCGGCATCGACAATGAATGCGCTGATGCCGCGCGCGCCCGGCGCTTCGCCGGTTCTCGCGAACACCACGTAGAAGTCGGCGATGCCGCCGTTGGAGATCCACGTCTTGTCGCCGTCGAGCACGTAGGCGTCGCCGTCTTCACGAGCCGACAGCGCCATCGCCGCGACGTCCGAGCCCGCTTCCGGTTCCGACAGTGCGAACGCGGCGATCGCCGTGCCGTTCGCGACGCGCGGCAGATAGCGCGTCTTTTGCTCATGCGCGCCGCCGAGCGAGATCGCGCCCGAGCCGAGACCCTGCATGGCGAGCGCGAAATCCGCGAGGCCCGAATGTTTGGCGAGCGTTTCGCGCAGCAGGCACACGGCGCGGGTGTCGATCGTGTCGCCGTGGCCGCCGTAGGCAACGCCGCCCACGCCGTATTTCAGCCAGCCTGCGGCGCCCAGTTCGCGCACGAGACGGCGGCAGGTCGCATCGGTGTCCGCGTGATCTTCGTGTGCGAGATTCGCGCGGCACCATGCTTCGATGCCGGAGGCCAGTTCGCGATGACGCGGCTCGAAGAACGGCCACGCGAGCGCACTATGCAAATCGATCTGGTTATCGGCGCTCAATTCAATCTCCCTCGAAAACCGGACGCGACTTCGCGGCAAACGCGCTGTATGCGCGCTCGAAATCGCGCGTGCTCATGCAGATCGCCTGGGCCTGCGCTTCGGATTCGATCGCCTCGTCGATGCTCATGCTCCATTCCTGGTGCAGCATCTTCTTCGTGATGCCGTGCGCGAACGTCGGACCGGCGACGAGGTCGGCGGCGAGCTTCTGCGCTTCTTCGACCAGCGCGGCCGGTTCGCACAGGCGGTTATAGAAGCCCCATGCATGGCCTTCGTCGCCGCTCGCCGAGCGGCCGGTGAAGAGCAGTTCGGCGGCGCGCCCCTGGCCGATGATGCGCGGCAATATTGCGCAGGCGCCCATGTCGCAGCCCGCCAGGCCGACGCGCGAAAACAGGAACGCGAGCTTGCTGCGCGCGGTGCCGAGCCGCATGTCGGACGCCATCGCGAGAATCGCGCCCGCGCCGGCGCACACGCCGTCGACGGCTGCGATGATGGGTTGCGGGCAATGACGCATCGCCTTGACGAGATCGCCGGTCATGCGCGTGAAGAGCAGCAGTTCCGGCATCGGCAGATCGATCAGCGGCGCGATGATGTCGTGCACGTCGCCGCCGGAACAGAAGTTCTCGCCTGCGCCTTGAATCACCACCGCTTTCACGTCGGTCGCGTAGGCCAGTTGGCGGAACAGGTCGCGCAGCTCCGCATACGATTCGAAGGTGAGCGGGTTCTTGCGCTCCGGACGGTTCAGCGTGATCGTCGCGACCTTGGCCGTCACCGACCAGCCGAAGTGTTGCGCCTCGTATCCGGCGAGCGTCAGACGGTTGCCGGCCAGCAGCGCGTCGGCGTTGGATCGTGTCATGTTGTCTCCCATGCAGATGGTTGCTGCGTTCCGTGTGCTTCAGTCCTTCAGACTGTCCAGCAGATGTTGCTTGAGCTTGCCCAGACGCTGATGCGTGCGCGACTTTTCATCGAGGCTCAGGCCGCCGAACAGTTCGACGACCCATTGCTCGTGCGCGACCGCCATCTTGTCGAATGCCTTGCGGCCGGCGGGCGTGAGACACACGCTGATCGAACGGCGATCGTTCGGATCGGTATCGCGCGATACCAGGCCTTCTTTTTCGAGCTGGTCCGTAATGCCGGTGATGTTGCCGCCCGTCACCATCAAACGGCGCGACAGCTCGGTCATCTTCAGACCTTCGGGGTGGCGTTCGAGCTGCGCCATCAGATCGAAGCGCGGCAACGTCGTGTCGAATTCGTTGCGCAGACGTCTGCGCAATTCGGCTTGCACGAGGTTGGTCGTGGTCAGCATGCGCAGCCACAAACGCAATCCCATGTGACTGTCCGCGCCCGTGCTCATTTCCAGGTCCACGACGTTCTCCGCAGGTTTGGCCACGCCTTTGCGCGGCGGCTTCGCTTCACCGGCCGCCACCGGCTTCTTGATGTTGGTTGACTTGGTCACATCACTTCTCCACCGGAGATGGAAATGGATTGCCCCGTGATGGCGTCCGAGCCGGGCTGGCACAGCCACAGCACGCTGTTGGCGACCTGCTCGGGACTCACGAAGCGACGTTGCGGATTCGAGCGCAGCAAGGTTTCGCGCGCCTGCTCTTCAGTGCGCGAGGTTTTGCTGGTGATCTGTTCGAGCGACGCGTGTAGCAGTTCGGTTTCCGTGTAGCCGGGACAAACGGCGTTGACCGTGATGCCTTTGGTCGCGACTTCCAGCGCGAGCGAGCGTGTGAGGCCGATCACGCCGTGCTTCGCCGCGCAGTAGGCGGCCACATACGCGTAGCCGATTTGCCCCGCCGTGCTGGCGACATTGACGATCCGGCCGTGGCCGCGTTCGAGCATGCCAGGCAGCACCGCGCGCGTGCCGAGAAAGACGCCGGTGAGGTTTACGTCCAGCATGCGCTGCCACAGCGCGATGTCGGTGTGGGTGAACGGTGCGGCCTGCGCCTGGCCCGCATTGTTGACGAGGATATCGACGGCGCCCGCCAGGCTGAACGCGTTTGCAACCGACTCTTCCTGCGTCACGTCCACACCGATGTACGTCACGTCGCCCAATGCGCGGCATTTCTCCTGCTGCGTTTCGAGCCGTTGCACGTTGCGGCCCATCAGGGTTACGCGTGCGCCGGCGCGCAGCAGCGCCTGCGCGACCGCCGCGCCGATGCCGCTGCCGCCGCCGGTCACGACGGCGTGATGTCCCGCAAGCGCGGAGTGGGGAGTATTCAGGTGGCTCACGACGTTCCCTCGGCGCGTTGCGCGCGTTCTTGCGCGGACAGGCCTGCATTCGCGGCGGCCTGCGCGCGCTCGCGTTCCAGATTGCGTTCGAGTTGCGATTTCGCGGCGGTGTAAGGCTTCGGCCACGCGACATCGAAATAGCCGATCTTCGCCGCTTCGTTCAGCGTCCAGGCCGGATTGGCCAGATGCGGACGCGCAATCGCGCACAGGTCGGCGCGCCCGGCCGCGATGATGCTGTTCACGTGATCCGCTTCCGAAATCGCGCCGACCGCGATCGTCGCGATGCCGGCTTCGTTGCGCACGCGGTCCGCAAACGGCGTCTGGAACATGCGGCCGAACACCGGCTTTTCTTCCTTGCTGACCTGACCCGACGACACGTCGATCATGTCGGCGCCGGCCGCCTTGAAGGCGCGCGCGATCTGCACGGCGTCGTCCGGCGTGGTGCCGCCTTCGACCCAATCGTTCGCGGAGATGCGTACTGAAATCGGTTTCTCTTGCGGCCACACGGCGCGGATCGCTTTGAACACCTGCAGCGGATAGCGCAAACGGTTTTCGAGCGAGCCGCCGTATTCGTCGGTGCGATGGTTGGTGAGCGGCGACAGGAAGCTCGACAGGAAGTAGCCGTGCGCACAGTGCAATTCGAGCCAATCGAAACTGGCTTCGACCGACATGCGCGCGGCGTTGACGAATTGCGCTTCGATTTTGCGCAACTCGTCGTGGGTGGCTTCGCGCGAGTGCTGACTGACGCCACGCAGATACTGCTGCGGTGAGGCCGACACGAGCGGCCAGTTGCCTTCGGCGAGCGGCAGGTCGATGCCTTCCCACGAGACGCGCGTCGAACCCTTGGCACCGGAATGGCCGAGCTGGATGCCGATCTTCGCGTCCGACTGACGATGCACCAGATCGACGATCCGCTTCCACGCGGTGAGATGCTCGGGCGCGTACATGCCGGGGCACGCGGGTGTGATGCGCGCTTCGGGCGACACGCAGGTCATTTCCGTCATCACTAGGCCGGCGCCGCCCATCGCGCGTGCGCCCAGGTGCATCAGGTGATAGTCGCCGGCCACGCCGTCGACCGCCGAGTATTGCGCCATCGGCGACACCACCACGCGGTTTTTCAACGTCACGCCGCGCAACGTGAACGGTGTAAACATCGGCGGCACGGAGTGCTTGTCCGGCGCGCGCTCCACGCCGGAGCGCCGGGCCAGCCAGTCTTCGAATCCCGACAGGTAGCGCGCGTCGCGCTCGCGCAGATTTTCATGCGAAATACGCTGCGAGCGCGTGAGCAGCGAATACGCGAACTGTTCCGGCTCGAACGACGTGTAGCGGTCGACGTGCTCGAACCACTCGGTCGAATTGCGCGCGGCGTTCTGGATGCGCAGCACGTCGATGCTGCGCACCTCGGTGTAATGCTTCAGCGCGGCGGGCAAATCGCCGGGATGGGCGCCGATGCTGTTGGCGAGTTCGATCGAGTCCTCGAGCGCGAGCTTGGTGCCCGAGCCGATCGAGAAGTGCGCGGTATGCGCGGCGTCGCCCATCAGCACGACCGGCGTTTGCGAGCCGTCGGCGTTGCGGCGCCAATGGACCCACTCGCCGTTGACCACGCGCGGGAAACGAATCCATTGCGACGAGCCGCGCAAATGCGCAGCGTTCGACATCAGCGCGTTGCCGTCCAGGTACTTCGCGAACAGCTTCTCGCAGAACGCGATGCTGTCTTCCTTGCTCATTTCGTCGAGACCGGCGGCGCGCCACACGCGCTCAGGCGTCTCGACGATGAAGGTGGAAGTCTGATCGTCGAAACGATAGGCATGCGCCTGGAACCAGCCAAATTCGGTTTCTTCGAACGCGAACGTGAAGGCGTCGAAAAGCTTCTTGGTGCCGAGCCACACGAAGCGGCAGTCGCGCGTGTCGATGTCCGGCCGATAGGTGGCCGCGTACTTTTGCCGGATCGCGCTGTTCAGGCCGTCGCACGCGATGACGAGGTCGGCTTCGTAGACGCTGTCGTCCGTTACCTGGGTTTCGAACACCAGCTTGACGCCGAGTTCTTCGCAGCGCGCCTGCAGAATATTCAGCAGGCGCTTACGGCCGATGCCGCAAAAGCCGTGACCCGACGAGCGGATCTGCCGGCCGCGGAAATTGATCTCGATGTCGTCCCAGTGGTTGAACGCGTCGAGGATTGCGTCGGCGCTGGGGGCGTCGGCCGCGCGCAGGTTGCCGAGCGTCTGGTCGGAAAACACAACGCCCCAGCCGAATGTGTCATAGGGACGGTTGCGCTCGACGACCGTGACTTCGTAACCCGGATTGCGGCTTTTCATCAACAAGCCGAAGTACAAGCCGGCCGGACCGCCGCCGATACAGACAATGCGCATGCTCGCTCCCCAAGTGATTCTGCCTGAGTGTTAATTTAGGCTTAGATAGTTTAGGTGTCAAGTAAAACTCGCGGCTTGTCCAGGGGGTGCGTGCCGTTCATTGATGGTAAGGGTAGCGACGATCAGGCCGGGATCGCGCCGACTCTCGCTGCGCCCCAGGGCTTTCCACTCCGCCGCTTTGCACCTTAGGAGCGGCATACCGCCCGAGGGTTGGTACACTATCGCTTCAAAACCAATTGGTCGTTGATAAAAGCTCGACAAGCTGATCGTTCGCGTGATTTACCGACCAGTCGGAGCATCGACTGCGATCCGACACCGCGGCCGCACTCGGAGCGTTCAGGCGCATTCACACGCTCAGCGCGCCGCGCCCGGCGGTATTGGCTGTTTAAACTATGAAAGGTTGACGGAAGCATGGAACCGAAGTTCTACCGCGGCTGGCACCTCGCAAAATCGGACATGGAATACAAGGCTACCGAATTCGAATGGGCGCTGATCCGTTTTTACGAGTCGTTTTCGCGTTTCGTTCTGACGACCGGCATGATCACGATTGCCGCCGACGTCGATATCAAGTATCAGGAGCACGTGATCCTGCACGTGATCCGTATGCAGGATCGCCCGAAAAACAGCGCGACGATTGCCCGGCTGATGAACCGGGACGACATCCCGAACATTCAATACAGCCTGCGCAAGCTGGAGTCCGCCGGGCTGATTGAAAAGCTCAAGGACAAGAACAGCAAGACCTACTCGTATACCGCGAGCGAACTCGGCGTGAAATTGACGGACGAGTACAACAAGGTTCGGCAGGAAATCCTTGTTAAGCGCTTCGAGGAGATCAGCGACGTCGATGAAAAGTTCGAGCGGTGCGCGCGCTTCATGTCGCTCTTGACCGGCATTTATGAAGAGGCGGCGCGCGATTCGGCGACGATCACGCCGCAAACCGACGAGCCGCCGCCGAAGCCGAAGAGTTCGCGCAAGACGGGCTGACCATCGAGAAGCCGCGAGCAACCCGCGGCGTCCCGGCTCGCGCGAGCGTTACAGCACCGGATGCCGATGGTGCCAGTCGGTGGCGTTCTGGAACGCCATGCCTGCGCGGCACAGCAGCGGCTCGGCGCCGTGCGCGGCGACGAACTGGAAGCCGATCGGCATGCCGCTCTGCGTGAGCCCGCATGGCAGCGTGATCGCGGGATGTCCACTGGAGTTGAAAGGCGCCGTGAACTGGATCAGACGGGCGTTGAGGTCCGGGTCCTGGGCGAGCGCGCCGAGCTGCTCGTGTGTCGGCGCGGCGAACGGCTGAACCGGCACGATCAGAAGATCGATCCCGCTCATCAGCCGATTGATTTTTCCGCGCAACGCGGCGCGGTTCAACAGAACCTGCTGATACTGCATCCCGCTCGTTCCACGACCGATCTCGATCAGGCGGGTGAGTGCAGGGCCATAGTCCGCAGCGAGTCGCGGATAGGTATCGGCATGGGCCACCGCCACTTCGACGCCGCAGTTGATCTCCCATTCGTCGACGACCGTGCGCACCTCGGGAAAGCGCACCGTCTCGACCTGGCCGCCCAGCGACCTGACCACTTCGACGACCTGCGCGAGCGCGCGGACGATGACTTCATCGGTGCCGTTGCTGTTCCACTCTGGGTCGATGCCGATTCGCAGTCCGCGCAGATCGTGGGCGTGATCGGGCAGGGCGAGCTTCGGCTCGGGCATCGAGGTCGGATCCAGCGGATCGTGGCCGGCAATCGCCCCGAGCATTAGCGTCGCGTCGGCGGCGCTGCGGGCCATGGGCCCTGCATGATCGAGACTGGCGCCGAGTGCGAACACGCCGTGCCGGCTCACCCGTCCCCACGTGGGCTTGATGCCCGTGAGACCGTTGGCCGCCGCCGGAAAACGGATCGAGCCGCCCGTATCCGTGCCGAGCGACGCAAAGCACAGGCCCGCTGCCGTCGCGACGCCGGAGCCGCTAGACGAGGCGCCGGCCCAATGGCCCGGGTGCCACGGATTGACCGGTTCGGCAATGTCCGGATGGTGGGTAGCGAATGCGCCTTCCGTTAACTGGAGCTTGCCGAGCAGGATGGCGCCCGCGTCGCGCAGCCGTTTGACGGCGGTAGCGTCTTCGGATGGCACGAAGTTGCGATGGATCGTCGTGCCGGCGGCAGTCGGCGAGCCCGCGCTCCAGTACAGGTCCTTCACCGCAACGGGCACGCCGTGCAGCGGCCCGAGAGGCTCACCTGCCAACACCTTGCGCTCGGCTGCGCGTGCCGATGCGAGTGCTTCTTCGCGCATCACGAGCGCGTAGCTATACAGTGTGCTGTCGAGCCGCTCGATGCGTTCGAGCATGGCGGCCGTGAGTTCCACCGGCGATATCTCGCGAGCGGCGATCAGGCGCGCGACCTCATGCGCTTCGAGGTAGTGCAGGTCTGAATGAGACATGGTCAATCTGCCTTCGCGCTCAATGGCGCGGTTCAAAGTCCAAGCTCGGCCCGTTGCCGGGTGAGCGTGTCGATTACGGCGTACATGATCTTGTGGGCACAAGGCATGAGGTCGGGGATATAGGTCGCGCCCATGCCGCCGAGGCCCTCGGCCACCGGCACCGGCGAACCCTCGGCGGGCCACGGCCAGCCGATACGCGCGGTCGGAATGCCGAAGCGGCGCAACGCGGCACCGTCGGTCTGGCCGCCGAGCAGGTCGGGTGTCGGATGCGGTCGCTGTTCGATATGTTCCCAGCCGCGCCGGGCGGACTGCACGATCCAGTTCAACGGCGAGGTCGTGCCGCCGGGGACGGAGCCGTACATTTCCCAGTCGAGATCGAAATCGGGGTGACGTTCACGCAGCGCCGCGACGAACTCGGCGAACTGGGCCTTCACGTCGCCCGGTGTCGTGCGCGGATTGATCCGGACATCGAAGAAAATTTCGGTGACGGCGGAGGGAAACGCCGGACGCTCGGGCCATCCCGCACGCACGCCCGAGATCCAGCCATGCGGCTTGACCGCGCCCGATGTGTTGCGTTCGGCATACTCGATCAGCCATTGTTCGAGTTCGAGGATCACATGAGCGGCCGGCACGACCGAACTGCGAAAGCCCGGTGTTTCGCGCGGCACACCCGCGTAGCCGAGCGTGCCCTTGACCTTCAGCTTGAACCAGCCCATGCCGGGCTCCTCGTGATAGACCCAGTTCCAGGGCTTCATCACGATCGCGAAATCGGGCGCGACGCCGCGGCTCAGCATGTGCGTAACGCCCGCGGACATACCGGCGTGGTCACGCTCGGCGAGATCGACCGGCATGCCGCCGTCCGCCATTGCGACGATCAGGTCGCCGGTGAGCGGCACATCGGCCTCGATCAGCGCGGTCGCTACTTCCGTCAGCGTGGCGATCATGCCTTTCGGGTTCGACGCGCCGAGGCCGTAGACCCAGTCTCCCTCCATGAGGGCTTGCGGCTTCAGGTCGGCGTAGTCGGGTGGTCCAACCCACGGCTCGTCACTGGCATCGCCTTCGAGGTGGGTGTCGATCGGCGCGTACAGCATAAGCGCCGCGCCGCCGCCGCTGCCGCGTTTCTCGGCGACGACGTTGCCGGTCTGCTCGTTCATGGGCCGGTAGCTGGCGTTCAGGCCAACGCTCGAAAGATGGCGCGCCATGAACTGGCTCGCTTCGCGTGCCGCTCCGGTCGGACTGTGGATGTCCGTGAGATCGAACAGCAGCTTTTGAAGCCGCCGCGCGTCGAGTTTTGCACAGGCCTTCTCGTACCAGGCCTGTTGCTCGGGAGAAAACGGCGATGGGGTGGTGCGAACCACGATTGATACCTCCAGATTCCGTTGCAATGCGTGGTCAGTTCGACGCTGCGAACTGTTCGGCGTAGATGTTTTCCGGGCGCAGGCCGAGATTCAAGAGCTTCGTCGTCGCGGCCTCGATCATGCGCGGGGGGCCGCACAGGTAGGCCACGGCGTTCTCATGGGCCACGTCGGCTTCGCAAATCGCGTCGACGGGATTGCCGGAGAGCAGTTCGCCGCTCGCGTGATGGTCCACCGAGATCCGTGTCGTGAGATTCGGCAGCCATTGACGGCGCAACTCGATGTCGTCGAGTGAGAAGAGTTGCTCGGGCGTCGCGCAGCCGAAGCTCAGCAGGATCGGAGGCTTGCGCCCGGGCTGCCGGCGCAGGGTATCGATCATCGACAGGATGGGTGCGAGGCCCGTGCCTCCCGCGACCATGATGTGCGGCGCGGGTACTTTCTCACGCAGGAAGAAGCTGCCGAACGGACCTTCGATTTCGAGGACATCGTCGGCTTTCGCCTCGTGTTCGAGCCACTTCGACATGACGCCGTCTTCCAGCACGCGAATGAGCAGTTCGATCTTCGGTAGATCGGCCGCTGTGCTGGCCGGCGAGTAGCTGCGCGTGACGTTCGTGCCCGGCACGCGCACCTGAATGAACTGGCCCGGCTTGAAGTCGAGCCAGGCGCCTTCAGCCAGTTCGAGCCTCAGGCGCACGACGTTGGTTGCCACCTTGTCGATGCTGTCGACGAACGCATGCGCCTTTGCCGCCTGCGTGACACCGGCGTTGCTCTCGTAGTTCAACGTGAACGCGCAGTCGGTTTCGGGTTCGGTCAGGCACAGCAGTCGGTCGCCGGCGTCGTATTCGCTGCGCAACAGCGTCGAACTGGCGCCCGCACGCATGCCGGCGCGGCCTTCGACAAGCTTCGCCATGCAACTCGAACAGGACCCCGATCGACACTGGTGGATGACCGGGATGCCTGCCGCGAGAGCGGCGTCGAGCACGCTCTCGCCCTGCTGCACGGCAACCGATGTCGCCTTCCCGTCGCGGAAGCTCAATGTGACGTTTCTAACTGAAGACATACGGATACCTTCTGTGCTGCGGTGATTACTGGTCTTCTTCGATCTTTTCGACGAAATAGGAGGGACGTTTGCCGTCAGCCGTCCTCTTCATGCGAATGCTCGATGCCTTGATGGTGCCGTCGACCCCACGGCCCGGTTTGGCGATGCCGCGATTCCAGCGCGACGCGATCTTGCGCCACGTGATCGGCGAAACGTCGGTCGCAACCAGCTGCTCGTTGTCCCAACCGGTGCCGTCCGCGTAGAAGTCCTGCATCGCTTCGCGCGCGTACAGATCGCAGTTGTTGAAACCGTGCAGGCACAGCGGTTTGAACAGATAGTCGTAGCGATACTTGAAGTCCTTGCGCTCTTTCTCGGTCGGGCACACGCGCGCGAGGATTTCCCAGTACTCGTAGGTGTCGTCGGTGATCGGCACATACCACTCGAACTGAACAACGTGCTCCTCCGGCCAGTTCTCAACCATGAGCACGCCGGGCAGGAAAACCGAGGTGCGGTACGGACGGGCGTTCACGCTTTCGATCTTGAGATCGACCTTCGCGTTCTCGAGAATGGGATTCCATTTTTCGGTAAAGAGCCATTGCACGAGGCCTTTGGGGCCGTTCTCGTCTTCGACCGGCGCGATGCAGTCGTCCGAGGTCGGCACGATGCCGAGCGGCAGGACCCAATCTTTGGCCTGGATGATCGCGTTGTCCTTGTGAACGAGGATGTGCGCGTTATCGAAGCCGTTTTCGCAGGCGATGCGCCAGTTCGCGTAACCCGTGCGGTGCATGCCATAGGCGACGATGTCCTTGTCGAGCAGGCTCGGCGCAGACGGCCACAGCGGGTGCGGGAAGCGCTCGTCATTCTCCGGGAAGCGGATGGGCAGATCGTGCGCGAGCGGCGGCACGTCTTGATCCGGATAGTCGTCCTCGCGCACGAAGACGAAGATCATGCCTGCCACTTCCTCGACCGGATAGGTCGTGAGTCCCGTGGTGCCGATCAGCTTGTCGTCCGGATTGCCGGCGATGGTCGCGAGCTTGCCGCTTTCGAGGTCGAACGTAAAGCCGTGATACCAGCAGCTGATGGTGTCCTTGGTCAGGCACATCGGCTTGGCCGACAGTCGCACGCCACGGTGAATGCACTGGTCCTTCAGCGCGTGGATCTTGCCGTTCACGCGGCGCAGCACGATCTGCACACCGCAAATCTGAATGCCTTCGACAGCATCTTCCGGCAGTTCATGGCTGAACAGTGCTGGATACCAGTGATTGACGAACCCCCACGCTGCGTCTTTGTAGGGCTGATATTGGCTCTGAACCTTCGCGTCGTTGACGCGGGCATCGCTGATCTCGTTCAGTCTCTCGCCGGTGCTGCGCCGGCGGACGATGGGCGTGTCGCTCATTGAGTGCTCCTGATGTGTGGACTGGGTCGCGTCTCGTGAAGGGTCACGAACGCTGATTCTGTACAGCCTCGGCGGTTCGAGGTGTGGCGCCATTGCGTCGTGCCCGATGCTGTGAGCGAAGATTACGCAAACACAAATTGACAGTCAATTTATTTTCAATCAATCTTCGGTCATTATTCGATTGAACATCGACAAGATGTAGAGCATGCGAAAGCTGGCCAAAGGCCTCGCGACGGCCCCGGACGGGCGGCGCAGAGGCTCGGGAGCGTGCATCGGAGAGAGGTCGCATCAGGGTTGTCCCTGGCGACGGAGCGAACTTCGAGGCCACGGGGCGAGCGTGAGTTGAAGGCAGGCAGCGGGCGAGAGCGCGACGAAGTGGCGCAAAAGAAACGGGCGTGAAGTAGCTCTCCGGTGAGCGAGCCGTACGGAAGACTATCGACAATGAAGAGAGGAGAAGGCGGTGAATATAAGGAAGTCTGTACTACTGATCAGCTTGGCGATGGCCGCAAACGCTCATGCGCAAAGCAGCGTGGAAATCTACGGGATTATCGACACCGGTGTGATGTACGTATCGAATGTGGGCGGTCACAGCAATTGGCTGGCCGACCCGGATACGGCGGCCCCCAACCTGTTCGGCCTACGCGGATCGGAAGATCTGGGCAATGGCCTGAAGGCGATCTTCAAGCTGGAGGCCATGTTCAACCTGAACACCGGCGCATCCGTCAACGGGCTTTTCGGCCACGAGACTTACGTGGGTCTTCGTGACGACAAGTGGGGCACGCTGACGGCCGGCAACCAGATCGACTTCATGTTCTATTCGCTCATCGTCGATCATTGGGGACCCGCGTTTCCCTTCGTCAATTCGCTGAGCCTGCGACAAGGCTCGTTTTCCGGGCTGAACATACCGGGGCCGCCGGGCAACAACTCGTTCGACTTCGACCGCACGCTGGGCGCGCCGATCGCGAACTCCGTCAAGTACATGAGCCCCACGATTGGCGGCTTGTCGGCCGGCGCGCAATACAGCTTCGGCGGGCAGGCCGGTTCGTTCGGCCAGAACAGCGGGCAGAGTTTCGGGCTCAACTATCACATCGGCACCGTCGCGCTGAACGGCGCGTACACCTACGTCAAATATCCCGAGCTGAACAACGGGAATGCCGGAATCCGCAACATGGGGCTTGCCGCTTCGTGGGTGGTGGGTCCGACCGAGTTGGCCGCACTGTACACGAGCACGCAAAACACACAGAACGGTGCACGTGTCGGCGTGTACGAAGCCGACGTGACCTGGACGGTCTCGCCGTTCCTGCATGCGAATCTCGCTTACCAATACATGAAGGGCAATGATGTCCTGAAGAATCAGAAGGCCAATCAGGAAACGCTGTCGCTGATGTATTCGCTTTCCAAACGCACGAGCATCTACTCGGCACTCGCGTTGCAGCAGGCCTCAGGCGGTCCCGCCTGGATTTCGCTGGTGCCCGGGCCGGCCTCGGGCGGTCGGCAGACGGCGGTGGACGTCGGTCTTCTGCACGTGTTCTGACGACACGACAAACCCGCGAAGGTGCGGCGCCTCGACTGAGCGTGACGCCGGCACCTCGCTTCGCGACTGGTGCACCTGGTCACAACTAACGCAATCCATACAGGAGACACAACGATGAACACGAACTCCACCATGCACGCGATGCGCGTTCACGAACCGGGCGGCCGCTTCGTCATGGACACGATCCCACGTGCCGAACTGTTGCGGCCGACTGACGTGCTGGTCGACGTCAAGGCGTCCGGCGTCGTACCGAATCTGCGCAACGTGATGAGCAATTACGGCGAGCGCGCTTACCTCACGGTGCCGGATCTGCCTGCGATATACGGGCTCGATACGGCCGGCGTGGTCGCGGAAGTGGGCAGCGCGGTGACCGGCATTGCACCGGGCGATCGCGTTTACATCAACCCGGGCCGTTCGTGCGGCTCGTGTCACGCGTGCCGGATCGGCGAGCCGATCAACTGCGCGGCGTTCACATTTCAGGGCTACTTCGGCTTCGGCCCGCAATCGAAGCAGATGTACCGGCAATACCCGTACGGCGGCTTCAGCGAGTTCGCGACGGCACCCGCCGACGGCCTCGTCAAACTTCCGGAGCAGGTGAGCTTCGAGCAGGCGGCGCGCTTCGGCTACCTCGGTACCGCGTATTCGGGTCTGCGCAAGGCGGGTGTCGGGGCCGGCCGGACCGTGCTGATCGTCGGCGCGAGCGGCACGCTGGGCCTCGGTGCGGTGCAAATCGCGCGGGCGATGGGAGCGACACGCATCCTGTGCGTGGCCCGCAACGAAGCATTGCTCGAGCGCGTGCGCGCGCTCGATCCGCAACGGATCAGCACGTTTTCGTACGGCAAGGGATCGCTTGCCGACTGGGCGCGCGAGCAAACCGGCGGCGTGGGCGTCGATGCGGTCGTCGACGCGATCGCGCCGGGCGCGTCGCATCAGGTGACGCTCGACAGTATCGCCGCGCTCAGGCGCGGTGGCCGGCTTGTCGAGATCGGTGCGATGACCGATCCGCTGCCGATGAACCTGCACGAGATGATGTGCGCACAAGTGAGCATCGTCGGCTCGCTGTGGTTCTCGGTAGCCGAGGGCCAGGACCTGGCCGCGATGGCCGCGGCCGGCACGCTCGACCTTGGCGTGTTCGAACATCACCGCTATGCGCTCGATCAGGCCAACGAGGCGCTTGCGGAAGCAGAAAAGCGCTCAGGCGGCTTCGTCAACGTTGTCGTCGTTCAGTAAAGCACTACGAACCAATCAGGAGAACATCATGGTAAGACGCGTCGTGACCGGCGAGCAAAATGGGAAGTCAGTTTTCGTCTCCGATGGCCCTGTGGCCACCACGCACGACTATGCGGCCGTGCCCGGGTTTCGGACCACACTGGCATGGGCGACGCTGCAGGGCGTCGCGCCGCTGCCGCATGAAGGCGGCGATCCGGTGGTCAGCATCCAATCAGTCGTGCCCGATCCTCACGGCACGCGCCTTCTGGTCGTGCAGTTCCCGCCCGATAGTTCGCTCGATTCCGCCGACTTCGACCCGGTTGCCGCCGGGCAGGAGTACGAGGCCCATCTGCCGGGTCTCGCGCAGGCCTTCGAGCCGGATGGTTCGGGCATGCACCGCACCGCGACGGTTGACTACGACATCATCGTGTCAGGCGAACTGTGGCTCGAGCTCGACGATGGAGAGATTCGCCACTTGAAGGCGGGCGATATCGTGATTCAGAACGGGACCCGGCATGCGTGGCGCAATCGCGGCACGGTGCCGGCGGTGATGGTCGCGGTGTTGATCGGCGCCGCGAAGCAAAACGGTCAGTAAGCGAGAACAAAGCGGGAGAGCAAATGATGAGTTCACAACCGGATCGTCCGCAGGACGGACCGCCCAGGTTACTGCGCGCAGAAACGCTGGAATGGAGCGATGCGATGCTGCTCGGCCATGCGCCGATCGACGTGGCACATGAAGAATTTGTCGAAGTGGTGACAGCGCTCGCCGACTGTACGCAGCATTCCGCGCTCGGTTGTCTTCGGGACGTGGAGGCACATCTGCTGTCCCACTTCGCGATCGAGCAGGAATGGATGGAGAAGACCGAATTTCCGGCTGCGGACTGCCATCTCGACGAGCATCAACGCGTAATGGACGCCGTGCAGAAGGTGAATGCGCTCGCGGCGGTGGGCGAAGTCGGCCTGCATGACGTGAAGCGACTTGCCCAGGCGTTGGCCGACTGGTTTCCGGGCCACGCCGACTACATGGACTCGGCGTTGTCGGCGTGGATCAACAAGAAGATGCATGGTGGCGCGCCCGTGGTGTTGCGGCGCGATCTGCAGGCCACAGCGGTGGCATGAACCGCGATACGGAGCTGAACATGACAATGAAAGACAAGGTGGGGCTTGTGACAGGAGGCGGCTCCGGCATGGGGCGCGCGGCTGCCCTTGCGCTCGCGCGCGAGGGAGCGCTCGTCGTGCTGGCCGGCCGCGGCGAGGAGAAGCTCGCGGCGGTGCGCGATGAAATCGTGTGTGCAGGCGGGAAGGCGGAGATTCGCTGCGCAGACGTGTCGCGTCGCGAAGACAACGAGGCGCTCGTGGCTTTTGTCGAGTCGCGTTTCGGCAGACTCGACTTCGCGTTTAACAACGCGGGCGGTCACGCCGACTTCAAGCCTATCGACCAGACCTCGTTCGAAGAGTCGGAATGGGTGATTGATCTGAACTTCAAGGGCGTCTATTACGGCGTCAAGTATCAGGTTGAAGCGATGCTGCGCACCGGTGGCGGCTCGATCGTCAACAACGCGTCGATCTTCGGCCTGCGTGGCATGAACGGGATCGCTCACTACGTCGCAAGCAAGCACGCAGTGGTTGGCCTGACTCGCGCCGTCGCGAAGGAGTATGCAGACCGCAATATCCGTGTCAACGCGGTGTGCCCGGGGGCGACCGAAACGCCGAACTACATGCGATCGACCAACGGCGACGTTCACCTGCTCGATGACATGATTCCGATGAGCCGGATCGGTCAGCCTCAGGAGGTCGCCGATGCCGTGCTCTGGCTGCTCTCGGCGAAGGCGGCATATGTGACGGGCACGACGCTGTCCGTCGATGGCGGCATGACAATTTGATGAGCGGCCGTGTCAGGCGCACGAGGCAATAGGAGAAAGAAACGTGAAATTCAGTCGTGGAGCAAGGTGTATGGGTGGCGCGCTCGTCGCGCTGATAGCGCTCGGTGCGCACGCACAGGGCGGCGGCGCAGTGGCGTCGACGCCGGCCGCGAGCGCCGCAACAGACGCGAGCGCGACGCGGGCTGCGGACCGGCAGTTGCAGAAGACGGTGCGGCGCGCGCTGGCCCACACGAAAGGCCTGGCCGCCTCGGGGATCGCGGTACGCGCGCGCGCTGGCGTGGTCACGTTGCAGGGATGGGTGCCGGATGGGTCGCAACTGCAACTCGCGCAGCACGTGGCGCAAGGCGTGCCCGGTGTGAAGTCGGTGAACAACCAGCTGACGGTGCGGCCAGTCGGGCAATGAGTCATCGCCCGGGGCGCGGTGGTTTGGCGTCGAATGCTCGTGCCCCGGAGGATGAATCAAGCAGACCGGTTCCGCTTCGCCGTTGCGGAGCATGACGGAACCTGATGGGCTCTGATGCTTGTGCCGACTCGCAATTCAGGGCCCGTCGTCAAAATACAGAAGAGGGAAGTGCATGTTCGAAAGCCTCACCATCAAGTCGCGGCTGACCATCGTGATGGTTTTCCTGTGCCTGCTCCTGATCGGAACAGGCCTGCTCGGCTTGAACAGCCTCAAGCGGGTGAACGCGTCGTTGAAGGCCGTGTATGAGATTCGCCTCGTATCGATGGGGCGTCTGGACCTGATGGTGCGAGCGCTTAATCGTCTGCGCTATTCGGTGGCCTCAGCGGCCGACGACACGAACCCCGGCGCGATCGAAGCCAAGCTTGCGGGGCTGAAGAAGGATCTCGCCGACGGCAACCAGGCGTGGGTTGAATACAGCGCCGGCGAACTCACGCCGGACGAAAAGTCTCGCGCGGAAGCATTCGTGGGCATCTATCGGCGGTTTTTCGAGCAGGCCGTGCAGCCCGCGCTGGAGGCTATGCAGGCCCACGACGTCGCGCGCATTGCGACGATTGTGCACGGGCCGATGGAGTCGCTGTATCCGCCGGTGCAAGACGGTCTCGACGGTTTGATCGCGATCCAGATGGAAGTCGGCCAGCACGAATACGAACGCTCGCAGGCTGTCTACGCGATGGTGCGCGTGCTGTCGCTGGTGTCCATAGGCGGCGGCGTACTGACGGCAATCGCGTTCGGCTGCTGGCTGATTCGCGCGATTTCGGTGCCGCTCGACGATGCAGTCGGCGTTGCCCAGCGAGTCGCTAGAGGCGACCTGACGCAGACGATCGGCGTCACGTCGCGCGATGAAACCGGGCGGTTGCTGGCCGCGTTACAGGAGATGAACCAAAGCCTGACCCGGATGGTGCGCGAGGTACGCAACAGCTCCGATACCATCGAAGCCGCGTCGAACCAGATCGCCGGTGGCAACGTCGAGTTGTCTGCGCGCACGGAGTCGCAGGCGGCCTCGCTCGAAGAGACCGCGTCGTCGATGGAGCAACTGAGCTCGACGGTGAAGATGAACGCCGAGAACGCCCGCGAGGCCGATCGTCTGGCACGTTCGGCGTCGGAGGTTGCCGTTCGCGGTGGCGCAGCGGTGGAGCGTGTGATCGAGACGATGACGTGGATCGACGAGTCATCGAGACGGATCGTCGAGATCATTGGCGTGATCGACGGCATTGCGTTTCAGACCAACATCCTGGCGTTGAACGCGGCGGTGGAGGCCGCGCGCGCGGGGGACCAGGGGCGGGGATTTTCGGTGGTGGCTTCGGAGGTGCGCGGTCTCGCGCAGCGATCCGCTGAAGCCGCGAAGGAAATCAAGGCGCTGATCGGCAATTCGGTGTCCAAGGTCAGCGCGGGCAGCCGGCTCGTCGACGAGGCGGGCGCGACGATGACTGAAGTTGTCGAGAGCATCCAACGGGTGGCGTCCATCATGGGCGAGATTTCGGCGGCGAGCCAGGAGCAGTCGGCCGGCATCGACCAGATCAATCGCGCGGTCATGCAGATGGACGAAGCGGTTCAGCAGAACTCGGCAATGGTGGAAGAGGCCGCGGCTGCTGCGAACGCGCTGCGCGACGAGGCTGGTCACCTGGCTCGTGTCGTGTCGGTTTTCAATCTGGAAGCGTCGGCGGCGTCTTCGGTTTGAGTCTGCATCAGGCCAGTATGGCGAACGCACCGGTAACGGTGCGCTGATAGCGCGAATCGTGCATACGTAGTTGGAAGAGAGTGCGGTAGGTGATAAGGAATACTAGATAAATCATAACTTTGCCAGTCGGCAAAAATCCTGGAGAGAGTCATGGCTAACTCGATTGAATCGACGGTGGAAAACGAAGTGGACGTTTCAACAGTCCGCGTTCCGGAACGATCACGCATGCCGAAGTTCGCGCTGACCATGGCATGGTGGTCGCTGTGCAGCGCCATGGTGTATCTCATCATCGGGGCGACGCTAGCCCTCTACTACGGCACGACCAACGCCGTCATCGGGATGGCGCTGTCCGTGGTCGTCTATTCCGCTGTGAATTACGTGCTGACGACCTACGCGATCCGCACGGGGTTGTCGGTATCGCTATTCTCCCGCGTGCTGTTCGGCAGCGCGGGCGCCGCACTGGCTACGCTGATTTTCGCGGCGACCGTCATTTACTACTCAGTCTTCGAGAGCTCAGTCATCGCGGTGGCCCTGAACAGTCTATTTCCGTCCGTTTCTTATCCTGTGGCCTGTCTGATCGTCGTCGCATACAGCGTGCCACTGGTTTTCGGTAGCGTGCAGAACTGGCTCGACAAGCTAAACGGCGTGTTGCTGCCGTTCTACGCGGCCGGCTTGATCGCGGCTGTGGCCGTGGCGACGATCACACACGGGTATAGCCCATCCTGGATGCATTTCGGCGAGTCAAAGGGGGCCGCGGTTTCGAACGGATGGTGGGACTGTTTCGTCTACTACATGGGCGTCTGGCTCTTCATGCTGGCAGCTTTCGATTTCGCGCGCTTCGGCAAGAAGCAGGATGTCCGCTACCACAGCCTGATCAACTTCGGTATGCCGTTCTGGATCGTTACGTTTATGGTCAACGGTCTCATTGGAATTTATCTGGTCAGCACGATCGCCGATCAAGGTGCGCTATCCGAAGTGTCCGTCGTGCTCGCACTGCTCAAGCTTATGGGGCTCTGGGGGCTCGGATTTCTCGTGGTCACGCAAACGCGCATCAACACTGCCAACTACTATCTGGCGACGATCAACACGCAGGCGTTATTCGAAGCAGGGCTGGGTCTGCGGTTGCCGAAGTTCGTCTGGACGATTGTCGTCGGTATCGTCGTGTATGTCCTGATGCTGTCCGGCATTTTCTCAAAACTGCTCCAGGCGCTGGCCTACCAGGGGGTGTTCGTCGTGGCGTGGGTGGCGGTCGCGCTTGCCCACATCTTGTCGAACAAGGCCGAGCGGTTTTCCGATGACGCACTCGAATCGACCCTGAGCAACGTACCGACCTTCAATCCTCGCGGGTTGACGGCGTGGTTTGTTGGTGTGGCGGCGGGCATCGTCGTGATGAACGCTCCGGAACCGATCCGCACTTTCTCCGCGCCGGCAACGTTCGTGGCTTCGGTTGCGGTGTACCTGGTCGTGTCGGCGTACCGGAAGCGATCTGTCTCCGTGACGGTGTAATACGCAAGTCGGCTTCGAAGAGGGCCGGGTGATCGAAACCGCGCTTCATCCGGCCTGCTCAGACCCATTTGGTCATGGGGACTCCGCTCACTGCATCCCGGCAGTCCCCAAATTCACGGAGGAGCAAAGCAATATCAGATCAGGCAGTTGTTCGCCGCCGGACGGTCAGCGGCGGGAACGGTGGCACGTCGAGCCAGTATCAACCTTATAAGGACGCTGCGTGGGGGTTTGTCAACCACTGGTATCCGGCACTCTTCAGTCATGAACTGGCTGAAGACGAATTGCAAGGCGTGCAGATCTGCGGAATCCCGATCGTGCTGCGGCGGGCCAACGGCAAAGTCTATGCGCTGAAAGATCAATGCCTGCACCGCGGCGTTCGCCTTTCGGAAAAGCCGATGTGCTTCAACAAAAAGACACTCTCCTGCTGGTCGTCGTAAATCCCGGTCAGCAGAGACATGAAACGCGCGTAGCGCTCAAATTTTTCCTCTGTGTCGCTGATCTCTCCCAGACGCTGGATCAGTATCTCTTTCCGGACCTTGTAATACTCGTCCGTCAATCGTATCCCCAACTCGCTCGCACAATACAAGTACGTCTTGTTGTTCGTGTCCTGGCGCTTTTCGATCAAGCCCGCGGCCTCCAGCTTTCTCAGACTGTATTGGATGTTGGGAATGTCGTCGCGATTCATCAATCGTCCGATCATCGCGCTGGTCTTGGGACGATCCTGCATACGGATGACATGAAGGATCACATGCTCCTGATGCTTGAGATCGATGTTCGCTGTAATGGTGACGACGCCGGTGGCCAGAACAAAGCGCGTGAAGGATTCGTAAAAGCGGATCAGCGACCACTCGAACTCCGCGATCTTGTACTCCATGTCCGATTTTGCGAGGTGCCATGATCGGTAGAATCTAGGTTCCATTGCTTGATCCGCTTACCAATGATTGTCGAAGGGGAGTGCGGCCTGGTGATACAGCTGCCGACAAGCACCGGCATCGCAAGGCTTAACCCACTAAGGCCGGCTGCTGTGTGCGAGGGGGCACAGGTGCAACTATCAATCGACAATAACTTGAATGACACTGGGTGATCTATCAATGTCGCGGTGAGATCGAACGAGGCGCGGACTCCGCAAAAATCGCTGTGCGCGGTTGCCTGTTTTTTCGGGCTTGGCGCATGCAAACGCCATCGCCGCACTACTGCTGGAATGTCCATGTTTTTGCTGCAGAAAGAGTGCGGTCTCTGGCGGAGCTGAATACCGGCGAAAAACTCCAAACACCTCAGTGATCCGTCGACTTTCCCCACATGAGTGATTCAGGTTGCCGTTCCATGTAATCCGAGAGTGCTCTCAACGAAGCAAGCGTCCTACGCAATTCGGTCAACGCCTGATGAACATCGGACTGCATCGGAGAGTCCTGCTGCAACGTCGCACTCGCGGCATTGAACGACGCGTGAGCCGCATCGAGCGTCGTGCGTGCCTGCGGGACCAGCTCTATATCAACGCGCTTGAATAGCGAATTGACGCTGACGAGCGCCTGGTTGAGATTGGAACCGACCTCCTCGAACGGAACATGATCGAGCCGCTTCACGATGTCGGCGAGTTGGTCCTGCAGTTCTTCGAGTGTATTGGGCACGGTCGGCAATTCGACCGGCATGCGCCTCGTGTCGATACTGACTGCAGGCGCGTGCGGGAAAAAGTCCAACGCCACATAACGCTGGCCCGTCAGAACGCTGCCCATGCGCAACTGGCCGCGCAGACCTTGCGTCACCAGTTGATGCAAAAGCGTCTTCGCGGCTTCGCCCGAGCCTGGTCCGAGCGCTTCCCTGTAACGTCGTCCAAGGCGATACGGAAACAGATTGAGTGTCACGATCATGTCGAAGCCGATTTCTTTGGGGTTGTAGTCGAGGTCGATTGCGGTGACCTCGCCCAGTTCGACGCCATCGAAATCGACTGGTGCGCCGACCGACAGTCCCCGCACCGAGCCGTTGAACCTCATGCGCACAGGTGCCGCAGGACCGTCGTCGGCGCGGTTCATGGCTTTGGTCCCGGTTGCTTCCAGCGCGAACACGGTGCCGTCGTTGGCACGGTTCTCTGGAACCGGCGATTCCGGCAGGTCGAACACAACGCCTCCCGAGAGGGCAGTCGCTATGGATTGAGTGTCCAGTCGCAATCCGCTGGAGTCGAGGCGCAGGTCGATGCCGCTCGCGTGCCACCATCGTGCGCGCGAATTCACGTAGTGGTCGTATGGCGCTTTCACGAACACGTCAACATCGACGCCCTCGCCGTTTTTAGCTAACGAATAGTTGAGGACCTGGCCCACCTGCACGCGGCGGAAATAGATCGGCGAACCGGCATTGAGCGATTCGAGTGATTCGGCGTGCAGAACGAAGCGCCCTCCGTTCTGATCGGCGGTAACTGAAGGCGGAGTTTCCAGGCCGACAAACTCTCTGCATGTAGCGGAAGCCCGGCCGATGTCCACGGCGATGTGTGGGCCCGCGACGACCGTCGTCAGACCCGATACGCCGGTGATGCCAATTCGTGGGCGCACGACCCAGAACCGTGTGCCGCACGCCGCGAACCGGCCGGCGGACGGCTCGAATTGGACGATGGCAAGCACGCGGGTCCGGTCCGCCGACAGCCGCAGTCCTGCCAGCCTGCCAATTTCAACGTTCTTGTAGCGCACGCGGGTTTTGCCGGCTTCGAGTCCCTCGGCGGTGACAAAACTGACCGTGACCTCAGGTCCCGACCGTGTGAGCAATGAAACCAGAAGCGCAAGACAGACCAAGGCCGCAACAAGCGAAACAAGCCACATGGATAACGATACTGGGCTCACGCGCATTTACAGCCGTCCACAGACCACGTCGCCGATCTGCTTAGCCATTTTGCCAACGCGCAGGAAGCCTTTCACCAGACAGCGCAGCAAGCCTGCCATCCCGTAAGCGACGGTGCCGTGCTTCAGCCTCTGCCGACAGAAAGCCCTGATCTTGCCCCAAGTGCGAAGGCCGTTCTGATGCTGTGGGCGCATGGTGTCCGGACCCTCTGGAGACGCTGGCAGGACTAACGTGAACCGGTATGAGCGTCTGGAGCGAAGCCCACGGCCAGCGTGATATAGACAAGTGCTGCGAAGATCCCGGCCAGCGTGCCGAGCACGTCCCTCGCTGCTGTGCCGCGCTTGAAATGAACCGGAATCCCCACCAGCAGGTAGGCGACCGAGAACACGATGACGACCATCAGAGTGGGCGGCGCGAATGAGACAACGGCAGCGGCAATTCTGTGCATGCTCAGACCTCGCGGTGATCCGGAACGGCGTGCTTGTCGCTGCTACCCGTTCCGGAGACGGCGCGTTGGGACAACTGCATACGGCTCACCACCGCGTCGCCGCGCGCAAGGCGGAAAACCCGCAAACCCATCAATGAAGTTCGGCCACGAGCGCGTCGGCGCCCTTGTCGAGGCCGGTTTTTGCGGCGCTCAGGGAACCGAAGGCTGCCGGCAGGTTCATCGCGTTGGGGTACTGCTTCGATACGTACGCTTTCAACAGTTGGCCACTGGCGCTGTCGTAGACCTCCACGGCATAGGAAACCGAGCCGCTGAATGCGCCCTGGCCCCCGCGGATCGACTGCACGCCGTTATAGACGTTGCCCGCAATGTCGAAATGCATGGCCTGCCCGACAAGTGGCGTGGTCTTTTCGGCACCGGTCAACGTCAGCTTGACTCGCACGGTATTGGGACCGGCCTGCTTCGCAACGTCGAAGCGCTTCGCCAGCTTCTTCGAAAACGTCTCGGTCATATAACTGGCTAGCTCGGTCCGGTCGACGTCCTTCATGTCGCCGAACTGGTTGTCGACGCCCTGGTACACGGTGACCGGATCCAGCATGGCCTGCGTGTACCGGGACCAGACCACGGGGGCCGCGTACTTTAACGGCACCTTGCCCGAATCATCGTCCCGGTTCTGCTTCAACTGCGACGACGATGCGATGCCCGAGTAGGCGACGGGCTGCACACCGGCGCACGCCGTGAGGGTTAGCACTGTCGCGGTGAAAAGAAGCGGGACGAGTTTGTGCGTGAACATGCTATGTTCCTTGATAAGCAACCTGGCTGCCGGGCGGCGTCCGGATCGGCGGAGAACCGATGGGGTCGAACAGTAGCATCGTCTGACTTCAATGTAAACCGTCTATCCGGTTTGTTTGTAGAATGTAGGGAGCGGTACAATTCCACCTTTCATGGCAAACGCCGATCGCGCCGACGTTTGCGGGGCGTGCGCCGACACGCATTCAGCGCACCGAGTTACTTGCCAGACACCATCACGACGCGGCAACCGCCGGGCCAGCACCGCAACCGTCGCAACGTCATCACTATCGACAATGGACAACCAGACCCGTTCGGAGATTTCCCGCAGGAAAGCAATTGATGCCGCTCTCGCCATCCTGACCCGGGAAGGCGTGGGGGGGCTGACATTCGATTCGTTGTCGCGGGAAAGCGGCATCAGCAAAGGCGGATTGCTGCATCAGTTCCGCACCAGGCAAGGCGTGCTGTGCGCGCTGCTCGAATATCAGCGGGGGCAGTTCGAGCAGATCGCGCGCGACTATGTGGCGAAGGAAGGCGCGTCGAAAGCCGAACCCACCCTCGCGGCCCAGATCGCCATTTACCGGGAATCGATCAATCAACCGCATTCCATGGCGAGGGCGATTCTCGCAGCGCTGATCGAGAGTCCGAACCTCGTGGATGAAATGAAGGCGTCGGACGAGGCGAAGATGAACGCGTTACAGAATGAAGCGATCGACCTGGATTTGTCATTGCTGCGCTACTTTGCTGCCAGCGGTCTTGCATTTCACGCTCTGCTGGGGATGTCGCCATTGGAGGATGCGGACCGGAACCGGCTGTTCGACCGGCTTCTGGACGAAGAAAAATGGCATGGTCTGAATCCGCAGGCAAAACGTCGTAAGCGATCGGCGGGATGACTGTTAAAGGCAAAGTGCGGGACCGAATGGCTTCATTCGCAGACGGGCTTTCCGTAGTTTTTCGCCTTCTTCAATTCAGGGACCGTCAGAACTCCGGTATCCATTCACGGGCGGTCAACAGCGATTAATGCCCACGCACCTTTCTACGTCCGGATAGTGTGAGCCGCAGCGTACTCGACAATGGCGACGGGCTTCCGGTAGCACGCCTGCGACTACTGCATTAAAAACCAAATCATTGGATTCTTTGGCGCATCTGCGCAGTAGCCGCACGGCGCTACCTCATCACTCTTCGCTATTGTTTCTTTCGCGGCTTCCACCTCACAGCATATCCTCGCGAATGAGTATTTCATGCGCGACCGGCGGTCGCAGCAACGGTCACTTTTTCGCCGATAGCATATCTGCAGTCAGTGATGAACTATCTGTTCTCCGAAATTTCCTTACCAATTCTTTCTCCGTGTACATTGGTCGGATTAGAAAAGATTTGGTAAGCCAAGCTTACTGAGCGTTCCCCTTAGATTCAAGGTATTTCAGCCGTAATAGCGAATGGCGAATCCATGAATTGGATGAGCCTCTCAGCGAGAGATCTCGCCAACATTACGGAGTGAATCAATGTCTATTTCAGCTTTAACGGGAACCTCCGCTAGCTCGGAAGCCTGGTGGTCGACTAATTCACGGGTCTATCAATCGCAAAACGATTCCGACTCGTCATCGTCGTCAACCAGCAGCGCGTCGGCAACTAACCCGCTGGTCGCTGCAATCGCCGCCGCGCTGGCGCAGTTTGGCGTTACGTCGTCGGGCAGCACGTCGACTGCTTCGACGACGTCGACTTCCGCATCCTCGTCGACTGATTCGACCTCGGCCACATCGTCCACGTCCTCGAGCGCAATCACCGCGGCGCTGCAGCAGTTCCTGGGCGCGCTGTTCCAGGCAGCCGCTGCGCAAAGCGGCCCGGACTCGGCATCGTCGAGCAGCAGCGCCAGAGATGCGAGCAGTCTCGCCGCCACGGCGGCGAGTACGACTTCGACCGCGAGCACCGACACCTCCGACAGTACGGATGCGACCACCGCGGCTTCTGCCGGTGCCATGCCGCCGCCCCCTCCGCCGCCGCCCGCGCAGGGCTACGGCGGCGGTTTCGCGTCGGCGATCGAGAGCCTCGCGCAAGCGCTGACGTCGAGTTCCACGTCAAGTTCGACCTCGACTTCGGATTCGGGCAGCACGTCAACGGATGCGAGTACGACGGGCACGTCGTCGAGCGACAGCACGCTGTCGACTGATTTCCAGAATCTTTTGACGGCGCTTGGATCGGCGGACGGCTCCTCCAGCACGTCCAGCACCACGGATCTGCAGAAATTCTTGACGACGCTCGCTAGCAACCTGCAAGGCGGCATGTCCGGCGCAAGCGGGATGTTTGTCAGTATGTCGGCCTGAAGTTAGGTAACCATGGTGGAAAGGCATCCTTCCCGGAAGGAAAGGATGTCCGCTTTGCGCGGGCGCATGACGTACGCTTGCCTCGTATCGGGTGAGTGTCGCTCATGCGTTTCGGTGCGTTCCCGACGAGTCACCCTCTAGTTCAGAAGGTGACTCGGCAGGCGCAACGCCTGTCAGATACAGATGTCTACCCTTGCTGTAGAAGATCTGCAGCACACGAAACTTCCCTTCCTGAAGCATCACCCGACTGTTACGCAGCCCCGGATCGCGCGCTCGTCCGATGACAATCGGTCAGGACGAGCCATTGGTTGCGCGGGGCCAAACCGTCAACAGTCATCACAGCGGTAGTGGCCGGTCCTGGCAAATGCTCTTCATCACAAGGGTTGACGACAGCCGAAGCACGCAAGGCAGAGCCAAAAGACTGCGGTCGTATAGTGTTTGAAACGCCTTTAGATCATGCGTGACGACGTGCAGCATGTAGTCTGGATCACCGAAAAGACGTTCGGCTCGCGTGATCTCCGGGATGCCAAGCAAGGCGTCTTCGAATGACGAAACATTCTTGCTCGTAACTTCCCGCAACGTCGCAAACACAATCGCCGAGAAGTTTAGACCGACCGATGCCGGATCAATGGTGGCCCGATAGCCACCAATGACTTTCGCCTTTTCCAAGGCTCGAAGCCGCCTCTGGCAGGGCGAAAGGCTCAAGCCTATGCGTTCACTCAATTCCGTGACGGTGAGTCTTCCGTCTTGCTGCAGTTCAGCAAGAATCTTGCGGTCAATGTCGTCCATTCGCAAAATGTTAGCTTAAATCGTGACTTGCTGACAAGAAATAGGGAGCACTTTCGATTGATGACGCCGTAACATTTCCCCATTGAACAGATGTGCCTATTGATAGGGATGGCGGCGGTGGAAATCAGTTTGTTGACGGCTTTTTGGCTCGTTTCGTTGTCGTTGGTGATGGTTCCCGGTGCGGACTGGGCGTATGCGATAGCGGCAGGCTTGCGCGCCAGGGCAATCGCGCCCGCTGTCACAGGGATGCTGTTGGGGTATCTGGCTATCACCCTTGTGGTAGCGACGGGCATCGGGGCTCTCGTCGCGAGTGTTCCGGCAATACTCACCGTTCTGACTGTTGTTGGAGCGGGCTATCTCCTATGGCTTGGCGGCAATATTCTCGCTCGCCCTTCCGCACTGACTGTCGCTGACGAAGAGGTCGCGAACACGAGCCTGAAGTGGTCCATTCGCGGGTTCGCCACGAGCGGTCTGAACCCAAAGGCGCTTTTACTCTTTCTGGCGTTGCTTCCTCAATTCACTAACCGCAACGGTGCGTGGCCGATTTCCGAACAGATAGGGGCAATGGGCATTGTGCACATTGTCAATTGCGCCGTGGTCTATACGCTTGTCGGTGTCGGGTCGAAGATCGTGCTGCGCACGCGTCCGACGGTTGCTCGCCTGGTCAGCCAGATTTCGGGAGCCGCCATGATTGTGATTGCCGTGCTTCTTTTACTCGAGCAGTCGTTGGCGTTCAAGCGATAGCTGGGCTTCCACTGCGACTGACCGGTCTCAAGCTTCACGCGCCTTTAATTTGTGTTGTCCGCCCGCATGAACCGCAGCGCGAATCGTACGAGCTTCGGCATCGTCCCGGGGCGCAGCAGACGATGGTCGTAACCAGAGAAGCGCCGCTCGCTCTCCGTGAGACACAGCGTCATCAGTTCGCGCACGCTGACCTCGACTGAGGACACGGCTTGCGCGCCGTTCACCGTGAAGTTGTTATCGTGTTTGTGCTCGTTGCCCTCGGCATCGAGCGTGCGCGCAAGGGTCATCCTCTCCCAGCCGAGGAACGCCCACACGCCGGCCACTTTCAGCTCGAAGCGGATGCGCTGCCACCACGACAGCCGTGCGCGATGCCATGCTACCCAGTTTGCGAACAGCAGGATATGGCGGCACTCTTCCTGCATAACCGGCTCGAAGGTGTCGACTAACTCGGGCGGGAACAGTCCCGAACGTCGGGCGACCTCGAACAGGCCGAAGGCGAAGAAACTGTCGATGCACTCGCTGTACCCCGTCACGAGGTAGGCCCACTCGGCGTCCCTGGGATAGACGTAGGGCGCTTCGCTCGCGAGCGGAATGCCGTACGCAGCCACCATCCGCGTGAGCACCTCCTTATGGCGGCTTTCCTCCCATGCGTTCAGCGCAAGCGCTTCGCGTACGTCAGGCTCGTTGACGGTAGCGGCGTACGCTGCCATGCGCAGCCGTGCCCTGCCTTCCGTCTGCACGGCGATGTCCCATATCGGCAGCGAAACAATCCGCTCAAGTGCTTCGGGCTCGAGATTGGGCCATTCGAGCACCGATGGACGATACGGATTGAAGGTCTCGCGAAACATTCGGCATATCTCGCGGCGATGTTCATCGGAGCCGGGCTTCAGCGGTCCGGCGATGATGCTCGTCCAGTGCCGGGCATTGCGGTCTGCCACGTCGATGGCGGCCTGGTCGGGTCTGTCTTGCGGCAGCGCCGGCGCGGTAAAGCCTTGAATCAGCCGTTCGACAGCGAATGTGTCAGAGATCGAATCATTCATTCCGGAGACTCCCAGGTGAATGCATCACCACGAATTCTGACATTACTTGAGGGGCTTTGTGTAGAAGTGGCACCTCGATATCTGACCCCTGATCAGGGGCACAAGCTCGGTGTTCGCAAAGTTGCTTTCGATTTATCGATTATCCGTTCATGGCCACCAGTCAAAAAGCGGATCGAACGGCGGGTGCGGTCGCTAAAGCTTGACCCAGGCGCCACCGGTAAGCGTCGCCGCCGATGACGAGCCGTCCCTTCGCGGCGCCGCAGCAACGGCCGAAGAGAGTCGTACACTACCGTTATGTTGCGGTCAAAGCGGCTGTTTGCCCGAACTGTCCTTCTGATGGGCTGACGTCGCGGCGACTCGAATGACGGCACGGGGGCGTGTGCGGGAGGTGAGTTGCCCGGGCGCTGCCGTCTCCTTCCATTCGATAACCGCTGTCGGTCGCAGAAAGCGACTTTGCGAGGAGTCGATAATCGCTCGTCTGCACATCCTCTAGTCCCTGGCGTGGATCGATCCATCCGATATCCGGCGGCAGGGACGGCGGGACAAGCCGTGCCATTGCCACTGCGCAAGCCGGGAACTAGCGAAAGGCGCAGAATAGGATCGTGAGCACCTTCAAACGCGCGTGAGAGGAGGTGGCGCCCGACTTCGGGCACGAGGACCCAGGCGTTAGTGAGACAACTTTGCTGCAGAGAGATCAATGAAGAAAGGAAAGACAAAACTTACCCGCCATGACGCTGAGCGCCTATTCGAGGGGCTGCCGGAGGGGAACGTGAGAGTATCGAGCCGGCCCGAGAACCCATTCGAAGCAGGGGCGTTCGACGTGGTCGAGCGCGTCGACGACGAAACCAAACTCTGGAAAGACAACCTCATTACTCTTCCGATGGTGATCGAGTTGCCGGCCGGCTACGAGTCGGTGTCTCGCATGCGCGAGGCAATGGCTCGCGCATGGCGCGTGAAGTGGGTGAGGGAGGGTAAAAACGAGGTCGTCGCCGAGTTTCCTGAAGGATGGACCGCCGTTCGCCCGGAAAGCGGCCCCATAGAGTTGCGAGATCCGTCCGGCGTGGTCCGTGCCTTATACGGGTGGGCCAAGGATGCTGAACTCAGGATTCTCCCACGGTATCTGGTTGAGTCACAGGCGAACAGTTCAAACGGACTAGGCAGCTTGCTTGTCCGTGATCGAGAGAACGGTCAAATTCTTGAGAGGTCGTCGACCTGGTCTGCTCAAACTGGTACCAACCATCCAGATTGGACCAGGCTGTCGGCGTGGCTCAACTTACACTATCCACAACATCACGACCCGCTGAGGTACTGGGAAGATTGCGAGAAAAACGTCCAGACCTGAGCTACTGCTGGAGGCGCTGTTCTCGGGCAAACTGTTGCACCCAGCTTGAGAGAGGCGAAAGGAGGGCTGACCGCTTAATTGGACTTCGGCGCCCGGTCAATTGTTGCCGCTCGTCCGTCACACAATTCCGTCACCCGAACAACTGCTCCACTTCGAAGCTTGCCGGCTGCGCTATGGAAGCATCTCGCCAATCACCGTCACGGTGCGTCGATGCAACCGACGCACCGTCCCGATCAAACTAGCGGACGACTCGTTTCACGCTCAGGCGGAGCGATGTCTGCCGTGCCGCAGCGTCTGAACGACCCCGTGGGCTCATCCAAGCCACCCCTTGATGGTATCGGCCATGACGCTGGTCGAGATGCCATAGCGATCGTGCAAGGTCGGCAGCGCGCCCGCAGCGAGAAACTCATCGGGCAGTGCGATTTGACGGTAGGTCGGTGTGACGCCGGCCGTGAGCAGCGTGGTCGCGACCGCTTCTCCGAGACCGCCGATCACCGTGTGATTCTCGGCGACCACGACCATCCGGCCCGTGCGCCTCGCTTCGCGCACGATCGTCGCGGTGTCGAGCGGCTTGATGGTCGGCACGTGCAACACACCGACCCCGACGTTGTCCGCTTCCAGTAGCTTTGCGACTTCCAGCGAGCGCATGGTCATGATGCCCGACGAAATGATCAGCACCTCGGCGCCGTCGCGAAGCAGCTTCGCCTTGCCGAGTTCAAACTGATAGTCGTATTCATCGAGCACGGCCGGAACGTTGCCACGCAGCAAGCGCGCATACACCGGGCCGTTATGCGCGGCGATCGCGGGCACCATCTGCTCGGTGTCGAGCGCGTCGCACGGATCGATGACCGTCATGTTCGGCATCGCACGCATCAGGGCAAGATCCTCCGCTGCCTGGTGGCTCGGGCCGTAGCCGGTCGTGAGGCCAGGCAACGCGCAGATGATCTTCACGTCGAGGTTGTCTTCCGCAATCGCCTGGTGCATGAAGTCATACGCGCGACGGGTCGCGAACACGGCGTACGTCGTCACGAACGGCTGGACGCCTTCATGCGCCATACCGGCGGCCGCGCCCATCAGCAACTGCTCGGCCATGCCCATCTGGTAGTAGCGCTCCGGGAACTCCTTGCCGAAGATGTGCAGGTCGGTGTACTTGCCGAGGTCGGCAGTCATACCCACTACGTTCGTCTTCTCCCGAGCCAGTTGGGCCAATGCATGACCGAACGGAGCGGAACGCGTGACCTGTCCTTCGCCGGCGATCGATGCAATCATCGCCGAGGTCTTCAGACGCGGCTTTTGGGTGGTGGTGTCGCTCATGCTTGTCTCCCTGCTTCGAGTGCTGCGAGCGCCAGTTGCCACTCATGGGCATCGACGCGGATGAAGTGATTCTTTTCCCGTTCTTCGAGGAACGGCACGCCGCAGCCCATGCGGGTATCGCAAACGATAATCCGGGGCTGCTCTTTCGGATGATTGCGTGCAGCATCGAAGGCCGTCTTGACTGCGTCAATGTCGTTGCCGTCCACGCGCTGCGTGAACCAGCCAAATGCTTCGAGTTTCTCGACGAGCGGCTCGAACGCCATGATCTTCGAGGAGGGACCGTCGGCTTGCTGGTTGTTGACGTCGACCATGGCGATCAGGTTGTCCAGCTTCCAGTGAGCGGCCGACATCAGGCCCTCCCAGATCGCGCCTTCATCGAGTTCGCCGTCGGAAAAGAGCGTGTAGACGAAGGCCTTTGAGCCCTTGCGCTTCAGTCCCAGGCAACGGCCCACCGCGATCGTGAGACCGTGGCCGAGCGAGCCGCCGGACATCTCCATGCCAGGCGTGTAGCTCGCCATGCCGGACATCGGCAACCGGCTGTCGTCGCTGCCGTAGGTTTCGAGTTCTTCGGGTGGCAGGAAGCCGGCTTCGAAAAGCGCGGCGTAAAGCGCGATCGCATAGTGGCCGTTGGACAGCAGGAAGCGGTCGCGGCCTTCCCATTCGGGATCGTCGGCCCGGTAGCGCATCGCGCCGAAGTAGGCAACCGCGAGTACATCGGCGATGTCGAGGGCCTGGCCGATATAGCCTTGCCCCTGCACTTCGCCCATCAGCAAGGCGTTTCTGCGAATCCGGTAGGCGCGCTCGGCGAGCGTCACCGTATCTGTTGACGGACTGTTCATGGTGTCTCCTTGATCTAAAAAGTGAGTCTTTGCAGCAGACGGTGTCAGCGATTGACAGTTTTGGCTGGCACGAGGAAAACAAGCCCGGCACCGATGACGACAGCGACGGAGATAAAGATGAGCCCAGCCGTCGACTTGCCGGTCAGGTCGTTCAACCAGCCGACAATGGCCGGCGAGAAGAAGCCTGCGAGATTGGCGAAGCAGTTCACCGCGGCGATACCCGCCGCTGCGGACATGCCGCCGAGGAGCGCGGTCGGCAGCGACCAGAACTGTGACGACGAAGCGAGAATGCCGGCGGCGGCCACGCTGACACACACCAGCGACGCGCCGACTCCGCCCAGCATCGGAAGCGTGGCAAAGCCCGCCGCCGATACGAGCATCGGGATCGCAAGATGCAGACGCCGTTCGCGATGGCGGTCAGCGCTTGCGCCTACCAGGGGCAGCGCAACGATGGCGCAGAGGTAAGGAATGGCGGTGAAGATACCGACCCACAGGGGGTCAGCGACGCCCGACTTGCGGATGATCGTCGGCAGCCAGAACGTCAGCCCATATTGACCGAGCACGACGCAGAAGTAGATGGCAGCCATCAACCACAAACGACGATCCGCGATGAAAGACCTGATCGACACATGGGCGATCTTGTGGGCGTTGTCGTTCGCCACGTTGCGTGAGAGCAGCGCCTTCTCCGCATCGGTGAGCCATTTGGCGGCGGCGATACCATTGTCGAGGTAGAGCAAGATGGCGACGCCAAGGAGCAACGACGGCAGTGCTTCGAGGATGAACAGCCACTTCCAGCCCGCGAGGCCATGTACCCCCTGGAACGCATGCAGGATGAAACCGGACAGCGGCCCGCCGACAATGCCGGCAAGCGGAATTGCCATGAAAAAGAGCGAGAGCGCCTTTGCGCGCCGTGCCGAAGGAAACCAGTAAGTCAGATACAGGATGACCCCGGGCGCGAACCCCGCCTCGGCCACGCCCAATAGAAAGCGCAGCACATAGAAGCTGGTGGGCGACTTCACGAAGACGAAGCAGGCGGAAATGACTGCCCACGTCAGCATGATGCGAGCGAGCCAGTTACGTGCGCCGACCCTATGCAACAGGAGATTGCTCGGCACCTCGAAGAGAAAATAACCGAGAAAGAAGACCCCTGCGCCGATGCCATATACGGTTTCGCTGAATCGCAGGTCGTTGAGCATCTGCAGTTTCGCAAAGCCCACGTTGACACGATCGAGATAAGCGCCCAGATAGCACACCATCAGGAACGGTATCAAGCGCCGTCCGACTTTCGCATACGTTTTTGATTCGAAGCTCGCCGGATCGGCGAGCGACTTCACATCGCCTGTCATCGACGGCGCGGTGGACTTCGTTTTCATGCTTGTCTCCTGTGTCGGCCAGAGTTAGCGCTTTAGCGCTTACTCTGGCCCCATGCAAGATGCTTGCGACCCTATCGCCCCGGATTTTCCCTAGGTGCATTGACTCATCCGCCGCAATCGCGCCGGATGTCGTCCTTAGTGGATCAACATGCCGCCGTTGACGTCGAGCGTGATACCGGTGAGATAGGCGGACAGGTCGCTCGAAAGGAACAGACAGGCGTTCGCGACGTCGGCAGCATCGCCGAGCCGGCCCAGCGGAATGCCCTTGATGATGTCGGCGCGCATCTCTGTCGTGAGCTTGTCGCCGGTGATGTCGGTCTGGATGAGGCCCGGCGTGATCGAGTTGACGCGGATGTTGTCCGCCCCGAGTTCACGCGCCATCGCACGAGCGAGGCCGAGTACGCCCGCTTTTGCGGCGCTGTAGTGAGGACCGCCGAAGATGCCGCCGCCGCGTTGCGCGGAGACCGACGACATGCAGACGATGCTGCCGCTCTTTTGCTTTCTCATCTGCGGAATAACAGCTTGCGACATATAGAGCGTGCCGCGCAGGTTCACGTCGACGACCGCATCGAAGTTGTGCGCTTCGATGTCCATCGTCTTCAACGGCTGGGTGATGCCCGCGTTATTGATCAGGCCATCGACGCGGCCGTACTTCTCGATGACCGCCCTGGCGGCCGCAACGCATGCGGTCTTGTCGGTCACATCGCAGGCGAGGCCGAGGTGCTGTTCGCCGAGGTCACGCGCGGCACTCTCGGCGTCTTCCTTGCGAAGGTCCAGAATCACCACTCGCGCGCCTTGGGCGGCAAGCGCTTTGGCGGTCGCCTTGCCGATGCCGCGCGGCGAGGCTGCACCGGTTACGATTACGACTTTGCTGTCGAGCAACATGTTTGTCTCCATCGATCACGTTAGTTGGTAGACGCAGTTTCAGTGCTTCAACCATCGCGATCAATGCAGTTCGGCTCAACTATTGCTGAAGAATTTTCAGGTGTCGCGCACCTTGGAGTCACAGGCGTGCGAAGGCGGCCCTTTTCGCATAGGGCAGCGCGCCGCCGTCCCGCCTGGCTTGGCCCGGCGCTACACGGCGTTACGGCTGATCTCTTGTTCGACCCAGGCCAAAAATTTGGCCACGCGCGGCAAATCCGCGTTCTGGGAAGGGTAAACGAGGTGGTGGGCTCCGACCTCCACCGCATACGTGCGATCGAAGACCGGTACGAGCGAACCCCGTTTCAGATGGACCGATGCGAGCATCGTGCTTTCGAGCGCGATGCCGTGCCCCAATGCCGCGGCCTCGAGCGACATGTACGAGCGGTCGAATGCGAAATCGTATGACTTGCGCGACTCCGCGACGCCGAACTTGCCGAACCATTGCTTCCACTGCACGAGAGGCGTCTCCGAGAAGATCAGGCGACGCTCGAGCAGGTCCTCGGGGGTGAGCACCGGAAATTTTCTCAGGTACTCCTCCGATGCAAGAGGCGCGATGAATTCATGGCGAAGCGTTTTGATCTCGCCGTCGGTCCAATGCGCGTAGCCATGCCGTACATCGACGTCATAGTAGCCGGACGTGAACGACACATCCTCGTATGAACACGCCAGATTTAACTGAATGTCGCCGTTCGCTTCCTGGAAGGAAGCCAGGCGCGGCAGCAGCCACATCAGCCCGAAGCTGGGGCTCGAATGAATGCGAAGAATCTCCACGCCCGACTGGTTCGATGCGCGCTCCGTCGCGCGGCTCAGATCAGCGAGCGATCCGGTGACATCGGCCAGATATTGCTGACCCGTTGGCGTCAGCACCAGTCCGCGCCCCAGTCGCGTGAACAAGGGTCTTCCGACCATGGATTCGAGGTTGGCAATTTGATGGCTGACCGCCGATGGCGTCAATCCTAGTTCATCAGCCGCCCGATTCACGCTCTTTGTGCGGGCCACACTCTCGAACGCGATGATGGCTTTCAGTGGTGGGATGCGCATTGTTCCATGCAGAGGTTGCGATTCGTCGTGGATCAGGGTGTTCTGCTTTGCTGCTGGCGGTTCCAGCAATGTCGCGCATCCGGGAGGTAAAGGCAAGCCGGGTTCGGCCGAATCAGATTATCAAATTGCCCACTAGCTCGACAGGCTGCGTCGTTCGCTGCTTTCCGACGTCAACCTGCCGTAGTCGATCCGGAGCAGCCATAGGCGCTGCTCCGTAGCAGCCGTTCTATACCAACATCGGTAGAGCATCTGGCGCGACAAGGTAACGTCGTGCTCGGCCGAGACATTGCCTCTTTGTGTACTCCGAAGCACATCCAGGTGACAGGGCTCGTTGCTCAACAACCGTCGAGCGCCAGTGGCCTTGCTTGGCTCATACCAGATTCATGTAGTAGCCGTCCTTCGCCCCCGCCAACTATGATCAAAAAACTCGGGGTTTCGGTAACCCAGGTAGTTTCCTGGCACCAAACGACGGCTTTCCGAACCCTTCACGATGATCGACGAGACCGCTACCCGGCGGTACGCAGTCGCGCCCGGCATTCAGTCTCTCTTTCCTCTTCCAATGGTAGTCACACGAAAGGACGCACTATGACCGTGTCCCAAGGCAGTGGAACACATGTTTCCGCGGATGCGACCCGCTCCGGCCGATTGTTTTTCCTCGAATTGAGCGGCGGCCGCATTCTCTCGACAAAGCCCGATGGATCCGACCGCAAGACGATCGTCACGGATTGCCGCCTCCCCGACGGCATAGTCGTGGAGGCGGATGCTGGTCATATCTATTGGACCAACATGGGTACGGTCGGCCTCGATGATGGCTCGATCGAGCGAGCCGACCTCGACGGCAAGAACCGTGTGGTTATCGTCCCGCAAGGCGTCACGCACACACCCAAGCAGATTCATCTCGACAAGGCGGGCGGCAAGCTCTATTGGTGCGACCGCGAGGGCATGCGCGTGATGCGCGCCAACCTCGACGGCTCTCAGGTCGAAACGTTGGTCGCGACCGGACATGGCGACAAGGACCGGCTCGACCAGACCCGCTGGTGCGTTGGAATCACGATCGATCCGAAGCTAGGGAAACTCTACTGGACGCAGAAAGGCCCGGACAACGCCGGCCTGGGCCGCCTCTTGCGCGCCAGCATCGACATCCCGGCGGGCGAAGACCCGACAAACCGCTCCGACATCGAGGTGCTGTTCGACCGACTGCCAGAGCCCATCGACCTCGAGCTCGACCTGGCGAGCCGCGTCCTCTACTGGACCGACCGCGGCGATCCTCCGCGCGGCAATACCGTCAATCGCGTGCTGGTCGACGGGGAGGCGGCGGCCGAAATCGTCGTTACGCACTTGATGGAGGGAATCGGTATCGCGCTCGACGTTCCCGGCAATCGGATGTTCATCACGGACCTGGCCGGCTCCGTCTATTGCGTCGATCTCGATGGAAAGAACCAGCGCAATTTCCTCTTCGCCCAAGGCAATCTCACCGGCATCGCCTATGCCGAAGTCTGACCAACGCATTGGAGACATGACATGACTGATACCACGGCCATTCGTCGCATCGCCGTCATCGGCGCCGGCGTGATCGGCGCCAGCTGGACCGCGCTGTTTCTAGCCAAGGGACTGCAGGTCGTTGCGACGGACATCGCGCCGAATGCCGAAGCCCAACTCAAGGAGTTCGTGGAGTCCGCATGGCCGTCGCTCAAGAGATTGGGCCTTGCCCCCGGAGCGTCGCAAGCGAACCTCACATTCACCCCGGTGCTCGCACAAGCGCTCACGGATGTGGACCTCGTCCAGGAAAACGGCCCCGAGCGGCTCGAATTCAAGCAGGAGCTCTATCGGCAACTCGATGAGCTGCTGCCCCCCCGCGTGATCATCGCGTCGAGCACTTCGACGCTGCCCATGAGCAGCATCCAGGTGGGCGCCGTGCTGCATCCCGAGCGCTGCGTCGTCGGGCATCCGTTCAATCCGCCGCACCTGATTCCGCTGGTCGAGATAGTCGGCGGGACAAAGACCTCGGAAGAGACGATCCGGCGCGCCACGGAATTCTATACGTCGATCGGGAAACGGGCGGTGCGCCTGCACAAGGAATTGCAGGGCCATGTTGCCAACCGTTTGCAGTTCGCGGTCGCGCGCGAAGTCTATTACCTGGTGGCGGAGGGTGTGCTGAGCGCCGCCGACGTCGATACCGCCCTTTCATGGGGGCCGGGCCTGCGCTGGGGCGTGATGGGCAACATGATGCTCAATCACCTCGGCGGCGGCCCGGGCGGCATCGAGCACTTCTTCCATCAGTTCACGGGTCCGATGACGGCTGGGTGGAAGGATCTGGGCGCGCCGGAGCTGACGCCGGAAGTGCAGAAGAAGCTCATCGACAGCGTCCACGCAGAGGTCGGATCGCGATCCATCGAGGAGTTGGAGGCGGAGCGGGACGAGATGCTGCTCGGCCTCATCGAACTGCGCACCAAAGGAATTGCGCGTTAAAGGCACGGACGCGGCCACGCCACGCGAGGCTGCGGCTCGCGTGGGCTGCTCGCGGGCAGTTGACACTCCCTTAACGAAATGGATTCTTGCACATGAACGACTCGACCAATCTTCCAATCGAAAGCGAAAACGAAACGGATCGGCTCACCGGCATCATTCAATCGAAGCTTGCGAATCCGGCGCGGAGCTCGGAAATCGACCTGCACGGCGCGCTCAATGACGTACTGAAAGACGTCGGGTTATCGACGGCGGACAGCGGGGGCAAGATCACTTTCCACGGCCAGGATCCGATCATTCCCGCTCTCTTCCGGTTCGGCTCGTTGTCCGCGATCGCCCTGGCCGCCAAGGCCGTCGGCGTCGCCGCGCTATGGCGACTGCGCAGCGGCGAGGAACAGGACATCGAAGTGGACGTTCGTAAAGCGTTGCGGCGCTTCGCCGGGTTCTTCGATCTGAAATGGGAGACGATCAATGGACGTCCTCCGGCCCTCAAAGTCGATACGAATCTCTTTCGCGAAACCCGCGATGGACGGCACGTCGTGCCCCTGAACATCTATCCCAAGCTGGCTGCCCGCGAACTCAGCCTGCTCCGGTGCGACGCCAGCCCGGAATCCGTGCGCAACGCCATTCTGCAGTGGCGCGCCGACGACCTGGAGAATGCGGCGGCGGAGGCCGGGATCGTCATCGCGAAGGTGCGTACTTTCGAGGAATTCAGCAAGGAGCTTCAGTACACCGAGGTCCTCTCGAGAATGTCGCTGATCAACGTGGAACAGATCGGCGAAAGCGAGCCGATCCCTTTCAGGAAAGAGGGCACCACTCCGCTGGACGGCATTCGCGCACTTGGGATGGGTCACGTGATTGCCGGAGCGGCCATCGGGAGAGACCTCGCTTTGCACGGGGCCGATGTCCTCAACATCTGGCGGCCGTACGACGACAGCGAGATCGAAGCGTTCGCGTGGGACACTCAGGTCGGGATGCGCTCGACGATCCTGGATTACTCGAAGGAGGATCGCGCAAAATTCGATCTCCTGCTGAAGGATGCCGACGTCTTCTTCGCGAACAAGCGTCCGGGCTATCTGGAACGCCATGGTCTCGATGCCGACGAGCTGTGCGGCAGAAAGCCTGGGTTGATCCATGCCAGTGTCCTGCTTCACGGCGCCAAGGGCCCCTGGAAGTATCGTCCGGGATTCGATGAAATCGGCGCGGCCGTCTCGGGGCTGTTCGCCGTCGAAGGCACGCTCGCGCGTCCGAAATCGCCGCCGATCATCCCCATTGTCGACAACGTGGTGGGCTGGCTCGGCACGGTCGGCGTACTCGCGGCGCTGCGTCGTCGTGCAATCGAGGGTGGCAGCTATCGCGTCACCGTTTCTCTGACCCGAACCGTGCTGTGGCTGTTCTCGCTCGGCATCTTCGACAGGGACTATGCCCGGGCGACCGCCGGATCTTCCGAGGAGCACTCGTACGTCGCTCCCGATCTGTTCACTGCGGAGACCCCGCTGGGCACGTATCAGGGCATGACCGACCAGGTGGTCCTGTCGAAGACGCCCGGGGCCTTCAGGACAGTGCTCGTGCCACGAGGCTCGAGCAAACCCGAATGGCTGACGCGGTGAAGGCGCCCGACGTGCACTTCTGCGAAATCGGCCGGGGGCACGACGGCGCAATCGTTGATGTCGGTTAGCTTCCTGCAATCAAAAGACGCCATTTCGTCTCCGTCGTCCCCGATTGCGACTGAAACGGCTGCATCAGCAGTGCAAACAGAGGGTGCTGCTGCCAATCAACGTCGGATGATTCAGTGGACCAACGTCACCGGAGTGACGGTGCGCCTCGACAAGGACGTGAACATGATCAGTCTGCGGAAGAAGCCCATGTGGCTGACGTCGATCACCATGACGTCGGGCTGGGTGATTGCCGCGTAGTCGGCGATCGCTTTTGTCCAACGGCCGAATATGCGCTTCCAGCGGTATGGCACACCGGCGTCCTCGAGAATGTTGCGGGCGTCGATCAACGCCTTCAGCATGGCCCGCTTCTCGCGGCGAACCAGAGCGCTGCGGGTATGGAAGGCGGCCGTGCGCCCCTGATCGACCGGCTCGAGAACTTCCACCAATTCGACCTCTGTGACACCGCGTTCCAGAAACATGGACGCTGCATAGCGTGCGGCTTCGACCGCGCCGCGATGATCGAGGACGGGAATCAGCATTCGTATCATCGAAAACTCCAAACCGGTACCTTTGCATTTTTAGCTTAGCTAAAGCTGCGTTAAAGCCGTGTAAAAGTATTCGATTTGTTTAGTGGCGGCGGCCAGCCCAGGAATCGCGTGGTTACGCCTGAACGGCTGCAGGATTCAGTTCGATATGCAGAATCACGAGCCAGCGTTTCGGGCAGTCGTCGGCAATCTGCACATACGGCTGGCGGTCGCCGCCCTTCTTCACAAAACCCTTCTCACGCGCGAAGCCGAACGCGCGACGTGCGTCGGATTGCAGCCATAGCGTCAACAGTCCGCACGTCACGCAACTGAAAAGCCAAAGGGCTTGATCCGGAAGCGCAGCATCGAGTTGCCGCGCGAGATACGTGAAAAGAGTCGTAAGAATCTGATTGGTCACGAAGGCGATGGCGACGACCTTGCACATTCCCCGGAACATCATCGCGAATCTTGAGGGTGTCATGGCAGGTCAGATTCCAAGCACGCGGCGAGCTTCGATTTCGGCCAGCTCCAGCGCTTGAGCGGAAATCGGCATCGGCCGGCCGCAGCCGCGCCCGGTGACTCGCTGAACCTCCTTGCCGTGCCGTGTGGTCGTCACGCGTAGCGCTCCTTTGAACATGCGGCCCGGGGCGGGAAACACACAAGCCTCGACGGTCACGTTTCCCTTCGTTTGTTTGAATGCCATGCAGCCTCCAGCAATTCGGATATTCTTTGTGGCGAATGCCAGCCACAAACTATACGGAGGGCTGCGTTAAGACCGCGAAACGATTGCCTGTGATGGTATAAAAATCCAATGAATTTCACTGCGCGCCGACCAGCCGGTACCCCACGCCCGACTCAGTGATGATGTGCTCGGGGTGCGCCGGATCGCTTTCAAGCTTGTGGCGCAGATGTCCCATGTAGACCCGCAGGTAGTGGTGGTTATCGGTTTGCAAGGGACCCCATACCTCGCCAAGCAGTTGCGCATGCGTCAAGACCCGTCCCGAATGACGCACCAGTGTTGAGAGAAGCCGATATTCGGTCGGGCTGAGATGAACAATACGGCTATCGCGCAGCACTTGCCGCTCGCCGAGATCGACGGTGACCTGGCCGAAATGGACCAGCGGCGAACCGACCCGTCCGGGTGCGGCTTGCCTGCGCAGATGGGCACGAATCCGCGCGCCTAGCTCAGGCAAGCCAAACGGCTTGGTCAGATAATCGTCGGCACCGGCGTCGAGCGCGGCGACCTTGTCTTCCTCGCGGTTTCGCGCCGACAGGACGATCACCGGCATCGCCGACCAGCCGCGCAACTGGCGGATCACATCGATGCCGTCCATATCAGGCAACGCGAGATCGATGATGACAAGATCCGCCAGCCGCGTCGCGGCCTGGGCGAGACCTTGTGCGCCTGTCTGCGCTCCGAACACGTTCATCCCGTGCGCTTCGAGGTACGTGCGAATGAAGCGGCTTATGGTTTTGTCATCGTCTATCACAACGACTGTTATGGTGGGTTCGCTCATAACGGCCGCGAGCGCTGACGTCACTGCATTGGCCTGAGGTCGTCCAACGCAAGGTTGAGCTTCAGCACGTTCACGCGTGCCTCGCCGAGAATGCCGAACTGCCGCCCCGACGTATTCCGGGCGACAAGATCACGAACCTGGTCGGCCGGCAAACCTCGCGCTTGCGCTACACGCGCAACCTGATAGGCTGCGGCCGCCGGGCTGATTTCCGGGTCGAGTCCACTGCCCGAGGACGTCACCAGGTCCACCGGCACAGGTTGCGACATGTCGTTACCCGCGGCTTTCAAGGCATCGAGACGGCCCTTGATTTCGCCCGCAAGCGCGGGGTTGGTTGGCCCGAGGTTCGAACCGCCCGAATTCTGCGCGTTGTAGGGCATGGGACTTGTGGCCGACAAGCGTCCCCAGAAATAGTACGGCGCGTCGAACTGCTGACCGATCAGGTTAGAGCCGACCGGCTTGCCGTTCCTCTCGATCAGGCTGCCGTTGGCCTGTGCCCCGAAGGCGCCGCGGCCGAGAGCCGTGACGACGACCGGATAGATCACGCCGGTGATCACGGTCATCAGGATGAAGAGGACAAGTACCGGGCGAATCAGCGTTTTCATGATGTTCACTCTTTCGTGGTCAAACCCAGCCGAACACGTTCAGCACCATATCGATCAGCTTGATGAATGGAAACGGCAGCAGGATGCCGCCCAGCCCGTAGATCAAAAGATTGCGACGCAGCAGCGACGCCGCGCCCAGTGGCCGATACTTGACACCCTTGAGCGCAAGCGGAATCAGCGCCACGATGATCAGCGCGTTGAAAATCACCGCCGACAGAATCGCCGATGAAGGCGAACTCAGATGCATGACGTCGAGCACGCGCAACTGCGGATAAGTGGTCGCAAATGCCGCCGGGATGATGGCGAAATACTTGGCGACGTCGTTGGCGATCGAGAACGTGGTCAGCGAGCCGCGTGTCATCAGCATCTGCTTGCCGATCTCGACGATCTCGATCAGCTTGGTCGGATTCGAATCGAGATCGACCATGTTGCCGGCTTCTTTCGCCGCCTGGGTGCCGGTATTCATCGCCACCGCCACGTCCGCTTGTGCGAGCGCCGGGGCGTCGTTGGTGCCGTCGCCGGTCATCGCGACGAGCCGCCCCTCGGCCTGGTGCGCGCGAATCGTCGTCAGCTTTGCCTCAGGCGTCACCTCGGCCAGGAAATCGTCGACGCCGGCCTCGGCGGCAATCGCTGCTGCCGTCAGACGGTTGTCACCCGTCACCATGATGGTCTTGATACCCATTTTGCGCAGTTCGGCGAAGCGCTCCTTGATACCGCCCTTGACGATATCCTTCAGCTCGATCACGCCCAGGACACGTGCGGCGCTGGCGTCATGGCTCTGCTCCGCGACGACAAGCGGTGTGCTACCGCGCCGGGCGATTTCGGTGACCGCCGCCGTTACCTCTGCCGGAAAACGGCCACCGTGGGCCTCCACGAAGTGTTTGATCGCATCGGCTGCGCCTTTGCGGATCTGGCGCTCCGGCAGGTCGACGCCGCTCATGCGCGACTGCGCGCTGAAGGCGAGGAATGTCGCCTGCAACGCATGCATATCGCGTTCGCGGATATTGAACCGCTGCTTGGCGAGCACGACGATGCTGCGGCCTTCGGGCGTTTCGTCCGCCAGCGAAGACAGTTGCGCGGCATCGGCGAGCATCTCTTCCGTGAGGCCCGGCGCCGGCGTGAACGCCGAAGCCTGACGGTTGCCGAGCGTGATCGTGCCGGTCTTGTCGAGCAACAGCACGTCGACGTCGCCGGCGGCTTCCACCGCGCGGCCCGATGTAGCGATTACGTTGGCCTGCATCATCCGGCTCATGCCCGCTACGCCGATTGCCGACAATAGGCCGCCGATCGTCGTCGGAATCAGGCACACCAGCAACGCGACGAGTGCCGTGATCGTGACCACATGCCCCGCTTTCGCGGCTTCAACGGAAAACATCGAGAACGGCAGCAACGTAGCGGTAGCGAACAGGAGCACGAGCGTCAGCGCGACCAGCAGAATCGTCAGGGCGATTTCATTTGGCGTCTTCTGGCGCTTCGCGCCTTCCACCATCGCGATCATCCGGTCCAGAAACGCTTCGCCCGGATTCACGCTGACCCGCACGACGATCCAGTCCGACAGCACGCGTGTACCGCCCGTCACCGACGAAAAGTCGCCGCCCGACTCGCGGATCACCGGCGCGGATTCCCCTGTGATCGCCGACTCGTCGACCGAAGCGACACCTTCGATCACCTCGCCATCCGCCGGGATCACGTCGCCGCTTTCGACCAGCACGACGTCTCCTTTGCGCAGATCGGTCGCCGTGGTAATGCGGATCGGCGACTTGGGATGAGCCTCCTGAAGCTTCTTCGCCATCACGTCGCGCTTCGCGCTGCGCAGCGAGGCTGCCTGCGCTTTCGAGCGGCCCTCGGCAAGCGCTTCCGCGAAGTTGGCGAACAACACGGTGAACCAGAGCCACAGCGCAATCGCGAGGATGAAGCCGGCGGGGGCCTCGGCCTGACCCGCGAGCGCGGCGATCCATAGAACGGTTGTCAGAATGCTGCCGACGTAGACACAGAACATCACCGGGTTGCGCAACTGATGGCGCGGCGCAAGCTTCCTGAACGAATCGACCAGCGCCGGCCGGGCAATGACCGGGTCGAACATCGAGCGCGCGGCGTTGCGTGCCTGACCGATGTTGCCGGGTTGATGAACCGGCGGTTGGAGTCCGTTAGTCATGCTGTCCTCTCAGTCAATGTCCCGCGACCATGATCAGATGTTCGACGACGGGGCCGAGCGCCAGCGCCGGCACGTAGGTCAGCGCGCCGACCAGCACGACCGTGCCGAGCAACAGCACGACGAACAATGGGCCGTGCGTCGGCAGGGTGCCGGCGGTCGCGGATATGCGTTTCTTTGCGGCAAGCGACCCGGCAATCGCGAGCACCGGCACAATCGAGCCGAAACGGCCGAACCACATGGCGACGGCCAGCGTTCCGTTGTAGAACGGCGTATTGACCGAGAGGCCCGCAAAAGCGCTGCCGTTGTTATTGGCAGCCGAGCTGTACGCGTAGAGGATCTCGGAGAATCCGTGCGGACCGGGATTGGCGACGCCCGCCGTGCCGGCGGCTGTCAGTACACCGATCGACGCGCCGACCAGGACTAGCAGTGGCGTGAGCAGCACGGCGATCGACACCATCTTCATCTCGTACGACTCGATTTTCTTGCCGATGTACTCCGGCGTTCGCCCGATCATCAGGCCCGCCACGAACACGGCCAGCAACGCGAATACGAGCATGCCGTACAGACCCGAGCCGACACCGCCGAAGATCACTTCACCGAGCTCGATCAGCAGCAGCGGAACGAAGCCGCCCATCGGTGTCAGCGAATCGTGCGTGTTGAGGACCGCGCCGCACGACGCGGCGGTGGTTGCCACCGTGAAGATGCCGGATTGCGCGATGCCGAAGCGGGTTTCCTTGCCTTCCATATTGCCGCCCACCTGGCCGGCCGACGCGCTCTGGTCGACATGCAGTGACGCAAACAGCGGATTGCCGCTCTGCTCCGAGGAAATTTCACCCCAGCACGCGAGCGCGAAAGCGATCGTCATCGCGGCGAGTACCGCATAGCCCTGACGCTGGTCACCCACCATCCGCCCGAACACGAGGCACAACGCGGCAGGGATAACGAGCATCGCGATCATCTGAACGAAGTTGGCGAACGGAGTCGGGTTCTCGTACGGATGGGCGGAATTGGCGTTAAAGAAGCCTCCCCCGTTGGTGCCAAGCATCTTGATCGCTTCCTGCGACGCAACCGGCCCCATGGCGATCGTCTGCTTGTCGGACTTGTTGTCCACCATCACCGGGTCACCTTTGGCGTCCTTGACGGGATTGCCCTGGGCATCCGTCTTCGGGGTTTGATACGTCGTCACTTGCAGCGTCGGCACGTCCTGGTACGACTTGAAGTTTTGAATCACGCCCTGACTGATGAATACGAGCGCGATGACAGTTGCGAGCGGCACGAGGATATACAGCGTGATACGCGTCAGATCGACCCAGAAGTTGCCGATGGTCGCCGTCGTATGACGGGCGAAGCCGCGAATCAACGCGATGACGACAGCAATACCTGTAGCAGCCGAAAAGAAGTTTTGCACCGTCAACGCGGCCATCTGCGTCAGATAGCTGACGGTCGATTCCGGTGTGTAGTCCTGCCAGTTCGTGTTGGTCACGAAGCTGATTGCCGTGTTGAAGGCGGCGTCGGGCGTCATCGGTCCGAAGCCCTGCGGGTTCGCCGGCAGCCACTGCTGCAAACGCAGAAATCCATACACCGCGAGCACGCCAAGCGTGTTGAACACCAGCACGGCCAGCGCATACTGTTTCCATGACATTTCGGCGTTCGGGTCGACCCCGGCGAGCCTGAAGAGCGCGGTTTCGATCGGCCGTCCTATCCGGCGAACGACGACCGAGGTACCGTCCACGACGCCGGTCATGTAGCGGCCGAGCGGTATGGCAAGCGCGATCAGCACGACGATGTAGACGCCGGGTTGAAGCAGGTTATTGAAGTTCATTCGAGGGCCTCCGCGCGCAGTAAGGCGTACACGAGGTAGGCAAAAAGAATCAGCGTCGAAGCTGCCGCGAGCCAGGTCATCCAGGTAGTCATGGACGGCCTCCCGGCGCGCGGCGAAGCTTATCGCAGCCGACCACGAAGGCCGCGACGAGACCGCTGAACGCGATGATTGCGATGAGGTAAAGCAGATCCATGGCCTGGTCTCCCACGACGGACTTCCGCACCGTGAAATCTAGGAAATCCCGCGTAAACGCAGCGTTAATACTCTGCGGAGATTTGTAAAAAACACGGACGTGGGGGCATATGTCGTCGGAAACGGGAACGGCGCTTCATTCACGGATGGTCGGCGGTAGGCGTCGACTATGCGGCGGTTCCTGCGAGCGCGGAACGACCGCTTTCTGCTCGATGACGGAGTGAAATCAATAAGCGCGCCGACTCTGGCGCATAGCCCATATTCAGACTCGCCCAGAGACCATCGATTCCGACATTCGAACGTCGCTACTTCCAGACATCAGACTTTCGCTGAGCGGCGTCGATTGGCGCGCGACCCGGGCCATGACTGTTCCTTTCCGAACCTTACGTCATCGAGACGCGCGCACGGGTTAAACTACCAGACAATAAAATTCAGATTCGAGCGGGGTGGCTGGCATGGGCGCGGCGGATTCTCATTCTTGGCCCGGGCAAGCGGTCTTTGGCGCGTTTTCGGAGAACCCTGAGAAGGAGCAAGCGGTCCTGCGTATTTCGCTCGGCACCGTGGTCCTTCTCGCGTACCTGGCTGCCGCCTTTGTTTCTCACTCGAGAAACACCTATGAGACGCTACTGGCGGTCGCAATTTACGTGACGTTCGGCGCGGCGACGTTCATGGCCGTGACAATGGCGCCAGCGCGCTCACACCTTAGGTTAACCCTTACCACCCTTACCGACCAGGCCTTGCTAATGACGGCTCTGGCGGTTGGCGGCCAAGCCGCGCTTCCGCTGCTGTGGGTCGTTTTCTGGTTCCTCGTAGGCGCCGGCTGTCGATATGGCCAACGCATGCTGGGCTTGTCGTGTGCTGTGGCGCTTGGTGGTCTCGCCGGCCTGACGCTCTGGCAACCGTGGTGGCGGACGAACATTACGGTCGGCCTGGGTATGGCGTTTAGCGTGGCAGCAACATCGGTCTATCTGGCGGTGTTGGTGTACCGACTGAAGAAACAGGCTGCTACCGACCCTCTGACGGGGCTGAGCAATCGGGTCCGGCTCGAGCAGGCCATTAGCCGAACACTTGTCACGCGAGGTGTCGAAGCGGGTCGGACGGCGTTGCTTCTCATCGATCTTGACGGTTTCAAGGACGTGAACGACACCCACGGACACGCGGCGGGGGACGAATTGCTGCGGAGCTTTGCCTCGGCCCTGACAAGCCGCATGCGCCGTGGCGACACGCTCGCCCGCCTGGGCGGCGATGAATTCGTGGTATTGGCCCAACACGTATATGACAAGCAAGGCGCACTAGCCATTGCCGATAGTATTCACGCGATCCTCAACAACATGCGAGCCGTTGGCGGACATCCGGTCGCCGTTTCCGGCAGCATTGGGGTATGCATGCTGGCGGAAGGGAACGGGCAGGCCCGTTTCGATGCCCGGACATTGATGCGCGCCGCCGACAGCGCAATGTACCGTGCAAAAACACGGGGAAAGGGGCAGACTGCGTTTGCTGACGCAGCCGAAATGCAGCCAGGCGAGTAAGCGCACAAGGCTACGGATTCCGAGCCAACTCATCGCGATGGCGCTACCAATGGGTTGCGTCAGAATGCCTGGCGGTCCGCGCTGGACACGAAGCGCCGTTGGGCTGCGTGTGAAGTTCAACATCTGGGATTGACTGCCGCGGACGACGCGCTAAAGCAGCCGAACCCGGAAGTTCACCCACTGCCCGCTAGTCGCGATGCCGGCCTCGTCGCGAATTTTCCGTGTCGACCCCGAAGCCCTTGATCAACAAATCAAAGATGTCGCGTTTCCGAAGGGGGATTGTCCCAATCGTTTTGCCGGCCATTATGGTAGGTAACCGGCGCATTCAGCGCTTCGTCGAGGTCAAGTTCGTCGAGGCACATGATGTTCACATTGATATACGGGTACCCCGTTCCGTTCGGTGTATCCACGCGATCAAATACATGAACCCCACACTGCTTGCAAAACGGGTGATGCGCTACCGGGTTTTTGCCCTGATATTCCGTCAGAGCAGTCTCATCGGAAAGGAGACGAAACTCTTCCCGCCGAACCGAGACGTGCCAGAATCGCAGCTTGCTACAGTAGCTGCAATTGCATTTCCACGTACCATTGTTGAAATCAATCCGAGCTTCAAACCTCACTAGTTGACAATAGCAACTTCCAAGGTATGTACGCAGCATTGGGCTCTCCCATGGATTATGGATACACTCAGCACAATTTTTTTGAGTTTATCAGACTGACCGAGCCGATTGAGATTTGGCTCTTCCACATTTGGGTGAAGCCGCTTGACGGCATAGGGACCATACCCGATTCTTAATAGTTTGGATTCCTACCTTGAATGGGTCGTTCCTTCGTACTGGACAAGACGCTCGACGAGCTGTCGCAGCTCTTGCGCTCGCGTCCTTCGTTCTACGTCTCTATCAACGTGAGCAGCGAGGATTTGCGGACGCGCCGTTTCCTGAACGCTCTCACGGCCCGGCTGAGGGATACGGGCGTCCGGCCTGCCCAGGTCAGAATCGAAGCGACGGAGCGAAGCTCTATGGATGCCGATGTAACGCGGCAAACAATAGCCGCATTCAGGCATGCTGGCCACCCGGTCTGACGATTTCGGAACCGGGTAGGAAAGCAGATCGACGCTTCAGCCGATCCATCAGTAACCCGGGTACGCAACGAGACAACGCGACGCGCGTGCCAACTGACCGACGACACTGAATTCGATTGTCCTGTGTGTTTCGAACAGCAGACATCTGCGTATCGGATCAGTATGTTAGGAAATGGCTCAGGGCCGCGGTTCCCAATGTTCGCCGAAAGCGGCCGTCGGGTAACTGCGCATCTCGGTGAAACGCCGCTTTGGGGCGCCGGCGCCCACAGGGAGCCGTCGGCCAATACCGTGCTGTCGCCGCTCGTACGAAATACGTTCCGGAGAGGCGCATAATCATGATTGATTTGCGCTCCCTTAGGTCGCCAGAAGTGCCACAAACAGCGCGCCGTATCTGCAAGGTTGGCGGAACGACGAGAATCCTTGGTTTTAAGGAGTTTGAGAATGACTATCAGCGGCATGGCGCGAGGCGCACCAATCAACGTTGGTCAATTGAGCATTCAGTACCTGATAGATGGATCTGCCACAGGCGGGATGGGTGTTTTTGAGTTGACTGTGCCCTCCAGATCGCAAGTTCCGCCGCCACATAGCCACACACATAACGAAGAATGCGTCTATGTGCTGGAGGGCACGCTTCGGTACTCGGTCGACGAGGTAGTCCGAGACCTAACGCCGGGTGAATGGATGTTTACCCCACGCGGATCGGTCCATCACTTTAGCAACCCGCACAATGACCCGGCCCGCGCGCTGATCGTCATGACGCCCGACATTGGCGCCCAATATTTTCGTGATGTCGGAACAATCGTAAATGCTGGCGGACCGCCCGACCGCGAGAAGCTTATGGGTGTCATGTCAAGGTACGGACTGGTGCCTGCACCGCCGCAATAAACAACGGTCATCCAACGTTGTCTGCAGGGGATCGCGGCTCCGCGGCAGCCTGTGAACCTAGGCGATCTCCTCAAAATGAACGGGACGGTCTGCGTTTCATGTCTCACTAGCCTGCCCCGCGCTCATCCAAACCGGACACAATAAACAGGCGGCAAATGCGCTGAAATCAATTGCCAGTTTTCGCCGCCGTCGTCGGACGTCCATAGCGAGCCGGTGGTCGACCCCATCGCGAGGCGCATGCCGGTGTCATCTACAGCGAGCCCGTGCCGATACACGAGGTCATACGCCGGTGCAGGCGGCAACCCGTTCGAGAAGCGCTCGAACGTGCGGCCGGCGTCGCGTGTGCGCGTGATGACGAACTGGCCGTCCACCGGGATCCGGCACTCGTCTTTCACGGCGGGCACGAACCACGCGGTGTCTGGCTCGCGCGGATGTACGGCAACCGCGAAGCCGAAGCTCGATGGCTGCGCTTCGATCCGCTGCCAGTGCGCCGCGCCGTCGGTCGAGCGGAAGATCGCGCAATGATGTTGCGTCCACAGTGCATCTGGATTGGCCGCGCATTGCACGACGCGGTGCGGGTCTTGCACGTTGGCGTCGCCGCGCCGCTCCGGCGGCATGTAGTCGGCCTCCATGCCCTCGGCGGTCACGCGCCAGGTCGCGCCGCCGTCGGTGGTTTGCCAGACGCCGCCGCACGATACGCCGATTGTCACGTGCCGGCTGTCGCGCGGATCGACCATCACGGAATGGATGCCCGGCGCGTCGTAGCCGCCTCCGAACCATTCACGGCGTTCCGCGCGATCCCACAGCGCACGGTTGAGCACCCATGTGTCGCCGCCATCGTCGGAACGGAAGAGCCCGCCGGGAATCGTGCCGGCCCACAAGACGCCCGGCTCGTCCGGGCCGCCGGTTTCGAGCGACCAGATTTGCTGAAGCGTCCAGGGAGCGGGCGGCGGGCCGGACGCGGCCGCGCTCGCATTGTCCGCGCTGGTGTCTGCACTCGCGTTCATGCTCGCGTGTGCGCCGTCACCGGTACGCGTCTCGTCGGCAGGCTGCGGCGGGTAGACGGGGACCCCGCACTCTTCCCAATCCGCCATGCCCGCACGCCGGCGATGCAGCTTCACCCCGAAGTGGCCGAGATTTAGCGCGGTATGTAGCGATCCGTCGCGCGGATCAGGCAGCACCATGCTCACCGGCTCGCCGGCGAAATACGGCTCATCCAACTTCCAGCGGCCCTCGTCATCGGCTTGCAAAATGAACAGTCCCTTGCGGGTTGCTACAAACAATCGATCGCTCATATTGAGTGTCTCCTGTCGGCCAGATGTCGATCGGAGTTGGCGCTTTAGCGCTTACGCCGATCCCATGCAAAGGTGTCGATCGGAGCTGGCGCTTCAGCGCTCCCATGCAAAGCTCGGGTACGGAACCCTCTTATCCGCCCGACAGCGCCTGTACGACGTAAACCCGGCTTTGCTCGCCGAGCGCGTCGCACAGATGCTGTCGGTCGCGCACCCGTTGGCCGTCGACAAACACGGCGAGATGCCGCCGCAGCGAACCCTGATCGTCGAGGATGTAGCCGCGCAGTCGAGGTTGCTCGGCGAAGACGGCCTCGAGCGCCTCGCCGAGCGTGCGTGCGTCGACCTCGCGCTCGGGCGTTGCTATATGACGCTGAATCGAAGCAGCGAAGAAGATGTGTGCCATGGCGGGGTAGCGTCGTCAGAATGGCAATGTCGGTTGCTTCTGTAGTTTAGGCGATTCGCCGAGTGCTGCGGGGCATCGCCATGCACCAGACGATGGGGCCCGGTACATTGCCAAAGCGGCATGTTTCACCGCCGCGTCCTGTCAGGATGAAAACGCGGCCTATCGTCAGGAATTCGCCAATGTCATGGCCGAAGGAACTCGCCGTTGACTGATCCTCACAGCTGATGTGAGCCAGGGTCGCAAAGAGGAAAATTGGCGCTTCTTGTTCTTTATTCACTGACCCATATAGGCAATTCGTTAAGTTCGACATCTCTTGGCAAGTTGAAAACCTAAAGGAGGCGCGGGACTCCTTCTACAGTTTCTATTCTTGTCATCACCGTTCGTATGATCTGAAAAAAGGGCGCGCGGACATGGCATTTCTGCCATGCAGTGCCGCTGAAAAGCCCATGGAAACACGGCGCGGGCGGGTCCGTTGCCCCTCATGGACGCTACGCCGAATCCGCCGATACACGTCCCCACGCACAATCAACAAAAGTGCCATTGAATGTCACTTTTGTGTAGGGACGCATGACCCGTCCTCCAATATTCTTACCTCATCGAGACGATACGTTCGGCGCTGGAGTTTTTGTCCAGCCGTCGGCGACGACTAATCCAACAGGAGAGGATGTTGACCAAGAAAGTCCCGCTCAAGATCGCAATCGCTGAGCATCCGCACACGTCTGCCATCCGTAACGGCTCCATCCCCATCGAGGGCGTGGACGCCGAGTTCGTCACAGTCAAGCCGCAAATTGGCGCGTTCCGCCGGATGGTGCGCGACGTTGAATTCGATGTCTGCGAGCTGGCGCCGACCACCTACATTGTCGCCCGTGCGTATGGCGCGCCGTTCGTCGGCTTGCCGATTTTCGTCGTGCGGCGCTTCCATCATGGCGGCCTGCTGGTGCGCCCGGACGCAGGGATCAAGACCCCCAAGGATCTGGAAGGCAAGAAGGTCGGCGTGCGCGCGTACTCGGTCACGACCGGCGTGTGGACGCGTCAGGTGCTGATCGATGAATTCGGTCTCGATTCGTCGAAGGTCACCTGGGTGGTCGACGACGAAGAGCACGTCACGCAATTGAAGCTGCCGGCGAACGTGATCCATGCGCCGGAAGGCAGCTCGCTCGCGGACATGATGGCGTCGGGTGAATTGTCGGCGGGCTTCGACGCCGCCGCCGGCATCGGCCGCACCGGCGCGCCGACGGGTGGCTGGCAGGAAGTCGAAGCGAACTATCCGGATCTGCTGCCGAACGCGGCGGAACTCGAGAAGGAATATTTCGGCCGCACCGGCGTGTACCCGATGCACGGCACGATCGTCGTGAAGGACTCGGTGCTCGCCGAGCATCCGTGGATCGCGAAGTCGATCTACGACGCGTTCGCACAGGCGAAGAAGGAATGGCTCGCGCGCCTCGACGCGGGCGAAGCCACCAGCGCGAGCGACAAGAAGTATCTCGAACTGCGCAAGATCGTCGGACACGATCCGCTGCCCTATGGTCTTGAGGAAAATCTCAAGACGATCGAAACGCTGGAAGCCACCGCCACCACGCCCGTACCTCGCTCTCTGCAGGTTTTGGTCACTGTTTTATCCCGCCTTATATGCGGCACCCTCCATTTCGAAATTCTCTCGAATAACCGGCAATTCCACTAGACAAAAGCCCGGCTCCCAACCCCTTCTAAAGCGCAAATCACCCATTTGAATTCGGGTAAGAAGAAATTAACCTAAATTACGAAATGTTTTTGCCGATAACACTGGGTGTGTTTTTGCTCGGCCTCAGCGTTCGCCTTGAAGGTGCCGATGCCATGACGGCATTGGCCGGTCCAGAAGCAGCCTGACGCCTACCTGATTCGATTTGCCAAACGAACCGGGAACGAGCAGACGCACAGCATGTTGAAGGACTTTTACACGGCAAAAATCGGGCAGTGGAGAAAAATAAATATGCGTATCAAACGAGGGAAAGGTGTATTCGAGGTGATTGTGGCGCTGTCTCTGGCGGCAGGCCTCACGGCATGTGGCGGGGGCGGTGGCGGCGATAGCGCAAGCGGCGGCAGCAATAACAACAGCAGCAGCGCCACCAACGGCGGCACCGGTGGCGGCACGAACATCGTCAGCAGCACGCCGCCGGTCACTTTGACGCCGTCTGCGGACGGTAAGCTTCACGCTGCCTGCACGAGCTGCGGGGCGGCCGACGATTCGACCTACGCAGGCAGCGGCGTGGGCTTGTGGCAGGCGCTCAACGCGAGCGCGCAGGCCGATACCGTCAACGTGTCGATCAAGGGCACGTCGGGCCGCAACGTCACGCTCGTGTTCACCAACGAGGGTAGCAATCAGGCGATGTTGCCGGTGCCCATCAATGCCAGCGTGAGCACTCCGTCAGCCGATGTCGTAGCCGCGACGGCGAAGACCCTGATGGCAGCGCCGGCCGGCGAAGACCCGCACATGCGGGCCATCCACGAGTTCAACTCGACCGGCTGGAAGGCGCTCGTGCAACAGAACGCGGCATCGGCCGCGGCGAGTCCGTCCGCGGATGTCGTGAGCAAGGTGCAGCGCGCGGTGGTGACCTACAACATCGGCGATACGCGCGACTTCTGGTTGGCGGATGGCACGCAGCGTCATATGGCGCTGCAGGCTGTCGGCACGACGGCCGATGGCACGAAGGTCAATATCTGGGTCGAAACGGCGGAATACGGCACCGGGAAAATCACGCCGACGATCGTCACCAGTCTGCTGCAGAACTACGCGGGCACGGGCGGCGTGTACGACATGGTCACCGGCATCGGCGGTCCGTTCTGGGGCGCGGTGAACGTGGCCGGCATGATCGGCGCATCGCAACCGGTCGACCTCGTCGTGGCGAACTTCAACCACGATTCGCAGCCGTACGGCACAGTCGGCTATTTCTGGGCGCTCAACAACTTCGTGAATCAGGGCACTGGCTTAACGACCTACAGCAACGCGGACCTGTCGCTGTATCTGGACTCGGAGACGCTGTATCTGGCGGGCACCGCCGGCATGAAGACGATGCAGACCGTGATGGCGCATGAAAGCACGCACATGCAGAACTTCTACCGCCGCGACATGCTGATGGGTATGCAGTACGCGTACGACACGTGGCTCGACGAAATGTCGGCGATGATGATGGAGGACTGGGTCAGCTTCAACATCGACCCGACGTACAACTCCGTTCGCGACGACCGCTTCATCAGCTATCTGACGTACCACAACCAGGGCAGCTATACCTGCGGTCTGACGACATGGGACGTGGGCGACGTGACATGCGACAGCTATGCGACCAACGGCTCGTTCGGCGGATTCCTCAACCGGCAGCTTGGCCTCACGTTCTACAAGGACCTGCTGTACGACAAAAGCGCGACGGTGTCGACGGACATTCTGAATGACGCGATCAGGCAGATTCGTCCGGACTCGAGCGTCGCGCAGGAATTGCGTCACTTCACCGTCGCGGCGGGCGCGCTGTTGCCGCTCGGGGCGGACATGGCGCAGTACAGCTTCGCATCGCGCGCGGAAGGCGGCTTCTCGCTGCCGTCCATCGACCCGTCGAAGATGACCCGCGCGCTGCCGTCGGCCTCGCCGGGCGTCCTGCTGGGCTACGCGAGCTTCCCGGCCGTGCGCTCGCACGTCGCGAGCACCTACCAGGAAACGGTGACGCTGCCGCCCGGTGTGACGTTGTCGGTGATCGTGCAGTAACGCGGCGGCGCAACATCGCGTCTGCCTCGCGTTTGTCCGATGCACGAAGCCGTCCCCTTCCAGGGACGGCTTTTTTCATGCATGCTGGGCGCGCATCAACGGGTTTCCGATAACGCATTTGTACAGGCTCACGTCGCTGCCATGCTCCGAAACTTTCTTCTTGCTGCTTTCGTTCTGTGTGCCGGCACCGCGTGTGCGGGAACAGCGCATATGGGCGATCGGGTCGATTTGCGCGGCACATTGACCCTTCGCGGCAACGAGCCCTTCACGTACCCCGTCGTCTCCGACGGCAAGCAGATGTGGCAACTCGTGGGCGTGGACCATGCCACCGCGGGCCGGTTGCAGAACCGGGTCGTGCACGTCACGGGCCGGGTGGCGGAAACCGCCGGGCCTTCCAGACTGCCTGCTCTCCAGGTCGATTCGGTCACGGCGACGGACGAAGGAACGGCACGCTGAACTTCACGGCGGCGCCCCGCGAAGAGCACTCACCGCCGATTGCCCGACACATCCGGGCGCAAATGAAGCATCAGCGCCGCGCATATCAAACCGAAACCCACGCGCGGCGCGACGATTGCAACCAGCATGGCGCCGATGAAGCCCGCAAGAACGACAAGCGATCTGGACCTGGCCGCGCGCCGCATGCGCATGGGCACGAGGCTCGCATCCGCGCCCGACAACACCTGTTTTTCGAAAACGTTGTAGGCGATGTCGATGCAGACAAACAGTCCTGCATAAAACACCACGGGCGACGACGCGAGCTGCGTGCGCGCAACCCAGGCAGTCGCGAAGGGCAGAAGCGAAACCATGAAGAGATGGATGAAGTTGATCCATATCAGTCCCAGCGTCGGCGGACCGACGAACCTCATCAGGTGATGATGGTTGATCCAGATAATGACGATGAACAGGTAACTCACCGCATAACTGATGGCCTGCGGCCACAGAGGCCACAGGTCCGAGAATGCCGGCTGGTCCGGCGCCTTGAGTTCCAGCACCATGATGGTCACGATCACGGCGAAGACCGCATCGGAAAATGCAGTCAGCCGTTCCGCGGTTAGCTTGACTTCGTGCATGGCGTCCCCCCGCTGTGAGCAAGACGTTGATCGAACTGGATCGCACAAGGCAGACACGCGCAGGCAGGCGGCTGTGCGGTTCACCGCCGCCGTCGTGTCAGCCGTTCTTCTGTTCCTTCAGACGCGCGCGGTGAGCCGCGACCTTCGCGCGATTACCGCAGATCGCCATGCTGCACCAGCGGCGCGCATGACCGCGCGTGTGATCGGCAAACATCAACGTGCATCGTGGACCTTCGCACGCCTTGACGTGCGCGAAGTCTTCCTCGCACACCAGCCTCGCTAGCAACTCTGCGATCGGCAGCAACAACGACTCCGCCGATTTCCAGCGCCGGTTGGCACGTAATTCAAAGCTCACTACACCGTCCGCGACATCCGCCACGATTTGCCCGTACTGCTCATCGCGTTCGAGCAATTGATTCAGCGGCTCAAGTTCACGCAGGTCTTTGGCGACCAACGAGCGTCCTTTGCGTTTCTGAACATAGGCCCTGAACCACTCGCGCAACTCGCGCGCCCGGGCCGCGACCGTGTCGAGTTCGGCGGCGGTGGACCGTGCACGCACTGCCGCGATTGCGCTGCGAGACACGATCCCGGCCTGTTCCAGCCAGGCCAGCAGCCCCGCGCCGTCGCTGATCCAGTCGACCTCCTCGTCGACCGGCGTTGCAACTGAGTTCAGAAAGTCCAGGCCCGGCGCGGCGGCGACGAATATGGGGGGGATTTGACGGTAGTCCATCGGTCGGCTTGAAAGCAAAATGCAATGAGGAAAGTGTAACCGCTAAAAATGCAGTTGACAAGTTACGTTCAAAATGAGTAACCTGACTAAACACATATAGCAGGTTACAGGATGCAAGTCCCGACGGATACACGTGGGCCGCAGCGGGAGCCTGCTTTCTTCAGAGGAGAGAAGCATGTCCGTTGGTGAAGTGAATGTGGTGCTCGTGCACGGCGCATGGGCAGATGGATCGAGCTGGGGCAAGGTGATCCACGGTCTGAAAGCGCGTGGCATGAACGCGATTGCGGCGGCGTTGCCGCTGACTTCGTTAGGCGACGACGTGGCCGCGCTCAATCGAACGCTCGAACGGATCGACGGTCCTGTCGTGCTGGCTGGCCACGCGTATGCGGGAGCAGTGATCGGATCGGTCCGCGCGGAAAACGTCGCGGCGTTGGTCTATGTGGCCGCGCTCGCACCCGACGAAGGGGAAACCGTCGCCGATGTGTTCTATCGCGGCGAAACGCATCCGCAGGCGCCGAAGCTGGCGCCTGATTCGCATGGCTTGATATGGCTGCCGGAAGACGCGTTCGCCGCCGCGTTTGCGCAACACGCGACAGCGCAAGAGGTGCAATTGCTTGCGGCGGTTCAGCGTCCGATTGCGGCGGCGTGCATCGGCGAAAAGGTCGCGCGGCCGCTGTGGAAAGACCGGCCGAGCTGGTTCCTCGTCGCTGAAGAGGACCGAATGATCAGCCCCGCCACGCAACATTTCATGGCGCGGCGGATGGGCGCCGAAGTGCATTCGTGCGAGGCCGATCATGCGCCGATCGTCACGGCCGCGCAGACCGTGACCGACCTCATCGTCAAAGCGGCTCAAGCGGTGTTGGATCGTTGAAGAAGCCGGCAAGCGCCGTCATGCAGTGCGTCACCCTGAGCCTTTCATGGCTCACTCAATCTTGTTCATATGTGGAGGAAAGTCATGTCGTCCATCTCCTATCGCCATGCCGACGTCGACGGCTTCAAGGTGTTCTATCGCGAAGCGGGTCGTCAAGGCGCACCGAAGCTGCTGCTTCTGCACGGCTTTCCAAGTTCGAGCCACATGTTTCGCGATCTGATTCCGAAGCTCGCCGACCGGTTTCATATCGTCGCGCCGGATCTGCCCGGCTTCGGACAGTCGGATATGCCTGCGCGTGACCAATTCGCCTATACGTTCGACAACGTGGCGAGCGTCATTGATCGCTTTACGGAAGTGATCGGCTTCGATCGTTTTGCGCTGTACGTATTCGACTACGGTGCGCCAACAGGCTTCCGGCTCGCACTCAAGCATCCCGAGCGGATTGCGGCGCTGATTTCGCAGAACGGCAATGCTTACGAAGAGGGCTTGAGCGACGGCTGGAATCCGATTCGAGCGTATTGGCAAGAGCCCTCTCGCGCCAACCGTGAAGCGCTGCGCGCGCTGCTCACGCACGAGACGACCGTCTTTCAATACACGCACGGCGTGCGTGACACGGCACTCGTATCGCCGGACGGATATTCCCTTGATGACTTCTATCTGAGCCGGCCGGGCGCGGACGAGATTCAGCTCGATCTGTTCGGCGACTACCGCAGCAACGTCGCACTGTATCCCGCGTTTCAGCAGTATTTCCGCACGCATCGGCCACCGCTTCTTGCGGTGTGGGGAAAGAACGATCCGTTCTTTTTGCCACCGGGCGCCGAGGCATTCAGGCGCGATATACCGGACGCGGAAGTGCGCTTCTTCGATACCGGTCATTTCGCGCTGGAGACGCACGCAGCGGAGATTGCCGCTGCTATTTCGGATTTCCTCATTCGATGAGTCGCGTGTGCATTGGGCGGCATCGGCGCGTCGAGCTGCACTGATATGTGCTGGATTGGTGCCCGTTGGCCGATGCCGAGCGATAGCGCGGTCACTTGACGAAAAAGGCGTTCGCCGTATTCCAACGGGCTATTCATTTGTTCTTGAAACAAGGAGCGTAGGAATGTCTAAAAGAGTCGCAATCGTCACGGGCGCGAGCCAGGGGATCGGCCGTTCGACTGCCATCAGGCTGGCGCGGGATTTCTCGTCGATCGTGCTCGTCGCCCGCAATCGCGAGAACCTCGAACAGGTTGCCGCCGAAGTAAAGAAGGCCGGTGCCGAGCCTCTCGTCATCGGGCTCGACCTCGCTAAGCCTGACGCCGCGCAGCAGGTCGTCGACCAGACGCTCGGCGCGTTCGGACAGATCGATACATTGCTGAACATCGCGGGGGCTGTGCCGCAAATCGACGTGTTCGACATGAGCGACGAGCAATGGGACAACGGCTTCGCGCTGAAGCTGCATGGCGCACGGCGTCTGACGATGGCGGCATGGCCATCGCTGAAAGCGACGCATGGGTCGGTCGTGCTGATGTCGGGCAATTCGGCGCTGTTCCCGAAGGCGCCGTACGCGGCGGTGGGCACGATCAACGCGGCAATCGTCGCGCTCGCGAAAGCCTTCTCGGACCGCGGCGTCACTGATGATGTACAGGTCAACAGCGTATTGCCCGGACCGGTGATGACCGGCCGGCGGCGCTCCTACCTGGAGCATTGGGCGCCACTGCATGACATGAGCGTCGAAGAGGCGACGCAGAAGTTTCCCGCCGAAGCGGGCATTGCCCGCTATGGCACGCCCGACGAAATTGCCGAGTTGATGGCTTTCATCGTTTCGCCCGCCGCGCACTGGATGACGGGCTCGACGCTGAGAATGGACGGTGGTGAAGTCAAGTCGATTTGAGCCGTGCCTCGCGATGCTGCCGCGTTGCACGTCCCACCATTCAAGCTGGACTCGGATGAATTGACGCGGTAGTCTGGAAGCGCTGGATGACGAAGCTTGGCGATGCTGGTCCTTGACGACGACATGGAGCGGACATATGCAAGTAAGCACCGAAACGCTGGTGGACATGCTGCGGGAAGTCGAAGCGGATGACCCGATCGACTATGCGGATCTGCCGTTTGGCGAGCAGGAACTGCGGCGGCTCGTCATGACTTCACTCGTCGAACGCCACCACACCGTCGAGGCGTGCAACATGCCGGTGTCCGACATCCACGCGTTGTATCTGCTGAGCACCGCCAAGCTTGTTCTCGAGAACATGGTGCTTCACGCGAGGCTGCTGCTTCTGCAGGGGCAGCAAGTCGATGTGCAGGCGTTGCTGGCGCCATTCACGCTCAAAGGCAATCCGTAGCGCTTTCAGCGGCCAGGTTTTCTGTAACGGGTATAGCGCCTGCGCCGCGTTAATGCAGTCCGGGCAGCACGCTCAGGTTGCGCAGGCAGGCGTGGATGCTTTGCGACAGCCATCACCGCAGCCGTCGCCAATCGACCTCGCGGTAAATGCTGTGGCTATTGCGAATACGGGGCCCACAGCACGATTCGAATAATCGGGCTCCCTGATGTGGCAATCGGGCAATTAATATCGAAAGCTAGCCATTGCCGCATTGCATCAGAGCCATTGCCGCCGCATTCCGCTTCTACGTCGAAAAACAACACTTCAGTTATGTGGTCGCGCCACAGTTGAACTCCCATCGGTCCGAAAAAACATCGCCCGATTCGCTGCTGTCCCAAGCGTGATCGGGTATTCCAATTGATATCCTCCCTTTTTCTTTGCCCCGTACGCTCTATGCCGCACACAATCACAGTCTTGAATTAACCTGATACTTTAAGTTTACGTAATAATTGCTGCGCATACCTCGTTTGATTCCACTAACCGTCAAATGCGCAGGTCATGGCTTTCAGCGAACCCAGGTCTCCATTTTTCAAATGGGTAGTGTCCTCCGCTCAGAATCTGAGCCCAGACAACCGCCAGATTCTGCTCGCGCATTTATTCACGCGAACCGCGTCGATCATATTCGCGTCGATTTGCGAAATCAGCGTCTGCGCAACCGCATTCTATCTGTATCCGATTCCGCTTTACGCCGCGTGGGGCATCGCCGTCGTCGCGTTGCTGATCACGCGCCTCGCGTTGATCTGGTTATGCCGTACGCGTAGCGCGCAAGACCGGCCGACGCCGACCTCAGCGTTTCTGTTGGCGAGCCTGCTATGGAGCGTGCTATTCGGCTTCGGCACACTGCTGTGCAATATCAGCGGAAACCAGACGCTTTTTCTGCTCGGCAACGTTTGCGCGGTGGGTGTGATCGGCGGATTGGCCGGACGCAATGCGGGGACACCCCGGCTCGTGCTGTTGCAGATTTCCTTCATTCTCAGCTTGTTGGGTCTCGGTGCGGCGCTGTCGCCCGGCAATGGCAAGCTCGTGCTGCTGTTTCAGGCGCCGTTCTGCGCCGCGGGTTTCTTCACCGTGGCGCTGCGCAGCAATCGCGATACCGTCGCATTGTTGTTGGCGCGTGAAAACAGCCACCGCCTGGCTCGTCAGGACAGCCTCACCGGCTTGCCCAATCGCGCGCGTATCAGCGAACTGCTGCTGGAGCGCACGGAAATGGGCGTCTTGCGTGAGGACCAGCCGTTCGCTGTTCTACTGATCGATCTGGACGGCTTCAAGGCGATCAACGACAGCCTGGGCCATGCAGCGGGCGATCAGATTCTGCAGGAGGCGGCGAGCCGCTTGCGTGAAATTCTACCGAGCGGTGATCTGGTCGGACGCCTTGCCGGCGACGAATTCGTCGCCATTGCCGATGGGATGAGCCAGGTGCGCGAGGTGCGTGTGCTGGCCGATCGCATCGTCAAGACACTCGCGCGCCCGTTTGCGTTGAGCGAAGCGCTCGTGCATATCGGCGCGAGCGTCGGTGTTTCGCTCTATCCGGAGCACGCAAAGACGGGACCGCAATTACTGATCTGCGCCGACCGTGCGTTATATGCGGTCAAACGCAGCGGCAAAAGCGCGTTCGCCGTTTTCGATGCCGACAAGCACGTGTCGGATGAAAGCCTGAGCCTGCTGCGCAGCGACCTTGAAGGCGCGTTGAAGTCGTTCAATGGTTTGCGCATGGAGTATCAGCCGATTGTCGATCTCAGTGACGGCGCGGTTTCCGGCCGAGAAGCGCTGTTGCGCTGGACCCATCCGACCCGCGGCGAGCTTTCCCCGGCCGCGTTCATTCCAACTGCCGAACGCACCGGCCTGATCCTCGCATTGGGGGAATGGGCGTTGCTGCAGTCGTGCTCGGAAGCGGCGACTTGGCAGGACAAGGTCGCGGTGGCCGTGAACGTGTCGCCGGTGCAGTTGCGCGAGGAATCGTTTGCTTCGACAGTCGCGGCGATTCTGCGCAGGACGAGGCTTCCGCCGGAGCGCCTGAACATCGAGGTGACGGAGACCGTGCTGCTGAACGACGACACCGTGACACGGCGCAACGTCGCGAGGTTGCGCGCGTTGGGCATCGGCCTCGCGCTCGACGATTTCGGCACCGGCTTTTCGACCATGTCGACGCTCGTGCGCTTTCCGTTCGACAAGTTGAAGATCGACAGCTCGTTCGTCAAGGAGTCCGTGCATGGTCGCGAATCCGCGGCCGTGGTGCGCGGGATCGTGGCGCTGGCGCGCGAAATCGGCATGCCGACCACGGCGGAAGGGATCGAAACGCAGGAGCAACTGGATTTCGTGCGCGTGTGCGGATGCACGCACGCGCAAGGCTTTCTGTTGGGCAGGCCGCTGCGTGGCAGCGAGATCGAGCAGATCGCAGCCAACCCGGCCGAGCATTCCGTGGTCAAGATCGCGAGCGCGCGGCCTTGAGGTCCGGCGTCGAGATAGATCATCGAGGTGGACATGACCGCCCCATTGCAATTTCAGTTGAGGATCACCGTCTCGCCTGAACTGGCGCACGCTTTGCGCGCCGACTCATCAAATGCGGCGCATGCCGCACTGCGCGATGTTCTGCGCAGATACAGCGCATCGTTGAAATGCCAGTTCGATGCGTTCGCCGATTATGTCAGCGAGGCGGAAAGACTGGGGACGGAAAACTATCCGCTCTATCAGTGGACCCGGGACACGATCGAAAATCCGGAGAAGAAAGCGAAGTACTTGCAGTCGTTTACAGTCTATGTAAATGGTGATGAAGTCTATGGCAAAGAAATCGCGGATGCCATCGAGACCGAACTGTTGAAACTGGTCCACGCAAACGGCATCTTCCGCGTTTTCAGATTCGATACCAATCCGGCGAATAATCCGCAGCCGCCCTCGCATTAGCGGTTGGGCGGACAGATGTCTGTTGCCGCGGCGCTGCAATCGATGCGTTGCCGCGCTTTTGCTCAGCAACGCTGTTTCATCCGGTTGTCACAGCTTCGCGGCTAGGATCGGTGCTCGCGTGCGTCAAGCACACCCCCGGCAGCGCACGCTTGAGCGCGGGCAGCGCGATGCGCACGCGTAAGCGTTGGCGTTCTTCCATCCCCATACAACACCACCGGACATGTCGAACAGAAAAATCGTCAAGGCTTCGCCGCCCGATGATCAGGGCGCTTCCATCGTCTCGCGTCGTGGGTTCCTGAAGTTTGCCGGCGCATCCGGCCTCGCCACGGCGGCCAGCACGCTGGCATCGGCGGCGCGCGGCGCCAGCGGCAATGCACCCGATGGCACGCCCGAGCAGATCCATCTGACCTGGGGCAACGACCCGACGAGCGAGGTCACGGTGTCGTGGGCCTCGGTTGCGCCGGCGGTGAATCCGCAGGTGCGTATCGGCGGCGCGGACTCGAAGCGGCATACTGTGCACGCGGTCCAAAGCACGTATACGGATGGCATCAACGGCGAAGTCGTGTTTACCTATCACGCGCGTCTGCGTGATCTGAAAGCCGATACCAACTATCAGTACGAGGTGACGGCGGAGAATGACAGCAATGTGGCGCAGCCTTTCACCGCGAGCTTTCGCACCGCGCCGCGCGGCCGCGCGCCGTTTCGCTGGACGAGCTATGGCGATCTCGCGACGCCCAATACCGGCTGGGTGTTGTCGTCGCCGCAAAGCCGCTTCGCGGTGCAGGCGGTCGAGCGTTTCCAGCCGCTGTTCCATCTGCTCAACGGCGACCTCTGCTACGCCAATCTGAACCCGATGCAACAGCCGGAGGTGTGGCGCGACTTCGGCAACAACGCGCAGACGTCGGCGTCGAACCGCCCGTGGATGCCGTGTCCCGGCAACCACGAACTCGAATTTCACAATGGCGAGCAGGGCCTCGCGTCGTATCTCTCGCGCTATGCGCTGCCCGACAATCACTCGCGTTTCCAGGGGCGTTGGTACAGCTTCCGCGTGAGTTCCGTGCTGTTCATCTCGCTCGATGCGGACGATGTCGTCTATCAGGACGCGGCTGCGTTCGTTGCCGGACCGGCTTCGCTGGTGCCGGTCGCCAGCACCGGCAATCCGCCGATTCGACCGGGCACCTCGCTATACGTGCGCGGATATAGCGTCGGCGAACAGACGCGCTGGCTCGAGAAAGTCCTTCATCACGCCGCGCAGGACGACGACGTGGACTGGATCATCGTGCAGATGCATCAGGACGCGCTGAGTTCGTCGCAGACCGGCAACGGTTCGGACAAGGGGATCCGCGAAGCGTGGCTGCCGCTATTCGACCGATACGGCGTCGACCTGGTGCTGTGCGGCCACGATCACGACTACGAGCGCAGCTATCCCGTGCGCGGCTGCAATCACAACAAGGGCACCGACATCGCGACGGGCCGGCCGGTCGATACGTTGCAGCCGAAGCCGATCATGTCGGCGGTATCGTCGGGTGCGTCGACGTTCGATACGAGCCACGGCACGATTCACCTGATTCTCGGCGGTGGCGGCACGAGCGCGCCGCTGGACGTGTATGGCGTGGACATCGGCACGGGGCTGCCGCAGGCGCGCATTTTCACCCGGACCAATCGTCCGGTTCCCGCCGCGACAGCGGGGACCTTCACGCGGGCCAGTGCGGATGCGGTCGAAGACGCGATCTGGTCGGCGCAGCGCGACACCGGCACGGGCTACGGCATTGCGGTGTTCGATCACGATCCGGGGCAGCCTGGCGGCGAGACGACCATTACGATGAACTACTATCACGCGCCGGGCGCGGACCAAACGCCGACGCCGGACTATGAGTTGTTCGAGACGATCGAGTTGAAGAAGAAGCGGCGCGGATAAGAGCGGAATGAGCGGCGGGTTCGCGAGCCATCGTGATGCGGTGGTTCGCGAATTCGCCGTACGCATTTGAAATGCAGGTTATTTAGTGATCCAAATGAAATAAAGCGACAAACCTTTGCCTTATCGGCCAACCGCCAGACCTCACTGCGACCCGACGCGATCCCTCAAAACCGGCGCGATCATTTTGTTACACGTCTTACCGAGTCGACCTCTGGCAGTTACAAAAGCCTTTCGAAAGGCCGGTTATACTCGGCGCCGTCTCAAGAAAACAAAAGAGCCTCTTATGTCGAAGAAGATCATCCAGATGGTGGCCGTTGCTGCATTGACTGCTGCTGCATCGTTGTCGGCAGTTGCTGGCGATATGAACAACGCGCTTGGCGGCGCACTCGGCGGCGTGGCCGGCGCGGCGCTTGGTGGCGCGGTGGGCGGCAGCACGGGCGCCGTGATCGGCGGCGCGGTCGGCGGCGGAGCCGGCGGCGCGGTGACGTCGAATCGCCGCGAGCGCACGGGCGCGATCATCGGTGGCGCGCTGGGCGGCGGTGCGGGCACGGCGGCCGGCAATGCGATGGGCGGCCGTGGCGGCGGCCTGGTCGGCGCGGCGTTGGGCGGCGGCGCGGGTTCGGCACTCGGCGGAAACATCTCGCGTTCCAACTCCTATGCGAACGACTACTCGCACGGCTACCGTTCGGGCAAGCACCACAAGCATCGCCACTACGACTAAAAAAGCGCAAGCGGCGCATGACCTCGGCAATGCTCGCGCTCGGGTTACAAGGAAGCGCGAGCGTTGCATCGAGCGCATCCGTCGCAAGCGGGCTGGTCGATGAATGTCGGGCCGCGGAGATTCTATAATCGGGCGTACTTCAATTGCCCCATGAATCCATCCGCGCCCCACATGAGACCATCCGTCCGGACCTTGCCCGCTGTCGCTCTTCTCTGTGCATTCCCCGCCTTCGCCCAGCAATCGCCGCCTCACGACGAATTCTTCTGGCTCGGCGAAATCAACAAGGCCACGGTCGTCATCAACACCGACGAGGGGCTGCTCGACAAAGCGATGGCGCCGCGCCTCGCTGCGGGCGTGGCCAAGGTCATCGCCGATGGCAATCAGCCTGGCGCGAAACGTCCGCCTACGGTAATCACGTTCGAACCGCTGCTGATCAAGGCGGCGGGCGAGGACGTCACGCTGCTGCACGCCGGGCGCTCCAGCCAGGACATGCACGCGACGTATCGCTCGGCGATTCTTCGCGACGATCTGCTGAACCTCGCCGAGCAACTGAACACAACCACCGCGACGCTGGTTCGTCTCGCCGGCCAATACTCGGCGACTGTCGTGCCGAACTACACGAATGGCGTGGCGGCGCAGCCGAACAGCTACGGCCACTATCTGCTCGGATTCGCCGCCGGACTGGATCGCGACGCGCAGCGCATTCGTGAAGCGTATAAGCGTGTCGATCGGTCGTCGATGGGTACGACGGTGCTCAACGGCACGAGCTGGCCATTGGATCGCGAACGCATGGCGCACTATCTCGGCTTCAATGCGATCGTCGACAACGCGTATGACGCGTCGCAAATCTCATCCGTCGACGAACCCGTGGAAGCCAGTGCAATCGTCACCAGCGTGGCGCTGCACACAGGAAGCTTCATTCAGGACGTGATGACGCAATACGCCGAATCGCGGCCCTGGATTCTGTTGCAGGAGGGCGGCACCAACACCTACGTGTCGAGCGCGATGCCGCAAAAGCGCAATCCCGGACTATTGATCCGCACGCGCACGGACGCCTCCGCCGCGATATCGCAGGCCGAGGGCGTGGTTTGGGAGGCGCACAACCTGCCGCCTGGCATGAGCGATCCGAAAGACGTGAAGGCGAGCAGCGAGATGATCGAAAGCGGCATCGCCGCGCTCAAGGGTTGGCAAACGGTGATGAACGCACTCGTGATCAACCCCGAGCGCGCGCTCGAAGAACTGAATAGCGACTGGACCGCGTCACAGGAAATTGCCGATGACCTGATGCGCAAATACAAACTGCCGTTCCGGGTCGGCCATCACTTCGCGTCGAACGTCGTCGAGTATGCGCGGCAGAAGGACATCAAGCCGCTCGACTTCCCGTATGCGGACGCGCAGCGCATCTACAGGGAAACGGTGGCCGGCACACCCTATGCAGGCGATCTGCCGATGAGCGAAGCCGAATTCCGCTCTACGCTGAATCCGGTCGCCATCGTGAACAATCGCGCGACGACGGGCGGCCCGCAACCTGCCGAAATGGCGCGCATGCTGAAAGAGGCGAATGCGCGCGTCACGCAGCAGGATCGGTGGATCAAGGAGAACCGCGCGCATATCGCCGGTTCGCTGGCGAAGCTGGACGCCGATTTCGACAAGGTGCTCGGCGCTAGCAAATGAATCGCGAGGCGGCGCCTCGCGTTGCAGTGAATGCCGGATCGCGCTGCCACGCGTGCTCAGTGCTTGTCCACGAGCGGAAACGCAGCAGCGTCGCGCCCCGCACGCACCGAAGGCGCAGCAGCGGGCTTCAGCTTGTCGGCGAACGGCGCATCCGGCTTCATCATGAAGGTCAGCAGCACGCCGCAAGCCATCACGCCAATGGACAACAGGAAGGTCACATTCCAGTTGCCGAGGCGGTCGATCAGATAACCCGCCACCACCGGACTGACGATCGCCGCAGTGAAACCCGTCCCGCTCATGATGCCGCTCGCCGTGCCCGAGCGGTCATAAGCGATGTCCATAGGCACCGCCCACATCGGGCCGATATTCATTTCGTTGAAGAACATCGCGGCGGCGAGAAAAACCAGCGAGTACATCGGATCGTGAATCAGCACGACGGGGATCAGCGAGAGACCGGTCATCGTCATGCAGAACGCGACGAGGTAGCTGCGCGCGAGTTTCAGATTGCCCGTGCGCCGCAGCAGCCGATCGCTAATCAGCCCGCCGACCAGATCGCCGAACACGCCGGCAATGAATACGCCTGAGGTGAAGATGACCGCCTTCTTGATGTTCAGATGGAAGCTGTGCATGAAGTAGAGCGGCATCCAGTCGAGCATCAGCCAGAGAATCCAGTTGTAGCAGAAGTACACGGCGGACACCGGCAACAGCCGGCGGTAAAGCCGCGCCCACGTGCCCGGCGCTTCCACCGGACGAACCCGCGGCGGGGGCAGGCTGTCGATTTCCGCGGCGGTGATGCGCGGATGATCCGCGGGTTTTTCGGTGTACGTCACGCACCACAGCACCAGCCAGCCGAAACTCAGCGCGCCGAGCAGATAGAACGCAAAGCGCCAGTCGAACGCGGTCATCAGCGCCAGCACCAGCATCGGCGCAACCGCGTTGCCGAGCCGCGCCGACGAGTGCGTGATGCCTTGCGCCATGCCACGCCGGTCCTTTCTCACCCATGACGCCATCGCGCTGGTGGAAGCGGGGAATGTTGCGCCTTCGCCTAGACCGAGCAGGAGGCGCGCTGCGACCAGCGTCGTGAAGCCGCCCGCGAAACCGGTCAAAGTGGTCGCCACCGCCCAGATGAACGCGCAGGCGATCAGCGTGCGCTTCGCACCAAAACGGTCGCTCACCCAGCCGCCGATGAACTGGAACACCACATACGGATACGCGAACGCCGAGAAGATGAAGCCGAGTTGCGTGTTGCTCAGTCCAAGCTCGGATTTGAATTGCCCGGCTGCGGTGCTGATGTTGACGCGATCGACGTAGGTGATGAAGTACATCAGGCACAGCATCAGCAGCACGGTGGCCGTTGCCTTCGGTTGCAATCGTTTCATGTCTCACTCCACGTTGTTCATTTATTGTTATTTCGACGAACCCGAGGTGAACGCGAGCACGGCATCCCTGAAACGGGCGCTGCCGTACACCTCTTCGATCAAATCGTCGTCGTCCAGACGCTGTTCGACGACGATGCGGCGCAGGCTCTCCTTCACCGCTTTCTGCGTGACCGGCGACAGCGCGATGAGCCGTTGCGCGAGCGCATGCGCGGCATCCTGCAACGCATCCTGCGCGAAAACGCCATACATGTACCCGCATTCCAGCACTTCAGGAGCGCCGAGGTACTCGGCGAGCAGCAGCATCTTCTTGACGCGCGGCACGCCGAGCGCCGCCTGAAGCCGCGCGAGGTTGCGCGACGACAGCGTGTTGGACAGCGTCTTCGCGATCGGCGCGCCGAAGCGTGACGTGTCGCTGCACAGCCTGAAGTCGCAAGCCGTCGCGAGCGCGAGGCCGCCGCCCACCGCCCAACCGTCGATCACGGCGATGGTGGGCTTCGCAATGCGCTCCACCGTGTCGATCACGCGTTCGACGAAGGCCTCGTAGACGATGCCATCGCGGCCGTCGCGGAAGTCCTTGAAGTACGTGATATCGGTGCCGGCAATGAACGACTTGCCGCCCGCGCCGCGAAACAGGATGCAGCGCACGCCGCTGTTCTGTTCACACTGTGCGATCAACGTCAGCAAGGACTCGTACATGTCGAGCGTCATGGCGTTGTGCCGCTCGGGGCGGTCGATCACGATCTCCGCCGCGCCCGAGGAATGAATGATGAGTGTGACGGGTTCGCTCATGATGCGGTCCCGTTGATCTCGGCAAAGATCTCGTCGTTGTGCTCGCCGAGCAGCGGCGGATGACGGCGCACCGTTTGCGGCGTGCCGAGCATCTTGACCGGGAAGCCGATGTTCTTGACCTTGCCTTCGTTCGGATGGTCGATCTCCATGCACATGCGGCGGTGCGCGGCATGCTCGCTTTCGAACGCTTCGGGATAGGAGAGGATCGGGCCCGCGGGAATGCCGGTCGCGAGCATCGCGTCGACCCAGTCGGCGCTGTCGCGCTTCGCGAATTCCTGCTCCAGTACTTCGATCATCGCCTCACGGTTCTTCAGGCGCAGCGATACGGTTGCATAGTCAGCGTGTTGCACGAGGTCCGGGCGTTGCAGCAGTTCGCACAGCTTTGTCCACAGTTTCTGGTTCGTCGCGCCCATCACGAAGTAGCCGTCGCGCGCCTTCACCGCCTGATACGGCGCGCTCATCTTGTTGCTGGTGCCGAGCGGCGTCGGCGGCACGCCCGTGCCCCAGTACTCCGACATGTCCCAGATCGAGAAGGCCATCACCGAGTCGAACAGCGACGCATCGATGTGCTGACCCTCGCCGGTTTTCTGCGCGCCGATGTACGCCGACAGCAAGCCGTACACCGCGAACAGCGCGCAGCCGATGTCGGCCACCGGCACGCCCGCCTTGACGGGCTTGCCGCCCTTGTAGCCGGTCACGCTCATCACGCCGGACATGGCCTGCGCCATCAAGTCGAAGCCCGGCCGCGAGGCCCACGGTCCGCTTTGCCCGAAGCCGGAAATGCTGACGTAGACGATCTTCGGATTGATCTGCCTGATCGATTCATAGTCGATGCCCAGGCGCTGCACCACGCCGGGCCGGTAGTTTTCGACGATTACATCAGCCGTTTTGGCTAGCTCGTAGAAGAACTCGCGTCCTTCTTCGCTCTTCAGGTCGAGCGTCAGCGAGCGCTTGTTGCGGTTCATGTTCAGAAAGCCCATGCTGTCGGGGCCCTTCATCTTGAAGCCCATCGCGCCGCGGGTCTGATCGCCTTCCGGCGGCTCGACCTTGATCACGTCCGCCCCCATGTCGGCGAGCAGCATGCAGGCGAACGGGCCCGCCATCACCTGGCTCACGTCGAGCACGCGGATGCCTTGCAGCGGCAGATGTTTCGATTCGGTCATATCGAGGTTCTCTGGTTGAAGTGGTGGGGCTGACCGTGCGCTCACGTGGTCACGTGACGAACGGTTCGACGATGTCGGGAGGGGCGTGGTTGCGGGACCTGTGGTCAGCACGCGAGCGCTGCCTAGGTCTCGCAAGCGCGGATGAGGAAGTCGGGATAGTTGACGGCGCAGCGCGTGGGAATCGGCGCGCGGGACGTGCACGACGGCGCGTCGGCAGTTGCGCCGAGGCTAGGGGGCATCATCTCGTCTCCTGCATGATCGTTATGCCCCACTTTCGCCGACTGAAAACGCTGGCGCAAGAATGGTCCGGTCATGTCTGGTTTCGCGCATCGCGAAACCGGAGCGCGCGTGTCGAAGGTGTCGACTAAGCTGTATTGCCGAGCAAGCCGTTCACCACGTTGCGCAGCGTCTGCTCCTGCGCATGTCCTTCGACACACGAGAGCACATAGCCGCGCTGATGCCAGTCGCCCTGCAGCTCGGCGGACGCGAGCGCTGGCTCGGGATGAAAACTGCGCAGCACATCGGGCGGCATCAGGCCGACGCCGAGCCCATGGCGCACCATCGCGAGCATGGTGTCGAACCCGCTGACGGTGAAGTTGTTGGCAAATAACCGTCCACGGCTGCGATAGGCGCGCTGCACGGCCGACAACACTGCGGACCCCTTGCCGAGACTCACGATGGGCAGGTCGAGAATATCGTCGATCCCGATCGGTTCTTCGTGAAACTGGAAATGCGGGCGGCTGTAGACCAGCACGAGGCGGTCGTTCCTGTACGGCACCTGGGCGAGGTCCAGAAAGCCGCTCTTCTTCTCGTAGATTCCCACGTCGATCACTTTGTCGCGCAGCAGTTGCTGCACGATCTTGCTGTTCTCCTCGACGATCTTCAGCGTGATGCCGGGATACTTGCGCTGGATGTCGGAGATCTCACGCGCGAGAAACTGGATGACGACCGCCTTCGGTGCGCCGATGATGATGCGGCCGTCGAGGCCATGGTTGAGCGCTTGCGCGTCGCCTTCGAGCCGGTCGATCAGGTTGTCGATCTGCCGCACGTATTGCAGCAGCTTGCCGCCCGATTCGGTGATCTCGACGCCGTGCGGCACGCGCCTGAACAGCCGGGCGCCGAGTTGCTCCTCCAGGTCCGATACGCGCCGCGACGCGGCGGCCACGGCCAGGTTGAGCTTGTCGGCGGCGCGCGAGATGCTGCCTTCCTCGACGATCGCGAGGACCAGCCGGACGGTTGTCGTATCGAATTTCAATGGAGCTCCAGGACCTTATCGGATGGATCGCGATTGCTGCTGTTTCTTTTTGCGGTGACGGCGTGTACCAGCCATTCAATGCGATCGCGGCTCAAGCATGCAGAATCAGCTTCTGCACACGCCAGTTCAGCAATTCGGCGACGAACAACGTGTTCTCCGCCGGGCACGCCATCTGATGAATCCAGCCGAACTGCTTCGGCTGCTTGCCCGATTTGCCGAGCACACCGAGCACCTTGCCGTCGAGCGTCATCTTGTAGATGCGACCAGGAAACGCGTCCGCACTATAGAGCACCTGGTTCGGTCCCGGCGAGATGCAGATCGCCCACGGCGAGCCGGGGGCGAGCGTGCCGCCCGCGATCGCCGCTTCGTCCGGCATGTTGCCGATCGCCGGTCGTGCATCGGGTGGCACCGGCACGTCGATGGTGAATTGCCGCAGGAACGTGCCTTCGGTGTCGAACACCTGGATGCGCCGGTTGCTGCGGTCCGCGACGTAGACCTGGTCGTGCGCATCGACCGCGATGCTGTGCGGCGTATGAAACTGGCCCGGACCCGTGCCGCGGTCGCCCCATGACTTGACCCAGTTGCCGTCGCGATCGACCTTCGCGACGCGCGAATTGATATAGCCGTCGCTGATGTACGTATTGCCCGCGGCGTCCCACGCGACATCCGTCACCTGACGGAAGCGCCCGGGCTCGGAAGGCAGAGGCGGGTTGGGATGCTTGAGCGGAGCGGTTTCCTCGTCGGTGGCGTCCTGCTTGCGGCCGAACACCATCGCGACGCGTCCGTCCGGCGTGAACTTGATCACCATGTCGGAGCCTTTGTCCGTCACCCAGATGTTGTCTTGCCGGTCCACCTTGACCGAGTGTGCGAACGACCACGCATACAGGTTGTGGCCGATCTCGCGAACGAAGCGTCCGTCGGGCGCGAACTCGAGAAGCTGCGCGGCGGCAGCACCATATGCTGGCCCGGTGCTGTTGCCGCGCGACAGCACGAAGATATGCCCGTGCGAGTTGAGTGCGACGCCGGAGCATTCGCCGAAGTACGTGTCTTTAGGTAAATGAACGGGTTCGGCAATCGAGTCGTAAGGAATCGCCGGTGCCGCTTGCGTGTCCGCGAACGCCGCCGGCATTGCGAGCCCCGCGGCGGTGCCGGCGATCAGGCTCATGAAAGTCCTGCGACTCATTGCCCGATGCTCCGCGCTGCCGCAGCATGGACAAAACGACCCATATTGCTCGTTCATTCGATGTCTCCTGTGTCGACCAGAGTTAGCGCTTTAGCGCTTACTCTGGTCCCATGCAACCCAGTGGCGGTCGACCAGAGTTAGCGCTTTAGTGCTTACTCTGGTCCCATGCAACCCAGTTGCGGTCGACCAGAGTTAGCGCTTCAGTGCTTACTCTGGTCCCATGCAAGCCAGTTGCGGTTGACCAGAGTTAGCGCTTTAGCAACTCCTCTGGTCCCATGCAAGGTGGTCCGTCAGCTGCTCACGTACTCAAGCTCGAAACATGCAAAGCCACTCGTAGTGCACAAAGCGCTTAATAGCTAAGTGAGCGCGGCACGCGCGCTTGCAAACACGAATGCCCGCAAGCAAAGCGATCCTCTTTGCTACTATGTAAGACCGCGACCGCTTTTGAACCGTTGAACAAAGGAGATTCGAATGAGCAAGGGCTATTGGGTGACTTCCTATCGCAAGACGAACGACCCGGCAAAACTGGCCGCGTATGCGCAACTCGCCGCGCCTGCCTTGGCGGCTGCGGGCGGCAAGTTCATTGTGCGTGGCGTGGCGGACGAGGTTCGCGAGCAGGGCTTGAGCGAGCGCACCGTGGTCATCGAGTTTGCGACCTACGAAGCGGCGGTTGCTGCATATTCGAGCGATGCCTACAAGAAAGCGCTCGAAGCTTTGGGCGACGGCGTCGAGCGCGATCTGCGCATTGTGCGCGGCACCGAGTGATGCGCCGGATGCGGTCGGCAAAGTGCCTGGCCGCATCCCAGTGACGACTGTGCGGCGCCGTCAATGACGAGTTGCAGTAACGGGCCGCCGCACAGGCGAATTGAAGTTGTTATCAGAGCAGCACGAGCGTTACTTCACCGCCCCCAACGCCAGCCCCTTCACCAGATACCTCTGCAACCAGGCGAACACGATCGAAACCGGCAACGTCGCGCACAGCGTAGCAGCCATCACCAGATGCCACTGGACGACGTACTTGCCCGCGACCATGTCCGTCACCTGCACGGTGAGCGTCTTGTTCTCGGGCGAGCGGATCAGCGTATAGACCACCGCAAACTCGTTCCACGCGTTGATGAACGTGAAGATCGCGGTCACGACGATCGCCGGCACGGCCAGCGGCAGAAACACCTTGAACACGGCCTTGGTGCGCCCGCATCCTTCCAGCCACGCCGACTCTTCCAGATCCCGCGGCACCGTCTGAAAGTACGACGACAGCATCCACACCGCGAACGCGATATTGAAGGCCGCATACGAAACGATCACGCCGATCTTCTTGTCGACCAGGTTGCCGTCGCCGAACGGGATCATCGCGGCTAGCCGAAACAAACCGACCACGAGCAGGATAGGCGAGAGCATCTGCGTGACGAGCAGAAACTGCCGGTACAAGCCGCGTCCGCGAAACGGAAAGCGGGCGAGCGCATACGCGGCCGGCAAGCTCACCGCGAGCGCGAGCATGGTCGACAGCAGACTGATCACCGTGCTGTTGCGCAACGCCACGCCGAAGTTCGCCGCTTCCCACATGTCGACGAAATTGCGCCATTGCCAGTGCACGGGCAGCCAGCGCGCCGGATAGACGAAAATTTCCGAAGCCGGCTTCAACGCGGTGAACAGCATGACCGCGAACGGAAACAGCACGACCACCACCAGTGGCGACAGCGCGAGCCAGCACCACAGCGAGCGCTTCATCTTGGAGTCGAGCCTCATGACGGATCTCCTTCTTTCGCGGGCTGCAGGCGCAGATAGGCGATCGAGAAAACGAACAGCATGACGAGCATGATCAGCGACACCGCCGCAGCTTCGCCGGGACGCCCGAGCCGGAAGCCCAGCTCGTAGAGGTACGTGACGAGAATGTGCGTGCTGTTGTCGGGGCCGCCTTGCGTCATCACCCAGATGATCGGGAACGAGTTGAACACGTAGATCACGTTCAACAGGATCGTCATGTTGATGAACGGGCGCAAGAGCGGCATGGTCAGCTTGCGAAACTGCTGCCAGGCACTCGCGCCGTCGATACGCGCCGCCTCGTAGATGTCGCCCGGCACTGACGACAGGCCGCCCAGCAATATCGTCACCGTGAACGGAATCGACACCAGAATGCCGACGCCGATTTCCACCGGAAACGCCAGTTCCGGCGTGGCGAGCCAATGGATCGGACCGCCGATCAGGCCGAGCCTTTGCAACGTGACGTTGACCATCCCGTAGTCGTCGTTGAAGGCCCAGCGCCAGACCACGGCGGTCATCGTCAGGGAAACGGACCACGGCAGCATCACGATCGTGCGCGCCACGCCGCGTCCATGGAAATCCTGATTGAGCACCAGCGCGACCGGCACCGAGATCAGCACCGTGCCGCCGACCACGCACACGGTCCAGATGAGCGTGCGCCGCGTGGACGCGAGAAACACGGGGTCGTTGAAGACCGAGTAGAAGTTCTGCAGACCGGTGAAGTCGCGAATCGCGCCGAAACGCGACACCTCGTGCAGCGATTGCCACACGATGTTGAAAATCGGATAGCTGATGATGAACAGCGCGAGTACCAGGCTCGGCGCAATCAGCAACCAGGGTGCTTGCAAGCGCGAAGAAGCGGAACGGCTCATGCGTACTCGATCGTAAGACGCGTCCACACTAAAGCGCGGGCGCGTCGGGATGGGCCGGATAGTGCAGCAGGTGCATCACGGCCGAAACGCGCGCCGCCCTTGGCAATGGCCGCGCGCGTTCCGGGTTCAGCACATCACTTCGGTGTCACGGCTGAATCACTGCGGATCAATGACCGAGCGACTTGTTCGCTTGCGCGGCCGCCGCGTTCAACGCGTCAGCCGGCTGCGCCTTGCCGAGGTAGACCGATTGCATCGAGTCGGTCACGGCCTTCGCGGTGTCTTCCCAGCCGGTCACGGTCGGCGCGAAGTGAGCCGTCGGCAGCAGCGCGACGAACGCCTTGGTGTCCGGATCGTTGAACGCCGGGTCGGTTGCCTCAGCCTTGGTGGTCGGCAGGAAGCCTTCGGTCGTGGTGAACTCGACGCGCGGTTCCTTCGTGAACAGATAGTCGAGGAACTTCCACGCCGACTTCTTCACCTTCGAGTTCTTGAACATCACGATCGAATCCGTGACCGCATACGTGGCGTGCGTCGTGCCCATCGGAATCGGGTCGATGCCGTACTTCAGGTTCGGCGCTTCCTTCTTGATCTGCTTGGCGAGGAACGGCGCCGAAATCATCATCGCGACGCGACCCTGCTTGAACAGGTTCTGCACGTCTTCGCGGCTGTAGCCGGTCACGCCCGGTTGCGTCAGACCCTGGTCGATCATCGTCTTGTACAGCGTGGCCGCCTTGATGCCCGCCGGCGAATTGAACGCCGCCTTGCCGTCCTTGCCGACCACGTCGCCGCCATTGGTCCACAGCGCGTAGTAATAGTAGACGTCGGTTTCGATTTCCTTGCCTTGCAGACCGAAGCCGGCAATGCCCTGCGCTTTAAGTTTCTTCGACGCGTCGATCACGTCGTTCCAGGTCTTCGGGCCGTCGGGATAGCCGACCTTCGCGAGCAGGTCCTTGTTGTAGTAGAGGGCGCGTGCGGAAGCGGCGATCGGCAGGCCATAGGTCTTGCCGTTGATTTGACCCGGAGCCAGGAACGGACCGATGAAGCGGCTCTTGAAATTGGCGTCCATGTAGCCGTCGAGCGGCTCGGCCACGTCGTCCTTCACGAAGTCGAGCAGCCAGCGCGTGCCGACGATCGCGAGGTCGGCGTTGGCGTTGCCGGAGATGTCCGTTTGCAGCTTCTGTTGCAGCGTGTCCCAGTTCACGTCTTCGATCTTGATGGTCGTGCCGGGGTTGGCCTTCTCGAAGCTGCGGGCCATTTTTTCGAAGTACGGCGCGGTCGCGTCGCTGTAATGGGCGACAGTGACGCGGACCGTGTCGGCGTGAGCCGCGACGGCGATACCTGCAAACGCGAGCGCCACGGCAACTTTGCCGAGCGCGAGGGAAGCACGGGCATGCAACGACATTTCTCTCTCCTGTGTCGAACGGAGTGAGCGCTTTAGCGCTTACTCCGGTCCCATCTAACGATGGTGGGGTGGTCTGCTGCCGTCGCCGGCTGCTTTGGGTTAAATTGTTTGAAAAAATCCTACATGACGCAAAATAGCTTGTCACGTAGGGTCTGCGATATTTTTTCTCGGCCGGTTTTGTGCATAAGATGCTGTAAAGCAGGGGTATTTTGCATAATGCGATATCACGGATACCCAATCTTCGGGATTGCCTGATACCTTGGCACTGTCGGATTTGTAGGAAATTTACAGGGCGGTCCAGGCTGGATCTGGCGTCGGCGGCGAGACTCGGGAGCGAGGCGGATATGAATCGTGTGGTGTTGGTGACGGGCGCGTGCGGCGGAATCGGCAGCGTGTTGTGCAGGCGCTTCGTGGAGCAGGGCGACACGGTGCTGGCGCTCGACCTCGACACGGCCGCGCTGCAGGCACTGACCGAGCAACTAGGCGACGCACATGTCACGCCGGTCGCCGCCGATCTCGGCGATGCCGCTGCGGTCCAGCAAGCGGTGGCCGAGGCGGTCAGCAAGCGCGGTCCGGTGGACGTGATGGTCGCGAACGCGGGTGCGGCGTTGGGTACAACGCTCGCCACGACCGACGCCGCGAGCTGGCAGCGCGACGTCCACCTGAATCTGAACGGCACGTACCACACGGTGGAAGCGGTGCGGGCGTCGATGATCGAACGCCAGCGCGGCGTGCTGGTGCTGATCGGCTCGGTGAATGGTCTGGCGGCGCTCGGCCATCCGGCGTATAGCGCGGCGAAGGCCGGGTTGATCAGCTACACGAAGGCGCTCGCGATCGAGCTGGGGCGGTATGGCATTCGCGCCAACATCGTCTGTCCGGGCACGGTGAAGACGCAGGCGTGGCAGGCGCGCGTCGAAAAGAACCCACAGGTCTTCGAGGACCTGAAGAAGTGGTATCCGTTGCGCGACTTCGCGACGCCCGACGACATCGCCGACGCGGTGCTGTTTCTCGCGTCGCCGATGGCGCGCGTGATCACCGGCGTCGCGCTGCCGGTAGACGGCGGGTTGATGGCCGGTAATCGGTTGATGGCGGAAGAACTGACGCTCGAATCGCTCTGAGCCGCTTCACGCCACGTTCGGGCGCACCGCAGGCAAAAGGCGGCCGGGTCAACGCAGCAAGACAATGAGGACAGCATGGCAGCAGTGCAACTGAGCGGCATCTTCAAACGCTATGGCGACACCCAGGTGGTGCACGGCATCGATCTCGACATCGACGACGGCGAGTTCGTCGTGCTGGTCGGACCGTCGGGCTGCGGCAAGAGCACGCTGATGCGGATGGTGGCGGGACTCGCAGAGATCAGCGGCGGCGATCTGATGATCGGCGGCACGCGGGCGAACAGTCTGACGCCGCAGCAGCGCAATATCTCGATGGTGTTCCAGAGCTATGCGCTTTACCCGCATCTGTCGGTTTATGAAAACATCGCGTTTGGGCCGCGAATTCGTAAGGAATCCTCGGCGAGTTTCAAGCCGCGCATCGAAGCCGCCGCGAAGATGCTGAACCTCGGCGGCTATCTGGACCGCTTGCCGCGCGCGCTGTCGGGCGGTCAGCGGCAACGCGTGGCGATGGGCCGCGCGGTGGTGCGCGAGCCGTCGCTGTTCCTGTTCGACGAGCCGCTGTCGAATCTCGACGCCAAGCTGCGCGTGCAGATGCGCACGGAAATCAAGGCGCTGCATCAGCGGCTGAAGAACACGGTGATCTACGTCACCCACGATCAGATCGAAGCGATGACGATGGCCGACCGCATCGTGGTGATGAACGCGGGGCGTATCGAGCAGATTGGCCGGCCGCTGGAGCTTTACGATCATCCGGCGAATCTGTTCGTCGCGAGCTTCCTCGGCTCGCCGTCGATGAATTTTGCCGAAGGGGTGATCGTGAATCGCACGCAAGGAACGGGCCTCGCGCTGAAGCTCGCGGACGGCGCCGAGATCGTGCTGGAAAGCGTGCCGGCGACGGCCAAAGTCGGCGCGAAGGTCACGCTCGGCGTGCGGCCGGAGCACATCGAGACCATGGCACAGATGCCGGACGCCGCGATGGACGTCGAAGTGGTCGAGCCAACTGGCGCGGAGACGCACCTGTACGGGAAAATAGGCGGCAACACGTGGTGCGTGACGACTCGGCAGCGCTCGAAGGTGGAGCCCGGTCAGCGTGTCACGCTGCGTTTGCCGGCCGAACATATTCATCTGTTCGATACGGAGAGTGGACGCAGGCTGGCCTGAACCGCGTGTTGCCGCTTGAAGCCGATTCAAGCCGGTTGATGCTGATCGAAGCTGCGAGCGACGCGGATTCATTTAACCCTCAAGGAACACCGGGTGTCCGCACCGAACTTGATTCCCCACATCCGCAGCGCGCTTGCCAGTTTGCGGCCCGCCGAGCGCAAGGTCGCCGAGATGGTGCTGAGCGATGTCGACTTCGCGATGCGTGCGAGCATTACCGAACTCGCGCAGCGCGCGGAGGTGTCCGAGCCTTCCGTCACGCGCTTTTGCCGCGCGATCGGCGCGCACGGGCTGCGTGACTTCAAGATGCAACTGGCGCAAAGCGTGGCGGGTGGCGTGCCGTATGCGTCCACGGCGGTGGCGCGTGATGACGACGTGCAGACCTTGATGGACAAGGTCGGCGAGGCGGCGATCGAGGGCATCACGCATGCGCGCGGCGCGCTGGACCCGGCGGTGGTCGAAAGCGCGATCGCGGCGTTGTCGAGCGCGGGGCGGGTGTTTTTCTTCGGCGTGGGGTCCGGCTCGGGGCTCGTCGCGCAAGACGCGGCGTTGCGGTTCCTGCGGATCGACATCGCGTCGAGCGCTTTTACGGATGGTCATTTGCAGCGGCTTTACGCGGGCCTGATGGAACCGGGCGACGTGGCCTTTGCGATTTCGCATTCGGGGCGCAGCGTCGAAGTGAACGAAAGCATTCAGATCGCCAAGGAGCGCGGCGCGACCACGATCGCGCTGACCAATGTCGGCTCGCGGCTCGCGTGGCTCGTCGATATTCCGCTGCTGCTGCGCGTGCCGAGTCCGATCGATCCGAATACGCCGGGCGTGTCGCGGCTCGTGCAGTTGTGCATCATGGATGCGCTCGCGATCGGCGTGGCGCTGAAAGCCGGTCCGAAGACGCTCGAAAAGATGCGGCATGCGAAGGCAAGGTTGGCGTCGCACGAGCCGGAGGGGGCGGGGGACTGATTCGCCCGCGTTCTGCCGGGTTGCCGGGTGCGCTTACGCGATGTTGCCGCCCGTTGCCGCGATCCAGCCAAATCTGCGCGATAACCTCAGCGTCGCCGCGCGCAAGGTCTGCGCCGGTTTGCCCGTGGGTTCGCTATCGAAGCTGCCGCTCGGCCCCATCAGCGCGAGCACGAGGCAGATGCTGCCGGTATGGTCGAACACCGGCGCGGCCAACGTGCTGATGCCGGGCACCGGCCGGCTCAATGCCGTATCGATGCCGTCCGTGCGGACTTGCGCGAGTCGTTGCGCGTAAGCCTTGCTGGCGGGCGTGAACTCGGGCGCTGTGTCCGCACCGCTTGCCAGGGCCGCCGCTTTGTCTTGCGCAGCAGACCGCACCAACGCCGCCTCCCCAGTCAACGCATCCCCCGCCAGCCGCAGATGATCCTGCGCCAGCAGACCCGCTCGCACATCGTCCGCGACATGCGCCGCGAACACGCGGCCAATCGCCGTATTCACCAGCGACATCACCGAGCCGACCCGCAAGCTTACATGCAGCGGCCGCGCCGATTCCTCCAGGCGCACGACGGTCGGCCCGAGCGGCCCGAGCACCGCCATCGCGACGCTCATCCCCGTCGACGCCGCCAGCTCGACCACTTCGGGCTCCGCCTCCCGCGTCGGCGACAAGCGCTGCAGACCGATCAAACCCAGTTCGAGCGCGAGCGGCCCGGCTTCGAAACAGCCGGACCCATCGCGATCGAGCAAGCCGATTTTCAGCAGACTCACCAGATGCGGAAACGCCTTGGCCGGCGGCATGCCGGCCAGCGCCGCCAGATCGCGCAAGCTCAACGGGCGCGCTGCCGCGACCAGCGCGCTCAGCAACTCGCCCGTGCTGTCGAGCGACTGGATGCCGCGCTGCGGTTTCGCATCGGCGGAGGAATGGGAGTGGTCGGGAGAGTCGGTCACGATGGGGAAGAAGCTGTCATGGAAGGCGCGGCCGCGAGTTGCGCGCCGATGTCGCGGGTCGCGGCGAGCAGCGCGCGAGCAACCGGGCCGTCGGCGGCGACGTCGATCGCGCCGGTCGAGCCGATCACCGTCAACGCGAGCGACAAGCGGCCGTCGCCATCCCGCACCGGCGCGCTCAAACTGCTGATGCCGGGGCTCGGCGCATCCACGCTGGATTCGAGGCCACGCGTGCGAATCTCGTTCAATGCCGCCTCGAAGGCGTCGCGCTCGCCGGGCGGCGTCATCGCGCTATGTGCGGCGCCCGACTGATTCGCCCACATCGCGGCAAGAACATCGGCGGGCAAAAAGGCGCAAAACACACGTCCCGTCGATGTCGCCGGCAGCGACATCACCGTGCCCACATGCAAGTTGACGTGCAGCGGAAATCCGCCGTGCTCGTAGCGGACGATGGTCGGCCCCTGCGGCCCCGCAATGCAGATCGCGACGCTGAAGCCGATCGCCTCGGCCAGCGCGGCGACGCGCGGCACGGCGGCGCGAAACGCCGGCTGGTTTTCGAGGCGCAGCAAACCGAGCCGCAACGACAGCGGCCCCGGCTCATAACGGCCGGAGAGTTCGTCGCGCTTGATGAGACCCAGGCGGCTCAAGCTCACCAGATAGGCGTGCGCCTGGCCCGGCGCGATCTGCGCGGCGCTGGCGAGATCGGACAGCGCGAGCGGCGCGCGCGCCTGGGCGAGCGCCAACAACACGCGGCCGCCCACTTCGACGCTTTGAATGCCACGCTGCGTCTTGCCGCCGTCCGCCGTGTCGTCGCCGCGCACGCCTTTGCTCGTGGCTGGTTTCGCTGCTTTGCTCACACCCGCGCTCGTCTGTAAAAAGGGTCCATGTTAGCCGAATGGCCCGCGAATGGCCGCTCCATCCTGCTTCCATCTTATGCGCCCGTAAATTTGCGTATAGCGATACATTTCGCTATTGACAAATAAACTCGAGCCGTCCTAAGATGCATTCACCCCGACATACCGGCGCAGTCACAGAGTCAAAAACGGGGCGAGACAATCCTCCAATAGCGTCAGCCCGCGTGGCATTCGCGCAGCCGGCCGTCTCGCCTCACGTCCAACTTTTGAGGGAGACAAGCATGGCAAAGGCATTCGCATCCCAGGCCGATCTGGAAGTCAAGAAAGTCACGTGGACCAAGCTGTCCGACAACGCCTACGCGTACACCGCCGAAGGCGATCCGAACTCGGGCGTGATCATCGGCGACGACGGCGTGCTGATCGTCGACACCACCGCCACCCCGGCCATGGCGCAAGACCTCATCGCGAAGATTCGCAGCGTCACCGACAAGCCGATCAAATACGTCGTGCTGTCGCACTATCACGCGGTGCGCGTGCTCGGCGCGTCGGCGTATTTCGAAGAGGGTGCGCAGCAGGTGATCGCGAGCCGCGGCACGTACGAGATGATCGTCGAGCGCGGCGAAGCGGACATGAAGTCGGAGATCGAGCGCTTTCCGCGTCTCTTTGCCGGCGTCGAAACGGTGCCGGGCCTGACGTGGCCGACGCTCGTGTTCGAGAAGGAAATCACGCTGTTCCTCGGCAAGCTCGAAGTGCGCATCGCGCATCTGGGCGCGGGTCACACGAAGGGCGACACGGTGGTATGGCTGCCGTCGCAGAAGGTGCTGTTCTCCGGCGACCTGGTCGAGTACGACGCGGCCTGCTATTGCGGCGACGCGCAGCTCGAACAATGGCCGGCCACGCTCGAAGCACTGCGCGCGCTGAACGCCGACAAGCTGGTGCCGGGCCGCGGCCCCGCATTGACCACGCCGGAAGAGGTCAACAAGGGTCTCGACTACACGAAAGACTTCGTCACCACGCTGCTGGAACAAGGTCGTGAGGCTGTCGCGCAGAAGCTCGATCTGAAGGCCGCGATGGCGCTCACGCGCAAGGCGATGGACCCGAAGTTCGGCCACGTGTTCATCTACGAGCATTGCCTGCCGTTCGATGTCTCGCGCGCGTTCGACGAAGCGAGCGGCATCACGCATCCGCGCATCTGGACCGCGCAACGCGACAAGGACATGTGGGACGCGCTGCAAGCCTGACGAGAATAGAAACACAGCGACGCAGAGCAGAGAGATGGACGGAGACACAAGATGAGCATCAACTACCAGACGTTGTCGTTCGAATACCAGCCGTGCCGCGAACAGAGCGCACAACCGGGCGCGGAGCAAGCTGTCCATCCGGTGATCGTGGTCGGCGCGGGCCCGGTGGGTCTTGCCACCGCGATCGATGTCGCGCAGCAGGGCGTGCCGGTCGTGCTGGTCGACGACGATTGTTCGTTGTCCACCGGATCGCGGGCGATCTGCTTTTCGAAGCGCTCGCTCGATATCTTCGACCGCCTGGGCTGCGGTCAGAAGATGGTGGACAAGGGCATCAGCTGGAATGTCGGCAAGGTGTTCCTGAAAGACGAACTGGTGTACACGTTCAATCTGCAGCCGGAAGCCGGGCATCACCGGCCCGCGTTCATCAATCTGCAGCAGTACTACGTCGAAGGCTTTCTGCTCGAACGCGCGCAGGAGATGCCCAATCTCGAGATCCGCTGGAAAAGCAAAGTGGTCGGTGTGCAGCAGAACGGCGCGCCGGGTAGCCGCGAAGCCGGCGTGACGCTGACGGTCGAAACGCCCAATGGGCAGTATCCGTTGCGCGGCCGCTATGTGGTTGCCGCCGACGGCTCGCGCAGTCCGATGCGCAGGCTGATGGGACTCGACAGCAAGGGCGTGACCTTCAAGGACCGCTTCCTGATCGCCGATGTGAAAATGGAAGCGGACTTTCCGACCGAGCGCTGGTTCTGGTTCGATCCGCCGTTTCATCCGAACCAATCGGTATTGCTGCATCGTCAACCGGACAACGTGTGGCGGATCGACTTCCAGTTGGGATGGGACGCCGATCCCGTCCTGGAGAAAACCCCTGAGCGAGTGATTCCGCGTGTGCGCGCATTGCTCGGCGCGGACGCGAAGTTCGAACTGGAATGGGTCAGCGTCTATACGTTCTCGTGTTTGCGGATGGAGCGCTTCCGGCACGGCAACGTGCTGTTCGCGGGCGACTCCGCGCATGGCGTGTCGCCGTTCGGCGCGCGCGGCGCGAATAGCGGCGTGCAGGACGCCGAAAACCTCGCATGGAAGCTGGCGATGGTGCTCGACGGCAAGGCGTCGGATGCATTGCTCGACACGTATGCAAGCGAACGCGAATTCGCCGCCGACGAGAACATCCGCAACTCCACCCGCTCCACCGATTTCATTACGCCGAAGAGTCCCGAGAGCCGGGTCTTCCGCGATGCCGTGCTGAAGCTGTCGCGGCATCATCCGTTCGCGCGTCAATTGACCAATAGCGGACGGCTCTCAGTGCCGGCCGTGTTGCGCGATTCCCCGCTGAATACAGCGGACCATGACCGCTTCGACGGCGCGATGGTGCCGGGCGCGTCGTGCGTCGATGCGCCGGTGCAAGTGGACGGGCAAGCGGGATGGCTGTTGCCGCAGCTCGGCCAACAATTCACCGGCGTGCTGTTCTGCGGCGAGCAAGGTATCGATCTGGCGACGCGGGCCGCGTTGGACGCGCTGCGCGCGGGGCCGATTCCGTTGCAACTGGTCATGGTGACGCGCGGCGACGCGCAGGCCGCGTCGTTGCCGGGCCTGCGTGTGGTTCACGACGCCGAGGGTTTGGCGAGCGCACGCTACGACGCTGCACATGGCACGTTCTACCTGATTCGGCCGGATCAGCATGTGTGCGCGCGTTGGCGGCAAGTCGACACGAGCGCTGTCGAGCATGCGTTAAAGCGCGCGCTGTGCGTCGAAGGCACGTCCTGAACGCGCAAGCCCGCGTCGCACACGCAGGGCATGAGCGCATGAGCGTACGAGTAAAAAATAGCAGGAGACAGACATGGCATTGAACACGCAACCGAACCTCGACCGTCCCGACGATTTCTACGAGGCGCTGATCGACATGCATCGCGATCTGGACGACGCGCAGAGCCAATCGGCGAATGCGCAACTGATCCTGCTACTCGCCAACCATATCGGCGATTACGCGACGCTGATCGAAGCCATGCAGCACGCACGCGAAGGCGTAACCGATGCGTCGGTCCAACACACGGACGAGCATCCGCTGGCGGCCTGAGGCCGCGTAAAAGGCGAGCGGCGAGCAGCGGGCAGAACACGCGCGGCCACGGCGCCGCGCGCTACTCAAACCGGCAACGCGGCGCATCGGCGCGTGCGCGTGCCGTTTCAGCAGAACCCATCCAAGCGGCGCATCAAGACGCCGGACCTACCGGGTCCGTTGGACCCTCACGTTTGGAGAAAACCGATGAGCCAATCTTTCGCCCCTGCGCTGGAGCCGGATGCGTCCGGCACCGCCCATGACGACCTGCTGTATCGCAAGGTTTCGCTGCGGATCATTCCGTTTCTGTTTCTGTGCTACGTGGTGTCGTTTCTCGATCGCATCAATATCGGCTTCGCGCAATTGCAGATGAAGCACGACCTCGGTTTCAGCGACGCGATGTATGGTCTCGGCGCGGCGGTCTTCTACATCGGCTACGTGCTGTGTGAAGTGCCGAGCAACCTTCTGCTCGCGCGTTTCGGCGCGCGCCGGACTTTCACGCGGATCATGCTGCTGTGGGGTATCGCTTCGGTCGGCATGATGATGGTGTCCACGCCGACGCATTTCTACGTGATGCGCTTCATGCTCGGCGTGTTCGAAGCGGGCTTCTTTCCCGGCATCGTGTTGTATCTGACCTATTGGTATCCGGCGCGGCGGCGCGCGGCCGTGCTGTCGATCTTCTTCGCGGGCGTCGCGGTGGCGGGCGTGCTCGGCGGCCTGGTGTCCGGCTGGATCATGCGCGACATGGCCGGCGTATTGGGACTGTTCGGCTGGCAGTGGATGTTCGTGATCGAAGGCGCGCCCGCGATCGTGCTCGGTCTGCTCGCCGCGTTCTATCTGGTGGATGGCCCGCAACACGCGAGCTGGCTCAGTGCGGCGGAGAAGGCGCGGCTGATCGCACAACGCGACGAGGACCGCCGTCACGGCTCGCACACGAACGCGCATTCGTCGCGCTCGTTGATGCAGGCCTTGCGCAATCCGCGCGTCTATCTGTTCGCGTTCATCTACTTTGCGCTGACCTGCGCGTCGTTGACGCTGAGCTTCTGGATGCCGCTGATGATTCGCGACTTCGGCGTGCACGACGTGCTGGCGATCAGCCTGTACACGGTGATCCCGAATGCGGTTGGCGCGGTGGGGCTGATTCTGATTGCGCGTCATTCGGATCGTCGCGGCGAGCGTCGCCGTCATTTTGCCGCTTGCACGATCGGCGGCGGCGTGGCGCTCTCCCTGTTGACGCTGCATCTGAGCAGCTTTCCTGCGATGCTTGCGATTCTCTCGCTTGCCGCGGTGCTGATCTTCGCAGCGCTGCCGATCTTCTGGACGGTGCCGTCCAGCTATCTGTCCGGCACGGCGGCTGCCGCCGGCATCGCGTTGATCAGCAGCATCGGCATTACGAGCGGCATCATTAGTCCGTGGGTGATCGGTCAGATCAAGACGCACACCGGCAGCATGGACAATGCGCTGTATCTGTTGACCGCGTTGCTCGTCGTGAGCGGCGTGGCATTGCTGCTCGGCGTGCCGAAAGAGCGGAAACCTGGCTGAGAATCGTGGCGCGTCGCGGACGTGATCTCGGGCAGAGTCGCGATCACTCGATTGCGCCGGGCGTCCGGCGCGATCCGCGACGATGTTCGCGCAGTCAGCGCGCGGCGATGAGCGAGTCGGCTCACGTAGTCAGACCGCTTTCAAAGCTGATCAAACGCCAGACCCTTCGGCCACCCAAACGTGTGCACCTGCGTGATCGGTTGCGCGAGCGCGACCGCCGCGCGAATCTTGCCGCCCATCGGCAGATCGAGCAGATGCCAGGAGCCGTGCTGCGCGAGATCGAATGCGCTGCTCGTGGTATCGCTCGACAGCAGATTGCCGTCTATATCCGCGGGTGCATAACGCAACGCATTGCACAGGCTGTTGTAGCGAGCATGCCGGCGCATTTTCTCCAGCGTCTCGTCGAGCGCCGCGCCGGGCGAAGGCACCACGACACTCAAGCCAAGCGTCGCCGACGCAATGCCGATCACGATCCAGATGCCGCCGTACGCGATATCGATGATGATGCCGCGGCCATCGCGAGGATGGCGGGCGCGCAGTTTCTCGTTGCCGTCGTCCTGCAGATCGACGGCGCGTGGCTCGCAATCGAACAGATGGCCGACGATCCAGCGCACCACGACTCGCGCGCTGATAAAGCGTTTGCGCAGCGCCGCGTTCGGATGCAGACGTGCGCGCTCACGCTCGGTCTTCGACAGCCAGCTATCGCCTTCCTGCACCGGCACCGGCAGCCATTCGCAGCGAAAACGCCACAAGTGCAGTTCGCCGGCGCGCGGCGCGGCTAGGTTGCGCGGATAGTGGCGCGTCAGCGGATGCGACTGGAACGCGGGCGCGGCCACCGCGACGCTGGCGTGAGCGGCTCGAACCGGTTGGCTCGGCCGTTCGACGAGCGCCCGGTCAATCGGGCATTTAGTCACGCGCGAATCGCCGCCGTCCCGCACCGGCTCTGACACAGACGCCGGCGCAGCCAGTTCCAGGTCGAATGACATGGGATTGTGTCCTCAATGCATATACGTGACGCGGCGTGCCTGCACGTCGAGTTCCACGCCGGCGTCGAGCAGATCGATCGCGAACCAGCGAAGCAGTTTCAGCACGCCGCTCACGGCGGGCGCGGGCAGCCATTCGCTCAACATGCGCAACGCGGCCCCGCTATGCGTCTTTTGCAGCAACGCGATGGTTTGCAGGATCACCGCTTCGTCCTTGCCGAGCTCGCTGGCGCAACGGCAGCGCATATCCAGCGGACGATAGGACACGTGCATCAGCGAGCGCATCAGCAGATCGAAGTGTTCGATCCCGTCCGGCCGCAAACCGACGTTGCTCAAAATGTCGCGCCAGTGCACGCTGCCGCGCGCCGTTTCGCAGGCCGGCCGCAGCCACGTGCGAACGGCGCTGAGAACCGTGCGCTCGGGCGCATCGCTGGTATCGGCCTGATGGTCGTCGATCAGTTCGGGGCGGCTGCTGTGATGAGAGCGAAAGTGCATGGTTGCTCCTGAATGGACACGGTCCAATGAGTCGCGCCGGCCGGATTGAACGATGCCGCGTCGCAGGCCAGCGCAGGTCGCGTGCGACGGATCGCCGCCGACGCAGCGCGTGCGTCAGAGGCCTGAGCGGTTGCCCGGATCAGCGTGAACCGATGCGGGGCGAATGTGCGTTTTGCCGCAAGCGAATGCGCATTTCACGACGGGCGGATGTGCATTTTCACCGCGGGCGAACGTACGTTTTTAGTTAAGCGGGCTGCGGCGGCAGCCAGTCGCGCACGTGCTCGCTGCGTGATGGACGTGTGGGCGCATGGCCAGGCGTTTTGGGCGTGCCGACGAACAGGAAGCCGAGCAGGCGCTCGCTCGGCGCGAAACCCAGCGCGTCGTGCAGACGCGCTTCGTAGCAGTCCGGGCCGGTGGCCCAGAAGCCGCCGTAACCGAGCGCATGGATTGCGTTCAGCATGTTCATCGCCGCCGCGCCCGCGGCGAGCAACTGCTCGATCTCGGGCACCTTCGGGTGAGCCTTCAGCGCCGCGCCGAGCGCGATCACGAGCGGCGCCGCGAACGCCTTCTGCCGACGATGCGCATGCGCGGAGCGCGGCTCGCCGGGCGAGCGCGCGCAGGCGAGGTCGACCAGCAGGTCGCCGAGCGGACCGCGCGCGTCGCCGCGAATCGTGACGAAGCGCCATGGCCGCAGATTGCCGTGATCGGGCGCGCGCAAGGCTGCGTCGATGATCAGGTCCAGCTCGGTGTCGGCCGGGCCGGGTTCGGTGAGCGGCCATTGGGATTGGCGCGACAGCAGCACGTCGAGCGCAGCCGGCGCATTGGAATTGGCGTTGGTGTTCGCCTTCGTTGCGACGGCAGGCGGAGCAGTGGTCGAGCGCGGGCTCCCGGTTTCGGCGCGGCTGAGGTCGAGCGTCGTCATGATTTCTGGTTCGGCTGATGGCATGGGGTGAATCATGGGCCAAATCACTACTAAATGCAAATGATTCGCATTTAGTAGGCAGTTCCGGCTCGCGCTTCGCGTCGGGCCAAGGCGAGGGTGGGCGCCGTCGCAGGCCGCGTCGACAGGCGACATTTCGGGCCACTCTTGAGACCCGACGGCGGCCACGCACACCGGCGCGCGATTGCTGGTATAAAGGCAACTAACGGTCAGTCCCACCAAACGCCCCCAGATATGATGGCGACGTGCCGCATTTAATCCCCCGTTCCAACCGTTTCGCAGAAGACCAGGTCATTCCCGCTAACCCATGCCGCCCACCTCACTCGACACCGCACCGAACTCCATGTCCACCGAAGCGGCCCAGCGCCTGCCGACCCTGACGCTCGCCGCCGCGCTATCGCTAGGCAGCGCGATCGCGCTGGGACTCGCGCGCTTCGCCTACGCGCTGCTGCTGCCGTCGATGAAGCTCGACCTCGGCTGGAGCTTCGCTCAAGCCGGCGCAATGAACACGGCCAATGCGCTCGGCTATCTGCTCGGCGCGCTGGCGTTTCCGCATCTCGCGCGCCGCTGGTCGGCCGGCGCGTTGTTCGGCGGCGGTTGCGTGGCCACCGCGCTGCTGATGGCCGGCAGCGGCCTGCTCGCCGACACCGACTCGCTGCTCGCGTTGCGCGTCATCACCGGCGCGAGCAGCGCGGCGATCTTCATCGGCGGCGGCGTACTGGCCGCGCGGCTCGCGTCGGCGCGGCCGCACGACGCGGGGCTCGTCCTCGGCTTGTACTACGGCGGCACGGGATGGGGCATCGTGGCGTCGTCGGTGCTGGTGCCGCTGACGATCCTCAACGTCGCGCACGGCTGGCAATTCGCGTGGTTCGCGCTGGCGGCCGCGTGCGCAGTGTTTGCGGCGGTGGCGATCGGCGCGGCGCGCAAAGTCGACAGCGCGCATGTGAGCGCCGCAGCGGCGGCGCGCGGGCCTGGCCCGGTCGCGGGGCTGCATTGGCCGCGCTTCAGCATGGCGCTGGCGGGCTACGGTTTGTTCGGCGTCGGCTATATCGGCTACATGACGTTCATCGTCGCGCTGCTGCGCAACGCGGGGATGAGCGCGGCGGTCGTGACGGGCTTCTATCTGCTGCTCGGCGTGGCGACGGTGGTGTCGGCGCGCGTGTGGTCCGGGCTGCTCGACCGGATGCGCGGCGGTCAGGCACTCGCGGTGCTCAACGCGTTGCTCGCCGTCGCGACGCTGCTGCCCGCGTTGTTCGCGCAGCCTTGGCTGGCGTTCGTGTCGGGGCTGCTGTTCGGCGCCACGTTTCTGTCGGCGGTCGCTTCGACCACGGCGTTCGTGCGCCACAATCTGCCCGTGAGTCACTGGGCCAAAGGCATCAGCGCTTTCACGATCGTGTTCGCGTTCGGGCAGATCGTCGGGCCGATGGTGATCGGCTGGGTGTCGGACGGCGCCGGTCTTGCGCGCGGCCTGGTTTATTCCGCGTTGCTGCTGGCGGCCGGCGCCGTGCTGGCCGCTTGCCAGAAGCCGTTGCGTTAAGCGTGAGCCGGTCTTCCGGCTACAACAACTTCGCTATTCAGCGAGCACGCGGCGTCCTGGCTGATGTACGGCATTGCTTTAACCGCTGATCCGCTGATGAATCGCCTCGCAATGACGAACCAGCGCGCGGCGCGATAACACGTAGCGCTTTAACGGCATGTCGATCTCGTAGAAATAGATGTTGGCGATGAAGCCATAGATCGCCGCGTCGACAGTGGCGGGAGCGGGGCCAAAGACAAACCCGCTGTCGCCGAGCAGATCGGCGACGACGCGTAGATCGTCGATACCTCGCGCATATACCTGTTCCGGCTCGTAGCGGCCGATGCCCTGATAGTGATAACGCAAGCGGTTGTACTCACGCGCCGCTTCGAGATCGCTCGCGTGCACCTCGGCGTGCGCGGCGAGAATGGCGTCGCGGAACGACGGCCAGAAGCGATCGTCGCGCCAACGTGAAAAGCTCATCGACCAGTACAGATCGTCGAGCGTTCGCCGCACCATGAAGTCCAGATTCAATTGTCCGGCCGAAAGCGCGCGGTCGATCTGTAGATCGTACCGGGCTTTCAAATGCGCGATGATGCGGTCGCTGTCGCCGATCGTATCGTCGCCATCGACCAGATACGGCAGTTGACCGCGCGGAGCGAGGCTTGTATCGAGGATATGCCGGTGCTCGAAGTTCATTTCGCACAACTTCATGAACGCGAATACCTTCAGGCCGAACGGATTGTTATCGGCTACGCCGAACAGGTCCGGATACGAGTAGAGAGTGAGCATCAGATTCTCCCCGCGAGAAGTGGCAATTCACAGCGAAATCGCTTAATGCGAAGACGGCGCGGCAGATGGCGAGCACGGCAATCGTCACGATACTCTCAAGCTTGCGCAATATAACGGCATGATTTTCATGGCGCGCTGTCGGTATCAGGCCGGAATGAATGTTCTGTGCAAGAACATCACCCAATGCGCATTCAGCACACGTCAACACGTGGCTATAATGACCTCGCCGTGCCGTCCACGATTCGTGGCTGCGTCGCAATCCTCACGACCCTGCGTCGCATCCGTACCGTCTTCGCATGATTGAAATTTCAATTCGAAGCTTTACTGAGCCGCGCGCCGAGGCGTTACGATTATCACGTACCCAGGCCAAAGAAGGCGTGCCGTCGGGGCTGTCCGTCGCATTGCCGTTCTTTCTGCACGGGCCGCGCCGGGTCCGTTGGCCGAGCAGATCGTCCAGCAGACGCGATCCAATCCCCTGTCTGTTTTCTACCTGTCGCGCTTGCTTGCCGAGCATGGCTCGCACGAGTGCGATGCCGAAGCCACCGCCCGCCTCGATACAAGCCGCACCGCCTTTTTGTATCGCAATGTATCTACGCCGTTAGCCGGTACATAACTTTGCATTGCTCACATTTGCAGACACAAGCCCGATACGTCAGCGGGGTCTAATACCTCCAGGCCAGACGAACTGGCTTTGCAGAACAGAACGCAAACAGGTGTTTGCGGCAATCAATTCTCTCGAGGTGCAAATCATGAAGCTCGTTCAGTCGCTTATCGTCGCCGCTGTCGTCGCTATTCCCGCTTTGTCGTTCGCGCAGTCGAACCAGCCGCTTACTCGTGCCGATGTTCGCGCACAACTGGTCGAGTTGCAGCGCGCCGGTTACAACCCTGCCAGCGATCAGGCTCAATATCCGAAGAACATTGAAGCAGCGCAGGCGCGCCTGAATGCGCAACAGAGCTTGTCGGCGTCGTCGTACGGTGGTTCGACGGCCGGCACTTCGGCATCGGGTTCGCGTGACGCGCAGCCGGATGTTATCGGCCTCGGCCCGGTTTACGCAAAGCCGTAAGCAGCCATGCGCTTGACCGGCCGCGCCTTTCGACGCGCCAGTCGACCAATTCAATCCGTGCCGCGGCAGTCGCCGCGGTACGTCACGCCGGGCTTCACGATGAAAAGCCCGCTTCCTCTAGTGCGAACTACATCATCAGGAGAATAGCCATGTCGGACCAGATCAACATGCGGCGCCGCCGTCTGCTAGGCACCACCGTTGCCGGCATCAGTCTGCTGGAGTTGAGCCTGAGCGGACTGGCTCACGCGCAGTCCAATGCGACGGCGGGCAGTACGAAGGCGGCAGGCGGCGCGTCATTCGGGCCCATTCGGCAGATCAATGCCGGCACGCTGAGCATCGGCTATGCGGAAGCGGGTCCGCAGAACGGACCGGTCGTCATTCTGCTGCACGGCTGGCCCTACGACATCCACAGCTTCGCGGAAGTCACGCCGCTGCTGGTGGCCGCGGGCTACCGGGTGATCGTGCCGTATCTGCGCGGCTATGGGTCGACGCGCTTCCTGTCCGCCGATACGCCGCGCAACGGTCAGCAGGCGGTGGTCGCGGTGGACATCATCGCGCTGATGGACGCGCTGAAAATCGACAAGGCGGTGCTGGGCGGCTTCGACTGGGGCGCGCGCACGGTGAATATCATCGCGGCGCTGTGGCCGGAACGCTGCAAGGCGATGGTGTCGGTGAGCGGCTACCTGATCGGCAGTCAGGAGGCGAACCGTGCGCCGCTGCCGCCGAAGGCGGAACTGACGTGGTGGTACCAGTTCTATTTCGCCACGGAGCGCGGCTATGCGGGCTATGAAGCGAACCGGCACGACTTCAACAAGCTGATCTGGCACACGGCGTCGCCGAAATGGGATTTCGACGATGCGACGTTCGAGCGCTCGGCGCAGTCGTTCAACAATCCGGATCATGTGGCGGTGGTGATTCACAACTACCGGTGGCGCCTGGGGCTGGTGCAGGGCGAGGCGCAATACGACGAACTGGAAAAGCGTCTGGCGATGGCGCCGACGATCGGGGTGCCGACCATCACGATGGAAGGCGATGCGAACGGCGCGGCACATCCCGAGCCGGCTGCGTACGCGAAGAAATTCACGGGCAGGTATCAGCACCGCAACCTCAGTGGCGGCATTGGGCACAACGTGCCGCAGGAAGCGCCGAAGGCGTTTGCCGACGCGATCATCGATGTCGCGCGCCCCTAGTGCTTCGCGTCGACGCCAACCACGACCTGTTTCAATCGGCAGGGGGAAACCGGGATGCAAGCGATTCGGACTGCGCGCGCACTCGCTCGAATGACCATTCTGTATTGCGCGACGAGGTGATGGCGCAGGGCGTTCAACCGGCGAAGTCGCCGATTTATGGCGTGGCCATTCCCGAGGGCTATCGTAAGTGGGAAATGATCGCGCCCGCCGCGGAAGCTGCGCCGCTAGACAAGCTTCGCGTTGTGCTCGGCAACGCCGCGGCGGTGAAGGCGATTGAGAACTCGACGCTGCCGTTTCCGGATGGCGCCATTCTGGTCAAACTCGCTTATAAGCGCGAACAGTCCGGCGAATTCGAAACGGCGACGATTCCTGCCAGCCTACGACGGTACAGGTGATGGTGAAAGACTCGCGTCGCTATGCATCGGCCGGCGGCTGGGGCTTTGGCCGGTTCGTCAACGGACAGCCGGTGGATCTGGCGCAGCATCAGACGTGTTTCGCGTGTCACGAGTCGCATGTCAAGAGTCGTGACTATGTCTTTACGCGGATTGCACCGTAACCTTGCGATTGCCTGGTTGTTTGCGGGGCTGGTCGGCATTGGCGATGCGTGGCTGGCGTTGTTGGAAACTAGTGCGAACAGAGTCGCGATGAGTGGAGGTATCGCTCATCGCGATTTTTTTTGCGTGACGCGCTGAAGCGGCGCGACACGGCTGCGATGTTTTGCGGCAACCTTGATCGGAGACTATCCATCGACCTTTCAGGCACATCAGCATCACGCCATGCCTAGACAGTGCATAAGGGCGGCAACTCAGCGCGTTGCCTGATTCGCTTCAGAACGTGCCCGGTTGACCAATGGGATGTGGCAAATCGGCTTCGGAAGCCTTTGACGTTTTCAGGCAAAGCGGTATGTGGGTAGTCATCTCGACGTCAGGGAACCCGCCAGGCCGAGATTTGCGGATGCTGTGCACGTGTCACCTCAATATCTGCGACGCTTGCCCGGTTCGTAACGCATATCACTGAGGAGATACGTAAGCAGGCTTGGCTGGACCGCGCTGGGAGCCGCTATGGCGAATCACGCCGGATTCCAGGTATTCCGGAAGTGATCGAAAGAATTGGGTTTCGCCACTCACTTCTGATGCAGAAACTGGCGTTGCTATGAAAGCGTGGATAACTAAAAACAATGCGGCGCGCTCACTGGAGCGCGCCGCCAACTCTCACGAAGAAGAGGAAAGGCCACTACGCAGAACGCCGAGCCATCCGGTCGACGTCAGGCAATAGCGCTCAGCAGACCTTAGACAACCGCAATGGCAACGTCGATATTGCCGCGCGTCGCTTTCGAGTATGGACACGTTTGGTGCGCCATATCTGCCAGAGCCCGTGCGACTTCGCGATCGACACCCGGCAGGCTGACGTTAAGACGCGCCCGCAGGAAATAAGCGTCGCCGTTCATCCCCAGATCGATCTCTGCATCGACGGCGGTGTCATGCGGCAGCGCGACGTTCATCTTCTTCGCAGCGAGCCCCATTGCGCCGATGAAGCAAGCCGACCAGCCCGCGGCCAGCATCTGCTCCGGATTCGTGCCGGCAGCCGCACTGCCGGGCGCCGAGAGCTTCACGTCCAGCCGACCATCAGAGCTGCGGGACGCGCCGTCGCGGCCGCCGGTGGTGTGGGTCTTGCCGGTGTACAGCACTTTATCGAGTTGGGTCATGATGAATATCCTTGCTTGATTGGTTTAGTGATGCGAGTAAGCGGAGCGCGGCGCGTTTAACGCAATGCGCGCACCCGACTGGGAAACCGTATCGCGCACGCCGCCATAGGACTGCGCGGCCGCGTCGGCATCGATGCTGGCCATTGCCTGCGGTTGTTCGGCGCGAACCGTCTCGGCGCTCTGGCCGCGTTGCGATGAGGGTGCGCCCGCGAGCGGATCGTAGTGCGGCGCGGGGCCATAGCCGCTGCTGGCGAAAGCGGGAGAGACGGCAACGGCACTGGCAACGAGCGACGCCGCGATAAGAAGATGCTTGATCATGATGAGCCCTCGAAACAGTATGTTGAAACGTGACGGTGCGCTTCGCGCGGCTCCGGATGTGTCGCATCAGATGGCGTGATCCGGAGCGCAGCGCTTGGCAACGAGCGGCGCTCAGCTTCCCTGGTAGAGTTGCTTGAGGGCGGCGAGCTGGCCGTCTTTCTGGGCGCGCACCAGTTCCTGACGAACCTCCTGACGGGTTTTCCCCGTCGCGCTGCTGTGGTCGGGCGTCCATTGGTGCATATGCTGAATGTTCAATTTGTCTGCGTTTGCATCGACCGAAGTGGTGGCGTAAGCGGATGCGGTCGTGGCGAATGCGGCGAGAGCCAAAGCGATCATCGAAACTTTCATGTCGTTCTCCAGAAACTGAGCAAGAGGCAAATAGGAAAAAGGCGCCGGTTTGGCTGAGAGGCGAGCCGCATTCGATTGAGGTTCGCGGCAAGGTGTTTCTCAGCGTCCGTCGTTGATGCATTAGAACCGGCTGAGGTATCTGGCTTGTGTCGCGAGGGCGGACGATTGCAATGCTGTGTATCAGTGCGATCGGCAGATACGTTGCGATACAAATCTGCGGCACCGGCTCCTGTCCGCCGAGCACGTCGATTCATGGCGCTCCGCGTGCGCAGCGTGCTTGCAGACGCTGCCATACAAAAAACGGGCCGAAGCAATGTCACACATCGCCTCGGCCCGTCCAGACGTCACAGCAGAAACCCGGCATCAATCCTTTTGCGCGAGCAGAGCCTGAATCGCGGCTTCCGTTTGCGCGTAGTCGCCTTCACCGAAGTGCGTATAGGCAACCCTGCCTTTCTTGTCGAGCAGATAAAAGGCCGGCCAGTACTGGTTGTTGTAAGCGCTCCACGTTGCGTACTGGTTGTCCTGCGCCACCGGATAACTGATACCGAAGCGCTTGATCGCGGTCTTCACGTTGTCGGTATCGCGCTCGAACGGATATTCGGGCGTGTGCACGCCGATCACCGCCAGGCCTTGATCCTTGTATTTCTGGTTCCAGGTCTTCACGTACGGCAGCGTATTGATGCAATTAATACAGGTGTACGTCCAGAAGTCGACCAGCACCACCTTGCCTCGCAATTGCTGAAGCGTGATCGGATCGCTGTTCAGCCATTTCGAAATGCCGGTGAATTCCGGTGCGGGCGGGCCGTCCTTCAACGGCGCGGCGAGAACGGCGGTGCTGGTAGCCGCCGTGGCGGCAAAGGTGGCGGCGATAGCGAGTGTCTTGAGTTGGGAGAGCATGTCAAAGTCCTTTGAGGGCGGGAAAGAGCGCGGCGATCCGCGCGTAAATCAGAACGTCGTATTGCAGATAGATCGCGAGGGCGGTCAGCATCACGAGCACGCCGAACACCTGTTGCAGGCGCTGCGCATGGCGCGAGACCACGCGTACCCGTTGCGTCACGTAATGTCCGCCGTAGATGATCGCGAGCATTGGAATGGCCGCGCCGATCGCATACAACGTAAGCAGCAGCGCCGACCATCCGAGGTCCTGCGCCTTGACCACCAGCACCAGGATCGAAGCGAGCACGGGCCCGGCGCACGGTGTCCACACCGCGCCCAGCGACATGCCCAGCACGAAGCCGCCCGCGTTGCCGCTGCCGGGCTGCACGCCAGGCGCGATCGCGGCGCCGATACGCTCCAGCGGTCCCTGCAATTGCGCAACGAGCCAGTCATAGGGGCGCGGCCACAGGCGCAACAGTCCGGACAGCGCGAGCAACGCGATGCCGGTATTGCGCAGCGCTTGCTGCGCGACGTGCACCGTGCTGGACACGGCGCCCAGCAGCATCGCAAACGAAGCGAAAGTGATGATGAATCCGGCGATGATGAACAGCGGCCGCGCGCGGCTCGGTTGCTCGACCGAGGTGCCGAGCAGGATCGGCATGACTGGCAGAATGCACGGAGAGGCAATGGTGAGCAGCCCGGCCAGCAGGGCGAGCGGCGTTTCAAAGGTGCTGTGCATGATGGACGTTCCGTTGGCTGGTATGGCCGTATTGGAACGTCCGCGCGTATCTGGCTTATGTCGGCAATGCCGTGCGCTTGCAATGTTTTGTGTCTGCGTGAGGTCGGGATACACTGCGACACAATTCGCCGCGCAAGCCAGGCTATAAAGCAGGCATGCCATAACAATGGTGCATCCGGGGCGTGATTCGCCGCTTCATACGAGCCGGGTGCGGACGAAACACCACGAGAGATGACGCATAGATGGACTCTACCGACCACGTACTGATCGTCGACGACGACCGCGGCATTCGCGAATTGCTCGCCGGCTACCTCGAGAAGAACGGCATCCGGGTTTCGCTCGCCGCCAACGGCCGCCAGATGCGCGCCGCGCTGGACCAGGGCGCGCCCGATCTGATCGTGCTGGATCTGATGCTACCGGACGAAGACGGACTGGTGCTGTGCCGCGAATTGCGCGCCGGCAAATTCCGCACGGTGCCCATCCTGATGCTGACGGCCCGCGACGAGGAAGCGGACCGGATTCTCGGTCTGGAAATGGGCGCCGACGACTATCTGACCAAACCGTTTGCCGCGCGCGAACTGCTCGCGCGGATTCGCTCGGTGCTGCGCCGCGCACGTATGCTGCCGCCCGGCATGCAGGTGACAGAGTCGGCGCAAATGCTGGAATTCGGCGATTGGCGGCTCGACACCACCGCGCGCCATCTGCTCGATGCCGAAGGCACGATGGTCGCGTTGAGCGGCGCCGAGTACCGTCTGCTGCGCGTGTTTCTCGATCACCCGCAGCGGGTGCTGACGCGCGATCAGCTGCTCAACCTGACCCAGGGCCGCCAGGCCGATCAGTTCGACCGCTCGATCGACCTGATGGTGAGCCGCTTGCGCCAGCGCCTGCGCGACGTCGCGCGCGAACCGCGCTACATCAAGACGCTGCGCAGCGAGGGCTATGTGTTCTCCGCCGCCGTGACCGCGATCGGGGAGCCGGAATGAACATGCGTTCGTGGCTGCATTGGCCGCGCACTTTGTTCGCGCGGCTCGCGGTGATTCTGTTCGTCGGCCTCGCGCTGGCGCAGACGCTGTCGTTCTGGTTCACGCTGACCGAACGCGACCAGACCATGACCAACATAATGATGGGCTACATCGAACGCGAGGTGGCGAGTTCGGTGGCGCTGCTCGATCATTTGCCGCCTGACCAGCGCGCGCAGTGGCTGCCGCGTCTCGCGCGGCGCAGCTATGAGTTCGTGCTCGGGCCGGGCGTTTCCGGCGCGCCGGTCGATGCGAGTCTGTCGGCGCGCGTTGCGCAATCCATTGGCGACGGCATCGGCACACACTATCCGTTGACGGTCAACGCGGTCCCCGGCGAGCGCGAGCGCCTGCAGGTTCATCTGAAATTGAGCGACGGCACGCCGCTCACGATCGATCTGCGGCCGATGCCGGGCGCGCCGCTGTCGCGCTGGCTGCCGCTGGTGCTGCTGCTGCAATTGATCGTGCTCGCCGGCTGCTGCTGGCTGGCGGTGCGGCTCGCGACGCGTCCGCTGCATCAGCTCGCAGTGGCGGCCGATGCGTTGGGTCCGGACCTGAAAGCGAGCCGGCTGCCTGAAGGCGGACCGTCGGAAGTCGCGCGGGCGGCGCGTGCCTTCAATGCGATGCAGGACCGCATCTCCACCTATATGGCCGAGCGCATGCAGATCCTGGCGGCGATTTCGCACGACCTGCAAACGCCGATTACGCGCATGCGCTTGCGCGTCGACGTGATGGACGACGACGACCCGCAGGCCGCGAAGCTCAGACAAGACCTGCACGAGATGCAGGCGCTCGTCAAAGAGGGCGTCACCTACGCGCGGACGATGCACGGCACCACCGAGATGCCATGCCGGATCGACCCCGACGCGCTATTCGACAGCCTCGTTTGCGACTACGTCGACGCCGGCCAGCAAGTGTCTCTGCAAGGCCGCTTCGGCAAGTCGCTGACGACGCGTCCACAGGCGTTGCGCCGCATCGTGGGCAATCTCGTCGACAACGCGCTGAAGTTCGGCGGCTCAGCGGAGATCAACATCGCCGAGGTGCACGACGGCCAGACCACGGTCAGCGTGTTCGATCGCGGCCCCGGCATCCCGGACGAGTCGCTGGAAGCGGTGTTCGAGCCGTTCGCGCGGCTGGAAACATCGCGTAATCGCCAGACCGGCGGAACGGGGCTCGGTCTCGCTATCGCGCGGCAACTCGCGCTTGCAATGGACGCGACGCTGTCGTTGCATAACCGTGTGAGCGGCGGACTTGAAGCGAGGTTGACGCTAAGGAATCTGAGTTGAAGAGCACCTTGGCTCGCTGGCGGTGGTGCCGAGCATTGCCACCGTATGGCGGCTAATCCGCGATCTCCGGCCTCAGCCCCGACTTCGTTGACGCGTCTTGCGCGTGCGCGGTTCATTCGCCTGCGGCGTCGCGAACATCGGCATGCGCTGCTGAATCCATTTGAGCAATTCCAGCGGACCCGGCGCGAGCGGCCGATCCGCTTTGACCAATACTCGCGCCTGCGCGCTTTCAAAGAGCGGATGCGCGATCGGCACCGTGGTCAGTTCGCCGCTCGCGAGTTCACGGTACGCGGCGAACTCGCCGATCAGCGTCATGAAGTTATCCGCAGTCACGAACCGCTTCAACGCGCCTAGCGAGTTGGTCGTCAGGGTCGGGCGGATCGCGATGTTCTCGGCCAGCTCCGCCATCTTCACGACATGGCCGATGCCGAAGGTCGGCGGCATCAGCGCGAGCGGGTACGCGCGCAGATCGTCGATGCTAGCCGGTCCTTTTCTTTGCGCGAGAGGATGATCGCTTCTCAGCAGTAGCACCACGGGTTGAAGCGAACTCGCGCGATACTCGATGCGCGCATGCGGCGGCGGGTTGTACGCGAGCCCGATATGCGCGCGGCTTTGCGCGACTTCGTCCAGGATCGCGTCGACCGCCAGCATGTCCATGCCGATGGTCAGTTTCGGATACCTGGCACAGAACGGCGCCAGCACATCGTCGATCAGCGTATCGACATAGCCCTCGCTGACGGCCAGTTGAATATGCCCTTGCTGAAGGCCTTTTAGCGCCTGCAATTGGTCTTCGAGCTTTTCCTGCTGCGAGCGGTAGCCTTGCCAGAACTCCAGCAAATGCGCTGCCGCTTCCGTCGGCTTGACGCCTCGCGCCTGACGCTCGAATAGCGTCGTCCCCAATTCGTCTTCGAGCAGCTTGATTTGCCGAGTGATCACGGACGGCGACGTATTGATGTTGTCCGCGGCGCCACGAATGGTGCCGTGAGTCAGTACCTCGTTGAAATACCGAAGGCGTTGCTGATTGATTTCTCGCATTTTCATCGCTCCCGCACGCTTGATGCGTTGCTCGCAAAGCAACGATATGTGAACTTAGTTGCTCTTGCTATCAGTGTTTTGCCCTGCCACCATCAATTCAAACCTGACGAACAGGTCCAGTGACAGGAACAGGAGACAAGCAATGTCAGCAATCCATCCATCGACAGCCGGCGACGCCGCCTCAGCGCTCTATAGCAAGCTCAACTGGCGGCTGCTGCCGTTTCTGGTCGCCTGCTACATGTTTGCGTATCTGGACCGCGTCAACGTCGGCTTTGCCAAGATCCAGATGCAGAGCGACCTGGGCTTCTCCGACGCGGCTTATGGCGTCGGCGCGGGCATCTTCTTTCTCGGCTACGTCCTCTTTGAAATACCCAGCAATCTCATGCTGCCGCGAATCGGCGCACGTCGGACCTTCAGCCGGATCCTCGTGCTGTGGGGCATCACGTCGGCCTGCATGCTGTTCGTGCAGAACGTGTCGACGTTCTACGCGATGCGCTTCCTGCTCGGCGTTTTCGAAGCGGGCTTTGCGCCGGGCATGATCTACTACCTGTCGTGCTGGTACGGACCGTCGCGCATGGCGCGGGCCATCGCGCTGGTGTTCGTGGCCGGGCCGCTGGGCGGGATCATCGGCGGTCCGACCTCGGCATGGCTGATGACGGCGCTCTCCGGCGTATGGGGACTGGCCGGCTGGCAATGGATGTTCCTCGTCGAGGGAATCCCCTGCGTTGCACTCGGCCTGCTCACGCTGCGCGTGCTGTCGGATCGGCCCGCGGACGCCAGCTGGTTGAGCGACGACGAAAAGCTGCTGCTGGATCGCGAATCCGCGCCGGCCCATCACCGCGCCCATTCATTCAAGGACGTGCTGCGCAGCCCGCGAGTCTATGTGCTCGCCATCGCTTACTTCTGCCTGATCTTTCCGATCTACGCGATCAGCTTCTGGCTGCCGACGCTGCTGAAAGATCAAGGTGTCAATGACACGATCCGCCTTGGCTGGTATGCCGCGATTCCTTATCTGGCGGCCGCGATCGGCATGTACCTCGCGGGGCGCAGCTCGGACCGGGTGGGCGAGCGCCGCTATCACTGCGCGGTTCCGGCGCTCGCCGCCGCGGCGTGCCTGATCGCGGCGATCTTCTCCGATGGAAGCCTGACTCTGACGCTCGTCGCGATGACGGCCGCGACCGCATGTCTCTGGATGGCCTACACGGTCTTTTGGGCGATTCCGTCGCAACTCGTGGAAGGAACGGCGGCTGCGGGCGGCATCGCGTTGATCAACACGGTCGGCTTGTCCGGTGGTTTCTGGGGCCCCGCCGTGTTCGGCTGGACCAAGACGTGGACCGGGAACATGCATATGGGTCTCATCGTCATGGCTTGCGCCGCGATGGTGTCGGCCATTCTGATTTTGACCGGCAAGCTGACGCTTGCGAAAAAGCCGGTCTGAAAGATCCCGCCGCCGGATGCACATCAGTGCGCGCCGAGTCCAGACCAGAGCCGCGCACTGTCCTGACAATTTTTATGGAGAGTGAAGAACATGAAGATCCTGATTGCCGGTTTCCAGCATGAAACCAACACGTTCGCCCCGACCAAAGCCTCTTATACAAGTTTCGTTCAAGGCGAGGGCTTCCCGCCTCTCGCGCGCGGCGCCGATGTGATGGCGCTGCGCGACGTCAACGTGCCGATCGGCGGCTTCATCAAGGCAGCGCAAGCATGCGGGCACGACCTGCTTCCGGTGATCTGGGCGGGCGCCAGCGCGTCCGCGCATGTCACGACCGATGCGTTCGAACGGATCGGCGGCGAGATTCTCGAAGCGGTGGCGCAGGGCGGCTTCGATGCGATCTATCTCGACTTGCATGGCGCGATGGTCACCGAGCAGTTCGACGATGGCGAAGGCGAGATTCTGGAGCGGGTGCGCCGGATCGTCGGCGGCGACATGCCGGTGGTCGTTTCACTGGACCTTCATGCGAACGTCACCGAGCGCATGGTCAAACATGCGAGCGCGCTGGTGGCGTACCGCACCTATCCTCACGTCGATATGGCCGAGACCGGCGAACGGGCTGCGCGCATTCTCGAGCGACTCGTGGCCGAAGGCCGGCCGTTGCATTGCGCGTTGCGTCGCGCGCCGTTCCTGATTCCCGTGAACGGGATGTGTACGTTGGTGCAGCCGGCGCGCGACATGTACGGCTTGCTGGCGGCGCTCGAAGATGATGCGGTGGTGTCGCTGTCGTTCGCGCCGGGTTTTCCGGCCGCCGATTTTCCCGAGTGCGGCCCGACGGTGTGGGCGTATTCGTTCAGCAAGGCCGACGCCGATCGCGCGGCCGACGCCTTGTTTTCAAAACTCGCCGGCGAGGAGGCGCGCTGGGACGTGCCGTTCCTGACGCCGGATCAGGCGGCGCGCGAGGCGATCGAAGTGAGCCGTACCGCTGCGAAGCCGGTCATCGTCGCGGATACGCAGGACAACCCCGGCGTGGGCGGCGATTCGAACACGATGGGCATGGTGCGCGCGCTGTTGCGCAATGGCGCGACGAATGCGGCGGTGGGCGTGATCTGGGATGCGGACGCCGCCGCGGCCGCACATCGGGCCGGGGTCGGCGCGCGGATTTCGCTGCCTTTGGGTGGCCGTTCCAGGGTGCCAGGCGACGCGCCGCTCGAAGCTGTCTTCGAGGTCGAGCATCTGTCGGACGGCCGCTTCCGTTTCGATGGTCCGATGCTCAACGGTATGCAGGGCGAACTCGGCCAAGTTGCGTGCTTGCGGGTCGAAGGCGTCAGGATCGCGGTCAGCTCGATCAAGATGCAGGTGTTCGATCGCAACCTGTTTCGGGTCGCGGGGATCGAGCCCGAACAGATGAAAATTCTCGTGCTCAAAAGCTCGGTTCATTTTCGTGCGGACTTCGAAGCGATTGCCGACGCGATTCTCGTGGCGAAAGCGCCCGGCCCGATGGCCGCCGATCCGGCCGACCTGCCCTGGCAGCGTTTGCATCCCGACATTCGCGTGCGACCGATGGGACCGTCGTTCGAGTCGTTGCACACTGTCACTCTCTGACTTCAACAAGGAGAATAGCCATGTCGGATCAGATCAACATGCGGCGTCGCCGTCTGCTAGGGACCACCCTGGCCGGCATCAGTCTGCTGGAGTTGGGCCTGAGCGGACTCGCTCACGCGCAGTCCAATGCAACGGCGGGCAGTACGAAGGCGGCAGGCGCCGCGTCATTCGGGCCCATTCGGCAGATCAATGCCGGCACGCTGAGCATCGGCTATGCGGAAGCGGGTCCGCAGAACGGACCGGTCGTCATTCTGCTGCACGGCTGGCCCTACGACATCCACAGCTTCGCGGAAGTCACGCCGCTGCTGGTGGCCGCGGGCTACCGGGTGATCGTGCCGTATCTGCGCGGCTATGGGTCGACGCGCTTCCTGTCCGCCGATACGCCGCGCAACGGTCAGCAGGCGGTGGTTGCGGTGGACATCATCGCGCTGATGGACGCACTGAAAATCGACAAGGCGGTGCTGGGCGGCTTCGACTGGGGCGCGCGCACGGTGAACATCATCGCGGCGCTGTGGCCGGAACGCTGCAAGGCGATGGTGTCGGTGAGCGGCTACCTGATCGGCAGTCAGGAGGCGAACCGTGCGCCGCTGCCGCCGAAGGCGGAACTGACGTGGTGGTACCAGTTCTATTTCGCCACGGAGCGCGGCTATGCGGGCTATGAAGCGAACCGGCACGACTTCAACAAGCTGATCTGGCACACGGCGTCGCCGAAATGGGATTTCGACGATGCGACGTTCGAGCGCTCGGCGCAGTCGTTCAACAATCCGGATCATGTGGCGGTGGTGATTCACAACTACCGGTGGCGCCTGGGGCTGGTGCAGGGCGAGGCGCAATACGACGAACTGGAAAAGCGTCTGGCGATGGCGCCGACGATCGGGGTGCCGACCATCACGATGGAAGGCGATGCGAACGGCGCGGCACATCCCGAGCCGGCTGCGTACGCGAAGAAATTCACGGGCAGGTATCAGCACCGCAACCTCAGTGGCGGCATTGGACACAACCTGCCGCAGGAAGCGCCGAAGGCGTTTGCCGACGCGATCATCGATGTCGCGCGCCTTGCATGACGTGTGCGCGCCATGGACTACCGACTAGCCGCTCCGAATTCCAGAGCGGCTTTTTTGTATCGCAATGTATCCGCCCCGCACTCAGACAAACAAGCTTGCATTAACGGCACTCACGAAAACATTCCCGATACGTCGGCGGGTTCAAATATGTACACGCAAGGTTGATTCGCAACAGTGCGTTTGCATCAGGCGGGACATAACGGCAGGCCTGGTTTAACCGTGTCGCGTTCTGCTCAACCTTTGAACTTTGCATACCCTGATATCCGGAGAAAACTCATGAAACGCGTTCAATCGCTTATCGTCGCCGCGCTGGTTTCCATCCCCGTCGTTTCGTTCGCGCAGGCACAACAGCCGCTGACCCGCTCCGAAGTGCGCGCCGAACTGGTCCAGTTGCAGAAGGCCGGCTACAACGCGGCGGGCGACGAAGCGCACTACCCGAGCGACCTCCAGGCCGCGCAGGCGCGCATCAATGCCGATGACGGTTCGGCCGCCGCGGCGTATGGCGGTGTCGCGAAGGGCAATTCGGCCTCGGGGTCGCGTGCGCCGATGAGCCATGCAAAGGCGAGCGCGCCGGAAGTGATCGGCCTCGGCGACATCTACGCGCATTCGTGATCGCTACCACGCGCTGTCACGCTCTGTCTTATGCCGGCCGTCCGCGTGCTCACTCCGGACGGCCGATTCAATAGCGTTTCCATCCTGTCGAGACATAGACAATGACCACGTTTCTCAAGAAGTGCCTCGGGTCCGCATTGCTGCTTGGTGGACTGTTCATGTTGCAGGCTTCGCACGCCGCCCCACCTCAGGATCTGAAGGGCAAGAACGTCGTGCTCGTGCACGGCGCATTCGCCGACGGCTCCAGTTGGGACAAGGTGATTCCGCTGCTCGAAGCGCGCGGGCTGCACGTGGTGGCGGTACAGAATCCGCTGAGTTCGTTGGCCGACGATGTATCGGCGACCAAACGCGTGATCGATCAGCAGACGGGCCCGGTCATCCTGGTCGGCCATTCGTGGGGCGGTGTCGTGGTCAGCGAGGCGGGCAACGACGACAAGGTCAAGAGTCTCGTCTACGTGGCGGCGTTCGCGCCCGACAGCGGGCAGTCCATCGCCGACATGACGAAAGGCGCACCGGCGCCGGCCTGGGCGAGCGAGCTGCGCAAGGACGAAGCCGGTTACCTGACGCTTTCGACGAAAGCGGTACTCGACGATTTCGCGCAGGATCTGCCGTTGCCGGAAAAGCGTTTGATCGCGGCGACTCAGGCGCCGTGGGCTGCTGGCTGCCTCGACGAGAAGGTGACCAAAGCGGCGTGGCACGACAAGCCGTCGTACTTCGTGATCTCCGGTCAGGACCGCATGATCGATCCGAACCTGCAGCAGAAGATGGCCGCGAACATCGACGCGAAAGTGACGCGCGTCAATGCGAGCCATGTCGCGATGGTGAGCCAGCCGAAGGCCGTCGCCGATGCGATCATCGCGGCGTCGCGTGCCGCGCAATAAGCTCGGCACGAGTGGCGGGCTTCGGCGCATTGGCACGTCAGATCGCAATCGACGGAATGCTCTTCATGCAGCGCAGCGCGAACATCGAGCGGCTGTGACGAATGCCGGCGATCTTGTACAGCTTTTCGCGCAGGAACCGTTCGTAGCCGGCCGTGCCGTCGACCGCCACTTTGACCAGATAGTCGTAGTCACCCGAGACCAGATACGCTTCGAGCACTTCGGACAGCGTCGCCAGTTCGGCGCCGAAGCGGGCGAGCGCGTCGTCGTCGTGACGGTCGAGCGTGACTTCGAGCAGCTACGTCTGCGAAGCCGAGCTTCTGCTGATCGAGCAACGCGACATAGCCGCGGATATACCCTTCGGTCTCCAGCTGACGCGTGCGGTTCCAGCACGCGGTGGTCGACATGCCGACCAGTTCGGCAAGCTCGGCGTTACTCAGCCGGGCGTTCTTCTGTAGCTCGCGCATGATCTTGCGATCCTGGTTGTCGAGCGGGCGGTTTCGGGCGGTCATGGATGAGGTCGGAAGTTTGTTCTGGAAAATTCAATTTTAAAGGAATGTCGTTCCGCCGTGGATCGGTTCATCCACGCCTTTAAGAAGCTTATCCAGCTTGCGTTCGGGTATATTTTCAGCGTGCATTCATGCCCGGGACAACCGTCCGGGCCGCGAGCTCCAGGTTACGCGGCCTTGCGCGGCCACAAGCTGCCATCCGGTGTCTCGCCGCCTTCACAGGAAGGCGGCACGCGGGCGAATTCCGGCGCCATCAGTGCCGGAAGGCGCGCTCGCCGGGCATGGACGCATGTTCCTGACCGATGCTTGTCCTGATCGTCCGCGCTCCCCGCTGCTCGAAGCGCGTGGGTTTCGGCAGCGCGCATGGGCATGCAGCAACCACCTGCCCACCAATGTCGATCCAGCTGTACGTTTCATTTCTTGTTGCGTCTCTCGTTCTCGTCTACTCCCCCGGTCCGGTCAACGTACTGACGATGAGCCGAGCGCTCAGCGCCGGTTGGCGTGCGCTGATGGCGGCGGTACGCTGATTCGTGCAATCGCATACCGCCGGGCGCGCCGCGTTCCGTTACGCCGCCAATCGCTGAACGCGGCGGCTTCGGCCCGATCAGCCTCGTTTAAAGGGCGCTTTAATCGGGCTCTGTATTGCGACATTGCGATACACGTCGCGGCAAAATTGCATGCCGTTGCCATGCGTGCCGTTGACGGCCGACGTGACGTGCACGGTTCCTTCGACAGGTTGAGGCGGAGTTGGATTGATGAGCGCGGCGTCGACCGCAAACGGATCGGTTGGCGGCGCGCGCATGATGCCGATGCCCTTGATCGTCACGGTGAGGCTGGGATCGGGCACACGCGGAGCGTGGCTCGCGGCGACGTTGAAATTGACGTTGAGCGTCCAGAAACCCTCGTGAATATTCTGATCAATGATGATGGCCTTCACCACATCCTGATGCGATAGTGTGTACTCGTTGTTTGCCATCGGTCCCTCCTTCCTCGTGCGCGCTCGCGCACGTGTGCAGAAATGGCATTTTGCGGACTGCTCAGATTAGTTTTACGCGCTATTTTCCGCAGTGCAAGGGAAAAGGCGCAAGCGCCGAACGAGCAGCGCGAAGCCTATGTGGAGGAGGTGCAGACATGCGAAAGGCGACGCCGCAAACTCGGGCGTCGCCTCTCATGCAGCCGTCGATCGAGCTGCGCCGCAGTAGATGACCGTCGGATCGACGGCATGCGCCTGCGTATGGCGCACGGGTTAATGAAAGATCAGGTACAGGATGACCAGTACGATCAACGGAACGCCAAGCAGCCAGCCGAGTAGGTAAGGCATGATGTGATCTCCTTTCGTATCGAGGTTTGAATACGATGGTGATTCAGCATCCGCCGTGCCCGACCCGATTCGAGTGGCCCTGCGAGTGCGCGTAAGGCGCGCAGCGCGCGCACGAAGCACACGTCATACAAGCGTGAATCGCCGTCGCGGCGCGATTCGCGGCCTTGCGCATTACGGCGCCCGAGCGTGCGGGCGACTGCGGTCCGTGCTGCATCGTTGCGAGTCTGATCAAGTAACTAGCAGTCGGCATGGCGCGTAAATCGCGCAGCGCGTCCACGTAGTAGTTTCAGCAGAGGACGGAATTCAGCGCGGATTTCAGGGCAGATTCTCACGCAACGCGATGCTGAACTGCACCGGCTTCACATCGCTCATTGCGTCACGCTTCTCACGCTCTGCGGCTTCGCCGTGCGGGCCGATCAGGCCAGCAACCGCTAATCGTTATCGACAAAGCACGGATACAACGTCATCCCGCCGTCGACGAACAAGGTCGTGCCGACCACGTAGTCGCTTTCATCCGAAGCGAGCCACACGGCGGCCTTGCCGGAATTGACGCGAATGCGCTCCGGCGCGACTTCCTGCGCGAGCGATTTCATGAACATCTGAATGCCGCCTTTTGACGCCGCGTAATTGACGTGTCCGGCCCACGCAATCACTTCGTGAACCGAACTCATACAAATGATCTTGCCCAAAGCGTTGGATACGGGCTTGGGCCCGCGTCGGCGGAATTCCTTGACTGCTGCCTGGCTCGTCAGGAATTGGCCGGTCAGATTGGTCGATAGCACGGTTTGCCAATGGCCCAGCGTCATCTCGGCGAACGCGCTGTCTTTCTGCAAGCCGGCATTCGCCACCACGATATCGACACTGTCGAAACGCGCGCGGCATGCATCGAACATGGCGCCGACCTGTGCGGGATCGGCCACGTCGGCTCGATGCGCGAACGCTGCGCCGCCGGCTTTCTCGATCTCGCTGGCGAGTTGCTCCGCTCCTTCGGGATGCGAATGATCGTTCAGCACCACGGCCGCGCCTGCGTCCGACAGCGCCTTTTGCGACGCCATAGCCGATGCCCGAACTGGCGCCCGTGATCAGCGCGACCTGATTGGCGGGTAACTTTTCCATCGCACGCTCCGGCGTGGCAGGGTGCGTCTGGACTCTGAACGTGACGCCGCCGGCCCCCATGCGACGCATATCGCATGGGGGCCGGCGGCTGGACTGAATTGAGCCTCGTTAGGGATCAGCTCGCGTTGGCTATATCACGCCGGCAATCAGCAGCACGATCACCACGATCAGGACAACGCCGAGCCCACCGGTCGGACCGTAGCCCCACGAACGGCTATGCGGCCACGACGGAAATGCGCCGATGAGCAGAAGAATCAGCACGATCAGAAGAATAGTTCCCAACATATCAATGACCTCCGCCTGGTTGACAAGGACCTGTCTTCAGTTGGATCGCTTGATGCCGCTTTTGGCGGCGGCGCGCTGAAAACAGTACCGCTGACCCTATCGAGCAAACCGCGTGCCCAACACGAAGCATCGAAGGCGCAAGCGCTTCAACCCGTCGTCAACCGATCACGCCGATACGCGGCGCGCGCCGCCGAAACGCGATACGACGAGGTCCGCGATGAAAGCCACTGCAAGCGCCACCGCGCCGCAGATGAAAATCAGCGCGTAGTCGTTATGCGTATGCGAGAACAGAAACGAGTACCCATAGCCGCCGAGCGCCTGGAACAACGCAAAGGCCGTCGTCGCGCGGCTCCATGAGGCCCGCTGTTCGATGTGATCGTGCGGCACGAGTTCGTGAATGCGGCCGAGCACGAGCGGCACGATGCCCGGCGTGAAGATGCCGAGGATCACGGTCGCCGTCGCCAGCGCGAGCGTGCTGCCCGACAGCGCGAGCATCGCCACGGCCGCGGCTTGCAGAAAGAGTGCGATCCGGTACGCGTTGCCGAAGCCGATGCGATCGGCCACGTTGCCGCAAATCACCGGACCGGCAATCGCGGCGAGACCGTACAGCACCCAGAAGTCGGCGCCGATCGCAGCGCCGCGTCCGAGGCCGCGCGCCACGTAGTCGACCAGCAACACCATCGCCGGAACGAGGCCGAGCGCGTTGGCCGCGTATTGTGCGTACAGCACATGCAGCTTGAGGCCGTGAGGACGCGCGGCATGATGACTGCCGGCCGGGACCAGCGGGGCTGGGGGATTGGTCGACGGCCAGCCGAACCAGCTCGCCGCGGTCAATACCAGCGCCACCACGCCGAGGCCGATCCACGTGGTTTGCAAACCGAAGTGCAGCAGCTTCGGAATCAGCGTGCCGGATGCCGCGATGCCCAAACCGAGCCCGAGAAAGATCATGCCGCTGACAAAGCCGCGGCGCGGCGCGGGAATGTGCGGAAGAATCGAGGTCGCCACCAGCACCATGATCGCGCCGCCGGAAATACCCGACAGCAGGCGCCATGCGAAGAACCAGCTAATCGACAGAGGATACGCACAGGCGAAGAAGGCGGCGGTCACCACCGCCATCAGCAGGCGCAACGCGCTGCGGTTCGACAACACCGACGCAATTGGCCGGCCGATCAACGCGCCGATCAGATAGCCCGCGAAATTCGCCGCGCCGAGCGTCACCGCTTGCGACGACGTGAACCAGTGCGCCTGGATCAGCGACGGAATCAGCGGCGTGTACGCGAAGCGCGCGAGGCCGATCGCGACGAGACTGCCGCACAAGCCGGCGAACGTCGCGAAGATCGCGCGGGCGTCGAGTGAAGCGGGCTGGGCAGTGCTTAACGAAGACGGTGTTGCGGACATGACGATTCCTTTACCGGTGCGCACGCCAATGGCGGCGCTGCCGGATGCCGGTGAAACATAAAGGGAAGCGCCGGTTCAGGCGCGTGGCTCAGACGTGGCCGTCTTGCGCGGCCAGAGCGGATGGCGTCGTGGGCGGCGGTAGCGCAGGCAAGCCGAGCAGCTTCAACGCCGGCGATACCGCGCCGTAAAGCAGTTCGTACTGCGGCGTGACACGCGCGAGTACGCGAATGCCGATCAGCGTGGCAAGCAGATGAGACGCGGCGTCATTGGTTGGAACGACTGGAGCGATTTCGCCGCTCTGCTCTGCGGCGACGAGGCCCCGATGGAAAAACGCGCGGATTTCCGCCATCTCGGCGGCGACGGTTTCGCGGAATGCTTCGTCATCCGATGAAGTTTCCAGCGCCGAGTTGACCAGCATGCAGCCGCGCCTGTCGGGATCGGCAATGGCGCGTTCGATGACCTCGTGGAAAAACAGCGTGATGCGTTGCGCGGGCGACGCGGCTTTTTCGAGCCGATGGATCCGCTCGCGCAGACTGTGCTCCAGATAATGTTCGAGCGCGCGCAGATACAGCCCGCGCTTGTCGCCGAACGCGTTGTAGAGGCTGGGCTGCGTGAGACCGGTCGACTTGACCAGGTCGCGCGTGGAAGTCGCCTCGTAGCCCTTGCTCCAGAAGGCCGCGCTGGCCGCTTCCAGCACTTCGTGCTCATCGAATCCGCGGGGTCGTGCCATGTTCAGTGTCCTTCATGCGCTTCGTGCGTGCTCACCGAAATTCTATATCGATCGATATAGAAACGCATTATATATCGACCGATACAGAAAGCAAGAAGTACCTTCGCGCCCGTGGCGGCGGGCCGCTCAGAGCGCGTTGCGGTGCGGCGGGAGCGGCTTGGGCGGCGGCTGGGCGTTCGCGTCGGCGTCGGCTTCCAGATAGCCGACCCGCACGGGCGGCACGAACCAGGCGAGGCACAGCCCGAGCAGCGCGGCGCCCCCCGCGACCAGAATGCCGATGTGAATCGACTGCACGAGCGCTTCGCGCGCGGAGTGCATCATCGCGTCGCCGGCATGACCTGCGCTCACCAGACGATTGATCAGCGCGGCCTGTTCCGCGCGGTCCACCAGCAGTTCGGGACTCGCGAACGATTTGAACCACTGCGTCGCCTGATACGAATCGAGCGAGCGATGCACGCCACGCGAGTACAGATGGCCGAGCAGCGCGCCGGTCATCACGGTGCCGAGCATGCCGCCGAACGTGCGCAGCGACTGCAGCAGCGCGGTGGCCGCGCCGACGTTACCGTGCGCGGCGATCTGCTGCGAACACACGGTCAGATTGGTGGCGACCAGACCGAGGCCGAGCCCGCTGATGCCCATGCACGACATCCACACCAGATGCGGTTCCGTGCCCCGCAGCACGACCACGCTGAGACAGGCGAGCGCGGACAGCGCAAAGCCCGCATACATGATCGCGTTCGCGCGCCGGATTCGTGTGACGATGCGATTGTTGATCACGCTGCCGACGGTCGTGCCGAGCAGCAGCGGCGTGATCAGCATGCCCGAGTCGTGTGCGGTCATCGCATAGCCGCCCTGAAACAGCAGCGGCACATAGAACACCAGCGAAAACAGCGCGAAGCCGCCCAGCACCGACATCGCGAACAGCGCGCTCAGCTTGCGGTCCAGCAGCATGTCCACCGGCACGATCGGATCGCCCACACGCCGCTCCCATAGCCAGAGGATCGACGCGCAAGTCGACACGAGGACGGCCAGCGCGATGGTCGTGCCGTCGACGCCGCGTCTCGGAAACTCTTCGATCAGCACCTGCACCGCGCCGAATGTGACTGCGAGCACGACCGCGCCGAGCCAGTCGAGCCGCACGGGGCCCTTGCGCCGCAGCTCGTGAAACGGCGGCAAAAAGCGCAGCACGAAGAGCAGCGACACGACGCCGATGGGCACGTTGACGAAGAACACCAGCCGCCAGCCGCCGTATTGCGTCAGCAGGCCGCCGAGCGTCGGCCCTACCATATTGGCGACGCCGAACGAGGACGTGACGAACACCAGCCAGCGCAGCCGCAGCTTCGGACTCGGGAACAGATCGGCGACGGTCGCGAACACGGTGCCGATCAGAATGCCGCCGCCGATGCCTTGCAGACCGCGCGCAATCACCAGCGCGAGCATGCTGCCGGCGAGTCCGCACAACACCGACGCACCGGTGAACAGCAGGATGGCCGCGATCAGAAACGGCTTGCGGCCGAACAGATCGCCCAGGCGTCCGAAGATCGGAATCGTGATGACGGAGGCCAGCATGTACGCCGTCGCGACCCACGCGTACAGATCGAAGCCCCGCAGATCGGCGACGATGCGCGGCAACGCGGTGCCGACGATGGTTTGATCCAGCGCCACCAGCATTGCGACGAAGGCGACGCCGAGCATCGCCAGCAGCGATTCGCGGAATGGCAAGCGTTGTCCGCCAGGTGCGGGCGGAACCGGCGTGGCGAGCCCGGCGGGCATGACAGGTTAGGTGGTCAGGTTAATCGGCAAGCTTGTCGGTCAGGATCGCTGGCCGGCCGCCTGATGTTTGCCGAGCGCGGCGCCCAGGTCTTCGTCGGTGAGCGCCGGCAAGATGCTCATCGTCAGCAGGTCGCCCCATGCGAGCGACAGCGCCGCGAGATTGCGCGTGTCGTCCGCCTCGACGATCGCCACGCCCTGCAATCCGCCGGTGGCGTGCCAACGCCCCAGCAACGTGACGCCGTCCGGCACCTGGCCGCCGGTTTTCATGAAGCGTTCGATTACCGCATTTTCGTCGCTCGGCAGACCTTTCCATTGCACGATGAATTTCATTGCGTGTCTCCAATATGGATTGGCGATGCCGGCTCGTGGCGCGCCGCAATCGTCGCTAGCGTTGCGCGGCGCGTTGACTGCCGGTTGCCGCGAGCGCTGCTGCGCCATCGGGCTGTCCGGGTAGCGAGGGAAGAGGGTGGGCTAGGGGCGGACCGCACGCAATAAACCACGTGGCGTCCTAAGCATCATAGGTGATGTGCAACCGGGGCGGCGTCGCCGCAAGCGGACATTCACCAGGTCAATCGAACCGGCACCCGGGTCACGTGCAAGTGAGCGGGATGCCGGGTTTCCAATTGCGGACCTCTCGCGCGTCCTACAAGTAGGTGCCTTTGATGCGGCCTTCGAAGATTGCGGTGTTGATCTCCCAATCGTCGACGTGGCCCAAGGCGCCGCCGTCCACGGTGACGACCACGGAACGGCCGCCGCGCAGTGTCTTCATCTGTTCGGAGGTGAGGGTCGCGTCGTCATGGGGGCTATCCGCGCAACGGGGCAGGTCTTTGATAATGACAGTGGATTTCATGGCGATACTCCTTGAAGTGGTCGGGCGAGCACAGTGCGATGCTCAGCCATGTTTCTGCAAGGGACATGCCAATGCGGGTGCGGCTCGCGCGGGAACGGCGCGGGTGTCGGCAAAGCGAGGGCAGGCAAGGATGTGTGCCGCGTGCCGGTTGAGCATGGCGCGTGCGCGATGCGAAGCCGGGTCGATCTGTCTGGTTCGGCCAGACGCATCGCGCGCGAATGGTTGGGTCACGGCGCAGCTTCAGACGACGCAAATGCAAACGGCACGCGTGGATCACGCGTGCCGTTGCAGTGTCGATCTGGATTCGGCGCTAGCCGCGCTGCCGGTTGCGCGGCATGGCCGCGTTGGCAATCGCCTGATGCGCAGCGGGAAAGCCGGGCGGATATTCGACGACGCGCGTCGCAGCCGGCACCAGCGGCGCGGCGCTACTCGAGCGCGCACCGACGCGTGCGCCGCCGACGATCGCGGCCATCGCCTCGCGGTCGAGTTGGACGCTGTCGGCCAGATCCTTGATGATGAGCTTTGCCATGGCGGCTCCAGAAAAGAAATTGGGCGGCTGGCCATTGTCATGGTCCGGCCGCCGCTCCTGTGTGTCGTTTTGCATTCGGTGGTCTCGTCGCACTATCAGTATAGGAAATCTGTTTGCGGCTTGCGCGGCTTGCATAACCGTGATGATGTGGCGGCAGTCGTGGAACCCCCGTTCCCGCGCTGCTGCCGGTGGTCACACGGCCGCGAAGTTGCCGCCCTTCAGTACCGGGCTCACGTCCAGCTGCAACGGCGGCAGAATGTTGGCGCCGATGAAGCCGTTGCCGTTGAGCGCGGAGACGCTCACGAACTGCGCCTGGTTCAACTCCTGGTTGACGTTGACATTGACGTTGACGTTGGCGATGCCGCTGAGGCCGGACACCGATGGAAGGCCGGGTACGCTGCTGCCAGTGCCGCCGCTCACCGCGAACATGGCGCGGCGGTCGAGTTCGCGGGTGCTGGACAGATCGCGAATCATGAGGGATGACATGGTGATTCTCCAAAGTTGCGCGAAAGACGGGCGTGGTGGGCGGGAGGCGAAGCGGCCACGAAGTGTGGACGCTTCGCCTCGGCGCGCGTTACGCGTTGATGTTGTTGCTCGATACCGTGTACGGATTGACGTTCGAGGTGATGCCGGTCGCGAGCGCAACGTTGTTGCCGTTGGCGTTCTGCAGGTTCAGCTCGTTGCTGATCAGTTGCGTGGCGTCGACCTTCGTGCTGTTGTTCGGCGCAAAGACCGGGGCGAAGCTGTAGTACGAGACCGACGGGCCGTAGCCGCCGCGCACGGCGCTCATGGCCTTGCTGTCGAGTTCTTCGGTGATGGACAGGTCTTTGATCATCAGCGTCTTCATGGTAAGTCTCCTGGAAAGAATTATCGCGGTTCTGCGACTGGGTTCGAGCATTTTGTCTGCTCGGGTGTCACTAACGCATGGCCTGTGCCAGCTTTATTCAAGGTTCCTAATAAAGTTGACGAAGCCCCGCTGCGCAAGGCTTGCGCGTCTCATGGCCTGATTGGAGACAGCGCGGCGGCGGGCCTGGCCGGCCGGCGAGCGGTGGCGCATGTCCGACACCCGGCCATTTGCTGTTGGATGCCGAACGACACCGGCGTGCCGCGCCCTCGTGGCGCGGCGCGGGCCAATCCTGGTTTGCGAAAGCCCGGGCCGGGAGCTAGTATCGAAGCGGCACATGTAACTGGTTACGACAGGTTTTCTATCAGCCCGCGTGGCTTCGGTCGCATGCGATCCGGCCCAACGGCAGCGGCGGCGCTTCGCACAAATGGCTAGCCTTGCGCGTGTGATTCACGACTATCAGACCGGCGAGCTGTCCCGTGACGAGTTCGTCGCTCAACTCGACAGCACGTTGACGACCGGAGGACTCGGTCCCACGCAGCTGCTGGAGATGCTCGGCGCGGCGCATCGTCAGGCGCCGTTGCCTGAAGATCTGTACGTGGAAGTGCGGCGGCGTATCGAGCAGTTGCGCGTGTCGAACGTGGCGGCGGGCGGCGAGGAAACCGGCATTCAGACTTCGGTGGAGATTCCATCGGTGCGTTCCGCGAGCGCGGGCGATTCGAGTGCCTCCAGCAGCGCAAGCAGTTCGGCTAGCGCCGCCAACACGCCCGGCGCCGCGGGACACGACCAGATCAAGGGCACCGGCGACACGCTGAACAACCGTTTCGTCCTCGAAGAATGTCTCGGCGTGGGCGGCATGGGCACGGTGTACAAGGCGCTCGATCTGCGCAAGCTCGAAGCGTCGGATCGCAAGCCGTATCTCGCGATCAAGGTGCTCAACGTCCAGTTTCGCGGCAATCCGAATTCGCTCGTCGCGTTGCAACGTGAAGCACGCAAGGCGCAAGTGCTCGCGCATCGCAACATCATCACGGTGTACGACTTCGACCGCGACGGACCGATCGTCTATCTGACGATGGAGTATCTGAGCGGCAAGCCGCTCAGCCAGTTGCTGCGCACGCCGGGCTATCAGGGCATGCCGGTGCGCGCGGCGCTGCCGATCGTACGCGGCATGTGCGCCGCGCTCGCTTATGCGCACGAGCGCGGCTTCGTCCATTGCGACTTCAAGCCCGCCAATGTGTTTCTGACCACCAACGCCGAAGTGAAAGTGATCGACTTCGGCATTGCGCGCGTGTTCCAGCGGCCCGAAGAGGAGAGCGACGCGACGGTGTTCGATCCGGGCAGTCTGGGCGCGTTGACGCCCGCGTATGCGAGCCCGGAGATGATCGAGCATCGCGAGCCGGACCCGCGCGACGATATCTATGCGCTCGGCTGCATCACCTACGAGTTGCTGACCGGCCACCATCCGTTCGACCGGCTGTCAGCGACCCAGGCGCGCAATGCCGACTTCAAGCCGCAGCGGCCGCCCAACCTCGATTCGCGGCAATGGCGCGCGTTGCGTGCCGCGCTGTCGTTCGATCGCAACACGCGCATGCCGAGCGTGGTGCGCTTCATCGCGGAGTTCGACAACGAAGCGCGCGCGGAGAAGTCGGGTGCATTGGCGAAGGTCGGGCTCGCGAGTTTTGCCGTGGTGTGCGCGGCGGCGGTCGGCGTGTTCGCGTTGCGCTCGGGCCCGGGGCGCCAGGATAACGTGCCGGCGGATTCGGCGGCTTCGCCGGTGGTGGCGGATCGGGCGGATGTCGCGCCGGATGCAAATTCGGCGGCGGGGGTTGCGCCGACAGTTTCGCCGCCCGTGGGGGCATCCGTTGCGCCAGATTCGGCGCCTTCCGCGCCGAGCGCGACGGCGCCTGCAACATCGCCGTCGGCGCCGCTCGCAACATCGCCCAATGCAGCACCGCCAGCGCCGCCCACGCCCAAACCCGCACTGACTCTCGCCGCTGTCGCGCCCGCGTTGGCACAAGTGCCTTGTTCGGCGCTATCCGCCAGCGTGCAGGGCCACTCGCTGACGGTGCGTGGCTTCGTCTCGCAGCGCAACGGCGCGGGGCATCTGAAGGACACGTTGGCGGCGTTGCCCGGTGTCGATACGCTGGCGCTCGAAGCCGAGCCGCTAGCCGACGACAAATGCGACGTGGTCAAGACGCTCGCGCCGTATTGGATTCGCAACTGGCAAGCGGGCCGCGTTGCGGCTTTGCACGTGCGGCCGGCCGGCGGTCTGTTGCACGAGGGCGACCCGTTGGTGGTCGACGTGACCACGCCGGGCTTCGACTCGTATGTGAATCTCGACTACTACCAGCTCGACGGCAGCGTCGTGCATATGGTGCCGAGCCCGCGCGCGAAGGACAATCAGGCGCCGCCGCACTATGCGGCCACGATCGGCAGCGCGGGCGACTGGATCATTTCGAAGCCGTTCGGGGCGGAGATGGTGGTGCTGCTGATTACGCCGGCGCCGCTATTCGACAAGCCGCGTCCGGAAAGCGAACCGCGCGCCGATTACCTGCGTGCGCTCGACACGCGGCTCACGCAAATCGGCGGCAAATATGGGCAGGACCATATCGTCGCCGATTTCGCGCCGATCACGACGAAGCCTCACACGCCTTGAGCGCCTTGAGCGAAACCGACGAGACCTTGGATTGATCGCAGCCGCAGGCATCCATTGCGGCGCCGTCGCTGCGAACCGTATGCGTCACTTGAGATCTTTGACGACCCGGAAGCCATCCTGCGATTGACGCACCCCGGCGCTGTACTTGAAGCGCGTGGCGGTGAGCATGTAGCCGGCGCCTTCGCGCCATGAGCCGCCGCGAATCACGCGCATTTCGCAGCCGGGGCTGTCCCACGCGTGGCCGTCGACGGGCGCGCCCTGGTAGTTGTTGTGCCAGCAGTCGGCGGTCCATTCCCAGACGCTGCCGTTCATGTCGTACAGGCCGAGCGGATTCGGCGCGAACGACCCGACCGGCTCCGGTCCCTCCTTGTGCCACGGATCGCCACAGTCCTTGCAGTTGGCGCTGCCTTTGCGCATCTGATCGCCCCACCAGTAGGCGGTGGTGGTGCCGGCCCGGTCAGCGTATTCCCATTCCGCCTCGGTGGGCAGGCGATAGGATTTACCCGTGACTTTGCTGAGCCATTTCACGTACTGCTGCGCGTCGTCCCAACTGAGGTCGCGCGCCGGCGACGCCTTGTTGGTATTGCTCTCGGGCGTGAGCTTCTGACACGCATTGGCGGCCACACAGGCGTTCCATTGCTCGACCGTCACCTCGTATTTGCCGATCGCGAACGGCGCGCCGATGCTCACGTGATGGACCGGCTTTTCGGATGGATCGTCGGTGCTGCTACCCATCGCGAACGAACCTGCGGGCACGGGGACCATAACCGGGCAGGTGGCGCAGTCGCGACTTTCGCCGGCGCTCAGTGGATGCGTGGGAGCGGGTTTTTGCGCGACTGCGGCGGCGGGCGGCGCGGCGGGTGTCGGGGCGGGCGCCGGGTGCGCGTGCTCTGGCGCCGGGGCGTTGCCAGGCGCATTGGCAGGCGCTGCGGGCCGTACCGTTTGCGGCGCCGGTGCAGCCGCAGGCGCGGCAGGCGGCGCGGCGCTCGCCGCCGCCCGCAGTCGGTCGATGCGCGCATGAGCGAGCGTCGCAAAGCGGCCGTTCGGATAGGCCTTCAGATAGGCTTCGTAATCGGCCGGGTAGTTGCTGTCCTTGATCGAATTCCAGAACGTGATTTCGTATTGCTCGCCACTGTCTTTCGGCAAAATGCCTCTGCTGTGCAGCGTGACGACGGGATCATCCTGATCGGCTCGCGCGAGCAGCGCGCTGGCGTCGCGCCGAGCGGCACCGCTCAGTTGAAGCGATAGAGGAAGCGCCGCAGCAATCCACGGTCTTTGCTGGTCGCCGGTCGCAACCTGAACTTGCGCGGCGACGTGTTGAAACAGGCTACCCAGCGTTTGCGGCGATCCGCTGTTCAGCGCACGCAGCAAGGCGTTCGTATAGACGCCGTGCCGCGCGCCATCCGCTGCGAAGCCGCCGGGCGCGGTTGCATAGGCGATCAGCGTGTCGGCTGGCGGCGCTTGCGGGTCGCCGGTTGTGTCGCGGGCGAACGGGTTGTTCAGGCAGGTGTCGAGAATCACGAGATTGAGCCGGCCGGCGCGCGGCGACTGCATCGCCTCCAATACGCTTTGCAACTCGATGCTGTGGCTCGCTAGCGAAGCCGGCACGCGCGCATCGACTCCGGCGGACATGAGCAGAGTCCGCCGGCCAATTTGCATGCCGTGCCCGCCGAAATAGAAGAGACCCACACCGCCTGTCCGCAAGCGCTCACGGAATTCGTCGATCGCTTGCCGCATTGATTGCGGCGTGGCATTCGTCAGCGTGACGACGTCGAAACCGAGCGCACGAAGCGTGTCGCGCATGGCTTCGGCGTCGCGCGGCGCATTGTGCAGGAGCGGGTCTGCGAGATCGCCATACGCGCCGTTGCCGATCACCAGCGCGACACGTGGAGACTGCGCATTGCCGCGCGATGGCGTGAACGGCGTGATTGGCGTGATCGGCGAGACCGCCGTATCCGTCACAGCCACACCGGCCCCGGTCGCTGCATCGGTCGCGGTCCACTGCGCGTGGTCGTGTTGCGGCGCGGCGGCGCAAGCATTGCCCCATTGCGCCTGCATTGCTCCAGCCATGCACACCAGCAGGAATATTCGCCACATCTTCACATCCTGTTTGTACCGGACAGAACTTAGGCATTAGCTGACCGCGCTGCTCGCAGCATTCGCTGGAGTTCTTCGGGCGAAGCATCCACGCCACCGACCGTCCATCTGCGACCTGTTAATAACGATAGCACGCGCTTTGCGCGTCACAACCGTCGCGTGCCTCGACGCGTCATACGGTTAACGAGTGTGGCGTATCTTTTTGGCAAGTTACGTCCTAAGCTAATTCACAAAGTAAAGCCGCACACTCGTTTTAACTACGCGGCCGTTCGGTCACTCGCGCCCGCAACATTCAGCCGGAACGCGTGTCCCGCCTTTGCGCAGCCGAGGCGGCCACGACCCCTCTTCGGGAGAGTGCGCTATGCGAAGAAGAATCCTCACCCCCGTTACTTTCGACATGAGCCGTCCAGCGCAGGCGCGTCGGGATGCGTTGCGTGCCGCCGTGGGCGCGGCGCTCCTCGCGGCGCTCGGCAGCGTGGCGCCATGGCGCTCCGCGCGGGCGGAGCAGACCGCGTCGCCGCCCGGCGCGGAGGAGTACATCATCTGGCCGCCGGATGGGGCTGTGATTCATGGCGGCAAGCTGTGGGTGCGCATGGGCTTGCGCAACATGGGCGTGTGCCCGAAGGGCGTCGTGTTTCCAAACACCGGCCATCACCACCTACTGATCGACACCGACCTGCCGCCGCTCGACCAGGAGATTCCCTCGGATCGCAATCACCTGCACTTCGGCGCGGGTGAGACGGACGCGCGCATCGAGTTGCCGCCGGGCAAGCACACGTTGCAACTGATTCTCGGCGATCACAACCACGTGCCGCACGTGCCGCCCGTGTATTCGAAGAAGATCACCATCACCGTGCAAAAAGACTAGCGCGATCCGTTTCTTCATAACGGCTTCGCCAACACGGAGAGACCTCATGTACAAGATCATCGCGGTCGCGGCGCTTGTGGCATCGGTGGCATGGGCCGCGCCGGAATTCGCGGCGGCCGGCACGACGCCGGCCCCGCCCGGCGCCCACGAGTATATTGGCTATCCCAACGATGGCCAGGTGGTGCCCGCCAACAAGCCCTTCAAGGTATGGTTCGGCTTGCGCTTCATGGGCGTCGCGCCGAAAGGCGTCAAGTATCCGAACACCGGCCACCATCATCTGCTGATCGACACCGACTTGCCGCCAATGGACCAGGAAATTCCGTCGGACCGCAACCATCTGCATTTCGGCGCGGGTGAAACGGAAACCATGATCCAGCTTCCACCCGGCAAGCATACGTTGCAGCTGTTGATGGGCGACGACATGCATGTGCCGCACAATCCGCCGGTGTATTCGAAGAAGATCACGGTGATCGCGCGCTGAGTCGGAGCGCAGCGCTTCTTTCGCCTACCGTCGCGCAGCGGCCAACAGCTTCTCAGGATTTGTTGGCCGCGATCCACCATCCCATCCCGGCCGTCCTCGCGCTACTGCCGTGAACGACCTGACGGCGCACCGGCCAAGCCCTTTATCTACAGCCCTTCTGCAGATTTCTCAGGATCGGAAAGCAATGCTGGCACAGCCCATGCGTTAATGGCATCCGAGCAGACAAGTTGCTCGAACCCGAACCCAGCACTGCGCTTTTCCCTTCCCAGGAGATTTACCATGAACACGCTGATGATCAAAGACCTGTCCATCACCGAACAACTCGACAGCAAGGCCATGAGCGCCGTGCGCGGTGGCACGGGATATGGCTATCCGTCGTCCTCGTACTTCAACTTCTCGCCGGTGTATGCGCCGAACAACAGCAAGACCGTCAACGCCACCCAAATGATCAGCACGGCGACGTATATCCAGAACGCGAACGGCAACAACGCGGCGCTCGTCTCGGGCATCACGACCAACATCAATCCGACTGTTGAATCGAGCAACAACATCAACGTGTACTGAGCGGCGCGGACCACGCGCGGGCCCGCCAGCCTGCGCGTGACTCCTCCCGCATCGGCGCCTGCTAAAAAAACAGCTCGTTAAATCGTCCTTTCCACGCACCCCTCGCGTACCGCCCGCTCCCCCGCCGACCTGCTAGCCCGCTTCGATGAAGAAGCCGCGCAGGAGAGGCTTTGTCCGAAAGCGGCGTTCTTTTCGTGCAGCGAAGCGGGCGTCATCGGAGACTATCGTGTCAGCGTTGCTTGATTCATTGGGCTGTCAGCGCTTCTGCTTCACGACATCGGCGCAACGTGACTGCGCAGTTCGGCCGCCGCGTGTGCGCAGCCGGGCTCGTGTCGGCGCCGCGTTGCGCGGCATCTGCGCGGCAACGGCATGCGCGCTGTCGCTGTCTGCGTGCGTGGATGTCCGCATGCCCGACTACAAGCGCCCGGACACGCCCGCCAAAGCGTCGTGGTCGGATCAGAAGGGCGCACCTGTGTCGGCTGCCGCGACCATCGTGATCGATTGGTGGAAGGGCTTCCACGATCCGTATCTGGATACGCTGATCGCCAAAGCGATTGGGGGCAACTTCGACATCAAGGTGCTGGCCGCGCGTATCGACGTCGCCGGCACGCAGATCAACGAAGCCAAAGCAGGTGCGCTGCCGACCATGGATCTCGGCGCCGGCGCCGATTTCGAAAAGATCACGGGCCGGCCCTTGACCAAGCAGTACAACCTCGCGGCGCAGGTGAACTGGGACATTGATATCTGGGGCAAAGTCGAAAAAGGCGTGCAGGCGCAAAAGGCCGAATTCCACGCCACCGAGGCGGATTGGCGCGCAGGTTATCTCGAACTGGTGGCGAACGTCGCGAGCACCTACTTTCAGATTCTGCAGTTCGATGACCAGATCGATCAGCAGCAGAAAACGCTGGCCACGAACAGGCAGATTCTGGCGATCTACGACGGCCAGCGCCGCAGCGGCCTCATCCCGCAAACCCAGGTATTGCGCCAGCAGGCGGAGATCAACCGGCTGACGAACGAGCTGCTCGAACTGCGCCGCTCGCGCGCGCTCGCCAACAACGCGCTGTGCACGCTGATCGGCGTGCCGGCAGGCGAGTTTCAATTGCCGCAAGGCCATTTGCAGGAACGCGTGCAACTGCCGGCGGTGCCGGAAGGCTTGCCCGCGCAACTGCTTGCGCGGCGGCCCGACGTGGTGGCGGCGGAGTTCAGGGTGCTGGAGGCCTACGACCTCGTCGGCCAGGCCAAGCTCGCTCAATTGCCGACCATTGGTCTTACGGCGCATGGCGGGACGGCGAGTTTCGCGCTGAACAACCTGCTGAAATCGTTCACGTTCGGGTTGATGCCGAGCATCAACATTCCCATACTCGATCCCGGCGTGCGGGCTCACGTGAAGGTGACCCAGGCGCAATCGACCGTGGCCGAGCAGCAGTATCGCGTGGCCGTGATGGGCGCGTTCGAGGAAGTGGAGAACGCGCTGGTCAATCTGAGTTCGCACAAGGCGCAGCGCGTGGAATTGGAACAGGAGGTGTCGCGCCTGCAAATCGTCGCCGATCAGATTCAGTCGCAACTGCGCCTTGGCGTGATATCGCAACTGGAAGTTTTCGAAACCGAACGGACCTTGCTCGAAGCGCAGCAGAACCTGCTCGCCAACCATCAACTGATTCTGTCCGACACGGTGCTGCTTTATAAAGCGCTCGGCGGCGGCTGGCCGAGCGTGGATGACGTGCAGGCGCAAGTCAAGGCAAATTGACAGCCAAGTAAAGGAGCACTGAGCTAATCCGCCAGGCCGCGTGCAATGCAGAAAGTCCGGCGGCGGATCACGCGTTGTCTGCCTTTTCCATCAACGATCTGAAAATTGAACACTCGCCATGCGTGACTTACAATTGTTAAGCCGCCTTATTTTGCGCGGCTCATTACAACAATACTGTTCCGCTGTTGTCCTTCGTCTCGTTTCCGCTGCGCTCTCGTCGCAGCGGGTAAACGCTTAGTGATCCAGATAAAATGGCCGCCGGCGAAGCTCCGATTGCTGAGATGCGCGCGACAGTGGACGCCGCCTTCGACGTGGTGCTGTCACCGGTTGCGTCTTCGCAACGTCCGGCGCTCGACGCGATCCGGATCGTCGACAACCTGTTCGCAGTCGGCCGCAGCGAGGCCCCGTTCACCGACTACCCGTCAGAGCGCATCGCACGGCTCTCGCGTCGTCATGCGCGCATTTTCATTGAGCACGGCGCGGTGTATGTCGCCGACCTCGGCAGCAAGAACGGCACCATGCTGAACGGCGCCGCGGTGCGCCAGACGCCGGCGCACGTGCGGGCGGGCGACGAACTGTGCTTCGGCGGCGAACTGTGCTACCGGGTGAGCATCGAGCCGCGCGCACGCATTGTGGCAGGCGCGAATGCCGCGCCCGCGCCGGGCCTGATGCTGGTGCCGCAGCGCAACGACCTCGGCTTGCAGCCGATCGAGCTGCAGGCGTTCCCGTTTCTCGTCAGCAAGGCGGATGACGTTTTTGCGCGCTACAAGGACCGCTATCCGCATCAGGTCAATTACATCTCGCGGCGTCACGCGCACATCTTTCTGAAGGGCGGCGAACTTTACGTCGAGGACCTCGGCAGCACCAACGGCACCTACGTTGGCGGAAAGCGCCTGGACGAATGCGCGCTGCCGCTGGTGGACGGCGACGTCGTTGCATTTGGCGGGGACCACTTCGTCTACAGGGTGTCGCTGCAGAAGCCCCATGAAGTCGAGCCCACCGTGACCCAGCTATCACTCAACCCGGCCGTCGAGGAGGCGGTCGATACCGACAAGACCACGTTCGTAGGCGCCGCGCATTCGTTCCTCGATATCTTTTGCGTCGACCCGGCGCTACAACGCGAAGACGAAGTCAACGAAGCGGGAGCGTCCGTCTCGGCACAGGCTAAACGCGACACGCCGGGCGGGGCCGCGCGGGCGCCGGCCGTCGGCCATGGCGCGAAGGGCGCAAGCGCCGCGAATGCGGCGAACCGGGCGAACGGCGCGCCTGGTGTGAATAAACCCGGCGCCGCGGCGCCCGTAAAGGGCAAGCGGCGGCGCTGGCGTCTGCTTGCGGGCGAACTCGGCAAGGCGTTCGCGGACGGCGAGCGCACCAACGTCAAACGCATCGCGGGCTGGGGCGGCGCGGGCGTCGTCGCGGTGGCGGCGTTTGCCGTTGCGCTTTACCTGCACGGCTCGTCGGAGCGCGAGTTGAAGAACCTGCTGGCGAGCGGCGATTACACGAGCGCGGTCACGGCGGCAAAGAGCTATCTGGCGAGTCATCCGGCGGACACGAAGGTGAGCGCGCTCGCCAGCGAAGCGCTGCTGAAGGCGAAACTGCCGGGCTGGCTGAACGCGTTGCAGAAGGGGCAGTTCGAACAGGCCGACGCGCTGCTCAAGGAGATGCAATCGTTGAGTGCGAATAACGCGGACGCTGCGTCGCTGGTCGGCGAATTGCAGTGGGTGGGCGACCTGGAGCGCTTCGTGGCGACGCGCGGCGGCGTGGATGCGCCGATCCGCATGTATGCGGACGAGTCCACGATCAACACGCTGCTGCAACGCTGGGACGACGATGCGAAGACCCATCAGCGCGCGCTCGACCGGATCGCTGCGTACGTGCCGGTGTTCGCCGAGCCATACGCGCAGGCGCTCAGTCACCTGCGCAAGCTGGAAAGCGACGACTCGGTGTATGTCGCGGCGATCGACCGGCTGAACGGCGTGATCCGCACCGAGCTCGCGCGCGACAAACCCGACGCGCTGCCGCCCGTGCTCGACGATTACGCACAGCGCTATCCGCGTCTCGCGGGCCTCGACCGGGTGCGTGAGGATTTGCGGCAGTACACCGCTTTGCTGAATGCCGCGCTGAGCCGTCAATTGACGCCGTTGCTCGCGATGCTGAAGTCGGTGCATTTCAGCACGCCGCCTTTTCAGGCGCAGTTCCAGCAACTCGCGGCGAGCCGTTTGCCGTCCACGGACGTGATCGAGCGTCATGACGCAGTGAACGCTGCGTGGCAGCGCGGCGACGCGCAGCAGGCACTGGCCGGTTTGCAGGCGATGCCTGCGGGCCCATGGTCCGACGTGCTCGCGGCGGAAGCGGCGCACAAGAAAGCGTTGCTCGACCAGTACAGTGATTTGCAGAAGACGCGCGGCGGCAAGGATTACGACCAGCGCCTGCTGTCGTTCTACGCGAGTCTCGATCCGCAGACCGATGCGTGGTTCGTGCAATCGATCCAGAAGGATGTCGCCGCGCTGCACGACAAAGCGCTGGCCCGCGCGCAAGACCTCATGCTGCGCGCGCAGAGCCTGTGGAAGGAATATCGTTCGAATGGTTCGATCGGCGGCACGCAACGGCTCGAAGCGGGCATCTCGCCCGGCTTTCGCAGCGAGGCGCGTTTGCTGTCCGACGCGCAATCGGCCGCGCAACAGGGCATGCGTATCTACACGCAACTGAAGGCCGATCATCCCGCGGACTTCGACCGCCTGCTCGCGGACATCGAGGCCGAAGCCGATTTGCAGCGCCGCTCGCTGACGGAACTGCGCATGGTGCTGGACCCGGGACTGCTGAAGGCGAAGCTGGCATTGATCGGAGGCGACCAGAGTGAAGCGCGACAATCACCCTAAGCCGTTGTCGGAGGCGCTGGGGGACCACAGCGTCGAAGGCATCGCGATTCTTGCCGCCGAGCCGGTGCGTATCGCGCGCATGTTGATCTGGGCGATGGTCGCGCTGGTGGTGACCGGCCTGCTGTGGTCGTTCATCGGCCGCGCGGATGTAATCGTCAGCGCGCAAGGGACGCTGTCGCCGGAATCGGAAGTGCGCCGCATCTATGCTCCAATCGACGGCGAACTGGCCGACCTCTACATTGCCGAGGGGCAGCCGGTGTCGAAAGGCGACGTGCTGGCGCGGCTGAACGCGCGCGGCGCGATCGAAGCAGCCAGCAACGCGCTGCAAGCGCAACTCAAACTCGAAGACGCCGAGCGTGACTGGAAGCAGTTCCCGGAAAAGAAGGCGCTGATGGAGCGCAAGGCCGCCGCATTGAAGGCGCAGATGGAAGTCGAGGCGCGTCTGCACGAAAACCGCGTGTCGGAAGGCACCACCAAGCTCGCCGAAGGGCAGAAGGCCGAACTCGACGAAGCGCGCAGCGCGCTCGACAACGCGCGCCGCACCCGCGAGGCCGCGCGGCAGGAACTGGATCGCTATTCGAAGCTGTTCGCGCAGCCGGGCGGCGGCGGGATCGCCGAATTGCAGGTCGAGCAGAAGCGGACCGCCTCGCTGGAAGCGGACAACGCCTACCGTGTCGCGCAATCGAAGCTCGCGGAACTGGACTTCCGCCTGAGTCACGAATACGCGCAGGCGAATGCGCAACTCGAAACCAGCGGCCAGCAGACTACGGATCTCCAACTGCAATATGATTCCGCGGTGCGCGATATCACCGACGCGGAAGACAAGGTGCGCCTGCAATTGCAGAGCGCGCGACTCGTGTCCGAAGCCGCCGCCCGAATTCGCTTCGAGAACATCGACAAAGACAATTTCCTGCTGATTCTCGCGCCGGTCTCAGGCGTCATCACCGACGTCACGTCGACCCAACGCGGCGACAAGATTCAGGCGAACGCGCCGCTCGGCGGCATCGCACCGAAAGACGCGCGGCCTGTGCTGAAGATCGAAATCGCCGAACACGACCGCGCTTTTCTGCACGAGGGCCTGCCGGTCAAGCTGAAGTTCAACGCGTTTCCGTACCAGCGCTATGGCCTGATCAGCGGCACGCTTGCCTATATTTCACCGGCCACCAAGCCGTCGGCGCAGGACAAGCAGCCGGTCTACGAGGGCCGCGTCACGCTCGACAAGAACTACTACCAGATAGCGGACACCCGTTACCCATTGCGCTACGGCATGACGGCGAGCGCCGAGATCGTGGTGCGCGAGCGGCGTCTGATCGATCTGGGTCTCGATCCGTTCAGACAGGTGGCCGGTTGAACACGCTGACTACACTTCAATTAAAGGAGCGAATGAAATGACCGCGATAGTGCGTATCGATGATGAAGTCGTGGACGTGTCCGAGTTCATTCGTCTTCTGAAACTGACCGGCCAGTTCGAAAGCCTGATCGAGCAGATCGTGCGCGACAAGCTCACGGTGCACGCGGCGAAGAAGCAGGGCATTACCGTGAGCGCCGACGAGATCCAGCAACGCGCCGATCAGTTCCGCCGCGTGCGCGGCCTGCATCGCGCGACCGATATGAACCAGTACCTCGACGTGCTGCACGTGAGTCTCGACGAGTTCGAGGCGTTCATCACCGACGGTCTGTATCAGGAGAAGATGCTCGACCAGGTCGGCAACGAAGCCGCGATCCGCGATTATTTCGCGCTGAATTCGCCGAAGTTCGACTCGATCGAGGTGAGCCATATCGTGCTCGACAGCGAGGGTAAGGCGAAGGAAATGATTTCGTATCTGAGCGACGATCCCGACAGTTTCGCGGACATGGCGCGCGAGCATTCGATCGCGGACACGCGCGAAGCGGGTGGCGTGATCGGCAAGGTGCTGCGCGGTTCGTTGAAGCCGGACATCGAAGCGAAGATCTTCAATGCGGCGGTGGGCGATCTGCTCGGGCCGTTTCCGTCGGCGGATCGCTCGTGCTTCGAGATTTTCGCGGTGACGGCCAAATATCCGGCGACGCTCGACGCGGACGTGGCCTCCGAAGTCAGGCGGCTCTTGCGCGAGAGCTGGCTGATCGCGCGCGCGCAGGAGCATGTGATCGAAGCGCGCTAACCGGCATGCGCTATTCGCCCGATAGCGAAACCGCGCCGCAAGACTCAACGCAACGAAATCAGCCGAACCGAGGTCCGCAAGCACATGGACGCCCCCCAGACCGCGCCTTCCGCCGCCGAGTTTCTCGCCTCGGTCGAAATTCTCTCGCCGTTCTCGCGCGATGAGATCGAGCGTCTTGCCGACTACGCGCAAGCCCGCTTCTATTCGTTCGGCGAAACGGTCTGCTCCGCGGGCGAGGTGGCCGACGGTCTTTACGTAGTGCGCACGGGCTCGGTGCGTATCTTCACGGAGGAGCACGGCAAGGAAACCAGCATGGGCGTGCGCAAGTCGGGCGAGATCTTCGCCGACATCGCGATGTTGCGCACGTATGTTCACGAAGCGTCGGTGCGGGCGTCGGCGAAGACCGAGTTGCTGTTCATCCCGCGTGCCGCGATCGAGCCGGTGATGGCCGGCAACCAGGCCGCGTTGGCGTTCGTCGCGAGCTATGTGGCGATCAGTTCGGCGGGCGGCTTCGTCGCGCAGTTGTTCGATCTGCGCGGCAAGCTGAACAAGGCGGAGCTGGAAGAGTATGTGCGCAGCGTCGGCGTGAAGCGGGTCGCCGCCGGCAAGGAGATTCTCAAGCAGGACGGACGCGACGACCGGCGGCTCTACGTGGTGCGGCAGGGCGAAGTGCGCATCGTCCGGCACGAGGAGGGCCACGACTACACGCTCGCGACGTTCGGTGAAGGCGAGATCTTCGGCGAGAAAGCGTGCTTGATGCGTCAGGAGCAGATGGCGTCGGTCGTGGCGACGACCGACGCGCGGCTGCTTGTGATTCCGGAGCGCACGGTTCATTTCATTCTCGAACGCAATCCGAAACTGCGCGAAGTGCTCGACGAGCGCATCCGTTACGGCGACCGCGAATTGCAGCGGCAAAAGCGGCTCGAACAGCGCCGCAAGCTGCCGCTGATGCTCGACTTGCAGAGCAAACCCGAGTTCGGCGAGAAAATCATCAAGCGCTTCGCGCTGGTTGAACAGGCCGAGGAAATGGATTGCGGCGCCGCGTGTCTTGCGATGATATGCCGCCACTACAGCATCCCGATGACGCTCGGCAAATTGCGCGAACTCGCCAACGTCACGACCCAGGGCGCGACGCTCGACAGCCTTGCGCGAGCGGGCGAGTCGCTCGGCTTCACGGCGCGCGGCGTGCAATGCACGTTCGATTCGCTGCGCGGCTTCGACCTGCCGTTCATCGTGCATTGGGAGGGCTACCACTACGTCGTGGTGTACGGGCTCTCGAAGGACTATGTGTGGGTGGCGGACCCGGCGCTCGGCTTCAGGAAATTGGCGGTCGAGGACTTCGAGCGCGGCTGGAGCGGCACGTGTCTGCTGTTCACCGGCGGCCCGCATCTGTTGCAGATCTCGGCGGCGCGCTCGCCGTGGATCCGCTTTGTCGGCTATCTGAAGCCGTACAAGAAGATACTCGGCCATCTGTTTCTCGCGACCTTCGTGATACAGGTGTTGGGGGTGATTCCACCGCTGATCATCCAGAACATTCTCGACGGCGTGATCGTGCATCAGAACGTCAGCCTGCTGCATCTGCTGATAGGCGGGCTGATCATCGCCAACGTGTTTTCGCAATTGATGTCGACGATCCGCGCGTATCTCGCCAACTTCATGGTGCGCAACATGGACTTCGCGATGATGTCGCAGTTCTTCAAGCACACCATGTCGCTGCCGTTCTCGTTCTTCGCGAAGCGCAAGACCGGCGACATCTTCGCGCGCTTCCAGGAGAACCAGACGATCCGCGCGTTCCTCACCGAGTCCACCGTCACCACCGCGTTGAACCTGCTGATGGTGTTCATCTACTTCACGATCATGTTCATCTACAACGTGAAGATGACCCTGGTGTTGATCGCGTTCGTCATTCCGATCATGGCGCTGACCGTGCTGGCCACGCCGAAGATCAAGGCCTACGCGCGCGAAGTCTTCACCTCGGCGACCGAATCGAAGTCGTTTCTGATGGAGGCGCTCGCGGGCGTCGAGACCGTCAAGGGGATGGGCATCGAGCGGCCGGTGCGCCTGCGCTGGGAGAAGAAGTATGCGAAGGCGCTCGAAGTGCAGTATCGCGCGCATGCGTTCAACATTCTCGTCAGCTTCGGCAGTCAGCTGCTGAATGCCGCGACGACGATTGCGATTCTATGGGTCGGCGCGAATCTGGTGCTGGCGCGCGAAATGACGATCGGCCAGTTGATCGCGTTCAACGCGTTCATGGGCAGCGTGCTGGGTCCGCTGATGGGGCTCGTCGGCTTGTGGAGCATGCTGAACGACGCGGGCGTCGCGATGGAGCGCCTGGGCGACGTGCTCGACATCGAGCCGGAACAGAGGCCGCAGGATTTGCCGTCGCGCGTGATGCTGCCGGAGCTGCAAGGCGAAATCAGCCTCAGCGGCGTCTATTTCCGTTATGGCGAGAACGACTCGGCCTATGTGCTCGAAAACATCAGCTTCGACATCAAGCCCGGCGAGCTGGTGGCGATAGTGGGGCGCAGCGGCTCGGGCAAGACCACGCTCGCAAAGTTGCTGGTCGGCTTCTACACGCCGACCGAAGGGAAGATGAGCATCGACGGCTACGACCTCGGCGTGGTCGATAAAGCGTATTACCGCGCGCAGATTGGCTACGTGATGCAGAGCAATCTGCTGTTCTCCGGCACGATCGCGGAGAACATCGCGAGCGGTGACGACTCGCCGGACCGGCGCCGGATCGAAGAAGTCGCGAAAATGGCCGACGCGCACGCGTTTATCAGCAAGATGCCGCTCGGCTATGAACAGATTGTCGGCGAACGCGGAATCGGTTTGTCGGGCGGACAAATCCAGCGCTTGTGCATCGCGCGCGCGCTGTATCACGACCCGCGTCTGCTCGTTTTCGACGAAGCGACCTCGGCGCTCGATTCGCAATCGGAAAGCAATATTCTCGGCAACATGCATGACATTCTGAAGGGCCGCACGGCGGTGATCATCGCGCATCGGCTCAGCACGATCATGCGGGCGGACAAGATTCTCGTGCTGTACGAAGGGGCGATTGTCGAACAGGGCCGTCACGATGAACTGATTCAGCGTGGCGGGATGTATTACCAACTGGTCCAGAAACAGTTGAGTGCATGACGATGAAGATACTCGACCAGATTGAAGAGACCAGCCCGGCGATTTCCTATGCGGGTTTGATCGAGCGCATCGAGATCTTGCGCTCGACGTTGCGCTGGTCGTCGCGGCTGGAGCGCGCGGATATCGACAAGCTGCTCAGGCAAGCCACCTCGTTGCGAGACGAGGTGATGCAGCTTTCGCACAAGGAGCGCTTCGTGCAGGCGGCCGTGGCCGCCGAGGCGCAGGCGCCATCCGACCAGTCGCGCGGCGCGCGCAGGAAGGCGTTGCTCGAGCGCAGCTTCATATTCGAGGGGACGTTCGGCGACAATCCGCGTTTGCTGGAGTCGCTCGAAATCGCCGAGAAGGCGGCGCCGACCGACTTGCCGGTGCTGATCGACGGTGAAAGCGGCACCGGCAAGGAGCTGATGGCGAAGGTGATTCACGCAAACGGCTCGCGCGCGGACAAGCCGTTCATCTCCGTGAATTGCGGCGCGATTCCGGAGAATCTGCTGGAGTCGGAATTGTTCGGGCATCGCAAGGGCGCGTTCACCGGGGCGTCGAATGATCGCAAGGGGAAATTCGAAAGCGCGCACACAGGTACGATCTTTCTCGACGAGATCGGCGAGTTGCCCCTCGCGGGCCAGGTGAAACTGCTGCGGGTGCTGGAGGCGCACGAGATTCAACGCGTGGGCTCCGACGAAACGATCGCGGTCGACACGCGGATTGTCGCGGCGACCAATCGCAATCTGCGGCAACTCAGCGAAGAGGGCAAGTTTCGCGAGGACCTGTTCTACCGCTTGAGCGTGATTCACGTGACGCTGCCGCCGCTGCGCGAGCGCCGCGATGAAATACCGCTGCTGATCGCATGGTTCGGCGACGAAGCGGCCGGCACGTTAAAGCGCAGACCCGTCAGGCTGACTCCGCGTTTGCGGGACTTTCTGCTGAACTACGCGTATCCGGGCAATATCCGCGAGTTGCGCAACGTGATGTATCGCATATCGTGTCTGGCGGGCGACATGGCGGACGTCGATCATCTGCCGCTGGATATGCGGCCGGCGGCGCCGGGTTCGGCGATGGTGTCGAGTGATGCGGGCGCGAGTGGCGGGGAGCCGATCAGCGTCGCGAATCTGATGTCGCTGAGCGACGCGAAGCGCGCCGCCAGCGACGACGCCGAGAAGGCCTTTCTGGAGCGCGGCCTTCGCGAAGTGAGCGGCACGGTTGCCGAACTCGCGCGGCGTATCGACATGAACCGCTCGCATCTGCAGATGCTGCTGAAGAAGCACGGTCTGCATTCGAAGGATTTCCGCAACCGCAATGCGCCGGCCGCGAGCAGGAACGGAGGCAACGAGAACAAGAGTGACGAGGAAGAGGAGGTGTGAGGCTCGTGGAGCCTGGGCCGTATCGAAGCAGCTTCAACCCGCACACGGGTTCAAGGCGACGGATTCAACAAGGTCTTGTCGGATGAATCCGGATCTTCCGCCTGCACGACCACCGCCGTGATGTTGTCGCGGCCGCCCCGCGCGAGCGCCAGCTCGACCAGTTCCTCGCACGCGTTCGCGCGCTCCGTCGAGGTCAGCACCGACACGATTTCGGCATCGGTCAGTTCGTTGCTCAGGCCGTCGCTGCATAGCAGGAAGACGTCGCCGTCGGCGACTTCGATCGCGTCGTCGTCGAGTTCGAGCTTGTCCGTTGCGCCCACCGCGCGCGTGATCATGTGCTGCGCCGGATGATGCCGCGCCTCTTCATCGGTAATAACCCCGAGCGATTTAAGCTGCTCCACCTGGCTGTGATCACGTGTGAGTTGCCGCAACTGTCCGTCGCGGTACAGATAGATGCGGCTGTCGCCCGCCCACAGATAGCCGCAGAAGCGGTCGCAAGCCAGTAGCACGACGACCGTGCTGCCAATGCGTTGCACCTGACGGCGCGCGGCTTCGTCGCGCAGTTGACCGTTCGCGGCTTGCAGGCGCGCGCGCGCGTCGGCGATCAGCGTTTTCAGGCTGACCGGCGACGAGAGCCGGCTCAGCGCGTCGATCACGAGACGGCTCGCCAGATCGCCGACCGCGTGGCCGCCCATGCCGTCAGCGACGGCCCAGCGTCCCGGATCGGGTTGGTCGAGGCAGGCGTCTTCGTTGATTTCGCGCACGCGTCCCGCGTCGGAACGCGCGGACGACGTCCAGCGAAATTGGCTCGCACAGGTCACAACGGTTACACCGTATCGTTTTTACTGCGGGCGTCGGGGGAGACACTAATGTTCGAGTTCGCGCCGGTGTTGCGGACATCGACCGACTGGAACTGGTTGATCATCTGGTTAGCATAGAAGTTGTTGGACACCTCGTACAGGTTGACGACAGGTCCAAAGCTCGGCGTTTCGGGCACATACGGCTGAATCCAGCCGTACACCCACGGCGCACCGCCGCCGCCGCGAATTGCCGCCATCGCTTTGCGGTCGAGCGCGAGGTTCAGCGTGAGGTCGTTTACTGTGATGCAAGCCATGACGTTCTCCGGTTTTGGCCGCGCAGGCAACGCGCGGTTTAAAAGGATCCGCACGGTATGGTGCAAGTGCTATGCCAATGTGCGGCCGCCCACGGCGGGTTTGTCGTAACGCATTGATTGCTCGGCGATTCCGCGTGCTTGCCCCAGGCGGCGGCGGAACGCGCGCACTCGTATAGGTCGGCTTGCAGCCAACAACCCCGCTCTCGGAACGGTGTGCGACCCAACACATTCGAGCGGCTTCCCGACGCGCTTGTCTGTGCTGACAACCGGCGCTTGCAGTGATCCTCAACGAGCCGCAATGTGTGTCACGTGCCAACATATCGGCGCAAATTCTGTCGGTTCATGGCTGACACCCGCTTCGTTCAAACTCCCTTCGTCAGACCCGAAAGCCTTGTAGATAAAGGCTTTGCCGCACATGGCCCGGATGATGCAAAAGCTCTCGCAACAGTGTTGGAAATCGAAGCGAGGCGAGCCATGAACACCAACCCTCTTCAGACGAACAGCGAAGGCCGCGATTCCCACGAGGCCGCAACGTCCACCATCGACCTGCCGATCGGCGCGCATCTCGTCACGCAACGGCCCGGTTACGAACATCACGGCATCTACGTCGGCAATGGCCGCGTGGTCCACTACGCAGGTTTCGCGGGTTCCGCGCATCGCGGCCCGGTCGAGGAAGTGGAGTTGAGCCGCTTCGCCGCCGGCCATCCGCTGTCGGTCCGCTCAACGCCTTGCGCGCGTTATGTCGGCGAAGAAGCCGTGCGCCGCGCCCGCTCCCGTCTCGGCGAAAACCACTACCGCCTCTTGACCAACAACTGCGAACACTTCTGCGCATGGTGCCTGCTCGGCGAAAGCCGCAGCGAACAAGTGCACTGCTGCTTGCGCCATCCGCGCGCCGGCGTGCTTGCACTGGTGTGCCTGGTGAAGGCTTTCGTCGAAAGCAGTACGAAGGGCGCTCACGGTGCCGCGCAATTGGCGTGAACCTCGGCGCGAGCCGAACGAGACCGGATTTCAGGGATTCAAGCAAGCAAGGATTCAAGGAGAACATCATGGCTGCCACCGAAAAGAATTTGCACTGGGCCGTCGACAAATGGCTCGCGCCCACCCCGTCGATGCCCGCGCGCGTCGTGGCGTTTTGCCATCGCGCTTCGCATCAGCGTTATGTCTGCGTTGAAGCGCTGCGGCCAGGCGGCCTGTTGTCGATCTTCTTCTTTCGCCATGACGACGGTTCGTGGAACGTATTCCCGCCGCAAGCCGAGCGGCCCGCGATGAACGGCCATCGCCGCACCGCGCTTTGCTAGCCGGGCGCGTGCTGTGCCGCTTCCTTGATGATCCATTGACTGAACAGCAGCATCGCCGGCGTCATCGGCTTGCCCTTCAGGCAGGTCAGCCAGTAACTACCGGCGTGAACTTCCACATTGAACGGGCGCACCAGGCGCGCCTCGTTGATCTCGCGATCGAACATCAGCGCGGGCGCAAGCGCGATACCCGCGCCCTGCATCGCAGCTTCCACCATCAGACGCGACGAATCGAACACCGGCCCGCGAACCGGACGCGGTGGAATGCCGGCGGCGCGGAACCAGTTCATCCAGTCGTCGGCGCGATAGGAGCGCAGCAGGGTTTCGCCGGCGAGGTCGTCGGGCGTCGATAGACGCGCGGCGATCTCCGGCGTGCACAGCAACGCGAGCGGCGCCTCGAGCAGCCGGGTGGCGAGCAAACCCGGCCATGTGCCGTCGCCGAAGCGGATTGCGAAGTCGAGACCTTCGGTGGCGAGATCGACCAGGTTGTTGTTGGTCAGGAGCCGCAGTTCGACGAACGGATGCGCGTCGCGAAACGACTTGAGGCGCGGCATCAACCAGCCCACCGCGAACGTGCCGACCACGCCGACTGTCAGCACCTCGTGAAAGTGGCCGCCTTCGAATTGCTTGAGCACGGCTTCGATACGATCGAACGCGTCGCTCAGAACCGGGCGCAGCGCGAGACCTTCGTCGGTCATCGCAAGGCCGCGCGGCAGACGCTTGAAAAGCGCGGTGCCCAGCCGCTCCTCCAGCGTGCGGACCTGCTGGCTGACGGCGGCTTGGGTGACGTTCAGTTCGAGGGCGGCGCGCGTGAAGCTCAGATGTCTCGCGGACGATTCGAACGCGCGCAATGCGTTCAGCGGAAGATGTGGTCTCATGGCGAAGGCATAAGATTTTCTTGTGAGTCGTCTAACTTATCATCGTTTGTCAGCGGCAGGCGAAAAACCGATAGTTGCGGCTTCACACAAGGAGCAGCAATGATCACGAGACGGAAATTCGGGGCTGGGATGCTGGGCGCTTCAATAGCTGGGGTTGCGCTTGGCAGTACCGGTGCATTGGGGAAAGCGGTGCAGGCGGGCACGCCGGCTCGCGGGCGCGAGCTGGCCCGCGCGGACGCGATCCGTGAGCAGCTCGCGCGGATCGAGGCGGGAAGCGGCGGGCGGCTGGGCGTGTCGATCGTCGATACGACGTCCAGCTTGCACGCCGGCTTGCGCTCGGACGAGCGCTTTCCGATGTGCAGCACCTTCAAGCTGCTGGCGGCGGGCGCCGTTCTGACGCGCGTGGATCGCGGCGAGGAGGACTTGCAGCGGCGCGTCGTGTTTTCCGAACGCGACCTCGTGCCGAATTCGCCGGGCACCCGCCGGCATACTCGCGAACTCACCGGCGACGCGGGCATGAGCATCGCCGAGTTATGCAAGGCGGCGCTCACGCTCAGCGACAACACGGCGGCCAATCTGCTGCTCGCGAGCTTCGGCGGTCCGGCGGCGGTGACCGCGTTCGCGCGCAGCCTCGGCGACGGCATCACGCGGCTGGACCGCATCGAGCCGATGCTCAACGATGCGACGCCCGGCGACCCGCGTGACACCACCACGCCCAACGCGATGCTCGGCAATCTGCGCGAGCTGGCGCTGGGCGAGCATCTGTCGCGCTCGTCGCGAGCGCAGTTGCTGGCCTGGCTCGCGGCCAACGAGACCGGCGGTGCGCGGCTGCGCGCGAAGCTGCCGCAGGACTGGGGCGTCGGCGATAAAACCGGCACCGGCGAACACGGCACCGCCAACGACATCGCGATTCTGTGGCCGCCGGGACGCGGGCCGGTGCTCGTGACGGTCTATCTGACCGGAACGGACGGCGACGCGGCGCGCAGCAACGCGGCGATTGCGAGCGTTGCGGCGCTGGTGGTGGGCGCAACGGCAACCTCAGCGTAGGCGTCTGCATTGGCGCGACGTCCGCGCGTGAGTGGAACCATGGAGCCGGAGCCGATGCGTTCAGCGACTTTCGCCCATATTTCACCAGTCGAATTGTGCGACACTAGGGCCACACCGAAAGGGGGCAGCTGCGCAGGCGCTGGCGGACCGCCTCGATGGATACGGTGAGAAGTTGACTGTCCAGGTGAAATGCTCGACATGCTCTGCCGACGTTCGTCCCGGTAATCCGTCGGCTTGTCCAACCGTGCATCATTGCCCTCGATCCGGAGTCCGCTATGTCCGTGTACGTCCTCGCATTGCTAATCGGCGTCATCGCCGGCCTTCGCGCGATGACCGCTCCCGCCGCCGTCAGCTGGGCGGCGCATCTCGGATGGTTGCCGCTGCAGGGCACGCCGTTGGCCTTTCTCGGCTTCACTGCCACGCCGTATATCTTCACCGTGCTGGCGGTCATCGAACTGATTACCGACCAGCTTCCCGAAACGCCCAGCCGCAAGGTGCCGATGCAATTCGGCGCGCGCATCGTGCTGGGCGCGTTGAGCGGCGCGGCGATCAGCGGTGCGCACGGCGGTTTGGCGGGCGGCTGGATCGTCGGCGCGCTCGGAGCGGTGGTCGGCGCGGTGGGCGCGGTGCTCGGCACACTGGGCGGGGCGAAAGCGCGCAGCGCAATGGCGCGAACCTTCGGACGGGATGCGCCGGCGGCGCTGATCGAAGACGTGGTGGCGGTCGTGGGCGCTGCGTTGATCGTGGTGTCGCTGCACGGATTCTGAGGCCCAGAAGCTCAAACTCAGGTACGTGACGCCTCCCACGACCGGCGGCGCGAGTTGCACGCCGAGGGTCGGCCGCAGCCCTTCGGGCAGCGGTTCATGGACGGCGGCGCGATGCAGGATCAGCGATTCGAGCGCGAGCCACGACAGCACGCCGGCCCCGAAAAACAGCGGAGAAATCGGCGGAAGTTGCGCGCGGACTCGCCGTGCGGCCGGGGCGCGCTTGGGCGCCGAGCGCCGGACGGGCGTCGACAGGGCCCTCCGCCCGCCGTCTCGTCAAGCCGATGATGACAAGCGTTCCAGCATCGTGAGCAACGTGTCGAATGACAGCGGCTTGCGCGCGTAGGCGATGATGGGATTCGGCTGCACCGGAATGTCGGCGGCCGCGCTGCACAGAAGGATCGGAATCGAGCGCAGCGCGGGGTCGGCGTTCAGTGCAGCGCACAACTGGAATCCCGACATGACAGGCATCATGCAGTCCGACACGATGATGTCGGGCCGCCGCGTGCGGATCTGTTCAAGCGCGACGGCCCCGTTCGACGCCGTCATCACCGGGTAGCCGTGCCGCTCCAGCAGCAGCCGCCAGACTGTGAGAATGTCGAACTCGTCGTCCACGACCAGAATGGTTTTCATGAGCGGCTACGTGTTTCGCCGCGGCTGCAGCGTCGCCGACAGCCCCGGCGCCGCCTGCGTGCCGGCGACATCCAGCGGAGCGTCGATCACGTCGAGGCCTTGAGACGAAATCACCAGTTCGCGCAGCGAGGTGTCGTGCGCACTCTCGCGCTGCTTGACCACGGAGATCATCCGCCGCAGACCGGTGTCCGTCTCGGCGTAGCGCAGCAGCACAAGGTTCTCGGTCAGCGCCGAGACCCGCACGCTCTTCGCGTAACCGGGATCGGCGTAAAGCGGCAGTTCTTCGGTCACCAGCGTGGTGACGCCGGCTTCGCGCAGCTGATGCAGCATTGCGTTCAGGAACAGGCCGAAGCGCCCGGTGCGCAACGCCGAGTCGCGGAACCCCTCCACACCGTCGATCACGATGCGCGACGCGCCGATCTTCCTGACCGTGGCGAGCGCGCCGGCCGCGAGTTCGTCGACCGCGAGTTCGATCGCCGGTTGCCATTGAACGACGAGGCGGCCGTCCTGATACGCTTCGGTGAGCCCGATCGACACCGCCTCGGCTTTGCCGATCAGCCGTTGCGGCCCTTCGTAAAAGCCCAGGTACAGGCAGCGTTCGCCGCGCGCCACGCCGGCCGCGAGAAACTGCAGGCAAAGCATGGTCTTGCCGACCCCGGACGGTCCGATCAGCGTGGTCGTGGAGCCTTGCGCGAAGCCGCCACCGAGCAGTCCGTCCAGATGAGGCAAGCCGAAACCGAGGCGCGTCTTCAGATCCACCGGACCCGGCGGCGCCGCGCATTGCGCTTCGAGCCGCGGGAACATCAGCAGCCCGCTTTCGGCGATGCGGAAGAAATGCTTGCCCATCAGATGATTGCGCGCGCGCATCTTGTGGACTTCGATCTCGCGGGCGCGGCGCATGCCGTCGTTGTAGCGGTTCAGTTCGATCAGACCGTCGACCAGCGTGTGCTCGGGATGCGGTTCGTTGCCCGAGAGCGGCGCGAGCAGCAAGGTGGTGCACTCCATGGCGGCGACCAGCGCGTTCAGCTCGTGTATGAACTTCGACAGCGCCAACTCGGTCTCGCTGAATTCGCGCGCGCTGCGAAAGCCGTCGATGATCATCAGGCTCGGCCGGTAGTCGTAAATGCTCGACGCAATCAGCTTGAGGAAGCCATCGAGACCGTCCTGCATCAGCTCGTGATAGCCGGACACGAACAGCATTTGCTGCGCGACCGCGGTCTCGTCGAAGAAGCTCAGGCCTTTGAGGTGCCCTAGCAGCTTGTCATGCGATTCGGCGATCAAGGTCATGTACAGCACCTTCTCGCCCTGGCTTACGCGATGAAAACCGATCTGGCTCGACAGGATCGTCTTGCCGGCGCCGGCCATGCCCTCGAGCAAATAAACGCCGCCACGGACCAGCCCGCCGCCCAGGATCTCGTCGAAACCGGGGACGCCGGTTTCGACGTTGGCACGGGTCGCGCTAGACCCGGAGGATGGTTGAGATGCGGGGGTAGTCATTGTCAATCTGTCATCCAAAGTGCGGAGAAGCGACGGCGCGTGCTTGAACCGTCCGATGCTCAAACTAACTTCGCCAGCAATCGGCGTTCCCGCTGGCGAGGGGTGACACGCATCGGATTTGAGTGTCCCGGATTCTATCCGGCCACGCGGCGCTTGGCGAACGAATGGCGCTCGGACGGCGCGCTGGAGGTGTGGGGGGCGGGATGGGGAGAGGTTGTGCGCGCGAGGCCAGCCACGACGTGGACTAGTTTCTTTTCAACCCGATGTAATAAAGGCGGCAGGGTGCCGCCTCGCGCATGCAAGCAAGGACATGGGATGCGCGCGCCGGATGCATGGCCGACGCACCCGTCGGCGGCGAGACTTGCGAAGCCCCGCCGCGTCCATGCGATGAGTCGCGTCCGGCTCAGCTACACACGAAGCTGCTGGCCGCGTTCACGTCGCCACCGTGATAGCGGGCCACTTTCGGATACGCGCACAGCGGCCGTGTGCGTCCCGCGCCCCAGCCGGCGGGCACGTCCGCATTCGGCGCCACGTTGCTCGCGTCGCGCGCGCTCGCGACCACGCTGTCGGGCGCCTTGCCTTGCTCGACCCACGCGATCATCGGCGTGAGCATGTCGAACTGGTCGGTGCTCGGGCCGCCGCTGCAATGGTTCATGCCGGCAATGGTGTAAAGGCGCGCGAAGTTCGACGCGTCGCCGCCGTTGGCCGCACTCAGGCGCTGATACCAGTCGGTCGTGTCGTTCGATGAGAACACCGGGTCGCTCGTGCCGTGATAGACCATCAGCTTCGCGCCGCGTTGTTTCAACGCGCTCAGGTTGGTTTCGTCGGGCGGCGTCATGAACGACCAGGACGACTCGCTGTACGCGCCACTGGTCGCGAAGATCTTCGGCGCGTCGGTGTCCATGCTGAAGTTCAGCGCGTAGGCGGACAACTGGCTCAACACAGCCGCGCTTTGCGGCGGCGTGGTGAACGTGAAGGCCGCCGCGGCAGGGTCGAGCGTGATCGAGTTCGCCTGCTTCCACGCCGACCAGCCCTGGCCGAGACCCGCGTCGTACGGGAAGCTCGCGTACAGCGCGGTGCCCGCGCCGTTGCGCGCGCCGGAGAACACGTTGCCGATCGCGTCTTTCTGCGCGCTCGTCAAACAGCTGCCGTCACGTACGTTGCTCGTGCAGGTGGGGACGTCGTTGGCCAGGCTGAAATTTGCCTGGCATGCCTTGATATCCTGGATGAGACCGTCGCTCGCGCCGTCGAGCGCATCGCATTTGGCGAGTATCTTCGACGCGACCATCTGACGTTCGGCGGCGGTGAAGCCGGTCGTGATATCGGGCAGGCCGTTGGCCGTGGTCGCGGTGGCAACCTTCGCGAACTGTTGCGCGCCCCACATCTCGCCGATCGCCGCCTTCGGCAGATGGGAGCCGGGGTCGCCTGCAATGATGCCGTCGTATTCGGCCGACGAGCGCGCCGCCGCGACCATTGCATGGCGGCCGCCGTTCGAGCAGCCGTCGAAATAACTACGGTCCGGCGCCTTGCCGTAGGCGAGCTTGATCACCTGCTTGGCCATCGGCGTGAGCGTGGCGACCGCGTTGTAGCCGTAGTCGATGCGCGCCTGCGGGTCGAGCCCGAACAGCGGGTTCTGCGACGAGCTATGCCCCGCGTCCGAGCTGATGACCGCGAAGCCCATGTTGAGTGCGTCGTTGGTCGGACCGCCGCCGCCGATCTCGCCGGTGGCCGTCACGACATTGCCGTCCAGGCCGCCATTGGCCTGGTAGAAGAAGCGGCCGTTCCACGCCAGCGGCAAACGCATCTCGAAGCCGATCGCGTAGGTCTTGCCGTCGACGCCGCTCACGCGCTGGTTCATATTGCCCTGGATCAGGCAGTGTTCGGCGATCGGCTTGCCGGCCACTTTCAGCGTGCCGGCCGCCACGTCCGTCACCGTGGTGAATACGGTGTTGGCGAACGTGAGCTTCGCGGCGAGCGCCGCGCAGTTGCCCGCGAGCGTGCCGGGCGTGGCCACGCCCAGTTGCGGCAACGTGTTAGCGCTTGTTTTGCTCGCACTGTCCACGTCATTGCCGCCGCATGCGGCGAGGGTCAGCGCGGCAGCCGCTGCGAGCGCGATAGAGGTGCACTTCATGTTCATGCGATGTCTCCTAGAACGAATGACGGATGCCGACCATCACGCCGGTCTGGCCGGTGCCTGCCGAGGGTGTCGTGCCGCCGCCGCCCGCGCTGACCGAGTAGCGCGCCTTCGCGCTGTTGCCGAGATAGGAGCCTTGCGCGTAGACGGCGGTGCGCTTGGACAGCAGATAGGTGGTGCGCAGCGTGCCCATCGTGGCACGTGTGTCGTGGTCGCTATTGGTGATGTGATAGACCTCGCCGTCGACGATGAAAGCCGGCGTCACGTAGTACGACGCGGCGATGAAGAACAGATTCGAGCGCACGTCGGCGAGCGCGGGGGATGACGGGTCCACACGGCGGTTCAACCAGCCCACGCCGAGCTTGGCCTTGCCGAGGTTCGCGTAGGCGCTCACGTGCGTGCGAATGTCCTTGTCGGCAGCGTTGATGAGCGGCGTCGGCGCCACGCCGTCGAAGAAGTTCGCCGCCGCGGTGCTGCCGCCGCGCTGTTCCTCGTAGGAAGCCGCGACGCCGAACAACGGCGCGTCGTACTTCAGCATCACCGACCATTCGCGGCATTCCGTGGCGTGACCCGGCACGGAGCCGGTGCAGGTGCCCTGGCCCGGCGAATTCCCGGTGCCCGCCGCGTCGCGGCCGAACGAGTAGTTCGCGCCTAGCGTCACGCCCGCATAGTTGCCCAGGTAGGTCACGGAGTTGTCGGCGCGCGCGTTCGGCACATACGCGTCGAGCGAGCCCAGCCCGTAGATGTCCGGACCGATCAGGTCCGCGCCCATCAGCGCGAGGTAGGTCATCGTGTACTGACGGCCGAACGTGAGCGCGCCATAGGGGCTTTTGATGCCGACGAATGCCTGGCGCCCGAACAGCCGGCCGCCCTGGCCGAGATCGCCGGCGCGCACGTTGAAGCCGCTTTCCAGCGTAAAGACCGCGCTATAGCCGCCGCCGAGATCTTCATTGCCGCGCAGTCCCCAGCGCGAGGGCAGTTCGCCGGTGACGGCAGGCATGCGGAATACGCTCTTGCCCGCTGCGTTCGCGTGCGAAACGTATTCGATGCCGGTATCGACGATGCCGTACAGTGTCACGCTCGATTGCGCTGCTGCTGCGCCGCTGAGGGCGCACAGTGCGCCGCAGAGTAGAAGGCGTGCGGAAGCTTGCATTAAAGGTTTCTCCAAACCGTTGATTGAATGTGTCTGTTGTTGTCGTTGTTGTCGTTGTTGTCGGGCCGTCTTGTCTGCAGGCGCTCAGTCGTCGGCGCGCGGGCGGCGCAGCAACAGCAAGGCGGCCACGGCGGCGATCACGGTGACGGGGATGCTTGCGCCGATCACGGTCGACGAACTGCGCCCCATCGCCAGCAATTGACCGGCGGCCAGCGGACCCACCACCGAGCCGATGCGTCCCACGGCCACCGCCGCGCCGACGCCGGTGCCGCGCATCGCGGTCGGATAGAACGCGGCGGATAGCGCATACAGCACCGATTGACCGCCGATCACGAACATCCCCGCAAAGAACGCGGCGGCCGCGAGCGCCCCGAAGCCGGGCGCCATCGAGAGCGCCGCGAGCGACGCGATGATGCCGACGTACATGCCGGCCACCACGACGCCCGAGCGCATGCGATCCATCAACGTGCCGATGCACAACGCGCCGATCCCGCCGCCCACGTTGAAGAAGATCTGCACATAGCCAACCTGTGCGCGCGACAGACCGCTTGCGGCCATCAGCGAAGGCAGCCAGTTGAGCAGGAAGTAGAGGACGATCAGCGTGCAGAAGTAGCTGACCCAGATCTGCAACGTGGAGAGCCCGCGCGTGCCGCCGAACAGGATTTCGCCGACCGGTGCGGGCCTCGCCTGCCCGTCGCGCGAAGCCTTCGTGAACGCTTTCGAATCCGCGAGGAACACGAGCAGCAGCGGCACCAGCAGCAGCGGCCCCGCGCCGCCGACGTAGAAGATGTGACGCCACTCGGCGTCGCCCGCGCTCATCACGCCGATCACCGACGCGATCACGCCGCCGAACGGAATGCCGCAATACATCACGCTGACGGCGCTGCTGCGCGAGCGCGGCTCGACTGCTTCCGACGACAACGCGATCAGGTTCGGCAGTGCGCCGCCGAGACCGATGCCGGTCAGGATGCGCACGATCACCAGCGTGTGAAAGTCGCTCGCCAGCGCCGTCATGATCGAGAGCAGGCCGAACAGGCACGCGGAAATCACCAGCACGCGCTTGCGGCCGATCCGGTCGGCGAGCCGTCCGCCAAACATCGCGCCGGGCAGCAGGCCGAAGGTGCCGGCGCTGAACGCAAGGCCCATCTGTCCGACCGACAGGCCGAACTCGCGCGCCATGCGCGGCGCGGCCACCCCGACCGACTGCAGGTCGAGCCCTTCGAGCAGGGCGATCGCAAAACACAATCCGAGGGTGACGGCGGCGCCCGTGCTGCCGGATGCCGTCGGGGCGGCGCTTTGAGGTGGGGTCAATGTTCCGGTTCTTTTCACGTTAGTGATCCTTATTAAAATGCGTGGCTTTCCGGTTTCGATGAGGAACGGCAGATGCCGGCGCGGCGCGAACGCACGTGCTGGCCCGGACCGTCCGGTGACGGACGGTCTCGGCAGAGCGGGATTCAGATCGGCATCAGGGTCGTGACGCGACGTCCGCCAACACCGCAGCGCGCGGCACATCGGGTCGATGTAGGCGTGATTGCGCGTGTGCCTCGAAGCAACGCGGCGTCTCTCCACACGCCGCATCGTGGAGCGGATTTAATATCAGGTAGGCTGATAACACAAGCGCAAATGCTTCGGTGAAAACACCTAGCAATCGCACGGCGGCGCGGAGAAGTTAGCCGCGCAGATTCCGCACGAAGGTTTCGAGGTGAGCCTGCAGCGCGCTGGCCGCATCGAGTTCGATGCCTTCCATCATCTGCTTCTCGATGGTCTTGACGGCCAGCTCGCACTCGCGCAGCACCGCACGTCCTTCGTCCGTCAATTGCAGCAGCACGATGCGGCCGTGGGTCGGGTCAGGTTCGCGGCTGACCCAGTTGCGGCTCGCCATCGCGTTCATCACCTCATTGGCCGATTGCGGCGTGATGAACGAGCGTTCGGCGACTTGCGCATTCGACGCCTGGCCCTTCGCTTCGAGCACGGAGAGCGCGGTGAATTGCGCGAGCGTGAGACCGAGCGGCGCGAGCGCTTCGCTCATGCGGCGCCGCAGGATGCGATCGAGGCTGCCGATCACATAGGTCAGGCGCAGGCTGGAACGGCGGGTGCGTGCGGCAGTGGGCTCGGCGGCTGGTTTTTGATTTTTGCTCATGATGGACAGGAGATTCGGTCTATCCCGCATCTTAGCGCGCCGCGCGTTCAGTATCGCCGCTAGGGGTTTGCACCGAGCCTGCGGATTTCCGCTTTACATATCAGGCAACCTGATATTAAATAAGTCCATCAGGCCGCTGCCGCGGTCGACGTTCACGGAGAAAGCAGATGAGTTACGAAGGTCGTTGGAAAACCGTCAAGGTCGATGTCGTCGAAGGAATCGCGTGGGTCACGTTGAATCGTCCCGAGAAGCGCAACGCGATGAGCCCAACGCTGAACAAGGAAATGATCGAGGTGCTCGAAGCGGTCGAGCTCGACGCCGAAGCGCAGGTTCTCGTGCTGACCGGCGAGGGCGATGCGTGGACCGCGGGCATGGACCTGAAGGAGTACTTCCGCGAAGTGGACGCGGGCCCGGAAATCCTGCAGGAAAAGATTCGCCGCGACGCGTCGCGCTGGCAATGGCAATTGCTGCGCATGTATGCGAAGCCGACCATCGCGATGGTCAACGGCTGGTGCTTCGGCGGCGGCTTCTCGCCGCTGGTGGCGTGCGATCTCGCGATCGCCGCGGACGAGGCGGTGTTCGGGCTCTCCGAAATCAACTGGGGCATTCCGCCGGGCAACCTGGTGAGCAAGGCGATGGCCGACACGGTCGGGCATCGTCAGGCGCTGTACTACATCATGACGGGCGAGACCTTCACGGGGCAGGAAGCGGCGCAAATGGGCCTCGTCAATAAGAGCGTGCCACGCGCCGAGTTGCGCGAAGTGACGCGCGCGCTCGCCGGCAAGCTGCTGGAGAAGAACCCGGTAGTGTTGCGCGCCGCCAAGCATGGCTTCAAGCGGTCGCGCGAATTGACGTGGGACCAGAACGAAGACTATCTGTACGCGAAGCTCGACCAGGCGCAGCTGCGCGATCCCGAGCATGGCCGCGAACAGGGCCTGAAGCAGTTCCTCGACGACAAGGCGATCAAGCCGGGTCTGCAAACCTACAAGCGCTGAGCCGTCGCGCAACCCAGGTAAGAACGATACAGACAGGCGGGAGACGACAGACATGCATGAAGTGACTTTGTTGATCGGCGGCGAGAGCCGCGGCGCGTCGGATGGCAAGACCTTCGAGCGGATCAATCCGGCGAACGGCCAGGCCGCTTCGCGCGCGGCCGCCGCGACGCTGGCCGATGCCGACGCGGCAGTCGAAGCCGCGGCGCGCGCGTTTCCGGCATGGTCGGCGCTGGCGCCCACCGAGCGCCGCAAGCGTCTGCTGGCAGCGGCCGACCTGATGGATGCGCGCACCGCGCAGTTCATCGAAACCGGCATGGCCGAAACCGGCGCGATGCCGAACTGGTACGGCTTCAACGTGATGCTTGCGGCCAACATGCTGCGCGAAGCCGCCGCGATGACCACGCAGATCGACGGCGACGTGATCCCGTCCGACGTGCCAGGCAGTCTCGCGATGGCGGTGCGCCAGCCGTGCGGCGTGGTGCTCGGCATTGCGCCGTGGAACGCGCCGGTGATCCTCGGCACACGGGCGCTCGCGATGCCGCTCGCGTGCGGCAACACGGTCGTGTTCAAGGCATCCGAAGCTTGTCCGGGCGTGCATCGGCTGATTGGCAGCGTGTTGCACGAAGCCGGTCTCGGCGACGGCGTGGTGAACGTCATCACGCATGCCGCTGAAGACGCGCCGGCGATCGTCGAACGGTTGATCGCGCATCCGGCGGTGCGGCGCGTCAACTTCACCGGTTCGACGCGCGTCGGCCGCATCGTCGCGCAACACGCGGCGCAGCACCTGAAGCCGGCATTGCTCGAACTCGGCGGCAAGGCTCCGGTGCTCGTGCTCGACGACGCGGATCTGGATGCGGCCGTGGCCGGCATCGCGTTCGGCGCGTTCTTCAACCAGGGGCAAATCTGCATGTCGACGGAGCGGGTGATCGTCGACCGCAAGATTGCCGACGCGCTGGTGGAGAAGCTCGCGGCGAAGGCGCGCACCTTGAAGGCGGGCGACCCGGCCGCCGCGGGCTCGGTGCTCGGCGTGCTCGAAAGCGAGGCGTCGGCGCGCCGCATCAAGGCGCTGGTCGACGACGCCCGTAACAAGGGCGCGCGCTTGCCGGTCGGCTGCACGGTCGAGGGCGCGGTGATGCAGCCGGTGATCGTCGACGGCATCACGCCTGAAATGAAGCTGTATGCGGACGAATCCTTCGGCCCGGTGGTCACGGTGCAGCGCGTGGACGGCGATGAAGAAGCGCTTCGGGTTGCTAACGATAGCGAGTACGGGTTGTCTGCCGCCGTGTTCAGCCGCGACGTGTCGCGTGCGTTGAACGTGGCGAAGCGCATCGAGTCGGGCATCTGCCATATCAACGGTCCGACCGTGCACGACGAAGCGCAGATGCCGTTCGGCGGCGTGAAGAAGAGCGGCTATGGGCGCTTCGGCAGCAAGGCGTCGATTGCCGAGTTTACCGATCTGCGCTGGATCACGATTCAGACCGGACCGCGTCACTATCCGATCTGACTGTGCGGGGTGGTTAGCGCCTCGTGCCTCGCGCCAGTTCAGTGCAGTAGAGAAGGTTGTTCCGCCGCGCAGAGCGGAGCGTCCGACGCCGCCGCAAGGTGGCGCGCAGGCACCTTTCCAAGGAGACAGGCTTTGCATTCCGAGCCGACACAATCGAACACCCCCGCCGCGCCGATGCAGTATCGGGCGGCCACGATCGGCGCTTCGTCGTTGCGCACGCGGCGGCAGGGCGACACGTGGTACCTGCAAGCGTGCGAAGCGCTCGGCGAGCATCCGCAGCGTATGACGCAGCGGCTCGAGAGCGGCGCGCAACACCATCCCGAGCGCTGGCTCGCCGCGCGTCGCGGCGGTGATGGTCAATGGATCGGCCTGAGCTATGCGAGCGCGTTGCAAAGCGCGCGCGCGATCGGCCAGGCATTGCTCGCGCGCGGGCTGTCCGCCGAACGGCCCGTCGCGATTCTGTCGGGCAACGATCTCGACCATCTGCAACTCGCGCTGGGTGCGATGTGGGCGGGCATTCCGTATGCGGCGATTTCTCCGGCCTATGCATTGGCCTCCGGCGATTACGGCAAGCTGCGCCATACGATCGACATGCTGACGCCGGGTCTGGTTTTCGCGAGCTGCTACGACACGTTCGCCAAGGCGATCGCCGCAGTCGTGCCAGCCGATGTCGAAATCGTCACCGCCACGTTGCCGCACGAGCCGCCAAGCGCGCGCCGCGTGACTGCGCTCAGCGAGTTGTTGCGCACCACGCCTACCACGGTCGACGCCGTTCACGCGGCGGTGAGCCCGGACGCGATCGCCAAGTTTCTGTTCACGTCCGGTTCGACCAGGCTGCCGAAGGCAGTGCCGACCACCCACCGCATGCTGTGCAGCAACCAGCAGATGCTGCTCGAAACGTTTCCTGGATTCGCGAAGGAGCCGCCGGTGCTGGTCGACTGGCTGCCCTGGAACCATACGTTCGGCGGCAGCCATAACGTGGGCATCGCGCTCTACAACGGCGGCACGCTGTATATCGACGACGGCAAGCCGGTCAACGGCAAGTTCGGCGAGACGCTGCGCAATCTGCGCGAAGTCGCTCCCACCATTTACTTCAACGTGCCGAAGGGCTGGGAAGAACTGACGCTCGCGCTGGAGCAGGACGCCCAGTTGCGCGAGACGTTTTTCTCGCGTGTGAAGGTGTATTTCTTCTCGGGTGCGGGACTGTCGCAAGCGGCGTGGGACCGGCTCGAACGCGTCACCGAAAAGTACTGCGGCGAGCGCATCCGCATCATGGCGGGACTCGGGATGACGGAGACCTCGCCGTCGTGCCTGTTCACCACTGGGCCGATCATGCGCGCGGGCTATGTAGGCCTGCCCGCGCATGGCTGCGAAGTCAAGCTCGCGCCGGTCGGCGACAAGCTCGAGGCGCGCTATCGCGGTCCGCACGTGATGCCGGGCTATTGGCGCGCGAACGCGGAGGAGCACGAGAACGCGTTCGATGAGGAAGGTTATTTTCGCAGCGGTGACGCACTGCGTTTCGTCGATGCGGCACGGCCCGAGTTGGGGCTGCTGTTCGACGGCCGCATCGCCGAAGATTTCAAGCTGAGTTCGGGCACCTTCGTGAGCGTCGGGCCGATGCGGGCCGGTGTGATTTCCGAAGGCGCGCCTTACGTGCAGGACGTGGTGGTCGCCGGGATGAATCGCGACGATGTCGGTCTGCTGGTGTTTCCACGGCTCGATGATTGCAGGCGGCTCGCATGCTTGCCCGCTTCGGCGAGCGCGCGCCAGGTGATCGATGCACCCGCCGTGCGCGCGCATTTCGCCGCGCTGCTCGACAGGCTCAATCGCAGCGCGACCGGCGGCGCGACCACCATCGCGCGCTTGCGGCTGATGGACGTCGCGCCCTCGCTCGACCTCGGCGAGATCACCGACAAGGGCTCCATCAATCAGCGCGCGGTGTTGACGCATCGGGCAACGCTCGTCGAAGCGATGTACGACGCGGCGCAGCGCGATCCCGCGGTAATCGTCGCGAGCGCGTGCGGCGCGACGTAACGCGCTTGGCTCGAACCTGATCCGGGTTCGAGCCCCGGCTTGAGCGCCAACAGGAACCTCTAGATGAACCTCGACCAACTCGTCGCAATCGACACCCACGTGCACGCGGAAGTCTCATGCTGCCAGCCGCCGGACCTGTTCGGCAAGGAGTTCGACGACGCCGCCGACAAGTACTTCGGCACCGTGCTGAAGCTCGGCCGGCGGCCGACGATTCCCGAAACCATCGAACATTATCGCGAGCGCAAGATCGGCTTCGTGATGTTCACCGTCGACTGCGAAGCGAACCTCGGGCGCCGGCGCATTCCGAACGAAGAGATCGCCGAATTCGCGCAGAACAACAGCGACATCATGATTGCCTTCGCGAGCATCGACCCGCACAAGGGCAAGATGGGCGTGCGCGAGGCGCGCAAGCTGATCGAGGAATACGGCGTGCGCGGCTTCAAGTTTCATCCGACGATGCAGGCGTTTTTCGCCAACGACCGTCTCGCTTATCCGCTGTACGAACTGATTGCGGAACACCGGCTCACCGTCGTCTTTCACAGCGGCCATTCCGGCATGGGCTCGGGCATGCGGGGCGGCGGCGGTTTGCGGCTGAAGTACTCGGAGCCGATCCATCTCGACGATGTCGCCGCGGATTTCCCCGATATGAACATCGTGATCGCGCATCCGTCGTGGCCATGGCAGGAACAGGCGTTATCGATTGCGCTGCATAAGCCCAATGTCTATATCGACCTGTCCGGCTGGTCGCCGAAGTATTTTTCGCCGGAGTTGATCCGCCACGCCAATACGCTGCTGAAGCGAAAAATGCTGTTCGGCTCCGACTTTCCGCTGATCCAGCCGCACCGCTGGCTGGAGGATTTCAAGCAGGTCGGCTTCAGGGAAGAGGTGCAGCCGCTGATTCTCAAGCAGAACGCAATCGGCCTGCTGGGGCTGGGCGAGGGACGCTGAACGCTACTGAGCGTCGCCGGGGGCGTAGAGCCCACCAGGCTGAAACACGGTCGATGCGCGGCCGGGCAGGGTCGCTGATGCATGGCAAGACGCTTCGCCGTATACAATTCGGCAGCGCCTGATATTTGCCTGCTTCTTCCCTATACCGACCCGCTTCCATCCATGCCGAATCCGACCCGGGCCTTCCTTCTCGGCCCGCTCCTGAAAGGCGTTTCACGCTCCTTTTATCTCACGCTGCGCGTGCTGCCCGCGGGCATGCGCGATCCGATCGGCCTCGCCTATCTGCTCGCGCGCGCAGCCGACACGATTGCCGACACCTCGCTGATCTCTCCCGAGCAACGGCTCGCGTTGCTGCTGTCGCTGCGCGATCAGGTGAACGGCGCAAGCGACGACGGCTCGCTGTTACGGCGCATGGCCCACGAAGTGGCGGGCCAGCAGATCCAGTCGGACGAGAAGGTGTTGCTCGAATCGTTGGGCCCCGCGCTCGACGTGCTCTCGCAACTGAGCGAAGCGGATCGCAAGGCCGTGCGCGGCATCGTATCGACGCTGACCGAGGGTATGGAGTTCGATCTGCGCACCTTCCCCGATGAACGGTCCGGCCAGATCGCGGCGCTGCGCGAATACGACGATCTCGACCGCTACACGTATCTGGTGGCGGGCTGCGTCGGCGAGTTCTGGACCACGATGACCTACGCGCACATGCCCGGCACGCTGAGGGAGCGGCCCGACACGATGGCGCGCCGGGGCGTGCGGTTCGGCAAGGCGCTGCAGATGACCAATGTGCTGCGCGATTGCGGCAAGGATTTGCGGATCGGCCGCTGCTATCTGCCGCAGAGCATGCTGGATCGGCATGGGTTGAGCGCGCAGGACCTGCTGCTGCCGGCCAACTCGCTGCGCGCGCGGCCGCTGCTGGTCGAGCTGTTGCGCAAGACGCTCGATCACTTCCGCGATGCTCTGGCGTACACGCTGGCGATTCCGGCATTTTCGGTGCGCTTGCGGCTCGCCTGTTTATGGCCGATTCTGATCGGCCTGGAAACGCTGCTGTTGCTGGTGGATAACGATGCGTGGCTCGATCCGCAGAAGGTTTCCAAGGTCCGGCGCAACACGGTGTACCGGATCATCGCGTCGTCGCTGCTGCTGGTGCCGTCGAACGCGCTGGTGCGTAATGCGATCGAAAAGCGGATCGGGCAGATCGAAGCGCGCCTCTGAACGTAGTGCTGTGTCGGGGTTTGCCATGCTTCACGAAGCCGGGTGAGGTGTGCTTTATCGTCGCGCCGGAAGTGCAACGCCTCTTGATTTAATGTGCATCATTGAATAGCGCTGAATCGGGAAAGCCCTAGGACCGTGCATCGCTTGATCGCGTTAGTCTCTTCCAAAAGGAGGCAAAGCATGAGACAAGCGTTCAATATTGCCGTGGTCCTGCTGCTCGGCTATCTGATGGCGGATAGGGCGTTGATGCGTGCGCAAGCCGGAGAGATAGGCACCATCACGTGCCACCAGGGCGCGCAACTGGTCAAATCGAACGCGTTGAAGAAAGGCTTTGGAGACGCCGGGGCCAGCAGCCAGGGGGAAAATTTCCTGTCGAGCTGTCTCGTAACCGGCCGTGGTCAAGTGGGCGATCTGATTGCGCGCGATTGATCGCGATCGCCGGGCCTGACAACTGAAACACGTGTCTAGCCGAACCCCAACGGCGCGCGGACAGCGCCGGGAAAAAGCGCCCAGACCGTGAAGGCCCGGGCGAAGTCATCGGGAGCCCGATGACGGAGGTGTCGAATACAGAACTGGCCCGCGATCGCAGTCATTCGGTCGCGGGCCAGTTCGTTTGAGTCAGGATGCGCGCCTCATGGACGCGCTGGGCGGCGGATCAGCGTAAGACATCGCGCCTGTGGGTCATGTCGCCGCGCAACTCGCTAGCAACGCACCACCGCTTGATGGCTGCTTACTGGCCGAAGTAGATCGACTTCGGACCCGTGACCGGAGCCGTATGGCCCGATTGCGACGAGCTGCTTACCGCACCGCCAAAGCCGCTTGCTGCCGATTGTGCAGTGCCGTTTTGCGCATCGACGCGAGCTTGTGCGGCCTGAATGTCAGCCGGGTAGTGCGGATCGGCGTGACCCGGTTGGTAGCCTGCCTTTTCCAGTTGAACCAGTTCGGCGCGCACCTGGGCGCGGGTCACGGGCTGGTTGGACTGCGCAAACGAAGCGACAGGAGCGGCCAGCACAGCGGCGATAACAACAGCTTGAATGAGCGATTTCATGATGAACTACCTCCAGTTCGGTTTTTGTCTTGCTGCGAACGTCCTCGTTCGTAGTCAGTGATTACATTGTAGTTTTGCGATCCGGAGAGAGTAATGGCCGATTCAGGTAAGGTTTGTTGCGAGTTTTGAGATAAAAGCGGGGAACTTCCCGGCACGGCGGCTTGTGCGCTGACGCGGCGCTTTGCTGAAGATGCCGCACTGTCCGCCTGCTAACCTCGCCGCGTCGGCGCGGCGGCGTCCTTTTGCGGCGTGCCCGCTGCGCCGTCCACGGCTTGCGACAACCGTGTGAACGCCTGACCCGTACGCGCATCCCGCTGGTTTTTCGCTTGATAGAAGTCCCGGCTGAGCCACTGTCCGACACTCATCAACACGGAACCCAACGCGCTCTTGAAGCGAACCCACGCGTTCTCCGCGCGGGCGAAATCGGCGGCTGCTTCGACGACTTCCGACGCCAATCGATCCAGCTCCGCATGCAGATAGTCGGCGAAATGGTGCAGCCCGTGCTGATTGCCGTTCGACGATTTCTTCTCCAACTCCACATGCTGCGCGATCAGCGATTGATTGGTCACGCGGATAAACGCCGGCGTATCGGTGCGGGCCTCGCCCGTGCAGCGAACCGCCAGACCGATGCTGGCCGCGGCCCGCGTGCGATTGCCGAGCGGCGGGAGCTGCCACTTGTCGCAGAGATACTTCAGCACGCTGCAGTGATCGAATTGCGCGTGACACACGCCGGCATCGCACCATGGCGAGACCAGAACGGCGGGTACGCGTACGCCGAGCTGGGTGAAGCTGAAGCTGCTGGTGTGCTCATCGGGTGCGACAGCGTTGGATGGCGGCACCACATGATCGTAAAAGCCGCCGTGCTCGTCGTAAAGGATCACTAACAATGTTCGCTCCCACAACGCCTGGTTCGAGCGCAGCGCATTGTAGGTATCCGCAATCAGCTTCTGCGCCTTCATGATGTTGTGTGGCGGATGGTCGTCGTTCTGCGCTTCGCCGAAGTACTTCGGCTCGATGAGCACGAACTGCGGGAAAGCGTCGGCGGGACCGGCTGCGTCGTGGAAGAACGTGTCGAACTTGTGATAGTTGGCGAGGTTCTCCGGCCGACGCTGATTCTTCAATAACAGCGAGGCCGGAAAATCGTAGAAGTAGATCTTCCACGTCTTGCGCGCGGCGTTCAGACGGTCGAAGATTGTGTCCTGGTCCTGGCCGGTGTACCACGCAGGATTCAGAGCATCGAGTCCCGAAGGCATGCCGATCTCTCCCTTCGACGTACCCGTGAGCGCGAAATAGCGGTTCGGCCACGTGGGGCCCGGCATCGGCGCAAACCACCGGTCGCACACGGTGAATTGCGAGCCCAGTGTGTGCAGCGCGGGAAGGTAACCGAGCGGGTAGTAACCCATGATGTCTTGCCGCTCGGCCTGACTGCTGTTCGGGTAGTCGTGCGTGAAGGAGCGCACGAAGCCGCTGTTGCCTCCCGCGATCTGATCCAGCACCGCGCGATGCCCATGATTCGGATCGAGTTGCATTTGCCGCTCACGCGTCTCGTGGACGAAGAACGTATGCCCTTTGCCGTCGTCGTTGGAATTGGACGCTGCGTTGCGCACGCCGTCCAGTCCTGCATGCACGGCGTCCAGACAGCCGAGCATTTGATCGAAGGAGTGGTTCTCCATCAGCAGCAGGACTACATGGTCGATCGGATCCTTCTGTGCGCCGTCGTGCACGTCACTCATCTTCGTCGCTCCAAGGGTGGACTGGATGGATTCCGTCTGCGTACCGCCGTGTTGGCCACGCCTCTTGAACTGGCGGGCGTTGCCAACGTAGCGCAAAACGCGCGGCGGCGAAAGAGCCTTGCTGCCGGACCTGCTAGCCTACAAAACCGCGAAGTAGGCGCCGGCAAGCTGCAGTCCCGCCGCCGCTGCTTCGCGTGAATGACGAACGGTGTGTCAACTGCCCGAGTAGATCGGCCCCTGTCCGCCCGGCGTGAACGGCTGGAGGACCTCATGCCCGGGATGGGCCGGCGCGGCTTGCGCACGCGCTGCCGACGGCGTCGCAGGTTCACGCAGAGTGAGCGCGGTATCCGCCGTAATCGGCACGCTGGGCTTGGCGAGCAGTTCGGTTTTGCGCATCGATCCAACCGAGGTGCCGAAGTAGTAGCCGATGATGCTGATCCACGCAGTGCCCAGCGCGCCGACGATCACGTTGACGAGATCCTTGTTGGCGCCCGGCAAAGGCTGGAACGCCATCAGCAGGAGAATGCCGAAGAACCCCGTCGTGACTGCCATCGCGAGTACCTTGGGGACCCAGTCGCGATTGGTGGTCCCCATGGCGCGCGCGTTGGCCACATCGTCCGCCTGGATGCGCGCCATATCGGTTTCATGCGCAAGCCTCGCCTGAGCCGCGGTGACGACCAGTTGCTGCAATTGCAGCGAGTTCGCACTCTCGGCCTGGCGGATTTTTTCGAGCGCACCGGGGTCGTTCAACGCCGGTTCGACGAAGGACGGATCGCTCGGCGTGCCGAGCGCATGCGAGATGATCGCCGCGGCAGCCGTCACGCCCAGTCCGACCGGACCGCCTACGAGCCCGGCGAGAAGCGGGGCGGTGGTGCCAATGTTCGACGCTACTTTTGACCAGTCCATCATGCTGCTCCAAGAAGAAGATTGGCGGCCATCCGTTCGGTCCAGCCACGGCTGAAGTTAGGCCACGTATGAAGGTTGCGGAGATACCGCAGGCGATAGGCGGCGAAGCGCATCACGAACTTCATCGGGTCAGCGCCTTTGACCGCATCCAGGGTGTCCGGGCCGAACTTGCCGTCTTCCTTCGCCCCTGACGCTTTTTGCATCCACAACACGATGAGGCCGCCGTTATAGTTCGCGTCGAAGATCTGGAAGGCCACGCGGGGGTCGAGTTCGTCGAGGTGCAAGGGGTCCCAGTACTTCTGCTTGGCAATCTGCTGAGCGGTCTCCAGCGGAAGATCCTTCATCGCGCCGGTGTAGCCGTGATTGCGTGCGACGCGCGCCGTCACGCCCCACATCGTCTCGCCACCAGGATCGGCCGGATTGAACGAATAACCACCTTCGTTTCCGATCAGAGCCTTGAATGCGTCTTCAAAGTTGTCCATCGACATCTCTCCTCTTCTGCTGTGAGTACGACAAAGACACGGGGTGCTTCTGCGGTTACGCTTCGGCATTGCGCGGTGCGTCAACTGACGCTTGCAACGAAAGTGCTGGGCGTGGATTCGAAACGGGTCGGGTTCGAGCGCCGGGCGTCGGCGTGTTCGGTGCGCCGCCGTCTTCTACGGTGTTGGCGAGTTGCGCTAGTTGGGTCTCGTGTGCGGACAAGCTGCCCGCGTCGCGTTTCAGCGCTTCTGCATAGTTACGCGAGGCGCGGCGCAGATCCCCTTTGTGATCGAGTGCGCGGCCCAATTCCGCGTAGGACGGCGCAAGATCGGGGCGCAGCCTGACGGCGCGGGAGAGCTTCTCGATCGCGTCGTCGTATCTGCCGACGCTGTTGAGCGCTTCGCCCCAGTCGTGCAGATTGTCGACGGAGTCCGGGTTCATTTTGTCAGCCTGCTTGAACGCGTCGAGTGCTTCGGCATTGCGATGCGCATGCAACAGCACGTCACCGAGAAGGCGCAGGTTTTCCGCTGTCTTCGATTTCTCGCTCGCGCCGGCACGCAATGCGTCGAGCGCATCGTCGAGTCGGTTTTGTTGTGCCAGCGCACGGCCGAGACTCGCGTGCAGAACCGCCGAATGTTGGTAGACGGTCAGCGCGTCGCGCGTTTGCCGTTCCGCCTCTTTCGCTTTCGACTCCCCCTGATCGGCGAGCAGCCACGCTTTGCCCGCGAGCGCCCATTCGCCTTGCTCGGACGCGGGCAGTGCGAGTACTTCGTCATAGATCGCGACGATCTCGTTGTAGTCGCAGTTCGCCAGCGAACACCTGGTTTTCCGGACCTCCGAATAAAGATGACTGGCGAGGATGTTCGGCTCGGCGAGCCGCATCGCCTTGACTGCGATCTCTTGCACGAACTTTTCCAGGTCGTGCCCTTCGAACGGAACGATGCTCTCGCGGGAGTTGAACGGGCCGCCTTCTATCTGCACATGGGCAATGTAAGTGTCCTTGCTGCCCTTTACTTCCGTGACGCCGACGTGAACGACCACGTCCGTGCGCTTGATGACCCCCTTGATGAAGCGGACCGTCGACGCATACGACATCTCCGGGCCCGGAATCTGAATGTCGGGTTGCGCGTCGGTGTCGGTCATCGTGTCGTGAGGGATGGACCCGGAGTCCTGAGCGATATCCCGCATCGACGACATGATCCGCTCTGCGAGAAAGCCCGGCGTGTAGCCGCGCTCGGTGAGCGTTTGCGGCGTTTCAACGGGCGGCACCAGCAATTGGCGGGTTAGCACGCCGCGCACGACGAGACAGATGGAGCCGATCGTCAGCAGCAGCAATAGCCACGACACGATGTACGGCCATATGTCCTTCGGCCCCCGACCGATGAGCCACGCGGCGCGCAACCCGAGCGGCAGGAATCCCGCGAAGCGTCGGCTGTTGTGACGCCGCGCGGCCCCGCCCGGACGGAACGACCGACTTCGCCAGTTCATTGGGCGGCGTTGACTGTGGGTACTCGACATGGCGCACCTCGTTGCAAGTGTTGTTGGTAACGACGCGACTTGGGTGGTCGCAGTTACGCATCGACCGTGCCATTAGGCGCCGGCCCTTGTGCGAGGGGCGTTCAGGGGGTAACGGGGAGGGGGAGAGCGGGGAAAAGTGTTGCGCGCCGGCCAACGCATGGCGGCCGGAAGTTGGCTGACAGGTGACACTGCGTGGAGCAAAGTGCCGTGAAGACAGCAACACGCGCGATCAGGAAGAGCGGCCTGGATTAGACGCCGCATTCGCTTCCTGATGTGAGAACGAAACAGGTGCTGCGTTATTCAAGCGACGGAGCAGTCTAAAAAAAATGCCGTTCAGTCCCGGACTGAACGGCATTGAACTACGAGGCCGGGAGCTGCACGGCCAGATACGGCTCACTTAAACCGCTTGAGGCCGCCACTTCAGCAGACGGTGCTCGATTGCGGTCAACAGATAGTCGGCGGCCAACGCGACCACGGCCAGCACGATCATCGCCGCGAACACGCCGCTCGCATTGAACGCGCCCTGCGCGGTGGAGATCAACAGGCCGATGCCTTGCTTCGAGCCGAGAAACTCGCCGACCACCGCACCGACCAGCGCAAAGCCGAAGCTCACGTGCAAGCTGGCGAGAATCCAGCTGAGCGCCGACGGAATCACCACCGACGTCGTCACCTGGCGGCGCGACGCGCCGAGAATCTGCGCATTCGCAATCATGTAGCGGTCCGCTTCACGCACGCCCTGGAACGCATTGGCGAACACGACGAAGAACACCATCACCACCGCCAGCGCCACCTTCGACGCCATGCCGAGACCGAGCGCAATCACGAACACCGAGCCGAGCACCACGCGCGGAATCGAGTTGGCGATCTTGATGTAGAGGCTGAACACATCGGACAGCAGTTTGTTGCGGCCGAGCACGATGCCGCAGAAAATGCCCGCCACCGAACCGATAATGAAGCCGAGTCCGGTTTCTTCGAGCGTGACCCACACCTGCGTAAGCAGCGGCCCCTGCGACGTGCCGTTCACCAACCAGTCGACGATCTGCTCGAAGATCGCGCTCGGCATCGAGAAGAAGAACGGGTCGATCCACTTGAGGCGCGCGGACAGTTCCCATCCGCCGAGCACGACCACCAGCACGAGGACGCGCAGCGTGATCACCAGCGCATGACGCTGCCGGATACGTTTTTGCGCGACGCGTTCCACCTGGGCGAGCGACGCGGCATCGATGCCTGACGGCATCATCTGTTGAGAGGTAGTAGACATGTTTGCCGTTCCTTGATTAACCGATCTGCACTTCTTCGCGCAGGTCGTGCCAGATGTCGCGCGAGATTTCGATGAAACGCGGGTCGTAGCGAACCTCCGACGTGACGCGCGGACGCGGCAGATCGATTTCGTACACCTTCTTCAGCGTCGCCGGGCGTGCGGTCAGCACGAACACGCGGTCGGCAAGCGCAATCGCTTCTTCAAGATCGTGCGTGACGAACACCACCGAGCCGACGCCCGCCCACAATTGCAGCAGCTCGTCCTGCATCAGCGTGCGCGTTTGCATGTCGAGCGCCGAGAAGGGCTCGTCCATCAACAGGATTTCCGGCTTGTTGATGAAGGTCTGCGCGAGCGCGACGCGCTTGCGCATGCCGCCGGACAGCTGATGCGGATAATGCTTGCCGAACTTGTCGAGTCCCACGCGGCGCAGCCATTCGTTGGCTTCGTCGTACGCGGCCGACTTCGAACGGCCGCGATACAGCGGACCGGCGGCCACGTTGTCGAGCACCGAGCGCCACGGGAACACGGCGTCCGCCTGGAAGACGAAGCCGATGCGCGGGTCGATGCCGTCCACCGGCGCGCCCATCACGCGCACTTCGCCGGTGGTGGGCTTCAGCAGTCCGGTGATCATGCTGAGCGTGGTGGACTTGCCGCAACCGGTCGGGCCGACCACCGCGACGAATTCGCCGCGCGCCACCGACATGCTGAAGTCGCGCAACGCGATCGTCGCCTTGCCGTCCGGAGAAATGAAACGGCACGACACGTTGCGCATCTCGATGGCTGGCGTATCGCGTGACATGGGTTGATTCATCAGCTGGTGCCTCTCGGTTCTCTTAATGTTGAAAGCGCGTTACTGCGCCGCGGTCTTGACCGGCGCCGACAGGTAGTCGTTGCTGTACGTCTTGGCGAGGTCGATGTGCTTGCCCTTCACCGAAGGATTGAATGCCGACAGCACCTTCAGCACCGTATCCGGGCCGTCGGCGGGCATCTTGCCGTCCTTCGTGAACATCGGCAGCGACGCTTTCAGCGCGCCCACGTACAGGTCCTTGTTGTTGCCGTAGTAGTCTTTCGGCATCTTCGCGGCGATCTCTTCCGCGCTATGCGTCGAGATGAAGTTCAGCGTGCGGGCGAACGCGTGCGAGAGCTTCGCGGCGTCGTCCTTGTGCGACTCGGCCCACGCGCGCTGCACGTAGAAGCTCGAAGCCGGATAAGTGCCGCCCAGCGCGGCGCGCGTGCCTTCCAGCGTGCGCATGTCGACCAGCACCTTGGCGTCGCCGGTCTTCAGCAGTTGCGAGACGGTCGGCTCGGTCGTCATGCCGGCGTCGATGCGGTTTTGCTTGATCGCCGCGATGAAGCTGTTGTCCGCGCCCACCGGCAGCAGCGTGTATTGCGTGGACGGCACGCTCGCACGCTGCGCGAGGTATTGCGTGAGGAAACTCGTCGAGGAGCCTAGCCCGGTCACGCCGAGGGTTTTGCCCTTCGAGTCGGCCATGCTCTTGAACGTGTCGGCCGCCTTGGTCGACACCATTTCCACTTCACCCGGCACCTGGCCGAAGATCACCAGCGCCTGAACTTCCTTGCCCTTGCTTTGCAGGTCGATCGTGTGATCGTAGAAGCCCACCACGCCTTGCACCGCGCCCGCGAGCAGTTCGTTTTCCGCGTCGACGCCGGCCGGCTGGGAGAGGATCTCGACATCGAGGCCTTCGTCCTTGAAGTAGCCGAGCTGTTCGGTCAGCTTGGCCGGCAGATAGATGATCTTGGTGGCGCCGCCGACCATGATCGTCAGCTTTTCGGCATGAGCGGCGGCCGAGGCGGCGGCAAGGGTGAACGCAACACCTGACACAGCGGCAATCTGGCGCAAGGTACGCATGAAGCAGTCTCCTTAGGTTTGGTCGCCGCGTGTAGGGCGCGCGGCGCTTTCTGGATGAATGACGGCGATTATAAAAATTGGAAACCTTCTGCTAGCTTTCGGGGGCACGGGCAAATCATGGGTGTTAACCCGAGACTCCGTGGAAATCCCCGCTGCACGCGCGAGCGTATGCCGCAAACCACACGGGAAGCGCGCAAACCCTTTGTTTTGCGGCACAATCGACGGCCTGACTCTTGCCGTGCCCGCCATGAAGCTGCTGCTCATCGAAGACAACCCCACGCTGTCCCACTGGCTCGCGAAGATGCTGGAGCAGGAGGCGTTCGCACTCGACGCGGTGCAGGACGGCGACGCGGCCGATCAACTGCTGCGCACCAATCACTACGACGTGATCCTGCTCGACCTGAATCTGCCGAAGCTGTCGGGCAAGAACGTGCTGCGCCGGTTGCGCCAGCGCGGCGACGCGACGCCGGTGCTGATTCTGACCGCGAGCGGCTCGATCGACGAAAAGGTGGAACTGCTCGGCGCCGGCGCGGACGACTACCTCGTCAAGCCATTCGAAGTGCGCGAGCTGGTCGCGCGGATCAAGGTGGCTATTCGCCGTCAGTCGCCGTCGAAGGCGAGTGAAGTGGTGTGCGGCGATCTTGCGTTCGACATCGACACGCGCCAGTTCACGCTGAAGGGCGCGCCGCTGAACGTCACGCCGCGCGAGCGCTCGGTGCTCGAAGCGCTGATCCTGCGGCTCGGCAAGACGGTGACGAAGCCGGCGCTGGTCGACGCGATCTTCACGCTCGCTGACGAGCCGAGCGAGGACGCGGTCGAGATCTACATTTCACGTTTGCGCAAAAAGCTCGACGGCAGCTCGGCGGCGATCGTCACGCTGCGCGGGCTGGGCTATCTGCTGCGCAAGAAAGACGATGACCAATAGCTTGCGGATGCGCCTGTTGTGGTGGCTGCTGGTGCCGCTCGCGTTGTATGTGTTCGTCACCGGCAAGGCCGAATACGACAACGTGCGGCGCACGGCGGATCTGGTGCAGGACAATCAGCTGATCTCGTCGGCGCGGATGATCGCGGGCGAAGTGGAGTGGGTGGACGGCTTTTTGCGCGTCGATGTGCCGCCCGCCGCGCTCGAAGTATTCGTGTCGCCCTATCGCGATCAGGTGTTCTACAGCGTGCGCGTCGACGATGGGCGGCTGCTCGCGGGCACGCCGGATTTCCCGGCGCGTGCGCCGCAAGCTGCCGACACGCCCGACCACTACGACACCCAGCTGCACGGTCAGCGGGTGCGCGCGGCCGGCATCGTGCGGTTGATGTACGACAACGGCGCGACGCGCCGCGTGCGCATCACGGTCGGCAAAACCATGCGTTCACGCGACGCGATGGCCCGGCAATTGTGGCAGCCGCAACTCGTCAGGCAGATCACGATGATCGTGCTGGCGGTGGCGCTGGTGTGCATCGGACTCACGTTCGAATTGCGGCCGCTGATGAAAGTGAAAGAGGAGGTCGCCGACCGCGATCCGATGCAGCTCGAGCCGATTCGCGTGGAACGTCTGCACACCGAGTTGCGGCCGATCGTCGAAGCGATCAATCAGTGCATCGCGCGGCTCGGCGTGCAGGTGGCCGCGCAACGGCGCTTCATCGCCGATGCCGCGCATCAGTTGCGCACGCCGCTCACGCTGCTCGGCACGCAGTTGCAGTTCGCGCGTCAGCAGGACGGCATCAATCCCGCGCTCGACGAAGCCCTTGCGGCGATGCATCGGAGCAATCGTTCGATGGTGGGGCTCACCAACAAGCTGCTGTTGCTGGCGCAAGCCGAGGCCGCGGACAACACGCAGCTCGCGGCCGAAATCGTCGACCTGGTGCCGCTCGCGATGGAAGTCGTGGAAGACTTCGCACTGCTCGCGCAGGCTCGCAATATCGACCTGGGCGCCGAATTGACCGGCGCCGCACGGGTGGCCGGACATCGCGGCCTGCTTCAGGCGCTGATCGCCAACCTCGCGGAGAACGCGATTCGCTACACGGGTAGCGGCGGCCACGTCACGGTCGCCGTGCATGCCAGCGCCGATAAAGTCACCGTGAGCGTGCTCGACGACGGCCCGGGCATTCCAGCCGAGTCGCGCAGCCGCGTGTTCGAACCGTTCTTCCGGGCGTCGGCGGATACCGAAGGGACCGGCCTGGGCCTTGCGATCGTGCGTGAAATAGCGGACACGCATCACGGCGAGATCACGCTCAAGCCGGGCGCGGGCGGCAAGGGCGTGGATATCAGCGTGGCGTTTCCGCGCGCTTTTGACGAGCGGGCCGCGGTGATGTGAGGGCCACCCGACTCACTCCTTCAGCCCGATTCACTCCCCATCGTCGCTCGCGCGCCCTTTCGCTTTTTTCCCCGCGCTACCCGAAGACGCTTCCGCCTCCAGCCCCTCGACCATTTCCCGCGCCGCAGTCTGAAGCTCCGGCACGAACCGCCGTTTGGCTTCCGCAAGCGTGACCGCGCGCGACAGAAACACCACGTTCAAACTCGCCAGCACGCGCTGCTCATACACGATCGCCACGGCCACCGCACCGATCTTGCTCTGCGCGGCCCAGTCGCCGTGATTGGAGCCGAAGCCGTCCGCCCGGACGCGCCGCACGATACTGCGGACGAGCGCGTCGTTCGACGCGAGCGCCTTCTGTTCTTCGCCGCCCGCGCCCGAGCGCAGCAGATCGAGAATGTCCTCGCGTTCGCCGTCGGAACACATCGCGAAGTACGCGCGTCCCGCGGCGGTGAGCAGAATCGGCAGGCGGCGGCCGACCATCGAACGATGAAACGACAACGTGCTGAAGCGATGCGTCGTCTCGCGGATGATCATCGCGTCGCCGTCCGGTGTGGTCAGATCCGAAGGCCATGCAACGCGCTGCAGCAGCCGTCCCATGATCGGCGGCGCGATCGTCGCGATTCGTTCGTCATCCGTAAAGCCTTCGCTCAACGCACGCACCTTGAGCGTCAGTCGAAAGCTGTCGTCCGACGCGCTGCGCCGCACGAAACCTTCCTCCATCAGCGTTTCGAGCAGCCGTCTGGCGGTGGTTCGATGCAGCCCCGTCAGTTCGCTGATCTGCTGGCTCGTGGCACGCCCGCTGTCCATCGAATTGAGCGCCTGCAACACCTCCAGTCCACGCGACAAACCTCTGACACTGGCGTATTTGGTCACCAGAAAATCCCTTTTAAATCAGTTATGTGCATTCTATGCACATTTTTCACAATTTGTTGAGCGAGCAGGGTGGCGGTCCTAGACTGCGAACAAATCAAACGATTCATGGAGACGCAAGCCATTGTCCGTGTGCGAGTTCTTCGCCGCGGCCGTAAGCGGTTCCCGCTTGCCGCGCTCCCTGATCATTTCGACCCAGTTCGTTATCTGAAGCGACGGCGGCTTGCGCCGCGCGCGAGAAAGGAGACAGCATGCCCCCCTCCGTTGATCCGGTGGCCGCCCAAGGTCACAGCGGGACCGTATCCGCCGATGTGGCGATTATCGGCGCCGGCCCGGTTGGTTTGATGATCGCCAACTATCTCGGCTTGCAGGGCGTGCGCGTCGTGCTGGTGGAGAAACTCGAACAGATTATCGACTATCCGCGCGCCATCGGTCTCGACGACGAAGCATTGCGCGTGTTCCAGTCGGTCGGCCTCGTCGACGCGCTGTTGCCCCACACCACCCCCGATCACTGGATGCGTTTCGTCACGCACACCGGCCATTGCTTCGCGTCGATCGAACCGCGCACCGACGAATTCGGCTGGTCGCGCCGCAACGCGTTCATTCAACCGCTCGCCGACCGCGTGCTGTACGAAGGTCTGCGCCGCTTCCCGCATGTCGAGGTGTTGTTCGGCAACAGTGTCAGCGCATTCACGCAGGACCGGACGGGCGTCACGATCGAAACGCAGGACCACAAAGGCGGCTGCCGCACGATTCGCGCGTCGTACATGGTCGGCGCCGACGGCGGCAACAGCTTCGTGCGGCGCATGCTCGACGTGCCGTTCGAAGGACGCACGAAACCGAATCAATGGATCGTCGTCGATGTGCGCAACGATCCGATCGGCTCGCCGCACGTGTACATGCATTGCGATCCGAAGCGGCCGTATGTGTCGGCTGCGCTGCCGCACGGCATCCGCCGCTTCGAATTCATGGTGATGCCGGGCGAGACCGAAGAGGAGTTGTCGAAGCCGGAGAACCTGGCGGCGCTGATCCGCAAGGTCGTCGCCGATCCGGAGAAGGTCGACTACATCCGCAAGCGCGTCTATACGCACAATGCGCGGCTTGCCAGCAGCTTCCGCGTGGAGCGCGTGCTGCTGGCCGGCGACGCCGCGCACATCATGCCGGTGTGGCAGGGTCAGGGTTACAACAGCGGCATTCGCGACGCGAGCAACCTCGGCTGGAAGCTGGCGATGGTGGTCAAGGGTCTCGCCGGCGACGCGCTGCTCGATACGTACACCGCGGAGCGCCGCGCGCACGCCCGCTCGATGATTCACCTCTCCGAAGTGGCCGGCGACATCTTCGCGCCGACGAGCCGCTTCGGCATCAAATTCCGTGACGCGTTCGTGCGCACGTTCAATCTGCTTCCGGCGGTCAAGCGTTACTTCGTCGAAATGCGCTTCAAGCCGATGCCGCGCTACGAAACCGGCGTGGTGCTGCTCGCGCGCAGCGAGCGCAAGCATGGCTGGCTCGCGCGCCTGCTCGAACGCTCGGGTCATTCGGCGCCGGGACGCCTGCTCGGCTTGATGAGCGAGAAGCGCGAGTCGCGCCTCGGCCGTCTCGTGTATGGCCGCGATCCGCACTGCCATTCGCCGGTGGGCCGCATGTTCATTCAGCCGCGCGTGCGCACGGTGAAGGGCGAAGTATTGCGTCTCGACGATGTGCTCGGCAACCGCTTTGCGATCCTCGGCTGGGGCTCCGATCCGACCTTCGGCCTGTCGCCGGCGGCACGTGAAATCTGGCAGCGGCTGGGCGGCTGTTTCGTGATCGCGAAACCGGATACGCAGCTCTCTTTCCATGACGACGTGCCTGCCGACGTGATCGCCGTCGGCGACGTGAACGGCCGCATGAAGGACTGGTTCTCGCGAGTGCCGGAATCCGTCGTGCTGCTGCGGCCCGATCGCTTCGTCGCGGGCATGTGCACGCCTCAGCAGGTCTCTTCGCAGATCACCGAACTGGCCGCGAAGCTGAATCTCAACACGGCGGTCCGGCAGGACGTCGCCGCCAATATCAACGAACCGGTCGCGGCGCGCGACCGCGTCGCGGCCGTCGCCGCCGTTGCAACAGGAGCCTGATATGCCGATGCTACTTGAATGCCTGTCGCACACGCCGCTCGCCGGCTATTACGACCCGGCACCGGAAGTCGTCGCGGAAGTCGAGCGGCTGCACGCAGCGGCGCGCGCTCGCGTCGCCGAGTTCGATCCCGAACTGGTGGTGGTGTTCGCGCCGGACCACTACAACGGCTTCTTCTACGACGTGATGCCGCCGTTCTGCATCGGCGCGTCGGCCAGCGCGATCGGCGACTTCAAGAGCCTGGCCGGCCCGCTCGACGTGCCCGCCGACACCGCGCTCGCACTCGCCGAAGCCGTGCTGGCGAGCGACGTCGACGTGGCGGTGTCATATCGCATGCAGGTCGATCACGGTTGTGCGCAGGCGCTGGAGCTTCTCACGGGCAGCCTCGACCGTTATCCGGTCGTTCCCGTGTTCATCAACTCGGTCGCGCCGCCGATGGCCTCGTGCCGCCGTGCGCGCCTGCTCGGCGACGCTCTGGGCCGTGCGCTCGCGCGTCTGAACAAACGTGTGCTGGTGATCGGTTCGGGCGGCATCTCGCACGAGCCGCCCGTGCCGGAACTGGCCGGCGCGAGCGAAGAGGTCGCGGAGCGGCTGATTGCCGGCCGCAATCCCTCCGCCGAATCGCGGGCGGCGCGCCAGGCGCGCACGGTCGCGGCGGCGCGCGCATTCGCCGCGGGCGACAGCCATCTGCATGCGCTCAATCCCGAGTGGGACCGAGCGTTCCTGAAGCTGCTCGAAGACGGCGAGCTGACGGCGCTCGACGGCCTGACCGATAACGCGATCACGCGCGCCGCCGGCAAGTCCGCTCACGAGATTCGCACGTGGGTCGCGGCGTTCGGCGCGTTGAACGCATGCGGGCCGTATCAGGCGACGCTCGACTACTACCGGCCGATCCCCGAGTGGATTGCGGGCTTCGGCGCCATGCACGCGCGTCCCCTCGCCGCCAACGCCTAACCGAACAAGGAAATCGCTATGAACACTCTCAACCATGCCGAAGCGCTGGCCCTGCAACTGCGCGAATCCGAACGCACGCGTCGGACCATCGCGCCGTTGCGCGACGACGCGCGCTTCTCCGAATTGAACGACGCCGCCGATGCCGCCCAGCTCGCCTACGCGGTGCAACAGGTCAACGTGGCGGCGCGCGTCGCGGCGGGCGAGCGCATCGTCGGCCGCAAGATCGGGCTGACCTCGCCGGCGGTGCAGCGCCAGCTCGGCGTCGATCAACCGGACTTCGGCGCGCTGTTCGCGTCGATGGCCTACGGCGACAACCAGCCGATTCCGCTCGGCGAACTGATTCAGCCGAAGGTCGAAGCCGAGATCGCGCTGGTGCTGGAACACGACCTCACGCACGAGCGCCACACCTACGCCGATCTGATCCGCGCGACAGCCTACGCGGTCGCGGCGATCGAAGTGGTGGACAGCCGCATCGAAGGCTGGAATATCCGCTTCGTCGATACGGTGGCCGACAACGCGTCGAGCGCGCGCTTCGTGCTCGGCAGCCGTCCGGTGTTGCTGCGCGACGCGGATCTCGCGGCCTGCGCGATGACGCTTTCGAACGACACCGAAGTGCTGTCGCGCGGCAACGGCTCGGCGTGTCTCGGCAATCCGCTGAACGCCGCCGTATGGCTCGCGGACCGCATGGTTCAACTCGGCACGCCGTTGCGCGCCGGTGATGTCCTGATGACCGGCGCACTCGGTCCGATGGTCACGGTGACGCAACCCGGCACCTTCAGCGCGCAGATCGACGGTCTCGGCAGCGTCCGCGCGACTTTTTCCGCATAAGCATGCACTCGATTGAGGACTGAAATGGCAAGCGAAAAACTCAAGGCCGCGATCATCGGCTCGGGCAACATCGGCACCGATCTGATGATCAAGATCCTGCGTCACGGCAAGCATCTGGAAGTGGCGGCGATGGTCGGCATCGACGCGGCCTCCGACGGCCTCGCGCGCGCCGCGCGCCTCGGCGTGGCGACCACGCACGAAGGCGTCGAAGGGCTGACGCGTCTGCCGGTGTTCGACGAGATCGACTTCGTGTTCGACGCCACCTCGGCCGGCGCGCACGTTAGGAACGACGCGTTCCTGCGCGCACTGAAGCCGGGCATCCGCCTGATCGACCTGACGCCCGCGGCGATCGGTCCGTACTGCGTACCGGTCGTCAATCTCGACGACCAGCTCGACGCGCTCAACGTGAACATGGTCACGTGCGGCGGCCAGGCGACGATTCCGATGGTGGCGGCCGTGTCGCGCGTGGCGAAGGTGCATTACGCGGAGATCGTCGCGGCGATCAGCAGCAAGTCGGCGGGTCCGGGCACGCGCGCGAACATCGACGAATTCACCGAGACCACCTCGAAGGCGATTGAAGTGGTGGGCGGCGCGGCCAAGGGCAAGGCGATCATCGTGCTCAATCCGGCCGAGCCGCCGGTGATGATGCGCGACACCGTCTACGTGCTGTCGGAAGCCGCCGACCGGGCGCAGGTGGAAGCGTCGATCGAAGCGATGGCC
>NZ_VTUZ01000109.1 GCF_008369935.1 Paraburkholderia panacisoli | reverse complement strand
TCACGGCGCAGGCAGTTCGGGCGCAGGTGGTGCGGGCGCAGGCGGTGCGGGCGCAGGCGGCAGTTCGGGCGCAGGTGGTGCGGGCGCAGGCGGTGCGGGCGCAGGCGGTGCGGGTGCAGGTGGTGCGGGCGCAGGCGGTGCGGGTGCAGGTGGTGCGGGCGCAGGTGGTGCGGGCGCCGGCGGTTCGGGCGCAGGCGGTCACGGCGCAGGCAGTTCGGGCGCAGGCGGTGCGGGCGCAGGCGGCAGTTCGGGCGCAGGTGGTGCGGGCGCAGGCGGTGCGGGCGCAGGCGGTGCGGGTGCAGGTGGTGCGGGCGCAGGTGGTGCGGGCGCCGGCGGTTCGGGCGCAGGCGGTCACGGCGCAGGCAGTTCGGGCGCAGGCGGTACGGGCGCAGGCGGTACGGGCGCAGGCGGTACGGGAGCAGGTGGTTCGGGCGCAGGCGGTGCGGGAGCAGGTGGTGCGGGCGCAGGCGGTTCAGGCGCAGGCGGTCACGGCGGAGGCGGTTATGGCGCGGGCGGCTCAAGGTAATCGGCCGCGTTGTTTTCAGCCGCCCTTTCGTGCAAGAGACGAAGGTCGTGGCGGCTACCGGACGGGTAGTCCCGATTGTATGGGGCATAAAGCGTGAGATCCCTTGCGTTTGTCCATCTCTCTAGCGGAAGCTCCGATGGCGGTATGCAGCCGGCCGCCCCGTTCGGGGCAACAGTAAGAGGCGAATGTCAGCTGCCGAAGCGCATCGGCCATATGAGCGTTCATTTGCTCAGGTAGAGCAATGACGGGAACTGGCCGGAAGTACGCATTCACCCAGCCTGCCGGAAAGCCGCGGTTGATGACTCCAACGTCCGCTCTGGAGGGCGTTCGCCGAATTGGTGCTCTCGGCCAAAACCAGCCATTTGCGAGCGCTTTCACACAGACTCTCAAATGTCAGCTCGACTCACGACAGCAGACATTCGCCGAGCTGATCAGTGCGTGCGTTGTTCGCCAAGTCGGTCGCGCCAATGTGGCAACGAACTGACATTTCGCGAAGCGCGCCTAAATTAATCGTTATAGGAAATGTCCTGTATGGCGCGACGAACTTGATGAGATATACGCGCGACAAACAGGACGGGGCGAGGTTCAAGCACCACCGCCATCGACACAGGAAACTTCACCCAGACAACTCATCGAGCAGCACCTTGGCCTGCCGCAGGTCAGCCGTCTCGAAGCCCTCTGTGAAGGCGTCGTGGATCTCCGAAAGCCCCTGCCGGGCTGCCGCCGTCTTGCCCTGTCGTTGCCATAGGCGCGCGAGGCTCAACATCGCGCGCAGCTCGAGCGACTTGGCGTCTTGGCGGTGCGCTACTGCGATGGCCTTGTGAAAACACATTTCTGCCTCTTCGGCATTCGCGGAGCCACCGGTTTGGATGCTCGCCCCCTGAAGCATCAACTCGCCCTCGAGCCGATGCAACTCAGCTTCGTAGTAACGCTCCCCCGACTTTTCGACCATGGTCAGCGCCTCGGCCAGCACGCCCAACCCGGCATGAACTTGCCGGGAGTTTCCATAGGCTGAGGCCAGGAGAGCCAGAAAGTACGAGCGTCCCAGCTCTGCCCCTGTGGCCCGATAAGCGGTCAGGCCCTGGCGAATCTGCGCGGTACCCTCGTCGCTGCTCCCAAGCTCGGTCATCGCCGATCCCCGAAGGATGGTGCCCAACGCCGAATAGAACGAAAACCCCTGCTCGGAAGAAAGCGCGATGGCGGCCTCGGCGAACTCCAAGGTCAATCGCGGCTGACCCTGTAATTGGTGGAGTTCGGCTCTGGAGACCAGGCACTGGGCCAGGCTAAGGGGATGAGACATTTTCCGGGCCAGGGCAAGCGCCTCCTGGCTTCGCTTATTGGCGTGTTCGGGATAACCCAGACACCACAGGTTCAAAGCCAGGATGTTTAGGCAACGTATCCCCGGATCCATACCGTAAACAAAGGCATAAGCATGCCGGTGTTCAGGGTCGTAGAGGGCAAGCACCTGCTCTAAATGGGCACGGGCGATGCCGGACTCGCCTAGACGGAACAATGTCGTTCCCAGTGCGCGATGAGCCTCGACCAGGAGTACCGGGTCTTGCGCGTGCTCGGCCTGCGTGAGTAGCAGCTCGCCCAGCTCTTTTGCCGTCTCGTACCGGGCACGCAATTGGTAAAACGCCCGCAGTCCCACCTGCACGGAGAAGCGCTGTGGTGTTTCGCCAGCCTGTTCGCACAAGCTGAGCGCGCGAGTATAGGTCGCCTCCACCTCCGACGCCCCGTAACCTCGGGTTGCAATCAAGGCCGGACCGAGCGTGAGCTGCAGGGTGAGTTCCTGACGGGCCCGTTCGGGCATATCGGGCAAGCGCTTTAGCAAGACCAGCGCCGCGCCCAGGTGCCGGATCGCTTCGGGATTCGCTGACCGCTGGATGGCCTGTTGCCCCGTACTGTGCAGGTATTGCACGGCCTTCGGGATGTTGCCGCTCGCACTGTAGTGATGTGCCAGTTCGCTCCAATAGTCCTTGAGCCGGGTGGGATACAACGCCTCGATGGACTGCGCCGTGCGTTCATGCAGTACGCTGCGCTGTTCGGCTAGCAGGGAACTGCCCGCGACCTCCTGCGTAAGGGCATGTTTGAACGTATATTCCACCTCCGGGAATGTTGGCCGTTCGTACACAAACTCGGCGGCCTGCAGGTGGGACAGCAGGCGGCGTAACTCGTCCTCTGGCTGCTGGACTACCGCCTGGATCAGACTCCAGGGAAACTCCTTGCCGACGACGGCTAGAGTCTGCAGCAACGCCTTCTCCGCGGTGGGTAGCCGATCCATGCGCGCCGCGAGTACGCACTGTACGGTGCTCGGGACATGCAGCGCCGTGGGCGTCTTCTCGATGCGGTAATTTCCTGGTTCGCCGAGCAGTACTTTCTCCTCAGCCAGGGTCTTGACGACCTCCTCAATGAAGAAGGGATTGCCTTCGGTCTTCTCCAGAATGAGCTGCTTGAGGGGCGTCAATCCGGAATCGTGCCCCAGCAAGGCGCTCAGCAGACCCTGTGCTTCGACCTGGCCCAGCGGATCGACCCGCAACTGGGTGTAGTAGCTTTTGTGGCCCCAGCCATGCTGATACTCGGGCCGGTAGTTCACCAGGACGAGGATCCGGGCGCTCGCCAGCCGTTCGATAAAGAACACGAGGAATGCCTCGGTTTCGGCATCCAACCATTGCAGGTCCTCGAACAAGAGTTCGATCGGCTGGTTGAGGCTTTCGCGTACCAGCAGGCGCGTGATCGCCTCGAACGTGCGACCGCGTCGGATCTGGGGGTCCATGTCCGCCAGCGACGATCCGGACTCGCTGATCCCGAGCAGATACAGCAGATAGGGCAAGAGGCCTTCCAAGCCGCGCTCTAGCGCCAGCACCTGATCGGTGACCTTCTGGCGGCACCGTTGCTCGTCGTCCTGAGCGGTAATCTGGAAATAGTTTCTCAAGAGCTCGATTAGCGGCAGATAGGCAAAGGCTTTGCCATGCGACACCGAGAAGGTCTCCAGCACCAGACAGCCGCGCCGCGAGCGTTCCTTGAACTCGAGGAGCAGCCGCGACTTCCCGACCCCGGCCTCGCCCACCACCGCGACCATCTGTCCGCGTCCTGCCGTGGCTTGTTCCAGTGCCCGATGTAACTGCTCCAGCTCGGCCTGACGGCCCACGAACCGCGCCAGGCCTCGCCGCTGCGCCACTTGCAGGCGGGTTCGCAGTGCACCGAGACCCAGTACCTCATAGACGGCCAGTGGCTCGGGGATGCCCTTGACCTGGGCGTCCCCCATGGCCCTGAACTCGAAATATCCTTCCGCGACCTTGTGGGTGCGCTCGCTCACAAGGATCGACGACGGCGCGGCGATCGTCTGCATGCGGGAGGCGATATGGATCGTGTACCCCACCGGATCATAGTCCGTGCGCAGGTCGTCCTTGCGGATCGAGCGCACCACCACCTCGCCGGTGTGAATACCTACCCGGACCTGCGGCGCAATGCCCTGCTCGAGACGGGTCCGGTCACTGTGGCGGCGCATCCCATCCTGCATGCGCAGCGCCGCATACAACGCCCGCTGGGGGTGGTCCTCGTGAGCGATGGGAGCACCGAACAGCGCGAGGATTCCGTCGCCCAGGGACTTCGCCACGTAGCCCTCGTAGTGGTGCACGGACTCCATCATCAGCTCTATGACGGGGGCGATCAGGCGGTAAGCCTCTTCGGGATCCAGGTCGTGGAGCAATGCTGTCGAGTCGACCAGGTCGGCAAACAGCACGGTAATGGTCTTGCGTTCACCGGCGGTTGCTCCCCGCGCGTCCAGGGCCGCCTGCTCGGCCAGGATGCGCTCGGCCAGATGAGGCGGGGTGTAATGAACGGGGGGCGGCGAGGGGTCCACGGGCGCACCGCACGCGCGGCAGAACTGCGCGCTCGGGCTCAGTTCGTGGCCACAGTTCGGGCACATGCGTGTCAGCCTGGATCCGCATTGTTCGCAGAAACTGGCTCCGACGGCATTCTCGCGCCCGCATCTTGTGCAGCGCACATAGCGCTGATCCCCGTCGGGTTGAGGCGGGGCACGGCTTTCTGATGATGGCACAGGCGACCCCGAGTCGATTGCAGCGGCTTCGCGAGGCGCAGTCGGTATGACGGGCCGAAGTTCGAGCATGTAGCCGCGGTGGGGCAAGGTCCGGATCACCTGCTGTCGGTGATCGCCCAACGCCGAGCGCAGTTCGCTGATGCACTGCACCAGCGAGTCGTCGGTCACGATGACGTCGCGCCACACCGCCTGGATAAGTTCATCTCTCGCCAGCAGCCGACCCGGATGCTGCGTCACGTACGTCAACAGTGCAAAGGTCTTGGGTCTGAGCGCGACCGCCCGCCCGGCGACGCGCAACTCGCCGCGAGCGATGTCGACCTCGAATCCAGGGTAGTGCAACACGCTCGCCACCGCCGCGGAGTCGCCAGTGGCCGTCGTCGCTGCCACTTTCGGGGAATTTTCGGGATTCATTCGGCCTATCGTCGTGCCACCCGACGCCCTCCTACCTATTCTGGTCTTGCCAACGAACTTGCATGTGCCACTTCGACGCGCGATTCGTTGCAACGGACTTCACCACTTCTGGAGCTAATTATCATGAGATCCCTGATTCAAGCTGCTGTTGTTGCTACGGCGTTGAGTGCGCCTGCTCTTTCCTTTGCGCAGTCGAACGCGCCTGTCACGCGCGCACAGGTCCGTGCCGAACTCATTGAACTCGAGCGAGCCGGCTATCACGTGGAAAACGACCACATCCATTATCCCCGTGCCATCCAGGCGGCGGAAGCGCGCGTTGCCGCTGAACATGCGACAGCCAGCGGTTATGGTGGCGTCGAGAGCGGGGCCTCATTGTCCGGCACATCGGCAAGCGTTCCAGCTCAGGCCCAAGCGAGGTCGCTCTATTTCGGCCATTAAGTTGCAAACAAGCGATCTATCCACATAGTCCGGAAATGTGCGCTGCGCCGATCATCTGGGCCCGCGTGTTGCCTCACGGGATGATGCTATTCCCGGGTAATTGTCACTGTCCGATCGTTTTGCGATGACGGCGCCGCCGAGTATCTTGGTCACCGTTCACCGGCACGGTTTGATCGCCATGCCTTCACGCAGCGCTGCAGGTGCGTTGTCACGCGTCGGGTTAACGACCGGTCAACCCTGGAACTTGCCAATTGCACGGCGTACCGTCGAAGGTCCCTTTCACGCCCTGAGTCAGTCCGTCAAGTTTTTAGAGGGGGAGGCGTGAGGTTTGCAAGAAGGGGCGAGCCTCGCTTCCTCAATGCGTTCAGATAGACACTTTCGTCGTATCGTGTTCCAGTCT
>NZ_VTUZ01000108.1 GCF_008369935.1 Paraburkholderia panacisoli | reverse complement strand
GATCGCGGGCACTACATCTGTTACCTGAACCGGCAGCATTTGCCGACGCGCATTCGCGTGTTCATCGACTTCATGACCGAGCAGATCCGTGCACTTGAACTGAATTGCCTGACCGGATTTAACTCCGATGCAATCAGGGCTTCGACAGAGGGGATGGCGGCATGAATCTGGTTTCATGGCTGTGCGCGACCGGCGCAATTGTTCTCTGGGCGTCGTTCGCGACGCTGGTTTCTCACGCGCCGCATGTGCCTCCGTTATTGCTGATGGGCGTGGCGCTGTCGTTGGGGAGTATGACGTGCCTCATTCGCGCTCGCGAATGGCGCGTGCCCTTGCGGACGATGGCGTTCGGCACCGTTTGCCTTTTTGTATATCACATCAGCCTGGTGATGGCATTCCGGCTGGCCCCCATCGCCGAGGCGAACCTGATCAACTACCTGTGGCCCCTGCTGCTGGTGCTGCTCGGCACCTCGCCTCGGCACGGCGCTGATTGCGCCGCAAAGATTGCCGGCGCGGTGCTCGGCTTCGGCGGCTGCGTTGTCGCGATCGGTTCCACGTCGGGCAACGTTGTGTTCAGTATGGCGCATTGCGTCGGCTATGCGATGGCGTTGCTAGCGGCCATCGTCTGGGCCGTGTATTCGCGTGGCGCCCGATGGCTGCCACCGTTTTCGTCGTGGGCGGTCGGTGGGTTTTGCCTCGGCGCCGGCCTGCTGGCGATCGCCAGCCATCTGCTGTTTGAGCCCCGGTTCACGCCAACCGGCAACGACTGGCTGTGGATGACCGTTATTGGTCTTGGCCCACTCGGTATTTCATTCATGCTGTGGGATCGCGCGATGCGGCAGGGCAACCCGTCCCAGATCGGCATCCTGGCATATAGCACGCCGGTGCTGTCGATGTTGGGGCTGGCGCTCGCGGGAAAGGTCACTGACTGCGACTGGTCGACGATCTTCTTCGCCTGCGCATTGATAGTGGCGGGGGTAGCGGTTGCCTCGCTGAGGCCTGTCGTGCTGCGCCCGGGTCCATTCGTGCAGAAGTGGAAACGCTGAACGCCGCTACGTACCGATCCCCGGGTGGGCCACTGCCAAATGTGGCTTCGATCGGCACAAGATTGACCTGCGCAGAGCGTCATTCCTGGTCACTCTCGAAAAACATTCATTGATGCGGGGATACGAAAGGGCACCGCACCGTCTTGCGGTGCCCGAGGGTTTTAGCGACCGGCGCTCTGGCCGCCGTCGACGTGCAGGATTTCTCCCGTGATGAACGGTGCGGCATCGAGGAACACAATCGCGTCGGCGATGTCGCTCATCTCGCCCATGCGTCCGAGCGGATGGAAGGCGCCCAGCGCTTCATGAGTTTCCGGCGCGTGCATCGGCGTCTTGATGATCCCCGGCGCGACGGCATTCACGCGAATCCCTTTCCTCGCGTACTCGATCGCCAGCGACTTGGTGGCGGCGTTCAGACCACCCTTCGTCAGGGCTGCCAGTACTGAATATCCGCCACTGATCGCATTATCGGCGGTGCTGGAGGTTACGCTAACCACGTGGCCGCTCGAATGCTTTTCCATTTCGGCGATGGCGAGTTGTGTCATGTGATAGAAACCCGCCATATTCACATTCATCACCGCGGCGTAGTCTTCCGCGGTGTGTTCGGTGAATGGTTTGCCGATGTAAAGGCCGGCGTTGTTCACCAGCGTATCGATCCGGCCAAATCGCGCGACGCCTTCGGAAATAACACGCTGAGCGGTTGTGCGATCACCGATGTCCCCCGCTACCGTCAGGATGTTTGGATCTTCCGACGGCTTGATCGAACGCGAAGTCGCAACAATGCGATAGTCGAGCTTGCGAAACGCCTTGACGACTTCGGCACCGATGCCTTGCGATGCGCCGGTAACGACGACAACCTTGTGTGACGTGCTCATGCTTTACCCAGAAAGTTTTTATTCGGTTTCGACGCCGATCGGGCCAACGGCTCCGACAAAGACAAATGCGGACACGTTGACTCAGGTTTCGCTTAAACCTGCAATCAACCCTTCTTGGCCTGCGCCAGCCACTGGTCGAGACTGACGCGGCCGATCCGCGCGTCGCCGAGCGGCACGAGCGATTGTTCCTCGACACGGCCGCCGTAGTACCGCGCATCGCGATCCGTCACCACCGGGCGCGCGTCACCTACCGATTTCAGAAAACGCGTGATGATCTCCGCAAAGGGCGCACGGTCCGGCCCGGCGATCTCGACCGTGCCGTTCAGCGGCGCGGCGAGCGCGATCTGCGCGAGGCTCGCCGCGACGTCGTCCGCGGCGATCGGTTGAAACAGTCCTTCGCCGATGCGCACCGTGCCGTCGACCGTGCTGAAATCCGCAATACCGCCGATGAACTCCATGAACTGCGTCGCGCGCACGATCGTGTAGGGCACGCCGGCTGCTTCGATCACCTCTTCCTGCGCGACCTTGGCAGTGAAATACGCGTTCTCCGGCGAGCGGTCGCAGCCGACGATCGATAGCGCGACGTGATGGCGCACCCCCGCGGCCACTTCGGCCTTGCCGAGGTTGCGCGCCGAGGTGCGGAAGAAGTCGAGTACCGCCTGCGGCTCCCATGACGGCGCGTTCGTCACATCCATTACGACATCGGCGCCCTTCAGCGCATTGCTCAGGCCCTCGCCCGTCACAGCGTTCACACCAGTACGCGGCGACGCAGCGAGCGCCTCATGACCCGCCTCGCTGAGCAGCGTGACCACACGCGATCCGATCAGGCCGGACCCACCGATTACGACGATTTTCATGACAGATTCTCCAGATGAGAGTAAATGAACGCGCTGGGCGGGTGTTGTTCGCCGCTTCGCAAGACCGTCATGTGTTCAGACCTCAAACAATTGCAGTCCGCCTACGCATGATGCGACAAGGACGTTTTTCTAAAGGGAGGTCGCACGGATCGCACTTCCGCCCTATTCAGTCTGACGTGCGGTGGTACTTTGCGATGTACTTCGCCTGGGCGATGACTTTTCCATGCATCTGATAGGCAACGACCGCAGGACTTGCCGCTGGTGCCACATCGATTTGGGCCACATCGAGGGCGGACGCCGTCACGATATACCGGTGCGATTCCCCTTGAGGCGGGCACGGTCCACCGTATCTGGATTCGCCAAAATCCGTCAATGTCTCGATCGCGCCTGCCGGTAAAAGCTTTGGATTGCCAGATGCTCCCTTTTCGAGGGACGACTCTGAAGGGGGAATATTTGCGACCTCCCAATGGGTCCAACCGAGACCGCCGGTCGGCGCATCGGGATCGAAAATCGTTAGGACGATGCTCTTGGTTCCGCGTGGGGCGTGAGTCCATGAAATGTGCGGCGAAACATTGTTGCCGTGGCAGCCAAAGCCCCCATACACCTGCTCATTCGAGAAGTGTCCGTGGTTCAGGCCATCGACTTTGATTGTGAACGGCTCCGCTCCAGCTGTCGTCGGGGTAATCGCTAGCGCCATGGCATAGCAGAGCGTCGCCTGCAAAAGGACCTTTGATTTCATCGTGTACTCCGTTAGACGATGGGAGACGTGCACAACGATATCAACGGTATCTTTTAACAATTCGACCCGGAAGGCGTATTCGTGAACCACGGTGTTGCCTTCGCAGCAACATCATCGAAACGCCATTCTTTTTATCGATGTTGAAGTATCCCGGCCATCAGTCGCCACTCGGCGAAGACGAAACTACCTCGGCCAAGCCGCGATGCTTCCCCGCACCGTCGATGTCTGAACGCCTTCGCAATGTCCGGCTGATTTTTACCTCACGACAACAGCGCGTTGTCAGCCTCACTTCGGGCCCGTAACGGGGAACTCCGATTTTCATCTGCTTGTTTGGATTGGCGCCAAAATGGAAACACCGCGAGTCCATTGACGGCCCTACCTTCACCACCCGCGCTCACCTACTATTCGCTCAGGGGTACGTCGTAGGTTCATCACCGTTGTTATGGTCGTGCCGGCCCCATCGGCATCAGCATCGTGGCACCACTCACTGCGCCGGGGCACGACGTCGTTACCACCTCGCCGTCATGAAAGAATGATGCCGTCCTGAACATCTTCCAGACGCGGCAACCCGGCCTGCGACAAATGGACGACGGACAGTCGGAACGCGAGTCACCGATCTCAGGAATACATCATGGACAACAACAAACTGCAATCACCCCCGCTTTCCCTCCTCGACAGGTATCGCGGCCGGGATTTCGATCCACTGTACACGACAACCGTCACCGTTTCCGGCGGCGAGACGGGGCACGGCCGTGCATCCGGCGTAGCCCGTTCTGATGACCGGAATCTTGTTCTGGATCTGCGGTTGCCTGGTGAGCTCGGCGGTCCCGGTACCGGGACCAATCCCGAACAGTTGTTCGCCGCAGGCTTTGCAGCGTGCTTTCACGGGGCGCTGAACCTGCTCGGAAATCGCGCAGCGGTGGCGGTCGACGATACTGTCGCGGCGGTGCAGGTTTCGTTCGGTCGTGATCCTATCGATGGAGGCTATGCATTGGTCATCGATGTCCGAGTCCGGATGCCGGGCGTTGAACGATCCGTGGCGGAAGAGCTGGTTCGAAATGCCGAGCGTTTTTGCCCGTACGCAAAAATGGCCAGACAAGGAACCATCAATATCGTGACCGTTATTGACTGACGCAAGATGCGCCTTCCTCTGGCGAAAGCGTGCGCAGCGCGATGGTCACGGACAGATTCTTTGCGACCAGCCTCGTTACTCCGAGTGTGTCGCGTGCGCCGACAGCCGGTTGGATCGCATCAACCAGCCGATCGATATCGATGTCCAATTCATTTCGGGGTCGCAAGATGGTGTCCCATGAGCTGCTTTCCCATTATGGAGCGTTGATCGTATTCTTCAGCGTACTTGCCTCGTCCCTCGGTCTGCCGTTTCCTTCTATCGCAACGCTAATGACAATTGGCGCGAGCATCGTCATTGCAAGAGATGACCTCGCGCGTACCCTGTTTCACTTCGTCATCCTGCTCGGTGCTGCCGTTTCCGGCGGTGTTCTCGGCGACCTTCTCTGGTTTCACGGCGGCAAGCGCTACGGCAGACGCGCCATCCAACTGGTGTGCAAACTTCCGTTCGCGAGGCAATCGTGCGTCACAAGGTTCGAGCACCTCTTTTCTCGACGTAGCGCCCTTGCGTTGGTCATGCTTCGCTTCGTGCCCGGGCTATCGCTGATCGCAGTTCCTCTTTGTGGCGCCATGGCAATCAAAGCCCGTACTTTCCTTTTGTATGACTGCGCCAGCGTATGCGTCTGGGCATCCGCGGGTCTCCTCGCGGGTGCGTTCGCCCGTCGAATCGACGCATTGTTCGCCCTTCCCCACCAATCAGGATGGCAAGTGTGGTTATTGGGCATCGTCCCAATCGTCCTCCTTTCCTATGCGTGGCTTGTTCGTAGGGCTCGTAGACGAACCTCAGTGAAAAATGACTCATCGGTCGCTCCCCCTTTTCCACCGACTTCGTAGGCTACTGCTGACCAACGCGAGATCAAATCGGCACATCCACTGCATACCTTCCTTCATTCCTCGAGCCCTGAGGCTGATGGCTCTGTCGTCACGGCGAGCGCCGCATTGCAGCGCTCGCAAACAGCTTGGCCCCCTGCTCTCGAATGCGAAGGAATACTGCCGGCAGATCATATACAAGTATGAAGCCCCCGCTCGTTCGTAGGTACAGAGTCAGCCGTTCGTTGAATGTTTTTTCCCGTCCCCTCAGCACAGATTTGTAGTCGTGCGAAAGCTCGTTGTTCTATCCGGAGCGCGCAGTGAATACCTTGGATGGCCAGATCTACATTGGTAGCAACGACGCCTGCGTGAAGTACATGGACGACGGCGGCAGGGATACCTCGTTGCACGGTACCTGGGTCGCACAGGATTTCGTCTTGAGGGAACAAAATGAATCAATCGGACACATCGGAACGCTGCTTTCGCCTTGGCTTGCCGAATCGCGCTGACGCGCTGTCCACAAGCATCGCCGCGAGCTATGCGGGCATCA
>NZ_VTUZ01000107.1 GCF_008369935.1 Paraburkholderia panacisoli | reverse complement strand
CAGCCGTCCGGAAGGTCTCGCTTGCGCATCCGCCGCCTCGGCTTCGGCCTCGTCGATATCGGCGAGTATCCGTTCGCATCGGTGCAGATAGCGCTGGCCCGCCTCGGTCAGGGCTATGTGGCGAGTAGTGCGATTGAGCAGACGCGTGCGCAAATGCGACTCCAGTTGCGAGACCGCTCGCGACGCATTGGCTGTCTGGATGTTCAGGCGCGAAGCAGCGCCCGTAAAGCTCCCTTCTTCCGCTATGCGGATGAATAGCCGCATCATGTCTAGCTTGTCCATTGCCTGCTTTCCAAGGATATAACTGGCTTACACCGCATGGTCCGAGTTCTAAGGGAGCTGCAAGGACCCCGACTATCTGGCCGCAGCGCGACCTGTTCAGCATGAAACAATCTTCCTCACTCGATCAGCCCACGGACCGCCCTGAAGCGAAAACGTTCGGCTATCCCCGAAGTCAAGCAGATGGTCGACAAAAGTGCTGGGGTGTCAGTCTGACACAAAGTACGGACCCTGAAGTCAATCCAGCCGTCAACGAGCAGGCTTCCCCGGCGCGGGTTTGTCACGTTGCCAAGGTGGTCGCGTAGAATCGAGAGATGAATAATTCCAAATCGCTCTATCACGGTCATCGCTTTCCGGCGGTGGTTATCAGTTGCGCCGTTCGCTGGTACTTCCGATTTCAGTTGAGCTTGCGCGACATTGAAGAGTTGCTGTTCGAGCGCGGCATCGTGGTGAGTTACGAAACCGTGCGCCGATGGTGCGATAAATTTGGCACGGGGTTCGCGCATCGCGTCAAGGCTGGCCGGCGCAAACCGGGCAGTACCTGGCATCTCGATGAGTTGTTCGTCACGCTGCGCGGTGAACCTTATGTGCTGTGGCGCGCCGTCGACGAGCACGGCGCCGAACTCGATATCCTGCTGCAGAAGCGGCGCGACACGGCCGCAGCCGAACGATTCTTCAAGCGCGTGCTTCGTTCATGCCCGGTGCCGCGCAAGATCGTCACCGACCAGCTACGCAGTTATCCGGCCGCGAAGTCCAAGATCCCCGAGCTGGCAAACGTCAAACACGTGTTCGTCAAGGCTGCAACCCGCGTGAACAATCGGGCCGAAAATAGCCATCAGCCTACGCGTGAACGTGAGCGGCGCTTGCGCGGATTTCGCGACCCCAAGCGCACCCAGGCGTTTCTCTCGAGCTTCGGACCGATCCGGCAGCACTTCGCGCTCAAGCGACATTTGCTGCGCCCGTCTCTCTACCGCAAACAGCTCGCTCTGCGTTTTGACGCGTGGCATCGTTTCACCGAACTCGCCCAGAATCCGTTCGCCGTCTGAGCAAACACATGTCCCCCGGCAGTTTTGCGTCGTCGGCCCGTCAACGTGACAGTGCCCGTGCCGGACATGCAATGACGAACGGAAGCCTCATGGTTGAGGCTGGTCGCGCACAGTCGACCTCAAGAGAAACGGCCCTGCGTGAGGAACGGCTCGATCAAGTCCGGAGCCAACATCGGGAGACCACCCATTCGCTCTTGCTACTGTTCAGAGACGAGAGGGTAGCGCTCAAAAGTCTCCTTGATGAGGTGGCGCAGCCAGACATTGGCCGGATCAGTATTAAAGCGGGAATGCCAATGCTGGCGAAGCGCAAACGGCGGCAGGGGGACTGGCGGAGGCACGACCTTGACGGTGCCAAGCTTCGAGAAGACTGTCCCAAGTTCAAGAGGGACAGTGGCAATCAGGTCGGGATGCGCGTCGATCAGATGCGGCACGGCAAGAAAGTGTGGCGTAGTGAGGTAGACATTCCTTTTTATCCCATAAGCGTCGAACGCGTTGTCATACGCCGCACTGGCGCGACCCGTCAGTGAAACGACGATCTGCGGCATCGCCTCGAACTGCGCGCGGGTCAGTGTCTTCCCCACCTTCCGATTGCGTACGCTGACGAGCGTGACAAACGAATGCATAAATAGCTGCTGCTGAAAGAGGCCTTCGGGAGCTGCATGGATCGAACCGAGCGCAAGATCCGCCTCACCGGACGACAACATGCTCTCGATTTGCTCCAAAGGCACCTGGACCGACCGCAGGGTGCAGTGCGGGGCCAGCTTCCGTAGTCGGCGAATCAAGGGTGGCAGAAAGACCAGCTCGCCCATGTCGGTCATACAAAGCACGAACGTGCGTTGTGCCGTTAGGGGATCGAATCGGGCCTCCGCCACGACGTTTTGCCTTATCGCCGCAATCACCTCCGACACCGTCGTGCCGAGTTGTTCACCTCTGGGCGTTGGCGTCATGCCATCCGTCGTCTTGACGAACAGCGGATCGTCGAAAAACGCACGCAGCCGGTTCAGCGCGTGACTCATCGCGCCTTGCGTCAGGCCGACATCCTGCGCTGCCCGTGTGACGCTGCGCTCGCGTAACAGCGCATCGAAAACAACCAGCAGGTTCAGGTCGAGATCCTTGATATGCATCGTGTGCATTACCTGTATTAATGCCATTAGCTTGACGCATGATGGCGGCAATCCTATCGTGCAGTCAAGCGCCCGATGACAGGCGCAACGATAGATATCAAAGGAGACAAGCCATGTTTATCGCAAACGCCTGGTATGTGGCCGCATGGTCGCATGAAGTCGCGCCCGATGCGCTGTTTTCGCGGGTCATTACCGGCGTCCCTGTCCTCTTGTATCGCAAGGACGATGGATCCACTGTTGCACTGGAAGACCGTTGTTGTCATCGCGGCGCGCCGCTTTCTGTCGGACGGCGGGAAGGTGATTGTGTGCGCTGCATGTATCACGGCCTCAAGTTCGACAGTGCGGGGGCATGTGTTGAAGCTCCTTCGCAGCAAAGGATTCCACCCAGAGCCAAAGTGAAAAGCTACCCGACCGTCGAGCGTCATCGCTGGATATGGATCTGGATGGGCGATCCCGCGCTTGCGAACCCTGACGCGATTCCTGATACCCACTGGCTCGACGATCCTGCCTGGAGCAGTCTGCCGGGGTACATCCACTATCACGTGAACTACCTGCTCATCTGCGACAACCTGCTCGACTTCTCACATCTTCCCTTCGTTCATCCGACCACGCTTGGCGGATCTGAGGACTATGCGAACGTACAGCCGAAGGTCGAGCGCATCGAAAACGGCGTCCGCATCACGCGCTGGGTGATGGGTACCGATGCACCACCGTTCGCCGCCGCTGTGAAGCAATGGCCTGGGAAAGTGGACCGGTGGAACATCTATGACTTCACGTTGCCGGCGATTCTGCGCATGGACTCGGGCATGGCCCCCGCAGGCACGGGCGCCCGCGAAGGCACGCGAGTTGATGCGGCCGAGTTTCGTGGATGTCAGGCGCTGACGCCTGAGACTGAAAATTCGACGCATTACTTCTTCGGTCACCCGCACAACTTTGCAATCGATCAGCCCGACATTACCCGGTCAATTCACCAGTCGGTAGTCGATGCGTTCGACGAAGACCGGGAAATTATCACAGCGCAGCAAAAGAACCTTGCACTCGATCCCGATTTCGAGATGTCGCCTTTTGGTATTGATTCGGCGCTTTCCCAGTTCCGATGGGCCGTGAAAGAGCGGCTTGAGAACGAGCGTCACGCACGGCAGGAATCGGTCCAGGAGGCCTTACATGATCAAGGTTAGAGTAGTCGCGCTCCGACACGAAGCTGAAGGCATCCTTGGGATAGAACTGCGCGCCCATGATGGTGCGCAATTGCCGCCGTTCGAACCTGGCGCACATATCGACGTTCATCTGCCCGGCGACGTCACACGTCAATATTCGCTTTGCAATGACGCCATGGACACGGGACGATACCGTCTCGGTGTCGGCCGGTCTAGCACATCTCGCGGTGGTTCGACATTTATCCATGACAAGCTGCGAGTCGGAGACCTGCTGACAATCAGTGAGCCGCGCGCGCAGTTCCGCTTGTCGTCCGAGGCACGGCGACATCGGTTTATCGCGGGAGGCATTGGGATAACGCCGGTGCTTTCCATGATCCAATGGTGCGCGCGTCATGAACTCCCATGGGAGCTGCACTATTGTGTTCGCACGCGCGCGCATGCCGCCTACCTCGATGAACTCAATTCGCTCGGTGGTCGCGTGCATGTGCATGCTGACAACGAAGCGACGGCGCCCCTTTCCCCGGGCGTAGCCGGGATGATGTGCGATCTGGATGCGCGGGAACACATTTATTGTTGCGGCCCAGCCGGGCTGGTGGATGCCGTTGTGGCGCACGGGAAGCAAGGTACTATCTCGCCCCAGCGAATTCACTTCGAGCGATTTGCTGCTCCGGCGAGCGAAGCGCAAGAACGCGAAACGCCTGCCAACGCAAACAAATCTTTCACAGTGGTGCTTGCCAAACGAGGTTTACGGTGCGTCGTTGAACCCGACGAATCGATTCTGGAGAGCCTTGAGCGACATGGCGTGCGCGCCACGTTTTCATGCAGAGAGGGACTTTGCCGAAGCTGTGAGGTCGCACTGCTGTTCGGCGAGGTGGACCATCGCGACTACGTTTTAACCGATGACGAACAGATGAACAACGCATCGTTGATGATCTGCGTCTCTCGGGCCAGGTCCAGCGAGCTGGTCATTGACCTGTAGGAGCGCTCACAATAGCCCGTTCATCGGCCGCTGGTTAGTCAACGCGCCGTGGGGAGACCTTTGTACCTTGCCAAATCCTGGAGGAATCTCAGCGCGTGCCGCGATGTATCAGTCCGCAGCTCACATCGACGAATTCAGCGGTCAGGTACCCGCGGCCTCACTCCGCACTGCGCGAAGAATGGGATGGATGCATCGCGCGATTCCTCTAACAGCTAAGCGACTCAGCGTCCGGTGAAACGATGCACACGAGCGTCACGCCGGCGCGCAGGTCTCCCGCGATCAGCTCAGCCATGTCGCGCCCCCGCCCGCATGCGGCTTCGCGGGCGCGTAGTCCATGGGCTCCTGATCCCAATACGCCCGCAAGTTCGCGCGACAACTCGTTCTTGCGGATGCGCTGCGTGGAGGTCTTCGGAAACTCATCAATAGAGCTGACATAGCGCGGTAGTTCGCGCAGGCCGCGCGAAAGCTCGCCCAGCCGCCCTTCGACTTTACCTTCGGCCAGAGACAAGCCGATCTTCGACCGATCCAGCTCGCAATACTGGCGCTCAATCTCGCCGATTTCGAAATTCTCTGTTTCGTTCCAGTCTGTGGTGATCTCAACGCGAATCGTGACCTTCATTTCGATCTCCGGCAAATGTGCGCGCTCGAATTTTAGGCAGTGCGCTGCCGAAACCCCAAGGTTTTTAACGTTCCCACCCGCGCGCGAATCGAAGGCTTTTTGCGAATCCTGCTTGTTGTAGGGCCTCGTTCCAGCCAAACGCCAAGGTAACGAAATCCTTCATCGTTCGCCTGTACGTGTCAAATAGCCATTCCGACTCCCCGGGTACGGCCTGTCTAAAATCCAGATTCATAACAACAGCCGATCGCGTGAGGCAAGTCTTCGCCAGAGTAACGGGTACGAGGGATTGGACTCAACCCGTCAGGGCCGGCCGTTAAACGGGCGGCTCCGTTAACCATCCGCCGATGTGTGCTGCCTGACCCCGCCTCAAGTGTTCGCCCAGCAAGACGACAAGCCCCTCCTCTTGACCTCATTTCAATCCCACCGCTCGTCACGCACCTGAACGATGCCCGCCTCGATCCGCACCGGAAACACCACCACATCCTCATAAGCCGGCGGCGCCAACACCTTCCCTGTCCTGATGCAAAACCGCGCACCGTGGCGCGGACAGACAACCACGTCGCCTTCCACCACACCGCCTGTCAGGATGCCGCCGTCGTGCGGGCAGATATCCTCGATTGCATAGCAAGTGCCATCGACATTGAACACGGCAACCTGCGCGCCATCGACCTCGACGCTGCGAACACCGCCAACCGGGAAATCCTCAACCGCGGCGACATCGACCCAGTCAGACATATCAAAGCATCCCCAATTGCAGGCGTGCCGCGTCCGACATTCGCTCTCTTGACCACGGCGGATCCCACACCAGCTCGAC
>NZ_VTUZ01000106.1 GCF_008369935.1 Paraburkholderia panacisoli | reverse complement strand
CCGGAAATACCAGCGAACGGCGCAGCTGATGACGACGGCAGGGAAGCGGTGGCCGTGATAAAGCGATTTTGTCTTCTTCATCACTTTATTCTACCGCCGCCTCCCCATTAACCTGACAGTGCCCCACCGTGTTCTGCAAGATCACGGCCGACGCGACCAGGTCGTTGTAGCGTAGCCGTTTCTGCTGTTCCTCTGGCTCGTTCTCGGCGATCACGTCGCCACCAAACGACAGCCATTTGGAGAAGCCATTGTACGACTCGATCTTGTTCGTGTTCGCGGTGACCTCCTGCCGCAATTCGAGACTGCCGATCCACTCAAGCAGGAACACCGTGCGAACGACGTTGCCCAGCTCGCGGGCGGCCAGGTACAGGCGGTTCTTGCGGCTTTCGGAGGCGAGCCGGCGCAGCAGCAGCAGCGACGAGATCGGGCCCGCCTGAATCGACAGCGCGACCTGCATCAGCTCCTGCCAGTGCTGCTCGATCAGCACCCAGTCGATGGTCGCCGTGAACAGCTTGTCGATGTGCTCGTATTTGGCCTTGCTGTCCGGCCGGTACAGGACGAGGTCCTTCCAGTTGCGAATTCGTGGCATCAGGTTGATGCCGAGCAGGTACGTGAACGCGAACACGGCGGCCGACTGGCCCTGCGTGTCGGCATGGACGGTATCGGCCTTGACCGACAGGCCCGCTTTCAGCAGCCCCTCGATCACGTAGATCGCTTCCCAGACACCCGGCGGAATGAAGTGCTGGAACACGGCGATATAGTTGTCGGCGACGTGCCGGTACGCGACCGCGCCCATTTTCCGGTAGCGGAAGTGATAGCCGGCCAGCAGATTGTTGTCGTAGAAGTCGTACTGCGTGCCGTCGGCCGCTACCGTCTTGCCATCGCCCCAGTGTTTGGGCAGGTCCAGCCGCAGGTACAGTTCGATCAGCTCGCGCTGCGCGGTCTCGAGCTTGTCCAGGCTCACATGCCGGCGGTTGACGAACGAGAGCATGTGCGCGGCGACATCCGAGTCGAGATGGCGGGCCGCCTGAGTCGGGCCGAGATTGCAGCCCATCGCGAAAATGGTCAGCAGGTAGCGCTCGGCGGCCTTGCGAATCTGGGGATCGCTCCCGGACAGCGGCCCGAAGTGCCGCGTGAAATGCGTCCAGTGTTCGATGTTCGCGAGGATGTCCAGCATGTTCCGCGTCGGCAGGCGGGCGTTGAGCCGCTCCTGCAGGGCGATCGCGCTCGCCGGGATCTCTTTCGCGACGGTTTTGCGCAGGATCGGTTCGCCGTGACGGTCGATCACGACGTGCTCGCGCTTGCGCGGCAATTCGTCATCGAGCTTGCGGGCCGCGTCCGTCAGCCATTGACGGAGATGGTGAACGAAGTCATCGCCGGTTGTTGGCATGCCGAGCTTGTCGCAATAGCCGGGCAACTGCTGCTCACATTGCCGCCACGGCAGCAGGTGGTCGCGATAGTCGGCGTAGGCGTCGGAGCCGGATACGCACAGATCGCCGACCCGTAACTCCTCGGCCATGTACGAGAAGACGCAGAGTTCGAGATACCGTCGATTGGTCGGCAATCCGTCGCCGTGGGAGCGACGTGCGAGCTTGCGCCACCGCGGCGCGGCAAAGCCTAGATCGACATCGGCATCGATCCACTCGCGATGCCGCGACTCGTTTTCCAGCACGACGTCGAGAGCATCGAGCAGCGTACGGACCAGGCTGGTCGAATCCCATTCGAGCGTACGGGCGACCCGCATCATGACCGAACGGTGGGCCTTGAAGTGCTTCCAGAGCAGCGGCAGATAGTTGCGGCCGCTGAACGCGCGGATCGCGGCACAGCTCTCGCGCAACGGCTCCAGGTCGCCTTTCGGCGCGAGCAGCTTCCTGACCGCCCCGGCGATGGCCGTCTCGTCGGATTCGTCGGCAAGGATGTCGGCCACGCCGTCAAGCAGGACCACGAGGTCCTCGACCTGGTCACGCTGTTTGCGCTGGATCACTTCCAGCTCGTCGCTCGCGCGCTTGTGGATGGCACCCATGCGCCGTACAAACATGTCGGCGAGATCGTCGCGGGCACGCACGCGCATGCGGTTGAGCAGCGCGACGATCAATGTGTAGCGCTTCTCGGGCAGCGTGTCGTTCCTCAGTGCCGACGCATCGAGCGCCATCGCCTGATTCGCGAGCGAGCGCAGCTTTGAGGCTGGAATTCCGGCGACGGCCAGTGAAAAATCGCCGATCTCGTCAAGCCAGGAAATCTGGTCGATCAGCATGTCCAGATGCTGCCGCGATGGGCGTTTCGCATGACGCTTGATCCGGTTGTAGGCAGTCTGCCGGCTCGACAGGTCGCGTGCGAGTAGCCGGTTGAGCGTGAGCTGCTGTTCATCGGTCAGGCGTCGCGTGACGCGCTTGAAGAGTCGGGACTGCGCCCGGGCGTGGATTTGTTCGGTCAGCCGGTCCAGCGTCGAGAACGCCGGCAGCTCGATATCGCGCGCGATCAGCTCGTCGATCGTCGCGTTGATGATGTCGACGGGCTGATCCATCGTCAGCGACGCCGTGTGCGCCGCGCGTGTCGCGATCGCGTTCGCGTCGGTGCCGTAATACGGCTTCACGTTCAAATAGGCGCGTACCGCGGCGTAATGCCGGCAGAGCGTTGGGGACGACGCGGTGTCGTAGCCGAATCGCGCGGTGTCCGCGATGTTGGCGGCCGCCCGTACATGATCGACGACGGCGACCGGAATGGAGTCGATCGGCGGGAAATAGTGCAGTTGCTGAAAGACCTTCAGCAGCACGAGCAGGCCCAATCGAGGCGGCTCGCCCCGCGTTGACCGCCGCGCCCATTCGATTTCATCGGATAGCGGCGTGTAGCAGGCTTGCAGTTCCCGGGGTGCCAGAACCTCGGGGAACCGCGGATACGCGGTGCGTTCGAGGGTAGCCATCGCGAGTCGTCCAGATCGCAGAGGGCCGCTCAGATTTAGCGCAAGAAAAATCAGACGTTACTGCATCAAATCGTAATGATTGGGTCAGTCTTCATAACCACAAGGCTTATGATAGAAAATTGCGCTTACCTTGTTTATCCCCCGACCTCTGCCCTGCGCGTGCGAACGACGGGCACGAATGGTCACTCGCGAGGCAATTGGGCAATCATCAGAATCGCGGCGGACTTGAAAAGCATCGGATTGGATATACAATGCGTTTTATGTGTATCCAATGGAGGTAATCATGCAAGTCGCAAAATGGGGCAACAGCCTTGCCGTCCGGCTGCCCGCGAGCGTTGTCGAAGCACTCGGTTTGAAGGAGGGCGACGACATTGAGATCTATGCCGACCAATCCGGCGCGTTCTCGATCAGCAAACAGCCGACAGTCGCTGAGCGGATAGAGCGCCTGCGCAAGTACCGCGGACGACTGCCTGCCGACTTCAAGTTCGATCGGGAATCGCTCAGCGAAAGGGGAAACGCTGAATGACGGTTGAGGCACCGACGCGATTTGCCGTCGATAGCAATGTGATTGCCTATCTGTTCTCCGGCGACGCCGCGAAGGCTGACCGGGCCGAGGCGCTGGTGGTGCATGAGACTTCGAAGGCCGTCATCAGCACGCAGGTAATGAACGAGGTTACGCTTGTCATGAGCCGGAAAATGGGGCTCTCGTGGCCGGAGATCAACGTCCTCCTCGGCGATGTGGAGGAGTTCTGCGAGATCGTGCCACTGACGCTTGAAGTCCACAAGGAAGCACGCCGTATCGCCGAACACTACGGATTCAGGTTCTACGATTCGTGCATCATCGCCTTCGCGTTGCTTGAAGATTGCGAAGTTCTCTACAGTGAAGACATGCAACACGGCCAGGTCATCTTCGACCGGCTGACGGTGGTCAATCCGTTCCGATCACCCAGTTGACTGCCGCGTGATTCGTCGTCGGGCGTCGTACGGTTTGTACCGTCGACGCTTTTCCATCCGGCGCGCCGGACTGCTGCGCGAGGAAAACGGTTGACCGCCCATGTCCATGCGCCGCCGTTCAGCTCGCAGGATTCCTTACGCGGACCGGTGAAGCGATTGATGCGGGCGACCCGGCAGGTAGTCGTATTGCGGTAAATGTGACCCGTGCGGGGCCGGTTACGCGGCAGGATGATGCACGTGCCGGTTACACAGGCATGATATTTGCGGCCTGCTTGCCTTTCGGTCCCATCTTCCACGTCGAAGCTTACTTTCTGGTTTTCCTGCAATGACTTGAAGCCTTCAGTCTTGATCTCGGAGAAGTGGGCAAACAGGTCTTCGCCGCCTTCGTCCCGGCGTGATGAAACCAAAGCCCTTCGCATCGTTAAACCATTTCACTGTACCAGTTGCCATTTTTGAACCTGTAGACGTTGATAATCGCATTCGCGAACGCGGTACGCCACGGAGCGACCGCCCGCGACGGACGACCTTTTACCACGCCGGGGTGAGACCTGCCAATCAGCAGGTCCACGGACAGCGCACGGTATGCTTTCCCGCTTTCCAGTGGCCCAAACCGGTTCAGGCGCCGGTCCTTGTGGCCGACGGCGGCTGCATTATCTGATGCTGTTGCGCATTCGTGAGTCGCCGTGACAGCCGTTTCCTGTCGACATGGGGACTAATTCAGTTCAATCTCGTCGCCAGCGCCGCACTCACGACTGTCAGCGACGGGATCCATGGCCGATCGTCGAATTGAGCCGGGCGGATTTTTTGCGCACCAGGCCCGACCACCTCAGTGCGTTTTATGCGTCATGGCACGAGGGGCCGGGGCACGCTACCACCGATTCACAACAGGACCGCTTGCTGCAAAAGTTCCAGCGCTTTCAATTCGTCCAGTCGACCCGTGCGTGCTTTACCTGCTAGCGTCTTGATCAATGCTCCAGCTATCGGTTCAATACCGTGAAGACCGTCCAGGCTGGTCACGGACGCGACCGGGAGCGGTACCGGGTTTCGCTGAGGTGTTGCGGTAGCCGGGAGCGACTCACGGGTTGCCGGCGTGGCTTCAGGTGCCTCGCCATCACTTGCTTCAAGTGAGCGACCGGTAAGGTCGTCTGGGGAATCATTGACATGAACTTGCGGGCTGACGACGCATCGGCAATGCGCTGATTGCTTTGCATCGGCATCCTGACCAGCTTGACTGGCTGAGGGCACGTATGGAACTGGTACCGCGAGCTGTTAGCGAGTGCTTGCGCTATGACAGTTCGGCGCAGATCCTGCAGCGTGTTCGAGGACACTGAGATCGACGGCGGCACGTTACCCAGGGGCACGTTCGTGCTTCTGTCGCTCGGCGCCGCAAATCGCGACCCGGCAAAATTCGAGGAGCCAGACAGGCTGATCATTTAACGAGAGGATCGCGTCTCGGCCATACACACGTCGAATGATGGCCAGGCATATAACACCCCGAATGCTGCGACTTCAGTCGTCAAACTCGCCTGCTTGCAGAGCGTCGGCGAAATCCGTGAGCCATGTGGCGAAGTGATCGGTGTCGTAGATCGCCGTCTTGCCGTTGGTGACCCGTGTTACGGAGATCTGCCGGACCGCGCCCTTCCGGCCGCCCGCCGGATAGTCGTCATTGTCCGTGATCTTGAACTCACGCAGGTCGAGTCCGCGGCTTGCAAGCACGGCCTTGACGTCTTCCTGTTCGTCCCAGGAGAACTCGGTGAAGTCATGGGCTGCCATGGCTGGTTCCTCGGCGCGGTGAGCGAAAAGCATCCTAGCACGATGACATCGCGAAATCAGACCGAACGCGGGTTTTTCAAATGGCGGCGACAGGAGCGTGGCCTGAGGGATATGAGCGAAGTACAACGAGGCAATCCGAGGTCGAGGAACCACCGCTAGCTTTTTTCAGGACGAGCTGCGGGCCGAAAACACACAAAAGCATGTACCCGATCGTCGGCCTTGTGGAAGGCTGGTAGGCTTTGCATAACGCCGACAAGCTGTCTGTTTGATTGGCTGCTTCGCGGGGCAGAGGAGGAAGGCGGGGCAGCGGACGTCGACGCTTGACATAAATACCCGAACTCGACAGCGGACAAGGCAGACATCGGCGTGGTCGCGTCCGATGCACGCGGCGGTCGAACGTCCCGTCTGCAAAACGCGGTGTATGCAGGACGCGGGACGGACAGTTGTCTGGTGGGCCATGCGTGGTACCGATCCGGCAGCGGGAACGCGAACGAGCGAGCCGTCGTTGATCGTCGACCCGATATAGATAGTCCGTCCCGCTTTCATCGATACTGTGGGACTGGCAGCGAGCTGCCAGTCGAGGCGGGACATGCACCCGTGGACTACGAATAAGTCGACCCAAACGCTAGACGATTGCCGTTTTA
>NZ_VTUZ01000105.1 GCF_008369935.1 Paraburkholderia panacisoli | reverse complement strand
CCGCGTCGTGCGCACGCCGTCCGGGCCGGAAACCGTAGCTGTGCTCGCTGAAGGTCGGGTCCAGAACGGGCTGCAACACCTGCAGTAGTGCCTGCTGGATCAGCCGGTCCGTTACCGTCGGGACGGTCAGCGCGAACTGCACAAGCGCTCAACGAGTATTTGGGATGGGCTGAGATCCGTCATCCGTATCATCCTCTCAGGGGCCAACGCTTTCCCGTGCTGAATGCGCGCCGCGTCGCTGGCACCGAGACGCTGCTTCTGCGCGATACAGAACGCGGCAGCTTTAGCATTGCGCGCGAATGGACCGACTGGGGCACACCATCTGTCCACGACGACACCATCGCGCCCGCGTGCTACTTCGATCTGGGTATGTTGTTGGAACTGGTCACGTTGATCGACCAGCTTGCCCCATCCACGAAGACATCGAACAAAGGAGCTTGATCAATGCATTTCCTTCTCCAACTATCAGACCAGTTATCAACGTGGTCCGCCAATGGAAGATATTCCGTCGTCCACTTTGCGCAGACGTCGCGCGCAATTGCTGAAGCAAATGCCGGCGTTAGAGACGCTCTTGCGCGGCTCGCTTATCGAGCGCTACAAGCGCTGCGGCAAGCCGGGCTGCAAGTGTGCAGACGGCCCCGGCCATGGTCCCAAGTACTACCTGTCCGTGAGCTTTCCCGGCCGCCGGCCGCAAATGGACTACGTGCCGCAAGCCGATTACACCGACGTCGCCGAACACCTGGCGAACTATCACCGCGTTCGCGAGATCATCGAGGAGATCTGCGAGATCAACCGCGAACTATTGCGCCGCCGCGAGGCGCTCTGAGGGGCGCCGGTGAGCCAGTCGTCGCTGTCGCTCGCCAACTTCATCGATCCGCAATCGGCCGGCGTACTCATCGCCAACATGCTCGAGGCCTGGCTCACCGCCGGGCCCGCGCTGGAGCTGACCGAGGAGGCCTTCGATGAACACCAAGATCACCCCCCAACATCAAAGCAGGCCGGCGTACATCTACATCCGCCATAATTCCGTGTAAAAAAATATGGCCGAGTAGTTTCATTTGTATTGCATTCGAAGCGTTTTCGTCCCAACGAAGTCGGCATTATCCTGACTCCTCTCAAGGCAATCTTGATTGGAAGGAGATCATCATGGTGCCGTCATACAGTGGTTCGTGGTCGTTGAGATGTGTGCTAGAAGGGCCGCTCGCGCCCTATATCGGTTCCTTTACTAAATCACTGGACGACCAAGGATTTGCTCCAGAGTCGAGCCACGTGCAAACCCGATTGGTTGCTGATTTTAGCCGTTGGCTCAAGCAAATACATGCTGTTTTGCCAGCGATTACGGACGAGCATATACCGCGCTACCTACGTTATCGGGCTCGTCATCGACGTCGCAGATCAAGCGACACCTGTGTATTGAAACGGATGCTGGATTTTCTGCGCCAACAGGGTGCCATCGCAGAGTTGCCGACCGTTGCCGTCGAAGTGACGCCCGATCGGCAGTTATTGGACGAGTACACGGTGTACTTGCAGCAGGAACGGATACTTTCAGCCGAGACGATCGACATCTATGTGCCTTTTGCCCGAGTCTTTTTGACGGCCTGTTTCCGTGACCGTAAAAACATACAACTCGCTTCGCTGCGCGCCGCTAATGTCATCGCATTTATGCAGGAGCAGGTAAAACGTCTGCATCTGGCGCGGGCAAAAATGATGATCACTGCGCTGCGATCTTTCCTCCGCTATTTGCGTTACTGCGGTGCAGTCAAGTGTGATCTGGCTACCGCGGTACCTACCGTTGCCAACTGGTCGATGGCATCAATCCCTCGTGCGATTTCGGCGGAGCATGCGCAAGCAGCGCTCGCGTCTTGCAACCGTCAAAGCGCCGTGGGGTCCCGGGATTATGCAATTTTATTGCTGCTGGCCCGACTGGGTTTGCGCGCGGGCGAAATCGTCGCACTCAAACTGGATGACATCAATTGGGATAGTGGAAGTCTATATGTCCACGGTAAGGGCGCAAGGGGATGCCTCATGCCGCTACCGGCCGATGTGGGTGAGGCGATCGCCGATTACCTGCAGAAGGGGCGACCACACAGTACCAGCCGATCTGTATTTTTGCGTAGCGTAGCGCCGTTGGGGGAGTTTCAGGGGCAGGAAGCAATCGGATCTATCGTTGGGCACGCGCTGGAACGAGCAGGTGTTGATACGCCGCACAAGGGTGCACACCAGTTTCGACATCGACTGGCCTGCGATCTATTGCGCCAGGGTGCTTCCCTGACAGAGGTGGGCGAGTTGTTGCGCCATCGCCATCCAGAAACAACGGCGATCTACACGAAGGTCGATCTTGATGCCTTGCGCACACTGGGCTTGCCTTGGCCGGGAGGTATGCAATGAACACAATGCGCGAAGCTGTTCAGAGCTATTTAGCGTTGCGCCGCGGCCTGGGATTCAAGCTGCTTCTTGCCGGCAACGCTTTGCAGGACTTCGTCACCTTTATGGAAAAGCGGCGGGCTGTTCACATCACCCTACGCCGCGTGCTCCAGTGGGCACAGCAACCGAAGCAGGCTCAGTTGGCAACGTGGGCAGCACGATTAGGTTATGTCCGTGGATTTGCCCGGTACTACAGTGCCTTCGATCCACACACGGAGATTCCACCGTGCGCCTTGATGCCGTACCGCCCGCGCCGAGCGAAGCCCTACCTTTACAGCAGCGAAGAAATTGAGGCTTTGCTTCAAGCCACATTGACTCTCTCCGGCGGAATGGGCCTGCGTCCGTGGACATATTATTGCTTCTTGGGTCTGCTGAGTGTGTCGGGATTACGCCTCGGTGAAGCGCTCGATTTGACACGGGAGGATGTTGACCTGAAGGAAGGCATTGTGACGGTTCGGGGGAAATTCGGAAAAATACGGATGGTGCCTCTGCATGAGTCAACCCGGCAAGTGCTTGCTACTTACGTCAAACGTCGTGAGCGTTTTCTTGCTGGACGCTCCGCGCTTCACCTGTTTGTGTCCAGCACGCTCAATCCATTGCATCGCGCGGACGTGTACAGAACGTTCCATACGTTGTCGCGCCAAATCGGTTTGCGCAGCCCCACCGCTACCCACGGACCGCGTTTACATGATTTTCGCCACCGATTTGCCACAGAAACCCTGTTGCAATGGTACCGCAATGGCGAAGACGTCGAACGCCGCTTACCGCTTCTGTCCGCTTACCTAGGGCACGTTCATCCGAGCGATACCTACTGGTACCTCAGCTTGTGCCCGGAGCTGATGGGGCTCGCGGCAAAGCTGCTCGAACATCACTGGGAGAACCCATCGTGAAATCGACCATCCGATTTTCCACGCTACTGCAAGCCTTCTTCACCCAGCGACTCATGCAGCAAAAGCAGGTCAGTTCACACACGATCGAATCCTATCGTGACACGTTCCGGTTGCTACTAAAATTCATCCAAAAGCGTCGACACAAGCAGCCGGCCAGTTTGTTGTTCGAAGACATCGATGCATCACTTATCTGCGCATTTCTCGACGATTTGGAAAAGCAACGTGGTATCAGCGCGCGCAGCCGCAATGTTCGCCTCGCCGCCATCCGCTCCTTCTTTCACTATGCGGCCTTTGAAGTACCTTCTCGATCCGAGCAGATTCAACGCGTACTCGCTATTCCCGCCAAGCGCTATACCCGTACTCAGGTCGGATTTCTGACACGACCAGAGGTCGATGCATTACTGGCCGCGCCCGATAGGAGGACGCGGAGTGGTCGTCGGGATCACGCGTTGCTCCTGACGTCGGTGCAATCCGGCATGCGCTTGTCTGAAATGACAGGACTCAGGCGGCAGGACGTGACCTTGGGCACGGGCGCCCATGTTCGGGTAGCGGGTAAAGGTCGAAAGGCCCGGTGCATACCCCTCACCGAGCAGACTCGTGCGATCGTCGAGAACTGGCTGCAGGAGACTGTTAAAGCAGATAGCGACATTGTGTTTCCCAATGCACGTGGTGGTCGTCTTAGCGCCGATGGCGTGAGTTACATTCTGTCGAAACATATTGAGACGGCACGCAAGACCTGTCCCTCCCTGAGAAAAAAACGCGTGACTTTCCACCAGCTTCGACACACCTCGGCAATGGAAATGCTGAGAGCGGGATTCGACGGAACCATGATTGCCCTGTGGCTTGGTCACGAGTCCCCCGAAACCACCCAAATCTATTTAGATGCGGACCTCGAACTAAAGAAAAAAATGCTGGAGAAAGCCACACCCCATGACTGTAACCCGGGAATTTACCGGCCTGATGATCAGCTACTGGCTTTCCTCAATGGATTGTAGCGGGCCAGAATAATGCCGAGCATTGTGCCGCCGCACGCTGCGGCGGCGACCTACAAATAAGAACCTTTATTGCATCATCAATAAATTCTCGGCCATATTTTTTTACACGGAATTATGCCGGTAATTCCGATATCGGAATTACCGCCAGTCGACGCTGGCCCAGGTTCGACACCATCAGGAGAGCACCGAGCGTCAATACGCGTTGCGCGACAAAGCACTGGCACTGGGTTGGCCGGAGACGGCGATCCGGGTCCTGGACCGCGACCTCGGTCAATCGGGGGCACAGATGACGGGCCGCGAGGACTTCAAGACCCTCGTAGCGGACGTCTCGATGGGGAACGTGGGTGCTGTATTCGCACTCGAGGTTTCCCGCCTGGCCCGCTCGAATCTGGACTGGCATCGCCTGCTCGAGTTGTGCGCGCTCACCCATACGCTCGTGATCGACGCCGATGGCTGCTACGACGCGGGCGACTTCAACGACGGCCTGATACTTGGTCTCAAAGGTACGATGGCACAGGCCGAACTGCACTTCTTGCGCGGCCGCCTCCAGGGCGGCAAACTCAACAAGGCGAAGAAGGGTGAGTTGCGCTTTCCACTGCCCGTCGGCTTGTGCTATGACGATGACGGCCGCATCGTCCTGGATCCCGATGACGAGGTACGCGGAGCCGTGCAACTCGCATTTCGTCTGTTTCAGGAAACCGGCAGCGCGTACGCGGTTGTCAAACGCTTTGCCGAAGATGGCCTGCGCTTTCCCAAGCGCGCCTATGGAGGTGCCTGGGCAGGTCGACTCATCTGGGGGCGCCTGAGTCACGAGCGTGTTCTCGGTTTGATACGGAATCCTTCCTATGCTGGCATCTATGTTTTTGGACGATACCAGTATCGTCAGCGCATCACACCACAGGGAGAGGTCCATAAGCACGTACAGCCGGTTCCGAAGGCGGAGTGGCGCGTTCATCTGCCAGACCATCATGATGGATATATCACCCTCGAGGAATTTGAGCGCAACCAGGAACGCCTGGCGCAAAACAGGACCAACGGCGCAGGTACCGTGCTCAGCGGTGCGGCACGTGAAGGATTGGCGCTGCTTCAGGGACTGCTGATATGCGGCTGCTGTGGTCGGGCGTTGACCGTTCGCTACCAGGGTAACGGCGGCCTTTATCCATTGTACTTATGCAGTGCTCGCCGCCGAGAAGGTTTGGCGACCACCGATTGCATGAGCATGCGCAGCGATCTTCTCGACAACGCGATTGGCAAGGCAGTACTCACCGCCCTGCAGCCTGCCGAACTCAAGCTCGCCGTCACTGCCCTGAACGAACTCGAACAGCGCGATCGCGCCATCATGCGTCAGTGGGACATGCGCCTTGAACGCGCCGGGTATGAGGTCGCACTCGCTGAACGGCGCTATCAGGAATGCGACCCGGCCAACCGTCTGGTCGCGGGTACCCTCGAGCGGCGCTGGAATGACGCGATGCTTCGCCTCGAAGCGATCAGGACGGAAGCTGCCCAGTTCCAGAGCCAGAAGGCGCGCGTCGCGACGTCCGAACAGAAGGCTCAGGTTCTCGCGCTCGCGCGCAATCTGCCTCGCCTCTGGCGTGCGTCCACAACCTCGGCGAAGGATCGCAAGCGTATGTTGCGACTGCTCATCCGGGACGTCACGGTCGAGAAACTGCCCGCCACAAGACAAGCCGTGCTGCACATCCGCTGGCAGGGCAGCGCGTGTACTGACATCACCGTGGACCTGCCAAAGCCGGCGGCCGAGGCGATGCGTTACCCCGCCGTGTTCGTCGAGCGGGTGCGCGTACTATCGCAGCATCTGCTTGACCGGCAAATCGTTGCACAGCTCAATCAGGAAGGTCTGCGCAGCGCCTCTGGCAAATCGCTCACGCTTGAAATGGTCAAATGGATCCGCTACCGGTATGACATCGAAGCAACCTGCTTCAAGCGGCCGGACGAGCTCACGGTACAACAGCTCGCTCACCAGTTTGGCATCAGTGCGCACGTGATCTATTACTGGATCGAACGCCACGTGGTCCAGGCCCGCAAGCTCGATGGACGGGGGCCGTGGTGGATCACGCTGGATACCGTCAAGGAGCAGGAACTGTGGGATTGGGTGCACACTTCAGGGCATCTGCAGCCGCATCATTCCAACTCTCAACTGTGAGAGGTGCATTATGAAATCACCGTCGGGATGCCCAGCTCGCGCTCGCCTCCATCCGGTTTCGGAATCGTCACCCGCCTTACCGGACTGGGCCGGTACGTCCCCTTGAGTAGTTGTTCGCGGATCGCAGGCCACGCCGTCACC
>NZ_VTUZ01000104.1 GCF_008369935.1 Paraburkholderia panacisoli | reverse complement strand
CGTATTCTTTACTTTCGTGAAACTACTGGAATAGGATGATTCCGATCAGCCGTTCAATGCGGAAGTCTTGATTGATCATAAAGACGTGGTGTATCCCTCGTCCTTATCTATCGACAGGGAGCGGCTTTCGCATCGAATGGAGACCGTTGTGAAGCACATCGACCCTTACAACTTCGGACTCGACAAGAATGGCGCGAACTACGTTCCGCTGTCGCCGCTGAGCTTCATCGAGAGAGCTGCGCTGGTTTATCCGGATCACATCGCCGTGATTCATGGGGAATGGCAAATCAGCTGGAAGGAATGCTACAACCGTTGCCGGCGTCTGGCATCGGCGCTCAGGAAACGCGGTATTGGGGTCGGCGACACAGTTGCGCTGATGGCGCCTAACGTGCCAGCTATGTACGAGGCACATTTTGCTGTGCCGATGATCGGCGCCGTGCTGAATACCTTGAATACCCGCCTTGACGCGGAAGCTATCGGTTTCATGCTGCAGCACGGCGAGGCAAAGGTCCTCATCACCGACCGCGAATATTCCGCGATTATGGAGCGCGCTCTGCCGATGCTCGAAGAGCGGCCGCTCGTCATCGATATCGATGACCCTGAGTATCAGGGTGGCACGCTTCTTGGCGAAAAAGATTACGAAGCGTTCCTGCTCGAAGGGGATGCGAATTTCGAGTGGTCGTTGCCCGAAGACGAATGGGATGCGATTGCGCTCAACTATACCTCCGGCACCACTGGCAATCCCAAGGGCGTGGTTTACCACCATCGTGGTGCATACCTGAATGCCGTGTCGAACATCCTCTCTATGGGCATGCCGCATCACTCGGTCTATCTATGGACGCTGCCCATGTTTCACTGCAACGGCTGGTGCTATCCGTGGACTATGGCAGCGAATGCTGGCACTAACGTGTGTTTGCGTCGCGTGGACGCGAAGGCGATTTTCGACGCGATCAAGACGCACAGGGTGACGCATTTCTGTGCGGCGCCGATCGTGCACAGCATGCTGATCAACGCGCCGGAAGAAATGCGCGCTGGTATCGAGCAGCGGGTTTCTGGCTGCATCGCCGGGGCCGCACCGCCAGCGTCAGTCATCGAGGGGATGGAGCGGATTGGTTTCGACATTACCCATGTGTACGGTCTGACAGAGACTTATGGCCCCGCCGCGGTATGCGCAAAACAGGAAGGCTGGGACAAACTTCCCCTGGAACAACGTGCCGAACTCAATGGGCGCCAGGGTGTGAGGGCGCCCATGCAGGAATGCATGACGGTGCTGGACCCTGCGACCCTGCAGCCCGTGCCATGGGACGGCCAGACGATGGGTGAAATCATGTTCCGCGGCAACCCAATCATGAAGGGTTATGTCAAGAATCCCAATGAGACCGAGAAGGAGTTTGCCGGCGGCTGGTTCCACAGCGGCGATCTGGCGGTGGTCGACTCCGACGGATACGTCAAGATCAAGGACCGTTCCAAGGATGTGATCATCTCGGGCGGAGAAAACATTTCTTCGCTCGAGGTGGAGGATGTTCTGTATCGCCATGCTGCGGTAATCGGCGCAGCGGTTGTGGCGCGTCCCGACGAAAAATGGGGAGAGGTTGCGTGCGCCTTTGTCGAACTCAAGGAAGGCGGACAGGCAACCGAACTTGAACTCATCGAGTTCTGCCGCGAACGCATGGCGCGCTTCAAGGTGCCGAAGACGGTCGTCTTCGGTCCGCTAGTGCGGACCGGGTCAGGCAAGATCCAGAAGTTCGTTTTGCGCGAACGGGCCAAAGCGCTCTAACGAACTGACACCCGCCACAAGAGTGAGCGAATCATGAAGATACTCGTTACCGTTAAGCGCGTCCTTGATTTCAACGTCAAGGTTCACGTCAATGCAGACGGGCGCGGCGTGGACCTGGCGAACGTGAAGATGTCGATGAACCCGTTCGACGAGATCGCCGTCGAAGAGGCGGTGCGGCTGAAAGAAGCTGGCATTGCGACAGAAGTGGTTGCGGTGTCGTGCGGCATAGCCAAATGCCAGGAGACGCTGCGCACCGCTCTCGCGATCGGCGCGGATCGCGCCATTCTGGTGGAAACCGATGTCGAGCTTCAACCGTTAGCCGTCGCCAAGCTGGTGAAGGCGCTAGTCGAAAAGGAACAGCCGCAGCTGGTCTTCTGCGGCAAACAGGCGATCGACGATGACGCCAATCAGACCGGCCAGATGCTGGCGGCGCTAATGGGCTGGGCTCAAGCCACGTTTGCCTCGAAGGTCGTCGTCGCGGATAACACGGCCACAGTCACACGCGAGATAGATGGCGGCCTGGAGACGCTGGAGCTCAAGCTCCCTGTTGTCGTCACCACGGATCTGCGGCTGAACGAACCGCGCTATGCGACGTTGCCCAACATCATGAAGGCGAAGAAAAAGACGCTCGATACGCTTACGCCCGAATCGCTTGGGGTAGACGTCACTCCGCGGCTGGAGACCCTCGCGGTAACGGAGCCGGCCAAGCGTGTTGCCGGCATTCGCGTAGCAGACGTCAGGCAGTTGATCGACAAGCTCAAGAACGAATCGAAGGTGATCTGAATGGCTATCCTCGTAATCGCGGAGCACGACCAGGTGTCGGTCAAGGGTGCGACGCTCAACACCATCACCGCGGCGAAGCAGATCGGCGGCGATGTTCATGTGCTGGTAGCGGGCAGCGATTGCGCTGCCGCGGCACAGGCAGTCGCAAAGATCGATGGCGTCAAGAAGGTGCGCGTGGCCGACGCCACGCACTACGTCGACCAGACCGCTGAAAACGTCGCCGCCCTGGTCATCGCCAATGCCGACGGTTACACCCACATCCTGGCGGCCGCCACTACTTTCGGAAAGAACATGCTGCCGCGGGTTGCTGCGCTGCTGGATGTCGCGCAGATTTCCGACATCGTCGCAGTGAAGTCCGCCGACACTTTTGTGCGACCGATATACGCCGGTAATGCGCTGGCCACGGTCAGATCGCATGACGCGGTGAAAGTGATCACGGCGCGCAGTACCGGCTTCGAGGCCGCTGGCCCCGGCGCAGCCGCGACAGTCGAAGCGCTGCCTGCCGGTCCCGATCTCGGCCTGTCGAAACTGACCGGACGCGAACTCACGAAGTCGGAGCGGCCTGAACTCGGTGACGCAAAAATCATCGTCTCCGGCGGCCGGGGTTTAGGCAACGGCGAGAACTACCGCCGTTTGCTTGATCCGCTGGCCGACAAGCTGGGCGCCGCACTCGGCGCTTCGCGCGCCGCGGTGGACGCCGGCTTCGTACCCAACGACTATCAGGTCGGCCAAACCGGCAAGATTGTGGCGCCCGATCTTTACATAGCAGTCGGTATCTCCGGTGCAATCCAGCACCTTGCCGGCATGAAAGACTCAAAGGTGATCGTCGCTATCAACAAGGATGGCGACGCACCGATCTTCCAGGTGGCGGATTATGGCCTGGTGGCCGATTTGTTCGAGGCGTTGCCCGAACTCTGCAGCTTGCTCGACTGAACCCGGACGGGCTCGCTGCGAAGGACACAACCATGACAACTTACGTGGCACCGACGCGCGACATGCTGTTCGCGATGAACGAGCTGGCTGGCTTTGCCGAAATCGCAGCGTTACCCGGCAATGAAGAAGTGACGCCCGACCTTGTGGAAGCGATTCTGGACGAGGCAGCCAGGTTTGCGACGGAGGTTCTCGCACCCATTAACGCTCAAGGCGACCGCCAGGGCTGCACATGCAAGGATGGACACGTCACGACTGCGGACGGGTTCAAGGCGGCCTACAGCAAGTTCGTCGAAAGCGGTTGGAACGCAATGCCGGGCAGCCCCGACTTTGGCGGCCAGGGTCTGCCGTCCCTGGTGTCAACGGCGGTACTCGAAATGTGGAAAGCGTCCAATATGGCCTTTTCACTTTGCCAGATGCTGACACTCGGCGCAGTGGCGGCTATCGCGCATCATGGCTCCGAGCGGGACAGGCAGCGCTACCTGCCGAAGATGGTGTCGGGCGAATGGACCGGCACGATGAACCTCACTGAATCCCAGGCCGGCTCGGACCTCTCCGCGGTCCGTACCAAGGCTGTCCCCGAAGGTGATCACTACCGCATTAGCGGCACGAAGATCTTTATTACGTGGGGTGAGCACGACATGGCGGAAAATATCATCCACATGGTCCTTGCGCGCCTGCCGGACGCCCCTGAGGGAACGAAAGGGATCTCGCTCTTCGTAGTCCCCAAGTTTCTGGTGAACGACGACGGCAGCCTGGGGCCGCGCAACGATCTCATCTGCGCATCGATCGAGCACAAGATGGGTATTCACGGCAGTCCGACCGCGGTCATGGCGTTTGGCGAGAACGAGGGCGCCATTGGCTACCTGGTGGGAGAGGCGAACCGCGGTCTGGGATGCATGTTCACCATGATGAACCACGCCCGTCTCAATGTCGGGCTCGAAGGCGTGGCGATTTCCGAGCGCGCCTACCAGCAGGCGCTGGGCTATGCGCGTGAGCGCATTCAAAGCCGCCCCATCGGCGCGACGAGCGGTGGTCCCGTGACGATCATCCATCACCCGGATGTCCGGCGCATGCTGATGGACATGAAAGCGCGGATCGAAGCCATGCGCGCTTTGGCGTATTTCACCGCTGCCCAGATGGACAAGGCGCAATCGCATCCGGACGCGGCCGAGCGCCAGAAATGCCAGGCCATGACGGATCTTCTGACGCCAGTTGTCAAAGGGTGGTGTACCGAAAATGCCGTCGACATCACTTCCACTGGGATTCAGGTGCACGGTGGCGTCGGATTTATTGAGGAAACGGGAGCCTGTCAGCACATGCGCGATGCGCGCATCACTACGATCTACGAGGGTACGACCGGAATTCAGGCTAACGACCTGATCGGGAGAAAGGTAGCGCGCGACCAGGGGGCCGCAGTCCACCTCCTGTTAGGCGAGATGAATGCCACCCTGGTCGCCCTCGAAGCTGCGGGTGACAAGGACCTTCGCGTCATCGCCGGGTCGCTGCAAGGCGGCACAGTGGCCCTCGAGACCGCAACCGGATGGCTGCTGTCGATCTACGAGCGCGACCCTGCGAGTGCCGCGGCCGGCGCGGTGCCTTACCTCAAGTTGTTGGGCACTGTGACGGGGGGCTGGCTCATGGCCCGTGCGGCGTTGGTCGCAGCGGCGAAGCCGGCGACTACCGAGAGCGAATTCTACCGAGCCAAGAAAGTCACTGCACGATTTTATGCCGAACACGTCCTGCCCGAGGTGCACGCTTTCCGTGCGGCAATCGTCGACGGTGCTGGCTCGGTTCTCGCACTGGACGAGTCCCTGTTCTGAGCGAATCGCAATTTACAGGAATAAGGCTATGAACGAGCTCAACGGCTATGACATCGAAGACCTCTCGGTCGACATGACTGCGACTTTCTCCAAGACGATTACCGAAGCGGACATTGTGCTGTTTGCCGGTGTCTCGGGCGACAACAACGCCCTGCATATTAACGAAGAGTTTGCCGCTACCACGTCCTTCGGCGGCCGTATCGCACACGGCTTTCTGACCGCCAGCGTGATCTCGGCCGCCATCGCCAACAAACTGCCCGGGCCGGGAACGATCTACTTGTGCCAGACGCTGATGTTCCGCGCTCCGGTGCGCCCAGGCGATACGGTGCACGCCACGGTTCGTGTGAAGGAGGTGCTGCACGAAAAGCGCCGCGTGGTCCTTGAGACGATGTGCCGCGTACGCGGCACTGTCGTCATCGATGGCGAGGCGCTGGTCATGGTCACCTCAGGCGACGGACGTTTGGCTTTGGCGCGGGAGCATCGAATCACGCAGGCCCCACAAAACGATCGGGTGATGCCGTCTGAGGAGCGGCAGATGCCGGAGATCACGGCCTGAAGCATGACCAACGGGGCAGCGATCAATGCTGACGCGTCGATCATACCCATCACTGGAGACAACCATGGCAACTGAAACCAACCCCCTCGACGAGATGACGAGGATGATGCAGGAATTTAAGGTCCCGGGGCTAGATATGGCGCCGATCATCGAGTCGAGGCGCAAGGATATGACTGCCCTCGTTGAGGCCAACGAGGCCGCCCAGGTGGCGATGCAGGCGCTCGTGCGCAAGCAGGCCGAGATCGTGACCGAGGCAATACAGGGGATCCAGGAATCTGCCAAAGCCCTGGTTGCCGGCGGCGCCAGCGCCCCGGACCCTGCCAGGCAGGCAGCGTTGGTGAGCGATGCCTATCAGAAAGCGCTCGCCGATATGAAGGACCTTGCGGAGATGGCGCGCAAGTCGCAGGTAGACGCAATGGCCATCATCACGAAGCGGGGCACAGACAGTCTGGCAGAAACGAAAAAGCTGATGCAGGCCAGATAGCGGCAGGGGGTATGGATACGCCTCGGCTGCAGAGGTCGCTGCGTATCCTGACGCAATGGAGAACTCAATTACATCGCCTTCTCATGTTCCGGACGAATTTGTCCAGGGGTTCATCAAGTCAGGGCAGAGCCTGTGGCAAGCTATGGTGTGTCCAGCCGGAATGTTCCCTCGTGCAGACGCCGTGTCGGTGGGCGCGGATGGAACGGGTGGTGTTGGAGTGCTCGTCGAACTGCAACTGAATTATTTCCAGCAGCACCTCGCGCTATGGACGCGGATGATGGCGAGCGCTGCGGGCCAGCCGGACAACGCCACGGGTGCATCCGAAAAGGGAGACCGCCGTTTCAAGGCCACTGCATGGCGAGACGTCTTCGCCTACAGTCTGCTAAAGCAGGGTTACCTGCTCAATACCCGACTGATCAGTAACATGGTCGACGTGGCTGATCTTGATGAACCCACCAGGCAGCGGCTTTCTTTCTACACGCACCAGTTCATCGACTCGATGAGCCCGGCCAATTTCACCGCGATCAATCCGGATGTGATGCAACTCGCCTTCGAAACCGGCGGCCAAAGCTTGAGGGCCGGCTT
>NZ_VTUZ01000103.1 GCF_008369935.1 Paraburkholderia panacisoli | reverse complement strand
TCGATGACTACGACGCGCTGCTTCCCTGGAAGATGCCCTCCGAACCCCGCTGACCTGCATCGCTACCACACCTCAAGCGCTCTGCCACCTTACTCTGAAGGGCGTCGTTCGTGGATCGCATACCCTTGAAAAGGAAGGTAACAGCGGACCCGGTTACTGATGGTTCGGTAACCACGAATCGCAGAGGGTCCACCTCTCCTGCAGCAGGCGACAGCCTTTTGTACCAGCGCACTGCCTGCCGACACTTTTTGTGTAGAACGAGAAGCCTGAGAGACTCTGGCAGATACAGAATCATTAGACCGGCAAGTACTAAAGGCACCAAACCACCGATGTAGAACACCGAACGCCAGCCGTATCGAGGCACGGCCACCGATGCCAAAAATGCGGAAGCAGCAGCCCCAACAGTGAACGCGACAGACAATGCGTTTACTGTAGAAGCCCTCCGGTGCCGAGGCGTGTATTCTCCAACCAGGGAGGCAGCGTTCGGAATAATTGAACCGAGCCCGATTCCGGTAATGAGCCACAGCACGATGAGCTGCCTAAGTTCCGTTGCGTAAGCTGTCGCCAGCATGCATATAGCGAACAGAACAGTCGAAAAGATTATCGTAGGCTTACGGCCAAATTTATCCGCTGCACGGCCCAGAAGGAGCGACCCCATCAGAAGACCAACGAGACCCGATGCAAACACAGGTCCAAGACTCGAACGGTCCACTTTCCAGTCATGGATGATTGCGGGCGCCACAAAGCCAATGACCTGAGTGTCGAAACCGTCAAGAAAGATTGCCAGAGAGCATAGGGCGATAGTCCAGTATTGAAGACCGCCCATTCCCTTGCCATCAATGATATTCGATATTTCTAATTCCTGGTCTGTCTCCACCGTATGCCTCCATATTATTAGATAAGCACAAATCGATCGGCTGCTATCTAGTGCCGCCGTAGTCTTTCGTCATTCGGGCAATGTCTACGGGAAGTTCGAGACGCTCGACCTCCGTAATCGTCGAGTAGTTCAGCCCATCGAGCTTGCCGACCGGTTGGAGACGGGAAATATCGACCCGTCCGTTGACCCATACGTCGTCGTCAATGTGGAAGCAGACGACGTCACCGAACACCATGTATCCGTCGCCCATCTGAATGATGTCGCGCAACTTACATTCAATCGACGCCCGCGCTCCTTTCACGCGTTCTGGCCGAATGAAATCGCTCGGGACGCTTTCGAGTCCGGCCTTTTCGAACTCATCGACGCCAGTGGGCCACTCCGCGGACGTGATGCGCATCTGTTTTCTGAAGTTGTGGCTCACAACATTGATAACAAACTCGCCTGTCTCCTTGATATTCCGAACGGAGTCCTTCACGCCGTTAGAGGTAAAGTGCATGATCGGCGGAATCGTCGAACAGTTATTGAAGTGGCTGTACGGAGCAAGGTTTCGCACCCCGCTGGCGCTGATACTAGACACCCATGCGATAGGTCGCGGCACGACCAAAGACGTTAAAAGGAAATATGTATCAAGTGGCGGATTATCTTTGGTGATAATGGTAGGCATTTTTTCTCCAGCAAAACGACATCTATTTCTATGTTTCGAAAGTCAAAAAATCAGGAGCGAGCGTTGAAAGTGATGGATATACGCGTTCAGTTCTTCCTCTGTCCGGTGATGGTGTCCACCCGGATACGCATACATGCGCTTGTCGGATGTGCCGAGTGCATCAAAGAGTTCGTGGGTACCGCTCCTGTCAAAAAATTCGTCATCCCAGTGCTGAACGAATAACACTGAGGAGCGAATTTCCTGCGCCATGGCAACCAGGTGCTGACTGCCGCGTTGGTTGATAGACCATTTGCCCAGAACCGCACTACGGATCACTGGGCACTTTGCGCAGATCGGCACCCCGAAGGCTGTCCCCATCGATACTCCACACCAGCCAACTCGTTCCGCATCCACATAGGGCAGCGCGACCAGAGCGTCGATAGCGGCCGTCCACTCGTCGACAAACGACTCGGTATGTGTTCCCTTTGTCCAGCTCTCGCGGAAGGCCGCTTGAGTCGCTGCGGCATCCGATGGTGCAGCGGCTCGAGAGCCATGCACGGGTCCATCCAGAGCCGCGACGAGACAGCCGAGCGCAGATACCAGACGAGTGCCCAAGTCTCGGTTAGCTTCATCCTGCTTGTGACCGGAGCCCCCGTGTTGTAGCAGGATCAGTGGAACCCTGTCCGAATTGATGCGTCCTTTCCAGAGGACGCCGGGAACCACGGTTTCGTTGCACGGCATGGTGAACTCCAACTCGCTGATACTGCCGGAGTCAGTTAGTGCTCGAGCAGCGTTAAAGTCTATGGTTGGAGCCGTCGGGAAACTGCGAGTCATATCGGTAAGCTAAGCAACAGGCGAATTCAGACGTCTGAGAAAGCAATGCCAATACGGCTCAGATTCGACAAAACCTGTGGACCGTAAGCAGCCAGAACGGCTTCACCGGAAGCCTTGTCATAGACCAGATCGTTCATGACGGTCTGCTCCGAACCACGCACGAAGACCAACATCTTCGCGGTTTCATTTTCGAGATTCTTGAATGACCGATAGACGCCGGCCGGAACTGCAAAGACGTCGAATGGCTCCAGCACCGTGGCATGCTCCCCGCGATCGCCCCAACGGACCTCGAAACGTCCCGTTAGAGGCATGAAGCTCTCCTGGGTCTGTTCGTGCTTGTGCAGCGCTGCACCGTTGCCGGGTGGACACTCCACGAATCCAAGCTGGAAACCATCATGAGTTACGATAGCCGGTTTGCTCACACTGCGAGCACCACGTTCGGACGCCATTACCCGATAGATTGTCCGAGCTGCAAGCATCTCGTACGCACCTACTGGCACACCGATACTTGGGTCTTCATACGCGGCTGCAGACGGCTTCAGGTCCTTCAGTCGTGCGATATACGAATCCATTGAGTTGCTCAAGGCTTATCTCCAAGGGGTTTAGTGACCATTGGAGGCAACTTTAGCGGCTTTGGTTACGATTGAGGATCGATACCTGATATCGGAAAATACGAAATCACTAGCCGGTCTTGTCCGCGCGGTACGACGAAAAACGGCAGGTAAGCCTACGAGGTTCCGCAGACGTAAGCTTGGGACGAGATCTCCACCAAGTGGCCGTTTTGATAACGACCGCTTGGCTGCATGCCTACCTCAGACTGGGGTACCCGGTTCTCAGCGCCGACAATTGTCAGATCAACGGTAGAATCTCATCTGAGGCAAACCGCAAGGTTGAGAGTCGCAATATTTCCGATGAAGGCTATAGAAAGTGAAGACCAAACCCCTTTTCAAGGGTCTCGATCTAGGCCATTTGCGCTGCTTTCAGGTTCTCTATGCCGAGCGCAGCGTAACCGCCGCGGCGTCGGTTCTCAATATGAGTCAAAGCTGGGTCAGCGGAGCGCTGGCCAAGTTGAGAACAGCTCTGGGCGACCCTTTATTTGTCAGACTACCGCACGGCTTGATGCCTACTGAACACTGCCATACGCTAGCTGCATCGATCGATTCCATATTGAACGAAGTTGAACAGATGCTGCGTTCGGAGCCAGAACCGGTACCCGAGACCACTTCACGCACCATTCGGGTGTGCGCGACAGACCAAATTCAGGCCTCCGTCCTCATCCGGAATTTTTCAAGAATTAGAAACAAAGCGCCTAACATAAAGCTTCAACTGATTCCGCCACACCCACAGCATGCTCAAGACTGGCTTCGAGACGGTGATATCGATTTGGCAATCGGCTCACCGAAAGTCGTGCTGCGGGAGTTCAGAACCCATCTTCTTTACCAAGATAGTTTCGTCTGCATTGCGTCGAGGACGAACCGATTGTTGTCCGGGTCAAAGCAGATTTCTCTGGAAACGCTCTGTGAAATGGAGCATTACGAAGTATCGACGGCGACAGGAAGCTACTACTCGTCGACAATAGAAGATGCTTTTTTTCGCACGAAGCGGCTACGAAAAGTGGCCGTAACAGGCGAGAGTTTCCTGCTCGCTGCGTACGCTGTCGAGACGTCCGATCTTCTGGCGATAGTCCCGCGGACAACCGCCGTCTGGTGCTCGGCCAAATTCAAAATCGCCGTGTTTGACCTACCTCTCCCCGTTCCTCCTTTCGACGTATGCCTTTACTGGCACGAGAGGACCCACAAGGATCCGATACAGCGCTGGCTGAGAAATCAACTCGTTAACGCCGGCAAAATCGAGGAAGCGCTCCACCCTCTCGACGATTTCACCCGCTAACTCCGATTACCGCCGCGCTATCTTGGATATGATCGCCAATATGCGAAATTCCTCATCTAATCGCATCGCGGATGCTGTAATGTAGAGGCCCCCTTAGCGAACTAGCCTCTCACTTTGTCTCGGCAGCTGTTGGCGTTGATTAATTCTGCTAGCCGTGTCCACGGCAGCGCTAATGTTGTCCTTTAATTTTGCTAGCGCGCCTTTCCACCGTAACACGGACTCATTGCCCGTCATTCGACCTCGCTCTCAGGCGGACATTCGAAAGTCGCTTCACTCAGGTAACTGGCCTTCCCCCGACGATCATGTTCGTCGCGTCGTCGGCCTTTCCGGACTACGCGACCAACCGACAGCGGTCACTCGGTAATGTCGGCTTTTTCAGGTCCGGCATCGTGGCCAGAGAACCGTAGCTTCACCCACTACTCACCCGATTCCTGAGCAATGAGCTGGGCAAGCGCTCTCCGGGTTGCGACCATCGCGGCGTCACTCTGCATGAGGGCGGGCTTCGATTCGAGAAAGTCCGCAGAGCCGAGACCTTTCTGAATCGCCTCCAGCATCCATTGGTCCTCGTGCACAAAGACGTATTCTGCATTGGCGCGTATCTGTTCCGTCATACCGGGGTCATCCGGGCGAAATGTCCTGCATGTTACCCAGAAGTAGTGCGTCGATTTCTCGTCTCGAGCGCGGCGTCGTGGTCACGTACGAAACGATCCGTTGTTGGTGTGACAAGTTCGGTGCTGGATTCGCCAAGTGCGCCAAGGCGGTGCGGCACAAGTCGCGCAGCACCTGGCACCTTGACGAGATGTTCGTGACGCTGCGCGGCGAGCCGTATCTATTGTGGCGTGCCGTCGACGAGCATGGCGCAGAAGTCGACGTGTTGGTACAAAAGCGGCGCGACAAGGGTGCGGCCAGGCGCTTCTTTCGACGAGTGCTGCGGTCAAACCCGGTGCCGCGGAAGATCGTTACGGATCAACTGCGCAGTTATCCGGCAGCGAAGGCTGATATCCCTGAACTCGCTCAGGTAAAGCACGTTTTCGTCAAAGCAGCTGCACGAGTAAACAACCGCGCCGAGAATAGCCATCAACCAACCCGCAGGCGCGAGCGCCAAATGTGCGGCTTTCGCGACGCGCGTCGCACGCAGGCTTTTCTCTCATGCTTCGGCCTGATCCGGCAGCACTTCGCGTTACCCAGACATCGGATGAACGCGGAATGTCACCGCGCCATACTGAAAGAACGCCTCGCCACATGGCATGGCTGGACTGTCTCAGCCGCAGCTGAGCGAGTTGCCTGGTAAGGACAACTACTTTTTAGCCAGACACCTAACCGACGCTCGTCAACTTGACAGTGTCGTCGCCCCAGTTTCGGACTGAAGACGTCATAACGGTGCGCGCCGCGAGGACGCGGCAGCGTGAGCCGCTCGAAGCTTCGCAAAACGTCGACCATGAGTACCACCATGCGAGCGGATTCATGGCTCTAGAACGAATGCGAATTGACAAATTTAATTCGCGCTAACGCGAAGTGACGACTTTACTTCGCCAGTTAGCGAAGCAATGTTGTCGATTCAATGGCGAAACCCCCGCGCGCATGGGCATAGTCCGGTGACAACATTGCTTCGTTTTACGCTCCGGGAAAGTGTGACTAAAGGAAGCCTTGACTCAGGGCAGGTTTCGCAGACCGCTTGTTTCCCGAGCCAGCGCGGTGATTGCGGCGTGGCCGCGTAAACCTCACGAAAGGAATAAAGGGCCGGGATAAGACCAAAGTCCAATAGCCTTCCGATTGAAGCGTAACGGATAATATTGACATCAGGAAAGTAAGGCTACTGCCCCGTGCCAAGGCGGATGCGGATTGGCAAACCAGATATCGGTACTCAGACAGGCGCTTGGGCAGCTCATGTTGGTGATTGGTCTGTGTTACCTGAAGCACACGTACAATGATAGGGATCAGTCCGTGGCACCAAACTTGTCAGCTCGACGGAACAGCAGATATTGGCGACTTACTACTACAACGCGTTGAAAACGCATCTATCGAAGGTGACGTCGACAGGACTCGGCATTCGCGAGACCGACACGATGGCGGTCGGCACGGCGACGCCCATCGGCGTCATCATCGACGAGTGCAAGAAGACCCCGAAGATGGCGTTCAATCCCAAGGTTCGCGAACTGTACAAGAGCGGCTGCATCAACCTCTTCGACCATCACTGACTCCGGGCCCGCGGCGCGCGGCGCACGGCGCGCCGGGGCAGGCCTCCACCGCCCTCACATCGAAACTCGATGACCTTCATGGGAGCCTGAGCCATGCAAAGAATCGCCCGCCTGTCGATCGGCCTCACGCTCGCCTCGCTCGCCTGTGCGGCAGCGGCCCAGCAGCCGATCATCTATCCGGCCCGAGGGCAGAGTCCTATGCAGCAGCAGACCGACACCGCCGAATGTCATGCGTGGGCGCAGCAGACCACTGGGGTCAATCCAGTCGCGCTGGCCGAGCAGATGGCGGCCGGCCCGCCACAGCCTCAGCAGCGCGGCGGCCTCCTTCGCGGGGCCGGGGGCGGCGCGCTATTCGGCACCCTGATCGGGGGAGCGGCCGGCGGCCACTGGGGTGAGGGCGCAGGAATCGGTGCCCTCGTCGGCACGATGGGCATGGGCATGCGAATGCGACGTGAGCAGCAACAAATGGAGATGCAGCAAACGGGCATGCACCAGCAGGCATCGGACCAGCTCGCGACCTACAACCGAGCCGTCACGGCTTGCATGACCGGCCGCGGCTACACCGTCGAATAGACAGGGCTCCGGCTTCGCGCGCGCGAGCGGCCGTGCCGCGCGGCGTGCGGGTTCGCGAGCCGGTCCATGACAAAGAGGAGGTAACGCCATGCTGAAGCCTTTGCGGGCCACCGCCCTTGCGATCCTGGTCGGCTCGTCGCCGTCATGGGCTCTCGGGGCGGACTTCGACGGCAGCAAGCCGCTCCTGTGCGCGACGATCGACGCGCACTTCTGCGACATCGGCGAAGTGTGCTTCCGGACGCTGCCTGGGATCCTGGGCGCACCGGACTTCGTCCACATCAACTTCGCGAAGAAGACGATCGTCGGGTCGTCGCAGCGCTCGACCGCGATCCGGTACATGGAAGCCGGCGAAGGCCAGTTGCTCATGCAAGGCACGGAACTCGGCTACGGATGGAGCATCGTACTCGACACGAAGTCGGGCGGCATGTCCGCGACCCTCGTCAACCGCGACGACGTGTTCGTGCTCTTCGGGTCCTGCACACCGTCGTAAATCGACGTGCACCAATCATGAAGCCCACCACGCCCGAAGAGAACCACGGCGGGCTAATCGCAATGGGCCTTCTGTCACTCATGGTGGGCGCGGTAGCAGGGTTGGTAGGGGTGCTGTTTCGTCGCTCGCTTGAAG
>NZ_VTUZ01000102.1 GCF_008369935.1 Paraburkholderia panacisoli | reverse complement strand
CACCACTTCCTCACCACCCGTCATGAACGTCTGATCCGTGCGCATGATGTTCTCCTTTGAACAGCACTCGACACTCTGATTTTACGTATCAGTTCGTCGACGACCCCTGCTCATAGGATCTACAGCCAGACAGTGACATCCCGCCGCGACAATCTTCTCGGCCGCGTTGATGTCGCAATGGTTATATGCGCCACACTCGGGGCAGGCCCACTCCCTTATTCGCAAACCCTCCGGGCCCTTCGGGCCCATGCGCCTTTTACAGCAGCTGCAGGTCCGGGTTGAATATGCTTCATCGAGCCACACGCCGGCGTAGTCGCACTTGTATAGCAGTATGGTCCGGAACGAGCTCCAGCCTGCTTCGAGCACGGATTTCGCCATCCGTATCTTCGCAAGCGCTGAGGCGTTCACGTTGCCAATGAAGATGGCGCGGTACTCCTGAACGAGCACCGTGGAAAGCTTATGAAGCTGGTCTTTCCGTGAATTCTTTATCTTTGCATGAAGCGCACGCACGCGTGCTTTGTTCCTCGCGCGTTGCGCTTTCGCAAGCTCACCTTCGAGCTTGCGGTAGTGCCGCCCGGAACCCACCACGTGTCCATCGCTCAGTGAGGCGAAGTCCTTCAACCCGAGATCAATGCCGACGGACTTTGCTGCGCCGCTGCGGTGTGGGCCGTGCTGCGGGCTGAGCTTCACGCTGAGGTCTTCAGGCCAAACTGCGGATAAAGACTGTTGGGTTCGCCGTCAGGTGCTCCAGCAGATCAAGCAAAAACCACGCTTAAGGAATGCCTACTGGATGTCAGCGCGACGCCAGACGGCGGAAATGATGCAAGCAGGCGTGTGTATGTTTTAAAACCGCTATTCGTATCGGCATACTGAGCTGCTGCCCTCGATCCACCAACGGCTGACCATTGCAGGACCGATTTAAACAGGTTTTTGAGAACGTTTCCCCGACTCTGTTTATCTAGCAAACAGAGTTTCGAATCTGCTATTAATTTTTCTGGCTCTGAGTGAATACACAACACGATGTCGAGGCAAAGATCCTCTCTTCACGAAAATCAGGCGATGAACTGCGCAACCAGCTCCTCCATTCTCGAAAGAAATTTCACCAAAACTGCCGAAGAGTTCGATCTACTGTAGCCGATAACGAGGTCAATGGTCGGCGCGTCGCCCTCGACTGGCCGGCTAACCACCGACCATGGCAACAGGTTAGTCGCATACTCTGGCATCAATGCAAGCCCACGTGTGGACGCAACCAGCGACACCGCCATTGCAAGATTATCGACCCCGTGTTCGGGCGCGACATCAATTCCATTTTCTTGCAGATACCGCTCGATTACCTCGTGCAACACCGCGGCCTTATTCGTAGCCATGATGAACGGCTCGTCCATGAAGTCCTTCGGACGGATTGCTGTTTGCGCGGTCAGCCGGTGGTCACTCGGCATCAACACAATGAGCCTCTCCTTATTAACGACCCGATATTCGAGATCGAAACCAGGTTCAGCGCGCAGAAACGCCAGGTCGAGCCTGCCGCGCGCAAGCGCTTGGGCAAGGTCTGGCGAATAGTCACTTGATACCGTGACCTCGATGTTCGGCAATTCATCGCGAAGAATCTGCATGGCCCGTGGCAGCCAGGTCATTTCCTGCCCAGTCAGAAAGCCGAGCGCAAACACCTGTTTCATCGGTTGCGCAGCGCGGCGTGCGGCCTCGGTCGCTGCGTCGACCTGCGAAAGAGCCAACCGCGCATGATCGAGGAATGCCCTGCCCGACGCAGTCAGGTCAACCCCACGTGCACCGCGGTTAAACAGTTGCACGCCGACCTCGTCCTCGAGATCACGAATCTGGCGACTAAGCGAGGGTTGCGATGTGTGCAGGCGCTCCTCGGCCGCGACCGTGAGACTACCTGTCTCAGCGACGGCGACGAAATACCGAAGATGTCGAAGCTCCATTGATGCCTCTTTAGTGTCTCATGCCTCAAAGGCATGCGCATCAGCCTACAAAGTCTTTCTCCTTTTAGCAATAGGCAGCTAGATTAACCGCCAGATGTCGAGGGGGCACCTGTCCGAACGTAATAGGGACCGCAACACCGTCACCGTCCGCACCTTTTGTCTGCAAGTGGGAACCTGAAACGGACAAGGCAGCCATAGTAATCACACGCGCTTGCCTCGAACATGGTCTCGATCGATCAAGATGTCTACGCGTTTGAAGTCGACTGCCGCACTTCGTCGATGAACACCCCAAAGCGCTCAAGAACCGATCTCGGCGTACGGTTCCATCGGTGCCTCAAGCTTCGCCAGCGCCCCCAGTTCGCCGAACGCATCGCGCGGGGGTCCACGAAGTCAAGGATTGACGCGACCGCCAACGCTGACAATTCCCACTGCCACTCCAGTCGTTACTATGAATTCGGACTGGAAGATCTCAATCACGAAATGAATCATGTTCAGGATGGCGCATATGCTCAGTTTCCGCTCGCAAGAAAACCAGATCCGACGACTGCAGAAGAACTTGATGGGCCGCTATAAAGCAGTGTTCTCCCTTGACAGAACAAGGCACGTCGAGATAGCCGGCCAGCAGACACCGATCCTGGTAAACGGCGATCGCGCGGTGAACATGGACCACGCAGTAGTCGACAGCTTTGCAAACGAAACCGGGGGGAACGCTTCCCTTTTTGTGCGCGACGGCGAGGCTTTTGTCCGGGTCGCAACCACGGTCAAAGATGCAAAGGGTGCTCGCGCCTTGGGCGTGACCCTTGAACGCTCACATCCCGCATATCAGCTACTTCTATCTGGAAGCAGCTATTTTGGCTATTCGACCTTATCCGGCAAGAAATTCACTGTTCTTTACGGCCCTATCTGCGACGCAGGCAATAGGATCATCGGCGCCTCTGTTGCTGGTGTAGACATCAGCAAAGCGAAACAGCCAAGTCTTGAGCTAAAACTGTCCTTGCTAGTGATGGCGTGGACCGCGGCGCTTGTTGTAGGCCGCGACGTGACCACCCATCTACTACTTGACCAAAAAACACAACTACTTTTAATCCCCAGCGCCGTCCTGAATCTCGCTTTGGTGCTTATGACTGGCATAGGTGTATTCGCGATCGTCGGACGTAAAGTAAGTCATTCACTGCGCGACGCGGAAACTGCCGCGCAACGTCTCGCGAAGGGCGACTTATCCGTCCAAATACCTGTGAATCGAGGCGACGAAATAGGACAGATACTCGAAGCTTTGAACGGAATTAATACAGGCTTGGCAGGCGTGGTACGAAATGTCCGGGGGACCACGACGAACCTGGCCAATTCGTCTCACGAAATCGCAGCCAGCAATATGGACTTGTCGGCGAGAACTGAAGAACAGGCGGCATCGCTTGAGGAAACGGCCGCCAGCATGACGCAGTTGACGGAAACTGTGAAGCAAAATGCCGACAATGCACGCCAGGCGAATAGCCTGGCAACGAATGCCTCAGATATGGCCGAATCAGGCAACGATGCCGTCCAATCTATGGTCGGCACCATTGGCAAAATTAGCGCAAGTTCGAGCAAAATTTCCGAGATCACCGGCGTCATCGAAGGGATAGCCTTCCAGACAAATATTCTTGCCTTGAACGCTGCCGTGGAAGCCGCACGCGCAGGCGAGCAAGGACGAGGTTTTGCTGTCGTAGCCAGCGAAGTTCGTAGTCTAGCCCAGCGTTCCGCCGCTGCCGCTAAAGAAATTAAGGAGCTAATCGGCTCGTCCGTCGCAACGATTGAAGATGGTGCGGCGCAGGCTTCTCAGGTCGGCGTGACCATGGGTCAGATTAAGCAGGCAATCAAACAGGTCTCTGACATGGTGGGCGAAATCGCTGCAGCCTCTGAAGAACAGAGCCGCGGCATTGAACAGATCAATCAGGCAGTCACTCAGATGGACGAGGTCACGCAACAGAACGCAGCACTGGTCGAACAGGCAGCGGCGGCATCTCAATCGCTTGAACAACAGGCAAACCAGCTAGAGGACGCAGTCTCCTTGTTCAAGGTAGCCGACGCAGGCCCAGCCGCCCCCCGAGGCGCAGCCCCTCATAGCGAACCTGGCCTGCCTGCTCTGTCAAGTAGTTCGACGAAATCCATGAACTCCGAACGATCGTCCGCCACCATTAAAACACCTTCTGTTGGCACCACCAAGAGCAACGTCATTTCGCTGGAATCAACCGATGGCAACTGGCAAAAGTTCTGACAGAGGCAGAACTTTTGCGCCATCGTCGCGTCTGTCGGATACCGAACCCTGATTGGGGAGGTCCAGCAACAGCGCCTTTTCCGCTTCGCGGTTGTGATTTCCGAGCCATCGGAAAGCAACTTGCCTCTACTCAGGGATTGCGCTCGTTTGGGCACGCCGACAGGTCGAGAAGCGATATTTTGACCCGAGTAACCCGACAGAGGGTGCCTGTAGCAGACGAAATAGGGTCACAAAACGTAGATTGCCTGATCTCTACCGTTAGCTTAATAGTGCACAAACCTTCACATGCAGATTGTTGTCGCAGCGCGCCTACCGCTACACCCAGTTCTGCCGCCGTCTCGCCGATTGATAGAAGTCGCATCCGATATCTCCACAAAGATACCGGGCGTAGAACGCGTTTTTAAATGCGATGGTCGGGTTTGCGCGGACACGACGCTTAGTGTTGCTAACCCGAGGCGTGGCCTTCAGGCCGGGGATGAAAGACGGGTGTAGACAGCGAAAGGCGGGCGTGGAAAGCACAGCCCGGACACTGTGATTTTCTAGGGGAGAACGCAGATGTGCCCATACGGGGAAACAACCATACTGGCACATGCAGCACAGGATCCGTGGTCTCCACCCCCGGCTGAAAGACAGGCACACACGTGAATTGCGGGAACAGGCACGGGGCAGAAAATTTCGTCTGGAACTACTGCAACCAACTTTCGGTGAAGGTGTTGGAACAGGAACGCCGGTTCTCCTCAGGGCACGACTTCCAACCCTTCATTAAATGGGGCAGAAAAACCGGACTTGAACTTCACTCGAGCGCGATACATGCCGTCGCCGGAGAATACGCCACGCGCAGAAAACAGGCACGGAAGGTGAAGTTGCGCTGGCGCGCGTCGGAAGGTTCACGGCGCGCGCTGGCTGGAACCCGTTCAAGGCAACGGCGATCCGATATTGGAACGGGCAGCTATTTTTCGGCCTGATGGTTCTTTCGCTGTGGGATAGCTACGGCCTTGCAGGTTATGAACTCGGCGCTGGCAATATCAGCGAGGCTCGCGCGGCCGGCAGTATATCAACATCTGCGTGAAACTGAGTCCGCAGCACTGTCCACGGCGCAGCGAGGCAACAAGGTCCGTTGGCATCGACCTCGGTCTGAAGGACCTTGCTCACTGAGCGACAGACATGTGGTCAGCAAGTGCGGTCACCCGCTAACCATCAAACAATCAGTAAACCGTATGGAGATCGCGCGAGCTGGACGCAGGTTGGCGATCGCCTGATACCGAAGCGCTAGTCAAATCCGAGGAAGATTCAAGGGACGCGTTGTTCGCGCTGTTACGCTCGGCAATGATGGTCTGCTCGCCTTGGCCGCGCTGCGATGCAGGTGCACCGACAGATGGCTGATAGAACGGTGCAGGCCCGTAGCCACTCGCAAAAGCTGGAAATGAGACGGAGATCAGGGTCGTGACGAGTGAGGCGTTGAAAAATTTTATCTTCATCTAAGACTCCAATGAGGCACTGAATAAACGGGCGCGCCGCTATTCATTCTATGAGACACGCATTAAAATCCAGTCTAAAACAGATCCGCATGGAAACTATATTTATAGACTGAAATCACAATTATTCGAACGTGAATAATTCCCGACGATACACGGCGGTCTGCCGAGCCACGCGCTCAGCACAGTGCCGCATTCTGCGTCATCTGGCGGTCACGGAGACCGGCCCATCTGCAACCTGATATCGACCCAGCGCTTTGCGCTGCCTCGCGAAGACACCACGTCTGGCCAGCGCGAGGCCGTGCTGCCCGATGCGCTGTCGGACGCTGCGGCGCGGGCGAAGGGCAAACTGAAACCCATCGTCGCCGAGAATCTCGACTTCATGGCAAAGAAGAAAGCGATGGCGCAGCTCAGTCCAAAGGGAGCGCGCATGCTCTCGGGGCTGCTCTACGAAAAATACCGGCAACTGCTCGAAGCGAAATGCTTCCGGGCACGTGTCGACTGATCCTGATTGACCCAGCCTATACGTCGACCATCGGTGCGGTGAAATACGCAGCGCGACGGGGCTGGAGTGTGCACGCTGCCGCAGCGGGTGTCATCGCCCGTCGCGGACAGAAGTTGACTGAACGTCTGCCACGCGCTGGCACGGTTATCCGTGTTCCGGTGCGGGGAAGTCACCACGCCTCGAACCGCCTGCAAGGATAGCGGGAGATTCACATGTGAGCGCCTGGCGCAGTATTCATGCAGCGTACAGAGGTGTGGTGCGCGGGCAGTGGCTCGCCACCCGGGGCAGCAAGCCGTGCCGGAGTGCGACAGGTACCACGGGCGACGGTGGAAGCATCGCCCCCCCAGCAGGGACTATCGTTACCCCTGCGACAACAATCTTCACGTGCAGGTTTGTGCGCCACTAAGCAAACTGTTTGCAGCGTTGTTGGTCTAAACGATGCTGCCGTGGTCAACGCCCTGCTTTCCAGCTAGAACTGCGACGATATCTCCGCGACCAAATATGAACAACCCGGTGCTCTTGTCTTCTTGATCTTTCCAGCGTGTTTTCCAGACAGCGCGCTTATCGACTTTCGGGTCAAGCTCGATACACGTTCCGCCGGCGTCGCGATTGCACTCATGTGGCGCTCCTTCCGTTTCCGTCTGGCAGACAGAACATTGGCGCCTAGTTGGCTACGCAAGGACGAATACAATGAAGAGACTCGCAAACGCATTGCTGAAACTCCTTCGTCACACTATCCTCTGAGCGCCTCGTTTTTCAAGTGCAAATTCAAGTCGACGTTTTCCATATCATTGTCGGCTGAGGCTCCAACAACTCGCAAGCGTCGAAGCCAGGCAGCGAGACCCATTGGTTCGCTTGACCAATTCAATATGGACGACTATATTGAGTCCATCTTGACACAGGCATCTTGGACTTATGGCCAAAGCATCGCATCGAGAAAAAATTCTGATTGCCGGCATGCAAGTGGTCCACGAGCGCGGCTTCGGCGAGGCGGGCATACGTGACATTGTCCAGGCAGCTGGCGTTCCCCAAGGCTCGTTTACGAATCATTTCGAATCTAAGGAAGCGTTCGCCTTGGAAATCATCGATCTGTATTTTGCAGGGACGCGCATAATGATCGAGAACACCCTCCGAAACGACTCTTTGCCTCCACTGCAACGACTCCAGGTCTACATCGACGCCGCAATGTCGAAGTTGAACAAGAACAGCATGCGAGACGGTTGTTTGTTTGGAAATTTTGCAGCAGAGGCAAGCAGTCACAGCGAGGGCATCAGGCTCCGGCTGAATGAGATATTTGCCGAAATCCGCGAGAGTGTCGCCTACTGCCTGCGTGCCGCCGTTTCAGAAGGCGAATTGGCACAGAGTACCGATTGCGGCGAACTAGCGGCGTTTATCGTCTCATCCCAGCAAGGGGCTAATCTTCTGGCTAAAGCGCAGCACAGTCCAGAACCGGTTAAGCGCTTCAAGCAGATGCTGTTTTCAAGGATATTGCACGGCAATCGGGCATAGCGTGCGATATCTTCGCGCATGATCAGGGGTCCCGGGAGCAACTTCAAAGTAAATCCTGCCAAGAAAGGGCGCCAACTACAGGATGCGCGTACCTACCAACGGTCCAATCCCGCCCCCTTCGAACCCTAGTCAATAGCAATCTTTCTGACCGATTCGATATAGATATAGTAGAAATAGGCCGAGCAACTGAATGGAATCTTCCCATTGATGCTCATGGTTGGCAGCGAAGACGCGCGGAATGACACGGTTGGGAAATCTTAAGTCGGGACTCGATTTTGTTCAGATGATCAAAGCCTTGCCAATCGAGTCGAACCGTCACCAAATCTGCATTCGGATGTCTTGATAGCGATGGCGGATTCAACCGGTGGATGCAATAGTTTGCTGGAATCGTTCGGCAGGCGTTTCGTAGTCCAGTGTCTTTCTCGGACGCTCGTTCAATCGTCTTGCCACGGCATTGAGTTTGGCCTGCGAATACACTGACAGGTCGGTGCCTTTGGGGAAGTACTGCCTTAATAGCCCGTTTGTA
>NZ_VTUZ01000101.1 GCF_008369935.1 Paraburkholderia panacisoli | reverse complement strand
CGGAAATACCAGCGAACGGCGCAGCTGATGACGACGGCAGGGAAGCGGTGGCCGTGATAAAGCGATTTTGTCTTCTTCATCACTTTATTCTACCGCCGCCTCCCCATTAACCTGACAGTGCCGTTCCCGGACAATTTCGCGCCGATGTGCCAGCTGCCGCCGTCACCGGGCGCCGCCAAAAAACAGCCGATTTTCTGTACGTCGAGTGCGGCTAGCGTGATAGCTGAAGTCATAGCACGCCGACGCCTATCCGGTTAGCGATGAGCGAGCCGGTGCGGCTCATGAGACAGTTCGACATACATTCGGCCGGGAGCCGTCGCTCGACTCGATCATCGGTTGACCTTCTGGTGTCGGCTTCGCTCGGTAACCGGCCATCGGACTATCAAAGACGAATACTCCTTCATCGGCCAATGCCGACGTTGAGGCGGGCCGAGTTGTACGTCTGCAATGTGGCAGACTGCTGACGGTATTGACATCGAGCAGCTGGGGGGCAGCTTTCTGCGTCAGCGAACTAACACTTTCGCCCCAAACCGGACGTAGCGCGACCCTACTACAAGGGGGTGTCAATCCGAGCAATGTCGCTCAACCAGCGGCTTCTGGCGAACGTTGCCATCCCGTTACGGGCCGAAGGTCAGGCGCGCGCCAGAACAGCAATCAAGTATCATTGCCCAACCAGGACGATAGCAATAAAGCAGCATCAGAAGCGAGTACTCGTCGGCTTGCGAGCAACATATACGAAGTGTCGCTACGCGGGGAGCAGTGTCCACAAGCGTCATCTCCTTGCACGATTCGCATCTCAAGCAGTGGTCGGCAAAGGAGAGACAGTGATTTCAATCAGCGACATCTATGACAAGGACATCAACTTCTTGTTTGGATCGGGTGCGTCATTCGGCCTGTTACCGACCCTGCAGTTGCAGCTACGAACCGGCGACGGCGACGCCCGTTACACCCTGGAAGAGCTTGCGACCAAGTTTGAGCGGGAGAACGACCGGCGCTTGATCCCGCTGTTCATGTACTACTACGCGAACTGCATCCTGCCTGCTGAACGGCTCAGCCTGGATGGCGCGATGGCTACTGATTCAGGCGCCACGGTCATCAAGAACTACCGCACCTTCCTGATGACGGCGCTGGAGATGGTGAAACGCCGCAAGGCGTTGGACCGACGCTGCAACGTGTTCACGACGAACTACGATGGGTGCTTCCCACTCGTGGCTGACGCCCTCATCAGAGAAGGCCAGATTGACTTCGTGCTGAACGACGGAGCGCGGGGCTTCAGTCAGCGCATTCTGCAGGCCAGGAACTTCGGAGCCTACCTTTGCCAGGCTGGTGTCTTTGGCCGTTATCAGAGCAGCATCCCGCAGATCAACCTGATCCACCTGCACGGGTCAGTGTACTGGAGCAAGTTAGGCGCCGCGATTCAGGTTGGCTACGACCTGTCGGCACGTGAAACTCTGCTTGATGGCGAAGCGACCGCGTTGCTGCAACCATTTTCCGCTGCCCTCGACAATCCAGCCTTCACGCATGCAGACCTCCCTGAAACAGGGTTTACCGACAAGGCGATGAAGGCTTTCTGGACAAAGTATGAGCAGATGCCCATCGTGAACCCGACGAAGTGGAAGTTCCACGAGACGGTTTATGAGGAGCACTACTACCGATGTTGCGGCTGCTAAGCTATGAGCTCGAAAAGCCCAATGCAGTGCTTATCACCTTCGGTTTCTCATTCGCCGACGAGCACATCCTTAACCTCGTAATGCGTTCCCTTTCCAACCCCGGCTTGCAAGTATTCGTATGCTGCTTCAATAAGTCGGGTCACACTGCGATGGAGGGCAAATTCAAAGGTCACCGCAACGTCCAGTGCGTGGTGCTCGACGAAGGGGTGATGGACTTCACCTCCTTTAATGAGCAGGTGCTGGCCTGGCCAGAGGCGCTCGAATCTACATCCGCCGCGCTTACAGGTCCCCCTGCAGAGCCCGTGGCACCGGCGGCCGACGATGCGGGCGTCGAGGGCCTGGTATGAGCATCCGCGTGGGAGAAGTCATCGCGGTCCATGGCACCAAGGTGGTCCTGAAGATCGATGAGCAATCGAGCAAGGAAACTCTCTTCCACGCGGGCGACAAGTACAAGGGGGTGTCGATCCGCGAGTACCTGTCGATTCAGCGCGGGTTCCGCGACATCATCTGTATGGTCGAGGGCGAGTTCCTGGACGAGAGCCGAATAGAGACCCGTGACGGCAGGACGATGTTTGTGCGGAAGGTCGAGGCCAGGCCGATTGGCTTCTTCGACCGCACTGGGTTCACTCAAGGTATTAAGTATCTGCCGATGATCCAGGACGCGGCTTACCTGCTTCCCGAGGAGCGCATCCGGTCCATCTTCGACCGCGGGACGGACAGCGAATTTAGGATCGGGCGCATGCTCAAGGAGGAGATCGCGGTCGGGCTGCCGTGGAAGCGTCTCTTCAACAGCCACATCGGCATATTCGGCAACACTGGCAGCGGCAAGTCGAACACTCTGGCCAAGCTTCATACCGTCCTCTTCGATCTCAAGCTGCCGCTCATCGCGGGAAAAAGCCGCTTCGTTATCTTAGACTTCAACGGCGAGTACGGTGGTGAGCAGCTAGCTCCAGCGAACCACAAGACGGTCTACCAACTATCCACGCAAACAGATCCAGACCTGAACGATCCAACGGCCCGTTTTCCCCTAGCACCGCAGGAGTTCTGGGAGCTTGAGACAATGTCGCTGCTTTTCCAGGCCACGCCCAACACGCAGCGCCCATTCCTCAATCGCGTCATCACGGGCAAGCTTAGGTTCGGAGCCAACCCGGGGGCGCTGGCCAACTACGCAAAGATGAAATTCCAGCAGTCGTTCTGCGCTGGCGAAGTCAAGCCCGCAACGCTGGACCTGATGCGAACCGTGGCACGGCGCATGGGAAACCAGGCGCTGTTGGATCTGCTGGCAGATGTTACTTGGTACCGCAACGGTCGCTTCAACTACCACGGTGCGTTCATCGACCCCGATGGTGTTCAGTACACCGCGCGCATTGCGCCAACTGTCGACACACTTGATGTCCTAGGGCTCGACGAATTCGACCAACTCGTGCTGCGCGTCAATCTGCAACTGATGTCAGACCTGAATGCCGGCTACGTTCAGTTCGAACACATCCAACCACTTCTCAAACGCGTCGAGTCCTCCTTGCTCAGTCTTCGCAAGGTCTTGTCGATCTCGGATGCTCCACCAGTCGAGCGTTTGCTCACGGTAATCTCGATGCGCCGCTGCAACAACGAGGTCAAAAAGGTCTTGCCGTTGCTGTTCGCGAAACACTACTACAACAGTCACAAAGCTACGGTCTCCAATCCGCCCGACCGCACCATCCATCTCATAGTAGACGAGGCGCACAACATTCTGTCCGACCAGTCCACGCGCGAGAGCGAAACTTGGAAGGACTATCGGCTGGAGCAGTTCGAAGAGATTATCAAGGAGGGACGCAAGTTCGGAATGTTCATCACCATCGCCAGCCAGCGGCCGGCCGACATCTCCCCTACGATCGTTTCCCAACTACACAACTTTTTTATCCATCGGCTAGTGAATGACCGAGACTTGTATCTGATTGATAACACTATCTCGACGCTGGACGCGCTCTCGCGCGGGCTCATCCCGGGGTTGTCCCAAGGATGCTGTGTCGTGACGGGTACGGCATTCGAGCTGCCGATGGTGATTCAGGTGGACCGCTTGCCGAACAACAAGCAGCCAGATAGTGAGGACGTCGACCTAGAGAGGCTTTGGGGTCCGCCACCGGCTGCTGAGGAGTGAGCGGCCTTCATATCCTTTCACTATAGATGTGCCTTAATCAAGCGAACGACCACTCATGGTCGGTAGTACCCGCTGGGCTATGCCGCCCAAAGTTGACGCTGGCGCAAGGAAATGCTTCGAACGTCAGCTTACGGTGCGGTAAGCCGAACGGGTACAGTCGGCCAAGAACGGCCGGTCGCGAGCGTCTGCTTCGGAGTCTGCTGTTGGCGGTAAGCCAAGCTTCAGATGACTGCCATTAACCACTTCGGTCGTCGGCCTCCCTAGCAATCCACGACCCGCAGGCCATCTAGGTACGAACGTGACCCTTTTTCTCAAAACGTGCGATGCGCGCGCCTGTAGTGCCTGTTCGACTTGCTCCTGCGTACCGGTACTAATCTTCGAGCCGAATATCACTTCCTTGACAGCCTCGGGTGGCACCTCGCTTCGCCGAGACCACGTCTTCCTGTAGATCAGGCCTTCTTGGTATAGCCGCTGCACCATCCCTTGCTGTTGACTTGCTTTCCGCCAAACAGTGCACACGGGCCAAAAGCGTCGCCCGCCTTACCCGAGTACAGCGAGCAATTGCTGCACATTGAGCCGGCCACGTACTTCGACCCGTACTTGGCCTTGTCGATCTTGGTCGCGTCTTCCTTGTAGCCGAGCGCTACCGCGGTCGGGTCGCTTTCGCTAACGTGCGGTGCATCGGCGAACGCCTGGCGCGAGAGGGCGAGCGCCGAAGCGGCACCAAGACTCGTAATCAGAAACGTGCGACGAGACTGTTTCATTGGGTGATTCTCCGAGTGTTGTGTTGGACCCGTTTGGCAGGGACCTTTACTGCCGCCGTTTTGCGACGGCGGCAACGCGCAGCATACAACGAAGATCGTTTGTGGCTGCAGTGAAGAGAATAACGCCGCGGCCCGCTCCTGCAAATGTGCGCCTCCTCTCGTCACGGAAGGTTGGTGATTGCATAATAATCGTCGCCTTCGCTTTACCCCGGGTTGATTTGGATTAGCGCGAGCGCCGATGCGGGCCGGCTGGTTGTAAACCGTGCCGACCGACCGGTTCCGGACCGCCTGACTGAACTAGTGGATGGCTGCTGTGGGGTCGCCTGCCGCCGGTCGTGCGGGGCGGCAGCCGCCCAGCTTCGTTCGTCCGAAACATCAGTCATACCGATACTGGAGTAACTGTCGCTGCGCAGCGGACAAAGGTACGCCACCCCATCCACAGCTGCCAATTGCACATCTACAATACGTCCTACAAAAGGAAACAATTTTCAGATGAACATTTTCTATGCATTGTCGGAAGGCCGGGGTCGGTTGACGGAGACCAATCTCAGTGCGTTTCTGGCCTTCCTTTTGACGCCACAAGCCGCACATGGTTTTGGTGACGTCTTTCTCCGAACCTTCCTTGATGAGATAGCAACGGCGTGCGGGGACCGACAACGGTTTCAGGCAGTATTGGACAAACGTTCAATCACCGCCCAGGTAGGGTTGGAGGTTCAGTATGACGGTCCGGCGCCACGGATCGTCGATATCGATTTGCAGCTCTTTGACGACGCGGCCACGCAAAAGAAGCTGCATCACCTCATCATCGAGAACAAGATCCGGGCCGGGGCGGCTCAAGCAGTGCAGTTAAAGGAGCAGTTCGAATGTGTCCGGCAAACGCTCCGCGAGGAGGAACCATGTCCTGTCACAGCCGTCTTCCTGACACCGCCTGGCGAAGCACGCGTGATGACGTTGGAATACGACAGTTTGCTGCTGGACGCTGCGATCGAGCATAAAAAAGCCTGGCTCCGATGGCGTCGCAACACGATGGAGGAGAACGTTTCGTCGCGCACGATCGTGGATTTGATTCGGGATCTACTTCGAAAGGAGGCATCCGCCGAAATTGAGCCGATTAGCGACTACACCCGCCATACACTAAAGGCCTTTGTGCAGTTCCTTGAGCGCGTCATGCAACCAGCTTCACTAGGGCGTTCTCAGATCGGAAGCGACTCCGATGCCGTGGTTGCACAAAAGGAAGTCATGCTTGATGGGCGCCGCTTCCTGATCGTCCGGTATGCGACCGACGCGGTCAAGCTGTTCGATGGCGAATCGGACCGGGAACTCGCTGCGCATCCGTTGTTGCGCAAGATCAATGTGGCGTACGGCCTCAATGTCCCGCTCGAGCGTGGTCCAGGCAGACCTATCAACACCCGTCAGCTCGGCCGGAAGGTGCTTGATGCGCTGGGTCAACCTGCGTGACCTAGATAGTGCTGGATCCAAAAACGCAGATGAGGCGTCATCAGGACGTCGCACGCGGTGCGAACCAGTACGACGTCTTGAATACAATCCGCGTAATCGGATAGTGGCAGATAATGGGTAGTCGTCAAGGTTGCGTCGGTACGCTGTTGCTGTCCCGACTGACCGTTCCACTCAGTCATCTGCCCTTGCGACTCCGATTGCTCGAGTGGCAGAAACGGGTCGGGAGTGTGAGTTCGCTGATGCAGGAAGCTGACGCCCAGCGGCCGATGCCGCTAACGTCAGCAATCCGCCATATCGCTGACGTAGTACCCACCCCATCCCAAAGTCCGAATTGGCCGAACATCCATCTCTGTACGCGAGTCGACGACGGCCGTTGTACCTCGGAGAACGAAACCGCTCGCGCGGTAGGGGCTACGGTCAGACGCCGGTGGTCAGGGAGAGGCCGGTCACGCGGTTTTATGTCGGCGAATGAGGCAATCCGCCTCTTCGCAGCAGGCGTCCCTGAATCGCCGTAAACCGGCCACCTGCTCGCAGCGGCTGACTGTTCGTTGATTGAAAAGACCGATGCCTGCCGGTCCATCCAGCAGTCTGGTGGTTATAGCGCGGAAAACCTGCCCGTGGCATTCAAACCTTGCTTCGTGCCTCCGAGCGATACCGGCTGGGGCTTTGACCAAACATCCTTTTGAAAGTCGAACTAAAAGTGGTTTCGGACGCGTAGCCGACGGCGGCGGCGATGCTTGAGAGATTGTCGTTGCCCGTTTTCAACGCTTCCCTGGCAATCGTCATGCGCCAGCGGATCAGATATTCCACTGGAGGCAACCCCACGAGATCTTTGAAGCGGTCAATGAACGCGGTGCGTGACATGCCGACCTTCGACGCCAATTCGTCCACCTTCCAGCGACGCGCTATTTCCTCATGCACCATCCTTAGGGCGGAGCCGATTCTTGGATCCGACAACGCACCTAGCCAGCCCGTCGACCTCGGGCTAGCGGCAAGATGAGCCCGCAGGATGTTGACCAGCACAATATTCGCGATGCTGCCCGCCATCACCGCCGCGCCAGGCCGAACTGACTCCGTCTCGGCCCTGATCAATTCGAGGGCCGCACTCAACGCCCTGGCATCCGGAGAATCCGCGGCAACGTGAACAAGCGGGGGCAGGAAATTGAGCAGCAAACCGCTCATGTCACCGTCGAATTCGAAGAGTCCTCCGACGCTAATCGTGCGCACTTCTCCCCGTCCAAAGCGAATGATCCCGTCCACCCCCATGTTACTGACAAACACCTTCTCCCCGTCTTGCAGTTCCACGCTGGGATCGCTCGCAAAACAGTAGGGCAGTCCGTCAGTGAGCAGACAGAAGTCTCCCTCCTCCATTTTCGCGGGCGCGGTGACGCCTTCAATCCACACCCATCGAGTGCCCTTGATGACTCCAGCAAATTTGACATGACGATAGGCGGGAAATCGAAGGCCCCAAGGATCGGCAGCCTCAAAGCGCGCCGAAAGCACGCTTTTGACCTTCAACAGAGAGAAGACGTCGGAGAGCGGATCCATGTGAAAAATGTACGATGCGATAAAAAATTTGGTCAATTGATTATGGATTGAACGGACGTCATGAGCAAGAATGAGACGTCGCGGGTTTCTCCCACGCTCACAGGTGTCATGTCAAAAATGTCGCAGATTCGATACACAAGTAGCAAAGACGAACTTCTCGCCCGTCTTATCCCCTTTCTGCAAGAGGTCAAAGACGTGACCACGACGAGCACCGAGGTCGAGCAATGGCTGAATACAAAGTATGGCGTTGAAAGCGAGTTGTACAGGGAACTGGCGCGACTGATTACCCTCGGCGTACAGGAAGGCTGGGCGGCCGATGCCGAAGTCGCCGGCCCGCGTTATCGTCGCTCGCGAGTCGGCTTGCCCTCCGCGGACACGTTCTTCTTCAGCATCACGGCGGTGCTGCTGGATAGCACGGATAACGCCCAGAACAACCCCGAAGACAGCTTCCGTGCCGACTATCACCTGCACCCGTATGGCGAGATCAATCTGGTGGTGCCGCTCAATGGAGGCGCCGCGCTCGCAGGTCCGAACGGCTGGTGTTATGGCGGCTGGACGGCACCTGCGCCAGGAAGCCACCACTTTCCGGAAGTCAAAGGCGGTGCTCTTATCTCGCTCACTTTTCTGCCCGCAGGACGGATTGCATTCGACGTCAAGCCGCCGCAGCAGTGAAGCGCTCAGGCGTGCCCGTATGAAGGCCTCCTCACGGTTCACGGGTGAGGAGCGTGCGAGCGAAGTGCAGTTCGAGAAGTCAATGGGCGCTTCGTGCGCAATCTCGGCCATTCAAGGCGCCCGCTCGACCGTCCCCTCATGGCCGACAGTACGCGTTCATCCACCTCGCCGGAAAGCTGCCTATAAGGACCTTCCCGTTTTTGCAAGCTGGGTTTAGTGATTCATATTTTTGATTCCTGTAGCGGTCAGTGAGGACGACAACGACAACGGTTGGCGGCGTGACAGACTGCATGCCTATAAACGGCCTTGTCGGGCGCCATCACAACCGCGCCCGGGCCCGGATAGTAACCGCGCAGCAGGACTCCATCCGTTGGACGGCGAATACATTTCGTGTAGCGCCTGACAGCTTTTCGAGTTCGCCCACTGCCGGTCTGACCTGTCGCTATCCTGCCTTTTCGTCCCTGAATTACGAAGTCACGCTTTTAGGGTGACGCTGCGAATTTACCTGTTCATGCTGTTGTCCTACCGTGGCTGGCTGGGTGTTGAGGGAGTGGAGACATGCGAGGGATCGAAACGCTCGCCCCTAGCCAGAATCGCCCACAGGATGCGCGCGTGCTTGTTGGCGACGGCGACCAGCGTTCGATACCAGCCCACGCGTGCCTGGAGCTGAACGATCCAGCGCGAGAGCCGGTCGGTTCGTCGATGGGCG
>NZ_VTUZ01000100.1 GCF_008369935.1 Paraburkholderia panacisoli | reverse complement strand
CTGGCCAACGGCCATCGTTCGGCTGCGCTGCATCGACAGCAGTTCTTCGCGCTCGGCTTCACTCAGATTCATTTTGCCCATGCACCTTTAGATCGGTGCAATTTCATTGGTTCAATGGACTAGGCGCAGCATGACACTTCGGTTGTCGAAGTCCACACACGCACTTGAGAAGGCATCCGAATTAAATCCGAAAGTCCCACACAGTATGGCGTTTTCGTTCGCCTCAATAGATCGGCGCTGCCCGAGCATCGAAATATATTTTCTTCGGCAATCTCGCTTGCCGTCGCCTGTGGTTCGCGCACCTATCGCGTCGATCGGCAGCCACATTAGCCGAATTAAAGGACACGCCGAACACGCTAGCAGAATTAACGGACATCCTGCTGCTCACCCGTTGCCGAAACGCAACGGATGATGGAACTGGCAATCTTGCCTCGTCGCCATACCTGGCGGGCTCTGCGGCTCCTCTCCCATTAGCAAATACTGTGGACACGGCTAGCAGAATTAAAGGACACCAACACCATCTTCGGCGAGTGCGTAGACATAGACCTGTTCATCTGGGCGCGTGCGTGCCGAAAGCGACGGATCCAATCTCATGCGCACTTCGAGCACGGTCGGCCGCCCCTTTCCCGACAACTCCACTGACGAGACCTGCCCCGGATTCGCCGCCATTGCCTCAGCGTTGATATTCCTCTGCGCCTCGGCGACCATCGCCGAACCGGAAGCCGCAGTATCGTTCAGGCGCTGCCAATAGTGGATCGCGAGCGCGAAGTTTTGGCCGTCGTGCGCCGCAGACGCGGCCAGTGCCAGGGCCTTCGGATGATCAGGATCCACTGCAAGTGCTGCGTCGATGTTTTGCAACTACGAGACGCCCGCCGAACGATTCCAGCAAACTATTGCATCCACCGGTTGAATCCGCCTCATAGTAGCGGCCGTTGATTCTCCAATTGGGTTGTGCTGCTTATGCACTGCAGCGCGGTTACGGCGTTGCAGTTGGCCGCTATTCCAGCCAGTCACGCAATTCGTGCGCGGAGCAACTCGCTCGCAGTCCATCCTTGACAAATCTTAGGCTCCGATCGTTACTGGTGTAAACGGGGAAAGGCGTGCATACGACACCTACAATTTGTTTGAAGGCCGAAAAATCGAAGTTATCTCCCGCGGGATCGCGATTTAGCCCTTCCACAACAGAATCCCATTGCGTCACAGCCTCATCGATCCTAGATCTCTCGTTTTCGACGACGCGATAGGTACCCCGGTCGTACTCGCGATCGTAGATCCTGCTCTTGCTCGAAACGATCAACAGTACTCCGTCCATTGTGGCCAGAGCATCGATGTCCGTTAGTCTTTGGCCGGCACGCCGAAGTGCTCGCCCTCGAAGTTCGCGAATTGCGGGCGGGGGCGCCCAAGCGGACCGATCAATAATTTCTTGACACTGCAATTCGAAGGCTGCCCCGCGCACGTTGCCCAACGCCGGCGCCCTGGAAATTTCGAGTCTTTGCAGAAATGCTTGGGAGCATCCAGTAATGTCGAGCAGGTACTGCTCCGCGTAACGTCGACAAATATTTCCAGCCATTAAGGGCCAGGGGCATACGTTGATTTGATTGACCGCCCCAAGCCATTCGGCAGCCGTGATAGGCCACCGGAGCCCCGGTGTTTCTCCTGCGAGTATGGCCGTGGCTTCCGGCAGGTAAGCGTCGAACAGAGCTTCTAGCCGCGTCGCTCCGCAGAAGAAGTAGCCCTGTTGAAGGATGGTTCCGAACGCCCAGGGGACCTGCGTCATCAAGGCAGGCAACATTACAAGAAGCTGGATTAGCGGCGCGACTTCGCGCAAATACTCGGGCGACCCAGCTTCGCCGTCAAAAGGCCGGAGAGCATTCCTCAAATCTAACGTTTTGAGCATATGCCGGGCCTCCACCGTCACCTCAATCTGGGCGCCATTAGCGTCTGGATATCGGATGGTGGGATAGTAGCTGGGTGTGCAGCCAAAAGACAGGAACGCGGTGAGGTCGAAGCGCTCTGCTGCTTCCACGAAATTCGTGGAGTTTGGCTCGACAGTGGCCAAACCAAGACCCGAGCCGAAGAATTCATGCGAACGGTCGTGCCGTTGATCGTATATTGCGATCGCGCTTTCAACACCAGCTGGAGTCTTTGCTGCTAGGATCGGTAGACGTGCATCAAGCGTCGCACCTTTGCCTATACGGCGATAAAGAATATGTAGCTGAGAAAGCAGTTTTACCCGACCGACAAACGAGGCGACGTGACGAATAGCAGCGTCGTCTACCCTGAAGGTGATTCGGGTGGCTAGCTCACTCCGGTCCTCCCTAGCGAAGCCAGACGACATGATTTCGGCAAGGAATCTGTCGTACCCCACGGTCGTGTCATAACTTCCCGAAAAGATGGCCTCTGGCGCTCGCCGCAAATACCATAACCAGCGCACGCTCCCATACCCTGAATGTGCGCGTCGGATATGCTCCTGCGTGGCTGCAATGAATTGCTCTAGGTATTGTGCCGCGTCCATGCCGATGAGCTCAGCACGGGCAGGAGGATTTTCCTTAAAAATTGCCAGTGCTGTGTCAATCGCGGCCTTACCTGAAAGATCGTCCCATTGCTTGGGGGGCACACGGCGAAAGGCGATGACGGCGGGATCGACGGCGCGGGGAGACATACCAAGTAATTCCAAATATTGTAGGTTTGGCGAAAATGATCACATGACTGAGGTTGGTTTTTCAGATCCCCACCGTTGAGAATTTCGTCCCCAACCCAATACACCGCTTTGCGTGACGTTTAATACAGCTTACCCATGACAAGCCAATCAAGCTTGTGGCTTATCTCGTCAAGCCGTCGTGAAGGGCCGCAGACGGCTCAGATTAATGCGATCGAAACGGTATGGTCGAGGAAACGACCCGTGATATCAAGGCTTGGCGACCGATGTTTTTCAACATGCGTTCAACCGACAGTCGGTGAATGTCAGCGGATGCAGTGGGACCGAGAATGATGTTATGAACAAGGCTGTCGATGAACGTAGACGAGTCTGTTGCACCGGCGAGTGGCTTGATTTTAAATTTAAGCTTCGGCTCGATGCCTCGAGGTCCGATGTGATAGTCGAGCATGTCGCTCAGCAGATCATGAGAATCACGATGTTTCATGTATGTAAGCCGCCATTCCTGCTCTTCGTGGAAGCCTTGGTGCTTAGTGTACAGCGAGAAAACTAGAAGGCGTTCGAACAGCACCCATGCGGCAAATTTCAGATCGTCGTCTTTCCACTGGCCCTGTGCAAACAGCTCGCAGAAAGTGTCCGGTATACCGTCCACCCAGCGAATACGGGTGTCCCTGTCAGCGTATTCGACTTTCCCGATTATGAGCGGAGACTCTTGCACCTCGTTGAGCTTGCTTGTATCGAAAACAATGCACGCGCCGTTGCCGTTGGCGCCATAACCACGCCACATAGACAGTAGCCCATCTCGGTCGTCGGGCTGGTGTTCAGCGAAACAAGCGATGTAAACATCGAATGCACCTTCCCGTGCGAAGCCATCAAAACAGTGTTCAAGCTGGTTTCTGAAAGCATCGTAAAGTTGACGCGAGCTGAACACGTTCCTGAGACCTTCGTGGCTACGGAACCGCTCGCGGCCGGTCAGCATGCCAAAGCGCAGTTCTTCAAGGTCGTTCATCAGCAGAGGATTCGAGAACCAGATTTGCTCGTATCTGAGTATTGCTTCCAGCGTGGCGGTGGAGCAGTAATGGGAGATGAGGGGTTTTACATCCGGAAAGTGCTTGCCTTTAACCGTCCGTGCATACAGTTGCGCCCGGAGAGCGTCGATCGCTGGTAAAGCCGTGTTCATGGTCTCTCACTTGTTCGTTGTTCGTCGCGACATACTCGCATACTTGGGAGTGATTCGCGCGTACCGGAGAATCGCGAAATAGCGCTAGGCTGCTTCACTTCGTGAGCGGCCGTTCAGGTCAAGTGGGCTCGACCGTCCGCAATGGGTCGGTCGGTAGTAGGCGTTCGCGCAGATCGTCCGAAAGCTGCCGCTGAGGATTCCAACGTTCACTCTGCAGAACGCTCATCGAACTGGTGCTAACGTAAAGGGTTGTTCAACGTAAAGGGTTGTTCGATGCCTGCCATCATCCGCAGGAATGTGAGAGCGCCACGGCGCGTGTTGGCAGGCGTCGAACGAGCCTCGATGGAGGAAACCGCGGAGTGCCCCGATGCGGTCGGAGTCGTGGACGCTATGGCGATTGACAGGCCGGGATGCCCAGCAATGTTGATGGATGCACAGTCAGGCGGGATGCTGGATGCGCGCTCGGTGGATGCACTCCAGCGTCCACGTGGAAAGGAGGCTTATCCGCCCGTGTTCGGATAGGTCCCGGACGTTAGACTTTTAAGTAAAGGGTCGAGAGCGACCGGTTTGATCAGGTGATCGTCAAACCCTGCCGCAAGGGACCGCTGTCGATCTTCTGGCTGGGCGAATCCCGTCACCGCGATCATGCGTGGGGGTTTATCGCACGGCAGCGTGATGGCGGTCGATCACCTTCACAGCCTGCGCTATCTGTATGTCAGACGGTCGTCCGGATTTCAGTACTTCGACGGCGGAACGAACCGGCGCGAGCGGGTTACGAAGCTCATGCGCGAGCATCGCCAAAAACTCGTCCTTGCGTCGATCGGCATCCTTTAGCTGTTCTTCAAGGCGTTTGCGTTCGGTAATGTCGATGACGATATTGATCGCACCGAGCGCTTCTCCGTTGGGACCCGCCAGCAGGCGGGGATGAGCCAGCACGTTGCGGCGCGAGCCGTCGGGTCGCTCGACAATGGCTTCGGCGACGTCGATCTCCTGCTGTTCGCGCAGGGTCAGCGCCATGGGGCAACGATCAAGCGGAAGCGGATGGCCGTCGACCGTGAACATCCGGTGTGACCCGCACCACGAATCCGCGCCAATTTCAGGCGATCGTCCCCAAAGCTCGATAGCGGCGTCGTTGAAGAGGGTCAGCTTACCGCTGGCGTCACAGCAGTAAATTGCCACGGGAAAATTATCCAGAAGGATTCTGTAACTCACCTCACTTTGCAACAGGGCCGCCCGGACGTCGTCAATGCTGCAGGCGGGCGAGCCCGGCGCGGGCGGTAGCGAAGGCGAGCGGTAGGGTAGGTTCGTTGCTTTCATGGACGGACCTCGACTGTGCTAACGCTGGTAGTGCGCCCGGAAACGGACGCGTTCCTCATAATCACGGGTCAGATCGCAGCACTACGAATATGGTACGCGCTCACGTCGATACATGAGACCGTTCATAGGGTATACGCTACCGATGGATGAGAGTCAGGAAGCTTTACTGCGGCCGCCGCAGTTCGTTGCGAGCGCGGTGACGATCGCGCCAGGCTAAATGCGTCGCCCCGTTGCCGGCGATGCGTGCGCAAAAGATGGCCGTCTGTGAAGGGTTGAACTTGGACGCTCAAAATATGCAGCCGGAGGGAATTCCGGCCTGCGGTCTACGTTGCGAGTGCACTGAAGGACATCTTAAGTTCCGGGAAAACCTGATGCGTGACCTGGGACACGTTGTTGGCCGGATTCAATCGGTGAGCAGATTTGTAAGAAATTTTCGAATTTGTAAATTCGCAAAGACGCGACCGTCGCGACCCCACGTTAAAGGATCATCGTGGCCGGTCGCGTAGCGAATATCATCGGATTAAATCATGAAAATAATGCCTTTTCCGTTGTTACAAACGAAGATCTTTCGTCTTGAAGCGAGTAGTGGCGAACGATATCTTCAAGTCACTCGTGCGGTCTCCCCACCCGCGAGCGTGTGACTCAGGCGGCGCCCCGGCACCAGGCCGGCGGCGTCGCTTTTTGTGTCCCCAGCCTTCCGGCTACGGCGTTGCAAGGTGCGCTTACGTGAACAATTCAGCGTGGGCTCGGCACATGCGGCATTTCATCCGGATAGAATTTCGTCCGGAATGCCGCTCCGGATGCCGGTGTCTCGTGCTGCATACCATCGGCGCCGTCGCGCTCGCAGATCCATGCAAACGCCCATTGTTGGGCAACTTCGATCGCTTCTTCCTCCGTGTCGAAATAGGAAAGATTCCGCTCGATGTGCATTTCACCATCAACTTCATCGTCAGCCGAAATGCGGACCAGTCGCGCGTGCGCAAAGAATTTCCCAAGGGAGAAGTCGGGCGTCGCGTCGATGATCCACCCACGGTACCCGCATTGCATGATTACCTCCGATATAAAGCTAATCGGGATTCGAAAAAGGCAAAGCATGGGGTCGTCGGTCGTAATCGCTAAACCTCCTTCCCCGGTCAAAAGTTCGCGGGCTTGCGCGCTCGCGGTAGTTGGGCAGACATTCACCCTGGACTGCCGATTCAGTTATAGATCTTCGGCGACCCGACAGTGATTCCAACTGGCAATAGGTGCAAAGAAAATGCCCATTCAAAACAGAACGACGAATCGAGCGTTCCGAGGGCTCCCTCCCTACAGTGGACATTCGGGCCTAGGTTGTGGAAGGCCGAACTGGGTCGACAAGAGGCTGTCGTGCCTGCCCGACAGCGGCCGTTCACGAACCCGGCGATGTGCTCATAGGAGGCGAGACCGCAGTTACAGATTCGCTTGCTGACCTGCCCATTAAGTTAAGTTTTCATCTCGCAATAGCGCGATTCTATCGTGCAACTTGGCCGACGATTTGCAAATTGTCGATTATTTGGATCGCTACTCAATCGTTTCACTGTCGACTTGACCGCCACGAGATTTCACGGCGCAGCAACAGACCATTGTCGAGTTCGGCATCGGCACACCACATTGCGCCTGCACTTTTTTTCTTGGCCGCCCGAAGATCAAAACGACCCCGCTCGAGAATCACAGATTAAGTTTTAAGGAGCTATTTCCGTCCTTGACGCCAACTCGCGACGGTCAGGCGCTCCACTGCTGCGACGTAGCGCGCTTGTGAAGCATCAGCATCGTCGCTCTGCTCCGTGTGCAAAATATCGAACAAGTGCTCGGCGACCACCGAACCGATCGCGTGAATCGCATCGTGTCGCGTCAGCCCTCCTTTCGTCAGGCGATGCATGGCACGGACCACCGGTTCGAGATTCATCGCAATCTGGTTTTCGACGACGGCGTGAATCGCGGCATGTGCGGTGACATTCGGAAGTTTGACGTGTGCCGCGCGATGCCAGGCTTCGACCAGAACAATGCGCTCCTGTTCGCCGAGTTCGAGCCATGTGTCAGGCTCCGGCGCGCTCTGGGGGTTGTATGCTCTCATGCTGCAAGCTCTTTGGTGACTGACATCTACTATAGGAGCGTTTGCCGCCCTGAGCGACCGAACCATCGTCGCGCCGCATACATCACGTTGCGGGCCCGGCGATCGGGTTCTCGACGTGGAAAATATCGCGGCTCCTTTTCGACCCCTGGAGCGACCGACGCATCATCGAATGCCAACATCGCCTCGTCTATAATCGTATCAACGTCGCATGGAATCTACTTTATGAGTCAAGTCCGCGGGCGAGATGCGGGATCCCGGGACAGCGGCCAACGCCAACCTCGCCACGAAAACAAATCCCCCTCCAACCGCCGGGGACAACCGTACGTGAAGGCGCCTCCTCGAGACACCGCCCAGACTGCCTCCGTTTTCAAAACCCGATCGTTCCAGTTTCTGGTCGATGCGGTGGGCGCGGAGAATATCGCCATAGCGCTTGAATCCAACATGACGCGCGTGGCCGAACTGATGAAGGGCGAGCGGTTCACACCCGAGACCGCGTTTCATATGGAAACCACGCTTGGGTTGCCGCATGGCTTTTTTGACCACCCCAATCCTGCGCTCGCGGCGGAGACCATTGCTCGTCTGAAGTCACCGCTCGATTTCATCCAAACGGACGATGGAGCCGACATAGAGTCTGAAGCACTTGAGCCGGCGGCCACCCTGAACGTCGATCAGCAACCAATTGTTAAAAATAGTTTGTCCAAGGAAGCGCAAATGCCAAGGAAAGCAGCTGGCGGCTCGCCGGGAGCCGTCAAGAACAGTCGAAGCGAAATGCCTGAACAGCGCAAACCTCGTGCGCCACTCACGGCTTCGCATCCGAAAAGCAAGACGCCTGTCAAAACGCTGCAACAGCAATCGCTGGCATTAAGCGACAGCGCGGAGTTGGAGAACATCCGACGCGCGAATCTCCACCTTCTCACGAGTCGCAAGGGATCGAAAGTAAGACTTGGCGTGGTCATGGAGATGAGTGGTTTTAACATAGCCGATCGGCTACATGGCAAGAAACGCATGGACAGTGCCGAAGCAAACCGGTTCACGGAGCGGCTCGGTTTGCCACCTGGCTGGTTGGATACCCCGCGCGCCGAAGCCGAGATTCCAGAGTCGGTGTCGCGTCTGCTTGCGCCTGCTCCGCGCGGTCGCGCATCCGTTCAAACACACGAGCCGCTTTCGCGAGAAACGACCGTTGACGGACAAGGCAAGCACGGCGACGGGAAGGGGCGCACGAGGCGCGAGCGTGCGACCGCCTCCGGTGATTCGGCCAGCCCCTCACCTGTTTCGGCGGATGTCGCAGGAGAGAAAGAGACGATCGTTGTCAGCCCGCAAATTCATGGAACTGATTTCGCCGACGACTTTGCCGGTCGCTCACCTGAAGAACCGGATGGCGAGGCCCCGGCAGCCACGCCGGCAACCCTTGAGTCACTCCCTGCCTCCGTACTCCCGCAGCGCAACCCGGTAGAACCCCCCTTCACTTCCGTGACCTGCCTGGACAATCTTCATGGTATTGAACCGATAGCGGAAGCATTGCTCAAGACGCTGGCAGGTAAAGCGCGCACGAGTCGACTGGACGAACTGAAAGCGCTGGAACTTTTGCAGCAGGCGATCCTGTTGTGAGTCGGCGATAGTGTGCGAGGCCCCTTGTGCCATGATGCATAAAGCGCATCGAGGTGGACGGGGCGCGGCGCGAACAATCGCCCGTTTCACGCCCTGAGGTCGTCAGTCAAGGTTTTTCAGTGGGAAGAGTTGGTTTCCAAGACTCCGGTTCGTAAGGATCGGGCAGGCCTTCCCATGTCGAAGAAGACGCCCATGCGCCCCGCC
>NZ_VTUZ01000010.1 GCF_008369935.1 Paraburkholderia panacisoli | reverse complement strand
CTGGACAAGGCAAAGGTCGACAGCATCGAAGTGGCGCACGGTGATGGGCTGCAAGGTTCGAGCTTCAACTACGGCTTCGGCGCGCATAGCGACCTCGAATGGATCGAGGCGGTGGCCGACGTGCTCAAGCACGCGCAGATCGCGACGTTGCTGTTGCCCGGCATCGGCACGATCCACGATCTGAAGGCGGCGTACCAGGCCGGCGCGCGCATCGTGCGCGTCGCGACCCACTGCACCGAGGCGGACATTTCGAAGCAGCACATCGAATATGCGCGCGAACTCGGCATGGACACGGTCGGCTTCCTGATGATGAGCCACATGACCACGCCGGAAAACCTCGCAGTCGAAGCGAAGAAGATGGAAAGCTACGGCGCCACCTGCATCTACGTGGTCGATTCGGGCGGCGCGCTGACGATGAACGATGTGCGCGCACGCTTTCGCGCGTTGAAGTCGGTGCTCAAACCCGAGACGCAGACGGGCATGCACGCACACCACAATCTGTCGCTGGGCGTGGCGAATTCGATGGTCGCGGTGGAAGAGGGCTGCGACCGCGTCGATGCGAGTCTCGCCGGCATGGGCGCGGGGGCGGGCAATGCGCCGCTCGAAGTGTTCATCGCCGCGGCGGAGCGTGCCGGCTGGAATCACGGCACCGATCTCTACACACTGATGGACGCCGCCGACGACATCGTGCGTCCATTGCAGGACCGTCCGGTGCGCGTCGATCGCGAGACGCTGGCGCTCGGCTATGCCGGCGTGTATTCGAGCTTCCTGCGCCACGCGGAAGTGGCCGCGAAGAAGTACGGCCTGAAGACGGTCGACATCCTGGTCGAGTTGGGCAAGCGCCGCATGGTCGGCGGCCAGGAGGACATGATCGTCGACGTGGCGCTGGACTTGACGCGCGCGTCCGCGAAGGAAGTCGTTGCTTCATGACCTGACGTACGTTGCACGGCCGCGCCGCGTGCGCGCCGTGCAGCGTCGACACCCTTCAGCCATATCGCCGCAAGAGCGATGCTGATTCGATATTGGAGACTTTTATGCGGCAATCAACGAGTACGTCGGAAAGTAGCGCCCTGACCATCGGGCTGTGCCTCATCGTCGCGTTGCTGGAGGGGCTGGACCTGCAATCGACCGGCATCGCCGCGCCGCGTATGGCGCGCGAATTTCATCTGGCGGTGGCGCAGATGGGCTGGGCGTTCAGCATCGGCGCGCTGGGACTGCTGCCCGGCGCGGCGATCGGCGGACGTCTCGCCGACAAGCTGGGACGCAAGCGCGTGCTGATGCTGTCGGTCGCGCTGTTCGGCATCTTTTCGCTTGCGACCACGCAGGTGTGGGACCTCAACAGTTTGCTGGCGGCGCGCTTCCTCACGGGGCTCGGTCTCGGCGCGGCGATGCCGAACCTGATCGCGTTGTGCTCGGAGGCTGCGAAGCCTGATCAGCGCAACACGGCGGTGGGCGCGATGTATTGCGGCATGCCGTTCGGTGCGGCGCTGGCGGCGGTCATCGGCATCGTCAGTCCGGGCGATGAAGGCTGGCGGCATATCTTTTATGTCGGCGGTGTCGGCCCGCTTCTGGTGCTGCCGTTGCTCGCGCTGTTCCTGCGCGAGTCGGCGCAGTTCGTGGCGGCGCGCTCGTCCGGCAGTGCTTCGCGCAAGCCGTCCACCAGCGTGGCGCGCGCGTTGTGGCAGGAAGGGCGAGGCGCCACGACCATCGCATTGTGGATCAGCTACCTGGGCACGCTGATCGTGCTGTACTTCCTCATCAACTGGCTGCCTTCGCTGGTGTTGAGCCGAGGGCTGACGCGCATGCAGTCGGGCGTCGTGCAAATGATGTTCAACATCGGCGGCGGCTTCGGCGCGATTGCGATTGCCAGCCTGATGGACCGGATCGGCCGGCCTCGCACGGTCGGCGGCATGTATCTGGGTATCGTCGTCGCACTGGCTGCGCTGGTGGGCGCGAGCGGCGGCGCGTCGATGGCGTGGGGCGGCTTGCTGGCGGGGCTCTTTCTCGTCGGCGGGCAGTCGGTGTTGTACGCGCTCGCCAGCAGTCTCTACCCGACGGAAGTGCGCGGCACCGGCGTGGGCGCCGCCGTTGCAGTGGGGCGCGTGGGCTCGATCCTCGGGCCTTTGATCGCGGGGCAGTTGCTCGCCATTGGTCAAGGCGCGTCCGTGCTGCTGAGCGCAAGCATTCCATTGATCGCGATCGCTGCCATTGCGGCGTGGCTCGTGGTCAGCAAATCAGAGTCCCGGTATACCGCGGCGGCCGTGCAGTAGGTCCGCCAACCGACACACCATGCGGGCTCGCCGACGTCGGCGGTCCGCGCTCACTCAATTCGTGAAGGAAAGGAATTCAACATGAGCTCACAAGCACAGGCATTCACTGAAGCGTCGACCAGCCGATTCGTCCGTATCACGGAAGATGGGCGCGACATGCAGCTCCACTACAACGACGTGGGGCAGGGCGCCGAAACGGTGGTGATGCTGCACGGCTCGGGCCCGGGCGCGACCGGTTGGGCGAACTTCAATCGCAATGTCGAACCGCTCGTCGCCGCGGGCTATCGGGTCATCCTGATGGACTGCTTCGGCTGGGGCAAGAGCGATCCGATCCTGTGCAAGGGCTCGCGCTCCGAACTCAACGCGCGTTCGCTGAAGAGCCTGCTCGACGCGCTCTCGATCGAGCGGGCGCATATCATCGGCAACTCGATGGGCGGACATAGCGCGGTGGCGTTCGCGCTGGCCGAGCCCAAGCGTGTCGGCAAGCTCGTGTTGATGGGCGGCGGCACCGGCGGGCCCAGCCAGTTCGTGCCGATGCCGACGGAAGGCATCAAGCTGCTGCAGGGTGTGTACAAGGAACCGACGATCGAGAACCTGCAGCGCATGATGAACATCTTCGTGTTCGACGCGAAAGCGCTGACCGAAGACCTGATGAAGGCGCGGCTCGACAATATTCTCGCGCGCCGCGACCACCTGGAGAATTTCGTCGCGAGCCTCGCGGCTAACCCGAAGCAGTTCAACGACTTCGGTCCGCGCCTTGGCGAAGTTTCCGCGAAGACGCTGGTGATCTGGGGCCGCGACGACCGCTTCGTGCCGATGGACGTGGGCCTGCGGCTGGTGGCCGGGATGCAGAACGCGGACATGCATATCTTCAGCCGCTGCGGCCACTGGGCGCAGTGGGAGCACGCTGAGAAGTTCAACCGGATGGTGGTCGAGTTTCTCGCGAACTGAATAAGTAAGCGGTTTTATGCGGCGCCCGGCAGGCCTTCGATGCGGCTTGCCGGGCGCTTGTGCGTTAGCAGGAGTCGCAGCGAGCGGCGCGTTGCACGGCAGGCGGCATGGGCCTGCTAGTCAGCCGTCTCGATGCGCTGCCCGATATCGCGAAACTGAGCGCGGCGAGCACCCATACGCCGATTGCGCCATACAGCATCACCCAGCCGAAACCTCGCATCAGTGCTTCATGCACGATGCTTCCAGTGGGATCGATTTGCACTAGCGCCGGCATTGCCGCGCTTATCGCTTCGGCATCTCCCGCTGCGATTTTCTCAGCCAGCCGGGCGAGCGCCGTTGTATCGAGCGCCGTCGACAAGCTCTTCTTCAAATCGAACAGAATCCCGCCGACGAGTATCGCCCCCATCAACGCAATGTTGATCGCGAGTGTGATCATGCGCGCGCTCATGTCGATGCCGGACGCCATGCCCGCGCGCTGCGTGGGAACCGCAGCAGTCGTCGTGTTGGTAACGGGCGTATTCGTGAGACCCAGGCCCGCGCCTGCGATCAAGCAACCGGGCAGCATGGTCGACACGCCGGGATGCGCGGCGCCGCTGCCGAGTCTCATCAGCATGAAGCCTAGACCGATCGTCAACAGGCCCGCGGGTATTGCAATTCCCGAACCGTAGCGCAACGCGAGGCGTTCGCCGAGCGGTGGAAACAGCAGCGTCGGCAGCGTGTAGGCGAGCAACGCGAGGCCCGCGCTCACGCTGTCGTAGCCGAGGCCGATCTGGAAATAGACCGGCAGGTAGATCATGAACGGCCAGAAGCTGAAGTTCATCCCCGCCGAACCCATCAGTGCACCTGAAAACTGCGGAATCCTGAACACCGAGAAGTCGAACATCGGGCGGGCGCTGCGCTTCTCCGCGTAGAGAAAGGCGGCGAGTGCGAGCATCGTGGCCGTGACGATGGAGAGCGCGCGAGGATTCGCGAAGCCGAGCGCCGAGACCTGGGTAATGAAATACACGAGGCCGAACACGGCTAGCGAAAGCGTGACGATGCCGGCCAGGTCGAGCGTATGCGCATGCGGATCGCGCGATTCCCGCACGCCGCCGAATACGAGTGTCAACGTGACGACGGCGAGCAGCGCGTGCACCCAGAAGACCCACTGCCAACTCGATACCGCGACGATCGTCCCGCCGATGATCGGCCCAAAGCCGAGCCCGATGCCGAAAATGATGCCCCATGCGCTGAATGCGCGGGCGCGCTCGGGGCCGTCGCTAAACTGATGCGAGAGCACGGCCACCTGGCAGATGAGCATCGCGCCGCCGCTCGCGCCTTGCAGGAGCCGTGCGGCGATCAACATTGGCACGCTCTGCGCGAATCCGCAGATCAGCGACGTGATGCCGAACAGCGCAATGCCGATCACAAAGATCCGGCGGCGCCCAAAGCGGTCCGCCAGCGTGCCGGTCGCCATCAGCACGGTGGTCACCGCAAGCGTGTACGCGTTCATGATCCACTGCATGCCGTTGAAGTCGCCGTGCAGCACGCGTTCGAGCGTGGGCAGGATCACCGGCACGCTGGAGATTTCTAGCCCGAACATCAGCGACGCAAGGCATACCGCGCCTAGTGCCAGCGTGTTTTTGCGGATTGCGGGAACGCGCGTCGACTGAACAGCGGCTTCATTCTTGATGGTTCGCGCGGTGCTCGATTCGCGCAGGGCTCCAGTGCGTTTCGCTGCGGCGGTCGCGGTTTCGGACCCTTCACGTTGCTCGCGCCGTGACGGCGCATCGGGATGACTGGACATGGAGGTTCACCTCGGTTGTCGATCGGCTTGCGTTTCTGGAATGGGTAATATAGGGGGAATACACGTCCCTATTGGCAAGCAAAAATCCCATAAATGTGTCCGTTTTGGAACCAATCGGCCGAAATATGAGCGACATCCTCGATGGTGTGACGACGTTCGTGCGCGTCGTCGAAACCGGCAGCTTCGCACTGGCGGCCGAACGCATGAACCTCACGCGCTCGGCGGTCGGCAAGGTGATCGTGCGGCTCGAAAAGCGGCTCGGCGTGCGGCTCATCAATCGCACGACCCGCAGCCAGAGTCTCACCGAAGACGGGCAGGCCTATTACGACCGCTGCGTGCGCGCACTCGCCGAACTGGAGGCCGCCGAAGCCGAGCTGGATTCAGGACGGCGCGAGCCCAAGGGGCGTCTGCGGGTCAGCGTGCCACAAGCGTTCGGTCATCATTGCGTGGCGCCGGTGCTGCTCGGGCTCGCGCGCAAGCATCCGCAATTGAAGATCGACATTTCGATCAGCGACCGCTTCGTGGATGTGGTGGAAGAGGGCTTCGATCTGGTCGTGCGGGTGGGGCCGCTCGCCGACAGTACGAGTCTCGCCGTGCGCAAGCTCGGCGTGCAGCGCGCGAGTATCGGCGCGGCGCCCGCGTATCTGGCGCGGCATGGCACGCCGCGCAATGTCGATGAATTGCGCGGGCATACGGTGATCGCTTATCTGCGCGCAGGGACCGCGCAACCCTGGGATGTGGTCGACGTCGACGGACAGATCCGGCGCGCGCAAGTCGAGCCGCAGCTTGGTTTCGACGACATGCAGGGCATTCTCGATGCCGCGCTCGCCGGCTTCGGCCTCGCGTGGTTGCCGAGCTGGCTGCTGGCGCGTTATGCGCAAAGCGGCGAGCTGGTGACGGTGATGGACGATTGTTTCCGGCCGTCGCAGGAGATCCACGTGATGTGGCCGAAGAGCCGTTATCTCGCGTTGAAGACGCGCTGCGCGATCGATGCGCTGGTGGCGGAGATACCCGCGATGATCGATCAGGGCGCCCAACCGCGCGCCCCTCATTCACGTGCTACCCGTGATACTTAGAATTGCAAAGTAGCGCTGGCTACCGCGGTGCGCGTCGGCGACGGCGACACGTAATAGCCCCATGCAGTGGTCCAGTAGCGGCGGTTGAACAGATTGTTGATGCCCGCGCGGAACGTCACGTCCTTGCCGGCGATCTTCGTCTCGTACCGGCCGCTCAGATCGAACGTGGCATAGGCCGGCACGAACTGCGTGTTGCTCGCGTTGACCGCCTGGTCGCTCACGTACTTGCCGCCGAAGGCCAGCGTCAACGGACGCAGGTACGCCGGGTTGTATTCGATACGGCCCGTCACGGTGAAGCGCGGCGCGCCGTAAATGCGCTTGCCTTCGATGCTCGGATCGTCGATGTCGACGGCCTTCGTGTCGAGCCACATCACGCCGCCCATCACGCGCCATTCGCTGGTCAGCGCGAGCCAGCCGCTCGCATCGATGCCGGTGAAGCGCTTGGTGCCGTCCTGCACGAAGATGTTCGCGGTGTTCGTGTAGTTGTAGCCCTGATCGACGCGGAACAGCGCGAGATTGGCGCCCCACTTGCTGTGGTCGGATTTGAAGCCCACTTCATACTGCTTGCTGCGCAGCGGGCCGAAGGTCGCCGGATAGTTGGCGTTGAGGTTCGACGCCGAGCCGCCCTGTTCCAGCGACTCGACGTAGCTCGCGTACACGGTCGAATACGGATCGGTCTTAAACATCAGCGCGAAGGTCGGCGTGACCGGGTTCGCGCTGTATTGCGACGTGACCGCGCCGCTCGGGTCGTAAACGTTCTGGCGGTATTGCGTATAGCGCACGCCGACCAGTGCGGACAGACGCGACGTGAACTGCATCGTGTCGCTCGCATACACGGCGGCCTGCGTGGTGCGCTGCTCCCGGTAGAGGTTCGAGCCGATGCTGACTTCGTCGTTGGTCAGCAGCGTGGTGCTGTACAGATTGCCGTTGCCGAGGAAGTAGCCTTCGTTCCAGCCTACGCTGTTGCTGTACTCGCTGGTCTGTGTCTGATAGCCCGCGCCGAGCACCACATCGTGCTTGATGCTGCCGGTGTTGAATTGGCCCTGCACCATCGCGTCGACGTTCTGGTAGAAGTAGCGCGTCATCGCTGCATAGAGCGTGTTGGAGTAGTTGCCCGCGTCGTCGAACACATACAGGAAGCTGTCCGAATTGGTGCGGTTCTCCTTGGTGAAGCGGTACTTCACGCTCGCGTGCCAGTTGTCGGAGATGCGGTAGTCGAGGCCCGTGCCGAACGAGGCCATCTCCGTCATGTAGTAATTCTGCGGTTGCGTGAGCGTGCCGCTGACCTTGCTCGCGTCGGGAATGCCGCCCGCGAACATCAGGCCGAACAGCGTGCCCTCGGTTCTGCGCTTCTGGTAGAACGCGTCGGCGCTCAGGACGAGGTCCGGCGTAATGCGGAAGTCGAACGCGAGCGACGCAACCTGGCGGCTCACGTGCCCGTTTTCCTCGGCGGTGTTGCCGTATTCGTTGGCGAGATTCAGGCGGTAGCCGAAACGGTTGTCATTGCCGAATCGCCCGCCCAGGTCCACCGCCTGGCTGAACACGCCGGGCGACTCGTAGCCGAGCGTGAAGCTGCGGTACGGGTCGTCGGTGGGGCGTTTCAACACATAGTTGACGATGCCGCCCGGCGCGCCGAAGCCGTACATGAAGCCGGACAGGCCCTTGAGCAATTCGACCTGCTCGAACGGTTCGAGCGACAGGTCGGTGTCCCACGACGGGAAGGTCTGGCCGTCCACCTTGATGCTGTTCAGCGTGTCGATCGGCATGCCGCGCACGTTGAACATCGAGTTCTCGCTGACCGAGTTTTCGCTGCTGACCGTCACGGCCGGGTCGTATTTGAACAGGTCGTTGGCGGTCGTCGCGAACAGATCCTGCGCTTCCTCGCTCGTCACGACCCGCGTCGAAAACGGCGTGTCCACCTGCTTGCGCGTACCCAGTGCGCCGGCGCTGACGGTATCGGCCTGCGCGACGGTCGTATCTTTCGACGCCGACACGCTCACGGCCGGCAGCGCGGCGACGTCATCGCTGGCCACGCCCTGCGCCCACCCCGACGATGACAGTGTGGAAAGCGACAAGCCCACACTGACGAAAAGCCCCGCGCTCAGCAGCGAAGGGCTGCGACGTGGAGCGCGGACAAACGCCGGACGGCCGGCGATAAAGGATTTCTGCATGTTTGTTTGAGTTAGACAGGGTGACGCCGCCACGCACCAAGGCTGGGCGTGGCGGGGCCGGTTCGAGCGAGTGGTTATTAAACAGATGATCCAAACCTGAATGCGCACGAATGGTAATGCATCTAATTCTCATTTACAAATATTTCGATGCGGTAAGTCATCTATAAGACATCTGTCTTAAGACAGCGATGATTGGCGTCAAAGCCTTATCTGGCGGGGCTTGACCCCGTTGAGTGCGGTTCCCGGACCTGTTTGTTTAGCAGCGAATCGAGGAAAACGCGCATATACTCACGGTCGGGCCGTAAAAAGTAGTGCCGTAGGTTGCGCTGCGTTTTTGCTGCTTCGTCGCAACTTCGCTGGCTCAGCGCTACCAACGCTCTGTCTATCACTTCATTTAGCAAAGCATCGAACATGTCCACACCGCCGAAGATCATCTACACCCTGACCGACGAAGCGCCTGCTCTGGCGACTTACTCGCTGCTGCCGATCGTCAAGGCGTTCACGCGCTCGTCCGACGTGATCGTTGAAACGCGCGACATCTCGCTCGCCGGCCGGATCATTGCTGCATTTCCGGACTACCTGACCGCGCAACAGAAGGGCTCCGACGACCTGGCGGAACTCGGTGGACTCACCACGCGTCCGGAAGCGAACATCATCAAGCTGCCGAACATCAGCGCTTCCGTGCCGCAGCTGAAGGCCGCGATCACGGAACTGCGCGACCAGGGCTACAAGCTGCCGGCTTACCCGGACGTCGCAACCACCGACGCCGAAAAAGACGTCAAGGCGCGCTACGACAAGATCAAGGGCAGCGCGGTCAACCCGGTGCTGCGCGAAGGCAATTCGGACCGCCGCGCGCCGCTGTCGGTGAAGAACTACGCACGCAAGCATCCGCACAAGATGGGCGCGTGGAGTGCCGACTCGAAGTCGCACGTCTCGCACATGAGCGGCGGCGATTTCTACGGCAGCGAGAAGTCGGCGCTGATCGCGGCAGCCGGCGCGGTGAAGATCGAACTGACGGCCGCCGACGGCACGAAGACGGTCCTGAAGGAAAAGACGGCCGTGCAGGCAGGCGAGATCATCGACGCGTCGGTGCTGAGCAAGAACGCGCTGCGCAGTTTCATCGAAGCGGAAATCGCCGATGCGAAGAGCAAGGGCGTGCTGTTCTCGGTGCACCTGAAGGCCACGATGATGAAGGTGTCGGATCCGATCATCTTCGGTCACGTGGTGTCGGTGTTCTACAAAGACGTGCTGGGCAAGCACGCCGAGGCGCTGGCGAAAGTCGGCTTCAACCCGAACAACGGTATCGGCGACCTGTACGCGCGCCTGAAGGACCTGCCGGCCGATACGGCCGCGGCGATCGAAGCCGACATCAAGGCGCAATACGCGCAACGCCCGCAACTGGCGATGGTCAATTCGGACAAGGGCATCACCAGCCTGCACGTGCCGAGCGACGTGATCGTCGACGCTTCGATGCCGGCGATGATTCGCGAGTCGGGCAAGATGTGGGGCGCGGACGGCGCACTGCACGACGCCAAGGCCGTGATTCCGGACCGCTGCTACGCGGACGTCTATCAGGCGGTGATCGAAGACTGCAAGAAGCACGGCGCGTTCGACCCGGTCACGATGGGCACGGTGCCTAACGTCGGCCTGATGGCGCAAGCCGCAGAAGAATACGGCTCACACGACAAGACGTTCCAGATTCCGGCGAACGGCGTGGTCCGCGTGACCGACGCAGCCGGCACGGTGCTGATCGAACAGCCAGTGGAAGCGGGCGACATCTGGCGCATGTGCCAGACCAAGGACGCGCCGGTGCAGGACTGGGTCAAGCTGGCGGTCAACCGCGCCCGCGCCACCAACACGCCGGCCGTTTTCTGGCTGGACGCGGCTCGTGCGCACGACGCGCAGATCATCAAGAAAGTCGAGCAGTACCTGAAGGACCACGACACCAGCGGTCTGGACATCCGCATCATGACGCCGGTCGAAGCGACGAAGTTCTCGGTCGAGCGTATCCGCGCCGGCAAGGACACGATCTCGGTCACCGGCAACGTGCTGCGCGACTACCTGACCGACCTGTTCCCGATCATGGAACTGGGCACTAGCGCGAAGATGCTGTCGATCGTCCCGCTGATGGCAGGTGGCGGCATGTTCGAAACGGGCGCCGGCGGTTCGGCACCGAAGCACGTTCAGCAACTGGTCGAAGAAGGTTTCCTGCGTTGGGACTCGCTGGGTGAATTCCTGGCGCTGGCCGCATCGCTCGAACACCTGAGCAATGCGTATCACAACCCGAAGGCGCAGGTTCTGGCCAAGACGCTGGACCAGGCCACCGGCAAGTTCCTCGACAACGACAAGTCGCCGGCGCGCAAGGTTGGCGGTATCGACAACCGTGGCAGCCACTTCTATCTCGCGATGTACTGGGCCGAAGCACTGGCCGCGCAAACGGAAGACGCAGCGCTGCAGGCGCAGTTCGCCGGCGTCGCGAAGGCGATGGCCGAGAACGAAGCGAAGATCGTTGAAGAGCTGGGTGCGGCGCAGGGCAAGCCGGTGAATATTGGCGGCTACTATCGTCCGAATGTCGAACTGACGAGCCAGGCAATGCGCCCGAGCACGACGCTGAACAAGATCGTGGACTCGGTTGCTTAAGTCGAAGTGGCTTGAAGTACCCGCGTAAGCGGCAACGTATGCACTATAGCAAGCAGTAAGCACGACGATGGCGCTCAAGAGCGCCATCGTCGTTTCTACTTCCACGTGGCCAGCGGTCATGCCCGCCATCACACGTGAACGATTTCCCAATCGGCCAGTTTCTCCGGAATTTCGAGCGTGGATGTATCGTCGCTTTCGGACAGATGCGGGCAGGTCAAGCCGCGCGCGAGGTCGTCGGCCGCCTGTTGCGGGGTGGAAAATTCACCGAGCGTATCGTTGCCGTAGGTTGCCTCCCAGCCATCCTGGCCCGGCAGAATATAGAACGCTCCTTGGGTCGAACTAAAGCGAAAGCCTTTCATTTTTTGTCTCCCAATTGCCATTTAAAAAACCGCGGTGCGCTAAGGGTTCCATGCGTCGGTTGGATGACCGGGCCGACTGCATTTTCCCGGCCCATTCAACCTGACTGCCTGAACCTCGTGCTCTTGTAAAAGAGTCTACGTCAGCGAGTGACGGTACAAGTGGCTCTTGGGTGTTTCGATTCTTCAAAAAATATCGTTAAAAAATAAAGACTTGTGCGATTCATTTCGCGATGTGCAACGTGGGGCGGCATTGCGAAATGCCGCATTTGTGCCACGCAGCAAGATTTTTTACGAAGCAACGCTTCGTTTCATATCGTGAAATATTGGGGTGCGGCGAGATACATTGCGCGTCGGCATGGCGGCAAAGCGGCTCGCGGGGGGTCTTCCGCTTCAGGAAAGCACCCGGCGGAGAAATTCGAGCACGGCGCGATTGAATTGCGCCGGCCTTTGCAGCGGCGCGAAATGGCTGACGCCAGTCAGCACGATCAGCTCCGCGCCGGGAATGTGGCGGGCGAGGTAGTCGGCGTGTTCAGGCTTGATGAACTCGTCGTGCTCGCTTTGCACGATCGCAACCGGCACGCGGATCTGAGCCAGTTGCTGCGCCGTGTAGTTGGGCTGCGTTCTCATCATTTCGCTGACGGCGCCGACAAACGCGTCGAAGTCGTCCGGCGTCGCCGACAGTTGCGCGTAGTCCCTGGCATGCCGGCTGAAGCACCGGTCAATCACCGGTGTCGGCACAAACGGTTTCGTGCCGCTGGGGTCCATATTGCAGCCGAAGAAGAACACGCCCCCGGCGCGCTCCGGCGCGATGCTGGCGAGTACCAATGCGACGCAGGCGCCGTCGCTCCAGCCGACCATCGCCGCCTTTTCCAGTTGCAAGCTGTCCATCACGGCCAGTACATCGGATGCCATCAGCTCGTACGTGTAGGGCCGCGCGTCGCGCGTGCTGCGGCCGTGGCCCCGGCTGTCGATGACCACCACGCGATGACCGGCCTCCACCAGCGCCGGAATCTGATAACCCCAGTTGCCGCTATGTCCCAGGCCACCGTGCAGCAGGATCACGGGCGCCCCGGCCCCGTATGCCGCGTACCAGATTCGCGCGCCGTCGTGCTCGACGTGGCCGCTTTCGTTCGACGATGGCAGCGGGGCCGCGCCATGGGCTTCGAAATGTTCGAGGTGGTCGTCGTGTTGGGCCCTCGAGAATTCCATCGTGGTCTCCATTGCGTGGGGATTTGCGAACTGGCCAGTGTGGCGGCGAAAATCGATTGGTCGATGTGTTTTCTGCGCGTGGCCAGCCGGGTTGATTGGCTGAATGGGAACGTCAGGCAGCACAAGCGCGTCGTCATTCAACGCGCCCGCTTCACATCCACCCGAGCCAGCGCCACCACGTCGCCGCGAACAGCAGAAGCAGCAGATACCCGAAAATCGTCAGCACGATGCCCACGCGTGCGAACTGGCGCGCGGTGAACGTGTCCGTGGCGAGGCACACCATGTTTTGCGGCGCGTTGATCGGCAGCACGAAGCCGAAGCTGACCACGTAGCCCAATAGCATCGTCATGCCGAGCCGGCTGAAGTTGCCCTGCATGGATTGCAGCACGGCGATCAGGATCGGCAGCATCGCCGAGGTCAACGCGGTGGCGCTCGCGAAGCCCAGGTGAATGACGATCAGGAAAGCGGACAGAATCGCGAATGCGGTGAACGCGCTCGCCTGATCGAGGCCGGTGTGATGCGCGACGAGGTCGCCGAGCCACTGGCCGGCGGTCGTCGTGAGCAAGGCCGTGCCCAGGCTGATGCCGACCCCGAAGACGATCACCGTGCCCCACGGAATGCGGCTCTGCACTGTTTTCCAGTCCATCACGCCGACGCGCGGCAGCATCAGGATCACGAGGCCCACGTAGGTGACGGAGGTGGTGTCGAACGGATGCAGTTTGCCTTCCGTCGCCCAGAAAAACAGCAGGCCGATCGCGACGCCGAGCAGGCGCTTTTGCGGACCGGTCATCGGACCGAGCTCGCGCAGCGAGCGCGCGACCGCCTCCTTGCCGCCGGCGATGCTGTCGGTCTCGGGCGGCAGCATCTTCAGCACGACGACCAGCAGCGCGGCCGACATGATGATCGCCCACGGCGCGCCGGCGATCAGCCAGTCGAGCCACGTCACTCGTGCGCCGAGCATCTTGTCCATGAAGCCGACGGTCAGCAGATTCTGCGCGGCGGCCGTCAGGATGCCGACGTTCCAGATGCTGGTGCCCTGGGCGACCACGATCATGACGCCGGCCGCGATGTTCGAGCGCCGGTCGACGCCGAACGCCGAGATCACGCCGATCATGATCGGCACGACGCAGGCGCTGCGCGCGGTGGCGCTCGGCACCACCAGCGACAGAACGATCGTCACCGCGATCGAACCGATCAGGATGCGGCGCGTCGTGGTGCCGATCAACGATAGCGTGACGAGCGCGATGCGCTTGTCGAGGCCGGTGATCGTCATCGCGGCGGAGATGAACAGGGCGCCGGTCACCAGCGCGAGCGCCGAGTTCGAGAAGCCGGCGAGTCCCATGCTGATGCCGGCCGACGTGCCGTACAGCACGCTCGGGTCCTTGATGGTCGGCGCGGTGCCGATCAGAAACGCGATCAGCGAAGTGATGATGATCGCGCTGGCCTCGTACGAGACGGCTTCCGTCAACCAGACGACCACGGCGAACGCGAGAATGGCGAGCATGCGGTGCCCGGCTGGCGGCAGCGTGGCGGGCAGCGGCAGCAGCAGCACGACGATCATCGCGACGACGCTCGCGATCAGACCGATCGGCACGCCGGATTTGGTTGGGGCGGGACCTGCGCCGGGTTGAGCTTCGGGTTTCGATGCGCTCATGCTTCGCTCCTCAGGTGGCGTGCTGCTTGCCTCGATCCTTCGTTTTCAAGCGGTGGCATTGCAGATTCAGATGCTGGGTGTCGTGGGTGACCTGGATCTGAAAATCGAAATGACGGCGGCGGCGATCCCCGCGCGCCCCGCTGATTGAATCACCGAATCCGGCTGGGGGTCAATCGCGTATGACGCGCGTGCGCGGGCGCTGCCTCCGTGCACCCGCTACGCATGATGTCGTGCGTCGGGCCTCGTCGTCGAAACACAGTTGACGCGCTTTCGAAACAATCGGCGGACCGCCGCGCAGCCCAGTGCTCGCAAGGTTCCAGCGCATTGCGGACTGCCCGGTCCGAAGTATTCGAAAGCGCGGCCCGTTTTTCCAACCGGGCTGCGCCTATAGATTGTGATCCAGCGCCGCACAACGCATTGAGCGTTTGGCGGCAATCCTTCACGGATCACTTTCGAGAGAACCTCATGAACAAGCTGTTTACGCCGGTCAAAGTCGGGCCTTATGAATTCGCGCACCGCGTCGTGCTCGCACCGTTGACGCGGATGCGTGCCGAAGAAGGCGCGCGGCCCGGCCGTCTGATGGCCGAGTACTACGCGCAGCGCACCTCGGCCGGGGCGTTGCTGATCAGCGAGGCGACCATTGCGGCCGTCGACGGCAACGGCTATCTCGGCGCCCCTGGCCTCTACGACGACAGCCAGATCGCCGGCTGGCGCGAAGTCACCGACGCGGTGCATGCGAAGGGCGGCAGGATCTTCCTGCAGCTCTATCACGCGGGGCGTCAGTCGAATGCCGAGTTGCAGCCCGATGGACGTCAACCGGTGGGACCGTCCGAAGTGCCGCATGGCGGCGTCGCTTATACGCGAGCCGGCTGGATTCCGAACACGCCGAATCGCGCGCTCGCGATCGACGAGATCGCCGCGCTTGTCGAGCGCTTTCGGACGGCGGCCGAACGCGGCGTGAAGGCGGGCTTTGACGGCGTCGAGTTGCATGGCGCGAACGGCTATCTGTTCGATCAGTTCCTTCAGGACGGCAGCAACAAGCGCACGGATGCGTACGGCGGCTCGCTCGAAAATCGCGCCCGCCTGTTGATGGAGGCGACCCGCGCGGTGATTTCGGTGTGGGGCAGCGATCGGGTCGCCGTGCGCCTCGGGCCGAGCGGATCGTGGGGCGATATGTCGGATAGCGACCCGGTCGGCCTGTTCACTTACGTCGCGGCGCAACTCGCGAAACTCGATCTCGCTTATCTGCATCTGATCGAGCCGCGTATCTCGGGCGACATCGAAGATGAAAGCCGCGATCCGAGTCCAGTCGCGGCGCGGAAGATCCGCAAACACTATCCTGGGACGATCATCACGGCGGGCGGTTTCAAGGGCGAGTCGGCGCAAGCCATTCTGGCCGATGGCGATGCGGACCTCGTCGCCTTCGGCCGCGACTTCATCGCGAACCCGGATCTGCCGGAACGCTTGCGCCGCAACTTGCCGCTCAATGCGTATGACAGGCCGACGTTCTTCGGCGGCACGCAAGTCGGGTACACCGACTATCCGTTTTATGACGAAGAGGCAGTGGCTGCGTAAGCGGGGGAATGGTTGCCTCGATCGGCTGGAATGGCCAGCGTGTTTCGGCGCGATACGCTGGCTTTTTAGTGCGCCGAGCAAAGCGCGGGACGAGACGCGAAGCGCTTTGCAAAGGCTGGCCGTCTTGTGTCGGGTGCGCGGTAGCGAAGAGGGCGTTGCGACGAGCGCGATATCCGATGCACAAGCCGCAAGATAGGTTGCGCGGACGACGACGAGGACAGGCGCCAAGAACCACGCGAAGCCCCGTCACTTCAATCGCGTTTCGCCGCGTCTTCGCCCACCGCCGCAGCGGAATCCGGAAACAGATGCTGGCTCAGATAATCGACAAAGACCCGCGCTTTCGGCGAGATTTGCCGCCCGGACGGCCATAGCGCCCGAAACACGCTGGGAGTATCCAGATACGGTTGTAGCACGGCAACCAGCGAGCCTTGCGCCAGTTGCGCGCGCACCGTGAAGTCAGGTGCGCAGGCCAGCCCCAGACCCTGTTCGGCGAGCAACGTCAACGGTTCGACGGCGGTGGCGATGGCCACGGTCGGCAGCTCGATGTCCAGCGTCTCGCCGTCGCGACTCAATGGCCAGCGCCGCAATTTGCCGGTAGTCGGAAAACGATGCTGGAGACACGCATGCTCGCGCAGTTGCTCGGGCTCCGTAGGCATGCCGCGTCGCGCGAAGTACGCCGGCGAGCCGACGATCATTTGCCGGAACACGCCCATCGCGGGCGTGACGAGTGTCGAGTCGGCGGCATCGCCGGTACGCGTCACCACGTCGAAACCTTCTTCGATCACATCCACCATCCGGTCGGAGAAATCGATATCGAGCGTGATGTCCGGGTACGCTCTCATGAATGCGCCGATCACGGGCATCATCAGCGTGCTGACCATCGGCATGCTGACCCGCAGCCGTCCGCGCGGCTCGGCATTGGCGAGCGCCAATTCGGTTTCGGCGGCCTCGATCTCGCCGATGATGCGCTGGCAGCGCGTCAGGAACGTCGCGCCTTCGGGCGTCAATGCGATGCTGCGCGTGCTGCGATGAAAGAGGCGGACGCCGAGCCGTCCTTCGAGCCGTGAGATCGCCTTGCCGACCGCCGACGACGAGATCCCCAATTTGCGTCCCGCTTCGGTGAAGCTGCGCGTTTCGGCGGCGCGCACAAATATGTTGAGCGAGCCGAAGCGGTCCATCGCACCGGTGGACGCGCCGGTTTCGTTGACGGCGAAAAGCGCCGCCGAACGCGGCGTGGCGATTGCGGAACGGCCGGCGTGATTGGGCGGCGTCATCGGAAGCTCCTTGTCAGGGCCGCTCATCAATCGCCGGGAACAGTCCCGGCTCGCAAGCGGAGCAGAGCGGCTGCGCGCGGATCAGTGCGATAACGGCTTGCCGCACATGAACGACAACGCGACTCGTTGGCAACGAGCAACGGGCAGCGCAAGCAGGCTGACCACCGCAACCGCCAGAATCAGCCGTGCGCTCGACTCAACTCATGCGCGCGCCGCAGCCTTTCGCGGCTGTTGCTCAGATGCATCCGCATCGCTGCGCGCGCGTCATCGGGGTCCTGCCGTTCGATCGCGCGATAAATCATCTGGTGCTCGCCGAGCACGTTGCGCAGGAGCTCGATATGGTCGAGTTCCGCGATCTCGGCGGACCCGAGCCGCGTGCGCGGGCTCACCGCGCGGCCGAGCTGGCTGAGCACGTCGAAGAAGTAGCGGTTGCCGCTGGCACGCGCGATCTGCAGATGAAACTCGATGTCGTGCGCCAGCGTATCCGTGCTGCCGCGTTCGAGTTCCGACTCGAAGCTATCGAGCGCGGCGCGAATCTGCTTGAGGTTCTGCTCGGTGCGCCGTGCTGCGGCGAGCGCGGCCGCGGCCGCCTCGACATCGATACGGAATTCGATGATCGCCATCACGTCCAGCATGCTGGACAGGTCGGCGGCGGCCAGTTGCACCGGCCTTTCGGCGGCGGGCGCCAGCACGAACGTGCCGATGCCGTGGCGCGTCTCGACCACTTTGGCCGCCTGCAGGCGCGAAATCGCCTCGCGAACCACGGAGCGGCTCACCGACAGCTGCTTCATCATCGCGACTTCGGTGGGAATGCGGTCGCCGGGGCGCAGGGTGCCACGGCGAATTTCATCGGAAAGGGTGGCCACCACCTTCTCAGTTAGGCTGGACATTTTTGTGGCTAGTTGACTAATCGGCTGGATGCGGACGCTTGAGCGTGCGGGTAACGGCGGCGGGAGGATGCCGTGACCTGGATTTTCCGCAAAGTATCGCACAGGACTTTACTCGATTCCCGGCTTGTCGACGGCGCTTGCTGTTTGCTCGGCTTCGCGAGGGAGCGACTGCCGCGCTTCGTGCCGTAGGCAGGGGCGCCTGCGAATGCCGGGGCGGTTAGTCTGGTGCACAGCGTTGAGGAAATTTAGTCATCAGACGTCCTAGTTCAACTTCCAGAAACCTTGCAAGCCAGTTTTGAATCCTGTAATCCCAGTAATCACAAAAGGTTACGCAGGGTAAACACTCGATTGGACTTGATGCCGGGCTCACGATAAAATGTCATCAGACAACATATAACGCGGTCGAGGCGATGAGCCACCGGGCTCCGCCGCCCCGCGTTGTGTTCGATCAGTCCGCCCGCGCGACCGACACTGGAGACAACCTTGACATCTGCTCTCACCGCCGCAATCGACCCGCTGGATTCCGCGGTTTCGAAGGTCAAGCGACACATACTGCCGCTTTTCCTGATCATGTTCATCGCGAACTACATCGACCGCGTGAACATCGGCTTCGTCAATTCGCACATGCAGACGGACCTGGGCATCGGCGCTGCGGCTTATGGGCTGGGCAGCGGTTTGTTCTTCATCGGCTACGCGCTGTTCGAAGTGCCGTCGAACGTGCTGATGCAGAAGTACGGCGCGCGCGCCTGGCTCACCCGCATCATGGGCACGTGGGGGCTGGTCGCGGCGGCCATGGCGTTCGTGTGGAACGACACTTCGTTCTACGTGCTGCGCTTCTTGCTGGGCGTGGCCGAAGCCGGCTTCTTCCCCGGCGTGGTGTATTACTTCACGCAATGGCTCCCGCAGAAAGAGCGCGGCAAGGCCGTCGCGGTTTTTCTCTCCGGCTCGGCGCTCGCGTCCGTGCTGTCCGGTCCGATCACCGGCACGCTGCTGTCCATTCGCGGCTTCGGGCTGCAAGGCTGGCAGTGGATGTTCCTCATCGAAGGCGGTTTTTCGATCGTGCTGTGCGGCGTCAGCTGGATGCTGCTCAAGTCGCACATTCGCGACGCGACATGGCTCACCGCTCAAGAGCAGACCGTGCTCGCGCGCTCGATCGCGGCGGAGCAGGCCGAGCGCGTAGCGCACGGCGGCGCGCATTTGCCCACGCTGAAGCTGCTGAAGGACCCGCAGATCGTGCTGTTCTGCCTGCTGTACTTCGCGATCCAGTTGACCATTTACGCGGCCACCTTCTGGTTGCCGACCATCATCCGCAAGATGGGTGGTCTGTCCGACTTCGAAGTCGGCATGCTCAACGCCATTCCGTGGCTGATCGCGATGGTCGCGATGTACTGCTTCGCGGTGCTGTCGGCGAAGTGGCGCTTCCAGCAGGCATGGCTCGCGGTGGCGCTCGTCATCGCGGCATGCGGGCTGTTCGCGTCGACCTCGGGCAATCCGGTCACGTCCTTCGTGGCGATCTGCTTTTCCGCGATCGGCTTCAAGGCGGCCTCGTCGCTGTTCTGGCCGATTCCGCAGGGCTACCTCGATGCCCGCGTGGCCGCCGGCGTGATCGCGCTGATCAACTCGCTGGGCAACCTCGGCGGATTCTTCGCGCCGGCCACCTTCGGCTATCTGCAGCAGCACACCGGTTCGATTACCGGTGGTCTGTATGGCCTGGGCGTGGCCTCGCTGATCGCGGCGGCGGCCGGTTTCCTCACGCGCAGTCGACGGGGCGATCGCGGCGTGCTGCCGGAGGCGTTGCACAGCAAAGCACATTGACTACACTGACGCTCACTACGGTCAATCGAGCGTCACGGGTTTGCCAATTTCCATCCGGTATCGGTGTCGAGCGCACGCAACGGTCGCGATGATGTCCACCTGCCGGCTTACTCACTCAACAGAGCTTATTTTCATGTCCACGAAACCCTCTGAATCGAACGCCACGCCGATCGTCACCGAACTGCGAGTGGTGCCGGTCGCCGGCCGCGACAGCATGTTGATGAATCTGAGCGGCGCACATGGTCCATTCTTCACGCGCAACATTGTCATTCTGAGTGACAGCGCGGGCCACACCGGCGTCGGCGAAGTGCCGGGTGGCGAGAATATCCGCAAAACCATCGACGACGCGCGTCCGTTCGTCGTCGGTCAGTCGATCGGTAATTTGCAAGCTATCCTGAACAAGGCGCGCACGCAGTTCGCGGACCGCGACGCGGGTGGCCGTGGCTTGCAGACGTTTGATCTGCGCACCACCATTCACGCGGTGACCGCGCTCGAAGCGGCGCTGCTCGATCTGCTCGGCCAGCATCTGGGCGTGCCGGTCGCGGCCTTGCTCGGCGAAGGCCAGCAACGCGACGAAGTGGAGATGCTCGGCTACCTGTTCTATATCGGCGATCGCAACAAGACCGACCTGCCGTATGCGAGCGGCGCCGATGGCCGCGACGACTGGGAGCGCGTGCGCACCGAAGAGGCGCTGACCCCCGAAGCGGTCGTGCGCTTGGCCGAGGCCGCGCAGGCGCGCTACGGCTTCAACGACTTCAAGCTCAAGGGCGGCGTGCTGTCCGGCGACGCCGAAATCGAAGCGGTCACCGCGCTGGCCGAACGCTTCCCGCACGCGCGCGTGACGCTCGACCCGAACGGCGCGTGGTCGCTCGCCGAAGCGGTGCGCCTGTGCCGCGACCAGCACGACGTGCTCGCTTACGCGGAAGATCCGTGCGGCGCGGAAAATGGTTATTCGGGCCGCGAGGTGATGGCCGAATTCCGCCGCGCGACCGGCCTGCCGACGGCAACCAACATGATCGCCACCGACTGGCGCCAGATGGGCCATGCGATCCAGTTGCAGTCGGTGGATATTCCACTGGCCGATCCGCATTTCTGGACCATGCAGGGCTCGGTGCGCGTCGCGCAGATGTGCAACGACTGGGGGCTCACGTGGGGCTCGCATTCGAACAATCACTTCGATATTTCGCTGGCGATGTTCACGCACGTGGCGGCCGCCGCGCCCGGCAAGATCACGGCGATCGACACGCACTGGATCTGGCAGGACGGTCAGCGTTTGACGCGTGAGCCGTTGCAGATCGTCGGCGGCAAGGTGAAGGTGCCGCAGGCGCCGGGGCTCGGCGTCGAACTGGACATGGACGAGATCGAGAAGGCGCACGCGCTGTATCAGCAGCATGGCCTGGGCGCGCGCGACGATGGCGTCGCGATGCAATACCTGATTCCGAACTGGAAGTTCGATAACAAGCGGCCGTGTCTGGTGCGCTAAAGCCAGGGTGCATCGCGCATGCGTGGGAGACCGCGCCCGCGCGCCCGCACGTTGCGGGCGTCGTTCAGGCCAGGTGATCGCGCGGCGCCTCACGAGCGGGGCCGCGCGCTATGCCTTGTGCGCGAACCCCATCACGCAGGTGCAGCGCTCACCACGCTAACCGGGACCGCGCGCAGAGGCGATCCCAACCCGGCATCAGCTCCGCCGGAACACCACATGCGAGATCCGCTGCACCAGCAGCGCCGCCGCCAGCGACGCAACCGCCGTCAGCCATACGCCGATATGAATCGATTGCACCAGCGCATCGCGCGCGGTGTCGATCAACGCGAGCGTATCGAGCCCTGACGATTTCATATCCGCGATCAGCTTCAGCCGCGACGCCTCGTCGATGAGAATGCGCAGATCGACGAAGCGCGGCCGCCATTGCGACGCGGCCGGTTCGCCGAGCACGCTCATCGTGCGCGTGACGACGTTGCGGTAGTGATGCGATACCACGGTCGTGACAATGCTCGTGCCGAGCATGCCGCCCACCATCCGCGTGGACTGCAGCAGCGCGGTCGTGATGCCGAAGCGCTCACGCCCGGCAATCTCCTGGGCGAACACATTCAGATTGTTGAGGATGAACCCGAGGCCGATGCCGACCGCCGCCATCGGCAATTCGATTCGCAGGTGCGGTGTGCCCGGATTCGCGAACGCCAGCGCGATCGACGCGAACATGAGCAGCGCGAAGCCGATCGACAGAATCCGCGTGGGCTTGTTCATGTGAATCACGATGCGCGTGTTCAGCAGGCTGCCGAGCGCGATGCACGCGGCGATCGGCGTCGCGATCAGACCGGCCTGTTGCGGCGACAGTCCGAAGCCGCCTTGCAGCAGCAGCGGCGCGAAGAAGATCAGCGAAAACATCACGAAGCCGGACAACATGCCGAGCGTGAACAGCGTCACGAGTTGCGGGTCTTCGAACAGGTCGAGCGGAATGATCGGATGCGTGGCGCGCTTCTCGCACACGAACAACGCGATCGCGCCGGCGACCACGCAGACCGCCAGAATGAGGTTACCGGTGGTCAGCCCGCTTTTCGGCACCGCTTCGATCAAGGTCTGCAAACCGGCGAGTACCGCCGCGACCAGCGCCGCGCCGAGCCAGTCGATCTTGACCTCGCCTTCCTGCGGACGGCGGAAGCTCGGCAGATGCGCCCAGATGAAATACAGCGCGGCGGCGCCGACCGGCAAGTTGATCAGGAAGGTGGAGCGCCAGCCCCAGTGTTCGCTCATCCAGCCGCCCAGCGACGGGCCGGCGGCAGTGCCGATGCCGTAGGCGGCGGCCAGCACCACCTGCCAGCGCACTCGCGTGCGAGCATCGGGAAACAGATCCGGTATCGACGCGAACGCCGTGCCGACCATCATCCCGCCGCCGACGCCTTGCAAGCCGCGCGCGATCACGAGGAACAGCATGTCGTTGGCGACGCCGCACAGCACTGAGGCCACCGTGAACGTGATCACCGCGGCGATCACGAAACGCTTGCGGCCGAAATAGTCGCCGAGCCGCCCGAATACCGGCACCGTCACCACCGACGCCAGCAGGTACGCGCTGGCAATCCACGCGAAGTATTCGAAGCCGTGCAGTTCGGCGACGATCGACGGCAGCGCGGTGCTGACGACCGTCTGGTCGAGCGCGACCAGCATATTGACGAGGCCGATGCCGAGCATCGCGAAGAGGGCGTTTCGGAAGGGCAGTGCAGTGGCAGTCGGGTTCACGGAGCTGGCAAAGGGCGGTTCAGGGTGGACGCCGCGCGGCGGATCGCGGGCCAGGGTCTCGACGGCAACCTGTTCAAGTTGTCTGACCTCTTGCTGGCGATTATACGGGTTTTCCCTAGGACAAAACTCTTTTCTGGCAGTTTGTACGCGAAAAATGGACAAAAAAATGCCGTGCCGCCAGGCACGGCATGCTGCGGGCGGGGCGACATACGATCTCTGCCACCCGTGAGCTGGGAGCGTCAGCCGAAATTCGCGCTCCTGCCGAGCGCCATCGCCATGGCCTGCAGCGCGACGAGGTAGCCGTTCGCGCCGAGTCCGCAGATCACGCCGGTCGCCGCGCGCGAGATCAGCGAGTGGCGGTAGGTTTCGTCGCGCTTGTGAATGTTGGTGATGTGCAGCTCGATCAGCGGACGCTCGATCAGCTTGACCGCGTCGAACACCGGCACCGACGCGAACGAAAAGCCCGCAGGGTTGATGATCACCGCGGCGTCCCGTTCGAACGCTTCCTGCAGCCAGTCGACCATGGTCGCCTCGCTGTTGGTCTGGCGGAATTCGCAGCGCAGTTCGAGCTTCGCCGCGAGCGCTTCCACCTGCTGCTGAATCTGCGCCAGCGTGGTCGTGCCGTACAGATGCGGCTCGCGCTTGCCGAGCATGTTCAGATTCGAGCCATTCAATACATATACGAGATCAGTCATTGTTCAGTCGCCTGTTTGCAAAATTCAATCTGTTACCGGAGCGCAGCAACGCTTACGTGTGACGGCTGTTGCCCACCCCGGCCGTTGCGAAGTCCGCTTCGCCGGTCACGGCCGCGGCCGAATCGGTGCGATTCATGTCGATGCCGCGCGTTTCGCGTGCCGTCAGGATCATCAGGAGCGAGATCACGTTGAAGACCACGCACACCGCGACGACTCCCCACGGCGATCCGTTGCACACCGAGAAGAGCCACACGGCCAGCACCGGCATCGGACCGCCCGCCACCAGGTTCGCACCCGTATAGGCAAGCGCCGAGCCGGAGTAGCGAACGTTGGTCGGAAACGCTTCCGCGAAGGCGACCGGCTGGATGCCGCTTTGAAACTGCGTGAAGCCGAGGAAGAAGCCCATCGCGGCCAGCATCGGCACAAAGCTTTTGGTATCGAGAATCTGGAAGTAGGCGAACAGCATCAGCAAGGTCGCGGTCGAGCCGATCGCGAGCGCCTTCTTGCGGCCGATCTTGTCGCTCAACATGCCGCCGGCGAGCGCGCCGACGATCGCGCAGACGTTGGCGCCCATCAGCAGCAGAAATCCGGTCTGCTTCGGAATGGCGAGCGTCTTGGTGATGTAGCTGAGCGAGAACACCACGATCAGATAGAAGATCGCGGCCGGTCCGCAGAAGAACAGCATCCAGCGCAGCACGGTGCGCCAGTGCAGACGGAGCGCATCGCGCAACGGGCTGCCCACGTGCACGACTTCCGTCTTACGCAGCGCCACGAACGCGGGGGTTTCGCTGACTCGCAGCCGGATGTAGAGGCCCACGATCACGAGGATGAAGCTCAGCACGAACGGGATGCGCCAGCCATACGAATCGAATGCCTGCGCCGACATCGTGGACGACAGCAGAAGCAGCACGCCGTTAGCCATGATCTGGCTCAGCGGCGAGCACAGGCCGAGCAGTCCCGAGTACTTGCCGCGCCGGTCGGGGCTCGCGTGTTCGATCGCCATCAGTTGCGCGCCGGTCGATTCGCCGCCCAGCGCGAAGCCTTGCAGAATGCGCAGCAGCACCAGCAACACCGGCGCCCACACGCCGATGCTCGCGTAGGTCGGCAACAGACCCATCGCCATCGACGCGAGGCCCATCACGGTGACGGTCCCCAGCATCAGATTGCGGCGTCCGAGCTTGTCGCCCAGATGCCCGCAGATGATCGCGCCGAGCGGTCGCGCGGCAAGTCCCACGCCGAAAGTCGCCAGTGACGCGAGCAACGCGGAGGTCGGGTCCATCGCCGGGAAAAACAGCCTTGGCAAAATCGTGGCGGCGAGCGCGCCATACAGCGTGAAGTCGAACCACTCGAGCGCCGTGCCGATCGCGGCGGCGGTGACCGCTCGCGTGCGCATCGCTGCGTGCGCGGTGTTCGCGGCGTTTGTGCCGGCCTGTGCATCCTGAATCATGTTGTCTCCTTGTCCGTCTGCCGTGCGGGGGTCGGGTGATGAGCGAAACTCGTCAACGCTTCGCCGCGGTCCGCTCCTGCTCTTTGTCTGGTCGATTGACTCGGCGCGTTGTGCTGTCATCGTGCGACGTCGCGGCCTTGAAAACAGATTAGCATCGTTGGGTGGTATGCCATTCCAGGGTGGAATTCGATCTCATAATGTGCAAAACTGCGCTGGCAAACCGCTGCCGCCCGCTTGCGGCGGCCCAGGCAAAACACGGAGACCGATATGCCCGGCGTCACGGAACGCACTCTCGCGGTGCTCGAATATCTCGCCACGCAGATGGAGGGCACACCGCTCGCGATGATCGCCGACGAGCTCGATATTCCGCGCAGCGCGTGTCATCGGCTGCTCGTCGATCTGAAGCAATGCGGTTACGTGCGGCAGTTGCGCGAACACGGCGACTACGTGCTCACCACCAAACTCGTGGGTCTCGGACTCGGCTTTCTTGCGACGTCGGGCATCGTCGATATCGCGCAGACCATGCTCGACCGGCTCGCCGAGAAGTCGGGTGAACTGGTGCGGCTCGCGATCGTGGACGGCGACCGGCTCACGTGGGTCGCGAAGTCGCAAGGCGCGCTGAAGGGGCTGCGCTACGACCCGGACATGGGCATGGACACGATCCTGTCGTGCAGCGCGACGGGTCATGCATGGATGATGACCATGACGGACGAACGCGCGCTCGAACTCGTCTCGCGCCAGGGCTTTGGGCAGCCGAAACAATACGGGCCGAACGCGCCGACCACCATCAATGGATTGCTGAAGTTCGTGCATGCCGCGCGTGAACGCGGCTACGCGACGATCAACGAGGTGTTCGCGCCCGGCATGACCGCGATGGCCGCGCCCGTGCAGCGGCGCGGTTATGCCGCCATGGGCGTGATCAGCATTGCCGGGCCGCTCGTGCGGCTCGACGAAAAGCGCATGGAGAGTCTCGGCCCGACGCTGCTCGCGGCGGCCGCGGAACTCGCCGCGGCGAGTCACGCGTCGCCGCTGTTCAATCGGACGCGATAGGCGGGTATCGATCGAAGCAAGAAGCTGACCGCTTGCGTGTCCGCTTCAGCTCACTGCGGAATGACCTGCTCCGCCTTCAGGCGGTCGAACAGCGCGAAGAACGCGTCGGGCGTGCTTTGATAGTCGAGGAAGCCTGCGATGCGGCTCTTCGTCATATCCGTCAGCACCTCCATCGGGCGGCCGAGATCGGCGTCCGTGTGCCACCACGATGCGAGCTTGCCGATGTCCGGCTCCTGCAGACCGAAGCGCGCCGCGATCCCGGACCACGGTTTGGCGGCGTCCTGCATGCGGCCTTCCAGCGGACGCACCTCGCCGTCGAACGGCACTCCTTCGATGCCGAAGTAGTCGGCGATGCGCGACCACATCCACTTCCAGCGGAACACATCGCCATTGACCACGTTGAAGTCTTCATTGCGCGCGTTCGCGGACGTGGTCGCCCATTCGAGGTGTCGCGCGAGCAGCCTGGCGTCGGTCATGTCGGTGAGGCTGTTCCACTGCGCCCCCGACCCCGGGAAGATGAACGGCTGGCCGGTCTGCTTGCACAGCGATGCATAGACTGCGAGCGTCACGCCCATGTTCATCGCGTTGCCCAGCGCATAGCCGATGATCGTGTGCGGACGATGCACGCTCCAACTGAACCCATAGCGCCGCGCGGCTTCGAACAGGCGGTCTTCCTGCTCGTAGTAAAAGTTGTCGACGGGTTGCCGCCCCTGTTCCTCGCGGAACGGCGTGATCGGCACCGCGCCGGTCGCATACGCCTCGAAGGGGCCGAGATAGTGCTTCAGTCCCGTCACAAGCGCGGCATGGACGAGCGTGCCTGCCGGCCCCACGGCGTCCATCACATGACGGACCATCGCGCCGTTCACGCGAATGTTTTCTTTCTCGGTGGCCTGGCGTGACCACGCGGTGAAGAACACATGACTGAATGGTTTGCCGGCTAGCGCGCCGTTGATGGAGTCGGGTGAACCGAGGTCGGCGGTGATGGCTTCGATCGCCGATGAGACCGGCGTGCGGCCGCGCGAGACTCCCGCCACCTGCCAGCCGCTCGATAGCAGGTGGTCCGCGAGATTGCTGCCGACGATGCCGCTTGCGCCAATGATGAGTGCTCGTTTATCCATGAGATTGAATTCGTAAGTGAAGGTGCGTGGACACGGCGTGGTCATGCGGGCGCCGTGCGGCGGGAGGCCTGGATCGTGACAAGGCCGTGGGGTATTCTTCCTGCCGGACTTGCGATTATCGGCCTGTTTGAAGACGGACGTTGACGAGCGCTCATGACGCGATTCGCGGCGGCGCGCAAGCTCTGTGGGCGGCATCGCACCGCGAAGCCCGGCGTGCGTCGGTAATTTTCGTGTGCCGCGCCAGCGTGATGAACGTGGTAATTTTCATCCCCGGTATGCACGATTGATGTGTCTGTGGAGGATCTCATCTGTTCCGCACACCGCCGCTTCCGCTCACGGCCACGCGACCCGGACGCGCTGTGCTGACACGGGGCGCCGCAATCCGGCGCTCATGTGCGGTTCTGCGCGCGGGCGTCGGCGGCGCGGCGCTGCTGTTTTGCACGCATGGCATCGCGGCGTCCGATACGGGTGCCGGTTTCGTTTCGCTGTACGGCGTGCTCGACACCAGTCTCGAAGTCACCAATCCCGGCTCCGGCTGGACGCCGCGCCTGGACTCGGGCGCCTATCGCGGCTCGCGATTCGGACTGCACGGCTCGGAACCGATCGGCGCGGACCTGGCGATCGTGTTCACGCTGGAAAACGGCTTCAGCTCGGTGGACGGCACGTTGCAAACCCCGGGTGTACTGTTCAACAGACAGGCGTGGATCGGCGCACACGGCACGTGGGGTGAATTGCGATTCGGCCGCCAGTACTCGCCCATCTATATCCCGTTCAAGGGCGACCTCGATGCGTTCGGCGCCGGCACGATCGCGTCCGGGCTCAACAACCTGTCGAAGATCACGCCGTACACGAATAACGCGCTCGCGTATCTGTCGCCGCTGGTCGGCGGCTTCAGCGCGACCGTCATGATGGCGATGCGCGATCCGTCGGAAAACGATGGCAATGGGATCGACGGTTACTATCTGACCGCCGCGTATCAGATCGACGGACTCAAGCTCTCATACGCGCGGCAGCAGACGCACGGCGCCGGGGCGTTGCGGGCGAATCTCGGCGGCGCGAGTTACGGGTTCGAGAACGTGCGCGTGTGGCTTTCTTTTTTCAACGGCGACGGCGGGACGCCGTTCTATCACGGCGCGGGCGGGTCGCTGTCGGCGCAATACAGCTTGTCGCCGCATGCGCGGGCATCGCTGGGCTATGCGCACGTGCGCGACTATTCCACTGCCGGCGCGAGTGCCGACCAGTTCAGCGCGGCATTCGAATACGACTTCTCGCGCACGCTGCTGTTCTATTTCAGCGCGGCCTATCTCTGGAATCACGACGACGCCAGCTTCACGCTGCGCGGCGTCAATGTGGTCGGGCTGCCGGTCGCTTATCCGGGCGCGCCGGTCGCGGGCGTGCAGCTTGGGGTAATCGAGCGGTTTTGATGGATGCGACTCTGCGGGCCGATTTCGCAGTCCCGGACGCGGAAATATTTTTGTAACTCGCAACCAATCCTCATTGCAATGAAAGAGGGCTAATTGCCTTGCAGCGGACAGCGCGTTTTGCGACGTCGATTGCCGCCCTTTTAGAAAGGGATGCAGCGACAAATTGTAATGAAATCACCAGGTGAACCATCCGCCGCGCAGCCCGGCCCGACGACGATCGGCGCGCAATAGGAGCCTGCGTGCGAAAACCGCGCTGGCGCTATGCTAGCGGCTTCATCCACCCGAGGAGTAACCCATGAAACAGCCAGCAGGATCGATGATCACCTTCAGCCGCCCCGATGGTCAGCAGCTTCAGGGCTATCTGGCCAAGCCGCAGAAGCTGGAAGGGGCGCCCGCCATCGTCGTGATTCAGGAATGGTGGGGCTTGAACGAACAGATTCGCGGCGTCGCGGACCGCCTCGCGCAGGCCGGCTATCTGGCGCTCGTGCCCGATCTCTACCGTGGCAAATCGACGCTGGAAGAGGAAGAAGCGCACCATTTGATGAGCGGGCTCGATTTCGGCGACGCCGCTACCCAGGACGTGCGCGGCGCCGTCGAGTATCTGAAGCAGCACGCGGCGAAAGTTGCCGTGACCGGCTATTGCATGGGCGGCGCGCTCACCTGGCTTTCGCTGTGCAACATTCCCGACGTCGCGGCCGGGGTGGTGTGGTACGGCTTCCCGCCGCTGGAATACATCGACGCGTCGAAAATCACGGTGCCGGTGCTCGGGCACTGGGCTTTGCAGGACGAGTTCTTCTCCGCTGAAACGGTCGATGCGTTGGAGAAGAAGCTGACCGAAGCCAGCGTCGATGTCGAGTTCCATCGCTATCTCGCGCATCACGCGTTCGCGAATGAAACCGCGGTTGGGCCGGGCCGTATCGCGAAGACCCAGTTCGATCCGGTCTGGTCGCAGCTCGCATGGGACCGCACGCTGACGTTCTTCGGCCGCACGTTGTGGAAGTGAGCGGCGCGACGTAAGAGCGTCGCGAGCTTGCCGGTCATGGCTCTCAAGGCGAGGCGGCAATGCATTGGATCGCGTGCGCAAATGCTTGCGATGTGCCGACACGTTTGCGCGGCACACCGCAAAGCCTTCGCGGCGAGATCCAACCGCAAAGACACGCGTCGAGCTCAGAGCTTCGAGCCGCCGTCCACATGCAGCGTTTCGCCGGTGATCCAGCGCGCGGCGTCCGACGCGAGAAACGCCACGGCGCCGCCGATATCGTCGGGCTGCGCGACGCGCTTCAACGCCTGCATGCTCAACGTGAGATCGCGTCCCGCATCGGTCCTCGCGAAGTTCGACATGTCCGTTTCGACCACGCCCGGCGCGACCGCATTCACGCGAATGCCGCGTTCGCCGAGCGCCGCCGCGAAATGCCTGACGAGCGTATCCACCGCGCCTTTGGTGGCTGCATAGGCCGACAGCGTCCCGACCGCCGCACGTGCGGCAAGCGACGACAGCAGAATCACCGAGCTGCCCTCGCACATCACCGGCAGCAACTGCTGCACGAGGAAGTAAGGGGCGCGCACGTTGACCGCGAACAGGTCGTCGAAATCCTCGACGGTCGTTTCCTCGATATTGGTCGCTTTCGAAATGCCGGCGTTCGCGACCAGAATGTCCAGACGCCGGCCGACTACGGCTCGAACCTGTTTCGCCAGCGCATGCGGACCTTGAGCGTCGCGCAGATTCGCGGCGATTTTTTGCGCGTTGCCGCCTGCTGCGCGAATTTCGGCGACCACGGCGTCCGCTTCTTTTTCCGCGCTGCTGTAGTGAACGAGAACCTGCGCGCCCGCTTCGGCGAGTGCGAGGGCGGTGGCGCGGCCGATACCGCGTGAAGCGCCTGTGACGAGCGCGGTCTTTCCGGTGAGGTTGTTCATGGCGTAACTCCGTTGAGGGGATTGGCAGGCCCGCGCGATAGCGGGCGTAGATTCGCGAGCGTGCTTGCGCGGTTCAGTCGGCGGGTCGCCGCGACATCGTTTGGAGCGATTGGCTGGCTCATTTCCGGTTCCTCTGCGATATAGATGAAAAGCATGGAGTGAGCGATGGGTGTCAGGCCGTAGTGGGTTTGGTTTGACTATCGTGTCGCTGCTGATGGGTAATGTAGCGACGGCTTGCGCAAAGGAAAAAGACTTTGTAGGCTGGCAGGCATGCCAGCAAGGCATGGCCTGTTGCACGCCTGAGCGAGGGTGTATGGAACTTCGGCATCTGCGGTATTTCATGGCGGTCGCGGAGACGGGCAGCCTGACCGTGGCGGCGCAACAGCGTCTGCATACGTCGCAGCCGTCACTGAGCCGTCAGATCCGCGATCTCGAAGACGAAATCGGCGCGGAATTGTTCAGCCGCAGCGCGCGCGGGGTCGAGCTGACGGCAGCGGGCAGGGCTTTTCTCGATCACGCGCGGCTCGCGTTGACGCAAGTCGACGCCGCCATCGAGGCCGCGCGCCGCGCAGCCGGCCAGGCAGCTCTTCGCGCTGGGCTTTCTGACCGGCCAGGAGATGACGTGGCTGCCGCGCGCGATGCAGTTGCTGCGCGACGAACTGCCGGATATCGACGTCACGGTGTCGAGCCACTATTCACCGGACCTCGCCGACGCGCTCGCTCGCGGCAAGCTCGACCTCGCGTTTCTGCGCGCCGAACCGGGCTTCGATCTCGACTATCGCGTGGTCAGCATCGAAAAGCTCGTCGTGCTGATGCCGAGCGACCATCGCCTGACCGCGCGCACGGCGATCCGTCCAGAGGATTTCGCCGGCGAGCCGTTCATCATGGCGTCGAATAAGGCGACGGTGCTGCACGACGTGATCGAGCGCTATCTGCGGGACTGCGGCGTGACCGTCACGCCTGCGCACGGCGTCGACAATCTGGCGATGGCGATGTCACTCGTGGCGTCCGCGCGCGGGCTCGCGCTCATGCCCGAGTACGCGAACAATCTGTTGCCGTGGTCGGTCGTCAGCCGGCCGCTCGAAGGCGATGCGCCGGCTATCGATCTGGTCATCGGCTACAGCCGATCGAATACATCGCCGGTGCTGAAGCTTTTTCTGTCCAGAGCCCATGAGCTGAGCGTCCAGGTCAGATACGAATCGCGCTGAGTCAACAGGCCCGCGCACACGCGGCTTCGCGTACGACTGTGGCGCCGCCGCATCGCTCAGATCGTGATGTTTTCCCCGCCTGCGGATATGATTCGCAGTTGACGAAACTGGCGGGGAATACCTTGACGACCGACTCCGTAGCGACGCATGCCGCGGCCACGGGCTGCGTCTATAGCCACTTCGATACGTATCACGAAGCGCCGCGCGCGCAGGCGATCGCCTGGCGGGACCGTCTGGGTCATTTCCTCGACGTGCCGATCTCGCGCTCGCAACTGGCCGACGGCTTCAACGGCAGGATCGACAGCTACCGCGTCGGCGATCTGACCTTCATGGACTGCCAGACCGATCCCATTTCGCAGTCGCGATCGGTCGCGCGCATTTCCACGGACTCGGTTCGCCAGTTCGTGTTTCATGTGGCCGTGGAAGGCACGCTCGAAACCGGCGCGGGTCTGCACCCGAAACGCAAGGCGCTGCAGTCCGAGCCGGGCATCCTCGCGCTCGACATGAATCAGCCGATGCAGATGGCGCGCAGCGCCTGTCGCGTGCTGGCGTTTTTTCTGCCGCGTGAGCTGGTGGAATCCGTGTTGCCGGAAGCGGAATCGGTTCATGGCCGCGTGATCGAATATCACTCGCCACTCGCGCGGATGATTCCGGCGCATCTCGCCGACCTGTGCAAGCGATTGCCGACGATGAGCGCGCCCGACGCCTACGAAGCCATGCATACTTGCGCGATGCTGATCGCGGCGGCCTTCGGCAAGGAGGCGGGGTTGAGCGGCAATGCGCGCGCGGCCGCCCGCACGGCGATGTTCGCAACGGCGCGGCGTTTCATCGACGCGAATCTCGGGCAAATGGATCTCACGATCGAAAGCGTGCTCGCCGTGTCGCAACTTTCGCGGCCCACGTTGTATCGACTGTTCGAACCCGAGGGCGGGCTGGCCGCTTATATCCGCAACCGGCGGCTGCGCGAAGCGGCCGATGAACTGCACCGCTACCCGCATAAGGCGATTGTCGAGGTCGCGTATGGGTTGGGGTTCAATAGCGCATCGGATTTCACCCGCGCGTTTCGGCGCGCGTATGACATGTCGCCCAGCGACTTTCGCGCGCTGGCGCGACAGGCACAGGCTGCCGTCAACGGCGGCCACGTGCGCAACGCGGCGCTATAGCGAGAGCCAGCCACGTTCGATCGGCCAGGCCAGCAGCTTGCGGTACACCGCGATCAGCGCGCGCGTCAGTCTCGCGCCGAGCCACCGCCATAGCGGCGCGGTCAGCATGAAGGCCACGCCCGCCACGGCGACCGCGCCCGCCATGTCGAATGGAAAATGCACGCCGACAAAGACGCGCGCCCAGGCCACGGCGAGACCGCACAACAGGATCACGACGCCATAGCGGCGCACGCTGCCCAACAGCAAGGTCAATGCGATGGACGCGAAGATCGTTGCGTGGTCGCTGGGGAACGACGAGTCCGGCGCGTGGTCGAGGAACGTATGGCCGATGCCCAGCTCGAACGGCCGAGGATGCGGCCACAGCAGGGCGATGAGCTGATTGATGCCGAGTGCGAGCCAGGCTACGCAGCACGCACGCAGCGCGGTTTGGCGTCGGCGTTCGTCGCCGGACAGCCAGATTGCGACCAACGACAGCGGCACGAGATAGATGACGTAGTCCGCGATGAAGCGCGCGAGGTCGATTTGCGAAGCCGGGGTCGACGGCGTCGCGTTGAGCTTTAGAAAGAGCGCCTGATTGAACGCTTCGAGTGTATTCATGCCGTGGCTTTTCTATCAGACGTGGATCAGTGAGTTGAGATGACGCGTGCTGCCGGATTTGCGTCGACCCATGTTAGTGGACCAAGCTTATGGCATGCTTAGCCGCCGCGCTGCACGACGGCCACGCAGTGCGAACCATCAATCAAAGGAGATGAAAACGTGGTGACGATCAATCCGGATCGCCTGCTGACCGACCTCAAGCGGCTACGCAGTTTCGGCGCTACCGGGCCGGGCGTGGTTCGGCTTGCGCTCTCGCCGGTGGATCTGGCCTCGCGCCAATGGCTCGTCACGCGGATGACGGAAGCGGGGCTCGACGCGGGCATCGACGGCGTGGGGACCGTGTTCGGGCGTTCACGCAACAGCGGCCCGGCGCTCGTGGTCGGCTCTCATACCGACACGCAGCCGACCGGCGGCTGGCTGGACGGCGCGATGGGCGTGATCTACGGACTGGAGATTGCCCGCGCGCTGGCGGAAGACGCCGCGACAAAGCATCTGGCTGTGGACGTGGCATCGTGGATCGACGAAGAGGGCACCTTTTCCGGCTTGCTTGGCAGCCGCAGTTTCGTGGGCGATCCGATCGAAGAATCGATTCGGGGCGCCACGAATCGCGAGGGCCAGCGCCTCGAAGATGCGCTCGAAGCCGCAGGTCTGGCTGGACGGCCGCGCGTGCGCTTCGAGGCCGGGCGGCACGTGGCCTATCTGGAGCCGCATATCGAGCAGGGTGGCCGGCTCGAAGCGGCCGGCAAAGCGATTGGCGTCGTCACGACGATCGTCGGGTTACGCGAGTTGCGCTTGCGCTTCACGGGGCAGCGCAATCACGCCGGCACCACGCCGATGGCGATCCGGCGCGACGCGGGCGCGGCGCTGGTCGCTTTTATCGCCACGATGAACGATGCGTTCGCGCAACTCGCGGATGCCGACACCGTGTGGACCGTCGGCCGCATCGATCTCGATCCGGGTTCGCTGAGCGTCGTGCCCGGCTCGGCCGATATGTACCTGCAATTCCGCGACGCGAATGCCGCGCGCTTGCAGGCGATGGAGAGCAAGCTCGCGGACCTGGTGCGTGACTTCAATGCGCGCAATCGCGTGAGCGTGGAACTGACGACCTTCGACGCGCCGATGGAACCGGTGAGCATGCACACGGCGCTCGCGGACCATCTCGCCAGAGCCGCCGAGGCCGTCGCGCCGGGGCAATGGCTGCGTATGCCGAGCGGGGCCGCGCACGACGCGCAGGTCATATCGCGCTGCATGCCGGCGTGCATGATGTTCGTGCCGAGCATCGGCGGCGTGAGTCACGACTTCATCGAAGATACGGCCGAGGAGCATATCGTCCTCGGCTGCCGGGTCGCGGCCACCGCTGCGGCTGCGATCCTTCAGGAGCAATGCGCGGCGCGGTCGTGATGAATTGCGGTGGCGTTAGCGGTGACGGCGCGTCCGCTGAATCACCGACGCGCGTCACGCGCCTCGCTGCCTGCCCGCTATTTCCATTTCGCGCCGAGCTTGTCCAGCCCGGCTTTCATCAGGTCTTCCGGCAACATCGCAATGCGCAGCTCGCAGTCCGCGTTGAACTTCAGAAACCATGGCTCCGCGAGCGACGGAATAGCCGATGCGTCGTCGATGTTCACCGCGAGCACCGCGCCACGGTGTCCGCTCTGCTCGGTGAAGTAAACCGTCTCCGGTTTCACCTCTTCGAGTATCTTCGCCATCACTTCGCCGATGCTGCCGTCGCGCACCATGGTGTTGAACGGTTCGTGCGGGATTCGTATGTTGAGAAGCATGCGCATGTCGTCCTCCTGGTTAATGCCCAAAGGGCCTCTTAAGGATAGGTGCTTTATGCGCCGCTACCGGAGTTCATCCCGGCCGATTCGTGGTCCATTGCCGGGGCGTGCTTAGTTGCCGAACAGCGACGCCTGCGTCCCGTGGCTCGGCGCATGGCGAGCGGGCTTGGCGTCGGTTTTGGTCGCGACGGGCCGCGCTTGAGTTGGCGTTTGCGCGTGCGTCTGGGTACTAGCCGCCGCTTCCAGCGAAGTCTGTCCAGCTTCGAGCGACAACAGCAACATCTTGTTGGCGAGACCACCCGCGAAACCGGTCAGCTCGCCCGACGCGCCGATCACGCGATGGCAAGGCGCGACGATGGAAATCGGATTCCTGCCGTTCGCCGCGCCGACCGCTCGTACTGCGTTGACATTGCCGATCTGCCGCGCGATTTCCGCGTAGCTGCGTGTCTGCCCGAACGGGATCGTCAACAGCGCGTGCCAGACTTTCTTCTGGAACTCCGTGCCCTGAAAATCGAGCGCGAGGTCGAATGCCTGCCGTGTGCCGGCGAAATACTCCTTCAATTGCCGCTCGGTTTCGACCAGCACGGGACGCCCGTTCTCTTCACTCAAGTCCCCGAGCCGTACCCGGTTCGGCTTGTCGTTTTCCCACAGGATCGCGGCGAGGTGCTCGCCGTTGGCGACGAGCTTCAACTGACCGACGGGCGAATCCATCAACTTGTATGCGTATGTCACTTTGCTTGCTCCTGACGGGTTGGAGGCACGGAGGCGGGCGAGACCGGTCTGGGAATCGGCGCTGAAGGCGCGCCCCTATTCGACAGCGTAAAACCCATTCCCTCTGAAGACGCTCCAGTTCTTGCTATTTCATTCGTGTTCAAGCATCTTGGCTGGATAGCAGCCGGCCTGCCACTGTACCGCCCTTTCCGATTCCATTCATAAGATGTTGGCGGCGTTGCGCGTGATTGGACAGCGCCGCAGCCAAATTGCTCCGCTCCTGTACAACCGCGCGCTCGCATCTCGCCCGCGACTCAGTAGAATCGAAGGCTTCGATACGACGTGCACCGCTAGCCGGACACCTTCTCCACCACTGTGACCACGACACTAGAACAGCTGCGGGCCGGACAACTGACGGGCTCGCGTCATCTCAAACTGGCGTGCGGCCTGCGCGAATTTCCGCGCGAGATTTTCGACCTGGCCGACACGCTGGAAGTACTCGACCTCGCGGGCAATGCCCTCACGGCACTCCCCGACGATTTGCCGCGACTGGGCAAACTGCAGATCCTCTTCGCGTCCAACAACCCGTTCACCGAGATGCCGGACGTGCTGGGCGAGTGTTCGCAATTGAGCATGGTCGGCTTCAAGTCGAACCGTATCCGTAAGGTGTCCGGCCGCGCGCTCCCACCGCAACTGCGTTGGCTGATCCTCACCGACAACGAGATCGAGACGCTGCCTGCGCAGATCGGCGACTGTTCGCAATTGCAGAAGCTGATGCTGGCAGGTAACCGGCTGCGCGCGCTGCCCGATGAACTGGCCGCCTGCTCGCGGCTCGAACTGCTGCGTCTCGCGGCGAACCGGCTCAGTGGTCTGCCGGCGTGGCTGCTGCGTCTGCCGCGGCTCGCCTGGCTCGCGTATGCCGGCAACCCGTTCAGCGAGGCGCTGGAGACGGCCGCGATGACCGATACGCCGATCGCCGGCATTCGCTGGGATGAGTTGACGCTCGAACAGTCATTGGGCGAAGGCGCTTCCGGCGTCATCTATCGCGCGCAACTCATGGGGCGCCATGAACGCGTGTTGCGTGCGGTCGCCGTCAAGCTGTTCAAGGGGGCGGTCACCAGCGACGGCTTGCCCGACTGCGAAATGGCCGCTTGCATTCGGGGCGGCGACCATGCGAACCTGATCCCGGTGACGGGAAAAGTGCAGGATCATCCGGCAGGCACGCACGGTCTCGTGATGGAACTGATCGATCCGCAATTCAGGAACCTCGCCGGTCCGCCGAGCCTCGAATCGTGCACGCGCGACATCTACGACGCCGGCACGCGCTTCGAGCTGCGCTCGGTGTTGGGTATCGCGCACGGCATTGCAGCGGCGGCGAGCCACCTGCATCAGCGAGGCGTCATGCATGGCGATCTGTATGCGCACAATATCCTGCATGGCGGCGAGGGACATGCGCTGTTGGGCGATTTCGGCGCAGCATCGTTCTATGCCGCCGACGATCCCGCTACCGGCATCGCGCTGCAGCGCCTCGAAGTCAGGGCGTATGGTTGTCTGCTCGAAGAGCTGCTCGACCGATGCGACGAGCTCGACGCACACGCGCCCATTGCGGCGATGCTCATCGAGTTGAAGGACCGTTGCCTGAGCGAAGATATCGACAGCCGGCCGCTGTTCGATGAAATCGCGGCCCGTTTGCTCGCGCTGAAGGGCGGTCGATGAACGGCACGCGTGGACCCGGGCGGGGCTGGCGGTTCGATCCGCATTCGTTCGACAGTGGAGCGGCCACTCGCGAGCCCGGCTGGAAAGGAGGGAACCGATGACGCAGAACCCGCGACGCCGCATGCTGCTTGCCGGTGCGCTGGCCGCGGCCGGCCTGGCCGGCGCGTCGCGCGTCGACGCGCAAAACGGCAAGCTGAAGATCGCACTCGTGCTGAAGTCGCTCGCTGATCCGTTCACGGTGGCGATGGTCGACGCCGCGCGCAATTATCAGCAGCATTACGCATCTCAATTCGGCTTGACGATTCGCGGAACGGTCAGGGAGAGCGACACGGCCGCGCAAATCCAGATGGTCGAGCAGATGATCAAGGCGAGGATGAATGCGATCGTCATCGCGGCGACCGACTCGAAGGCGCTGACTGCCGTGGTCGCGCGCGCGATCAAGGCCGGCATCATCATGATCGCCATTGACAATCCGCTCGACGATGCAGCCCAGGCAGCGGCCGGCATTTCCGTGCCGTTCGTCGGACCGGACAATCGCAAAGGCGCGGCCCTCGTCGGCAACTATCTCGCGGCGAAGCTCAAGCCGGGCGATGAGGTGGGGATCATCGAAGGCATTCCCGTGGACCGCAATGCAAAGCAACGCACGGCCGGCAGCCAGGATGCGATGGACGCCGCCAGCGTGAAGGTCGTCGCGATCGAGCCCGGCAACTGGGACTACGGCAAAGGGCGCGACGTTGCATCGAAGATGCTCAGCGAGCATCAGCAGATTCGCGCGCTGCTATGCGGCAACGACAACATGGCGATGGGCGCGGTCGATGCGATTCGCGACGCGGGCCGCAGCGGCGGGGTGTATGTCACCGGATACAACGCGATCGACGCCATCAAGCCGTTGCTCGCCGACGGCCGCGTGCTCGCGACGATCAATCAGTTCGCCGACAGGCAAGCGGTATTCGGCATCGACGTGGCATTGAAGGCGGTGACCGAACGCAGAAAGCAGAGAGAATTGTCGCCGGTGATTGAAACACCGCTGCAACTGGTTACGGCCGCGAATCGCTGAAATGGCGCAGTCGATGGTGCCGCTGCGAGCGGCGCGGTCGCTCCAGCAAATAGGCAGCCGTCGCCGGAGAGGGGCTACTCCGCCTTCACCTTATGAGGCTTGGTCGCCTTTTCGAGTTTGTTGTATTCGAATTCAGGCACCGACTTCAACGCTTCCTTCGTTGCGCCCGCGAGGAACAGATTGCCGTCACGAATCTCGAAGTGGTCGACCGGGATCGCCACATAGTGCTTGCCCATGCCGAGGAAGCCGCCGACCGACACCACCGCATATGTCGCCTTGCGGTCCGGCGAAATGATCACGTCATAGATGCTGCCGACCTTGTCGTTGAGGTCGTTGTAGACCGGCTCGTCGACCAGTGCGCGGCGCACGCTCCAACCCTTCAGCAGCGCATTGGTCTGCTCGACCGTACCGCCGAGCGGTTGCAGTCCGGCGACCTGGGCGAACGCGCCTGGCGACGCGCAGATGGCGGTGAGAGCGGTCGCGCAAATTAGTGCTTTGGCTTTCATCATCGGGCTCCTGGTTGACGGTCGAATAGCTGTCTCCGTACAGGCGATCCGGTAGCACGTGACATGCCCGAACTGCAAGCAGCGCTTGCTCACACGCCGGAGCCCGCGGGATATTGCTTCGAGCGGCCCAGCGCCGGCTCTTTCCGCGCGGTACGGTTGAGCAGCATGGGAATCTCGTCGAGACGCAGCAACGTCAGGTTGCCGCCGTAGACTAGCCCGGTATCGACGTTGATGACGTTCGCGCGCACCTTGGGTACGCGCATGGGCGTGTGTCCCACGACAACAGCCGCCACGCCGTCGACGCGCCCGCCGGGTTCGCGCCACGCCGACGCGACACGCGGGAACAGTTGCGCGGCGAAGCGTCGTAGCGAAGCCAGCCCCGTCGTTCGACGCGATTTCCAGCGCGAGCGGTCCCAGATCACTTTGCGGCGTATCGGCCCGTCACGGTTCTCCTGTTCGAGTGCGCGGATCATCTGCGACCAGGAGGGCAACGGCACATTGGCATGCACGATGCCGACGAGGCCATCGTCTGTTTCGATTTCGATCGCAAAGGGTAGCGCCGCCATGTAGTTCACGATGTCGTCGACCGCCTGCGCGTCGTCCGCCATATCGAGCAGCCATTCGCCGCCGTTGCAGCGAACCGCCGACGCTTTGCCGCCATGCCGATGCCAGCGCACGATGACGTCCTCGTGATTTCCGCGCACCGAGTGAATCTGGAATTGCCGCACGACGTCGAGTACGGCCGGCGATTCGACACCCCGGTCCACGAGATCGCCGACGGCGAAGAGTCTGTCGCGCGCCGGATCGTATTGGCGCAGCGCCAGTTCCTTGCGAAGTTGCGCGAAACAGCCGTGCAGATCGCCTACGACGAAGTCACGGCCGCAGGTGTTCTTTTTGAAGCGCCGCACGGGTGAGAAGGTCTGCTGCATGTTGTTACCGCCAGGAAGTTAGCGTGGGAACGACGAAAGGCTCTGTTTGCTGAGCTTCTGATTGATCGCGCCGCCGTATGTCTGGGGGCGCGTGTTGGAGTGTCGGTCGCCAATCCGCCGCGTGCAGTGTCGATTTGTAACGAGCTGTGTTGCGCGTCAATGCCTACGGTTGGCCACCTATGCGCTGTTTGGCGCGCAGTGGCCCGCGTCGTCATGCGCTGACGGCATCGCACGGTCGCGCGGCGCGGATAGCCCTGTAAGAGGCTCTTACTGTCCGTTACAAGTCGCGCGAAGTCGACGCGCGGGTCTGCGCTGACCGCATGGAGTGCTCACCCAGGCGTCACGCTCGACCGCGTCATGAAGAACGGCAAAATGATGGTTCGACACCCGCATGCGGCTTGCTACTCGCGTGACGGCGGACGGAGTTCCATCTGCTCTTCTTCATAGAGCGCATAGATCAAATCGAGCATTCGCATGCCTGGTCCGCGTAGCTCGGGCGCGGCGCGTTCGGGAAGATGATGAGCGTTTCGCTCGTCAAATCTTGCAGAGACAGCGGTCGGAACGACGCCTGTGTTATCCTTGGGTACCGTAGGGGGGTATAGTATGTCGCACTTGTCTGAAAGAAAAGACGATCTGTTGAAACGCGTACGTCGCATCGCCGGTCAGGTGCAGGCGATAGAGCGTTCGCTGGAAGCGGACGCAGACTGCGAGAAGGTTCTCCACCTGGTTGCCGCTACGCGCGGTGCCATGAACGGTCTATTGGACGAGATTGTCGAGGCGCACGCGCGGGAACATGTGGCCCATCCCGATCTAACAGCTAGTCAGCGAAGGAAGGGCGTCGATGCACTGATCGAAGCAATCCGACGCTATTCAAAGTAGGTTTTTATGAGTACTGGTTCGAAGCAAACAATTCGTGAGCATGAGCATTCATTCCTGGGCAGTTCGCACGATGAAAACGCGAGGCGGACAAGATCCGTCGTAGCGCTGACCTTCGTCATGATGGTGGCCGAGATCGTAGCCGGCTACTTGACTGGATCGATGGCCCTGCTCGCCGACGGATTCCACATGGCAACGCATGCAGGCGCGCTTGGCATTGCTGCATTCGCTTACGCTTATGCGAAGCGCAATGCTGGCAGCAGGGCATTCAGTTTCGGCACCGGAAAGGTCGGTGAGCTTGCTGGCTTTGCGTCGGCGCTGATTCTAGCGATCGTCTCGCTGGCAATAGGGATCGAGTCGGCTCTCCGACTCGTGCGTCCTACGCATGTCGAGTTCGGACAGGCGACCATCATTGCCGCGGTCGGGCTGGTTGTTAATATCGTGAGTGCCTTTCTGCTGTCCAGCGGTGATGCGGGACATGGACACCACGATCATCACCATCATCATGGCCATTCGCACGGCTCAGACAACAATCTGAGGTCCGCTTACGTGCACGTTCTCGCTGATGCGCTCACCTCGATACTTGCGATCGCGGCGCTGCTCGCTGGCCGCTATCTTGGATGGGTCTGGCTCGACCCGGTCATGGGTATCGTCGGCTCGGTCGTCATCGCCCGCTGGGCGTGGACTCTGATGCGCGATACCACTGCGGTGTTGCTCGACAAAACGGACGAGCACGTCGCAGATGAAATCCGTGAAATCTTGCAATCCCACGGTGATGCTGAAATCGCCGATCTCCATGTCTGGCAAATCGGACCGGAAGCAAGGGCCGCAATCGTAAGCGTGCGTACGCGAGGCGATGTCACGACCGATACGATTCGCGCCCGCCTCGCCCCGGTTCATGAGGTGATGCATCTGACGGTGGAAGCAGCGCTGTAGCGTATCTGCCTGAGCACCGGGTCGCCCGCGCACGAGAATTCTGCGGTCGCTCCGATCCGAAGGCGTTCTGTTAAATGAGAAGCGCGGGCGTGTGGTCCACACGCCCGCGCTTCGGTTTCATGCTGTCCAAATTGTGGAGGGCTATGCGGCGGCGGTGTTCATCGCCCGGTTCAACGACAAGCTCGAAACATGATTCGTTCTTCGTGCCGGGATCAAGCAGATGGGAGCCGGCGTTCTGAACGCCGGATACGGCGAAGCTGGCCCGCATAACGGGCCGACCGCGAGCGGGTTAGAAAATCACCGGAACGTATCGCCGTTTTCGAAAACGTGCGTGCGCTGTCCGACCTCGCTGAGATCTGTTGCGCCCGCGACATATGCGCACGCCGCCTGTGTTCGGCTGCGTCCATCCACGCGCCGATCAGCTCCAGAATGAAGGGAATCATGATGATGCTCCTCGCGATAGTTCGAGCAGGCCGGAACATCACGTCCCGGCTATCCTTGTGAGATCAGGCAGACACGGCCGTTTCGTCATTGGCCGCGCGCTGCATGACCGGCGCCAGCGCGTGGCCGATGCGTTCCCTCTGCGCAGGCGCAATCAGGCTTTCCAGCAGCTTCGAGAAGCGGGGCTGCGTGACGCCCGACACGATGTACTGCCAGCGGTATGCATCGAGCAGACCCGTCGCCACGGCAGCCTGTTCGGCCATGCTCATGTTGCGGCCCGCGTGCGCGACGAAGTATTCGGCGTCCGCCGCGGCCTGCATTTGCAGCAGGCCGTCCACGGCGGCCACCAGTTCGATCAGATCGCCGATGGCCGCGTCGCGGGCTGTGTCGCTCAATTGCGCGTCGTCCCTCAGCCATTCGAGTTCGTCGATGATCGCGTGCTGCGACTCCTCTTTCCAGTGGAACAGGAATACATCCTTGAATAGCGGTGACAGGCCCGCGTCGGGCTCGATGCTCTGTCGGTAATGGACCTGTGTGACGATCTCGATGCAACAGGTCAGCGCCAGCACGGACCAGGTCGATTTGCCAAGCACAAGTGACGCAACGTGGTCGGCCTCCGGCATGAAGCGATAACCCGCCGGCATGGCATCCGCAGCCAGCAGTTCGATACGGCGGAACAGTTCCTGATGCTTCAGTTCTTCATCCGTGAAGCGCACCACTGCTTCCAGCGCCATCTGATCTCCGAGGGCATGATCGCGGCCCACGTCGAGCATCTTCGCGCTGACGAAACGTTCGACCAGCCGGAACATGTTCGCGTACGTGCGTCCCTGGACCTGGGACATCAACAGTCGTTGCGCCGGGTTCAGGAAGGGCAGACGGTCGACTTGCGTGAGTCCGTCCGGCAGGAACTTGTGCGCGGGATCGAGATGGCGGCCGCGAATCACATCACGGTCGATATCCCACCGGATACGACGCGACAGTTCGATACATTTTGCGTAACGGACAGACGGATTTTCGTTGACGACGGCATTCATGTTGAGTCTCCGGATGGCCTCTCGATAGCGGAGGCGTTTGGGTTGTCATGCGCCAGGGCGGCGCCGGTATCGAGCGGCACGGGAGGGTTTGCTGCGTCGCCGTTCGAGAATGAATTCTCCGGATCGGCCGCCTCGCCGACATGAGGCGCCAGTCCCGGGTCGTCACCGGGACATGCATGGTTCGTGGCGTTTGTCTGGGACAGGTGTCCCGATTACACGCGTCGGGCTGAGGTCAGGCGGGCGGCGCGTCGAAGCCGGCTTTGCGGGCTAGCACGATGGCCTGCGAGCGGTTCTCGACTTCGAGCTTCGAGAAAATGCTGGTGATGTGATTGCGTACGGTCTTTTCGCTCAGACCGAGACGGGCGGCGATCTGTGCGTTGTCGCGGCCGCCCGCGATCAGGCCGACGATGTCGCGCTCGCGCGGCGTCAATGCGGCGAACGCCGGATCGACGGGCTCCGTAGTCGGCAGGAATGCGCGCAACTCGTCGCGCCAGCGCAGCCAGGCCGGTTCCGAATCGAGCAGCAGATGATTTTCGCTGTCGAGCGGCACGAAGCGCGCGCCTGGAATCAGGCTGGCGAGCAGCCGGCTTTCCTCGAACGGCACGCGCGCATCGTCGCTCGCATGCAGCACGAGCGTGGGGCACTGCACTTGTGGCAGCAGATCGACCACGTCGATCTCGTTGAAAACCCGCATGATGCGCGCGGCGTTACGCGGGGTCGTCGTCAGGCGCTCCAGTTCGTTGAACCAGTGATGCTGTTCCGGCGTGCCGCCCGGAATGAACTGCGTCGTGAAGAACTGGCGAAACGCGGGGTTTTGCTGCCCCCAGCCGAGTTCAGCGAGCTTGACGAGCGTTTCCGCTTCGTCGCGTAACCGGGGATCCGCCGAGCGCTTCAGCTTGCCACGCGCATAGCCGCCATAAAGAACGAGATGACTGACCCGTTCGGGCCACGCGACCGCATAAGCCACCGCAATCGACGCGCCTTGTGAAATGCCAAGCAACGCAAAGCGCTGCACGCCGCAGGCGTTGATCACGCTTGCCAGATCGCGCTGCCATGCGTCGAATGAAATCTCGTCAGGGTCGCGGTCGGACAATCCACAGCCGCGCTGGTCATAGCGGATCAACGTGTGCTGCCGGCATAGCTCCGCGATCACATGACTCCATACGGGACTCTTCAGATCGAATTCGAGGTGACTGAGCCAGTTCGCGGCCTTGACGATGGGCGGCCCCGTTCCGCAGGTCGCGTAGGCGATGCGCACGCCGTCGCTGCCTGTGCAAAGGCGTATCTGCTGCTTCGGATACGGCGTGGGTGCGGGCATGGCAGTGGGTAGTCAACAAACACATACAACGGCGTGCCAAACGACAAGCCGGCTGAGGTTCGACAAGGCGGAGCGCGGTCGATCGTCGTGCTTACAAATAGCTTGACATGAAACAGCATAGACGGATGAGCGGGAAATGGCCAGGCACTGAAAGATATCGCCCGCGCCGCGCTGTGCACAGGGCTTCTGGCGCGCACGGACGCGAGTACAAGAGCGTTCGACGACATCGAGTTATGCCGTGCTGGACGCCAATAGCTGACAGGAAACTTCCAGAGGCCTGCGATCACCATGCCGCGACGAGACAGTCACGGATTCGGATCGCCGAGACTGGCTGCGCGCAATCGGTCGAAATCCAGAATGGCGATTTCGCCGGACTTCAGACTCAATATGCGTTGACTTTCGAGGTTCCTGAGCAACTGATTAGTGGTTTGCCGCGACAGCGACACCATTGAAGCCAGGCTGTCTTGCGAGACCCTTATCCTGCTTTGCGAAGCGTTGAGACCGCCATAACCTCCGGCGATCATCAGCAAACGGTTGGCCACCCGCTGTGCTGCGGGCAACAGGGTCATCGCTTCGGCGTTCTCGAACGAAACCCGCAGTCTTTGCGCCATCAACAGCGCAAAATCGCGCCAATAGCGCGGCGTGGAATCGAGCAGGGCCTGCAGCGCGGGCTCGGGCACGTGCAGCAAAAGCGTCCTGCTGACGGCAGTGACGTCGTTCGGACGTGGCAGCCCGTCGAACATCGAGATTTCCCCCACCCACGCAGTCGGTCCGAGCACCGCGAGCAACGCCTCTTTCCCATCCAGTCCGACGGTGCCGATAGCGAGTGCGCCGCCCAGCACGGCGTACAGGCCATAAGACTGGTCGCCGCGCCGATACAGCATTTGGCCCCTCTCCAGCGTGAGCAGGGTGGCATGGCTCACGAGGTAGTCCCGCAACTCGACGGGCAGGCCCCGGAACCATGGGGTCGTTTCGAGTTGTGACCGGTAGCGGTGCAGGCTGGAATCCATTGGCGCATCGACCTGTCGTGTATCCGACAGATTTTAGGCGGGTTCGCGACCATCATGTGGACTTGCAACGGTCGACGCAATGACTTGTCCCTTGATGCACGCGCTGCGTCGCAGGGACCGAATAGGCGATTGCACAGGGCGTTGTCTCAGGGTATTCCATTGCTTGAATCCTCGAATAAGGAGTGTCGACGTGGCCTCATCTGTTACCAGTCTGAAGAACGACGTTTCACCTGCCGAATGGGAAGCGCGAGTCAATCTCGCGGCCACGTACCGTCTCACGGCGCTGTTCGGGTGGGACGATCTGGTGTTTACTCATATCTCGGCGCGTGTGCCCGGGCCCGAGCATCATTTCCTGATCAACCCGTACGGCATGATGTTCGACGAAATCACCGCGTCGTCGCTGGTCAAGATCGACCTCGACGGCCGCAAGATTGCCGATTCCCCGTATGACACGAATCCGGCCGGCTTCACGATTCATAGCGCAGTGCATGCGGCACGCGAAGACGCTCATTGCGTGATGCACACGCACTCGGTCAACGGCGTCGCCGTGTCGGCGCAGACGGCGGGCTTCCTGCCGCTCTCCCAGCAGTCACTTGGTGTGCTGGCGTCGCTCGGCTATCACGATTACGAGGGCATCGCACTCAATGAAGCCGAGAAGCCTCGTCTTGTTCAAGACCTCGGAACCAACACTTATCTGATGCTGCGCAACCACGGCCTGCTGACGGTCGGCGCGACGCCGGCGGACGCCTTCGTCGCAATGTACTTCTTCGAAGCGGCCTGCATGATTCAGGTGCGCGCCCTGGCAGGTGGCGGAAAACTCAATCCCATCGCACAGCCGATTCTCGACGGCATCAAGGAGCAGATCGGGCTGGTGACGAGGGGCGTCACGCCAGGGGCGCTGGTGTGGCCCGGGTTGCTGCGCCGGCTCGACCGCCTCAACCCCGGATATGCCGACTAACGCGGCCAGTCCATTCGCACCATGCTGTACGCGCGATGACAGAGGCTGAGCGAACGGCGTCAGCGATCATGGATCGCGTCTGGGATTCAACGCATCGCGGATGTAAGCGGGTAAGACACGTGAGAACCTCTATGGCAAAAATCTGTATCTACGGCGCTGGCTCGATCGGTTGCTATGTCGGCGGACGGCTCCTGGCCGGCGGTAGCGACGTCAGTTTCATTGGGCGTGCACGCATGGCCGACCAGTTGCGCAGTCACGGCATTACGCTGTCGCGGCACGACGATAGCCGCTGGCATGTGCCCCCGGAGCTCATCGACGTGTCGACGGACGCCGCCAGCGCCGCCGCCGCCGACCTCGTGCTGGTAACCGTCAAGTCTGCCGCGACACGTGCGGCCGCGGCAGAATTGGCCAGCGTGCTTCGCCCTGGCACGATTGTTCTGAGCTTGCAGAACGGCGTTGGCAACGCGGACGTGTTGCGTGTCGCGCTGCCACAGAACATCGTGCTGGAGGGGATGGTGCCATTCAATGTCGTCGAACGTGGCCCGGGGGCATTCCATCAAGGTTCAGCGGGCGAGCTGGAGGTCAGACATACGCCGGCGATGCAGCCGTTCGTCGACGCATTCAGGCAAGCGGGTCTGCCGCTGATCCAGCACGTCGATATGTTGCCGGTGCAGTGGGCCAAGCTGTTGCTCAACCTCAACAATGCCATCAACGCGTTAGCGAACCGGCCATTAAAGGAGGAGCTATCGCAACGCGCCTACCGGCTCTGTCTCGGCATGGCGCAGAAAGAAGCGCTCGCGCTTCTGAAGCGGGCCGGCATACGGCCAGCCAGAGTGACGCCGTTGCCGGCCACGTGGATACCGCATGTTCTCAGCGTGCCCGATGCGTTGTTCGAAAGGCTGGGACGCACGATGCTGACGATCGATCCACTGGCGCGCTCGTCGATGTCCGACGACCTGGCGGCGGGGCGCGCCACGGAAGTCAGCTGGATCAACGGCGAGGTCGTGCGTCTCGCCCAACGCCTTGGGCAAACGGCACCGGTAAATGAGCGGCTTTGTGAACTCGTGCGGGAAGCCGAACTCGCCGACGTGCGCCCTTTATGGTCAGGCGAAGCACTGCTGGCCGAGATGCAGGCAGCGGCGAACGCCGCTTTGGCACTGCACCGCACGGTCTGAACGCCGGCGCACGCGCCGCCGTTCTTTAACGTCCGCCCTCGATGCGCCCCGAAATCGCCCTTCGCAGTTCTTCGTATCAGGTGAGGTACGAAGAACCCGAACTGACAATGGCGACAAGCGCGACGTCAGGCTCGCGGTGCTCACCAGGAATCACGAAGACTTCGCGTCGGCGGCGTTGCGCGGCGCGCACCAACGCCATGCGGCCTTCGGCGCGGCGACAGTCTCGACGGTGCGGCGCCACCAGAGTTCGCCGCGATGGGGGGCGCCCAGATCAAGCCGTTCGCCCATGCGGGGCGTCGACAGCGCAACACCGCGCGCGAGGGCCAAGCCCGTCACCCTTTCGAACGGCTCCTGCCAGCGATGCATGGCGAGGTCGAAGGTGCCGTTGTGAATCGGCACGAGCCTGCGGCCGCGCAGATCGATGTGCGCCTGCACGGTTTCTTCGGGCTGCATGTGAACGTACGGCCACTGCGCGTCGTACGCGCCCGTTTCGACCAGCGTGATGTCGAATGGCCCAAGGCGCTCGCCGATCGTCTGGAAGCCGTCGAAGTAGCCTGTGTCGCCGCTGAAGAACACGCGCAGATCATGGTCGACGATCACCCACGACGCCCATAGCGTGCTGTTGCCGTCGAACAGACTACGGCCGGAAAAATGCTGCGCGGGCGTAGCGGTGAACTCCATGCCGTCGACCTCGATGCCTTGCCACCAGTCGAACTGCCGCACCTTCGAAGCGTCGATGCCCCATTCGATCAAGCGGTCGCCGACGCCGAGCGGTGTCAGAAAAAGGGCGGTGCTCTGCGCAAGCGCGAGCACGGTTTCGCGATCGAGGTGGTCGTAGTGGTCGTGCGACAGGATCACGCCTCGCAGCGGCGGCAAATCGGCAAGCGCGATTGGCGGCGCATGAAAGCGCTTCGGGCCGAGGCGCCGGAACGGAGACGCACGCTCGGCGAACACGGGGTCGGTCAGCCAGAACTGGCCGCGCAGCTTCATCAGCAGCGTCGAATGACCGAGCCGGTAGAGGCTGCGGTCGGGCGCGGCATCGAGCTGAGCGCGCGTCAGCGCATCGACGGGCAACGCGTCCGTCGGCACCGTGTCGCGTGGCTTGTTCAACAGCACGTTCCACACGATGCCGAGCGTCTTGCGCAGGCCTTCGGCGGGACGCGGCTTGACGTTGCGAAAGCGTTCGCCATCGTGCTGCGGCGAGTGGCTGGACAGCGCGCGGCCACGCTGCGTAGCGGTTACGCCGAGCACGCGACTGACAAGAGCAGGAAGCGACGTCATGAGGTAGGCCGTCCGGAAAGAAATGTACACTCGGCAGTGTAGTTTATTTTCGAGAAAAGTAAACTGCCCGGTGTAAAATCCTGTCATGGATCCAAGTGCCACTCACCAACGCCTGACTGACCGCAAGCGGGTCGCTATCGTCGGCGCCGCGATTGAGGAATTCCTCGCGGCCGGTTACGACGCGACTAGCATGGACCGTATCGCCGCCCGCGCGAACGTCTCGAAACGTACGGTCTATAACCATTTCCCGAGCAAGGAAGTCCTTTTCGCGGCGATTCTCCATCAACTGTGGGACGCGAGCCAGAGCGGCGATGCGCCCGCCTACCGCGCCGACGAACCGTTGCGCGCGCAGTTGCTCGACCTTTTGGGCCGCAAGCTCCGGCTGCTGAACGACGAGTCCTTCTTGTCGCTTGCACGTGTGGCGATCGCGGCCGGTATCCATTCGCCGGAGCGCGCGCGGGACATGGTCGCCCGCCTCGGCGAACGCGAGGAAGACCTGACCGTGTGGATCCGGGCGGCCGTCGCAGATGGCCGCCTCAAGACCGCCGATCCGCTCTTCGCAGCGCTGCAGTTGCAGGCGTTGGTGAAGGCGTTTGCGTTCTGGCCGCAGGTGACGATGGGCCAGGCGCCGCTCGGCGAACAGGAGCAAAGGCAGGTCGCGGAATCGGCCGCTGACATGTTTCTCGCACGCTATGCGTGAGTGGGCGTCTGGGCTTGTGCTCGCGAGCGCCGCGCGCGTACGAAGCCGGTATGAGCGCCCGAGGGCATAGGAGGCGAAGCGGGTTTGCTGTGGATGGCGTCCATGTCGATCGATAGGGGATGAGCGCGGTGCCCCGCTGGCTGTGCGAACGTTGGTCAGGCTGCACGGAACATGCCCGGATCGAGCCTTTCCAGGACGTTGCCGAATTGATGCGCTTGCCGAACCGATAGGACCACCGCATTATTGGCGCCGTGAGGGCGCAAAGGTCTATGCCGATCAGGACCAACCCAAGCGAAGACCCGATTTGGAAGAGCGGATTCAATGGACGAAGGCGAGAAATTGAAGCGCGCGGTTTCATGGCTCCGTGAGGCAGACGGTCTGCTCGTCACGGCCGGTGCCGGCATGGGGGTGGACTCGGGCCTACCCGATTTTCGGGGCGCGGAGGGATTCTGGCGAGCCTATCCGGCGCTCAGAGCTCATCGATTGACGTTCCAGGACATGGCAAACCCGCGAGCATTGGCCAGCTCTCCCGAACTCTGCTGGGGATTCTATGGTCACCGGCTCCAGCTCTATCGGCGCACCGTGCCTCACAATGGTTTCCAGATACTGCGTCGTTGGGCTGAAAATATGCCGGGCGGCGCAGCGGTTTTCACGAGTAATGTCGACGGTCAATTCCAGAAAGCCGGCTTTCATGAGGGACGCGTAGCGGAATGCCACGGCTCCATCCACATGATGCAGTGCTCGGAATTCTGTACCGATGCGATATGGTCGGCGCAAGCATTTGAACCCGTTGTCGACGAGGCTAACTGTCGTCTGCTTGGCGATCTGCCGACCTGTCCGCACTGTGGAGCCATCGCGCGGCCCAACATTCTCATGTTCGGGGATTTTGACTGGGTCGCTCTGCGCACGGAAGCGCAGGAGTCGCGCTTGTATGCGTGGCTCGCTTCGGTCGAACGACCTGTCGTCATAGAAATCGGAGCTGGCAAGACCATCCCCACCGTTCGTCATTTCAGCGAGCGCGTCGGCTCTCACATCATCAGAATCAATCCCAAGGATCCGGGCATTGCGTCCCATCGCGGAATCGGCTTCGCAAGCGGAGCGCTCGAAACGCTCGAACTGCTGGACGATGCCTTGAGCAACGGCTAGGCGGCGGATATCGCGGCTCTCATGTGCGGCCATTGGCGAATTCGACCGTTCGTCATTGGCCGCACGTCAAACGCTAACAGCCATGGGGATGTACGGCTGTCTGGGTCGAACTGAGCCGGCCTCTGTGATAAACGTGTGCTCGGACTTCGTCCGCCCGTGAGCGCAGCCTGCCCAGCGTTTGCACTGCCGCTCACGCTTGTGCCTGGAAAATCAGATTGAACGGCGTTTGCGTTGCTCGCCGGAAGCGGGTGAAGCCACCTGCGCTCACTACTTCCCTCAGCCGGGCTTCTCCGGCTTGAGCACCCAACGCCCTTCTGCCTTCCTGGGCCAACGACGCTCCGGTGCAGAACATCGTAGATCCCGAATAGAACACCCGCCCGACAGGATTCAGATTGTCTTCCAGGCGGTCATGCGCGAAGGGCTCGACGATCATCCACGAACCATCGGGCTTGAGTGACTGCAACACGTGTGCGGCGGCGCTCGTCGGGTCGCCCATGTCGTGCAGGCAGTCGAAGAACGCGACGAGGTCGTAATCTGTTCCGGGGTATTGCTGTGCGCTGGCTACTTCGAACGAAATGCGATCGCCGACGCCCGCTTCACGGGCGCACTCTCGCGCCCTCTGGATGGACGGCTCGTGATAGTCAAAGCCGACGAATGTCGCGTCCGGAAACGCCTGCGCCATCAGAATCGTCGACGCGCCGTGGCCGCAACCAACGTCGGCGACTTTCGCGCCATGCCCTTTGAGAATCGCTTCAACGCCTTCGAGTGCCGGAATCCATTCATTGACCAGATGTGCCGCGTAGCCCGGACGAAAGAACCGCTCGGTGCCCTTGAACAGCGATGGATGATGCTGATGCCATCCCACTCCAAGGCCTGTGCGGAAAGCTGCTTCGAGTTTGGGCAAGGCGCGGAACATCGCTTCGGCGCAGTCGCAGAAGCCCGGGATGAAAGTCGGGCTGCTCTCGTCGGCAAAGCACCTCGCCATTTCGTTTTCGAGCTGGTACCGGGCGCTCGCCGCATCGTAACTGAGGAAGCCCGACGCAGCCTGCGCCGCGAGCCATTCGCGGACGTATCGTTCGGCCAGACCTGCGCGTTCGGCGACCTGCTCGGAGGTCATCCAACCCCGTTCGCTCATCGCCTTGTACAGACCCAGCCTGTCGCCCAGTGCGATGAGCGGCGCGGATGCCACGGCACCGAACTCGCCGACCATGCGCGCCATGAAGTCCTCTACTTTCTGCTCGTCGTAGTGCATGTGCAGCCTCCGTGACGAAAGCAGGTTAAATCTGACCAAATCAAGCGCGCGGTGTAGACAATATGCCGACTTCGCGCAGGGAAAGTATAGGCAAAGGAAAGGTGGACGAAAGCCCAAATGCATGGGTGTGGGCAGCAGAGTTCTTGACCGCATAGAATTGACGGCAACGACGAGGCTTCCGCGTACACCCCATGGCAGGAAATAACTGGATCGATATACGCAAGGACAAGAGCACGGAAATCGAAATCCTTCGTGCGCATTTCGAGGGTCATGCCTACGATCCACATTGGCACGACACCTATCTTCTCGGCTATACCGAACACGGCATCCAGCAATTCGACTGCCGCCGCACCCGCGTTACCAGTACACCGGGTAAAGTCTTTATGCTCGAACCGGGCGACATCCACGACGGACACGCACCGTCGGAAGGCGGGTTCACCTATTCGATGCTGTATCTCAAACCGGAGTGGCTGACGCGCGAACTCCGGGCATGGTCCAGTGAAGCGCCGCAATCGGGCGCCCCTTCTTTCCCGCAAACCCTTGTCGACGATGTCTTGCTCGTCAGGGCAACTGCGACTGTGTTTCGCGCACTGCATACGCAAGAAATGCACGTCGTGCGGCAGGCTGCAATCGATGTGTTACTCGAACGCCTTAGCCACCATCTCGACTGGCGCATACGCTGCGAACGCGGGCCTAAGCTCCTGGGTGTCGCACATCGCGCGCGCGAATATCTACATGCCCATGTCGAAGATGACATCGGACTGGACCATCTGGCGGCTGCCTGCGCAGTGGATCGGTTCCGGCTATCACGCGCGTTCAAGAGCTGTTTTGGACTGGCGCCGCACGCTTATCTGATTCAACTGCGTCTGACCAAGGCGCGTCAGCTGCTTGCACTCGGCGCGCTGCCAGCGGATGTTGCACATTCGCTGTGCTTTTCCGACCAGAGTCACCTTGGACGCTGGTTCCGGCGTGCGTATGGACTGACGCCGGCGCACTACAGCAAACGTTGCACAAATCTTCCAGACTGCGCGAGGAAAGTGAACTAGTCTTGCCGGGAACGACCCCGTCAGTCTTCTCGGAACGTCGGGTCCGCGAGGCGATGCTTGCCGACGTGCCCACATGTCGCACAGTGTCCGCTCTCGCTTTGCGTGTCTGATACGGTGAGGAAATGGAACTGATGGAATTTGAAACTAAAGTGGCGATCGTGGTGCGTGAGGATCTGGCATCGTGGCAAAAATTGAACGTCACCGCTTTTTTGGCGACCGGAATAGCAGCGGCCGCGCCTGATGCGATTGGAAAGCCTTACGAAGATGCGAACGGGCGAAAATACGCCGCATTGCTCGGCCAACCGATGATGATCCATACAGGTGATCTTTCCGGTTTGCAAAGGGCGTTCCAGCAAGGTCACCAACGAGAACTCATGATGGCCGTCTATGTGACAGCAATGTTTTCGACCGGTAATGACGACGACAATCGCGCCGCGTTTAGCACCGAGCCGGCTGACCAGCCCGATCTGGTTGGAGTCGCTTTACGTGGACCGAGAAAGATGGTTGATAAGGCGGTGAAGGGATTAATGCTGCATCCGTGAGCAGAACTACTCGTTAAACGGGTAACTCGACAGCGTCAGTGGTCGTCGCGCATCTGGAACGATGCCCCGGCTTCGACTGCCTGACGCCGCGCTCAAGCGCTCCTCGACGGCACCAGTCCGTCGCCGCGGTTGACGCTGCACTGAACCGCCCAGCGGCCGCCGAGGGCGGGCGCGATGTAGCCGATCTTTTCCACGGGTTGTCTGGTAATCGGATGGCGTCCGCTGAATTCGATCCACCCGCCGCCTTGATCGACCGCGCGCCAACTGGCCTCGCGGATCGCGGATTGGTCGTCGCCCGGCAGCGCCTCGTTGCGCAGCTTGCCGGCCTTGCCCGGATCGGAGCCAAAGGCGCGGAAATAGTCGTCGCGGTCCGCGACCACGATGTAAAGATCGCGATCGTGAAAGCCGCCCTGCGGGTCGTGAAATCGGCGCACTGCGCTTTCCGGCCCCTCAGTGTCGACCAGTCGAGCGGCACGCTCCGCCATCGCTCTGGCTTCCTCCGCACAGCCCTGTCGAAGCCGGATGTATTTCACTCCATCACTCAGTCGATCGGCCCGTGCCTGCATCAGACTCGCGGTTTCCACCGACCCGCCGACCATCTGGCCATTGCGCTGCGTGATGTCGTCCAGCACCTCGACCGCTTGCGCGATCTCCTGCAGGCCGGTGGTCTGCTCGTTGCTCGAGCGTGCAACGTCGCGCAGCAAAGCGGCCACTTCGCTGACCGCGCCGACCGCGCGCGCCAGCAAATTCCTGCTGCCTTCAATGGCCTGCACCCCGTCGGTCACCTCGTCGCGAGAATGCTGGATCAGCTTCTTGACTTCGGCCGCCGCTTGCGCGGAGCGCTGCGCCAATGCCCGCACTTCGGCGGCGACGACGGCAAACCCGCGGCCGGAGTCGCCGGCCCGTGCGGCTTCCACTGCGGCATTCAACGCAAGGATATTGGTCTGAAAGGCGATGCCGTCGATCACACCGAGTATTTCCCCCATCTCGCGTGAACGCTGCTCGATGCGCTCGATGCTTTCGACGGAAGCGCGCACCGCCGCCTGGCCCGCGACCGCATCTGCATGCGCACGAGAGGACTGCTCATCGGCTTGCTGCGTCTGATCGGTGTTGTAGCGCACGGCCTCCAGCAAGGCCTGGAGCGAAGCACGGGTCTCCTCCAGGCTGGCAGCCTGCGATTCGGTCCGCTGCGACAGCAGGGTCGTCTGTTGGGTGGCCTGGGCTGCGCCCATGGCGATCAGTTCGGCTTCACTGCGGATGCGCGCTACCATCTGCGACAACTGGTAGGCAAGCAGGCGGCCCTGTTCGCCCAGCGCAGCCATTTCGTCGCGCCCGGGCAAACATACGTCGCGCACCAGGTCGCCGTCGCACAGCGCATTCAACTGCGCCCGCAAGGTCGAGATTGCATGGCTCAGGCCTGCCCCGAAGAGGCCAAAAATGACAAGGAACTGCGCCAGTCCCAATGCGGCGCCGTAACTGCCGTACCAGCGGGCCGCCGTGATGGCGCCGATGGCGCTGAGCGCGGCAATCGTCCACTGTACCCGCAGGTTCCAGCGGCGCAATGCCGACCTGAGCGGGAGAGAGGGGGAGGGTGCGTGGGGGAGGCCGGCGGTAACGCGCGGCGTCTCTTTATAGGTTGACATGGATATTGCCCCACCGTATTTGGGCTTTCGCCTTCGATCGCAGCCCAGGTCCATGGCGTGCAATCCGAGAGCACGTCGCTCACGTGCGTGTTCTTCTGTTTCAGGAGACGCCTCCGTCAGCGAGGTTGTCACGGAATGCATGGCTCCGGCAACCTCCGTCTCCTTGAAATTCGCTGTGCGGAGTACTCTCTGCAAGGACCGAGCTAGCGCGGCGATTGTGCCACGGATGGAGTAGCACGGTTATCGCAAATGCCCTCATTTCACTTCTATTCTATTTATCGGGCGGCTTCGCTCCGGCGTGTCGTGGGACGCCAGAACGTCGACAGCGATACAACGCAGCTCAGATGCCGTGGTGCGACTCATGCGTGAGCGTGGCGTGCCTGTAGTCCATAGGCAAATCGTTCGCTTCGCACCATTTCAATCGCGCGCCACAGCAGCGTCGCCCAGTCTCAATCAAAGGCCTTGTCGTTGGGCGCTGCGTACAGCTTTTCCAGCGCTTCGCTCATGGGGAAATCGAAATTGATGCCTTTCGGCGGCACTGGCTTCATGAACCACTTGCTGTACATGGCTTTAATATCGCCGCTTTTCATGGCGCGAACCATGACGTCGTCAACCAGCTTCTTGAATTCCGGGTCGTCTTTGCGAAGCATGAAACCATACGCTTCGGACGACTGAGGCGTTCCCACAATGACCCAGTCAGCGGGCCGTGCCGTCAGCGAGCGCGCGCCGGCAAGCAGGACGTCGTCCATCATGTATGCCACGGCCCGGCCGGTTTCGAGCGTGACACGGCCTTCGCCGTAATCCTTCGCGCTGATGATTTGCATATTCATCTTTTTCTCCTCGTTCATCTTCCTGAGGAGACGCTCGGACGTGGTTCCCTGGTTAGTCACCACGGTCTTTCCGGCAAGGTCCTCAAAATCTTTGACGCCCGAGTCTTTGCGCGTAAGCAGACGCGTCGTGGCAACGAAGAACGTGTCGGAAAACGCGACCTGGTTCTGCCGGGACGTCAGGTTCGTCGTCACACCGCATTCGAGGTCGACGGTGCCGTTCTGAACGAGCGGAATGCGGTTCTGCGAGGTAACCGGTACGAAGCGTACGTGCAGATCGGGGTGGCTGGTTTTGGCTTTTACCGCATCGATGATCTTGTTGCAAAGATCCTGGGAAAATCCGATCACCTGGTTGTTCGCATCAACGTAAGAAAACGGCACCGACGTTTCGCGGTGACCGATCGAAATCGAATTCCCGCCCTGGACTTTTGCCAAGGTCGACTGCGCCTCCTGTGCTGAAGCGGTAGTCGAAACAACTGCAAAAGTCGCGAGGGCAATCAGCAGCCTGTGTTTCATAGCAATTTCCCCATCGTAGAGAACGAGTTTCGGTGCGTGTGCGCAATTGTTGTGATACATATGTTGCCAGAAAAATATTAAATGCAACATATGTTAACTACTGATGTGGGACACATGGGGCGTGGACGGTATGTGCTCGGGGCGGGGGAACACTAAATGCTACGTCGGTCGATTGAGTCGCACAGGGGCGCAAAAGCAGCCGCGCGACCCCACACATAGACCGATAGGAGACAACAATATGAGCACGCGGCCCACCAATCCGCCCGATCGCGCCCGCCGGAAAATTCTCGCCGCGCTTGCAAGCTCTGTCGCGTTGTCGGCTTGCGGTGGAGGTGGCGGCGTGTCCGGGTCAGGCGGGTCGACGAATCCGGTGATCGGCTCAGTCCCGCCGGATCGCGCAAATCTCCCGCGTCCTCAATTGCCCGATCCGACGAATTCCGGTATCGACCATATCGTGCTCGTCACGATGGAAAACCGGTCCTTCGATCATCTGCTGGGCTGGGTGCCAAACGCCGAGAGCGCGCAGACAGGGCGCACATTTACCGATGCGTTCGGCGCAACCCACGCGTCGTTTGCGCTCACTGCAGATCCGGCCTATGGATTCCAGGGCTGCGCATTTGCGGACCCGAATCACGCGTACGATGCCGGCCGCGTCCATCTGGCAAACGGCGCGATGAACGGCTTTCTGCGGACAGTGGGCACGAGCCTCACGCCCGGCGACTTGTTGCCAATCGGCTATTTCCGGTCCGCGGATCTCGACTTTTATCGGGGCGCTGTCGCGCAATACACTGTTTGCGATTACTACATGAGCGGCATTCTCGCCGATACCTACCCGAACCGGATCTACCTGCATAGCGGTGAAACGGATCGTCTCGCCGACACGCTCGACTCGTCGTCGTTACCGACCATCTGGGATCGGCTCGATGCGAAGAATGTTTCGTCGACCTATTATTTCCACGACGTGCCGTTCACGGCGCTCTATGGAACCCGATATGTCGGACGCTCGAAGCTGTTTGCCGAGTTCCTGACCGATGCCGCCGCTGGCCTGCTGCCGTCGTTCTGTGTGGTCGATCCGAGTTTCGGCAGTGAATCACAGGGGACGTCGAACGACGACCACCCGCATGCCGACGTGCGCAACGGCCAAGTGCTGTTGGGACAGATCTACGATGCACTGCGCACAAGCCCGAACTGGAGCAAGACGCTCTTGATCGTCGTCTATGACGAGTGGGGTGGCTTCATGGAACATGTCGCGCCGCCGGTGAGGCCAGTGTCGGCCGCCGAAAGTGCCGTGGGCAACGACGGGCGACTCGGCTTTCGCGTGCCCTGCATGTTGCTCGGACCGCGTGTGCGTGCGAACAGTGTTTCGCGCTATCCGTTCGATCCCAGTTCGATCCACCAATTGCTTGCATGGCGCTTCGGGCTCGACCCGCTCGGCGTCCGGGGAAGCGACCCGGGAACCTTCAACCTGGCGTATGCGTTGGATCTGGCTGACGCGCCACGCACCGACGCGCCCGCCATCTCCGTCGCGCAGGGACTGTTCGGCGTTGCGTGTTCGACCTCGGCGGCCAGCGTCGTGACCGGCATTGCACAACTGGATAAGAGTCAGGTCACGCCGGGCGGCGCCGTCTCCGATACGGCAGTGAGCCCGGCGGGCGGCCGTTTCGCGGAGCTGAGAACGAAGGCTGACGCTCTTGGCTTTCCAAATCCGAAGTAAACAGTGTCGAGCGTGACCCGCTGCATTCCCTCCGGCTTTGACGGTCGCCACCCCGTTAATATGGATCATGCAGCAAGAGCACATAAACGATGACCGGCCGAAAGTTCTCCGATGAAAGCCTTTGCGGCAGGATGCAATTAAACTGCAACCAGGTAGAGCGGAAACCGGTATACCGAATGTTTGAATTCTCCGAAGGCAATCCGATGGAACGTTCCGATTACGCGCGTGAAGATACAGGCAATCTGGTGCTGCTGGAGCACGTCAACCTCACGATACCGGACCAGCGTTTGGCGACTGCATTCTATGTCAGCGGACTTGGGCTCACGCGTGATCCCTATCTGATGACCGGCGTGACCAATATGTGGATCAACATCGGTCGTTCGCAGATTCACTTGCCGCACGGCGACGCACAGCGACTGCGTGGGCACATCGCGCTCGTCGTGGGCGAGCGCCAATCGCTACTCGCACGGCTGCGCGAAGTCAGGCCAGCGCTCGACGGAACCGCGTTCGGATGGACCGAGCGAGCCGGCCGGGTAGAGGTCACCTGCCCATGGGGAAACCGTTACGACTGCCTCGATGCGGATGCGTATCAGGCGAACGTTCCGTGGTCGGGCATCGATCTCGGCGTCGCTTATGTGCAACTCGATGTGCCGGCCGGCTGCGCGGGGTCGATTGCCGATTTTTACCGCGAGATGCTCAATGCGTCCGTTGAGGTCCGCGACCACAACGGTTTGCAGCAGGCGGTAATCGCGGTCGGGACGCATCAGCAACTTGTCTACGCAGAAACGCTCGCGGCAATCCCGGAATACGATGGGCATCACATCCAGATCTATATCGCAAACTTCTCTGAACCCTACACACGGCTTGCCGAGCGCGAGCTGACCTATGGCGAGGAACCTCATCAATACCGCTTCGCCGACGTCATCGATCCGGTGAGCGGCGCGCACTGCTTCAGGCTCGAACATGAGATACGTAGTCTGCACCATCCGCTCTATGCGCGAGCGCTGGTGAACCGGAATCCAGATCAGAGTAACCGGAACTACCGCAGGGGAGCCGACGTGCGCAGCGGTGTGTTCTAGCCGGCGTGCACACCGGCCCGGCTTCATCGTTCACGACAACGATGCCTGTCCTCCGCAGCCAGCCTGCAAACTCATCAATGCGAGAGGTTCATTTACCTCTTCGCATCGCCTTCGCTCGGGTCTGATAGCGAGGCAATCGCCTACGCAGCAACATGCAGATCACGAGTTCTGCATCAATCGATGGCCGGCCAATTGAACTGTATAACTGCGCGACATACGGGCATGGAGTACGGCTCGCCGCGCATTCCCATTCCCATGCCGTCACTGAAAGATGCGACATGCTTTCAGCGCGGCATCGCTCGTAATGACACCTACTGCGGGATTGCGCTGTGATGGGCCGAAGCGGCAATTTCTTGTCCAGCGAGCGCGAGCAGGCGATTCGTCGGGCCATTATTTCTATTGTGCCGACAAGTTTCTTACGAAATCAGTGGAAAAACGCCATAAATGGAAGAAAATCGTATTAACTGAAGTAATGATGCAGGAAAGTCATTGTTTGTAGATTGTATGGTTAACACCAATTTATACATAAACGAACAAAAAGGAACATTCATTTCGTTGTTTTGAACTGCTTTCAGAAAAATAGGGGCACGCTTGGCCCTCCGGTCAGGCGATCGAGAATTGCCGGGAAAGTCAACCGCAAACGGCGCTTGTTACGCATCACACCTGTGCCGCGTCAGGCACCCGCAGCACCGGAGACGCACCAGAACAAAGGAGAGCGATTTGGTCTTGGAACTGGAGCGGGTGACAGTCGTTTCGGGCGCCCAGACGCATCTATACGGCGTCGACCTGCGGCTTGTCCCCGGCGCGATCAACGTGCTGCTCGGGCCGACGCAAGCCGGCAAGACCACCCTGATGCGCGTGATGGCCGGCCTCGACCGCCCGGCTACCGGCCGCGTGCTCGCCGACGGCAACGACGTGACCGGCGTCAGCGTCAGGCAGCGCAACCTCGCAATGGTCTATCAGCAGTTCATCAACTATCCGGCGATGACGGTGTTCGACAACATCGCGTCACCGCTGAAGCTGCAAAAGACGCCCGCCGGCGAAGTCGAACGGCGCGTACACGAAGTCGCCGCCAAACTCCATATCGACCATCTTCTGCAACGGCGCCCGTGGGAGCTGTCCGGCGGCCAGCAGCAGCGCTGCGCGCTTGCGCGGGCGCTGGTCAAGCGGTCGTCACTGGTGTTGCTCGACGAACCGCTCGTCAATCTCGACTACAAGCTACGCGAAGAATTGCGCGTCGAACTGTCGGCGCTGTTCGCGGACGGCAAAACCACTGTCGTCTACGCGACGACCGAGCCGCTCGAAGCGCTGCTGCTCGGCGGCTATACGGCGATCGTCGACAGGGGGCGCGTGCTGCAATACGGCCCGACGCTCGATGTGTACAACGCGCCCGCCAATGTCGACGTCGCAGCCGTCTTCAACGATCCGCCGATGAACATGCTTGTCAGCGATCTCACCGCCGACGGCACCGCGCGCCTGCCAATCGGCATCGACGTGCCGCTCGAACGGGCCAGCGCCCGTGCCGTCGGCAGGAGCGACACGTGCCACATCGGCATCCGCCCCGGCCATCTGCGACTCGCACCCCAGACGCAGCGCTCCGTCGCGGTGCCGTGCCGGCTCGAACTGGCCGAATTGAGCGGCTCCGAAACTTACCTGCATCTGCACACGCGGCAAGGCGGCGTCGATCTGGTCGCGCAACTGCAAGGCGTGCATCAGATCGATCTCGGCACGCAACTCGACGTGTACATCGACCCCGACGAACTGTTCGTGTTCGGCGCGGACACGAAGCTGCTGTCCGGCCCGGAGGCCGCTCATGGCGCGCATTGAATTCCAGAATCTCGCGCACGCGTATGCACCCAACCCCGCCACGCTCGACGACTACGCGTTGCAACCGATGAACATGGTCTGGGAAGACGGCGGCGCGTATGCGTTGCTCGGGCCGTCCGGTTGCGGCAAGTCCACGCTGCTCAACATCGTGTCGGGTCTCGTCAGGCCGTCGGAAGGCAAGGTGCTGTTCAATGGCAGCGACATTACCGCGATGAGCCCGCGCGAACGCAACATCGCGCAGGTGTTCCAGTTCCCGGTGATCTACGACACGATGAGCGTGTTCGACAACCTCGCGTTTCCACTGCGCAACCGGAAAATGCCGGCGCGCGACGTGAATCAGCGCGTTCACGAAGTGGCGGAGATTCTCGACATGACGCGCGAGTTGCCGCGAAAGGCGAACAATCTGTCGGCGGATGCCAAGCAGAAGATCTCGCTCGGGCGCGGTCTCGTACGCAAGGATGTCGCCGCGATTCTGTTCGACGAACCGCTGACCGTGATCGATCCGCATATGAAGTGGGTCCTGCGCCGTCAGTTGAAGAAGATTCATCAGCAACTGAAGCTGACGCTGATCTACGTGACGCACGATCAGGTCGAGGCACTGACCTTCGCGGATGAAGTCGTCGTGATGACGAACGGCCGCGTGGTGCAGAAAGGCGGTCCAGAAGCGCTGTTTTTGCGTCCCGATCATGCGTTCGTCGGCTACTTCATCGGCAGTCCGGGGATGAATCTCTGCCCGGTCGATCTGGACTCCGGCAGTCTGAAAATCGGCACGCAGCACCTGCAACTGGACCCGCATACGCTCGCTACGCTGAAGCACGCAGGCGGCACGCTGACGCTCGGCATTCGCCCGGAGTTCGTGCGCATAGCGGACGAGAGCCAATCTGGCGCGGTGCAAGCCCACGTGGTGCGCGTGCAGCAACTGGGCAATTACCAATTGGTCACCGCGCAATGCGACGGCCACATCTTCCGGGCCAAAGTCGAACCGCATCGGCGTGTTGGCGAAGGCGCCGTCTGGTTGAAGCTCGCCGTTCCAGAAACCGTGTTCTTCAGCAACGACGAAAGGATCGCGCGATGAACAAGCCCGTCAACCAGAAAGCCTGGCTACTGGTCGTACCGGTGTTCATCTGCGTCGCGTTTTCGGCGATCTTGCCGCTGATGACGGTGGTCAATTATTCGGTGCAGGACATCATCAGCCCAACGCAACATGTGTTCGTCGGCACCGAGTGGTTTCGCGCGATTATCAATGACGACGACCTGCGCGGCGCGCTCGGGCGGCAGATCATCTTCTCCGCGTGCGTGCTGCTGTTCGAAATCCCGCTCGGCGTCGGCCTTGCGCTGGCGATGCCCGCGTCCGGATGGCGTGCGTCGGCCTCGCTGGTCGTGCTTGCCATGCCGCTCTTGATTCCGTGGAACGTGGTCGGCACGATCTGGCAGATTTTCGGGCGGCCGGATATCGGTCTACTCGGTTATGCGTTGAATCGCGCGGGGATCGAATATAACTATACGGCCAGTCCCGCCGCCGCGTGGATCACGGTGCTCGTGATGGACATCTGGCATTGGACGCCGCTCGTCGCGCTGCTCTGCTATGCGGGTTTGCGCGCGATTCCCGACGCGTTCTATCAGGCCGCCGAAATCGACGGCGCAAGCCGCTTCGCGGTGTTCCGTTACATCGAACTGCCGAAGATGCGCGGTGTGTTGATGATCGCGGTGCTGCTGCGCTTCATGGACAGCTTCATGATCTACACGGAGCCGTTCGTGCTGACGGGCGGCGGTCCCGGCGATTCGACCACGTTTCTGTCGCAGTACCTGACGCAAAAAGCGGTCGGCCAGTTCGACCTCGGGCCGGCGGCTGCGTTCTCGCTGATCTACTTCCTGATCATCCTGGTGTTGTGTTTCATCCTCTACAACTGGATGGAGCGCGTCGGCAAAGGCGGCGCGGCAACGACAGCAACTATCTTGCCTGGGACCGAAGCGAGCGCTGAAGCGCTGACTCCGGTCGAAACGGGAGACGCTCATGCGCAATAACCGCTGGATGCGCGTCGTCGTGTTGACGGTGTACATCCTGTTCGCGCTGATCCCGCTCTACTGGATGCTGTCGATCTCACTGCGCACGAACGAAGAGACGATGTCGGCATTCGCGATCTGGCCGCATCAAGTCACCTTCGACAACTACAAGGTCATCTTCACCGACCCGTCCTGGTACTGGGGCTACCTCAACTCCATTATCTACGTGCTGATGAACACGGTGATGTCGGTGCTGGTTGCGTTGCCGGCGGCGTACGCCTTCTCGCGCTACCGCTTTCTCGGTGACAAGCATATGTTCTTCTGGCTGCTGACTAACCGGATGACGCCGCCCGCCGTGTTCCTGCTGCCGTTCTTTCAGCTCTATTCGAGCGTCGGTCTGATGGACACGTATATCGCGGTCGCGCTCGCGCACATGTTGTTCAACGTGCCGCTCGCGGTGTGGATTCTCGAAGGTTTCATGTCGGGCGTGCCGCGCGAAATCGACGAAACCGCGTACATCGACGGCTATACATTCCCCGCATTTTTCATGAAGATTTTTCTGCCGCTGATCAAGTCGGGGGTCGGCGTGACAGCGTTCTTCTGCTTCATGTTCAGTTGGGTCGAGCTACTGCTCGCGCGCACGCTCACCACCGTCAACGCCAAGCCGATTGCCGCCGTGATGACGCGCACGGTATCGGCGGCCGGAATGGATTGGGGCGTGCTGTCGGCGGCGGGCGTGCTGACCATCGTGCCCGGCGCGCTCGTCATCTACTTCGTGCGCAATTACATCGCGAAGGGCTTTGCGATGGGGAGAGTCTGATGTTGACGTGGATGTACTGGACGCCCGAGGTGGCGGTCTTTTTCGGCTGCATCGTGGTGATGCTGGCCGGCATGACCGTGTGGGAAATCCGCTCGCCGACCATCGAACGCAAGGGCTTCCTGCCGATCGCAACCACGCGCGGCGACCGGCTCTTTATCGGGCTGCTGGTTGCCGCGTACATCAATCTCGCGTGGATCGGCATCAGCGCGGAGAAGGCGAGCGCGTGGCCCGGTTTCGCGGCATCGATGCTCGTACTGCTTCTAGTCATGTGGAAAGGGTGAACAGCGTTGCGTCCTGAAGATGTGCGTATCTGGAAAGAGCGGTTCCGTTGATGCCCCGGGCGGACGCCGGCAGTTGATCCAAGGGGCGTGGAGACACTGGAGAAAGCCATGCAAAAGAGGAGACGGATCGTCACGCTCGCCGTGGCAGGCGTCGTCGCGACAGGCTTTACGAGCCACGCCGCGATCGCCGGCACGCCCGACGCGCAGAAGTGGGTCGACAGCGAGTTCCAGCCGAGCACGCTGTCGAAGCAGCAACAGATGGACGAGATGAAGTGGTTCATCGACACCGCCGCGAAGCTGAAATCGGCCGGCGTCAAAGAGGTGCATGTGGTGTCTGAAACACTCGACACGCACATGTACGAATCGAAAACGCTCGCCAAGGCGTTCGCCGAGATCACAGGCATTTCAGTCAAGCACGACATCATTCAGGAAGGCGACGTCGTCGAGAAACTGCAAACGTCGATGCAATCAGGCCAGAGCATTTACGACGGCTGGATTTCCGACTCCGATCTGATCGGCACGCATTATCGCTACGGCGTGATCATGCCGCTGTCCGACTATATGGCCGGCGAAGGCAAGCAATACACGAACCCCGGACTCGACGTGAAGGACTTCATCGGCACGAGTTTCACCACCGCGCCGGACAAGAAGCTCTATCAGTTGCCCGATCAGCAGTTCGCGAATCTTTACTGGTTCCGCGCCGACTGGTTCGCGCGCAAGGACCTGCAAGACAAGTTCAAGGCGAAGTACGGCTACGATCTCGGCGTGCCGGTGAACTGGTCCGCGTATGAGGACATCGCCGAATTCTTCACGAGCGAGGTCAAGACGATTGACGGAGAAAAAGTCTACGGCCATATGGATTACGGCAAAAAAGACCCGTCGCTGGGATGGCGGTTTACCGATGCGTGGTTGTCGATGGCGGGCGAAGCCGACAAGGGCATCCCGAACGGCATGCCGGTCGACGAATGGGGCATCCGCGTCACGCCGGACGGCTGCCACGCGGTGGGTGCGTCGGTCGCCCGCGGTGGCGGCACGAACAGTCCGGCCGCAGTCTTCGCCACCACCAAATACATCGACTGGCTGAAGAAATACGCTCCGCCCGAAGCGTCGGGGATGACCTTCAACGAAGCCGGGCCGGTGCCGGCGCAAGGCAGGATCGCCCAGCAGATCTTCTGGTACAGCGCGTTCACCGCATCGATGCTGAAGCCCGGCAACGTGACCAACGCGGACGGCACGCCGAAGTGGCGGATGGCGCCGTCGCCGCACGGTCCGTACTGGAAAGAGGGCATGCAGAACGGCTATCAGGACGTCGGCTCGTGGACCTTCTTCAAGTCGACGCCGCCGAATCAGCGGGCTGCCGCGTGGCTGTACGCGCAATTCGTCACGTCTAAAACCGTGTCGCTGAAGAAGTCGATTGTCGGTCTCACGTTCATCCGTGATTCCGATATCCATAGCGATTTCTTCACGAAGAACGCGGACAAATACGGCGGGCTGATCGAGTTCTATCGAAGCCCGGCACGCGTCGCCTGGACGCCGACCGGCAACAATGTGCCCGATTATCCCAAGATGGCGCAACTCTGGTGGAAGAACGTCGCGACGGCCGTCGCCGGGGAAAAAGCGCCGCAAGCGGCGATGGATAATCTGGCGAAGGAAATGGACCAGGTGTTGGCCCGTTTGCAGCGTGCGGGAATGAAGGTTTGCGCGCCGGAATTGAATCCGGAAAGCGATCCGGCGAAATGGCTGTCGGATCAGCACGCACCATGGAAGAAGCTCGCGAACGAGAAACCGAAAGGTGAAACGGTCAAGTACGATCAACTGCTCACTGCGTGGAAAGAGGGGCGGGTGCGCTAGGGTGTAGATGCAGTATCGCGAGACGGTTGACGCGGGCGGCCCTTCCGGGTCGCCCATTTTTTATCGGTCACACGACGGCTGGTGTTACGCGCGGATTGACGGACGAATTCCTGCACTGCCGGCTTCTTTCGTGGATCATGCCGAGGTGCAACCCATCGCAGTTGCAGAGCTGGCCTCCTAACGCCGACAGCTAACGTGACGCTTCACATATTCGGGTAGTTCGGACCGCCGCCACCTTCCGGCGTGACCCACACGATGTTCTGCGTCGGGTCCTTGATGTCGCACGTCTTGCAATGCACGCAGTTCTGCGCGTTGATTTGCAGACGGTCCTCGTTCTGGTCGTCCTTCACGAATTCATACACACCCGCCGGGCAAAAGCGTGCTTCGGGCCCCGCGTACGTGTTGAGGTTGATGCCAACCGGTACGCTCGCGTCCTTCAACGTCAGATGGGCTGGCTGGTTCTCTTCGTGGTTCGTGTTCGAGATGAACACCGAAGACAAACGGTCGAAGGTCAGCTTGCCATCCGGCTTCGGATACGTGATCGGCTTGCACTGCGACGCGGGCTTGAGCATCTCGTGGTCCGAATGCTGATGATGCAGCGTCCACGGCACGTTGCCGCCCAGCAGCTTCTGCTCGATGCCGACCATCAGCGTGCCGAGATACAGGCCCTTGCTCATCCACTGCTTGAAGTTGCGCGCGCGATGCAGCTCGCTGTGCAGCCACGAAGTCTTGAAGCTCTCCGGATAGGCGGTGAGTTCATCGGACTGACGTCCGGCCTGCACCGCGTCGAACGCGGCTTCGGCCGCGAGCATGCCGGTCTTGATCGCCGCATGCGAACCCTTGATCCGCGATGCGTTCAGGAAGCCCGCGTCGTCGCCGACCAGCGCGCCGCCGGGGAACACCAGCTTCGGCAGCGACATCAGGCCGCCCGCCGTGATCGCCCGCGCGCCGTACGACACGCGCTTGCCGCCTTCCAGGATCGCGCGGATCGCCGGATGCGTCTTGTAGCGCTGGAATTCCTCGAACGGCGACAGATATGGGTTCGTGTAGCCGAGCCCGACGACGAAGCCGACCACCACCTGGTTGTTATCCAAGTGATAGAGGAACGAGCCACCGTAGGTGTCGTTTTCCAGCGGCCAGCCGGCGGTATGCATCACCAGACCCGGCTTGTGCTTCGCGGGATCGATCTCCCACAGCTCCTTGATGCCGATGCCGTAGACCTGCGGATCGACGCCTTCGCGCAGCTTGAACTTATCGTTCAGCTGGCGGCCCAGATGCCCGCGCGCGCCTTCGCAGAACAGCGTGTACTTCGCATGCAGTTCCATGCCGAGCTGGAAGTTCTCGGTCGGCTCGCCGTCCTTGCCGATACCCAGGTTGCCGGTCGCGACGCCTTTCACGGAACCGTCGTCGTTGTACAACACTTCGGCGGCCGGAAAACCCGGGAAAATCTCGACGCCGAGCGCTTCGGCCTGCTGGCCGAGCCAGCGCGTGACGTTCGCGAGGCTGATCACGTAGTTGCCGTGATTCTTGAAATTGTCCGGCAACGCCCAGACCGGCACGCTCTTCGAGCCGGTTTCGGTGAGGAAGAGGAAGCGGTCTTCGGTCACGTCCACCGTGAGCGGCGCGCCTTTTTCCTTCCAGTCCGGGATCAATTCGGTGATCGCGCGCGGGTCCATCACCGCGCCCGACAGGATATGCGCCCCGATCTCCGAGCCTTTTTCCAGTACGCACACGCCAATATCAGCGCCTTTTTCCGCCGCCAGCTGCTTCAGGCGGATCGCCGCGGACAGGCCAGCCGGGCCGCCGCCGACGATCACGACGTCGTATTCCATCGACTCGCGCGGGCCGTACTGCTCAATGAGACTTGCGTGTGTCACGATGCAATGCCTTTTCTTTAGAACTGGTCTTCACTCAGCGCCAACATGCCTTCGTTGTTCTTCGCGCTGACGATGGATGCCTCAAGCGCGACGGCGTTGGGCAGAACATGATCGGCAAAGAACTGAGCGGTTGCGATCTTCGAGTCGTAGAACGATTTATCCTCAGCGTGCTTCTCAGCCGCCACCAGTAGGGCACGTGCAAATTGCCAGCCCACCAGTACGATGCCAGCCAGCTTCAGGTACGGCACCCCGCCGGCAAACACCGCGTTTGGATCGCGTTTGGCGTTTTCGAGCATGAATTCCACCGCGCTTGCCAGCGCCTCGCGGCCTGTCGTGAGCCGCTTGTGCAACGACCGGAACGCTGGGTTGGAGGAGAACGACGCACAGTCTTGCAGTTCGCCGAGCGTTCGATCAATCTGGCCGAGAATCGCCTTCGCCACCGCTCCGCCGTCGCGCAAGGTTTTGCGCCCGATCAGATCGTTCGCCTGAATCGCCGTGGTGCCTTCATAGATGGTCAGGATACGGGCGTCGCGATAGTACTGTGCAGCGCCCGTCTCTTCGATGAAGCCCATACCGCCGTGGACCTGCACGCCCAGGCTCGCCACTTCGATCGAGATTTCCGTGCTCCAGCCCTTCACGATCGGCACGAGATATTCGTAGATGGCCTGGTGTTCTGCCTGCACGGCCGGGTCCGTGTGGCGATGCGCGATGTCGCTATGGGCGGCCGCGACGTAAGCGAGCGCACGAGCGCCCTCGGTGAGCGCCCGCATGGTCGCCAACATGCGCCGAACGTCCGGGTGCTCGATGATCTTCACCGAGTGCTTTGCGGATCCATCAACCGGCCGGCTTTGCACGCGGTCCTTCGCATAGGCTACTGCCTTCTGATACGCGCGTTCAGCAACGGCGATACCCTGCACACCCACACCAAAGCGGGCCGCGTTCATCATGATGAACATGTATTCAAGGCCGCGATTTTCTTCACCGATCAGATGGCCGATTGCGCCGCCATGATCGCCGAACTGCAGCACCGCGGTTGGGCTCGCCTTGATGCCGAGCTTGTGTTCGATCGACACGCACTGGACGTCGTTGCGCTCGCCCAACGAGCCGTCTTCGTTGACGAGAAACTTGGGCACGGCAAAGAGCGAGATGCCCTTGACGCCCTCAGGCGCATCGGGTGTACGGGCCAGCACGAGATGGACGATGTTCTTCGCCATGTCGTGTTCGCCCCACGTGATAAAGATCTTTGTGCCGGACACGCGATACGTTCCGTCGCCTTGGGGTTCGGCGCGCGTGCGTACCAATGCCAGATCCGAGCCTGCTTGGGGTTCGGTCAGATTCATCGTTCCGGTCCACTCGCCCGAGATCAGCTTCGGCACCCAGGCCTGCTTCTGCGCTTCAGTGCCGGCTGTCAGGAGCGCCTCGATCGCGCCGTCCGTCAACAGCGGGCAGAGGGCCAGCGACAGGTTGGCCGCGTTCAGCATCTCGATGCATGGCGTCGCCAGCAGTTTAGGCAAGCCCTGGCCACCGTATTCGACCGGATGCACGACACCTTGCCAGCCGCCTTCGGCGAACTGGCGGAAGGCTTCCTTGAAGCCCGGCGTGGCGTAAACCTCGCCGTCACGCCAGGTACTCGGATTCTTGTCGCCTTCGAAATTCAACGGCGCAATCACGTCGGCGTTAAACTTCGCCGCTTCGTCGAGCACCGCCTGTGCGGTGTCGGCAGTAGCGTCCTCGAAGCCCGCGAGTGCCGACACGCGGTCGAGATGGGCAAGTTCATTGATGACAAACAGCATGTCCTTGACGGGCGCCAGGTAGCTCATAATGGATTTCCAGAGATGCAATCGAAGAGGGGCCGCGGGCAGGAGAGACTCGATGGGCCGGCGCGGTAACAGTTGAATCGATCATAGTCCTGCATGGACGTAAATCGACTACCCGAATCGGCCCATCTATTGACAAAGTCGGCCACGACTCGCAGATGTGACGAGTCGCCGATGCGTGTTTACCCCTTGTATGGCTCAGCGGGCCCGATCGTCGTCCAATGCTTCACCCGCCGGGTGGGGGTGCGCTCAGGGTTGCCGGCGGTATTCGCCGGGCGTGCTGCCGGTCCAGTGTCGGAAGGCCCGATGAAACGCAGTGGGGTCGTCGAAGCCGACATCGCCCGCGATCGCGGCGATCGGATCCCTGGTACCGGTGAGACGTTGAATCGCGATATCACGCCGCAGCTCGTCCTTCAGCGTCTGAAATGCGGTCTCCTCGGCGGCGAGGCGCCGGCACAATGTGCGGACCGAGCAGTGAAGACTCCGCGCGGCGTCTTCAACGGTCGGCACGTCCGGCAGACAGGATGCGAGGTACTGCCTGATGCGGTGGCTCGTAAGCTGCTCGCTGAAGGAAACGAAAATCCAGTCCTCGGGCGCCCGGGCAAGAAATTTGCGCAAATTTGTCTTGCGCTGGCGGACGGGCATGTCGAAATACGCGGCACTGAAGCGCATCAGCGTTTTTTGGCAATCGAAACGGACAGGTCCGGGGAACAGGTAAAGATGATCCACCGTATGCGGCGGACAGGAGAACGCGAACTCGACTTGCAGCAGCGGAATCTTCTGACCGATCAGCCACGAAGCCACGCCGTGTGCGAGCTTCAGCATGAGCTGCTGCCCAAGCATGCTGACGGCCGACGATGGATCAGGGTGAAGGGCAATGCACGCGATCAAACCATCCCTACGCGATTCGAACCTGAAGTCGTCGAGGACAATGTGAAAGAACTGCCCAAACCGATGCATGGCAATTTCCAGGTTGGGCGCATCGAGCAGGCTCAGGCAAAGAAACTTCAGTGTGCCGCTGCGCATCGGACGGGCGAAGATGCCAGGCATTTCGTCGTCGAATTCAATGGCGAGGGCACGGTATAAGGTCGAAAACTGTTCTTCCGTGACTCGCGCGCCCGGTTCGGTCAGCAGCGCAGGTGAGATGCTGGCCTCGTCCAGATACTTGCCGATCAGACCTGGCCGCGCACCGGCGGCAGCAAGGAAACCGTTGAGGAGCGAGATCGGAACGGTGGCGCTGGGCGAATGCATGAGCGTTGACGAGGCTTGTTGACGTCAGTTCACCATGGGAGGCGGCTCGGGCGATGGGCTGCGGGAATCCGCGCGACGGGGTGCCCGCCGTGGCCGCCAAGGATCGCCGCGCGCCTCTTTGGCATGGATTCCATCGTGACCGCGTGCATTGCTAGCGGTCACGTCCGTCATTGTACGGCACAGTTCAGACTCGGTAACAGGCTATATGTATCTACAGGTCAAAGCCAGTGGAGATCGAGAGAGCCGAGTGGGTATGCCAGTCCATCCAGTCGAAGTGTCGCGAACCGTCGGCCCAGGCCCAGTTTGCTTTTGGCTTGCGCTTTTCCGTCGATTCGGCGTGCCGCGCGTGCTCGACTTTTGCAGCGGGGTGGATGCCGTTCGTAGTTGTGGTTGCCTTCACGTCGCCCCGCTCCAGATTAGACTGAATTGATTTGGAGTTCATAATAATTAGCAAGATGGATGAGTAAGCTCGATGGAGCGTGGGCGCCAGTGTCACGCCGCAAGGCGTGACACTGGCGCCCGTGCACGGGGCTGTTTGATTCAGGTCCGGAGCGGGAACTATGCCGCGCGCACTTGCACGTAGCGCCCGGGTGCCGGTTCGACCGGCTTATGAATGGCGCTTCCCGGCTTCTTGCGCGCATTGACCGATTCTCCGGCGTACGGCTTCAGCCACTCGATCCAGTGGTTCCACCAACTGCCCGGCCGTGTTTCGGCTGACGCCAGCCACGCGTCCGGATCGCCGGTCGAATCGCCACTGGCCTTGAAACTTCTCTTGTTCTTCGACGCGGGATTGACGACCCCAGCTATGTGGCCACTTGCGCCGAGAACGAACTGAGTCGGACCGCCAACCAGTTGTGTGGACCGGTAAGCCGATCGCCACGGCACGATATGGTCTTCCTCGGTTGCCAGCACATAGGCAGGGGTGTCGATGCGTCCCAGGTCGACTGGCGTGCCGCACACCGTCAACCGCCCCGGTTTGCACAGGTTGTTCTCCAGATACATGTTGCGCAAATACCAGGTGTACATGGGCCCCGGCAGATTCGTGCTGTCGGCGTTCCAGTACAGCAGGTCGAATGCCGGTGGCGACTTGCCCTTCAGATAGTTGTCGATGACGTAAGGCCAGATCAGATCGTTTGCTCGCAATGTCTGGAACGTGAACCCCAGTTCCTTGCCGGAGTAGATGCCACCTCGACCGATTGCACCCTCTCGCTGAGCGACACCCGCTTCGTCAATGAAGACGCCCAGCTCGCCGGGTTCGTCGAAATCCAGCATCGTGGTGAGCAACGTGATGCTGGCCAGCTTGTCGTCGCCGCGAGCTCGGGAGATCGCCGCGGCCGACGACAAAATGGTGCCGCCCACACACCAGCCCACAGCATTGACACGGTCGGCGCGGGTGATCGCCAGCGCGACGTCTATGGCTGCCAGCGCGCCTTGTTCGGCGTAGTCGTCCCACGTCGTTTGGGCCATCGCGGCATCGGGGTTGCGCCACGACACCATGAATACCGTCATCCCCTGTTCGCAGGCAAAGCGCACAAAGGAATTCTCGGGCTGCAGATCGAGAATGTAGTACTTGTTGATACAAGGCGGCATGATCAGCAATGGGCGTTTGGCTACCTTGTCGGTGAGCGGCGCATACTGAATCAACTGGAATAGATCGTTCTCGAACACGACCGTACCCTGAGACGCCGCCACGTTGCGCCCGACCTCGTAGGCGGTCTCGTCAGTGATCGAGATGTTGCCGCGTTGCAGATCGCCAAGCAGGTTGGTGAAACCGTCACGCAAGCTGTCGCCGCTCGATTCGAACACAAGCCTGAGCGCCTCGGGATTGGTCGCGACGAAATTGGCCGGGCTTAGCGAGTCGATCAACTGCCTCGCGAAGAATTCGAGCTTCCGCTTGTCTTTTTCGCTCAGAATCACTGCATCGATCACGTCTTCAAGCAGGCGCGCGTTGAGCAGGTAGTTCTGCTTGAGCAGGCAGTACCAGGCGTTCTTGCGCCAGTCTTCCGCAAGAAAGCGACGGTCGCTGCGCTTCGGGGCAATCACTGGCTCGCTTTCCGCGCCCATTGTGCTGGCCAGCGTTCGGGTCCAGACCGACGCCAATTGTGGCCAGTACGCCGAGTACGCATCGATCAGTGCCATAGGGTCGACTAGTGCTTCCGGCGGCTGCACTGTAGTGTGCATGGGATCCAGAGGATCGCCATTCGTTTCCTGGCGGACCATGGCACGCCAGAACGGCTGCCCGGACTTGAGGAAGCCCTGTATATATTCAGTAGGTATGTTTAACGGCATGATCACAACGCCTCGCCTGATTCACTCACGCTTACTGGCTGCTCGGCGCGGGCCGCGTGTTCAGCCACACGACGCGCACTGGACGTGACCATGACGACTGCTTCGCCTTCGATCACTACTTTTTCTCCGACCGTACAGACGGTAGACATCACGACGCGGCACTTTTCCAGTTGCAGTTCTTTCACAGCGACCGTTGCATGCACAGTATCGCCAGGCCGGACCGGTGCCTTGAAACGCAGGTTCTGTCCGAGGTATACGGTGCCAGGGCCCGGGAGATGCCCGGCGAGAGCCGCCGAAATCACACTTGCGGATAGCATCCCATGCGCAATGCGCCCCTTGAACGGGGTGGTCAGCGCGAATTCCTCATTGATGTGGACCGCGTTGTTATCGCCGGATGCGGCCGCGAAGGACAGGATGTCTGTGTCCGTAATGATCTTCGCAAAGGTGGCGCTTACGCCCGCTTCCAGGTCTTCAATATCGTAACCGCCGATTTCGTTCATCTGTCGCTCAACTAGTTATTACCGAATGAATGGACTGTCTGTTTCCGAAGCGCTGCCGCACCGTAGGGTCAATTTCACGGCGAGACCACAAAATGCCGCAAGGCGAGTCTCTGCCGTCGCGCCAGGTTTGGGGACGTGTATGTCCCGATGGGCACCGTATGACTCGTGCTCGAATTCCCGACATGCAATCGAAGAGTGGCGCGGGCAGGGCAGACTTGATGGTCCGGCGCGCTAACAGTTGAGCCGATCTTAGTCCCGCGTGGACGTGAATCGACTACCTGAATCGGCCCATCTATTGACAAAGTCGGCCACGACGTGCGAATCAGACGAGTCGCCGATGCGTGTTTACCCTGCGCATAGGGCAGCGGTCCAGTTTGTCGTTCAACGCTTCACCCGGTAGGTGGGGCGCGCTCAGGGTTGCCCACGGTACTTGTCATGCGGCTTTGTTCAGAAGGGAAGGAATCCGATTTATGCGCAGTTCGCGGCGTCACGAAGATGCGGAAGGCTGTCTTGTCGTCATCGGTAGGTACCCCGCGAATTCGTTCGAGCTTGAGCTGATGTTTGAGGAGCGCGACAGTTTCATCAAGGGTTGGCGGAGCAAGCAGCCAACTCCGGCCGACGCATTAACGCTCTTTGCCGTAACAAGACCAGCGCGTATCGATCATGGCGACCTAAGGCGCCTGGCGACGGGTAAGCAATGACTATCAAAACGAGGCTTCGTTATGAAATCCGCGCAACCGCTCGCGCACATACCGCGCAAACTTTTGCGCAACAAGCGATGCGACTGACCGCAGGCACGGGCCAATCGCACAGTTTGGCAAGGTCGGGAGATCATCGTCGCCGCTCAGAATCGCGAGGTCGGCGGAGATAGCCGAGGCGAGCCATGCGGTGACGGCCAGATCACTGCTTACGGTGGCGATTGTGGCCTGGACGTTGCCGCTCTCGAACACGCTGCGCCACTCGCTGCCTCGGTCGTGAAGTAGCGTCAGCGCCACCGGCCTGAAGCCACAGCAATCGGCGACGATCGAGATAGGCAGTGGCACCCTCGCGACGAACGTGTGAAATTATCCCGTTGATGAGGCGTGCGTCATGCGTCGCAATGCCGACGCAAGAGCCTGCTTCAAAGCAGCGTGATACGCGGCTCATAAAATGTACGCTGATCTCCGATCAGTCCTTGCTCGCGTGCTCAACGACGATTGCCCACCCCGGAAAATAGCCGCTCGCATCTACCCGGTCCGCTGACTCAGGTATGCTGGAGGATTCGAGACAGCTTCCGTTCAAGGGGAGAACATGCGGCGCGTCGTATTCAATCAGAAAGGTGGTGTTGGCAAATCGACTATCGTCTGCAACCTGGCGGCCATAAGTGCGAGCGAAGGTCTGCGCACTCTGGTGATCGACCTGGATGCCCAGGCGAATTCAACTCAATACCTGCTCGGCCCGCAGGCCGGCGAGGTCCATCCTACCGTCGCCGGCTTCTTTGAAACCGCGCTGACATTCAGCTTCAGGCCCGTAGAAGTTACGTCTTTCATTCATCCGACGCCGTTTGAGAACCTGGACGTTATGCCGGCTCATGCTGATCTGGACGCGTTGCACGGCAAACTGGAATCCCGCTACAAGATCTACAAGTTGCGTGACGCGCTCAACGAACTCGACATGTATGACGCGATTTATATCGACACGCCACCGGCGTTGAACTTCTACACGCGCTCCGCGCTAATTGCCGTCGAGCGCTGTCTGATTCCGTTCGACTGTGATGACTTTTCCCGTCGCGCGCTTTACACGTTGCTGGAAAACGTGAAGGAGATCCAGCAGGATCACAACGTGGCGCTGGAGGTGGAGGGGATTGTCATCAATCAGTTTCAGCCTCGTGCGAGCCTGCCTCAAAAGCTGGTCGACGAACTCGTCGGTGAAGGCTTGCCGGTGCTGGCTTCGCGGCTGTCTTCGTCCGTGAAGATCCGCGAATCGCATCAGCAGGCGACCCCTGTCATTCACCTCGATCCGGGACACAAACTCTCGCAGGAGTATCGGGCCTTGCATCGCGAACTGGCCGGATAGTGGGGAACCGGTAGACGGCCGGGCTCGGCCGATACAGTTGAAGAAGTCGGCGACCGAACGTTTACGAGGTTTTCATGGGTCGTTCTACCCTTAACCGAGAGCTGCGAGCGGTTGATAGAGCGATCTGAGTGCATGCGTACCCTCGTCTGCCTGTACCTCGCGCTGGCATGGATTCATCCATCGGACCGCCGCGCCGCATAGCCGCCCCCGAACTCGCCGAGCTCGCGCTGGCCGGCATCATCCGCGACGTTGCCCACAGGCGGTCCTCCCATCAAGCGGGGGTTCGCCCGTCCGACGCCTGCTGCTGTCGAAAATCGCGCGGACTCACACGCTGCATCCTCCGGAAGAAGCGGGAAAAATACGCCACGTCGGAAAAGCCCAGCACATCGGCAATCTGGCCGACCGTCATGGTCGTGTAGATCAGATTGCGCTTCGCCTCGAGCAGAACGCGACGGTGTACATGCTCGAGCGCGGTGCATCCCAGCGACCGGCGGCAGACATTGTTCAGTTGCGCCGTCGTGATGGCAAGCTCCGCAGCGTACTGGGCGACGGACCAGTGCTCGCGAAAATGCTGCTCGACCAGCCGGGAAAAGGATGCCGTACGTTGCTGTCCTCGACCCGGCCGCCATTCGGCTTCCAGTTGCTCGTGCTGTTGCCGCCCGACCCAACTGCCGAGCGCGCCGACCAGCGAATGCAGCACGAAATCGCGCCCCGGCGCTACGGTGCCATACTCGCGAGCGATCCGCTGGCATAACTGGTCGATGTAGGGCTTGTCGGCGCCGACCTCATAGCAGCCTGCCCGCAGCAAACCAGGGGCGGCATCGCCCAGGCTGTCCTGCAGCCAGTCGAACAGCGGCAACGCGAGTGTGATCACGTAGCCGGCGATATTGCGGCTGAAGCGAAAGCCGTGCACGCACATCGGCGGTACGACCTGCACGGCCGGCTCGTCGATTTCGGTGACGGTGCCTTCCACGTCCAGCACCGCATGACCGGACTGCACGTACACGAACTGGCCGAGATCCGCATGCTGGTGCTGCGTGATCTCCCAGTCGTGCACACGGCTGCGCTCCGGTATCGACTCGCAATGCAGGAGATCCGGCGTAGGCCACGTCTTCCGTTCACCGAAGAGCTCGAAAACCGGGACGCCGGTTCCGCTCGATGGCCGATGAATGACTCTCCCCATCCCGCCCCCGACCGGTTCAGGACTTTCCAAAAGTCCCAATTTAACGCCGATTCCTCCCTTCCCGCCAGATCCGCCGTGATAAAGAATTAGGGCATCAGAAACCGGAACCTCGTGTGCATCGCATTCGAACGAGGCGGTGAAAATCCTGGAGGCACGCAATGAAAACCCAAGTCGCCATTATCGGCGCAGGCCCTTCCGGCCTGCTGCTTGGCCAGCTTCTGACGCAAGCCGGAATCGACAACGTCATTCTCGAACGGCAAACGCCCGAGTACGTTCTGGGGCGTATCCGGGCCGGCGTCCTCGAACAGGGCACGGTCGATCTGCTGCGCGAAGCCGGGGTCGGCACCCGCATGGATCAGGATGGCGTCGTGCACGAGGGCATCGACCTCGCCTTCGCAGGCCGACGCGTACGCGTCGACCTGAAGGCCTTGACGGGCGGCAAAACCGTCACCGTCTACGGTCAGACCGAAGTCACGCGAGACCTCATGGAAGCGCGCACGCGGTCGGACGCCACGAGCATTTATCACGTAACAGATGTCCAGATTCACGACATCACCGGTGACGCCCCGTACCTGACCTATGAGAGCAACGGTGAGCGGCACACGCTGCACTGCGATTACGTGGCGGGCTGCGACGGCTTTCATGGCGTCTCGCGGCAGACGATCCCCGCCGAGGTCCTGAGCGTCTACGAGCGCATCTATCCGTTCGGCTGGCTCGGCCTGCTGTCCGATACCCCGCCGGTCCATCACGAACTGATCTACGCGCATCATCCGAACGGCTTTTCGCTGTGCAGCCAGCGCTCGCGCACCCGTAGCCGCTACTACCTGCAGGTGCCCCTGACCGAAAAGGCCGAGGATTGGTCCGACGAACGATTCTGGAACGAACTCAAAAACCGCCTGCCCGATCATCTCGGCGATCAGCTCGTCACCGGGCCTTCGCTCGAAAAGAGCATCGCGCCGCTGCGCAGCTTCGTCGCCGAGCCAATGCAGTATGGACGCCTGTTTCTGGTCGGCGATGCCGCGCACATCGTGCCGCCCACGGGAGCCAAAGGCCTCAATCTTGCCGCGAGCGACGTGAACACGTTGTATCGAATCCTGATCAAGACGTACCGCGAACGGCGCACAGATCTGCTGGCGCGCTATTCGGATATCGCGTTGCACCGTGTCTGGAAGGCTGTCCGCTTTTCGTGGTCGATGACTTCACTGCTGCACGAGTTTCCCGACAGCGACGCGTTCAGCCGCAAGATCCAGGAAGTCGAGCGGGACTATCTGACGAGCTCTCAAGCCGGCTTGACCACGATTGCGGAAAACTACGTCGGCTTGCCCTATGAAGCCATCGAATGACGCAATCTCGCGCCGGCATCGACGTTCACCGAGCAGCCGCGACGATTTCCGCGGCAGTTCGGCTTGGACCTCCAATCCGCTGATCATTAGACGGTCCGGATGGCGGATGCAGAGCCGGTACGAGGAATGTATGTTCGACCTAAACGAAGTTTATTTATTCGGTCGCCGCTGACCGCGGTCGGGCAGACATTCTACGAGCAATGCGCGCGCTCAATGCCGAAGTTTGGCGAGGCCATAGCCGTGGTCGGTCCGGCGCGTGGCGGTCGCAGACTTGATGCCGCGTTGGCAAACTTTCCGGTTGGACGAAGTTAGCAGCTTTCCAAAAAGCCAACTTCAAACTCAGCGTCCTTTTAACATCGTTTCTTACACCGATCTCGTTCACCAATGAGAACCGTCGCTTTAGTCGCTTTTTCCGGTGTCCAGTCGCGGGACGTTTGCGGGCCGCTCGATGTCTTCGCGGAAGCCAACCGCTTCTTGTTGGCGGACTCGCACTATCGAGTGGAAGTTGTGGGTCTGGAGCATGGGCCGCTGCGATGTTCAAACGGAATGACTATCTCCGCTGACCGGCATTTCAGCAACACGCACGATGCATACGACCTGTTGCTTGTGGCGGGTGGCCCCGGAGTGGTCCGTCGGGAGTTCGCCGACGAGATCTATGCGTGGCTCGAACGCGCAAGTCGGCAGGCGCGATGCTTCGGCGCGATCTGCAGTGGCTCCTTCATCCTGGCGCGCGCTGGCCTGCTGGATCAACGAATGGTCACCACTCACTGGAGCTATGCAAACCAGCTCGCAGCGTTGTGTCCGACCGCCCGTGTCGAAGTCGACCGGCCTTTTGTCGAAGACGGCAACCTTTATACGTCGGCCGGCGTAACGGCCGCAGTCGATCTCTCCCTTTACCTGCTGAAACTGGATAAAGGCAGTGAAGTCGCGTTGAAAGTTGCCGAGCGGCTCGTCGTATTCATGCAGCGCGCGGGTGAGAAATGCCAGTCGAGTCCCCAGTTCACGCCATGTGCGGAAGGCGGCTCGTGGGTTACACAAGTCCAGCAATACATACTGTCCAATCTGACCGGTGACTTGTCGGTGAAAGTTCTCGCACGCGTAGCGAACATGAGCATTCGTACATTCGCCCGCGCGTTCGTACGGGACGCGAAAATATCGCCTGCCGAATATGTGGTGGGTGCCCGCGTGCACGCAGCACGAGCAATGCTGCAGGGTACCGCAAGTCCCTTGAAAACCATCGCTTATGAGTGTGGCTTTGGGAATGCCGATCGCATGCGATGCGTTTTCCAGAGATGCGTAGGCGTCTCGCCTAAGCAGTATCGCCTTCACTATCAAAGCGAAACGTGCCTCGACCGGGAGCAGGATGCAGTTGGCTGTCACGTTTAGGTGTCTGAACGACAGAATAGCGGATCACCGCATATGCGCTCCACCGTCTGCTGAAAAGTCTTCAGACATAAGAAGCAGTCTTTTTCAATCGATCTCTTAGCCAGAATCTATTGATTGATACCCCAAGGCCTGAAGGACTTCAGCGGAAGTGGGGAACGGCAGAATATCCCGCACGCTTGGCAGGATTCAGCGCTTCGTTCCAGTTGTCGGGCACCGGCTGTTTGCACAATACTCATTCTCATTGAGACGCCGCCGGGCATGCGCTGATCAGATGCATCGCACTCCGTAGTGTATTTTTCTCGGACGAGAAGTCGAGCGGATGTCTACGATCAATCGCTTCGAAAGGTGTCAGGAATTCAGCGACGATTGTCGAAGCCTGGCAGCACACATGTGCGCCACCCACTTGCCAACTGAGGAACCGGAAAAATGAGCACCACAATTGCAGGCATCAAGATACCCGACAGCGCAATTGCACGCGCGGCCACCCAACTGGTACGCGATACCGAAACCGACCTGCTGTACAACCACTCGCGGCGGGTTTTCCTGTTCGGCGCCCTCAGCGGCGACCGCAAGGGCCTGAAGTACGACCCGGAACTGCTGTACCTCGGCGCCATGTTCCACGACATGGGCCTGATGCCGGCCTATAGCAGCGAAGGCTACCGTTTCGAAGTGGATGGCGCCAACGCCGCGCGTGATTTCATGACGCAGCACGGCATGAACGACTACGACATCGAACAGGTGTGGCTGTCGATTGCACTGCATACCACGCCGGGCGTGCCTGAACACTTGAAGCCGGTGGTCGCGCTCGTCACCGCCGGGGTCGAGATGGACGTGCTTGGGATGGCCTACCACGAGTTCAGCGACGAGCAACGGATTCAGGTGGTGGCGGCGCATCCGCGTGAGAAGATGTTCAAGAACGGCATCATCGATGCCTTCGCGCAGGGAACGATCAAGAAGCCCGAGACGACCTTTGGCAACGTCAAGGCCGACGTGCTCGAACTGCGCGATCCGTCGTACAAGCGCCTGAATTTCTGCCAGATCATCCTGGGCTCCGCATGGGACGACAGCAACGCCGGTCACGCTCACGATGCGGCCTGCGGTTGCAACACCGCAGCGACGGTGCAGGACATCTGAACGACCACCGCACCCTATTGCGAACATAGAGGATCTTTCATGAAAAAGCTGACTACCGTTTTCGGCGCGCCCGTCGTCGACAACCAGAACATCAAGACCGCTGGTCCACGTGGTCCGGCGTTGCTTGAGGACGTATGGTTTCTGGAGAAACTGGCCCACTTCGACCGTGAAGTGATTCCTGAACGTCGCATGCACGCGAAAGGCTCCGGCGCATTCGGCACCTTCACCGTGACCCACGACATCACGCAGTACACCCGCGCGAAGATCTTCTCGGAGATCGGCAAGAAGACCGAGATGTTCGCGCGCTTCTCGACCGTGGCGGGTGAACGCGGCGCGGCGGACGCCGAGCGGGACATTCGCGGCTTCGCGTTGAAGTTCTACACTGAAGAAGGCAACTGGGATCTGGTCGGCAACAACACGCCGGTGTTCTTCCTGCGCGATCCGCTCAAGTTCCCGGACCTGAACCATGCGATCAAGCGCGATCCGCGCACGGGCTTGCGCAGCGCGGAGAGCAACTGGGACTTCTGGACCCAACTCCCGGAAGCACTGCATCAAATCACGATCGTGATGAGCGAGCGCGGTATTCCGAAGACGTTCCGCCACATGCACGGATTCGGCAGCCACACCTTCAGCTTCATCAATGCCGCAAACGAGCGCTTCTGGGTGAAGTTCCATTTCCGCTCGCAACAAGGTATCGAAAACCTCACGGATGCAGAAGCGGAAGCGCGCGTCGGCCGTGATCGCGAGACGCATCATCGCGACCTGTACGAAGCGATTGAACGCCAGGAGTTTCCGCGCTGGACGTTGTACGTGCAGATCATGCCGGAGAAGGAAGCAGGCAGCTATCCGATCAACCCGTTCGATCTGACGAAGGTCTGGCCGAAGCGTGACTTCCCGCTCATCGAAGTCGGGGTGGTCGAGTTGAACCGCAATCCCGCCAATCATTTTGCCGACGTGGAACAGGCCGCTTTTGCTCCTGCCAACGTGGTGCCGGGTATCAGTTTTTCGCCCGACAAGATGTTGCAAGGCCGGCTTTTCTCGTACGGAGACGCGCAACGCTATCGCCTGAGTGTGAACTACCATCAGGTTCCGGTGAATGCGCCGCGCGGTGCGAAGTACGTGCATAGCTATCACCGTGACGGACTGTTGCGCGTTGATGCCAATATGGGCGGCGCCACGCCGTACGAGCCGAATACGCGAGGTGAATGGCAGGAGCAGCCGGACTTTCGTGAACCCCCTTTGTCGATTGATGGTTCGGCGGATCACTGGAATCATCGCGTCGACGACGACTATTACTCGCAGCCAGGGGCATTGTTCCGTCTGATGACGGCGGAGCAGCAGCAGACGCTGTTCGACAACACGGCGCGAGCGCTGAACGGCGTATCGAAGCCGGTCCAGCAATTGCATGTCGAACACTGCACGATGGCGGATCCGGTGTACGGCGCGGGTGTAGCGAAGGCAATTGCTGCGTTGGAAGAAGCGTCGGCATAGCCGTTCTGCCTTTCCAGGGAAAGACCCAAACGGGACGAACGTTGTCGGGACGTTCGTCCCGATTGCTTTCGCGCAAGTTTCATGCGGCGTCAATAGCGAGCGCTTGGCGTCGGACAATGAAGGGTTCCGTTCCTTGACGGCGGTCGCAAAGGGCGTGCCGTCCAATCTGCGAAACGAGAAGGGCGATAGCCTTGCAATGCTGGCGAGCTACCACAGGCATGTAGATGCAGTTGGGCAATGGCTTATCTTTTCTGGCGCGGCAACACACCACTGACGGTCGCAGCGATGTTCACTCGCACAGAAAGCGTTGAGCTCTTGTTCTCGCGCGGAGCCAAGGGCAAGGCTTGAGGAACTGGCAAGAGACACTAATAAAAGACTTCATTTTCATACAAATACAAAAATGGAGTTTTTTAAATTGAGACCATAGATTATTTTTATGAGGCCACGTTTTGGCAGTTGCCTCGAATCTCGTCTTCAAAGAGAAAGACGGACTTCTCTCTGTGAGTGACAACGGCATCTATATAACAATATAGTCATAAGATTCTTGACCAAAACACACAACCGCCGATAGATATTGTTCATTCTCGTCTTTGGAAAATAACATACCCAATTTGATGAGAACGCTTATCAATTAGAACTAGAATAGCCCTTAGGAAATGCGACGCGGTTGGACTCCCTCCTTACGTTTGCCTCCCATGGATTCCTTGAGTATTCATGGTTGAAGCTTGTTGTCTTCACACTTGTAGTAATGCCCATCACGATTGGTGTCCGCAATTCGATGGGTAAGCTGCACCATTGGCTCATTTTTGTTAGAGTTTGGAAAAGGATTTGATCATGGCGAGTGGAGAAGCCCCGCTAAGGTTGTCGAATCGGACGGCAATTGCCATCGATGAAGTGCTGACTGGTCGAAGGGCTGGTGGTCTCAGCAAATTGCTATTTGCCGGCCCAGCCGTCGTGGCATCGATTGCCTACATGGATCCCGGCAACTTTGCCACGAACCTTCAGGCAGGTGCGCAGTACGGCTATTCTCTGCTCTGGGTTGTGCTGGCTGCCAATGTCATTGCCATGCTATTCCAGGCGCTTTCGGCGAAACTCGGAATTGTGACCAACCGGAATCTCGCCGAAACATGTCGCGAGCATTTGCCGATGCCAGTGGTCTATGCGATGTGGGGCATCAGCGAGATTGCCGCGATGGCAACGGATGTCGCGGAATTCCTGGGCGGGGCGATAGGATTGTCGCTGCTGTTCCATCTACCGTTGCTTGGTGGCATGGTGGTAACGGGGGTGGTCACTTACGCGATTTTGCTGGCCGAAAAGCAGGGGTTCCGTCCGATCGAGTTGATCATCGGAGGGCTCGTCGCAGCAATTGCAATGTGCTACCTCGTCGAACTCTTTATGGTTCATGTGGCGTGGACTGCAGCGGCTCGCGGTACCTTCGTGCCGACGCTGCACTCAAGCCAGGCTTTGACGGTCGCGGCGGGGATTCTCGGCGCCACGGTCATGCCACATGCCATTTATCTGCACTCCGGCCTGACACAGAACCGCACGCCTGCCCGGACCGAGGAGGGGCGGCGGAAGCTGGTGCGCTTCTCCAATCGGGAAGTGATTATTGCCCTCACGCTCGCAGGTCTCGTCAACATGGCGATGGTCGTGATGGCGTCCGCTGCGTTTCACAAGGGGCACTCTGACATTGTCGAAATTGAAACCGCCTACCATACGCTGACTCCCTTGCTCGGTGCCGGTGCTGCGGCTGTTTTCCTCGTTTCGCTGCTTGCGGCCGGCGTTTCCAGTTCGGTCGTGGGAACGATGGCGGGACAAATGATCATGCAGGGCTTTGTTGGCTTTCGCATTCCGGTGTGGCTGCGTCGCATAGTGACGATGGTGCCGGCGTTTGTGGTGATCGCGTCAGGCGTAGATGCCACTGATGCGCTGGTATATAGCCAGGTAGTGTTGAGCTTCGCTCTTCCCGCGCCGATGATTGCTCTGGTGATCTTTACCCGTAGGCGCGACATCATGGGGGTGTTTGCAAACGGTCGCCTGGTTAATGCCGCCGCGATCCTCGGGACTGCGGTCATTCTTGTGCTCGACGCCATTCCGATTCTGCAAACCTTTGGTGTGAACATCCCAGGGTTGCGTGGTGCCTGACCGGCCGTGTCAATCGGAAACCAGGCTGTGCAAAGTACGTGGGAACATGTGGCAATGTTCGTTGTTGCAACGAGCGGCGGACTCGGTGGTTTATTGTGCCCCGAACTCGATAAAGCGCCAGGGTTGGCTGCCTCAACATCAGTACGGAGCCCGAATGACTTTAAGATGGTGTGGCAACGGATAACATAATTCCGTGTTGGAGCCCGAGCCAACGGAGCAGCCCTTTTGTTCACCCGTTGAGCAGCGCTTTTGCCACCATCCCCAACGAAACGCAGACCAGCACGCCGGCGAATCCGATCTGTACGTGCCGGGCAGACAGACGACGCGATGCGGCGCGCCCGACGATCATTCCGAGCACTGTTGTGAGGCTGAACAAAAGCGTGAGCATGAACGGGGGCGATGCGCCGGCTTCCATCGCCGAGACGACGCCGCCGCTGCCGACCAGGGCGACGACCATCAGCGAGGTGGCCACGACGCCGTGCATCGACACATTCGTGAGCTTGCGCAATATCGGCACAATGACGAATCCGCCGCCCACACCGAGCAGACCAGTCATCAAACCTGTCAATGCGCCGGTTCCTGCAAGCGCAGCGCCGGTTGCCCAGGTCCATGCGAGGCGCCCCGTGCGTGGATCGACACGGCCCACACAAATTGGCGACATCGTTTGCTCCGGGGTCTTCTGGCCGGTCGCCTGGGTGAGGAGACGAAGCGCAACGAGCAGCATCACCCCCGCAAACAGTTCGATCAGCAATCGCTGCGGCAGCTTGTGCGCGAGGCTTGCGCCGAGCGAAGTCACCGGCACGCCGGCGACCGCCATGAGCAACGCAGCGCGATACCGCACGAGGCCGCGGCGGAAGGCTTCAACCGCGCCGATCGCCGCACTGCCGGCAACAGCGATGAGCGCGACGGGCGATGCCTGCTGTATCGGCCAGCCCATCCCCACGACGAGTGCGGGAACCGCAAGAATGCCGCCGCCGGCACCGGTCAGGCCCAGAACAGCGCCGACAAGGGCGCCAAGAATCAGTGAAGTCAGCATGAGTGTGTTCGACAAGAGGAATTGGCCGCGAGACCGGCCGGCGCCGGCGCTACGCGGCACGACAGGGATGCTTACGCAATGCTCAGCCGACTATTTCCGGCTTCGCCAACCACTCACGGCCCTTGAGCATCGCGCGCCAGTAGAGCGGAGGCAGCACGCGCTCCTTCAGTAGCCACGCCAGTCGCGAGGGGCGCTTACCGTTGATCAGCCAGGCCGGGAATGAAGGTGCGACCTTGCCCCCGTACAGAAACTCCGCGAGCACGATCTTGCCGCGTGCAACCGTGAGCGGGCACGATCCGTAGCCGTCGTAAGCAGCTTGCCCGCGCGCCACTCCGAGACTCGCGAGCACGTTGTGGGCGACGACGGGGGCCTGCTTGCGCGCAGCCGCTGCCGTTTTTGCATTCGGCGCATTGATTACATCGCCTAGCGCGAAGATGTCGTCGAACTTCTTGTGACGTAACGTGTTCTGATCGACGTCGACCCAGCCGGCCTGATCGGCAAGGGGACTCGCGCGGATGAAGTCGGGCGCCGTTTGCGGCGGCACGACGTGGATCATCTCGAAGTCATGGGCGACCGACTCGACCGTGCCATCCGGAAGTACACGACGAAATGTGGCTACCTTACCGGGACCATCGATCGCAGTGAGGTTGTAACCGAAATTGAGTCCAATGTCGTACCGCTCGACATACTCCATCAACGCCGGGACATAGTCGGCAACGCCGAACAGGACGGCGCCCGCGTTGAACATCTGAACCTGGATGTCTTGCAGCCGGCCTGACCGCTCCCAGTAGTCCGACGACAGGTACATCGCCTTTTGCGGCGCGCCAGCGCATTTGATGGGCATCGGGGGCTGCGTGAAAATGGCACGGCCACGCTTCATCTCCCGTACGAGCTGCCACGTGTACGGTGCGAGATCGTAGCGATAGTTGGACGTCACGCCGTTGCGCCCGAGCGTTTCCGGAAGACCCGCAATCGCGCCCCAATCGAGCTTGAGCCCAGGGCACACGATCAGTTTTCGATAATGGATGGCACGGCAGCCTTCAAGAATCACAGCGTGATTGTCGGGTTCGAAAGCGGCGACGCCTGCCTTGATCCAGTGAACCTTTTGCGGCAAGACGGCCGCCATCGCGCGCGCCGTCGTCTCCGGTGTGAATATGCCCCCGCCCACCATCGTCCAGCCAGGCTGATAGTAATGCGTGTCCGCGGGGTCGATGACCGCGATGTCGAGTCGCGCGTCGCGCGCGAGGAGACTGGAGGCCACGGCAATGCCTGCGGCACCGGCGCCGACGATGACGATGTCGTGGCTTGCCGTCGCGACTCGTACCGGCAGCTTGCCGCTATTGGCAACGCGGTGAGCGAGCGCGCCCAGGTCGTAGCCGGCCGCTTTCGCGGCACCGAGAATATCCGGCAGGGGTTTCGACGACGCCTCGCACAGCCCCCATAACGTTGCCGCACGCATGCCCGTGCGGCAATAGGCAAGCACGGGCTTCTCGAGTTTTCGCATGAGCTCGCCGAATTGCATCGCGTCGTGGTCGCTGACCTTGCCCGATTCGACCGGCAGATAACAGGCCACGATACCCTGTGCGCGCGCGGCTGCCTCGATTTCGGCGAAGGTCGGTTGGTCGGGTCCTTCCCCGTCGGGCCGATTGCAAATGATTGCGCGATACCCCGCCGCACGAATCGCCGCCACATCGTTCGCCGCAATTTGCGGCGATACGGACAGGTCGTCCGTGAGCCTTCTGAATTCCATGCTTTTCTCCATTAATCCTGATATCCCGATGCGACGACTCAAACGGCGTTCAGCGGAATCTTGATGTACGAAATGCCGTTTTCCTCGGCTTCGGGCAATTGCCCGGCTCGCATGTTGACCTGCACCGATGGAAGGATCAGCTGAGGCATGTCGAGTCTGGCATCGCGCGCGGTGCGCATGGCGACGAAACTCGATTCGCTCGTTCCCTCGCGAACATGGATGTTGCGCTCGCGCTGCGTGGCGACCGTGCTGATGAATTGCAGCTCGCGGCCGCCGGGCTGGTAGTCGTGACACATATAGAGCTTCGTTTCGGGGGGCAGGCTCAGCACCTTGCTGATCGAGCGAAAGAGCGCCTTTGCGTCGCCGCCGGGAAAGTCGCAGCGCGCGGTGCCGTAGTCGGGCATGAACAGCGTGTCGCCCACGAAGGCTGCCATCTCCTCGCCATCGGTTACCACATAGGTCATGCATGCGGGCGTGTGGCCCGGCGTATGCATCGCGCGACCCTTCAGTCTGCCGATTTCGAACTCATCGCCGTCGGCGAGCAATCGGTCGAATTGCTTGCCGTCGCGTTTGAAATCGAGCCCGGCGTTGAAGAGCTTGCCGAACACCTCCTGCACGCGGATCACCTGCGCGCCGATTGCGATCTGGCCGCCGACTTTTTCCTTCAGATAAGGCGCGGCCGAAAGATGATCGGCATGCACGTGCGTCTCGAGCAGCCAGCGTACGTTCACGCCGAGTTCGCGAACGCGCTCAACGAGCTTGTCGGCGCTTTCCGTGCAGGTGCGCCCGGACTTCGGATCGAAGTCCAGCACGCTGTCGATCAATGCGCACTCGCGTGTGTCGGGATCCAGCAGCAAATAGCTGATCGTGGATGTCTTCGGATCGAAAAAGCCCTCGATAACCATTGGGCTTGCAGTACTCATTGTCGGCTCCTTGATGCAGATCAAACGGGTGGGGCCTCTTATGCAAGCCCTGTGCCATTCGCGGCTGCGCTCGCCGACGGCTTGCAACCACCTGATTCGAAAGATATTTCTTGTGCTCGCCGGACGTGGCTGATGGCGAATCGTGCGGTTGGGCTGCTGACACTGCCACAATTGGCAGTGTCGTGGCAGAGTTGGCAGAGGCACGCTATAGTGGAAGCCTCTTCCGAATGCTGTCGCGCATGAAATCGCACCTCCCCATCGCCGGTCCGGACTCTTTACCAACGGCCTCTGCTGACGAACCGGCGCCAGACGTTGGCGCTCTTGTCTCATACCTTGAGCACGACCCCCACCCCATGATCGTGCTCGACCCGCAATACCGGATTCTCGCGGCCAATACCGCGTACCAGCGTCAATTCGGTGTCGCCGGCGAACCGCATATCGGTCACAAGTGCTATCAGATCTCACACCACTACGATGTTCCCTGTGACCAGGCCGGCGAGCACTGTCCGATGAGGCGCGCGCGGGAGCTGGGTGGGCCGGATCGCGTACTTCACATTCACCACACGCCGCGCGGCCCTGAGCACGTCGATGTCGAACTGCGTCCGATATTTGGCGCCCCGCATGAAGTCATTGCTTATGTCGAGCGACTGGTGACGGTTCGCAGTGCGTCGGCCAAACCGAGCGCAGAGGGGCTGGTCGGCCGATCAGCCGCCTTCAATGAAGCGATCTCCGCGCTACAGCGCGTGGCACCGTCAAAGTTGCCGGTGCTGCTGCTAGGCGAATCCGGCACGGGAAAGGAGCTCTTTGCAAGTGCGCTACACGAGGCGAGCCCGCGCGCGCAGAGCCCGTTTGTGGTTGTCGATTGCTCCGGCATCGCGGAATCGTTGTTCGAGAGCGAGTTCTTCGGCTACGAGAGAGGCGCGTTTACGGGCGCCATGACGCGAAAGCCTGGGCTTGTGGAGACCGCGCAAGGTGGAACGCTTTTTCTGGATGAAATCGGTGACGTGCCGTTGTCGATGCAGGTGAAGCTGCTGCGGCTCATTGAGACGGGCACCTTTCGACGTGTGGGCGGCACCGAAACATTGCACTCCGACTTCCGTCTTGTTGCGGCCACGCATAAGCGTTTGCTCGAAATGACGCGTGACGGGCGATTCCGGGAGGACCTGTACTACAGGATCAGTGCGTTTCCAATCGGGCTGCCGCCACTGCGCGAGCGGCGTGGCGACATTGTGCTTCTCGTCGATTCGATTCTCCAGCGCATCGGCAACGCAGGTGATGCAGGCGGCCGCGCGCCGGGCCACAAGCCGACGGCCAGTCGCGAGGTACTTGCAAAACTCGAAGCTTATACATGGCCCGGCAATATTCGCGAATTACGCAACGTGCTCGAGCGCGCATGTCTTCTCTCCGATGGCGGTGTGATTCGACCCGAGCATTTACCGGAAAACATAGTGGAAGGCACTATGGAACGTTCAGGTATGGTCGAGCGGTCCTCGTCGACGCATTCATCGCACATAGTGTCGGATGATGAACTGGTGAACTTCGTGAAGGCGTTTTCCGGCACGCGCAAAGCACTCGCATCACATCTCGGATGGAGCGAGCGGACGCTCTACCGTCGCCTGAGAGAACTTGGTCTAAGTTCTTAAATGGCCAATTCAGCAACGTCTATCTGACGTCCCGCTCGATTCTCACGGGGTTGACCTACGCGTTCGGGCCCGTGACTGCGTATCTTGGCTACCAGCACCTCAGTGCACACACCTTGGGTGGAACGTTTAATCTCCCTCACGCTGAGACGCATGCAATCGTTTTGCCTGACGCACTCGCTTACAACAGTGCCGTTGCGGATGAGGCTATGGGTCGAATTGCCAGGGCGTTGAACGTAGACTCAGCGCCTGACGGTCTTTACCAACTCAATGAAGAACTTGGAGTTCCGCAAGGCCTTCGCGAGATTGGGTTGGACGAAGTCGACCTCGATTACGCGTGCAAGGTGGCCTTGTCGAATCCATATTGGAACCCTCGACCGATTGAGGAAGAACCGCTTAGAGCACTGCTACAGCGTGCCTGGGAGGGGGCGCGTCCCACCGCGTAACCCGCGGGCGTTGCTCCTTGAATTGTGATGTCGAACAATTCACGCAGGCATGGTGTGCCAATAGCGCTCCAGCGGTTGAAATACTACCGGGCCATAACCGGTGCGATGTCTTCGCCCACCGGCGCGTCCGCCGACGCAACATCAGGCGCAACATGGGACAGCTTCATCATGCGCGGCTGCAGCAGCAGCGCGACGAGCCCGCTCCAGCCGGTCTGATGCGAAGCGCCGACGCCGCGTCCATTGTCGCCGTGAAAGTACTCATGAAACAGGATGAGATCCTGCGACCGCGGGTCGGCTTGCAGCATCGGATAGGCAGCCATCGCGGGCCGCACGCCTCGCGCATCTTTGAGAAAGAGCGTGGCGACGCGCCGGGCAAGATCGTCGGCAATCTCGTTCAGCGAACAACTGTTGCCTGTTCCCGTCGGATAGGGAACGCGAAACTCATCGCCGTAGTAGCGATGGAACTCATACAGCGATTCGATCAGCAGGTAGTTGACCGGTATCCAGACCGGCCCGCGCCAGTTCGAATTGCCGCCGAAAACACGCGAGTCCGATTCGGCGGGGAGGTATTTGATACAGAAGCTCACGCCGTCATGGTCGTAGACGTACGGTGCGTCGCGATGCACACGGGACAGCGCTCGCACGCCGTGCTCGGAGAGAAACTCGTCTTCGTCGAGTGCGCGACGCAGCAGCGCTTTCATCCGATGTCCGCGCAACAGCGACAGCAGCGTGGTCCTACCCTTGCCAGGCTCCGTCCAGCGAGACACCAGCTTCGCCAGATTCGGCCGATGATCGAGAAACCACGCCAGCCGTTCACGCAAACCCGGCAGATGGCCGTACACGTCCTCCTCGAGCACATGAACGGCGAACAGCGGTATCAGGCCGACAATCGAGCGGATGCGCATCGGCACCCGGGTCCCGTCCGGAAGGTGCAGTACGTCATAGAAGAATTCGTCGCGTCCGTCCCATAAGCCGGTGCTGCAGACTTCGCTGCAACTGACCGCTTCCGCGATATACAGAAAATGCTCGAAGAACTTCACCGCGATTTCGACGTACGCGCAGTTCGTCATCGCCAGTTCGAGACCGATCTGCATCAGGTCGAGCGCGTACGAGGCCATCCATGCGGTGCCATCGGCCTGATCGATGCGGCCGCCGGTCGGCAGCGACGAAGACCGGTCGAAGATGCCGACATTGTCGAGTCCGAGAAAGCCGCCCTGGAATATGTTGCGGTCATCGGCGTCTTTGCGGTTGACCCACCACGAGAAATTAAGCAGCAGCTTGTGGAACATGACTTCGAGAAACTCATGATCGCCAACGCCTGTCACCTCGCGGTCGAGTTCATACACACGCCATGTTGCCCACGCATGAACAGGCGGGTTCGCGTCGCCGAACGCCCACTCGTAAGCGGGCAATTGCCCGTTCGGATGCATGTAGCGCTCCTTCACGAGCAGCTGCAATTGCTTCTTCGCGAAGTCGGGATCGATCATGGCGAACGCGACCGCATGAAACGCGAGGTCCCACGACGCGTACCATGGGTACTCCCACTTGTCGGGCATCGACACGATGTCGCCATTGCACATGTGCCGCCAGTCCGCGTTGCGGCCGTGCCTGCGCGCTCCTGGCGGCTTCGGTTGGCCGGGGTCGCCGTCCTGCCAGCGCGTCACGTCGAACTGGTAGTACTGCTTCGTCCACAGCATGCCGGCGAGCGCCTGACGCTGCACGAGCCGCGCATCGGCGTCGGTGATGTCGTGCTGAAGCGCCGCATAGAATTCGTCGGCCTCCGCTTGCCGCCGCGCGAAGAGGGCGTTCATGTCGAGCGGCACGTCATCCGAAGGCCGTTCGGCACGCCAGCGCAGATACACCACCGAGCGCTCATGAGGCGCGAACAGCAGGTCAACATGCGCAGCGGCGCGGGTGCCTCGGTCGCGCCGGATGGCCTGCTCGTCGCCGTCGACGAGGTAGTCATTGAAGCCGTCCTTGAACGGCCCCGGTCGTTCGATGCCGAAAATGCGACGCACATTCGTGTCGTTTTCGCAGAAGAGCCATTCGATCGGCTGCTGCGCCGCCGCCGTCACGATCATCGTTCCGAGTGCGGGATTGTGTGCGACCACGCACACGCCTTCCTTTGCATTCGGCTCCAGCGTGAGCGACGGCTTGCCGGGCTTGCCCGACCACGCCCAGCGGTTGCGCGCCCAGAATTGCGGCAACACATGAAGCGCCGCGCGCTGGTCCGCGCGGTTTTCGACGGTGACGCGCATCACGATATCGTCGGGTGTGTGCTTCGCATACTCGACGCAGACGTCAAAGTAGCGGTTATCGTCAAACACGCCCGTATCGAGGATTTCATATTCGGGCTGGTCGGCCCCGCGTCGCAGGTTTTCGTCGATCAGATCCTGGTACGGGTACGCGCCGTGAGGATACTTGTACAGCATCTTCATGTACGAATGCGTCGGCGTGCCGTCGAGATAGAAGTAAAGCTCCTTCACGTCCTCGCCGTGATTGCCTTGCTCATTCGTCAACCCGAACAGCCGTTCCTTGATGATCGGGTCGTGCCCGTTCCAGAGCGCGAGCGATACGCACCAGTCGAGCGGGTCGTTGCCGAATCCGGCAATGCCGTCCTCACCCCAGCGGTACATCCGGCTGCGCGCATGATCGTGTGGAAAGTAGTCCCATGCGGTGCCGCATTCGCTGTAGTCTTCGCGAACAGTGCCCCATTGCCGGTCGCTCAGATAAGGCCCCCAGCGGCGCCAGCGGTCGAGTTCCGGACCATGGAGACGGAAACCTTCGTTCGACTGGAGCAGATTGATTGCGCGTTCCGGTGGCATGGAACCTCCCGACCCGAAATCGACCATCCACGCGCTTAATGCGTGCATGTCGTTCCTTTTCAATCACGAGAGCGCCGTGTGCGCGATGCACATCAGGCGCTCGACATCTTCTCGACGGCACCTTAATGATAAGCGTGATCGCGCTGCCACGCGCGACCCGTGGACCAGCCTTGTGTTGCATACTTGAGCGAATCACATCGCCGGGGACATCGACATGGTTGCGGAGCTTGCCCACTCGTGGTTGACCTGCAGCGCACCTGTGGCCGCAGCACGGGCCGCCGGCCGCCCGCTCGTGGCGCTGGAATCGACCATCATCGCTCACGGCATGCCCTATCCGGAGAACGTTCGCACCGCGCGCGAGGTGGAGGCCTTGATCCGTGACCTGGGTGCCGAGCCCGCGACTATCGCACTGATCGGCGGGCGAATCCGCATCGGCCTTTCGGACGACGAGCTGGAACTGCTTGGCCGCTCGGACCAGGTACACAAGGTCAGCCGTCGCGACTTGCCGGCCGTGCTGGCCGGCGGCGGGCTCGGCGCCACGACAGTGGCTGGCACGATGATTTGTGCCGCCCTGGCCGGCATCGAGGTCTTCGTTACCGGCGGCATCGGCGGTGTGCACCGGGGCGCGCCGGACACCTTTGACATTTCGGCCGACCTGCAGGAACTGGCGAGGACCTCTGTGGCGGTGGTCTGCGCCGGTGCGAAGTCCATCCTGGACATCGGGCTCACTCTGGAATACCTGGAAACGCACGGCGTGCCTGTCCTCAGTTGCGAGCAGGACAATTTCGCTGCGTTTTACACGCGCGACAGCGGCTTTCGCGCGGACTTCAGGTTGGACGACGCAGCGCAGCAGGCTCGCTTCATCCGTACCAAGTGGGACCTGGGCCTCGTGGGTGGTGTGGTATTGAGCGCTCCGGTGCCGCAAGCGGCAGCGATGAGGTCGGAAGAGATCGACGCGCTGACGGAGCAGGCGCTTGCCGAGGCCGCGGCTGAAGGAATCACCGGTAAGGCCGTGACACCTTTCCTGCTGGCTCGCATCAAGGCACTGACGGGTGGACGCAGCCTGGCGACAAACATCGCGCTCGTGAAACACAATGCCGAAGTGGGGGCAAGACTGGCGCTGGCGTTGGCACACGCCGGGAACAGGGTAGGCGCGGCGTAGCCGTTGATCATCCAGCAATTTTCGCGCTGACGAACGGCTCCAGCAGTACGGCTGCAAGGTCGGCATGCTTATAGCTTCCCAGCGTATCGCCAGGGTCGTGCAGCAGCGATCTGCGCATAGGGATCGAGACACGCGCTTCATTCATCCGGCACTTCACCGAAGCACTTTCTTCTCACCCGAACGACGCGGCCCGCGAACTCGCGCCATGGCCCTGATCGCGAAGCACGCTTCACCCCGCACATGTTCGATCGACGCGGCCGCCGCGCACGGATGCGCTCCGGGACTAACGCTTGACCACGCGCCTTAGCGTCTCCGACGGCGTTTCCCCAAACAGTTTCTTGTAGTCGCTGGAAAAGCGCCCCAGATGCGTGAATCCCCAGCCCATTGCGATCGAAGAGATGTTCCGTTCGGAGCGATCGGCGAGCATGTCGCGGCGCACCGCTTCAAGGCGGTATTTCTTCAGATACGCCATGGGCGCCTGCCCAAAATGCAGCCTGAAGCCGTCGAACAGCTTGTAGCGAGACACGCCAGCCGCCCGCTCGATGTCTTCGAGCGTGAGATTCTCGTGCGCGTTGTCCTGAATGAATTGTCGCGCCCGCAACAAATAGTGCGGGCAGGACGGACTCAGCGCGTCGACGAGCGCTGCCGAATAGTTATGCGGCTGGGACAGCAGCAGCCCCTTGAGCAGCGCCTGCTCAAGGTCACCCGCCATTTGCAGGTGATTCACGAGCGGCCCGCTGCGTTCCATTTCCGTCAGCATGAACCTGACCATGCGCCACCAGGCGGCCTGGTCTCCGTTGATGGCGTCCATGCCGGGCTGGAACGTCAACGGCACATCGAGCGGACGTTGCAGCAGTCCTTCGAGCACCTGGCGCAGCGCGGGACGCGGAATCGCGACAATGATCTTGCGGCAATTGCCGGTGATCGCGAGGTCCTGGGCGTCATGCGGGGAAAGGATCAGCCCCTTGTCCTGGTCCGATTGCCAGAGGTGGCCGTGCGCCGCCAGCTCCTGCTCGCCGATCAGCGGCAGGCTGACGCTGTAGCAGTTGAGCGGGGCATCGGTGCTGACGGACACCGTCACGTCGGTGCCGTATTCGACATAGCCGAGCGTCGTCGACATCGCGCGCAGCACGGTGCCCGAGTGATGAAACTGCAGCTGTTGCGGGCTGTGCACGCGCAGCCAGTGCGGCCCGCAAATCGCCGCCATCCAGTCGCGCGCACCATCGAGGTCGCGACGTTCCGCTTCTACGCCACGGCTGTCGTGGCCGGCTTGCGTGTGCATCGGTTCACTTACCCTTTTACGTCACGCAAATTGTAAATGAGGTCAAACCCGACGCAAATCGGTGCGCACCCGGACGAATGCGGACGGGGCCGGTCGGCCCCGTCCGCCTCAAGACGTCTGATGATTGGTGTTGCTGTCAGCGAATTTCTCGTAGTACAGGCGGCCCCCCTCGATGCCCTGGTCGGCGAGCCATCGCTTGATCGCCTCGACCATCGGCGGCGGTCCGCACACATACATGTCGAACGGATTCGACTCGAGAAAGCCACGGTCGAAGTGCTCGGGAATCAGCCCGGTCTTGCCCTGCCACTGCGGCGCGGGGTTCATCACGACGATTTCGCAGGCGAAGTCGTCGATCTTCCCAGCGTAGTCCTTCAGGCGCTCGAGCTCGCACAGGTCACGCGCATTCGTTACGCCGTAGTAAAGCCGGACCGGCTGGCCGCAGCCGCCCTTTTGCGCAAGCTCGTCGAGCATGCCGAGGAAAGCCGACAACCCGGTGCCGCCCGCCACCATCACGAGCGGGCGCTCGGCCTCGCGCAGATAGAACGCGCCGAGCGGCGCTTCGAATTCGATCGTCTGGCCCGGCTGGCAGCGCTCCCGCATGTAGTTGCTCATTACGCCGTCCGGCAGCAGACGGATCAGGAACTGCAGCTGATTGCCGTCGTTCGGCCGGTTGGCGAACGAATACGACCGCCAGGCCCCGGTCTCGGGTACCTGCAGGCGCGCGTATTGGCCCGGCAGAAAATCCAGGCGCCGCGGATGGGCGCCGGCATCGAGGTGCAGGATCGCGGTCGTTTCCGAGACCTGCTGCACGTGGGTGACCTGCGCGGATACGACGCTCGTGCCGCCCGCCTGGCACAGGCTCGAGTCGTAGTCGAAATAGAACGACGCATCGGACTGCACGCGCGTCTGGCACGACAGCATCTTGCGCTGGGCCAGATCGTCGGTAGACAGCGTTTCCTCGTCGACGTAGTCCTGGCTGTAGCTGCCCGATTCGCAGCGCCCCTGACAGGTGCCGCAGACGCCCTCGCGGCAGTCGAGCGGGATGTTCACGCCGTTGCGAAGCGCCGCGTCGAGCAGGATCTCGTTCGGCCGGACGTCGAAGAAGACGGTTTTGCCGTCGGCAAAACTGAAGGCGACCTTGTGGCTCATGATGACGCGCTCCCGCTCACAGATGATAGAAATCGAGCACCGCGTTAATGCGGTCGTTGAGCAGCAGGACGTGCTTACGCGCGATCTTCCAGCTCTCGCCTTCGGCGCGCAGGTGATAGGTCACCCGGCCGAAGAAATGCTCGGCCACGCCATGGCGCGTATAGAACGTCGCCCAGTTGGCCTTGACTTCGAGCAAGCCGCCTTCGAGCTCGGCGATTCGCACGTTGCTGACCTGATGCATGGTGCGCGGCAGCGGCGTCGAGGCCGCCGACTTGCCCGTGCGCAGTCGGAAGACGCGATCTTCGAGGCCTGAGCGGTTCGTGTAGTAGATCAGCGACATGCCGCGTTTCGGGTCCGTCGTGTACACGTGCTCGGAATCCCACTGCGGCACATGGAACTCGCTCTGCGCGTCGAAGAGGTCCAGATACTCGTCCCAGCGCTGGGCGTCGCACAGCTCGGCCTTGCGATAGAGAAACTGCTCGATGGAATATTGCAACTGTTGCATGGCTCAACCCTCGTTCGTTTCGTTCGACTGCCTGGCGAGACCCTTGAGCAGGAACTCGCGCCACGCGCCGTGCTGATTGACATACAGGCCTTCGTGCGTGAGCTCGGTGCCGCTCAGCACGGGCTCGATGCCGAGGAGCCGCGTGTTCGCCGTGTCTGCCTCGACCCATTTGTGATGGCCACGCGAGATGTCGTTCCAGCGCTCGAGCCGCGCCTGGAAGCCGCGCTGCTGCTCGCGGAACTCGACGAGATCGTCCGGCGTGCCCATGCCCGACACGTTGAAGAAGTCCTCGAACTGGCGGATGCGGCTCTCGCGATCCTGATCGGACTCGCCTTTCACGCCGATGCACTGGCTGATGACTTCGGTCTTGTTCCAGGCCACCGGGCGCACGATGCGCAGCTGCGAGCTGATCTGGTCCATGAAGAACAGGCTCGGATAGATGTTGAGATTGCGCAGGCGGTGCATCATCCACTCGGCCTTCTGCTGGCCGTGCGCCTCGATGAGGCGCGGCATCACGCTCGCGTAGCCGGGACGCACGGCCGGATTCGGCATGTCGCTGAAGAGCACGCTATGGCCGTTCCTGAACGAGAACCAGCCGTCGTCGGTCTCGGCATCGCCGGCACCGAGCTTGCTGTAGTCGAGCGTGCCGCTGGCGGCCTCGCCCTCTTGCGCGTTGGCTTCCTGGCGATGCTTGACCGTGGCCACGTAGTTGTAGTGCACGGTGCTCACGTGATAGCCGTCGAGACCGTTCTCGTTCTGCAGCTTCCAGTTGCCGTCGTAGGTATAGGCGGACTTGCCCGGCAGCACTTCCAGCTCGCCGGTCGGCGACTGCGCGACCATCATGTCGAAGAAGATGCGCGCGTCGCCCAGGTACTCCTCCAGCGTATCGGTGCCGTCGACGTCGAGGCTCACGAACACGAAGCCCTTGTAGCTTGCGATACGGGCTTTCTTCAGGCCGCGCGTGGACTTGTCGAAGTCCTCGCAATACTCACCCGGGGCCTTGACCTTGACGAGCCGCCCGTCACTCTTGTAGCACCATGCATGGAACGGACAGGTGAACGTCGATTGATTGCCCTTGCTCATGCGCGTGAGCGTGGCGCCGCGGTGCTGGCACGCATTGATCATTGCGTTCAGCTGGCCGTTGCCGTCGCGCGAGATGATCAACGGTTGACGGCCCGCGCGCATCGTCATGAAATCGTGCGGCTTCGGGATCTCGCTCTCGTGGCACGCGTAGATCCAGTTCTTCTCGAAGATGAGTTCCATCTCGAGCTCGAACAGTTCCGGCTCGGTGTACATCTCTCGTGCGATCCGGTACACGCCTTCCGCGGGGCGGAAATCCAGGCAGCCGCCGACGAATTCCTGCCACTGTGACGGGTTTCTGCTATTGCTCACGGTATGTCTCCTCCTGCCGTTTCACGGCGTTGCAATTGATTGCTGGCAAGGGGGATTGAATACCTGATCGGAGGCCGGGGCTATCCGCCTACTGGACGTTCGCTATCCGCTTTTTTTGGGTCCGGGATGGCATGCCTTTCCCGCTGCCGCGCCCGTGCCGCCGGTGAGGCGAAACGTAGGCGGAGGATGACGCCTGCGTGGCCCCCTCCTGCATGGGAAAGCGACGCACGCGGCGGCAAACCTGTGCGCGCGTTGGAGTTCGTGCGTCCGAAAAAACGGATAGTGACTGTCGAGTAGCCGGATAGCCCCGGCCTCCGATCCGGTATTCAATCCTCTCGTCGCGCATCAATCCCTGTCTTGCACGACCGATCACCGATCGCCGGCGGCGCGGCAACCCATTTCATTCCCATACCGAAGGAGAGAGACATGACTCACGCAGAAATCGATGCCCTGGTCAAAGGCTTCATCGTCGACGCGGCCACCGCGCCGGCCAATCCGCGGGTTCAACAGGCGGTCCTGCGCCTCGTGAGCGACCTGTTCAAGGCCATCGAGGACCTGGACCTGCAGCCCTCCGAAGTCTGGACCGGGCTCGAATACCTGGCCCGGGCCGGCGCCAGCCATGAGTTGGGCCTGATCGCGCCGGGCATCGGCCTCGAGCGCTTCCTTGACATCCGCACCGACGAAGCCGAAGCGAAACTTGGCCTGACGGGCGGCACGCCGCGCACGATCGAAGGCCCGCTCTACGTGGCGGGCGCGCCGGAGAGCGAGGGTTTTGCCCGTCTCGACGACGGCAGCGAAGCCGACAAGGGCGAAGTGCTGTTCATGCAGGGCACGGTCTACGGTGCGGATGGACGCCCGCTGCCAAACGCGAGGGTCGAGGTGTGGCACGCGAACCTGATGGGCAGCTACTCGTACTTCGACAAGAGCCAGTCCCCGTTCAACCTGCGGCGCACGATCATCACCGATGCCAACGGCCGCTACCAGTTCCGCAGCATCGTGCCGATGGGCTACGCCTGCCCGCCGAACGGCAGCACGCAGCGCCTGCTCGATCTGCTCGGACGTCACGGCAATCGCCCGGCGCACATCCACTTCTTCGTATCGGCGGGCGGCCACCGCAAGTTGACGACGCAGATCAACATCGACGGCGACGCATACCTGTGGGAAGACTTCGCCTTCGCGAGCCGCGAGGGCCTCGTGCCGGCGATCGAGCGCATCGCGGAACCTGCGGAGTTGGCGCGCAAGGCACTGACCCGGCCGTTCGCCTCCATCGACTTCGACTTCCGGCTGCTCGCCGAGCACGTTACCGCGCCGACGGCCGAGGTGGAGCGCCCGCGCGCGGCCGCCTGAGCGGCGACAACCGCGGGTACACTGGATAGATCACGCCTTGCTGGCACCAGCGGCGTGCTGTCATCGTCTCTCCGGGCGGAGCATCGAACCAGTCCACGACATTCATTGCGTATGCTAAACGACCTCTGGTACAAAAACGCGATCGTCTACTGTCTGTCGGTGGGCACCTACATGGATGCGAATGGCGACGGCGTCGGCGATTTTCAGGGCTTGATGCGCCGGCTCGATTACCTGCAGGGCCTCGGCATCACGACGCTCTGGCTGATGCCGTTTCAGCCTTCGCCGTGCCGCGACAACGGCTACGACATTTCCGACTACTACAACGTCGATCCCCGCTATGGCACCCTCGGCGACTTTGCCGAGTTCACGCACGCATGCCGCCAACGCGGCCTGCGGGTGATGATCGATCTGGTGGTGAACCACACTTCCGATCAGCACGCGTGGTTTCAGAGCGCGCGCCGCGACCCGGAGTCGAAGTACCGCGACTGGTACGTGTGGTCAAAGAAGAAGCCCGCGAACGCGACAGCCGGCATTGTGTTCCCCGGCGTGCAGAAATCCACGTGGACTTACGACAAGGAAGCGGGCCTCTGGTATTTCCACCGCTTCTACGACTTCCAGCCCGACCTGAACACGGCGAACCCGCACGTTCAGGCGGAACTGCTGAAGATCATGGGCTTCTGGATCCAGCTCGGGGTATCAGGCTTTCGTATGGACGCCGTGCCCTTCGTGATCGCGACAAAAGGCCCGCAGGTGCGGCAGCCCGTCGAGCAGTACGACATGTTGCGGACGTTCCGCGAGTTCCTGCAATGGCGTAAGGGCGATGCGATCATCCTCGCCGAAGCAAACGTGCTGCCCGACACCGACATGCAGTATTTCGGCGACGAGGGCGAGCGTCTGCAGATGATGTTCAACTTTCAGGTCAATCAGGCCACGTTCTACACGATGGCGAGCGCCGACACTGCACCGCTCAGGAAGGCGCTTCGCGTAACGAAGCAGCGCCCGGCGACAGCGCAATGGGGCGTGTTCCTGCGCAATCACGACGAACTCGACCTGGGACGTCTCACGCCGGAGCAGCGCGAGACCGTGTTCGCCGCATTCGGCCCGGCGCCTGACATGCAACTCTACGAGCGTGGCATTCGCCGAAGGCTCGCGCCGATGCTCGACGGCGACCGGCGTCGCCTCGAACTCGCGTATAGCGTGATGCTCACGTCGCCGGGAACGCCGGTCCTTCGTTACGGCGACGAGATCGGCATGGGTGACGATCTGCGCCTGCCGGAGCGCGAATGCGCGCGCACGCCGATGCAGTGGTCGACCGAGCCGCACGGCGGTTTCACGAAGCATCCAAAGCCGGTCGCACGGGTCATTTCAGGCGGCCCATACGGTTTTGAACGCGTGAATGTCGCGAGCCAGCGCCGCGATCCAGATTCGCTGCTGAACTGGATGGAACGCCTGATCCGCATGCGCCGCGAAGTGCCGGAGATCAGCTGGGGCGATTTCTCGATCCTGCGGATAGCGCGCAAGGACGTGCTCGGCTTGCGCTACGACTGGCGCAATAACTCGGTGGTGTGTCTGCATAACTTCAGCGCGGCCGCGTGCACGGTCAGTTTCAAAACCGGGACAGGCGATCCAGGCGACGCGCGGCTCGTCAACCTGCTCGCCGATGAACACAGTCAAGCCGATGCAACCGGACGGCATACGGTGGTGCTCGAGCCCTATGGCTATCGCTGGTATCGCGTGGGGGGGCTCGACTATCTGCTCAAACGCAGCGAGGTGTAGCAGGCCGTCGGATGAGGCACACGATGAGCGCGTACGAAGTCGACTGCCTCGCCATCGGGAAGCTGGAAGTCTCCATCCGCCACGTCGCCCGAAGCTCGGCGGCAACCCGAACCCCGATGACGCACCAGGTATAATGCAGCAGCGACTCATTACTATGTCCCGAATAGCCCGCGAAAAGCGGAACTGGGAGGTAATACTTGATGGCGACGCCAACGCACCACCCCGGCGTGCAGTCAACCGTGGCGCAGTCATTCGCCCGCTTCTGCACCGGCCTCGAATATGAGGCGCTGCCACCCCTCGTGGTCGAGCGCGCCAAGCATTTCTTTATCGACTACATCGCCATCGCGCTGCGCGGTTCCAATTTGGATTCCAGCCGGCCAGTGCGCATGTTGGCTGCCGCACGGCCGATCCCGGGTGGGGCAACGCTGCTCGGCCGGCCCGACCCGGTGCATGCGGCCTGGGCCGCGCTGGCAAACGGAATGGCCGCGCACAGCATGGAACTGGATGACACGTTCCTGCCCGGCTCAATCCATAACGAGTCCTTCGTCTTTTCCCCCGCACTGGCGTTGGCGGAAGAGCGGGGCGCCAGCGGAAAACGCTTCATCGCTGCCGTCGTTGCTGGGTTCGAGGTTTCCTGTCGTGTCGCCGCCGCTCTTCAGCCAGCAGTGACTAACGCGCGCGGCTTCCATCCTACCGGCACCACCGGCGCGCTGGGCGCCGCCGCCACCTCTGCCACGCTCCTCGGGCTGGATGCAGCGCAGGTTACCAATGCGCTCGGGGTTGCATGTAGCCAGGCGGCAGGGTTGCTCGAATTCGTCACCGATGGAGCCTGGACGAAGCGCTTTCACGGCGGCTGGGCCTCGCATGCCGGCATGATCGCCGCGGAACTGGCGCAGCACGGGATCACGGCGCCGCCTACTGCCATCGAAGGCAAGTTTGGTTACTTACATGCTTATTCCGGCGATCCGTTGCCGCAGGCGCTATCGGTGGGCGAAGGCGAGATGCTTGCCATCGCGCAGACGGCGATGAAGTACCATCCCTGCAACTACTATATCCAGTCGATCAACGATTCCGTGCTGCAGCTTGCCGTGCGCGCGGACGTTCCTCTTGAAGCAATCGAAAGTATCGTCGTTTATACGGTGCAGGCGGCAATGCCGCTGGTATGCGAGCCAATCGAGCAGAAGCGCCGCCCGAGGCTGATGATTGACGCGCAGTTCAGCGTGCCCTTCAACGTCGCCCTCGGCCTTGTCAAGAAACGCGTCTCTTTCGTGGATTTCACGCCGGCAGAATTCACCAGCCCGGAGATCCAGCGCCTGATGGATAAGGTAACGTGCCACGTCGATCCGGCGCTGGACGCACAATATCCGCAGGCGTGGCCTGCACGTGTCGAGGTCACCCTTGCCGACGGTCGCACGCTCGCAGCTGCCACCCAGTATGCCAAGGGCGATCCGCGGAATCCGTTGAGCCTGGACGAGGTGATCGCCAAGCACCGCAGCATCGTCGCTGGCGTTGTAGACGAGAGCACCGACGATGCGATCCTCGACTTCATTCTGCGTCTTGAGACAAAACCGGATTTCAGCGAGCTGACCCGCATCTTAAAGAGGTTCGTGCTGCCAGGTTAACAGGTTCTCGAAGAGAAGCATCTGGGAGATCGCGACCCACGGCAGCCCTTTCGTCCAGCCCAATGACCGGGTGGAGACCCAGTGCATCTATGACTTGATCGTCGATCGGTACAGTCAGGACGATGCACAACATGGAACGGAGACGAACAATGGATTTGAAACTGCGTGGGAAAGTTGCGGTGCTGACGGGCGCAAGCGTCGGAATTGGACTGGCGGTCGCGGAAGGGTTCGCTGCCGAAGGCGTGAATCTCGTGCTGGCCGCGCGGCAACGCGAACGGCTGGAACAGGTCGCGGCGGACATCGCGGTGCGCCATGGCGTGCGTGCCGTGCCGGTGGCGTGCGATGTGGCGACGATGGAGGGCGTCGACGCTCTGGTCGACGCGGCGAACCAGCAGTTCAACGGCGCCGACATCTTGTTCAACAACGCAGGCACCGGCAGTAACGAGACGATCATGGAAGCGCCCGACGAGAAGTGGCAGGCGTACTGGGATCTGCATGTGATGGCGGCGGTGCGGCTCGCACGCGGCCTCGTGCCGTCGATGAAGCGGCGAGGCGGCGGAGCGATCCTGCATAACGCATCGATCTGCGCGGTGCAGCCGCTCGGTTACGAGCCGATCTACAACGTGACCAAAGCCGCGCTGATGATGTTTTCAAAAAATCTCGCAAACGAAGTGGTCAAAGACAATATCCGCGTGAACACGATTAACCCGGGCCTCGTTCTAACGCCCGACTGGGTGAAGACCGCGAAAGAGCTTACGCAGGATGTGGGCGGCGATTGGGAAGGGCATCTGCAAGGAGTGGCTGATGAGTTCGCGCCGATCCGGCGTTTCGCGACGCCAGCGGAACTGGCGGATTTCATCGTGTTTCTCTGCTCGGAGCGTGCGAGCTACAGCGTTGGATCGACCTATTTCGTCGACGGTGGGATGTTGCGAACTGTTTAAACTGACGTGTTCTGGCTTATCGGCCGGGCATGCATCAAAGGATGCGACTATTGATGCGTGAGGTTGACAGTCGGCCAGGAGGCGACACTCGACGTCCTTCGTGTTGAGACGGTCGTACGTCCGTCGTGTCCCACACGAGTCATTTCGCGGCCGCGCATCTGATGCAGATGGACGGCCTGCGCAGATCGTTTGTCACGATCAGGCAATCGGCCGACTCCTTCCGGAAATCGGTTGCGCTTCGGCCGGCATATGCAAGCCACCGGTGCCAACATCGATCGACGCGTACTGCCGCGTCGAATCAACACCTCCTTGCCGTGCCTCTACAACGGAAGCCTGCCGCCGTTGGTGTAGTACTGCAGGTAAGCTCGGCGTTTTCAGAAAGCGTGACGGAGCGCGGCACGGACGAGAATCTGCCGCGACGTCGACGAGAGGTCCAGTGCGCCGGGCACGAAAGCGCGATCGAGCGATGAGCCGGTCTGGTCGCCCGCCACCAGTTGATATACGCCCTGCAGATAAATATCCGTTCGCTTCGACAGGTTGTAGTCGGCCATCAGGCCGACAGTATGAATGCGCGGCGTTGCTTTGCCTGTCGTTGCGTCGAAGTGTTCGATCGTATAGACGTACTCTCCACCAACAAAGAAGGCCGGCGTGAATTGATACTTGCCGTTGAGTTCGAAATTCTGGAAATTCAGTGACGTCAGCGTCCCGCCGGCAAGCGGCCCGGTGACCGGTTGGATCGTCTCTGCGCCGCTCAGGTACGCGACGTTTGCTGTCGGGTGGTCGATGCGCGTGTTCGTATACGCAAAGCCGATCGTCGTTGCCCCCGCCGTATAGTTGATCCCGGCTCCGAATATCTGCAGCTTCGAAGAAACGAAGTTACCATCGGCACCCAACGACCCGCCTGCGCTGGCGATGGCGCCTCCGGACGTCGTGGCCGGATTATCTGCACTAAGGTAAGACGCCGCAAAAAGCCAGTCGCCGTACGTATATTGAGCGCCCACGCTCATCTGCCGATTGTTAGCAAAACCGGTATCGTTACTGAAGCTATACGTTCCACCGAACGCGAGACCACGAAAGGTGGGGCTCGCGTACTTGACCGTATTGTTCACGCGAAACGTATTGTCCGTGTTGTCGTTGTCGTAAGGGTGAGAAAACATGTAGCCGCCCCAGTTTCCGTTCGCCGTGGTCTGTGCCAGGAAATCGACCACTGAATCGTATTGGCGACCGAGCGTCACGGTCCCGAAGCGCTCGCTGGACAGACCGACGAACGCCTGCCGGCCAAACATGCGCCCTCCCTGCGCAAGCGCCCCGTTATTGGAATTGAAGCCGCTCTCCAACTGGAATACGGCACTCAAGCCACCACCGAGATCTTCGGTTCCTTTTACGCCCCACCGGCTCCCTTGCGCATAGCCACTGGTCATTTCATAGACCTGGTGTCCACCCGCGTTGTTCGTGAAGTCGATACCTGTATCAACCAGTCCATACAACGTCACACTGCTCTGTGCGAATGCAGGTAAAGCGAGGCTGCACATCACTGCGGCGGAAAAGATCTTTTTCATTTGCATTTCATTATTTCTTTAGGTTTACGAAATAATATTAAGTTAGGAAAATTACCCGCGAACTGGTCATTCGTCACCGTCTCGTATGATGCGTGGTTACTTCAGATTGCCCGACAGGAACTGCGCAAGGCGCGTGCTTGTGGGCCGTACAAGTACGTGTGCGGGGTCGCCTTCTTCTTCAACCTTGCCTTGATGGAGGAACATCACGCGATTCGACACCTCCCGCGCAAACCCCATCTCGTGCGTGACGACCACCATCGTGCGTCCCTCTTCGGCGAGCGCCTTCATCACGCGCAGCACTTCTCCGACCAGTTCCGGGTCGAGCGCCGAGGTAGGTTCGTCGAAGAGCAAGACATCAGGCTCCATCGCCAATGCCCTCGCAATCGCGACCCGTTGCTGCTGCCCCCCGGAAAGATGGGCCGGATAGCTCGTGTGCAGACTGGCATCCAAACCCACCTTGTCGAGGTAGTGGCGTGCACGCTCGCGCGCCTCGATGCGAGACACACCGAGCACGCTGGATGGCGCCTCTACGACGTTCTCGAGCACCGTCATGTGAGACCAGAGATTAAAGTGCTGGAAGACCATGGCAAGCCGCGTACGAATGGTGCGCAACTGTCTTTCACTTGCAACACGTAAAGCGCCCGAGGCTTCCCTGACCGTGTGCAGCAATTCGCCATTGACCGCGATGGAACCGGAGGTCGGGCGCTCGAGGAAGTTGACGCAGCGCAGAAAGGTACTTTTGCCCGATCCACTTGAACCGATGATGCTTGTTACGTCGCCCGCGCGTGCATGCAGCGATACACCCTTGAGCACTTCGTGTTGACCGAACGTCTTGTGCAGGTTGTCGACGGCGAGTTTGTAGAGAACTGGTGTTGCCATGCTTACCTGTGTCGTTGCTGGCGGCCAGCAGCCGCGGGTTTCAAAAAGGAGAGCCCGCGCTCTTCCAGCCTGCGGAACCCCCAGACGAGCGTGAAAGCCACTGTGGCGTATAGGACGGCGGCGATGCCGAATGCGGAGAACGAAGCGTAAGTCGCTGAGTTGACGTCCCGAGTCACCTTCATCAGGTCCGGGATCGTTGCAGTGAAGGCGAGCGTCGTCGAATGCAGCATGAGAATCACCTCGTTGCCGCACATCGGCAGGGCGCGACGAATGGCCGACGGGATGAGGACACGCCGGTACAGCGTATATCTCGACATACCCGTCGCGCGCGCCGCCTCCACTTCGCCATACGGCACCGAGCGGATCGCGCCCGCGAGAATCTCGGTCATGTAGGCGCACTCATTCAGAGCGAAAGCAAGCAGGGTGCAATTCATCGCGCTGCGGAAGAAGTCGGCAAGCAGCGCATGCATCTGAACGACGTGTAGTCCGTAGAGCCCGCTATAGCACAACATCAATTGCACATAGAGAGGCGTGCCTCTGAAAACGTACGTATAGAGTCCGATGCAGCGCGCCAACCAGCGGTTCGACGACGTGCGTGCGATCGACAGCGGGAGCGCGAGCACGAACCCGGCTGCGATCGACGCCACGAGCAGCCACAGCGTCACGACGAGTCCGGTGTACCGGTAGCCGTCCGTGAAAAGGAAGTTGCGCCAGTATTGTTGAATGATCTCGATCATGCCGTCACCCGTCGCGTGCCCGCCGAAAAACGTATCTCCAGCCGAGCGAGCACGAAGTGCGAAACGGTTGTAATGCAGAGATAAGCCGCGCCGGCGACGATCGTGAAGAAGAAAAAGCGTTGGCTCGATCGACCCGCATCTTGCGCCGCCTTCACAATGTCGGAGAGGCCGATGATGGACACGAGCGCGGTCGCCTTGACGATCACTTGCCAGTTGTTACCGATGCCCGGCAAGGCCAGCCGCATCATCTGCGGAAAAAGGATGCGGCGAAACACCTGCCACCCGGACATGCCGAATGCCGCTCCCGCTTCCAGTTGGCCGCGCGGCACACCCAGAAACGCGCCGCGGAACGTCTCCGTAAAATACGCACCGTAGATGAAGCCAATCGTCAGCACACCCGCGACGAATGGGTCAATATCGATCTGAGCGATGCCCAAAAAGTCTGTCGCTCTGTTGAGCAGCATCTGGATGCTAAAGAAGAGCAATAGCATCAGCACGAGATCCGGGACCGACCGGATCAACGTCGTATAGGCCGCCCCAATTGCGCGCGGCAGCGCATGCACTGAGAGCTTCGCCGATGCGCCGACGAGCCCCAGGACAAATGCCAGCCCGAGCGACAGGGCAGCGAGCTTCACTGTCGCCCATGCACCGTCGAGCAGGATTGGCCCGAATCCTCCGAAATCCATCACGTCTCCTTTTACGTCGAACACCGCCCGCATGTCATGCATGCAGGACGCTCTACATGCCGATCACTTCGCACCGTAGATGTCGAAATCGAAGTACTTCTTGTTGATGCGAACGTAGGTGCCGTTCGCCAGAATCGCGGCGAGTGCCTTGTTGAATGCGTCACGCAACTCGACGTCCTGCTTGCGCATGCCCAGACCGTCACCAAGACCGAAAAATTTGGGGTCCTCGATCGATGAACCTGCGAATTCGAAGTCCTTGCCTTCAGGCCTTTTGAGAAAGCCGTCGTTCGCTTCGATCGATGCCTGGAATGCTGCATCGAGCCGTCCCGAAGTGAGATCCGCGTAGACCTGATCCTGGTTCTGGTACGCCACCACTTCCACGCCAGCCGGCTGCCACATCGCGCGTGCATAGTCTTCCTGACTTGAACCCTGCTCGACACCGACGCGCTTACCCTTTAGGGACGCCGCATCAGGTAACAACGGCGAGCCACGTCGTGCTACCAGGCGCGCTGGCGCGTTCGAAATCTTGCTGGAGAACGCGATCTGTTCCAACCGTTTCGGCGTGATCGTCATTGACGAGGAAATCACGTCGAATTTGCGAGCAAGGAGTCCCGGAATCATGCCGTCGAAGCTCGTCTCCACCCAGACGCACTTCGCGTGCATCTGCTCGCATAGTGCGTTGGCGATGTCCACGCCGAAACCTGTGAGCTTGCCGTCCGCCGTCTTGTACTCAAGCGGCGGATAGGTCGGGTCGACGGCGAGCCGGATGTCCTTGCCGGTCCAGTCCGCTGCGTGCACCATGCACGACATGGATGCGCAGGCGAGCGAAAGCGCGATAGTCCACTTCTTCATTCTGTATCTCCTTCTGTTGAATTAGTTGTGTTGCTACTTGGCCTGCGCGTCACTGCAGAATCCGCTCGGCGAGCATGACCCAATAGCTCGCGCCGATCGCGAGACAATCGTCGTTGAAATCGTATTCGGGGTTATGAAGCGAGTGGCTGCGCGCGTCGTCACCGTTGCCGATCGACAGGTAGCTGCCCGGACAGCGCTCAAGCATGTACGCGAAGTCTTCACTTGCCATGAACGGGCGCAGGTCGTCGATCAAGGCGTTCGGGCCACCCCAATCCAACGCCACCTGACGAGCTAGTTCGGTTTCCGCCGGATGATTGACGAGCACCGGATAGTCCCCGCGGTAGTCGATCTCCGCGTGCGCGCCATAGGCCGCTACTTGACCTTGCACGATGTCGCCAATCCGCTTTTCGAGCGACGCACGCACCTCGGGCGAGAGTGCGCGCACGCTCAACAACAGGTCGGCGTGTGGCGGCACCACATTGGAGGCGGTTCCGGAATGAATGGCTCCAACGGTGACGACGGCCGGATGCTGAGGATCGATGTTGCGAGCAACGATGCTTTGCAACGCCATGACAATCGACGCGCAGACGACGACTGGATCGATAGTGAGGTGTGGCGACGCGCCATGGCCGCCGCGGCCGATCACGCGAATTTTCACCTCATCGGCTGACGCCATAAAGGGACCGCTATAAAAGCCAAGACGCCCTGCGGCGACGCCGGGAACATTGTGCATCGCATACACGGCATCGCACGGAAAGCGCTCGAACAGTCCGTCTTCGATCATTTTTCGCGCACCGCCCAGCCCCTCTTCGGCGGGCTGAAAGATGAGATTCAACGTACCGCGCCACTGGGTTCGTTCCGCGAGACACTTCGCTGCCGCGAGCAACATCGCCGTATGACCGTCGTGCCCGCATGCATGCATCACGCCCCCGACCTGGCTAGCGTGGGGTAGTTGTGTCGCCTCTTCGATCGGCAACGCGTCCATGTCAGCGCGCAAGCCGAGGCTGTAGCCGGTACCTCGGGTGAGCGTACCAACCACGCCTGTCTTGCCCACTCCCTGGGTGACCCGATATCCCCATTCGGCAAGCAGCGTTGCAACGAGTTCGCTCGTCGCGTGTTCTTCGAAACCCAACTCGGGACAGGCATGCAGCCTGCGACGCAGCGCGATCATCTCGCTCTCGATCGCCGCGATCTCCGGCAATAAGTGTTCTGTCCTCACCGCTCCTCCCTGGCATCAAATCGTCGTTCGGTGTCGCATCCTGCTCGCGCGAACCGCACCGGTAGTGCATCGTGAGGCGGATCGTATGCGGCGAAAATCCGGGGCACCAGCCAGCGGTTTGTTATGATGACAACCTCTCGTTGTCGCCCCGTCGCATGCCATGAAACTGCATCAACTGGAAGCGCTGGTTGCGAGTGCGGATGCGGGCAGCATCCGCGCCGCCGCACGCGCGCTAGGCTTGTCCCAAGCGGCTGTTACGCGGGCCCTTCGCGAACTGGAGGCGAACGAACGCTTGCCCCTGCTTATTCGCGCGCCGGAGGGCATTGGCTTCACCGAACACGGCAAGGTTCTGCTCACGCATGCGCGGCTCGTGCTGAACCAGCTGGAGCATGCTCAAAGCGACCTCGAACGGCTGCGTGGTCGGGTTGAGGGACGTCTCATGATCGGCATAACGCCTTGGGTGACACTGACGTTTCTAGCTGAAGCAGTGCTGTTGTTTCGTAAGCAGATGCCGGAGATTCGCCTCGAGCTTTTCGAGGGATTGATGGCCGTTGCGCAACCGTTGCTACGTGACGGCAGCATGGATTTCGCGGTCGGACAATTGCAGCCGGCCACAGGCGCTCAGGAATTCGCCTGCGAACCCTTGCTCACTTATGAGTCCTCAGTCATGGTGCGCGCAGGCCACCGGCAGGAGCGAGCACGCTCAATTCACGACCTCCTTGAGGAAGACTGGGTACTGAACTTCCCACCCGACGGGCAGGCTGGTCTCATTGACTATCTATTCACAAGGCACGGTGCGGAGATCGAGGAGCGCCGCATCGTGCGCGCGCAATCGGTCGCCATGTTGCAAACCATGGTCGAGCAGGCCGAGATGTGTACCTGGAGCCCGACCATCCTGAGCCGCGTCCCGCCGTTCGGTGGGCGACTGCGTTCGCTCGCATTGCGTGAGCATTTCGAACCCCGACAACTCGGCATTGTCACGCGTCGCAATAGCACGTTGAGCAGCGCGGCGGCCTGTTTCGTCGACTGCTTTATGAAGGTCATCCGTCGGCATGCGCGGTCCGCAAAGAAGGAAGACCTGGCGTTGTTCGAGACACTGGAGCTATTGATATAGCGTTGGGAGCGACCGCGGACCACTCGTCTTCCCACGACGAACAGCACGGCCGGTGTGTGGATGGATCGGATTAGCCTTTGAGTGACAATTCCCATTCGTCGGTTGGCGCGCAGCCAGCGTTAGATGGGAGGTGTCCGCGGCACCTAAGCATCAGACGTCGCACTGCGCGACCACTCTTCGTGCAAAGTCAATTGATCCGTTGAAGCATGGAGGACGATTGCGATGGGCGAAATCAATCTTTCGGTAGTCTACCGAGGCTATATCGCCTGCTTGAACGAGCAGGAGTGGTCAAAGCTTGGCGCGTTTGTCGGCGACGACGTGAAATACAACGGCCAACGCATCGGATTGTCAGGTTATCGTGGGATGCTTGAAAGGGATTTCCGCGAAATACCGGACCTACGCTTCGAGATTCAGATCCTCGTTTGCGAGCCGCCGCATATTGCGTGCCGATTGCATTTTGACTGTACGCCGACCGGCATGTTTCTTGGGCTTCCCGTGCAGGGAAAACGTATCGCGTTCGCGGAGAACGTCTTCTATGAGTTTCGTGGCGGCAAGATTCAGCAAGTCTGGTCGATCATTGATAAAGCTGCGATCGAGAGCCAGTTGTAGTGACACATGGACGCTAGTTCCCGCACCTTCCAGCCGACTCCGGGCAGACATCGGGCAGCAGCAGCGATTGGACGAATGCTTCCAGATTGACGGCAACCGACCCCTCCATCCGCACAATCGCCACGTCCGTTTCTTGTAGAGAATGCCCGCCTACCTGGCGAGAACCGATATCGATGCCGGTAACTGACGTGGAAGGCATATCCCGTTCGACTATGCACGCGGTAGCGAAGCGGTTCCCTAAGAACCATGGTCTCATTTGGCAAATCTCATTTGCCAAATGAGAGGATTCGCCGGTCCGCTGCTACGTGGCAAGATGCACTCAGCCACGTCGAACACGACGAGTGCATGGACGACTTCGTCCAGATACATCACGCGATGTCGACGCTACCGAACGGCAGAACCTGTCGAATTATTCGTCGCCTCACCACGTAATATGGAGAACGAATTGTTTAATTTTTTCGATATAAACAGCATCGTCAGTCAATTCCCGGACGAGGCGGAAAGTACAATTGTTGACGTCTATCTCACCGATGAGCCCTCTGCAAGCTCAAGAATCTTTCGTGTTTATTACCCGATACCGCGCCACTACCACGAAACGTGTGAAGAACATCTCTACCTCCTGACCGGTAAGGTTGCCTTCGCGATTGAGGACGAAGCGCCTCGCGTCCTCACTGCGGGCCAGTTGGTGACCTTTGAGCGGAACACTGTGCACGCGATAACTGAAATACTCGAGTCGCCAGCAATCTTCTTTACCGTTGACGCTCCTCGTCGTGTGCCGACAGATGTCGTGTATGTGAACCCGGACGACGAAAAAATCCGACCTTTTGTGACCCACCTGGAAGCTACTAAAGGTCAGCGTGTGGCGGCAGGAAATTAGTCTATCAACCTGCTGTTTCCTGCTAGCGAGCGAGCGGTTTAGAGAAACGCGAAGGGCTGCTTCGGGCCCGGTAAGCGGCTTTCAGAACCTGGAGCCAGGCGACCGCTGTCGTTTCGGTTCTAAGCCAGCCGCCGGCTTTGTCCTTCCGTAGCGCTGAAGTGCTGGCACTACGTGATCCAGCGGAAAATCAGGACGCCGGAGAGCACATAGCGAAGCGGCAACGCTGAGGCCACTGCGCATCACGTAATCGATATCGGCAAGGGGGCGGGCGCTGTCAATTAGCGCATCCGCGTCGCTGCGGAGACTCGGGATAGAGGGCGTGCTAACCCGTCTCTGCAAAGCCGCCGCAATGACCTCCAAATCCGCGTACGCGACGCAACCCTGCCTTTCGTTCATCTTCGACTCCGGGCGCTGCGGGGCGATCACAGCCGGTCAAAAGTCGCCGCCGCTGCTCGCGAGGAAGGTGAAGCAGTTGGCCGGGTCGAGCGGTAGCTCCGCGCTCGACACATTCCTGCAATCACCGTCGTCGCATCGCACAAAAAGCCGCCTTGCGTTGTGTGCAGGCGCTCGATTCAAACATTCGCTTTGGTTTCGTCTTTGCGCGCCCTATAACTTAATTGCAGGGCGACTATTATGTGTCGAGGGTCCACAAAATCCGTTGACATTGCCGTTTCGCACGCCTTCATGCGCCAATAGACCTAACCTCGGCGCGCTGCGCTTCGTATCTTCCCAATTACCCGAACTTTGGCCGCGGACGACTGGCCCGCGGACTCGGAGGCGGCTTCTCGTCCGCGAATCCCGTCTGGATCTCAACCACGGGACACGCGGATAGCGAGTCGTAAGGATGGAAAAATCAACCTAAATCAAGGAGCCAACATGAAATTACGATTGATGGTTGCTTCTGCTTTCGGACTATTTGTCATGGCCGGGTTTGCGCATTCGCAAAGCACGCCCGACGCTGCACAACCCGCCCCGCAGCAGAACGCCGCAACTCAGACTGATTCTTCGCCCAGTATGAGCATGGAAGCCTACGGCGGCACGCCTAATACAACGGTGCAAAGCGGCGCGAAACATGCGAGGCCGTGCAGGGTGGACCCGCAATGCAACGTTTTTTTCGGGGGGAGCTAAAAACCGGCTGACGGCGCGCGAGTCAACAACCGACGATACTGTTTGCTCGCGCCGGGAGGAGGGAACCGACATCCTTGATCGGGCTGGCCGGCTTCCCTTTCAATCGTTCAGGTCCGGGCATGTCCAGATAGGAGATGTCTGCGGGCACGCGAAGCGCCCACTGCCTTCAGGGGCGCGTAGGCTGGACTTTAAGGCTGGAAATTGCGCGCTCGGGAACCTTGACCTGGAGGTATAGGCTAAGAGCCGGACGCGTCACGACGTCGACCTCGGCTCGGGCCACGGCCAACCTCTCTTCTCGTTGCGCACCTGCACCTCCGCCCCTACGGGCGGCACGGCTGTGACCGGGGCCTCGAGCGGGCTCGACTCATCTGTGGCATCGTGCGACGGGTCGGTCGGAGCGTCTTGTTTGATATCTGAAAGGCTGGCGCCAAACCACTTCACTTTCTTCTGGACGTAGCTGATATACGCGTTCCAGCCGTCGGGGTTGCCGTCAAAAAGGTGCTGCTGAACGGTCGACGCCAATGCGTCACGGTTGAGTTCAGCCTCGAGCAGCTCTTTTGGCCACAGGAAGAATGCTCTGCCAACGCCTCTGGTGAACTCGGACACCGTCATCTGTGGCGCCAGCGCCCGGAGGAACTCGAAGTGCTGCAATGAATCCTCTTTTTGTATCAGACGCGCTTCCGATGCGCCCGCTTCACTCGTGCTGGCTAAACAGTTCAACGCGCCGAGCATGTCGCCCAGGTGGAGCAGCAGTTCCCGTCTATCAAATCGGTCGTCCATTGAAGTAGGTCTGTTCATTTCATCCTTGGCGGGAAATGCCTTGTTTGGTCGCAACGCCTCGTCCAAACGCAATCCTGTACGGCATGCGTGGCTTCTCAGTATGTCCTGTGCAGGAAGAACAAATGCGAACCGAAGTTCGCATTTGATTTGTAGACGCAGAAGCTCTAAGGGAGACGGCGACGCTTACTGAACGGTGGACACCGACGTCACGAACTGCTTTGCAGCCTTGTTCGCCGATTCATAGCTGGCATTCGCAGCTGAGAAGACCGAACTCCACGCGGCAATAGCCGATTCGCTTCCTGCCGGTGCGTTTTTCTGAAGGCTTTCGACGAACCCTTGGGCATCGCGTTGGAATTGCTGGGTCTGCGCTGTCGCGGCGGCTGAGATTTCGCTCTGAACGCCGGACACGATTTCGTGAACCTGGCGGCCGTAAGCGGCGACTTTTTCCGCCGTAGGCTGGGCAAGGCTCGCCTGCAGTGCGAACAGTTCGCCGGGGTTGCCGGATGAAACGGCCTTGGTCAGGATTTCCTGGCTTTCGGCGAGCGTCGCTTTGCCAACTTGCAAATTCAACGCGACCAGCTTTTCGAATCCTTCAAATGCCTTGTTCGTCAAACCAAAAAGCGTTTCCAGGCCGGCCTGCTGGGCGGCAACCAGTTGTTGGGGGGTAAGAGTGCTCATCACTGCTCCGTAAGGGTAAGGCGGCAAGAGTGCGAGGGGCTCTGAGTAGAAACAAAACCGCGCGCCGCGAAGGCTGAAGGTTGATTGTTGCGCTGCAACAAAGTCCATTGTACGGGGGAACACCTGGAAGTCAACCAGTTTCGCGGCGGCGTCGACGTGGATTGTTTGCGCTTGTCTGAAGAATTCCGCGGAAGAGGTGCGTGGGCTTCTATTGACGAGGGACCTTTCCCACGGCGGACATGTCTGGCGAGCAGCGAGCGCGCAGCGTGCGTCGGGGGCGGTTATGGATTCTTTACAACTGCCTGAACGCGCTGGAGACTGCTGATCGTACGCAACCCGCCAAGCTGAATGCAAAGACAACCCGCTTGCAGGACAAGTTCGCACGCTTGCGCGAGCAGATGCAAAACCTCGGCCAATTTTCGATGACCGATCCAGAGGCACGTTCCATGGCGACGAGCGGAAGAGGATCAGGCATCGTGGTCTACAACGTATCGGTGGAAGTTGACGCCAGACACCACCTCATCGTGGCTCATGAGGTCACAAACTCTGCAGTGACCGGGCACATCTCAGTCCTGTCGCGAAGGCTGCGCACGATTCGTTGGGCAAGACCAGACTGCGGGCAGTCGCCGATCGTGGCTACTACAGTGGGCCCTAGATCAAGCAGTGCGCGGATGCAGGGATTGCCGTCATGCTGCCGAAGCCCACGACACACTTCCCGACGCGCAGGCTACCCAACGTAGGCACTGACCTCGCTGCACGCCTGGCCAAAGAGCTTCACGCGAGGCGCCCACAATTGCGCCCCAGCGCCTTGCTGGCGGCCATCGAGACAATCCGGGTGCGCTTGACAGCGGCGCCTCGGCCGCCTGATACCGAACCGCGCCACCTCGCCCGCGTTTGCTGGCCGGCAAATGCCGGTGCCATGGACGAAACCGCATCCAGGCGACGCGTGTGAACCGAGGCATCGGACTGTCCCGACATCGGCAACTGCGCGGGTCGAACCTTGAACAGATCCGCCTGCAAATCGCCGGTACGGTCGTGGACGGAGGGCAGGTCGGCGGTTGGCAACACTTCTTTCAAGCTTGCCGCCGCCGCATCGACGCCAGCCTGCAGTTCACCAGCATGCTGGCGCACGGTACGGTCGACCGCGCTCTGCGCATTGGTCACCGCCAGTTCGACATCTTCCTTCACCTTGCGCAGTTCGTCGATCCGGATCTGCTGGTCTACTTCCGCCCGTACGCTATTCAGGTAACGTTGCGCGCGCCCCAGTAACGTGCCGGCGGTGCGCGCGACACGGGGAAGTCGTTCTGGACCGAGCACGACCAGTGCAACCGTGCCGATGACGGCCATTTTGGAAATGTCGATGTCAAACATGGCAATCGTCCCTCCAGTTTGTTGCGAATTCAATCACATGCACGGGTCATTGTTGCGAAACGGCAGCAGGATCCTGCACGTCGATGTGCGCGGCCGCCGGCGCCGCCTTCGCGGTGGCGTCTGCCGTAACCGATTCGATTTCCTGCATGCCTTCCTTGAAGCCCTTGATCGCTCCGCCGAGGTCCCCGCCGAGATTGCGGATCTTCTTCGTGCCGAAAACTAACGCAACGATTACCAGAACGATCAGCCAGTGGGTAATGCTAAGGCTACCCATCATCAACTCCTTTCATATGTAATGAACCTAACAGCAATTTGCTTGAGGTCGTGCTGATCGTAGTGGCATTTGCACGTAGCGTGTATCAAACGTTCTTATAGCTTCTTCAAAGAAATCTTGATTGTTCATTTGCGCCGCACGTTTCTAATATTTGCCGCACGGAGCGGATGGCGATGTCACGATTCTGCAGTGAGCCTTGCAGGTTGGGCGACGGCTCACTGCGGCACAAGCCAGGCCGGGTCCTGACCACACCTGTGTCGTACAGGAGTTCATCCTGACTACCGGGAGATCGTTCAATAGGATTACTTATGAGAGAGCAACCATGACTGACCTGAAACGTCGCAGTGTACTAGCCGGGGCGGCCGCCGGAGCTGTGGCACTCGGTGCGACTGCCGCTGCCAAGGCCGCCGAATTCGGCAATCCAGACCGTCCTTTGCAAGGAAGTATCAACTCGACGCCCGCTGCGATTTCCGAGCCCGGCCCGCAGAATCCGCAACTGCGCGACGTTTTGCCGTCGTTCAACAACCCGCCGCCGACGGACGTCGGCGGAATGCCGATTCCATGGGCATCCTTCAATGAAGCGCACAAGCGCATACAGGCGGGTGGCTGGGCACGCGAAGTAACGACGAAGGCGTTCCCGGTGTCGAAGGACATCGCGGGCGTGAACATGCGCCTCGGACCGGGCGGTGTGCGCGAACTGCACTGGCACCAGCAGGCCGAGTGGGCCATCATGGTCAGCGGCGAGGTTCGTATCACGACGATCGACACCAAGGGCCGCGCTGAAGTCGCCGATGTGCAAGCCGGCGACATCTGGTACTTCCCGCCGGGCCTGCCGCATTCGTTGCAAGGCTTGGGCAACAACGGCGGCGAGTTCGTGCTGGCCTTCGACAACGGCGCAGCGGGCGAATTCAACACGCTGATGGTCACGGACTGGATGGCGCACACGCCACCGGACATCCTGGCGCAGAACTTCGGCGTGCCGGCCGAGAAATTCAAGGAAATCCCGCTCGACCAGCTGTGGATTTACCAGGGCGCCAAGGCAGGCCCGCTTGCTGCCGACCAGGCCTACGCCGCAGCGCCGAACGGCCGCCCGGACCATCCGTTCATCTTCCGCATGGGCTCGATGGCGCCGACGTTGGCGCAGCCGGGCGGTGAAGTGCGCATCGTCGACAGCAGCAACTTCCCGGTTTCGAAGACCGTGGCGGCCGCGATGGTGACGCTCCGTCCGGGTGGTTTGCGCGAGATGCACTGGCACCCGGATGCGGATGAATGGCAGTACTTCATCCAGGGCACCGGCCGCATGACGGTGTTCAACACGGGCCCGGCCGCTCAGACGGTCGACTTCAATCCGGGCGACGTGGGCTACGTCGAGAAGAACTTGGGGCATTACATCAAGAATACCGGGAAGACCGATCTCGTTTTCCTGGAAATCTTCAAGTCGGATCACTTCTCCGAAGTGACTCTGGCGCAGTGGCTGGCGAACACGCCGCGCCAGCTGGTGCGTGAGCACCTGCGCGTCGATGACGCCACGCTCGACGTCATCCACAAGCTGAAGAACCGTCGCGACGTGCTCGCGTAAGCCCAAGCCGTCCTGCAGTAAAAATGGCGCGCCGCGTGCACGCAGGTCCGACCTGATGCGGACTCACGGCGCCCAATCCGGATTCATTGCTGTCCCGCTGTGGCTGCGGGGCAGAAGCCGTCGTCCCGTATCGACACAACGTAGCTCTTTGAAGAGGCGCCCACCATGTTGATGGCAATTAAACGCACTGCCAGCTACGCTTTGTCCGGGGAATCAACGGCCGACACCGTCACGGCGATGCGTGATGTCCTCGAGAACAAACGCCGTGGCGTCCGTGCGCTGCTGCCGTTCGCCGGCCCCGGGGTGATCGCCTCGGTCGGCTACATGGACCCGGGCAACTTCGCGACCAACATCCAGGCGGGCTCGACCTACGGTTATGAGCTGCTTTGGGTGGTGCTGCTGTCGAGCCTCGTGGCGATGCTGTTTCAGGCGATGTCAGCCAAGCTCGGGATCGTGACCGGCCGTAGTCTCGCGGAACTATGTCGCGACGAGTTTCCGCGTCCGCTCGTGATCGCCATGTGGATCGGCTCGGAGATCGCCGCGATGGCGACCGATCTGGCGGAGTTCATGGGCGCGGCGATGGGCATCTCACTGCTGTTTCATGTGGCGATCGGGTGGGGACTGCTGATGACCGGCGCCATCACTATCGGCATTCTGTCGCTCGATAAAAAGGGCTTCCGTCCGCTCGAAATCGTAATTGCCGCGCTCATCACCGTCATCGGTCTGAGCTATCTATGCGAACTCGTGATCGCACCACCGAACTGGCACGCCGCTATCTTTCACACCTTCGTGCCGCATCTGCATGGCAGCGAGGCACTAATGCTCGCGGTGGGCATCATCGGCGCGACCATCATGCCGCACACGATTTATCTGCACTCAGGTCTGACGCAGAACCGCGTACCGGCGCGCAACAACGAGCAGCGCCGCAAGCTGGTGCGGTTTTCGAACCGTGAAGTGGTGATCGCACTGGGCTTTGCCGGCTTCGTGAACCTGGCGATGGTGGCCATGTCCGCTTCCGTGTTCAGCAAGAAGGCGCCTGGCATTTCCGACTTCACGGTGGCGTATCACACGCTCACGCCTGTTCTTGGCGCCGGAGCGGCAGCACTGTTCCTCGTTTCACTGCTGGCTTCGGGTATCTCGAGCTCGGTGGTGGGAACGATGGCCGGTCAAAACATCATGCAGGGCTTTGTCGGGTTCAAGACGCCGGTGCTGGCACGACGCCTCATCACGATGGTGCCGGCCGTCATCGTCTGCATGACGTGCAATCCAATGAGCGCAATGGTGGATAGCCAGATCGTGCTCAGCATCATCCTGCCGGTCCCGCTCATCGCGCTCGTGGTGCTGTCGTCGCGGCACTCAGTGATGGGTCGATTCACTGCGTGCCGGAAGCTGATCGGCACGGCCGTCGTCGCCACTGGCGTGATTGTGGCCCTGAACGTGATGCTCATCTGGCAGTCGGTCGTCTCGTAACAACGCGCGAGTGCGAAGCGCGACTTCGTGGCTGGCGCTACTGACGGCAGTCGTCCTTGTTTCCAGAGCAGCGTGGTGAGGCCGCTGAAGATCCATGCCCGTATGTACACTCTCGATTCTCGTGAAATCTTCAAGTCGTGTGCCGCCCTCGGTAAGAAGAAACTGCCGGAAGTCGCGAGCCGCCGGCGGCAGGGGGCGGTCCGCGCGATGGGCCACGCACCAGTGGCGTTTAAGCGGAAAGCCCTGCACGTCGAGCACCTTGAGCAAGCCGGCGCGCACTTCGGACTGAACCGCTTGTGTTGATAGAAAGCTGATTCCCATGCCGGCCATGACCGACTGCTTGATCGCTTCTTCGCAGCCGATTTCCATAAAACGCGGAGTCGATTCGTGATTGCGGAATGCGTCGTTGGCGGCGTTGCGGGTGTCAGTACCGCTCTCACGGACGAGCAGGCATTCGAGCGCGATACGCGCATATGGGATGTCGGATTCATATGCAAGCGAATGCGTCGGCGCCGCCACCAGTACGAAGGGATTAGGTGCAAACGGCTCGGCTACGATGGCAGGGCCATCCGGCGCGTGCACCATCACGGCGAGGTCGATCTCGTCGGTTCGCAGCAAGACGATGAGTTGATCGCGGCTGCGCACCGTCATGTCGAGATCGACCCCGGTGTTGCGCTGCATGAACGAGTTGATCAGATGCGGAAAGAAGTAGCTGCCCGAGGTAATCAATCCGACTCGAAGACGCTGGATGCCACCTGTCATGAGGTCCGCCAGTGATTGCTCGGCGGTCTTCAGATCCGCAAGAATCACCCGGCAGTGACGCAGAATCAGCTTGCCTGCTTCGGTCAGCGAGATCCGCTTGCCGGTGTGGCGAAACAGCGGCAAGCCAGTCTGATCCTCCATCTGCTTGATCTGCATCGATACGGCCGGCTGAGTCAGGTGAAGGTCCTCAGCTGCGCGGGAAAAACTCAAGTTGCGCGCCACACTCTCGAAAGTCTTGAGTTGTCGAATCGTTATATTTCTCATGTGAGACCGTGCGTCTCCTTTCAGGAACGTAAAAACGCCCGCGAGAAGAATCTGGGGCTCCACGGCAGTTTATCCGCAGAGCGCGACACAATGTCGCAACAGTGAATTGATTTTGGCGCCACAATCTTATTGAATTCCTATCTCTCAGAAGTGGACTGAACGTCAGGCCCGATTCGCCTGGATAGAAGTACGTTGGAGTCAGCGCCAATTCGGCGAAAGAAATTTGGATCGTAAGGATGGCTGACAAAGAGATAGGGCTCAGGCTTCGAGTGATTCTTGTCAGCAGGCTCGCAGGTACTCGCGGCAAGCAGAATTTGCCGCAAGTGCGCAAGGCGCTTGGTCGGCGAGCTGATTGTCATCGTCCCCTGTCGATGCGCTACTTGCTAGCGCTGCGTAACGAGATGAGGAGCACGAGAAAATGAGCAGATCGCGTCGGACCGCGATGTTGTCGCGGCGACGAGACTCATCAGAGCCCGTATCGAGACTACAGGCAATGGCCGGCCGAGTAGTCCGTAAAGACTTGATTGACGACATGCATCGACTATCCCGGTGAGCATGGTGCGGAGACTTGAGCGATCTCACGCGCTAAACGGCTACGCCTGGGATGTGAACCCTGCTGGTCAGGACGCGGCGGCGACGCACTGCAGATTTCTGGCGACGGCAGGGAGGTGAGAAGTAGCGCGCCTGGCCAGCCAGGCGCGTTGAAGACTCAGGCGCGATTAGTTCGTGCGGGCGCGGTTGGCCGCAGCCGGAATACGTGCATTCGAAGGATGGCCAATACCGCCTTCCTGGAGCCAGTAGCCAAGGCCCAAGAAAATCCCACCGCCGGCGAGGTTGCCCAGGGTGACGAAGATTTCGTTGTGTACGGCACCGGCGAATGTGATGTTGGCCGGGTGCTCGCTGATCAGCGCGAGCGCGAATACGAACATGTTCGCGACGCTGTGCTCGAAGCCGCTTGCAACGAACGCGAACACGGGCCAGAAGATCAACCCGAGCTTCGCCCCGTCACTATTGGTCCGGGCTGCCATCCAGATCGCCAGGCACACGAGCCAGTTGCACAGGAGGCCCTTCGCGAACAGCTGGAGCCCCGGGGCGGCCATCTTCGCTTCGACCACCTTGAAGAATACCTCCGAACCGTCAGTCAGCAGCACGCCACCGCCGGCCGCGTGCAGAATCGCCGCGAGCAACACTGCGCCGATCAGATTGCCGATCCAGCACACCACCCACACTAGAACCATGCCGCCGACCGCGGTCTCTCCGCGGAGTACCGCAAACGGCATATACATCGCCGTACCGGTAAACAGATCGGAACCAGCGAACACAACGATCGTCAGCGCGCAGGCGAATACCGCGCCCATGATCAAGTGCACATATGCCGGATCGACATGCGAGCCGACCGAAAACATAAGTATGTCGCCAAAGCCGATGTAGGCGCCGGCCATCGCCGCGCCAATCAGAAAGGCAAGCGGCGAGCGCACGATAGCCGACGCTTTGTGCGCGCCGATCTTCGCGAATTTATCGATGCTATCTGCGTACATCACTGCTCCACATATTTAGGTCACTTCCGGATCGAGGAGGTATCCGGACTACCTCCCTTTGGTCCTATCACAAGTCAATTCAATGCCTCAGGCAAGACCTGATCAATGTCCGGAGAGCTTCACGCTCGCCGGGTACGCCATTCTCGGCCGTTCACGCTGACGGCCAGGTGACGCTGTGATTACAAGCGCGTCATCTTGACGCAAGCGCTGGTCGGCCCGATGGTCATTTCGTTCTTGCCCTGTGCCGGTTCGCCGGTCGCCGAATGAAGGTTCTGTCATGAAACGGCTTGGTGCCACGCGATGCATATGACCAAAATGTAATCTCCCGGTCAGTGCGGGGATAAAGTGGGGTTGTGCACAATCGTTATCCGACATTCGAATTGTCGAATCCACTCGCCGACCCGGCGGACCCATTTCACTCGTCTCTAACCAAGCTTTGTTGCGCTCGTCCCATTCACTCGTTTTAGCCAGCTGATCATGCGTATTCTTCTTGCCGAATCGGTCGAGCGTGATGCGAGGCGACTGTCGTCGATTCTGCGTGCGCAAGGCTATGCCGTCGACCGCGTCAAGAACGATCGCGAGGCACAAATCGCACTCACCACCGCGCGATATGCGCTGGTTGTCCTGAACTTGATGTTGCCTCGCGGATCGAGTCTCGATCTTCTTGTCTGGCTTCGTCGCATCAATCGTGTGGTGCCGGTCTTCACCTTCAAAGAAAGTGACGGCCCCGCCGATGGTGTACGCGCCCTAGAGGCCGGCGCCGACGATCATCTGAACAAGCCCTTCGACTCGCGCGAACTGATCGCTCGATGTCGCGCGTTAGTACGTCGCTCGCAGGGGCGCAGTACGGATCAGATCCGGCACCGCGGACTGCTTATCGACACGGCGTCGCGAGCCGTCATATGCGCAGGGGTACCGGTCTCGATATCGGGACGCGAGTGGGCAATCCTGCTTCAGCTGATTGCCTATCGCGGCATACCTCAGTCGTTGTCGACGCTCGAAGATTGCATCTATGGGTGGAAAGAGGAAGTAGAGAGCAATGCGATTCAGGTTCATATTTCGAACCTTCGCAAGAAGCTCGGCGCGGATATTATCGAAACGGTGCGGAGGGTCGGATATGTTATCAGGCACGAGTAGGGGAGAAGTGACGTCCAATCTGCAATCGAATGTGATCGCGCGGCTACTCGAGACACGCAACCGCGGTCGCCAATCAATGTTTCAACTTTCCGGATTTATTGCGAGCAAACTCATGAAGAATCGCTTTCGCCTGCTCGTCGCCACCGGCCTTTGCATGGCATCGACTGCATTCGCGGCACCACCTGCCACCACGCCACTCACGCCTGTTTCCACCACTGCGTTGCCCAACGTGACCGGCGGCGACTTCGATCATTTCGCAGTCGATCTGTCCCGCTCGCGTCTTTACGTGTCGGCCGAGACGTACGGCTCGATCGAAGTGTTTGGTCTGCCCGATGGCGTGCACATCTCGAGTATCAGGACGGTTGCGAAAGCGCCGCACAAGATTCTGCTGGCAAATGGAGGCAAGGAACTGCTGATAGCCGATGCAGGCGACGCGGACGTCAAGGTAGTCGACACGACGCACTTCAAGGTCGGGAAAATCATCGCACTCGCCCCACAACCCGACTCCGGTATTGCGGACCGTAAGAGCGGCATCTTTTATATCGGCAATGGTGGTGCGCAGTCACATCAGGATCATGCCTACATCAGTCTGATTTCGCTTAAAAGCCATTCGGTGATGGGCCGGATCGACGTGCCCGCCGGCCAACTGAAAGCCATGGTCATCGATCCGGCGACGCACCGCCTGTTCGTGAACATGCGCGACAAAAACGAAGTCGGCGTGATCGATTTGCGCACGCGCAAATTGACGGCCACCTGGCACGTTCCCGGACCGAGCCGAAATTCGGCCATGGCCTTCGACCCGAAGAGCGAGCGCCTGTTTATCGGTTCGCGCGATCCCGGCAAGCTGTTCGTGATGAGTGCGCGCGACGGCTCGATCATCCAGTCGCTCGACATCGTCAACACGTCGGACGACATGACTGTCGACGCGGTCCATCGTCACCTGTACATCACAGGCTCTACCGGACTGGATGTCGTCGACCCTGTCGGGCCGGATCAATACGCAGTCAAGCAGCATCGCGACACGCTAGGCGGCAAGACCTCGGTCTACATTCCGTCGCTCCAACGGCTCTATGTCGTTCATACGAAGGGCCCCGACGCGGCGATGGCGGGACTGCAGGTGTTCAGTGTGCGCTGAAGCGCGCTTCGACTAATTTGAGTGCATGGACGCCGACTTCGGCTCGCATGAATTCAAAAAAAGATACCTGAAGGCGACTCGAAAAAGAATAAGTGAACCGTATTCCATTCCCAATAAGATCTTGGGAATACCTCAAATAGGTCTAAACGAGGAAAATGACAATGCTGTAATCGGCCGGACGGCTTTGGGTAACGATGTAGCCGCTATGCTGAGAACTAGCCTCCCGCGGTCAGGCGCGCGTGTAGCGATGCGGGTCCAACCCCCGCGTGGAGCTCGACGTCAGCAGATGGAGTGCCCACCTATGTTTTCTCGTCCCCCCACGCCGCGGTATTGCGCCCGAAGCCTGTCAGCCGGTGCGCGCCGGAGAACACGATGAACCAGTTGGCGTCGATACGCATCTTCGCCAAAGTCGCGGAATGCCTGAATTTTGCCGAAGCCGCCAAGCAGTTGGGCATTTCCAATTCGGTGGTCACGCGCAGTCTCGCGACGCTCGAGGAACACCTGGGCGTTCGGCTGGTCAACCGGACTACGCGACGCGTATCGTTGACAGGGACGGGCCAACTTTATTGGAAGCGCTGCGTCGAGTTGCTCAGGCAGCTCAACGACATGGACGAATATATCGCCTCCGCAGTGGGGCAGCCTGCGGGTTCGTTGCGGATCGCGGCGTCGTCGCTGTACGCGACGACGGATCTGCCGGAAGTGCTGGCTGCATATCGCGCCCAGGAATCCCGCATGAGTTTCGACCTGACCGTGTTCGACAATATGAGCGACGTCGCGGTCAGCGAGTTCGATGTCTGTTTTAGTACGGAACGTCGCCTGCGTGATTCATCGATGGTGTGCCGGCCGCTCGCGCAAACACGTGACGTAATTGTTGCCAGTCCTGACTATCTGGCGCGTTGCCCGGCGCCGCGAGCACCTGGCGAACTGGCCTCGCACGACGTGCTCGTCGCGTCGGATGCGCCGAGTCGTTACTGGGAGTTTCGCGACACCCACGGCACACAACGCGTCGTCGTGCAGCCGATCATGAACATACAGAGTCCTCAAGTCGTCAAGCGGGCGGTGCAGGCGGGACTGGGCATCGCGCGCTTATCACGTTCGTTCGTGCGGGCCGAACTGGCCAACGGCAGCTTGCGTACGTTACTTGACGACGCGACACTATGCGGCGACGAACGTACTGTGTGGCTGCTGTATTCCGGGCAACCGTACATGGCGGTTGCGTTGCGCAGCTTCGTCGATTTCGTTGTGGAGCGTTATCGTCAGAAGCCGCCGGAAAGCAAGGCACAAAAAGTGGAGTGCGTCGGCCCGGCACAACACCGGTCGAGCAATACTGAATTGCTGTCGGACGAGATTTTGTAGGTCCTAAAGTGCGAACACCTGACGTCGGCTGCGCCTCCGTGTTGCATGATTAGCACGAGCGAAGCAGCGGCGCGGTGTTCTCACCCACAAGGATCCGCATTCATGAAAAAACTCCTGATTGCCGCCGCCAATACGGTGCTTGGCTGTTCGCTTGCCCCTATCAGCGCGATGGCACAAAGCAGCGTCACGTTATACGGCCTGATCGACGAAGGTCTGAATTACACCAGCAATACCGGCGGCCATTCGAACATACAGATGGAAAGCGGCTTTGCGCAAGGCAGCCGCTGGGGCCTGAAAGGCTCGGAGGATCTGGGCGGCGGCACCAAGGCTATCTTCCAGTTGGAAAACGGATTCGACGTCAACTCGGGCAAGCTCGGGCAAGGTGGGCGGATGTTCGGACGTCAGGCCTACGCCGGCTTGAGCTCGGCGCAATTCGGCACGCTGACGATGGGTCGCCAATACGACTCCGTCGTCGACTTCCTCGCACCGCTCACCGCGAACGGCAACTGGGCCGGCTATCTGATGTCGCATCCCTACGATAACGACAACACCGACAATTCGTTCCGCTTGAACAACAGCGTGAAGTACACGAGCAATACGTATGGAGGCTTTACGTTCGGCGGTCTGTATGGCTTCAGCAACCAGGCAGGTGGCTTCGCGAACAATCGGTCTTACAGCCTTGGCGCGCAATACGTGGGTAGCGCGGTGACGGTGGCCGCGGCTTATATGCAGATCAACAATCCGGGCGGCACGACGGGCGGTTCGCTCGCAACCGACGACACCAACTTTTTCGCCGGCCGTCAGCAAGTCTGGGGCGCGGGCATCAACTACACGATCGGACCGGCGTTGCTCGGCTTTGTGTATAGCCATACGAGCCTGAATGACGCGACCGGTTCGGTATACGTTGGCAACTTCGCGAACACCGCGAGTAGCCTTAAGTTCGACAACTTCGAGCTGAACGCCAAGTATCAGTTCACGAAGGCCGCGTATGTCGGTGCGATGTACAACTACACGATCGCCCATTTCGACAGCAGTGCGGGCAATTCAAAGCCGAAATACCAGCAGTTCGGTTTGATGGCGGACTACAACCTGTCGGGACGCACTGACGTCTATGTGCAGGGCATGTACCAGCATGCATCGGGTGGCGGCACAGTATCGGCGCCGTTGAATACCGCGTTTATAACGGGCGCGGATGCTCCGTCGTCGAGCGCCAATCAGTTCCTCACACGCGTGGGCATCCGGCACACGTTCTAAGCGCTCGCGCTTTGCGGTTATCGGGCACGGTGTGCCCGATAACCTGGCGTTACGCATTGCTTTGCTGGATCAGTTCGACACCGATTCTGAATCGAGGACACACCGAAACCCCGCATACACATACTGATAATGCGGCTGAAACCAGTTCCGGAAAGCAAGTCGCAGCATGCACTCCGCGGTGCGCGCCGAACCGCCTTTGAGCACGTAATGTTGCCCATCGAAAAAATTGGCCGAATAGCCGGGATAAAACGGAAACGCTTCGAAGCCGGGCAACGCGTCGAATAGCGTCGAGGTCCACTCCCACCCATTGCCGAACTGGCCTTCCACGCCGAACCCGCTGACGTTGTCTGGATACGCGTCGACTGGCTTCGGGTCCCAACTGCGGAAATCGAAATTGCCCGACGCGGCGTGCGGTACGCCGTGTGCCGCACGTTGCCATTGCGCCTCGGTGGGTAAGGCCTTGCCGGCCCAGCGTGCATACGCACTGGCTTCGGCATGACTCACGTAGGCGGGCCAGTCGGGCGGCAGCGGCACTTCATCGAACATCGTACGCAGCAGCCAGGCGTGATCCGCGTTTGCCGCGCTGCCTGCCGCTGCGTCGCGCCGCGACCAGCAGGCCGGATGCTCGATTTGCTCGGCCTCTTTCCACGCCCAGTCCTTTTCCGACCACCACTTCGGCTCACGGTAGCCGCCGGCCTCGATGAACTCGCGAAACGCGCCGTTCGTCACCATGTAGCGATCAATCTTGAACGCGGGCACATCGATACGCATTTCGCCGAATTCGTTGTCCCAGCCGAAATGCCCCGCATCGCGCGACATGCCGAGCACGGTCGCGCCGGCCGGCACGCTGACCATCGACGACAACGCGTCCCGGCGTTCGGGCCGTGTCACCACGTCCTCGCGCAACTCGGTGACCTTCTGTGCAAGCGGTAACTGATGGAGCATGTACGCGAGCGTTTCAGCATGCATCAGCCGATGCTCGATCGCGACGTTCAGCAACTGCCCGGCACCGCCGGCCTGTGCGCCGTCGCGGCGAAGCTGCGCGGCGTCCGCCAAACCATGGAGCGCGCGGTCGATCTGCGCGCGCGCACGCGACGCGTATTCGCGTATGGTGTCGAGCGACGGCCAGTCGCCAGGTTGATCGGTCGGAAAGCCGCCGTCGACGGGGTCGATGCCAAACGCAAACAACTGGTCGAGTTCCGGACTGAACGCCGGCAACTCGCACACCCGTTGATCGAACAGATTGCGATCGAACGCTTCCAGATGGCCGATGTAAAACACGATCCGGTGACGTTCGCGGATCGGCCGCTCGTACAGAAATTCGGGTTTGACGATCGCAAACAGAGCGTCAGTGACCTGGCGCGCGTCGATCAGACGCTGCACGAGCGGGTGATGTGGGGCGGGGTCGCGATTCATTTCGCTGGGTCTCCTTGCGGGCGACGGACTAAAAGACTGTACCCGCTCGCAGGAGCCATGCCAAGACACAAGCGCGTCGGCAGAAGATGGGCGGGGGCACGGCGGGCGCCGGCCAACCCCGGCAGGCGGCTCAGACCTGCCGCAGCCCCGGCAGATCGACGATCCGGATGTGCTTGCCTTGTGTGTCGATCAGGCCGCGTTTTTGAAATCTTGACAGGGTGCGGCTGACGGTTTCGAGCGTCATGCCGAGGTAGCTGCCCATGTCCTCGCGCGTCATGCGCAGATTGAATTCCGCCGAAGAGTAGCCGCGCTGCGCGTTGCGCTCCGACACATCCAGCAGAAACGCGGCGACCCGTTCGTCCGCGGACAGCGATCCGAGCATCATCATCTGCGCGGCCTCACGGACGATCTGGGAGCCGAGCAGTTTATGCATGCGCTCCTGCATCGAGCTGATTTCGCGGCACAGCCGCTTGAGCGCGCTGTAGGGGACGATGCAGACGGTGCTGTCTTCGAGGGCGACCGCGCTGCACGCATGCACGTCCTCGCTGATGCCGTCGAGGCCGAGCGCTTCACCGGCGAGGCGCAGTCCGGTCACCTGCTCGCGGCCGTCGCGGTGCGCCATCACGGTTTTCATCGAGCCGGAGCGCACGGCGTAAATGCTGTCGAAACGGTCGCCGCTGCGATACAGCGCTTCGCCGCGCTGAACTGAGCGCGCCGAGCAGATGAGCGTTTCCAGTTTCGAGAGTTCATCGGGCGACAGGCCTTGCGGCATGCAGAGCTGCCGCATCGAACAACTCGAGCAGCGCGCCGTAGTGCGCGCGGTTGCCCGCACCGGGGCCGCGCGGCGGCCGCCGCGCGCCGAGGGCAAACTTGCGGCGGAATTGTCAGTGCCGGTGGAGCGCGTAACAGCGGAAGGATTGAGCATGTTCTGCGGGCGAATGTCGGAATATTGGCGGATTGTCCCACCCGCCACACCCGGCGCTCGGCGACAAAGTGACGCGTTGTGCCGGCCAGGGATCTTGAGCGATGTCGTGCGCTCGCGGGTGAATCGGGTTACGGACTACTATGCATCTCTTGAATGGCGGTGCAGTGCGCACTGCCGCTCGACATGGCGAATGACGGGCGCAAATCGACAGGTGCAAATCGAGCCGCCGCCGGATCAGGCCGGTTCCTTGTCCTGACCTGCGGCAGATGGAATCAGCAGCACGGGTAGGCTCGCCTGGCGCACGCAGCGCTCGGCGACGCTGCCGAGAATCAGCCGCTGGAAACCGCGTCGACCGTGCGTGCCCATGACCAGCAGGTCGGCATTGAATTCGGCGGCGGCCTGCAGCACGATCTCCGACACGTCGCCGAGCGACGATGCCTCGCTCACCGCGGGGTCTCCCTGCACGCCTTGTTCGGCCATGGTCTTGGCGAATTCCGCGCGCAGTTCCTTGCCTTCTTCGATCAGACGGTTGCGCAGTATGGACGGGTCATAGCCTGGCGCTTCGAAGTACATCGGCGTGTTCTCGACGACGTACAAAGGCCGCAGAACAGCGCCGCTGGATTTGGCGAGATCGAGCGCTGCTTCGAATGCACGGCGGGATGTATTGCTGCCGTCGACCGCTACAAGGATGCGTGTGTACATATCGGCTCCGCGTCTGAAAAATCAGTATGCCGCAGCCGTTCATCACGGCGAGGCTCATTGATCTTTTATACCAACGAAGCTTAGATGATTGCCGAAAAAGATGCACTCGACCAGGATGTAAATCAAATACTTGTCAAATTTTCGACGGCGGCGCTTCGGCGCCGAGGCCTGCTAGGGCGGGCGCCGGCGCCGAAGCGTCAATCGGAACGCACAATCGCAAACGAGTGCCAGGCGAGGTTGGCCTTACAATCGAGCCATATTCAGACAAGCTGCTTCAGCCCCGCTGATGACCGAGCGCAAAACCACGGGCCTGCCCGAGAAGATCTACGGCGACATCCTCAATCGCATTCTTGAAGGCGAGTACAAGGAAGGTGAGCGCTTGCCGACCGAACACGCGCTGGCCGAACGCTTCGCGACCTCTCGGCCGACTGTGCGCGAAGCGTTGGCGCGCCTGCGGGCGGACGGCATCATCACGACGCGGCACGGCTCGGGCACCACGGTCGCGCGGCGGCCCGATCCGGACGTGCGCCGCTTTGCGCCACTGGAAACGCTGTCCGATATCCGCCGTTGCTATGAGTTTCGCATCATCACCGAGGCCGGCGCGGCCGGGCAGGCGGCGCTCAAAGCCGACTCCGACGACATCGCCGCGATTCAGCATGCCTGGGATGAACTGGAGCGCGTCATCGAAACGCGGGGCATCGGCGCGCAAGACGATTTCATGTTCCACCTGGCGGTGGCGCGCGCGTCGAAGAACCCGTTTTTCATCACGGTCATGTCGTTCATCGAGGAACAGATCCTGTTCAGCATGAACCTGTCGCGCAATCTGTCGCTCGTCAAGACGGTGGAGCGGCAGCGACTCGTACAGGCCGAGCATATGGCGGTGCTCGACGCGATTCGCCGCAAGGACGCCGAAGGCGCTGCAACGGCGATGCGCGCGCACCTCGAGAATGCGCTGGAGCGGATGTTCGGTTCCTGAGTTTTCGCGCATCGGTTCAACCGGGTCATCGGAAAGCCGCCACTGCGTCTGCGGGCTAGGCCGCGACCGCGATCGGCCCGAACAGGGCCGTGAGCGTCTTGGGACTCACCGCGACATTCAGCGCGACCGCCCGCTCCACGCCGATCTGCACCGGCGCCCCGAGCCGGCTAATGTCAATGCCGGTTCTGCGCAGCAGCCGTTCGATTGGCGTGGTGGTCACGGTGACGTAGCGCGTGATGCCCATCCGCTGCGCGAATTTCATGACTTCCTGGATGACCTGAATCGTCAGGTCCGTGAAACCGAACGACTGTTCTTCGCCTCCGGTTTCGATGGCAAACCGGCTCAACTCCCAGATCTCCCGCCCGACCGGCGCCTGCTCACCGTGCAGCAGCTGGGGGAAGGTATCCTTCAGCATATTGGGGCCTTCGGTCGGCATCAGACGCCAACAGCCGCGTAACTGTCCGTCATCCCCGTGAATCAGCATGTAGTGCGGCCCGAGGGCGTCGTATCCGTCAATTTCCATGCCCGCGATGGTCGGGATGTCCCACCCAAGCCGCCCGTGAAACACCCGAGCCCGCAGGCGGTACATCTCGTTGATGTCCGCGTTGTCAAATTCCTGCCGCATTCCGATCCGGATGGCTGTTTGCATGGCGTTCTCCTGAACGTGTTGGGATACCAATACGCTGGAAAACTTATGCATTTTGAATTGTTCCGCCACCTACCTACCTGGATAGGTGTGGATGCTTATCGGGTATCGCAGAATTCGAGACACGTATCCGCACTCAACCGACAGGGCATCCAAATGGAACTTCTCGAAAATCACTGGCAACCGCAAACCGGTCTTCAGGCGCGTCCGGCGGAGGTTTCTTCGGCGGTGGATCGTGTACTGATCATTGCTTACCGCAAGAAGAAAAAAGAGAGCCAGCGCCGCTTCTGGGCACGTTTTGGGGTTACGCAGTCGCGCGGCAGCCGGTTTGAATCGGGTGCCGAGATCCCGGCGCCGGTGTCGATCCTGCTGGGCCTGTACTTCACCAAGACCGTTTCCGACGCCGATCTGGGCCGCGCCGAGCGGGTGCTGTACAGCCGCGACGCCGCTGCGCTGCTCAACCCGGGTCAATAAGCCCGAGTTGCGCCGCAATCACGGCGGCCGCACGCCGCGAATTCACACCGAACTTCGTCCTGATGTTTTTCATATGGAAGTTCACCACGGCTTCCGAACAGTTCAGGATATGGGATATCTCCCAGGTGGATTTGCCGCGTGCGGTCCATTTGAGGCACTCGCGTTCGCGCGGCGTGAGCTTGGGCAATAAGGTCTGAGCGTGCGTCTCCAGATGGCGCTGGCTGGTATCGATCACCAGGTCGCGCAATAACACCAGATTCGGCAGCGCCGCGTTCACATGGCGCTGGAATTCGTCGCTCGAACTGCTGTCATTGACGAAGCACAGCATGCCGGCTTCCTGGTTCGGACCATGAATCGGTACCGTTACCCCGGCGCGCAACCCGTATGAGCAGGCTTCCTCGTACATGGCTTGCTGCGCGGTGGTCGCGAAAATTCCCGGCGACCAGATCAGCGGTGCCGCGCGCGTCATGCAATGCGCGACGGTCGGGTCGATATGAGCCAGCCCCTCTTTGTCGTACCTCTGGCGCCATGCGGCCGCGTAGGTGCTGCGTATGTATGCATCTTCCAGGCGCATGGTCGGGCGCGGCAACATGGCGACCAAAAGCCTGTCGAAGCCCCATGTCTCGGCGAGACTTGCGATCGCACCGAACCACTGCGCCTCGTCGGCGGCATCCATCAGCGGTGCCATCTGCTCGATAAAATGTAGCGACAATTTCTTAACTCTCTCGGGCTCGCAACCATCCCGTTGCGGTTAATTGCGGCACGGCATGGGGTGCCGCTGCTTTTATGTTCACAATCTAACACTAAATTTATTTCACAGCGCCGGGCGGCGCTTCCGTATAAGAGCACCGGGGCGGGGGTTCCACGAGCAAATCAATACGTCGCTATTCGAATCCGCTTTTTAGCCCGATTAAGTTCGCGGATCATGAAATTGTAATTCTCTTGTGGCAGTCATTTAGAAGCGTGCCAGTGGCAACATTATTATCGATCAATTTTAATTAACCGTTATGCCGATTGTCGGACACTACCGCGCTAATTGGCCAGATCGCCCGCGGCTGCCCACAATGTGACGACTTTCGGCGCTGCGCTTAGGGTCTATTGTCGTACAGAACAACCGCTCCACAGGTCGCTATCTTCGCGAATTTCGGTGGCCCATCCGCTACGCCGGTCGTGATCCAAGTTGTTTGACAACATCGCGAGGCCGATGCTACCGTGAACGCCCCATCCCGCGCGAGGCTTGAGGCGACATGAACGAATCCCCGCTCCACAGTGGCGAGTTCGCCGCGTCGGTCATGGCGGTGCCGCCGTTGGCGCGACGCGCCGACCATACGCTCGACCCCGCCGAAAATCTCGCGCTAATCCGCCATATTGAAACCGGCGGCGTGCGCACGCTGCTCTACGGCGGCAATGCGAACCTCTATCACATTGCGGTCAGCGAATACGGCGATTTGCTGGACCTGCTGGCCGACGCCGCGGGCCCCGACACGCGCGTGATCCCGGCCATCGGCCCCGACTACGGGAAAATGCTCGATCAGGCGCGCATCCTCGCGCAAACCCGCTATCGGACGGCCATGGTGCTGCCGCTCGGCGGCTTCACGACTTCCGAGGGCGTCGAGGCGGGGCTCACGCGCATCGCCGACACGGCGGGCATGCCGCTGACGCTGTACATCAAGAGCGAAAGCTACGTGGATGTGGACGCGCTTGCGCGGTTGATCGAGCGAGGCACGCTGCTCGCCGTCAAATATGCGATCGTGCGCGACAACCCCGCGGACGATCCCTATCTGCGCCGGCTTCTGCAGCACGTGCCGGCCGGCCAGCTCGTGTCGGGCATGGGCGAGCGGCCGGCGCTCGTGCATCTGCGCGAGTTCGGCCTTGCGGCATGGACCACGGGCTCGGGCTGCATCGCGCCGCGCATGGTAATGGCCTTGCTGCAAGCGGCCAAAAGTGGCGATCGCGAGACCGCGCAACGTCTGTACGACGCGTTCATGCCGCTTGAGACCCTGCGCGACGAAATCTCGCTGATCCGCGTACTGCACGACGCGGTCAGCTTCACGCAGATCGCCGACATGGGCCCGCTATTACCGCTGCTCAGTTCGACGCCGCCCGAACATCATGCGAAGATCGGCCAGGCCGCGCGAGCGCTGCTCGTGCAGGAGCGCGAGTTCGCACACACCAACGCGTAAGTTTCCCAACCCAAAACACAGGGCACAAGGCACCAGCATGACCGACAACAGCCGACGCTATCCCGACCCCTCGATCCGCACATTCGATCCGCGCTTCAAGTCGCTGATCCTCGCCTCCGCTTCCGTCGAGTGTCTGTATCAGGGCACACGCTGGTCGGAAGGGCCGGTCTGGTTTGGCGACGGCCGCTATCTGCTGTGGAGCGACATCCCCAACGACCGCATTCTGCGCTGGGACGAACCGAGCGGCACGGTCAGCGTGTTCCGGCAGTCATCGAACAATGCGAACGGCCATACGCGCGACCGCCAGGGCCGCCTCGTCAGTTGCGAGCACCTCACGCGCCGCGTAACGCGCACCGAATACGACGGCTCGATCACCGTGCTCGCCGACGGTTATCACGGCAAGCGTTTCAATTCGCCGAACGACGTGATCGTGAAATCGGACGGCTCGATCTGGTTCACCGATCCCACCTTCGGTATCGACGGTTTCTATGAAGGCGAGCGGCAGGAGTCGGAACTGCCGCCGTGCGTGTATCGCATCGACGGGCAATCGGGCGAAGTGTCGGTGGTCGCCGACGGCGTGCTCGGCCCGAACGGCCTTGCGTTTTCGCCGGACGAGTCGGTGTTGTACATCGTCGAATCGCGCGGCGAGCCGCGCAAGATTCGCGCGTTCGATGTCGTCGGCAATGGCGCCACCCTGTCGAACAACCGCGTGCTGATCGACGCGGGCCCGGGCACGCCGGACGGCTTTCGCGTCGACGTGCACGGCAACTTGTGGTGCGGCTGGGGCATGGGCACCGACGAACTCGACGGCGTGCGCGTGTTCAGCGCGCAAGGCGAGCCACTTGGCCACATCGCATTGCCGGAGCGCTGCGCGAACGTGTGCTTCGGCGGACGCCACCGCAACCGGCTGTTCATGGCGGCGAGCCACGGCCTGTATTCGCTATACGTGAACACGCAGGGCATGCAGGGCGGCTGATCGTAAGCGTCGGCACCACGCGTTCGCAGCTTGCCTGACAACGCGTGAGGCGGACTCGGCAGAGGCTCCGGGTTTGCCCTTGGATACAGCGCATAAACCGTTGCACGACAAGGTTTCCCCGCAAAAAGCGGGCGATTCTTCGACCCGTATGCCGTCGAGAGTATTTGCTTGACATCGGCTGTTCCGCTTCGCTATGTTCCGTTGGGTAGACAGACACCGCCCGCAGCGCATCTGACAGGCGGACTTCCATACCAAGAAGCGAGGAGACGCAATGACTGTTTCACGCAGGTTGTCGCTCAAGCTGGTGTCAGTATGTCTCGCGGCAAGCGCCGCATTCGCATCCGCCGCGCACGCGGCCGATCCAGTCACCATCAATATCGTCGACGTGGCCGGCGATCTGCAACTCACGCAAAAGGGCTTCGAGGCCTTCAAGGCGAAGTATCCGAACCTCGTCGCCAATCTCACCTTCACGAACGCACCCGCTCCGCAGTTGCCCGGCAAGATCAAGGCGATGCAGGGCGCGGGCCGCTCCGACATCGACCTCGTGCTGACCGGCACGGACGCGCTGGCTGCCGGCATCGAACAGAATCTGTGGATCAAGCTGCTGCCCGACAACGCGGCGCAGTTCCCCGGCGTGCTCGACAATTACGCGCCGGGTCCGCGCAAGATGCAGGATCTCGCGCAAGGCTACGGTCTCGAAGTCGCGTATATGCCGGCCGGTCCGCTGCTCGAATTCAATCCCGCCAAGGTCAGCGATCCGCCCAAAACGCCCGAGCAGCTGTTGCAATGGTGCAAGGCGCATCCGGATAAGCTGATCTACGCAAGGCCGGCGAACTCCGGTCCGGGCCGCACGTTCCTGATGGGCCTGCCCTATGTGCTCGGCGACAAGGATCCACAGGACCCGATTCACGGCTGGGACAAGACGTGGGCCTTCCTGAAGCAGTTGAACGATTGCATTCCTTATTATCCTGGCGGCACGTCGGCGGTGATGAAGGAACTCGGCGAGGGCACGCGCGACATGACCGTGACGGTGACGGGCTGGGACATCAATCCACGAGCGCTCGGCATCGTCCCGGCCGAATTCCGCGTGCAGGCATTCGACAACATGACGTGGGTGAACGACGCGCACTTCATGGTGATTCCGAAGGGTGTGCCGAAGGAAAAGCTCGACGTGCTCTACAAGATGATGAACTTCATGCTCGAACCGGCGCAGCAGGCCATGACCTATGACGACGGCTATTTCTATCCCGGCCCGGCGATCAAGGGCGTGAGCGTCGAGCAGGCGCCCGCGCACAGCCAGGACGTGCTGAAGAAGTACGGCCGCCCGGAATACGCGAAGCTGCTGGCCGATCGACCGCATGCGTTGCCGTTGAATGCGTCCGCGATGGTCGCGGCTTTCAAGAAGTGGGACACCGAGGTCGGCGCACAGAAGACCAAATAGCCCGCGCATCAGCCATGCATGCCGTCGCGATTCACGCGTGACACGTCGACAGGGCGCCAGCCACGTCGACGCGTCGCGCGTATCAGGAAACCGCCATGAAGCATCACTTTGAACAGTTGCGGCTCGATTCGGTGAGCCGCAGTTTCACGAATGCGCAAGGCCATGCGATCGCGGCGCTGCAGGAACTCGATCTGACGATCCAGCGCGGCGAGTTCATCGCGTTGCTTGGGCCTTCCGGTTGCGGCAAATCGACGGCGCTCAATTGCATCGCTGGCTTGCAACCGCTGAGCGGCGGCGGCATCTGGCTCGACGACAAACGCATCGACGTGCTGCCGCCGGAAAAGCGCGGCTTCGGCATGGTGTTTCAGAACTACGCGCTGTTTCCGCATATGAGCGTGCTCGATAACGTCGGCTTCGGCCTGAAGATGCGCGGCGTCGGCAAAAGCGAAGCAAAGCGGCGCGTGCTCGAAGCGTTGCAACTCGTGCAACTGGTCGGTCATGAGCACAAGCTGCCCGGCCAGTTGTCCGGCGGTCAGCAACAGCGCGTGGCGATCGCGCGCGCGATCGTGATCGAGCCGCCGCTGATTCTGATGGACGAACCGCTATCCAATCTCGACACCAAGCTGCGCATCGAAATGCGCGCGGAAATTCGCCGCATCCATAGCCAGCTCGAACGCGCGACGCTCTACGTGACGCACGATCAGGACGAAGCGTTGTCGATGGCGGACCGCATCGTCGTGATGAGAGAGGGCGTGGTGCAGCAGGTCGCGTCGCCCAAAGAGGTCTACACGCGGCCGCGCAATCTGCATGTCGCGCGATTCATGGGTTATCGGAACGTAGCCGAATTCACGCTCGAAGGCACCGAAGGCGAAGGCGTGGCGGTGAGCGCGAACGGCGTGCGTCTGATCGGCACGCCGATGGCGGGTTTTAACAGCAAACGGGTGAGCGTCGCGCTGCGTCCCGAGGACATGGAGCGCACCGTGCCAGGCGCGGACAACGCGTTCGACGCGCTGGTGGACGCCGTCGAATACGGCGGCCACGATTCGCTGCTGCGCGTGCAGACCGCCTTCGGCAGCGTGTGGGCGCGCAGCGTCGGCGAATTCACGCAGGGCGAGCGCATCAGTCTGCGCGTGCCGCCGTCGCGCGTGCTCGTCTACGACGCCGAGGCCGCATGAACACGCCCGCGCTGTCGCCGCCCGGTTCCCCGCCGCTCGTGCCGCGCGACGCCAAGGCGTGGCTGGTCGCACCGGCGCTGCTGTTCATCGCCGCGACCTTCATCTATCCGTTTGCGTACGGTCTCGCGCTGTCGTTCCGGCCGATGAACGGCGGCGGCCTGTGGGCCAATTATCTGACGTTCTTCACCGACACGTCGATGTGGCCGACGATTCTCGTCACCCTGAAGCTCGCGGTGCCCGCGACGCTGATCAACGTCGGCGTGTCGGTGCCGGTGGCGTTCGCGCTGCGCCGCTATTCGCGCTATCAGAAGATCGTCACGACGCTGCTGGTGATTCCGGTGACGCTCGGGACGGTGCTGATCGCCGACGGCATGCTGACCTACTTCGGCCCCAACGGCTGGTTTCCGCAAGCCTTGCAGGGCTTGCATCTGTACACGCGCGAAGTGCGCCTCACGCATAACTTCTGGGGCGTGCTGATCTCGCTGATCGTGTCGGGCTTTCCGTTCGCGTTTCTGCTGACGCTGTCGTACGTGACCGGCATCGACCCGACGCTCGCGAGCGCGGCGGCGACGCTCGGCGCGAGTCCGTGGCAGCAGTTTCGCCGCATCTATTTGCCGCTGCTGGTGCCGGGGCTGACGATGGCCGCGTGCCTGTCGTTCGTGCAGGCGTTCTCGGTGTTTCCATCGGCGGTGCTGCTCGGCGCGCCCGCCGGTCCGACGCGCGTAATGTCGATCGCCGCGGCCGAAGCCGCGTTCGAAAGCTATGACTATTCGCTCGCCTCCGCGATCGCGATGGTGATGGGCTTCGTGCAATTGCTGGTGGTGGCCGCGCTGTTGGGCGCGCGCCGCTTCTTCTACAGCGGTCCGGCAACGGGAGGCAAAGGCTGATGACGAGCGAGCATCGTGCGGCGCAGCCCGCGTGGTCCGCGGCCGCGTCGAAAGATCAGGGCGACGGCGCGCGCGAACCCGTCAAGCGCGAGACGCAGCGCGCCGGTTTGCCGGGCCGCGTGTGGCGGGTGCTGGTATGGGCCGTGATGGTGTTCTTCCTGCTCAACGTGGTGCTGCTGATTGCCACCGTCGCGGTCAATTCGGTAGCGACGCGCTGGTTCGGCACCTTGCTGCCGCAAGGCTTCACGCTGCACTGGTATGCGCAGGCGTGGAGCGATTTCCAGCTCGCGAGCGTGCTGTGGGTGACCGTCGAAGTGGTCGGCGCGGTCGTGCTGCTGTCGGTGCTGCTCGGCGTGCCGGCGGCGTATGCGCTCGCACGCGTGCAATTTCGCGGCAAGCGCATGGCGATGCTGATCTTCCTGCTGCCGTTGATGGTGCCGCCCGTCACCTACGGTATTCCGATGGCGACCGTCATGTACAAGGTTGGCCTCGCGGGCACGCTGAGCGGCGTGATCGTCGCGAATCTGGTGCCCGCGTTGCCGTTCGTGATCCTCGTGATGACGCCGTTCATCGAGCAGATCGACCCCAATCTCGAAGCGGCCGCCCGCATTTTCGGCGCCAACACGTTCCGCTATTTCCGCTATGTGCTGCTGCCCCTGCTGGTGCCCGGCATGCTCGCGGCCGGACTGCTGGTGCTGGTGCGCACCATCGGCATGTTCGAACTGACTTTCTTCACGGCGGGGCCCGCTACGCAAACGCTGGTGGTCGCGTTGTACTACGCTGTATTTTCAACCGGCGTGCGCGCTCCGCAATCGATCGATGCGATGGCGATGATCTACATGGCGATCACGCTGATCTGGGTGCTGATCGCGCTGCAATTCGTGAGCCCGACGCAGATCGTGTCGCGCGTGAAGGAGCAGAAGCGCTGACGCACGTCCGACGACATCCGTGGAGCCGACGTTGACGAAGAGAAAGACCCCCGAGGAGTTGCGCAGCCACCGCTGGTACGGTCTGAACGATCTGCGCTCGTTCGGCCACCGCTCGCGCACCGCGCAGATGGGCTACAACCGTGAGGAGTATGCGGGCAAGCCGGTCATCGCGATTCTCAACACGTGGAGCGAGATCAACGCGTGCCACACGCATTTCAAGCAACGCGTCGAAGAGGTGAAGCGCGGCATCTGGCAAGCCGGCGGCTTTCCGGTCGAACTGCCGGTGCAGACGCTCTCCGAGCCGTTCCAGAAGCCCACCACGATGCTGTACCGCAATTTCCTCGCGATGGAAGCCGAGGAGACGCTGCGCTCCTATCCCGCCGACGGCGTCGTGCTGATGGGCGGTTGCGACAAGACCACGCCCGCGCTGCTGATGGGCGCGATCTCGATGGATCTGCCGGCGATCTTCCTGCCCGCCGGTCCGATGCTGCGCGGCAACTGGAACGGCGTGTTGCTCGGCTCCGGCTCGGACGCGTGGAAGTACTGGGCCGAACTGCGCGCGCAGACGATCACGCAGGAGGACTGGCAAGGCATCGAGGGCGGCATCGCGCGCTCGCCGGGGCACTGCATGACGATGGGCACCGCGTCGACCATGACGAGCGCGGCCGAAGCGCTCGGCTTCACGCTGCCCGGCTTCGCATCGATTCCCGCTGCGGATTCGCGTCATGCGCAGATGGCGGTGAAGACCGGCATGCGCATCGTCGACATGGTGTGGGAGGATCTGAAGCCGTCGGACCTGCTCACCGCCGGCTCGGTCGACAACGCCGTGACCACGTGCCTCGCGCTGTCCGGCTCGACCAACGCGATCGTGCACATGATCGCCCTCGCGCGCCGCGCGGGCATCGAGTTGACGCTCGATCGCTATGACGACATCTCGCGCCGCACGCCGGTATTGGCGAACGTGCGGCCGACCGGCGCGTATCTGATGGAGGACTTTTTCTATGCGGGCGGTTTGCGGGCGCTGCTCGCCGAACTGGGCGAGCTGATCGACCGTTCGCAGAAAACCGTCAATGGCCGCACGCTCGGCGAGAACCTCGAAGGCGCGCAGATTTTCAACGACGAAGTGATTCGCCGCCTCGACAAACCGCTGTTGCCGAACAGCGGGCTCGCGGTGCTGCGCGGCAATATCGCGCCCGATGGCGCGGTGATCAAACCCGGCGCCGCCGAGCCGCATCTGCTCGTGCATACCGGTCGCGCGGTCGTGTTCCAGGACTACACCGACATGGCCGCACGCATCGACGACGAAGCGCTCGACATCGACGAGACCTGCGTGATCGTGCTTCAGCATGCCGGGCCGGTGGGCGCGCCGGGCATGCCCGAATGGGGGCAATTACCGATACCGCGCAAGCTGCTGCGAAAGGGTGTGCGCGATATGGTGCGAATCTCGGATGCACGGATGAGCGGCACGAGTTACGGCGCGTGCGTGTTGCACATCGCGCCGGAGTCGTTTGTCGGCGGGCCGTTCGCGCTGGTACAAAGCGGCGACATGATCGAGCTGGACGTGCCGCGCCGCAGGCTCAACCTGCTGGTGTCGGACGAGCAGCTCGCGCGCCGCAAGGCCGCGTGGGTCAGGCCGGCGCCGCGCTTCACGCGCGGCTACGGCGCGATGCATCAGGTGCATGTGATGCAGGCGAATCAGGGCTGCGACTTCGATTTTCTGCAGCGTGGCGGTGCGCATGCCGGCCCGGATGCGGACAAGCCAGGCGAGCCGGAGATTCACTGAGCGACGTTCGCCGCACGGGAGGCAACGGGTTCGTCGAAGGCCGTCGTGAGGCACAGCCGGCGTCACAGAGCGGCGCTATAGCGCGAGAGAGGGGCGCGATGCGGCGAGACCGCAGCGCGCGTTTCCCGCGTGATTCCATCAGGCCGTCATCAATACCCCACGCGATACACCCGGCCCGTCTGCGCGCCTTCCACGCTGCGCAAATAAGCGAGCGCCGCGCGTTGCGCCGTCACTGGCTCGAAGCCGCGGAAGTAGGGCGCATAAGCGTCCATCGCTTCGGTGAGCACCGTCGGACTCACCACGTTAATGCGGATCCCGCGCGGCAACTCGATCGCCGCGCCGCGCACGAAACCTTCGAGCGCCATGTTGACCGTGGTCGCGCTCGCGCCGAGGCGAATCGGCTCGTCGGCGATGATTCCGCTCGTCAGCGTGAACGAACCGCCGTCGTTCACGTATTGCTGTGCGGACAGCACCACGTTGATCTGGCCCATCAGCTTGTCGCGCAGACCGACCCAGAACTGTTCGATGCTCATCTCCGGCAGCGGCCCGAAATGCACCTTGCCGGTTGCGGTGACGACGCCGTCCACTTTGCCGATCTCGCCGAAGAGCCGCTCGACGCTCGCCGGATCCGTGATATCGGCGCGATACTGCCCGCGCGTCATGCCCACTTCGATCACTTCATGGCGCGCCCGCAACTCCGCGCTGACTGCCTGGCCCAGCGTGCCGTTGGCGCCGATCACGACGATTTTTTTCATCCGATGCTCCGTTGAGTGCGATGGGGATGCGACCTGCTTTCGACCTGCTTGCAACCGATTGTGCCGGTGTTCGTCCGTGCGAAAAAGCCCCGCCGCGCCAAGGGGATTCTGCAACCCGAGTTTCCAACGCGGAGAAACAAAGCAAGGTGCGCACCATTATTCAAACGATGCGCACCTTGATATTCATTGATTAATAGGAATAAATGGCGAATTTCAAACGCAACCACGCCTCAAGCACGTTTATTTCACACGATGTAATTCAATCACGCGTGTGGGCCGCAAATGATTCACCGCGTAATGGATGCGCCCGCGCTCTCTGTAGCTGCTGAGCGGCCGCGAGTCGTCGAACTGATCGTCGGCGGAATAGGCGCCTTGCGGTTCGACCATGCCTTTGTCGATCACCGTGTAGCCCGGTTCGAGCGCGAGCAGCAGATGGTTGCCGCCAATCCGGCTGTCGAAGCCGGCCATGCCGTCGTTCGCCTCGGGCACGCTGTTGTCCAGGCTTGCATTGCTGGTGGTGATCTCGTCCGGCGAGATCGGGCTGTGGCCCGCGATGCGCGCGGCTTCGAGGTTCTTGCCGTCGGTGTCGACGGTGCTGTCGTGCGTGCGGTCGTTGTGCATCTCTGTCGTGCTCGGGCCGCGCTTGGCCGGTGGCGTCGCGGCGTCTGCCGGCTTGTCGATATCGCTGTTCATCATGCGTTCTCCTTGAAGAGGACATGGTTGAAGGTCAGCAAAACCCATTCCGCCCGGCACGGCTCGCTCGCGCGCGTGTTGCGGTGCGCGGGCGCGACGCCCGCAATGCGATACACATGACGGGCATTTCACCAGGCGATTGCGTCGGGGATTCTTTTCGTTTTTTTTAATGGACGCGTATTTTCTACAGAGTATGATCTTACTCCGACGAGCGAAGCGCGGTTAAATTGACGACATGGCCCGGCTAATCCAATCCTGGTCGGAAACAATGAACAACGGTCGCGCGACTCAAAACATTTTACGGGGCTGTCAGGGCGGGTGACACATGCACTTCGATGCTGCATTCACACATCGCGGCTATTTGTTGAATTGCGCGCCGGCACGCGCGGTCGATGGCACTTGGCAACCTTATGTGGTCATCTCGCGCTCGAGCGACGGCGAACTGGTCGCCAACCGTTTCTTCCCCACCGAGTTGCGCTTCTCCGACGAAGCCACCGCCATCGCCCATGCGCGCGATTGGGCAGTGCGCTGGATCGACGCGAGCAGCGTGACCATCTGAAGAAGACACGCGGCCGAAAGCCATGAACGCCCGAGCGCATTCACCTCGGCGCGCGCCAGCCGGCCCGGCTACTGCGCGAGGCGCGGCAAAACGCGGTAATCTCTCGGCATAATCACTTTGAACCGTGCTCGCCGCACGGCGCTGTCCTTCTATGCCTAACGAGCCTTCCCACAACTGGGGTCTCGAACAGATCGTCGCAGACCTGCGCGCGTCGCGCGAACAATTGCATCGCACGCGGCATCCGCTCGGGATTCGCGAGTTGCCATCTCGCGAAGCCGTGGTCGGCATCGTGACCGGTCTGCGCGCGGCATTGTTCCCCACGCACTACGGCGCTCCCGATCTGACCGACGAGACCGTCGACTACTACGTCGGCCATACACTCGAGAGCACCTTGCGCCTGCTCGCCGAACAGATTCGCCGCGCGTTGCGCTTTCTGCCCGAGTTCGCGACGACCTCCGATGCGGATCTGAAAGAGCGCGCGTTCGACGTCGCGCGCGAATTCGGCACGCAGTTACCGGGGATTCGCGCGCTGCTGGTCAGCGACATACAGGCGGCCTTCACCGGCGACCCCGCCGCGCAGCACATCACCGAAATCCTGCTCTGCTATCCGGGTGTGTGGGCGATGACCCATCACCGGCTCGCGCACGCGTTGCATCGCCTCGGCGTGCCATTGCTGGCGCGTTTCATCAACGAGATCGCGCACTCGGCCACCGGCATCGACATTCATCCTGGCGCGACAATCGGGCCAAGCTTCTTCATCGACCATGGCACGGGCGTCGTGATCGGCGAGACCGCGATCATCGGCGAGCGGGTGCGCTTGTATCAGGCCGTGACGCTCGGCGCGAAGAGCTTCGCGGCGGACGGCGACGGTGCGTTGATCAAGGGCAACGCGCGTCATCCGATCGTCGAGGACGACGTGGTGATTTATGCGGGCGCGACGATACTCGGGCGGGTGACGATCGGACGCGGCTCGGTGATCGGCGGCAATGTGTGGCTCACGCATAGCGTGCCGCCGGGCAGCAGCGTGTCGCAAGGCAAGGTGCGTGAAGGCGAGCGCACCGATGACGGGCGGCGTTGAAGGGCCACGTGGATCGAGAGGGATGTGCCGCCGCACGCGTGCGCGATGCAGCGGCGCGTGGCGCTATACAGGTAGGGGGGGCACGAGGCCCCACACTTGCTGGTGCAGTAACAGCATCGGTCTTCGTCAATCGGAGTCACGGCGCGCCCGCCTTCGCCTGGTGCGCGTGGCCTGGTGAGCATGATGCCAGCGCGCAATGCGAACGCAACGCGGTGACGTTCACCCCGCTCGCAAATGCCGCAACAGCGCGAACTCATGCGCGCCATGCGACCACACATGCTCGCCGATAAACCAGGCCGCCGCCCACGAAGCCGCCACCACGATCAGATCGCAATGCCCGCTCTTCCACAGATTCAGCGAATGCCGCCCGGCAATCCACGGTACGCCTAGCGGATTCGGCCAATCGGCGAACAGGTGCATCAGCCCGCCGCACGCGAAGCCGAATGCAGGCGCCGCATAGATCGAATGCCCGAGCCAGTGGTAGGAGACCGCAAGCAGCGCGAGCCATCCCACGCCCCAATGCGTCAATGTGCGGTGCGTGATCCACAGACGCCGCGCGCGCGACCACCACGCGACCTCCAGCCAGTCCGGCGCCGTGCCCCCCGCGATGCCCGCGAAGAAACTCAACAACATGCCGGGAAATGTTTCGCCGCCGCCGATGCGCGCGACGACTGCCGCCGCGATCACGCCGGCTGCGAAACCGGTCGCGTGATGTGCCTTGCTGGATGCCATCGAAACTCGCGACGAGCAGCGTCGCTGGAAAGACAAAGGGCGGCTATGTTCGCAGATGAGCAGATAAAAAAATAGCCGCTGCGCGAGATAAAAATTCGCGCCGCGGCCCGGCTTTCACGACGCCGACAGGTGAGCGCAATATCAGGTCGCGCAGCGTGCGATGTCGAAGCGCATTTCGGCTTCCGGTGGATCGTCCGGTGCGTTCGCGGGATGCATCACCTTGATGACGGAGCCCGCATTGAGCGGCGTCAGCGTGACGAAGTACGAGTTGTTCGAGTCCGAGCCGACCGCGAGTTCCGTCCCTGTGCCGACATGCGACGTGCGCACGCGCGGCAATCGGCTTTCGAGGCATTCGGCGATGTAGGCGGGAGCGCGTTGCGACGACACGTACAGCATCGGCTGGGACGCGTCGCGGGCGGGGCCGCTTGAACCGCAGGCAGCGAGAGAGGCAATGACGGCAACAGCGGAGGTGAGCAGGAGAAGTCTTTTCATGGTCCAATCGTCGGCGTCCCCGGTCGTGCACGGGAACTTGGGGCGCGGGCGAAGCGCAACGTCATGCTTCGCGACGAAGCTGCTGTTCGAGTGCCACGACGTGGGCAACAAGAGCGGCAGCCAGACTCAGTATACCCACCGCGCGCAAGCGCCGTCACCCATAAAAAAGCCCGCGACGTGATCGTGTCACGCGCGGGCCGACTGGTGGCGCGAACCGCTGGATTCGCGCCGCAAGCACTGCGTGGAGAACCTGGAAGCGGTGACGCAGGCCGACAGCCGCAGCCACCTGGTTGCCGGTCGACGACGGCGCCAGCGTATTGATAGCGGCGACGTTCGCGCCGAAGTCGCCCAGTTTCGCCCGACGCATGCTGGTACACGCCTTCCACATACACGTCGCTGCGCCTGCTAAGCGCGTAGTCGCTTTGCAGTGATACCGTGTGCCACTTCGGATCGCCCGAGCCGTTCGAACCTGTCATCCGGCCGTCGGTGAACGTGTACGAGGCCGCGAAGCTCAACGGGCCGTTGTCATACGAAGCGCTGCGGTTGTTCGGCGTACGTGCCCATGAGGCCGGCTGCGACGAGGTTTTTTTTCATATTCAGATAACTCCGGGACAATGCATAGGGAATCGCATTCCAGTGCTTACCGACGATTGCGTGGGTTGCGCCCGTTGAGTGACGATTCGCTGCGAAGTGTATTTTCCGTATTCGGATTTTTAATCCCGGGTGGCGCAACAATCAGTTTTTGAATTCGCCACGGTTAATTCGATTTGCGTAAATGCGGAGAAATAAAAGAACAGATTTTTTATGGATTGATTCGAAGAGGGTTTGTCAAACGCTGCGGCGTTGCCAGTTCGCGACGGTGCGTGCTGAGCCGCATGGGGTGGGCGTTACAAGCCATTACCTTACCCTCGATGATTCATGCCGTTTTGCGTAATTCACTTTTCCGGATTGCACGGAGTATCCGGGTCAATTGCGGTTATACAATTCCCTCGCCCTTTGACCGAGGGTGCCTTTTCATTTTATACGCGGCTTTCGGGCCGCGTTTTTTTGTGGGTTTTTCTAATGAAATCGTAAGTTCGGGTGAATGGCGAAATAAAGCATTTCGTTGGGTGATCGGCGCAGCGGAACTTGTCCGTTCGTCCTGTGCGCGCGGCCGGCACGCGCCGGGCGGGTAGAATTGCGGGCTTCAGATGTGTTTTTCCGCCCCGCGAACGTGAGTGAACCTGTAATGACCGATATACCCCTTCCATCGTCCGACACCGCTGCAGATCTCACGACGGAAGGTTCGTCCGAGCTGGGCGAAATCGTGCACGAAGCGCGTTTGTGGCGCGACGACGGCTGGACCGCGCGCGTCATCAAGAATGAAGACGATGAAGGCTGGGCCGTCGAAATGATCAAGGACGGCGAAGCGGAACCCGCGCTCGTCGGACCGTGGACGATGGGCCGCAATAAGAAAGACCCGAAGCCGCTCGACACGTCGGCGTTCAACACGCTGGTGAAGACCGCATCGGAAGTGCTGCGCCGTCACGAGCAGCAACTGCGCGCGCAATTGCACAAGCAGGTGCGAGTGGCGAGCGCGGACGGTAACGACGAACTCGACATCACGCTGGACATCGTCCCTGACGAAATCGAACCGTATGCGCTGCTGACCGCGCTAGACGCGTTCGGCGAACAGCTCGCGCAGGTGCAGGTCGCGCCCAATTTCAAGCTGAGCAAGGCGAGCGCCGCGGCGTGGGTGGAAAACGAATTTCGCCGTCCGGGCTAGTGGTCGTGCGGTCGCGGTTGCGTTTGCGTCGAGGCTTGACCGCGCTTCAGCTGCGCTTGCAGAAGATCGCCGTGACGAGCGGCGCCACATGGTGCACGATCGCCGTGCTGCCGGCGCCGGCCAGTGCGTCCTGCACTTTGGATTGGCTGCCGAATACCACCACGCCGTAGGCCGAGCGCGCGAGCGGCTCGCCATCGCCGACGCGGAACATGGGGTCGTCTTTTTCGTAGCCGACCACCGCGAATACGCGGAAACCGTACGCGGTCAGATCGGCGCCGGACGCCGGCGAGAACGCGTTGATCGAATTGTGTTCGACGCGTGTCGGCGTCGGATCGATCATCTGCTGCTGCGCGAGGTCGGCGATGAACTGATGGCCGCTCTCATTGCAAGTGAGCGGCGCGTCGAGCGATGCGGCGAAAGCGCTGAACGGCAGCGCGCCCGCGAGAAGAAGGAGTACAGAAGAAATAAAGCGTTTCATAAGCGTAAGCGGCGACCTGGATTCGACGTCGTGGTTTTGCAACGGGCGGCGGCACGATGTCCAGACCCGCGAGACGTTGCGCATCGAGGCCATTCCATGTGACAGGCGCAACTGGGTTCGCACTGTATCGCGATTCGGCAAATCTTGCTTGGCGGCTGACACATGCCGGTGACCAAAGAGCCGCCAGGAAATGTAAGGGAAGAAAGCAATCTTTTTCGATCCCGTATATATTTCCGGGTTATGACTTCGCAACCCCCTCCTCAAATTAATGTTCCGCCGCCCCGCACATGGGACGCCCGGCTCGCTCGCCGGCTCGTGACGCCGTTGGTGAATACCTGGGTCACGCCGAATCATCTGACCACGCTGCGCTTGCTGATCGGGCTGGCAGGCGCACTGTGCCTTGCGCACGGCGAATTCGCGTGGGCCAATGCTGGCGCGCTGCTCATCGTGCTGTCGAACTTCGTCGACCACACCGACGGCGAACTCGCGCGCATCGGCGGCAAGTCGAGTCGAATCGGTCATTTTTACGACCTCGCGTGCGACGCGCTCGTGACCGTGATGTTATTCGTCGGCATGGGGATCGGCGTGGGCGCGGCGCAGATCGGTGGACTGAAGGTCGCGCCGGGCGTGCCTGGCGCGGTGGCCGGCGTGGCGGTCGCGTTGATTTTCTTCCTGCGCATGCGCATCGAGGAGATGGCGGGCAAGGCGGGCACGCAGCAGGCATCGGTCGGCGGCTTCGAAACGGAAGACGTGCTGTACCTGCTGCCGATCGTCACGCTGACGAACGTCGTGATGCCTTTCGTGGTGGTCGCGTCGATCGGCGCGCCGCTGTTCGCCGCCTGGGTCGTGGTCGACTATTGGCGCGTTGCGCGCCGCGCCGCTCGGCCCTCGGGCAAGGAAGCCGGCACTTCCGAAACCCGTCAAAGGTGGGCGAGCGAATGAGTACGCACGCCGAAGACGACGTGATCGCAGGGGCGCCGGTTGAACGTTCCCGTGCTTCGGCGCCGGTGGCCCCGAATGCCGACCACGCGGTTGCGAGCCGCACGCTGACGTTCGACAACCCGCGCCTGCGCAAAGACTTTGCAGCCCAGGGCGCGTTCCTCTATCTGGAAGACTTCCTCGCACCTGAAGTCACCGCCCAGTTGGTCCACAGCGCGCGCGCGCTGCTCGACGAAGTGAACCGCAACTATCTGCCGGGTCACAAGCAGGGCGGCAGCGTGAGCCGTCATACGATCGACCGTCTCGCGCCGTTCATCGCCGAGTTGTATAGCTCGAAGGAACTGATCGGCTGGCTGGAGCAGTTGAGCGGCGACAAACTGCAGGTGTCGCCCGCCGACGACCCGCACGCGTACGCGCTGTATTACTACACGCGGCCGGGCGACCACATCGGCTGGCACTACGATACTTCGTACTATGACGGCCGCCGCTACACGCTGCTGCTCGGCGTGATCGACGAATCATCGTGCCGGCTCGACTACGAACTGCATACGCGCAACCCCGATGTGCCGGACCAGCCGGGCTCGGTGCAGATTCCGCCGGGCGGCCTCGTGTTTTTCGACGGCGACAAGCTGCGTCATCGCATCACGCCGGCCGGCCCGAACGAGATGCGCGTGTCGCTCACGTTCGAATACGTCACCGACCCCAACATGCGCCCGTGGCGCCGTTTCATTTCGAACATGAAGGACGCGATTGCGTACTTCGGATTCCGCCAGGTGTTCCGTCAGATGGCATCGCGTGGCAAGGATCGCGCATGAGTCGCGCGGCCGTGTTTCTGCTGTCGATCGGCACGGCGCTGTTCGTCGGCCTGCTCGCGTGGCAGGGGTTCGGCTCGGTCGCCTCGACGCTGCTCGCAGCGGGTTGGGGGCTCGCGCTCGTCGCGGCGTTCCACGTGGTGCCGCTCGTGCTCGACGCCGGTGCGATCTCGGTGTTGTTCCAGCGTCGCCGCAACGGCGCGCATCACGAGCCGTCGTTGCGCGACGCGCTGCTCGCGCGCTGGATCGGCGAGTCGGTGAATAGCCTGTTGCCGGCGGGGCAGATCGGCGGCCCGGTGGTGATGGTGCGTCAACTGTCCCAACGCGGCATGCGCATGCGCGACGCCGCCTCGGTGATCACAGTCAGCACGACCGCGCAGGCGCTCGCGCAAATTGTCTTCGCACTCGGCGGGCTGCTGCTGTTCGGCGCCTATGCCGCGCACGGCGCACTGCACGATCTGCGAACCGCGACGCTGATCGCCACCGGCGTGCTGGGCGCGATGATCGTCGGCTTCTACTATGCGCAGCGGCGCGGCCTGTTCGGCCGGCTGCTCGGCGTGGTCTCGAAAGTATTCGGCAAGCGCGACTGGTCCGCGCTGATGACGCGCGCGGAAGCCGTCGACGCCGCCGTGGAGGCGCTCTACCGCGAGCGCGGCCTGGTCGCGGCAAGTTTCGCATTGAGTCTGGTGGGCTGGGTGGTCGGCACGGTCGAGGTATGGCTCGCGCTGCGCTTTCTCGGCCATCCGGTCGACTGGATCGACGCGCTGCTGCTCGAAAGCATCGGGCAAGCGATTCGCGGCGCAGCGTTCATGATTCCGGGCTCGCTCGGCGTGCAGGAGGGCGGCTATCTGCTGCTCGCGCCGCTGGTCGGTCTGCCGCCGGACGCGGCGCTGGCGCTGTCGCTCGCCAAGCGCGCGCGTGAAATCCTGCTAGGTCTGCCGGGCCTGCTGGTTTTGCACTTCAGCGAAAGAAGCTGGCAACGGCGGCGCGCCACGGCGCGCGTGCCGGTTGCCGATTAATCTGGGTATTTTTTCAAAGGACCGCGCATGCGTGCCATCATCCTCGCGGCGGGCCTCGGCCTGCGTCTTCAGCAACCGCCGCAAGCTCAGTTCCCGAAATGTCTGTTGCAGTTCGACGGCATGAGCCTGCTCGAACGGCATCTGCAAATGCTCGAAACCGCCGGCGTGACCGATGTCGTGCTGGCGCTCGGCTTTCAGCCGGAATCGGTGCGGGCGGAACTGGAGCGCATCAACTGGCCGCACAAGGTGGAGACCGTGCTGAACCCGCGTTTCGATCTGGGCAGCGTGCTGACGGTGCATACGGTGGCCGATGCGCTCACGCGCGGCGGCGACGTGCTGCTGATGGACGCCGACGTGCTCTATGACGAGCGCATTCTGAGCGCGCTGGTGGCCGGTGAGACGGTCAACCGGCTGTTGATCGACCGCGATTTCGAAACCGGCGACGAGCCCGTGAAGCTGTGTCTGAGAGACGGCGTGCCGGTCGAATTGCGCAAGCAGCTTGCGGTCAATCTCCAGTACGACACGATTGGCGAGTCGGTCGGGTTCTTCCGTTTCCGCGAGGAGACCGCGCGACGTTTCACGCAGATCGTGGCGGGTTATGTCGAAAGCGGCCGGTCCAACATGCCGCACGAAGAAGCCGTGCGCGATCTGCTGCTGGAGCGCAGCCAGGTGTTCGACACCGCCGACGTGACCGGCGCGCCGTGGATCGAAATCGACTTTCCGAACGATGTTGCTCGCGCGAGCACCGAGATCCTGCCGCAATTGCAACCGCTCGTCAGCGCGTCGCGCTAAGCGGCTGTCTGAAGCATCCCGTTGCATGACGAAGGGGAACCGGCCGCACGTCGGTTCCCCTTCGTCGCGTTGCGCGCTCGCGCACGCAAAGTCCCCAACGCAACCACCTATGTTGCGCGCTGCAATGCCATAATCGTCGCTTTACATCGACGGCCTAGCAGCCCCTCGTCCCGCCAATGCCTCTCGCTTTAGGCGCATTCATTGTTCCGCTGATCGTCGCGTGCGCGATGTTCATGGAAAACGTCGACGGCACGGTGATCGTGACGTCCCTGCCCGTTCTGGCGCGCGATCTTGGCCAGGATCCCATCACCCTCAAGCTCGCGGTCACGGCCTATGTGATCGGCCTCGGCGTGTTCATCCCGATCTGCGGCTGGGTGGCCGACCGCTTTGGTTCGCGCACGGTGTTCCGCACGGCCATCGGCGTCTTCATGGCCGGCTCGCTGATGTGCGCGGCGTCCACGTCGCTCGGCACCTTCGTGGTCGCGCGTTTCGTGCAAGGCATTGGCGGCGCGATGATGGTGCCGGTGGGCCGCATCATCATTTTCCGTTCGGTGCCGAAGTCCGAGTTCATTCGCGCGGTCAACTATCTGACGGTGCCGGCCTTGCTCGGGCCGGTGATCGGACCGCCGCTCGGCGGCTTCATCACGACGTATCTGCACTGGCGGCTGATCTTCGTCGTCAATATTCCGATCGGTCTGCTGGGCATCTGGCTCGCGAACAAGCACATCGCCAACGTGCGCGAGGCGCACCCCGGCCGGCTCGACTGGATCGGCTTCGTGCTGTCCGCGAGCGGCGCGTCGCTGTTCATGCTGGGGCTCTCGCTGGTGGGTGGCGAACTGGTGTCGAACCGCGTGTCGATCAGCATGTGCGCGACCGGCGTGGTGCTGCTGGTGCTGTACGCGCTGTACGCGAGCCGCGTCGAATTGCCAGTGCTCGATCTGCGGCTTCTGCGCATCCCGAGTTTTCATGCGAGCGTGGCGGGCGGCTCGCTGTTTCGCATCGGGCTCGGCGCGGTGCCGTTTCTCTTGCCGCTTGCGTTGCAGGAAGGCCTGGGCATGACGGCGTTCCGCGCTGGGTCGATTACCTGCGCGTCCGCGTTCGGATCGATCTTCATGAAGGCGGCGGCCTCACGCATTCTCGGACGCTTCGGCTTTCGCACCGTGCTGATGTTCAACGCGGGCTGCGCGGGCCTCGCGATCGCGGTCTACGGTTTGTTCTTTCCGGGCACGCCGCATTGGTTGATCTGGTGCGTCGTGCTGTTCGGCGGCTTCTTTCCGTCGTTGCAGTTCACGTCGTTGAACACGCTGGCCTATGCTGATATTCCGAGCAGCGATGTCGGCCGTGCGACGAGTGTCGCGAGTGTGATCCAGCAGATTTCGCTGGGACTCGGCGTGACGATCGCGGGCATCGTGCTGCAAATTTCGCACAACGTACAGGGCCATTCGACCATCGTGTTCTCCGACTTCTGGCCCGCGTTCCTCGTGGTCGGCCTGTTCTCGTTCCTGTCGATTCCGGTCACCGCGCGTTTGCCGCAAGGTGCAGGCGATGAGATCGCTCGCGGCCATCGCGGGCGCGTGAAGGTGAACGAAGGTGCAGAAGGTGCGTGAAGCGTAGGAGGTACGCACCTTCCGAAATGTCGTGACTTCGCAAGCCGCGCTGCAAGCGCCCGGAGCGTTACATCGATCAGCCCGCCTGCTCGACCGGCGTCAACGTCAGTTCGAGCCGTTGCGCGCCGCGCAGCACCGTCACGTTGACCGGCTTGTCGATACGCGACGCGTCGAGCGTGCGTTGCAGACTATCCACGTCGTGCACGGCCTGCGCGTCGATCGCGACGATGGTGTCGTCGGTGCGCAGACCGCCGAGCGCCGCCGGACTGCCTTTGACGATCTCCATCACGTGCACGCCGCTTTCCGAACTCAAACCGAAATAGCGCTGCACGCGACGCGATAGCGGCCTCGTGGTGCCGGCCACGCCGATATAGGCGCGCCGCACACGGCCATGCGCGAAAATCTGCATGATGACCCATTTGGCCGTGTCGATCGCGGTGGCAAAACAGATCGCCTGCGCGCCGGGAATGATCGCGGTATTGACGCCGATCACCTGGCCCGCCGAATTGATCAGCGGGCCGCCCGAGTTGCCTGGATTGAGCGCGGCGTCGGTCTGGATCACGTCGTAGATCATGCGGCCGGAGTTCGAGCGCAGCGAGCGGCCCAGCGCCGACACCACGCCCGTCGTCACGGTTTGCGCGAGCCCGAGCGGATTGCCGACGGCGATCGCAATCTGGCCCACGCGCAGCTTCGACGATTCGCCGAGTTCGACATGCGGCAACGGCTCCGGCGAGCCGATGCGCAACACGGCCAGATCGCTGCCGGGGTCGTCGCCGACCAGATCGGCGTCGAACTTCGCGCCGTCGGCGAGTGTCACCCGAATGTGCGTGGCGCCGTGCACGACGTGGCTATTGGTCAGCAGGTAGCCGTCGGGCGTGAACAGAAAACCCGAGCCGGTGCCGCCGCGCGCGCCTCGGTCGCGCCCGGACGGCTCGCCGGGCAGCCGGCGTTCGACGGAGATGAAGGCGACCGCCTGCTGGACGCGTTCGAGCGCACCGATCACGGTGCGGGAATACGCGTCGAGCAGGGCGTCGTCGGATAAGGGGTTGAGTGGGTGCGGCCCGGGGGCGTCGGATGCGGCGCGCGACAGGTCATCGATGAAGCGTGGACGGCTTCCCATGGCGATGCTCCGGATTGGCGGATCCGCAGATGCAGGGCGCGGCGGGGGTTTTCAAGGGCGGGTGGGGGTAGGGTGGGTTGGAGCCGGCTGTGAGACACTTTGAACGCTCAGGCCACAAGGAGACACCCAATGCCAGCAACCACGCCGTCATCCTCCGCCACCGCATCGACCTCGACGGAATCGCATATCGAATCGCTCAGTGCGATCACGCTCGCCACGCACGACATGTCGCGCTCGGTGTCGTTTTATGAAGCGCTCGGCTTTCCGATCAAGTACGGCGGTCCGCGTGAGGCGTTTACATCGTTCGCGTTCGGCGGTTCGTACCTGAACCTGATTGCTGACGCGCGCGCGCCGGTCAACTGGTGGGGCCGCGTGATCTTCTACGTATCGGACGTCGACGCGATCTACCGCAAAGCGCTGGCCGCCGGACTGAAACCATCGCTCGAACCATCCGACGCGCCGTGGGGCGAGCGCTATTTCCACATCACCGATCCGGACGGCCACGAACTCAGTTTCGCGCGGCCATTGCGCTAGGCCATTGCATTAGCGCCGGACAGTCGTGCAAAACTCGCTATCATGAACGTTCACTACGCGTGCTAACCGCACGCGTGCACAAGCATGCAGTGCTCTCGCCAACGCGCGCCCGACACCCGCGGGCCGCCCGGTAGCCGCGGCGGTAACACGGCTGACACCTGGTGCTTCGATAATCGAACGCGTTCGCGTCGCGCTGGCCGCCGCGCGCTTAACCATTTCTGATGCCTGGAGAGCCGCAATGAAAGAGCAGGATTCGAGACCTGAAGCCGAGTGGCTGGCAGAGCGGCAGCGCCGTTTCGAGGAAGACCTCATCGATGCCTACGACGAGGAACTCGAAATGGAGGTCGACGACCGCATCATGGACGGCGCGGATGGCTTCACACCCGAGCATCGCGAAGCGCGCAAGGTGTATTTCCGCGAGCTGTTCCGCTTGCAGGGCGAACTCGTCAAGCTGCAGGACTGGATCGTGCAGACCGGCCATCGCCTCGTGGTCATCTTCGAAGGGCGCGATGCGGCGGGCAAGGGCGGCGCGATCAAGCGCATCACGCAGCGGCTCAATCCGCGCGTGTGCCGGGTGGCGGCGTTGCCGGCGCCGAATAATCGCGAGCGCACGCAATGGTATTTCCAGCGCTACGTGTCGCACCTGCCGGCGGGCGGCGAAATGGTGCTGTTCGATCGCAGCTGGTACAACCGCGCGGGCGTCGAGCGCGTGATGAATTTTTGCAGCGACGAAGAGTATGAAGAGTTTTTCCGCTCGGTGCCGGAATTCGAAAAGATGCTGGTGCGCAGCGGCGTGCAGATTCTCAAATACTGGTTTTCGATTACCGACGAAGAGCAGGAAATCCGCTTTCAGAACCGCATTCACGATCCGCTGAAGCAGTGGAAGCTCAGTCCGATGGATCTGGAAAGCCGGCGCCGCTGGGAAGCCTATACGCAGGCCAAGGAAGTGATGCTGCAGCGCTCGCATATTCCGGAGGCGCCGTGGTGGGTCGTGCAGGCCGTCGACAAGAAGCGCGCGCGTCTGAACTGCATTCATCATCTGCTGAGCCAGGTGCCGTATCACGAGATCGAGCACCCGCAGATCGAATTGCCGGCGCGCGTCTATCACGACGAGTACAGCCGCCAGCCGGTGCCCGGCTCGATGATCGTGCCCGAAATGTATTGAGCGGTTCGTGGTGCAAATGAAAAAGCGCGGGCAAGCCGCGCTTTTTCATTGTCAGGACCCAACGCAAGGCCGGGCCGGTCCCGAAACCGGCCATCGGGCAGGGCGTCGTTAGAACACCATCCGGAACACCCAGTACAGACCCGCCGCCAGCGCGATCGACGCCGGCAGCGTCAGCACCCAGGCGAGCACCAGGCTGCGCACGGTGCCCCATTGCAGGCCCGAGCCGTTGGCCGCCATCGTGCCGGCCACGCCCGAGGACAGCACGTGCGTCGTCGAGACCGGCAAGCCGTACATGTCGGCGGCGCCGATCGTCACCATCGCCACCACTTCGGCCGACGCGCCCTGGCCGTAAGTCAGATGCTGCTTGCCGATTTTCTCGCCGACCGTCACGACGATGCGCTTCCATCCGACCATCGTCCCCAGACCGAGCGCAATCGCCACGGCCACCTTGACCCACGTCGGGATGAACTTGGTGGCGTGATCGGTTTGCGTCTTGAAGTTGGCGATGACCTTGGCGTGCTCCGGCGAGAACGCCGGCTGTTGCGCTTTCAGCATCAGGCGGATCGCTTCGGACGCGACGTACATGTTGTTGCGCACGTTATCGACGATGCTTTGCGGCACTCCGGCCATCGACCCGGATGCACTGACCTGCTTGCCGATCTGCTCGGTCAATTGCTGCAACGCGGGCAACGTGGCGGGCGTCAACTGGCGGGTGCGCACGAACGCTTCGACATCGGCGCGCGGATTCGCCGACGGCGCGGCGCCTTGCGTGTAGTGGGCGAGCGTCGCCGCGGTCTGCTGCGCGACCGCGATGAAGTTTTGCGTTTCCGCCGGCGTGACGGCCTTGTTCAGCGCATACGCGGTCGGCACCGTGCCGATCAGGATCAGCATGATGAGGCCCATGCCTTTCTGGCCGTCGTTCGAACCGTGCGCGAACGACACGCCCGTACAGGTCAGAATCAGCAGGCAGCGAATCCAGAACGGCGGCGGCGCCTTGCCTTTGGGCTCCGCGTACAACTCGGGGACGCGCACCACCGCTTTCAGGATCAGCAGCAGCAAAGCGGCCGCGAGAAAACCCACCAGTGGCGAGAACAGCAAGGACTTGCCGACGCCGAGCGCCTGGTTCCAGTCGACGCCGCTCGTGCCGTTGGCGCCATGCATCAACTGGTTCATCAGGCCCACGCCGATGATCGAGCCGATCAGCGTGTGCGAACTGGACGATGGCAGTCCGAAATACCAGGTGCCGAGATTCCAGATGATCGCGGCGATCAGCAACGCGAACACCATCGCGAAGCCGGCGCTGCTGCCCACCTGCAGGATCAGCTCGACGGGCAGCAATTGCAGAATGCCGAATGCAACCGCACCGCTCGAGGTCAGCACGCCGAGGAAATTCCACGCACCGGACCAGACCACCGCGAGGTTGGGCGTCAGCGAGTGCGTGTAGATCACGGTGGCGACCGCGTTGGCGGTGTCGTGAAAGCCGTTGACGAACTCGAAACCGAGCGCGATCAGCAGCGCGACGCCGAGCAACATAAAGGGCAGAACCGAGCTCTCTCGAACCGATTGCAAATCGTCCATCAGATGCACGGCGCAATAGACTGCACCGACAACGATCACGGCGATAAAGACGAGGAGGCTGAGATTGCGCCCCTTGCCGCCTGCAGCACCAGGTTGCGGATACGAAAGTTCCGGCATGACGTGAGCCCCAGAGTTTGTCGCGGAACTTACGATCCTGCGGGGCCAGCGTGTCGAAATGATGACAGTGGCGTGACGCTCGGGCGCAACCCCTCTGCGCGGGCTTCGGGCCCGCCGGACGGGGCGCGTGCACCGATTCGCCGCGTGGCCGGTGGCGGATAAGGATAGCCGGAGATCCGAAAAGACCTATATTGGTCAGGCGCTCAGGAAGCGCCGATCACCTCGCCGCTGGCGCTGCCGCCGAGGCTCCGTTTGTACGCCTGCGCGACCATCGCGGCAGGCACGCCTTGCGACGGATCGCGGCCCATCGACTCCAGCGTTTCGGCAACCCAGCCTGGGCTGACCGCGTTGACGCGGGCCTTGCCGCGCAATTCGAGCGCAGCCGAACGGACGAACGCTTCCACGCCCGCATTCACGATGCTCACCGCCGCGCTGCCTTGCATTGGCTGTTGCGAGAGCACGCCGCTCGTCAACGTGAACGAGCCGCCTTGCGACACGTGAGCCGCGCCGCAACGCACCAGGTTGACCTGGCCCATCAGCTTGTTGGCGAGACTGAACGCGAAGTCTTCGTCGGAGAGCGCGGCCAACGGCGCGAATTTCGCCGCACCTGCCGCGCAGATGACGGCGTCGAACGTGCCCGCCTGCTGGTACATCGACTCGATGCTGGCTTTGTCGGACAGGTCGACGTGCAGATCGGAGCCCTTGCGGCTCGCGGTGACGATGTCGTGTTCGGCTGAGAGCAGCTTGACGATCTCGCCGCCGATCAGCCCCGTTGCACCGACGATAAGTATTCGCATACATCCTCCTGAGGTAAGCCATGCGCGCTGACAGTCCGGCCGATATGCCGCGCGGACTCGCGCGTCGGCCCAGTGTGCCGGATCATAGGTTTAAAAATAGCCTCTCGCGGTGTGCGGTGCCATGCGATGCGGCCACGAGATGGGACGCAAACCCCACGCCTGAACAACATGCATCGCGCTCTTTCGACGCGTGCCGCCCGCTAAATGCCTGCGCTTTTGCGTAAGGAAGGACCTATTTTTGCTACGCTTCAAAGGAGAGTAGTGGATTCAGGGGAGCAGCAATGAAGCGAGACAGCGGCAAGGCGGTCAGGCAGTCCGCCGCGAGCGAACCAGCCGGCGCCAGCAGCCAGGCGCAGTCGGCTCAAGCGGCCTTCGTGTCGTATGCAGCACCCCTCGTCGATCGCGCGATCGAATTCGCGCATGCGGTACGCGAAGACACGTCGCCCGAAGCGCTGCACCAGCTGCGCGTTTCGCTGCGGCGTTTGCGCTCGCTGTGGTGGGCATTCGACCCCTTGGTCGAGCAGGCCGAGAATACCCGTCAACGCGCGCTGTTCAAGTACCTTGCGGCAGCGGCCGGCAAGACGCGCGACTGGGACATCCTGATCGAACTGCTGACGCAGGAGGACAGCGGCGCGCAAGCCATGGCGCCGAGGCTCCTGGAAGTGCGCGACGGCGCTTTCACGGCCAGTCGCGAAACGCTCGCGAATGCCGATGTCAAAAATCTGCTGCGCGACGCGCTGAGCAGTACCGCGAAAGAATTGAATACCGCCCATGAGCGCGTGCCGCTGCGCAAATTCGCCGCCCGGCGTGTGGACGCGGCGCAGCGTTCGTTGAAAAAACGCATGCAACGCGCGAGCCGCGCGAAGCGCTCCAACTACCCCGCCTTTCACGATGTCAGGAAAGCCGCCAAGAAGCTGCGTTATCTGCTCGATTTTTTCGAGCCGGTTTTGAAGGGCGGCCGCAAGCACACGATGAAGCGCCTGAAGCAGATTCAGAAACGCTTCGGTGCGCTGAACGATGTCGTTGCAAGCGAGGGGCTGCTACGCGATCACACCGCGTTGCTGGCCGGTCTCGACACCGGGGCGGCGCTTGACTGGCTGGACAAAGAGCGCAAACGCCGCCTGCGCACAGCCGCTGGACTGCTGTGAAGATGATGATGCGCGCTACGTCCGCAGCCGTCGCCGGGCGGCGCGCTTAATGCGAGCTAAACGCAGCGAGGGCCACCGAAGGGGAGCCAACGAAGCCCGTGCGTCGGCGCTGAAACGGCCGGCGTCGCGGATCACTTGCGAAGGAGGCGCTGCGCACGTGGCACGTCAAACGCTTTCGCTGCGTCGTCGGTTGCGCAAGCTGCTGCGCGCGGCCGGGGGCGGGGTGACGCGGTACATGGGCAACCATCCACTGGTCGCCGGGATGGCCGGGACCGTGGTCGCGCTGGCAATGGCCGGCTTGACGCTGCTCACGCTGGCGATGGGCCGCGCCGACGCGCTCGATCATGCGCGTCAAACTTCGCAAAACCTTGTCGCGATCATTTCCTCCGACCTCGAACGCAATGTCGAGATCTACGACCTGTCGTTGCGGTCGATGGTGGATGGCGCGCGCGTGGCGGCCGCGTCGACGCTGCCCATCGGCGTGCGCCGCGCGATGCTGTTCGACCGCGCGACCACGGCGGCCTACCTGGGAGGCGCCTATGTGATCGGCCCGACCGGCGCGGTGATCCTGTCGCAGAGCGACGAGATCGACGCCGGCGTTCGCCTCGCCGACCGCGACTATTTTCTGGCTCATCAGCGCAATCCCGACGTGGGCCTGTTTTTCTCGCACCCGTTTCACTCGCGGTTGCGCGACGGCCAACTGACGATCGGGCTCACGCGGCGCATCGACGACGCCAGCGGCGCCTTTGCGGGCGTCGCGCTGCTGGCGATCCGCATCGAATACTTCCAGCATCTGCTCGACCGGATCGACACCGGCGAACTGGGCTCCGTATTCATCGTGATGCAGGACGGCACGTTGCTCGCGCGCAAGCCGTTTTTTCCGCGCGACATCGGCTCGAGCATGGCGAAGTTGCCGACCTTCGTCACGATGGCCGAGCGCAACGCCGGCAGCTACGTGGCGGATTCGACGATCGACGGCGTGCGCCGCATCTACACCTTCGCGCGTGTGCCGGGCACGCCGCTGATCGCGGCCGTGGCGCCCGCCGTCGACGAAGTGCTCGCGCCGTGGTGGCATCGCAGCCGGATTGCCGGCGCGGCGACGCTCACGTTGGGCGCGGTGTTCGTGATGGTGTCGTGGCTGCTGGCGTTCGCGCTGCGCGACAAGCAACGCGCGCAGGCCGCGCTGCTGCGTCTGGCCGCCACCGACCCGCTGACCGGCCTCAGCAATCGCCGCGTGCTCGATTCCCGGCTCGACGAAGAATGGCGGCGCGCGCGGCGCAGCGGGCGGCCGTTGTCGGTGCTGTTCATCGACGTCGATCACTTCAAGCAATTCAATGACACGTACGGCCATGCGTGCGGCGACGAGGCGTTGAGCGCGGTTGCCGAATGCATCGCGGCGACGGTGCGGCGCTCGATCGACGTCGTGGCGCGCTATGGCGGCGAGGAGTTCGCGGTGGTGTTGCCGGAGACGGCGGCCGAGGGCGCGCACAGCGTCGCGGAGAAAATCCGCCGCAAGGTGCAGGGCCTGCATGTGGTGCAGAGCGACGGAGAGAACATCGCGGTGACGGTGAGCATCGGCTGTGCAACCTGTGTGCCGGCCGAGGGCGAGAACGCGTTCGATCTGCTGGCCGCCGCCGACCGGCAGCTCTACGCAGCGAAGACGGGCGGGCGCAACCGGATCTGCTCGGCGCAGTGGACGGCGCGTTCGATGGCGCAGGACTCGTCGGCGTGAGCGTGAATGCGAATGTGAGCGGGAGCACCGATCGCGGCGTGGCAGCAGCCAACGCGTGCCCCGCCGCCAGCCTCACGTGCCTGGACTGCTGCGTGGCGCGAATCCGCGCAGCGTGATCGCGTCACGCGCGTCGCCGCGTGACTGCGGCACGCGTTTGCCGCCCGGTTCTTCCGCCGATGCCAGCAGCTCGACCGGAAAGCCGCGCCGCTGCCATGCGTCGAGCCCGCCGTGCAAGGCGCGAATCCGCGTGTAGCCATTGCTGCGCATGCGCTGCGTGACTTCGCTGGCGGTCGCGCTGTCCGGGCAGATGCAGTAGATCACGCTGTCAAAGGCGCGCAGCGCGTTGTCCAACTGCTCGGGCGAGTGAGGATCGAGCGCCAGCGCGCCGGGTATGCGGCGCGGCGCGTCGAACACCGGCCCGGCGGGACGCGCGTCGAGCACCTTGGGCGCCGGAATGCGGCGCCTTGCACGAGCGGCACGTTGCGCCGCCGCGTCCGCGAACTTGCGCTGCGCGCGGCGTCGCAGTTGCAGACGGTACAGCAGGTAAATCAACCCCGTGCCCAACAGAATATCGACGACCGTGCCGCCGCGCGATTTGACGAACTCGAGCAGCATGTGCAGCTCCCGCTCCGCGGCGGCGCCGCCGAGCAGCCAGAACGTGGCCCACGCAACCGCGCTCGTCAGATCCCAGATTGCGTAGATGCGGCTGTCGACGGCGGTGGTGCCCATCAGCGGCGGCGTGATGAGCCCGAGCCCGGGGACGAATTTCGAGACCGACACGAGCGGCACGCCAAAGCGCTCGAACAACGAGCGGGCGGTCTCGACTTTCGAATCGACGGCGGGCGACAGACGGCCGAGCGCGGCGAGCAGCTCACGGCCATAGAGGCGGCCGGCGGCAAACCAGGCACCGTCGCCGATCATCGCGCCGAGGACCGCCGCGCCGAGGATCGGCCAGAAGGAGAGGGTGCCCGCGGCGATCGCCGAGCCCGCGAACAGCAGCATCGGAACCGCTGGAATCGGCACGCCGAGACGCGTCAACGTGACGTTGACAAACACGGCTGCGCCGCCCCAGGTTGAAATCGCCGAAGACGGAATTTCTACCAATTGAGGAGCTCCTGTTAATGCGGTTGGGCCGGCGTGTTCCGGGGTTGCCCGACGCTCATGCAAGGGCTGTTCCCGGCGCGCGGGCCGGTGGATCGTTTGTCCAACCGGTGCTCCGTGCGCTCAGCATACCCGACGGATCGTGGGCCGGGACGACGTAGGGGGCGACCGCATGAACGCGCGGGCGGATTCGCGGCGAGCGGCTCGTGGCGAGGCTCGCGAGGGCGGCGGGGTTGACGCGCGGGTTGGGTGCCGGTTCGGCCGGGACTGGGGGCGTCCGCGCATGAACCTGGGATAGACAGGGTGCCTGCTTCGAGCGATGACGATGGTCGGGACCGGCTTGCCCGTCGATGCGAACGCGCCGCGCGCTGGGTTACGTGCCCGTGAGGGCCGTCCCGGGTTGCGTGAGTGGATATGCGAGCGCCACGCAGGTCAGCGTTGCCCAAGCCCGGCCCGACGACGACCGCGCTCGCGCCGACCTGCGCGGCGCGAAGGGGCCACTAAAGCAGCGGCCGAAGTGGCCGCGTGAGCGTGCTGCCCAAAGTGGCTGCACGAAACACCCGAACCCCGGGCCGCCGCTCCCCGCGGCTTCCGCTCAGGTATTCGCGACCGACACCACCCCCGGGTTCCCAACGATCGCCAAAAACTCCCTGCGCGTCGACGGATCGGTGCGGAACGTGCCCAGCATGCGCGACGTGACCATCGTCACGCCGGCCTTGTGCACGCCGCGCGTCGACATGCATTGGTGCGCCGCTTCGAGTATCACGCCGACGCCCTCCGGTTGCAGCACGTCGTTCAACGTGTCGGCGATCTGCACGGTCATCTTTTCCTGGATCTGCAGCCGCTTGGCGAACGCATCGACGAGGCGCGCCAGCTTCGAGATGCCGACTACCCGATGGCCGGGCAGATACGCGACGTGCGCGCGCCCGATGATCGGCACCATGTGATGTTCGCAATAACTTTCGAAGCGGATGTCTTTCAGCACGATCATCTCGTCGTAGCCGTCCACTTCGGAGAAGGTGCGGGCGAGAATCTCGCGTGGGTCGACCTGGTAGCCGGCGAAGAACTCCTCGTACGCGCGCACCACGCGCCCGGGCGTATCGATCAGACCTTCGCGCTGCGGATCGTCGCCGGCCCAGCGCAACAGCACGCGAACGGCGGCTTCAGCTTCATCGCGGCTCGGGCGTTGCGCGGCCGCTGCGGGTTTGGTTTTCTTTGCCTTGCTGCTGGTCATGCGTCGCTCCTCCGGGATCGCGCGTCGACCCTGTACGGAGCGCGCGGGTTCAATGAGTGCGGCCATTGTTCCATGTTTTGCGTTCAATCGTGTCGATGTCCCCTTTGGGAGTCGGGGCGCCCGCGTTGGGGCTATCGTTGGGACTGCTTCGGGACCGCCCAGGAGCGTTCCCGGATAGTCCCGGATGGAGTCACTTCGGCCACTCGTCCATCGCGTCGTTGAACAGCTCGGCAACCACGCCGCGCAGCCAGCTCAGGCGCGGATCGTTGTGAAACTTGCGATGCCAGTGCTGGCGCAGATCGAAGCGCGGCAACGGCAGCGGCGGCTCGACCAGTGTGATCGACGCATGCTCCGACACATACGCGAAGCCGATCGCGTGCGGCACCGTCGCGAGCAGATCGCTGCGCGCGAGGATGAACGGCAGGCTCATGAAGTGCGGCGTTTCGAGCACCGCGCGGCGCTTGATGCGTTTCTTTTCCAGGTACTGTTCGAGGATTTCCTGGCTGCGGCCCTCGGCGCGCACCACCGCGTGACCGGCGGCCACGAACTGGGCGAGCGTGAGCGGGGCCCTGGACAGCGGATGCCCCGTGCGCATCAGGCAGATGAAACGGTGCGTGAAGAGCCGCTGCTGGAAGAAGTTGTTGCCCGCGAGGTCCGGGAAATAGCCGACCGCGAGGTCGACGTCGCCCGATTCGAGGCCGCGTTCCACCTGCGACGGCGACAACGTCACCGAGCGCAGATTCGCGCTCGGCGCGCGTTCGGCGAAGATCTGCAGAAGCCGCGGCAGGAACACGATCTCGCCGACATCGGACAGCGCGAGCGAGAAGGTATGGGTACTGGTGGCCGGATCGAAGTCCTGCACGTCGAGCATGCCTTTCTCGATGCGCAGCAGCGCGTCGCGGGCGGCGGGCAGGATCGCGAGCGCGCGCGGCGTGGGCTCCATGCCTTTGGACGTGCGCACGAACAGAGGATCGTTGAAGTATTCCCGCAGGCGGCCCAACGCGGTGCTCACGCGCGGCTGGCTCACGCCGAGCTGTTCGGCGGCGCGGCTGACGTTGCGGGTGTCTTCCATCGCGACCAGATAGGGGATCAGGTTCAGATCCAGTTGTGTCTCGGACATGCTGTTGATTTGCCTGCGGCGCTGGATAAGGCTGGGAGTGTATGGCTATTCGCGATTGACATAGAGGGTAGTCGAGAAATCGCCCATGTGGATAGTGGGTTTTTCTCTGGCGGGCCGACGTGCGGCTCGGTGCAGCGGGCCCCCACGTTGCTCGGGCTCACGCGCAACGAACCCGTCATTGTCGCGGGCCAGAACCTATGATTAAGGGGATTTCCCTGCCTTGACAACCCGCCCGAAGGGCAACCATAATCGCCGGAACGTTCGCTAAACGAATCCATGTTCATACTGCGAACAAATCGGCAGTGAACCCACCGAAGGCGCCAGCTTGCATTCTCCACTGCGCGAGCCGCCGCCGCCCGCATTGGCCCGGAGACCGTTCCGCGGCAGCGCTGCCGGCCCACACGGCAGTCAGCTCCACGGCATGCAGCGCCCCAAAAGGAAATTCGACATGATCAACAAGATTTTCGAGTCACTTCAATCGGCGGTCGCCGATGTCCACGATGGCGCGACCGTCATGATCGGCGGCTTCGGCACGGCCGGCATGCCGTCCGAGCTGATCGACGCGCTCATCGAGCAGGGCGCGCGCGACCTCACCATCGTCAACAACAATGCGGGCAATGGCGACATCGGCCTTGCGGCGCTGCTCAAGGCCAAGCGCGTGCGCAAGATCATCTGCTCATTCCCGCGCCAGACCGACTCGTATGTGTTCGACGCGCTGTATCGCGCGGGAGAGATCGAACTCGAACTGGTGCCGCAAGGCAACCTCGCGGAGCGCATCCGTGCGGCGGGCGCGGGCATCGGCGGTTTCTTCACGCCGACCGCTTACGGCACCAAGCTCGCCGAAGGCAAGGAAACCCGTCTGATCGACGGCAGGCATTACGTGCTGGAGTCGCCGCTGCATGCCGACTTCGCGCTCATCAAGGCGTACAAGGGCGATCGCTGGGGCAACCTCGTCTATCGCAAGACCGCTCGCAATTTCGGCCCGATCATGGCAAGCGCGGCGAAAACCGCGATCGTGCAGGTGTCGGAAGTGGTGCCGCTCGGCGCGCTCGATCCGGAAAACATCGTAACCCCCGGCATTTTCGTGCAGCGCGTGATTGCAGTGCCGCAAGCGGCACATGCCCCCACGCCCAATCCTCACGACGCTGCTGCCTGAACCGGAGACCGACATGAAAAAACTGACCCGCGATGAAATGGCCAAGCGCGTTGCGCTGGACATCCCCGAAGGTGCTTACGTGAACCTCGGCATCGGCGTGCCGACGCTGGTGGCCAACCACCTCGGCGCCGGCAAGGAAATCTTCCTGCACAGCGAAAACGGCCTGCTCGGCATGGGCCCGGCGCCCGCCAAAGGCGAGGAAGACGACGAACTGATCAACGCCGGCAAGCAGCACGTTACGCTGCTGACGGGCGGCGCTTACTTCCACCACGCGGATTCGTTCGCGATGATGCGCGGCGGCCATCTGGACTTCTGCGTGCTCGGCGCGTTCCAGGTGTCGGCCAAGGGCGATCTGGCGAACTGGCACACCGGCGCGCCCGACGCGATTCCCGCGGTCGGCGGCGCGATGGATCTGGCGATCGGCGCGAAGCAGGTGTACGTGATGATGGAGCACCTGACCAAGCAGGGCGAAAGCAAGATCGCCGCCGAGTGCACGTATCCGGTGACGGGCGTGGCTTGCGTCGACCGCATCTACACCGACCTCGCGATGATCGACGTGACCGAGCAGGGCCTCGTGGTGCGCGAGATCTTTTCGGACATCGACTTCGATGAGCTGCTCAAGCTGACCGGCGTGCCGCTGATCGACGGTACGCAAGCGGCTCGCGCGGCCTGACGCGGCCCCGCCAGGTCTTCCGGCTACGCAAGAGCGCATGAGGCGGCAGTCTCATGCGCTCTTGCATGACAAGCTCGGCGACAAGCCGGCCGCGTTTGGCGCACAATACGCCGCAGCACCGTGTGCGGTACTGTGTACCGGCCATGCGGCGGCGGCCGGTGCTTTAGCGTTCCGGCGCTTGCGTCAGACGTATCGCATCCTGACGCAGCGCGCTCTGTCCGCACGCAACCTTCACTCCCGATTCCCTCGAACATCGACGTCATCATGCTCGACTCCAGCGCCCGTCTGACCGGCCTTCTTTGCGGCACACAGCCGATGAACGACATCTGGGCGCCGCGTGCGACGCTGCAACGGATGCTCGACGTGGAAGCCGCGCTCGCGCGGGCTTCGGCCGCACATCAGGTGATTCCGCAGTCCGCGGTGCCCGCGATCGAAGCGGCCTGCCAGGCCGATCAGCTCGACGCCGACGCGCTCGCGCGCGACGCCGCGCTCGGCGGCAACCTCGCGATTCCGCTCGTCAAGCAGCTCACCGCGCGCGTCAAGGCGGCCGACGCCGAAGCGTCGAAATACGTGCATTGGGGCGCGACGAGCCAGGACATCATCGACACCGCGACGGTGCTGCAACTGCGTGACACCTTCGATCTGCTCGACGCGAGCCTGCAATCCACCTGCGACGCCGTGGCGAAACTCGCGGCCACCCATCGCGCGACGCCGATGATCGGCCGCACCTGGTTGCAACAGGCGCTGCCCATCACGCTCGGCCTGAAATTCGCGCAATGGCTCGACGCGCTGCTGCGTCATCGCGAGCGGCTCGATGCGCTGCGCGCTCGCGTGCTGGTGCTGCAATTCGGCGGCGCGGCGGGCACGCTCGCGAGTCTGCGCGACGCCGCGCCGCAAGTCACGCAGTCGCTCGCGAAAGAACTCGGCCTCGCCGTGCCCACCTTGCCGTGGCACACGCAGCGTGACCGCATCGCTGAAACCGCGTCGCTGTTCGGCATGCTGATCGGCACGCTGGGCAAGATCGCGCGCGACATCTCGCTGCAGATGCAAACCGAAATCGACGAACTGGCCGAGCCCGCCGCGGCCGGCAAGGGCGGTTCGTCGACGATGCCGCACAAGCGCAATCCGGTCGGCTGCGCCGCCGTGCTGACCGCCGCGACGCGCGCACCGGGGCTGGTCGCCACCGTGTTCGCCGGCATGGTGCAGGAGCACGAGCGCGCGCTCGGCGGCTGGCAAGCCGAGTGGGACGCGCTGCCGGACCTCGCGCGTCTCGCGGGCGGCGCGCTCGCCAACATCGAACAGATCGCCGCCGGGCTGAACGTGAACGTGCCGCGCCTCGCCGCCAATCTCGACGTCACGCATGGCCTGATTCTCGGCGAAGCGGTGATGCTCGCGCTCGGCGACAGCATCGGCCGGCTCGACGCGCATCATCTCGTCGAGCGCGCGTCGAAAGCCGCGATCCGTGATGGGCAGACGCTCTTCGACGTGCTCGCCGCCGACCCGGCCGTCACCGCGCATCTTCCGCTCGAGCGCCTGAAGCAACTGCTCGATCCCGCTCAATACGTCGGCCAGGCGCATGCTTATGTGGACGCCGCGCTGGCACTTCACACCACGCGCGCCCAGCGCGCCCATTGCAAGGAGTAACCGGCATGCCCTACGCCGCAGTCAACGGCACCGAGCTGCACTATCGAATCGACGGCGACCGTCACGGCCACGCACCGTGGATCGTGTTGTCGAATTCGCTCGGCAGCGATATGTCCATGTGGACGCCGCAAGTCGCGGCGCTGTCCAAACACTTCCGCGTGCTGCGCTACGACACGCGCGGTCATGGCCACTCGGAAGCGCCGAAGGGTCCGTACACGATCGAGCAGCTGACCGGCGACGTGCTCGGCCTGATGGATACGCTGAAGATCGCGCGCGCGAATTTCTGCGGGCTCTCGATGGGCGGCCTGACCGGCGTCGCGCTGGCCGCGCGTCATGGCGAGCGTTTCGACCGCGTGGTGCTGTGCAATACGGCGGCGCGCATCGGTTCGCCGGAAGTGTGGGTGCCGCGCGCCGCGAAGGCGCGCAGCGAAGGCATGCTTGCGCTGGCCGACGCGGTTCTGCCGCGCTGGTTCACGGCTGACTACTTCGACCGCGAGCCGGTGGTGCTGGCGATGATTCGCGATGTCTTCGTGCACACCGACAAGGAAGGCTACGCATCGAATTGCGACGCGATCGACGCGACCGATCTGCGTCCTGAAACGGCCGGCATCAAGCTGCCGACGCTCGTGATCAGCGGCACGCACGACCTGGCCGCGACGCCCGCGCAAGGCCGCGAACTCGCGCAGTCGATTCCGGGCGCGCGTTACGTCGAACTGGACGCTGCGCACATTTCCAACATCGAGAAGGCCGACGCTTTCACGAAGACCGTGGTCGATTTCCTGACGGAGACGAAATGAACGACGAAGACCGCTACGAGGCCGGGCTCGGTGTGCGTCGCTCGGTGCTGGGCAGCGCGCACGTCGACCGGTCGCTCGCGAATCGCACTGAGTTGACCGACGAGTTTCAGAACCTGATCACCCGCTATGCGTGGGGCGAAATCTGGACGCGCGACGGCTTGCCGCGTCATACGCGCAGTCTGCTGACCATCGCGATGATGGTCGCGCTCAATCGCAGCGAAGAACTTGCGCTGCACTTGCGTGCCGCAAAGAACAACGGCGTGACGCGCGAGCAGATCAAGGAAGTGCTGCTGCAAACGGCGATCTATTGCGGTGTGCCGGCGGCTAATTCGGCGTTTCACCTCGCGGACAAGCTGTTTCGCGAAGACGACGCGGCGGCAGCAGCGAAGCCGTAACGCTGTACGTTTGTGGTCTTGAGATGAGAGACGCGCGCCGCTTGTCCGGCGCGCGTTTTTTTATGCAGCGCCGCGCCCGTGTTCGATTTCGCTTTCCTTTCCGCTGTGATTCGCCGAAGCCGTGACCGCAGCCGCAGTTGCGCCCGCCGCCGGATTCGCCGCCGCGCTCTCCGGCAACCGCAATCGCACCGCACGCAACACCGTGTCCTTGATAACCTCGCGCCAATGTTCGAGCGCCGCCTTGTCCATTAGCGGCTCGCCGAGGAACGCGCCCAACGTGTACTGATTGGCGTTATAAAAATAGCCGAGCGACGCGATCATCAGATATACGTCGCGCGCCCTGACGTCGGCGCGAAACACGTTTTGCGCGTGACCCGCGTCCAGCAACTTTTGCACGACCGAAATCGCGTAGCCCGAAATCTCTTTGAGCTTCAGCGATTTTTTCGCATGCTTGCCCTGATGCAGATTTTCGCTCGACAGCAGCGTGACGAACTCCGGATGATCGAGGTAGTACTCCCAGACGAATTCGACCATCTGTTCGAGACCGTGCACCGGATCGTCCAGATCGAGATCGAGTTTGCTTTCCGCTTCGTTGAACTGCGTGTAGATCGTTTCCAGCACTTCGACGAACAACTGCTCCTTGCTGCCGAAGTAGTAATAGATCATGCGGTCGTGCGAACGCGCGGCCTTCGAAATACTTTCGACGCGGCCGCTTGCATAACCCTGTTTCGCGAAGACCTTGATTGCCGCTTTCAGAAGCTTGGCGCGAGTGTCCTGCGCCTGTTTCGCACGGATGCCGGTGGCGCCCGGCTTGCGGACGGCGGTGGGACTCATGGCGGTCTTGGATCTCTTTGTCGGTGTCAATAAAACGGCATGTACAGCAGCGGCACGTGCACGAGCGAGGGACGCTCGCGCCATCATCATACCGCCCGCTTTAGCGGCTGAGTCAGGTGCTGCGCGACCTGCCGCTTCGGCGTAGATTGAGGCGTGATTCACACGCCCATGCCGCGTCGCACCATTCTTTCTCTCATCCGGAAACACGTTGCACAGTCTATTTTGATCGGGTAGATTTCAATCCAGTTTGATGTAGGAAATACTACATCAACGGTGAGTGGACGCAACATGAAAATTGGCGCGTCGCGCGCAAGTCCCCTGAAACAAGGGTGATTTGGCAGCCGGGCAGGACCGCTTGTAATGTCGTCGTATGGGAACCCCGCCATGACAGAACATACGAAGGTCGATTTCGGCGCGGACAGTGTCGACGGCGAAGCCGCGTCGACGCCGGGTCCTACCGTGCTCGAAAAGGCGGCGCCGCGCAGCGAGCGCATGGCGTCGAACAAGATCGAATGCAATGCATGCCCGGTGCTGTGCCAGATATCCGAAGGCCGCACCGGCGCGTGCGATCGTTACGCGAATGCGGACGGGCGGCTGATCCGCGTCGATCCGGTGGTGTTTCTCGCGCGCTCGCCGTTAGCGGCCGAAGCGGGCGCAAGTGGCGCCCAGGCGCAAGCCATCGTCGAATTCGGCGCGCTGTCCGAAGCGAATGATCCCACCGCCGACGAGCCGCTCTTCGTCACCGGCATCGGCGCATCATCCACTTATCCCGACTACAAGCCCGCGCCTTTCATCGTTGCGTCGAAGCTCGACGACGTCGATATGATCACGGTCGTCACCGAAGGCATCTTCAGCTACTGCAGCTTCAAGGTGAAGATCGACACCGATCGCTTTCTCGGCCCGGAACAATCCAACGTTCGCTGTCACGGCGAGATTGTCGGCCACGTGAGCACTGCGGAGTACGGCTCGCAGATGTTGAGCCTCGGCGGCGTGCACCATCTGACCGGCGGCAGCAAGAAAGAAGGCCGCGTGACGTGCGACATGATGCTCGCGCTCGGCAACAAGGAGGCGGTGGCGTTGACCATCGACGGCGGCGCAAGTCTCGTGATTCGCGCGGGCGCGGCGCCGGTGGTCGACGGCGTCGAGGAACAGCGCATGCGCGTGGGCTGCGGTTCCGCGACCATCGGCATCTTCGCGAAGCAATGGTTCGGTCATGCCGACGAAGTGGTGGTCGTCGACGATCACATCACCGGCGTGCTCACCGAACACCAGGCCGGCCGATGCCTCGGCATGACGCGCTCGGGCGTGAAGATTCGCGGACGTAAGTCGACGCCAGGGCGCTATTTTCAGGTCGCCAATCCCGGCACGGGCTGGGGCGGCACCGACATTCAGGATCCGCTGGCGATCGTCGAAGGCTTCGATCCCGCCGTCGCGACACCGGGCATGCGTTTGCTGATGGTGTCGACCACCGGTGAACACGCGCAGTGGTACGAACTCGATCGGGATCTCGTGCCGCGTATCGCGCCGATGCCGGACGCGGTGCGCCGTACGGTCGAACGCATCGGCGAGAACTGCGAGCCGTCACTCGCCACGGTGCTGTTTCTCGGTGGCGCGGGTGGCAGTCTGCGCGCAGGCGCCACGGAGAACCCGGTGCTGCTCACCCGGGCGATCAAACAGAAGCTGGTCAACGTGACCTGTGGCGGCGCGCCGGCCTATGTGTGGCCCGGTGGCGGCATCACCGTGATGGTCGATGTAGCGCGGATGCCCGACCGCTCGTTCGGCACGGTGCCCACGCCCGCGATCGTCGCGCCGATCGAATTCACGATGACGTATGACGCGTATCGCGACCTCGGCGGCCATCTCGACGCGGTGCGCTCGTTGGAGAGCGTGCTGGCGAACGGGCCCGGCCATACGGAAGGCGCACCGCTCGCGCGCCGTACGCTGCTGCGCAATCCCGACAATCCGTGGCCGCCCGCGATGCCGCCGATGCTCGGCTGACGGCGCGTCACCCGCCAACCCAAAACACACATCCACACGACGAACGCGACCAACGTGATGACCCCCACCCGCACCCGGCTCGATGCAAACCGCTGGCATTGGCAGCATGGGCCGATCGATCTGATCCTCGGCGCGGACGGCGAGCCTGCGGCGGTGCAGGCCGCGTATCACGCGTGCTGGACGCGTTTCGCGGATGTGCTGCCCGAGTTGGTCGGCGAGTTGCAACTGCTTCGGCAGCCCGTGCCGGCCGACTCGGCGTCGCACGACACCGCGTTGCAAGGCCCGGTGGCGCGCCGCATGTGGTCCGCGTGCCATCCGCATCGCGCGCGTTACATCACACCGATGGCGGCCGTCGCGGGCAGCGTCGCCGATGAACTGATCGCGGCGTTCGCGCGTGAAGGCGTCGCACGTGCGTTCATCAACAATGGCGGCGACATCGCGCTGTATCTGACGGAAGGGCAGCAGTACCGCGTCGGCGTGTTCGCCGATCTCGCGAACTGCTCCGGCTCGCATCTCTCACGCGATCATGCGCTCGACGCCAACCTGACGCTCGACGCGAGCGTGCCGGTGCGCGGCATCGCGACCAGCGGCTGGCGCGGCCGCAGCTTCAGCCTCGGCATCGCCGACAGCGTGACCGTGCTCGCCCGTGACGCCGCCACCGCCGACGCCGCCGCGACGATGATCGCGAACGCCGTGCATCTGGACCATGCGGGGATCGTGCGCCGCCCGGCGTCGTCGTTGAAGGACGATAGCGATCTGGGCGACCTCCTCGTCACCGTCGACGTCCCTGCGTTGCCGCAGCCGCTGATCGAACTCGCGCTGGCGCGCGGCGTCGCCGTGGCACAGTGTCTGCGAGAGCAAGGCTTGATCGAAGGCGCCGCACTCTTCCTGCAAGGGCGGGTGCGCGTCGCCGGCATTCATGAAAACGGCGCGTTGCCCGCGCGCCGCGCCCCTACAATAACGGAGGCTCCGTGTTCGAAATACGCCGCGTGCTGACGCACGTCGAAGATATCTTCCACGAGTTCGGCCCCGCGCCCGAGCAGCCGCTCCGACGCGGCGCGATTGCCGCGGTGATGACGAACCCGTTTGCCGGCCGCTACGAAGCGAAAATCGAGCACGCGATGGAAGCGCTCAAACCCATCGGCTTCGATATGGCGCAACGGCTGCTGGCGGCGATGGCGGTGCCGCACGCATCGATTGAAAGTTATGGCAAGCGCGCGATTGTCGGCGCGCGCGGCGAACTCGAGCATGGCGCGCTGTGGCATGTCCCCGGCGGCTATGCCATGCGTGAACTGCTGGAGAAGAACGGCGTGCCGACCAACGCGATCGTGCCGTCCACGAAGAAGGTCGGCGCGCCGTCCACCGCGCTCGACGTGCCGCTCACGCACGTGAACGCGAGCTACGTGCGCAGCCACTTCGACGCGATCGAAGTGCGCGTGCCCGGCGCGCCCGCCGCCGACGAACTCGTGTACATCCTCGTGATGAGTACGGGGCAGCGCGTCCATGCGCGCGTCGGCGGCCTCGCGAAAGAGGCGATCGTGGGCAAGGACGGTTTGCGCTGAAGCGTTGCAGCGGCGCAGCGACAAGTGGCAACGCCGCAACATCGAAGCATCGAAACCCGGAGAGAGCGAAATGGCAATCAAGCTTCGCAAGCTGGTCGTGCAGGTGGATGAAACTCGCATTGAAATGGGCCAGGCCATCGATCCACCCGCGCGTCGCGCGGTTGCGATCGCGGTGATCGACAATCCGTATGCGGGCCGCTACGAGGCCAAACTCGACGCGCTGATCGAAGCCGGCGAAGAACTGGGCGCGCTGCTCGGCAACCGGTGCGTCGAGGCGCTCGGCATTGCGCCCGGCGACGCGCAAAGCTACGGCAAGGCCGCGATCGTCGGCGAGGCGGGCGAGCTGGAACATGCGGCCGCGATCCTGCACCCGAAACTCGGCGCGCCGCTGCGGGCCGCAGTCGAAAAGGGCGCGGCGCTGGTGCCGTCGGCGAAGAAGATGGGCACGCTCGGCACCGCGATCGACGTGCCGCTCGGCCACAAGGACGCGGCCTTCGTGCGCAGTCATTTCGATGCGATCGAGGCGCGCGTGTCGGATGCGCCGCGCGCGAACGAAATCGTCGTGGCGGTTGCGGTGACCGCGTCGGGGCGGCCGCTGCCGCGCATCGGCGGCTTGCAGGTGAGTGAGATCAAGGGCGAAGACGGTTTGCGCTGAGTTTGAACGCGGTTGTTTCGCTGCTTCCCAAGGAGAATTCTTTCGGGTTACTGTCCCGCCGTTGACGCGTGCGCGCATGGGGCCGCACGCGCTGCAACGTCTGCCGATCGCGCCGCCTGCGCCTGCCGCGCACGCGCCGTTCAGCAAGCTGCCGAGGGTCGTGATGCTTTCGAATTTGCTGGTACAGCTGGTCAACGGACTCGCCGACGCGTCGACGCTGTTTCTCGTCGCCGCCGGTTTGTCGCTGATCTTCGGCGTGACGCGCATCGTCAACTTCGCGCACGGCTCGTTCTATATGTTCGGGATCTACGTCGCGTACAGCATCGCGAGCCGCTTCGGACAGACGGCGGGCGGCTTCTGGCTGTCGGTGCTGGCCGCCGCGCTGGTGGTTGCGGTGCTGGGCGCGCTGGTCGAGATGATCGTGTTGCGGCGCATCTACCAGGCGCCCGAGTTGTTCCACCTGCTCGCCACCTTCGCGCTAGTGTTGATCTCTCGCGACGCCGCGTTGTGGCTGTGGGGCCCCGAAGATCTGTTCGGGCCACGAGCGCCGCATCTGGCCGGTGCGGTTGATTTTCTCGGCCATCCGCTGCCGACCTACGACATCGCGCTGATCGTCATCGGGCCGGTGGTGTTGCTGCTGCTCTGGTACGCGTTGACGCGCACGCGCTGGGGCACGCTGGTGCGCGCCGCGACGCAGGATCGCGAGATGCTCGGCGCGCTCGGCATCAATCAGGCGTGGCTGTTTACCGGCGTGTTTTTCGTCGGCGCGTTTCTCGCCGGTCTCGGCGGCGCGCTGCAAGGGCCGCGCATGTCGGCGAATCTGTCGCTGGATCTGGAGACCATCGGCAATGCGTTCGTGGTGGTCGTGGTCGGCGGCATGGGTTCGATTCCGGGCGCGTTCGTCGCTGCGCTGCTCATCGCGGAGATCAAGGCGCTGTGCATCGGCATCGGCCATGTGACGGTCTTCGGCGTAGGTCTGTCGTTGAGCCGCTTTACGCTGGTGGCCGAATTCGTCGTGATGGCGGTCGTGCTGGTGGTGCGGCCCTGGGGCCTGCTCGGCCGCGCGAGCGCCGCGGTGCGCGGGATGGCGGCGCCGGAAACGCCGTTGCGTCCGGCGGGCAAACGCCTCAAGTGGCTGGCCGCATTCGCGTTGCTGGTCCTCGCGCTCGCGCCGCTCGCGGCTAACGCGTTTCCGTACATGCCTGTGCTGCTGGTCGAAATCCTGATCGCGGTGCTGTTCGCGACGAGCCTGCATTTCATCATGGGGCCGGGCGGCATGCATTCGTTCGGCCACGCCGCTTACTTCGGCCTCGGCGCATACGGCGCCGCGCTGTTCCTCAAAGTGCTGGATCTGCCGATGGAAGCCGCGCTGCTGCTCGGACCGCTGCTCGCGGTCGCCGGCGCGCTGGTGTTCGGCTGGTTCTGCGTGCGCCTCTCCGGTGTCTATCTCGCGATGCTGACGCTAGCGTTCGCGCAGATCGTCTGGTCGGTCGTGTTCCAGTGGGACGACGTGACGGGCGGCAGCAACGGCGTGCTCGGCTTATGGCCGTCGAACTGGTTGTCGTCGCCGGTAGCGTTTTACTACCTGACGCTGGTCTGCGCGGTAGTCGGCGTGTGGTTGTTGCGCAAGCTGCTGTTCTCGCCGCTCGGCTACGCGATGCGGGCGTCGCGCGATTCCGTGCTGCGCGCCGAGGCGATCGGCATCGACGTGAAGCGCGTGCAGTGGGCGGCGTTCGTGATCGCGTCGCTGTTCTGCGGACTCGCCGGATCGCTGTACGCGTTCTCGAAGGGGACGATCTCGCCGGAAGTGATCAGCGTGAGCCGTTCGGTGGACGGCCTCGTGATGGTGCTGCTCGGCGGCTTGCAGACCTTGAGCGGACCGATCGTCGGCGCGGCCGTGTTCACGTGGCTGCAGGACACCGTCGCGCGGCAGACCGACTATTGGCAGGCGCTGCTGGGCGTCGCGATCCTGCTGCTGGTGATCGCGTTTCCGCAAGGGATCGTCGGCTTCATTCGCGAGCGTTTCGGCGACGACACCGCCGATGCCGCCGACAGTAGTGCCGTGTCGCCGTCGCAACGCGCCGCCGCGATCAAGGAGGGACTATGAGCCTGCTGCGCGTCTCGGGTCTGTCCCGATCGTTCGGAGGCCTGAAGGCTGTCGACAATGTCTCGTTCGATCTCGAAGCCGGTCAACTGCTCGCGCTGCTCGGACCGAACGGCGCGGGCAAGTCGACCTGCTTCAACATGGTCAACGGGCAGTTGCAGCCGTCGTCCGGATCGATCCGCCTCGACGGCCATGAACTGGTCGGCATGCGTCCGCGCGACATCTGGCGGCTCGGCGTCGGCCGCACGTTCCAGATTGCCGCGACCTTCAATTCCATGACCGTGCTCGAAAACGTGCAGACGGCGCTGGTGTCGCGCGAACACAAGACCTTCGGCCTGTGGAAGCCCGCGGGCTCGCGCTATGCCGACGAAGCGTTTGCGCTGCTCGAACAGGTCGGCATGAGCGCCGATGCGAAGCGCGCGTGCGGCGTGCTCGCGTATGGCGACGTGAAACGCGTCGAACTGGCGATCGCGCTCGCCAATCGACCGAAGCTGCTGCTGATGGACGAACCCACCGCCGGCATGGCGCCGAAGGAGCGCAACGAGCTGATGGCACTGACCAAACGTCTGGTCACCGAGCACAAGATCGGCGTGCTGTTTACCGAGCACAGCATGGACGTGGTATTCGCGTACGCCGATCGCATGATCGTGCTCGCGCGCGGCAAGCTGATCGCCGAGGGCGATGCCGAAACGATCCGTAACGACCCGCGCGTGCAGGAAGTCTATTTCGGTACAGGCAAGACCTTCCGGCCGCACGCGCCGCTGCATGACACGGCGACAGGCCAGGCGGGACAAGCGGGACGAGGAGCGCCGCAATGAGCGAGCCGATGCTGAAAGTCTCCGGCCTCAACGCGTTCTACGGCCGCGCTCATATCCTGTTCGATGTCGGTCTCGAAGTCGGCCGCGGCGAAGTGGTCGCGCTGATGGGCCGCAACGGCGCCGGCAAATCGACCACCATGAAAGCGGTGATGGGTCTGCTGCCGCGCCGTCGCGGCGAGGTGACGTTTCGCGGGCAGAACATCACGGCGTTGCCGCCGTACAGGATCGCGCGGATGGGCATGGGCTTCGTGCCCGAAGACCGCCGCGTGTTCGCGGATCTCACGGTGATGGAGAACCTCGACACCGGCCGTCAGCCGCCGCGCGAAGGCGCGCCGCAATGGACGCCGGAAAAGCTGTTTCGCCTGTTTCCCAATCTCGGCGAAATGCCCCGCCGCCCGGGCGGCCAGATGAGCGGCGGCGAGCAGCAGATGCTGACCGTGTCGCGCACGCTGATGGGCAATCCGTATCTGGTGCTGCTCGACGAGCCGTCGGAAGGCGTCGCGCCGGTGATCGTCGAACAGATGGCGAACATGATTCTCGAACTCAAGCGCGAAGGGCTGTCGATTCTGTTGTCCGAACAGAACCTGCACTTCGCCGAGCTGGTCAGCGACCGCGCGTATGTGCTCGAAAAAGGGCAGATCCGTTTTAGCGGCACGATCGGCGAACTCGCACGGAACGAAACAGTCAGGCGCGCTTATCTCAGCGTGTGATTCCAGCGGCGCGCGCGGCGTGCGGGGTGCACGCCGGCATGGCCGGGCAATCGTTGCGAAAGGAGAGGCAGATGGCAGCAGAGACGTTGACAGGCTTGTCGGGCAAGGTCGCGGTAACGAACATCGGGCTGCTGTTATCCGGCGACATCGACCAGCCGATTCTCGACGCGGACACGCTGGTGATCGACGACGGCGTGATCGTCGCGCTCGGCAAGGAGAAGGACTGCGACCTCGAAGGCGCGCGGACCACGGTCGATTGCAAAGGCACCACGGTGGCGCCCGGCCTGATCGACTCGCATGTGCATCCCGTGTTCGGCGACTGGACGCCGCGCCAGAACCAGATGGGCTGGATCGAATCGAATCTGAACGGCGGCGTGACGACGATGATCTCGGCCGGCGAAGTGCATTTGCCTGGTCGTCCGAAAGATGTGCTCGGCGTGAAGGCGCTCGCGATCACCGCGCAACGGTCGTTCGAAGGGATGCGCGGCGCGGGTGTCGGCGGCGGCGTCAAGGTGATGGCGGGCGCGCCGGTGATCGAGAAGGGCATGGTCGAAGAGGACTTCAAGGAGCTGTCCGAAGCGGGCGTGAAGCTGCTCGGCGAAGTGGGGCTCGGCAGCGTGAAGGGCGGCGAGGAAGCCGCGCAGATGGTCGCGTGGGCGCGCAAGTACGGCATGCAAAGCACGATCCACACGGGCGGCCCGTCGATTCCCGGCTCGGGGCTGATCGATCGCGACGTGGTGCTGGCCGCCGACGCCGACGTGATCGGCCACGTCAACGGCGGCCATACGTCGCTGTCGTACCGGCACGTGTGCGACCTGTGCGAGCAGTCGAGCCGCGCTCTGGAGATCGTCCACAACGGCAACGAACGGATCGCACTGCTGACCGCGCGTCATGCGATCGAACTGAAGTGCCCGCACCGGATCATTCTCGGCACGGACAGCCCCGCCGGTTCCGGCGTGCAACCCCTCGGCATCTTGCGGATGATCGCGCTGATTTCGAGCCTCGCCGACGTGCCCGCCGAAATCGCGTTCTGCTTCGCGACCGGCAACACCGCGCGGCAACGCAAGCTGCGTCAGGGGCTGATCGAAGTAGGCCGTCCCGCCGACCTCGTGTTCATGGACCGCGCGCAACACACGGCAGCCGACACGCTGCTCGAAAGCGTGCAACTCGGCGACATTCCGGGCGTGGGCATGGTGATGATCGACGGCTTGATCCGCTGCCGGCGCAGCCGTAACACGCCGCCTGCCACCGAAGTACCGGTGGTGTTCTGAGCGCGCGCAAAACGTGGACAGCCACGTGACGAATCGTCCCGCGCCGCTCGTGCTGAACGTGAACGGCGCAACCCATCGAGTCTGCGCCGCCGCCGACACGCCGCTGCTCTACCTGCTGCGTAACGACCTCGCGTTGAACGGGCCGAAGTTCGGCTGCGGGCTGGGCGAGTGCGGCGCGTGCACGGTCCTGCTCGACGGCATGCCGACGCGCGCCTGCGTGACGACTGCGCAGGTCGCCGTGGGCCGCGAGATCACCACGCTCGAAGGCTTGGGCACGCGCGCCGCGCTGCATCCGGTGCAGCAGGCGTTCATCGAAGAGCAGGCCGCGCAGTGCGGCTATTGCCTGAACGGCATGATCCTGACCGCCAAGGCCTTGCTCGATCGCGATCCGCATCCGAGCGTCGCGACGATCCAGCGCGAGCTGTCGCGCAACCTGTGCCGCTGCGGCACGCATGTCGAGATCGTGCGCGCGGTGCAGCGCGCTGCCGAATTGCTCGCCGCGCAAGCGGCTGCGCATGAAGGAGCGCGCGCATGACGGGACCGGACTTCAGCGTCGACCGACGCGCCGCGCCGCCGTCGCGCAAACAGTTGTATGACGCGCAGAGCGTGCTGATCGTCACGCGGCCGCCGCAAGCGCCGGTGAAGGCCGCGGTCGGTCAGCCGGGCTCGCGCTCGTCGTTCGTGCCGGCGGAGGCGGACCTGTTCCTCGTCGTGCGCGACGACGGCAGCGTGGTCGCGTTCAACGGGCATGTCGATCTCGGCACCGGCATCGGCACGGCGCTCGCGCAGATCGTCGCGGAAGAACTGGATGTGCCGCTCACGCGGGTGTCGATCGTGCTCGGCCACACCGGCGAAGCGCCGAATCAGGGGCCGACGATCGCCAGCGCGACGATCCAGATTTCAGCGGTGCCGTTGCGGCACGCGGCGGCGCAGGCGCGTCACTATCTGCTTGCGGAAGCGGCGGCGCGCCTGCAAGTCGGCGTCGAGCAACTGGACGTTCAGGAAGGCCGCGTATTTCAGCGCGACGGCGATCCGGCAAAAAGCATTCAGTATGGCGAACTGATTAAAGGCCGGCGCGTCGAGCTGAAGCTTTCCACCGACGCGCCTTTGAAATCCCCGCACGCGTACCGGATTGTCGGAAAAAGCGCGCCGCGCGTCGATATCCCCGCGAAGGCGACCGGCGAATTGAGCTTTGTGCACGACCTGCGCGTGCCCGGCATGCTGCATGGCCGCGTGGTGCGTCCGCCGTATGCCGGCGTCGCGCAGGGCGACTTCATGGGCAACAGCCTGCTGCATGTCGACGAAAACTCCGTTAGCGATTTGCCCGGCATCGTCAAGGTGGTGGTGATTCGCGATTTCGTCGGCATCGTCGCGGAGCGTGAGGAAATCGCGCAGCAAGCGGTGAAGCGGCTCGACGTGCGATGGAAAGCGGTCGAGGGCTTGCCGCCGCTGGAGACCAGCGAAGAAGTGGAAGCGGCGTTGCGCGCGAATCCGGCCACGCGGCGCGACCTGGTGCTCGACGGCGACGTGGACGCGGCGCTGGCGCAAGACCCGGCTCGCACGCTCGAACGCACTTACGTGTGGCCGTTCCAGATGCATGCATCGATCGGGCCTTCGTGCGCGGTGGCCGACTATCGCGACGGCGCGCTGAAGGTCTGGTCGGGCACGCAGAATCCGCATTCGCTGCGCGCCGACCTCGCGTTGCTGATGGCGATGGACGAGGCGCGCATCGAGATCGTGCGGATGGATGCGGCGGGCTGCTACGGCCGCAATTGCGCGGACGATGTGGCGGCCGACGCCGCGCTGCTGTCGCGCGCGAGCGGCGCGCCGGTGCGCGTGCAGCTCTCGCGCGAGGACGAACATGCGTGGGAGCCGAAGGGCGCCGCGCAGTTGATGGACGTGCGCGGCGCGTTGAGCGCCGCAGGCGAGCTGGCCGCGTATGACTTCGCGACGCGCTATCCGTCGAACGATGCGCCCACGTTGGCGTTGCTGTTGACCGGCACGATCTCCGCGCAGCCGCAGGTGTTCGAGATGGGCGACCGTACGGCGGTGCCGCCTTACGACTACCGCAGCATGCGCATCGTGTGCGACGACACGCCGCCGATCGTGCGGGCGTCGTGGCTGCGCGGCGTGTCCGCGTTGCCGAACACGTTCGCGCACGAGTCCTTCATCGACGAACTCGCAACGCAAGCGGGCGTCGATCCGGTCGAGTTCCGGCTGAAGCATCTGACCGACCCGCGCGCGATCGAACTGGTGAAGGCCGTCGCCGACAAGGCGGGCTGGCAACCGCGCGAACCCGCGCAATCCGCGCAAGCGTCACAAGCCGCGCAACCCGCGCCCCGGCAGGAAGGCGACATCGCCCGCGGCCGGGGCATCGCTTACGCGCGCTACGTGCACAGCAAATTCCCCGGCTTCGGCGCGGCGTGGTCCGCGTGGATCGCCGATGTCGAAGTCAATCGCAAGAGCGGCGAACTCGCGGTGACGCGCGTGGTGGTCGGCCAGGATAGCGGTACGATGGTGAATCCCGATGGCGTGCGTCATCAGATTCACGGCAACGTGATCCAGGCGACCAGCCGTGCGTTGAAAGAGCGCGTGACGTTCGGCGGCAACGCGGTGACGAGTCAGGAGTGGGGCGCGTATCCGATCCTGACCTTCCGTGAGGTGCCGGTGATCGACGTGGTGATGATGCCGCGTCACGGCGAGCCGCCGATGGGCGTCGGCGAATCCGCGTCGCTGCCCGGCGCGGCGGCCATCGCCAACGCGCTGTTCGATGCGACCGGCGTGCGCTTCCGGCGGCCTCCGTTTACGCCGGAAACGATTCGCGCCGCGCTCGCCGATGCGCAGGCCGAGGACGCCGCGGCGCGCAAGAAGAAGCGCTGGCGGCTGGGTTTGCTCGGTGCGTTCGCGGCGGGCGCGGCCGGCTGGCTCGGCGCGCTGTCGTTCGCGCCGCAGCCCATCGCGCCGATCACACCGCCGCTCGCGAGCGCGTTCGCCCCCGACCTGGTGGCGCGCGGCAAGCTGCTCGCGTCGCTCGGCAATTGCGCGGTATGCCATACCGCGCGCAACGGCGTGCCGAATGCCGGCGGCAAGCCGCTCGATACGCCGTTTGGCATCGTCTACAGCACCAACATAACCCCGGACGGCCAGACGGGCATCGGCAACTGGTCGCTCGAAGCCTTCATTCGCGCGATGCGGCAAGGCATTAGCCGCGATGGCCACCGGCTGTATCCGGCGTTCCCGTACACGTCGTTCAAAAACACGTCCGACGACGATCTGAAGGCGCTCTACGCCTATCTGATGTCGCAAACGCCGGTCCGCTCCCGCGCGCCGGAAACCCAGTTGCGGTTTCCCTTCAACGTGCGCCCGCTGATGGCCGCGTGGAATGGCCTCTTTCTCGGCCGCAACACGATCACGCCCAGCGCGACGCGAAGCGCGCAATGGAATCGCGGCGCGTATCTGGTGAACGGCCTCGGCCATTGCAGCGCGTGCCATACGCCGCGCAACGCATTCGGCGCGGAGAAAACCGGCGCGGCGTTCATGGGCGGCGGCAGGGCGGAGGGCTGGGAAGCGCCCGCGCTTTCCACGCTGTCGAGCGCGCCCGTGCCCTGGAGCGAGGACGAACTGTTCAGCTATCTGCGCTTCGGTCACGCGCCGCTGCATGGCGTGGCGGCTGGGCCGATGGCGCCGGTGATTGGCGATCTGGCGGCGCTGCCCGACAGCGATATCCGCGCGATGGCCGCGTATCTGGCGTCGCTCAATCCGCTGGAGCCCAATGCGGACCCGGCGGCGACGGCGCGTCAATACGAGCAGGCCAGCACGATCACCGGCGCGCCGGCGGGGCTTGGCGCGCGGCTTTTCGACGGTGCGTGCGCGGCCTGTCATCACACCGGCAGCGGGCCGCAACTATTCGGCGCGCATCCGTCGCTCGCGCTCAACACGAATCTGCACAGCGCGAGCCCGGACAACCTGATTCGCGTGATTCTCGACGGCATCGGCTCGCCTGCGCGGCCCGAACTCGGTACGATGCCGGCGTACCGCGACAGTTTCAACGACGCCCAGGTCGCCGAACTCGTGTCGTATCTGCGTCAGCAATTCGCGGGCGGCAAGCCGGCATGGCAGGACGTCAAGGCGAGCGTGGCCCGAATCCGCGCGACGCCCTGGCCGGATTGAACCGTCAGCCGTCAGCCGCTCGACGTTCGAACGCACGACTACAAGCCCGATTAAAAGCATTCACGCAATCCTTCTGATAACGGAGAAACGCATGACCACGCGCGCAGGATGGATCTCTCGCCTCACGGTGTCGACGGTGTGCTCGCTCGCCGCGCTCGGCGCGAGCGCCCAGCAGACCATCAAGATCGGCGAGATCAACAGCTACAAGGCGCAGCCCGCCTTTCTCGGGCCTTACAAGAACGGCTGGAACCTGGCGCTCGAACAGGTCAACGCCGCCGGCGGCGTGCTCGGCAAGCAGCTCGAAGTGGTGTCGCGCGACGACAACGGCAACCCCGGCGACACGATCCGCGTCGCGCAGGAACTGATCGCGCGCGAGCAGGTGCAGTTGCTGTTCGGCGGCTTCCTGTCGAACACCGGCCTTGCGCTGACCGACTTCGCGAAGCAGAAGAAGATCTTCTTCCTCGCCGCCGAGCCGCTGACCGACAAGATCGTCTGGGCCGATGGCAACAAATACACGTACCGTTTGCGTCCTTCCACGTACATGCAGGTGGCGATGCTGGTGCCGGAAGCGGCAAAGCTGAAGAAGAAGCGCTGGGCGCTGGTGTATCCGAACTACGAGTACGGGCAATCCGCGGTGGCGACCTTCAAGAAGCTGCTGACGGCGGCGCAGCCGGACGTGCAGTTCGTCGTCGAACAGGCGACGCCGCTCGGCAACGTCGACGCGGGCGCCGTGACCCAGGCGATCGCCGATGCGAAGCCCGATGCGATCTTCAACGTGCTGTTCGGCGCGGACCTCGGCAAGTTCGTGCGCGAAGGCAATACGCGCGGGCTCTTCAAGGATCGCAGCGTGGTGTCGCTCTTGACCGGCGAGCCGGATTATCTCGATCCGCTGGGCGCGGAAGCCCCGACTGGCTGGATCGTGACCGGCTACCCGTGGTATTCGATCGATGCGGCGGCGAACCGGAAATTCGTCGATGCGTATCAGGCGAAGTATCACGACTATCCGCGCCTCGGCTCGGTGGTCGGCTACTCGGCGCTGATGTCGATCGCGGACGGCATCAAAAAGGCCGGCTCGGTGGATGCGGACAAGCTCGCGGCCGCCTTCAAGGGCCTCAATGTCGAGACGCCGTTCGGCCCGATCACGTACCGCGCGCAGGACAATCAGTCGACCATGGGCGCGTATGTCGGCGTGACCGGGTTGAAGGACGGCAAGGGGGTGATGACGTCGTACCGGTATATCGACGGTGCGAGCGTTCAGCCGTCGGATGCCGAAGTCAGGAAGCTGCGGCCCGCTGACTGAACGTGTTACGTAAGCGGCACGTTCCACGGGTTATCGAACGTGTCTCGTGCCGCCAGCGCTGCGAAAAACACACTAGCCACTGAGGACGCGAACAATCCGCGCACGGCTACTCTTCCGCGTCGTGCTCGATGACAAAGCGCCTCAGATAAGCGAGCACCGCGGCTTCGACCGCGCGATGATCGGCGGTGCTCTTCGAGCCCGCATTCTCCTCATCGCCGAACAGGGTGGATGGCGCGTTGTGCACATCCACCTCCTGGCCCTCGCGAAACACGCGAATCTCGTGAACGTCTTCCGCGTATTCGGCGATCCAGTGCACGCCTTCGATATGCGCACCCGCGCGAACGGTAGGTATCTTCATGGACGTCTCCCGTCGGGCCGGACCACGGCGCCGACCCTTGCTGACACCATACGCCGTCCCGCTGGCGGGCGCGAGTCCCGTCGGGCGGTTTTGCCGGAGGGCTCGCGGCGATTCGACTGCTCGCGCGAATTGACATCGACCATTGGACAACCCTCCGCCATGACCCGCGAGGCGAGCAGGAGCGCGAACCCGCCCCGTGGAAGACGCTTCGCAACGAAGCTCACACGCGCCGGAACGCTCCGGCATAACTGTTGCTGCATCACATAGGCCACAGTCAAACTGGAGAACCGTCATGCCCGAACAGAAAACCCTCAAGCGCGCCGCAGCCGACAAGCGTGCCGGCAAGTCAGCGAGTACTCAGGCAGGAGAGTTCGTCAAGGAACAGGTCGACAAGGTGCGTGCCGGCAAGCACGGCGTCAGGTCGGCGAAGCAGGCGATTGCGATCGGCCTGTCGGAAGCGCGCCGCGCGGGCGTCGCCGTGAAGTCCCCGAAGAAGGGCACGACGAGCGAAGCGACGCGCAAGAAAGCCGGGAAGGACAGCGCCGCCGGACAGCACAAGAGCACTGCGCGAAAGAGCGCGAGCACGGAGTCGGCGGCGAAGCGTTCGCGAGCTTCGACCAATGCGCTGAAGCGTGAGAGCACCGCCGGGGCGTCGCCCGCGGCGATGTCGAAGCAGGCGAAGTCGGCGGCGGCCAGGCGCCCGGCGGCCAGCCGTTCGGCGGCGGCGAAGAAGGCCGCCGCGACGAAGGGTGCAGCGGGTCGCTCCGCGGCTGCAAAAAAGGCGGCGCAGACGCGGGCGTCGCGCGCGCATCACTGATGCCTGCCGGCAAGGGTGCGCCGCGTGCGTGCCCTCCGGCAAACCCGCGTGCCGTAGTTCCCAAAACAAAAGCGGCGCATGCAAACACATGCGCCGCTTTCATTCTTACCTTGCCGGGCTGCTGTTACTGAACGGTATCCAGCACGTCGCCCACGGTCTTGAAGATGTGCGCGATCTGCTCTTCGTTGATGATGAGCGGCGGCGAGAACGCGAGGATGTCGCCCGTGAAGCGCACCAGCACGCCCGCCTCGAAGCATTTGACGAACGCTTCATAAGCCCGCGCGCCCGGCGCGCCGTCGCGCGATTCGAGCTCGATGCCCGCGATCATGCCGAGGTTGCGCACGTCCTTCACGTGCTTCGCGCCGCGCAGCGAATGGGCTGCGGCTTCGAACGTCGGGGCCAAGGAGGCCGCGCGCTCGAACAGGCCTTCGCGGCGATACAGATCGAGCGTCGCCACTGCGGCGGCGGCCGCCGCCGGGTGCGCCGAATACGTGTAGCCGTGGAACAGCTCGATCGCGCCTTGCGCGCCGCTGTTGACGATCGTGTCGTGGATCGTGCGGCTGGCCGCGACCGCGCCCATCGGAATCGCCGCGTTGTTGATCGCCTTGGCCATCGTGATCAGGTCCGGCGTTACGCCGAAGTATTCGCTCGCGGTCGCCTTGCCGACGCGGCCGAAACCGGTGATCACTTCGTCGAAAATCAGCAGGATGCCGTGCTTCGTGCAGATTTCGCGCAGCTTCTGCAGATAGCCTTGCGGCGGAATCAGCACGCCCGTTGAGCCGGCCACCGGTTCGACGATCACCGCGGCGATCGTCGACGCGTCGTGCAGCGTGACGATGCGCTCGAGTTCATCGGCCAGATGGGCGCCCCAGGCGGGTTGCCCCTTCGAGAACGCGTTGTGTTCGAGGTTGTGCGTGTGCGGCAGATGATCGACCGCCGGCAGCAGCGCGCCGGAGAAGGTCTTGCGATTCGGCGCGATGCCGCCGACCGAGATGCCGCCGAAGCCCACGCCGTGATAGCCGCGCTCGCGGCCGATCAGCCGGGTGCGCTGCCCTTCGCCGCGCGAGCGGTGGTACGCGAGCGCGATCTTCAGCGCGGTGTCGACCGATTCGGAACCCGAGTTCGTGAAGAAGATCCGGTCGAGGCCGGCCGGCATCAGCTCGGCGACTTTGGTGGCCGCTTCGAAGGCGAGCGGGTGTCCCATCTGGAAGGTCGGCGCGAAGTCGAGCGTCGAGAGTTGCTGGGTGATCGCGGCGACGATCTCGTCGCGGCCGTGGCCGGCGTTCACGCACCACAGACCCGCGCAGCCGTCGAGTATCTCGCGCCCGTCCGTGCTGCGGTAGTACATGCCCTTGGCCGATTCGAGCAGGCGCGGCGCGGCCTTGAACTGACGGTTGGCGGTGAAGGGCATCCAGAAAGACGACAGATCATCGATGACGGGGCGCGAAGTCATGGGTATCTCCTCGAAGTGGCGTCCCCTTGGGGACTTCCGTTAGGTAGCGAAACTGTAGCGTTCGCGGTTTAATGGCGGCATAAACAGTTGACGCAGTGTGGTGCTAACTGTGCTGGTGGATTGGCGTCAACTGTGTCGATGGATACGATTCACCGCCTGGTGCTGACCGGCGCCGATTCGTGTCGCGTTCCTGGCCGCTCGCCGCCGACTTCTTTTTTCGCCCGGATTTCGCCGTGACCATGATCGAACTGGAACTTGAGCGCGACCGCCGCGCCGCTCCCACGCTCGTCGAGCAGGTGGTGCAAGGCTTTGCGCGCGCCATCGAGGCGCAGACGCTGCGCGCGGGCGCGTTGCTGCCATCGGTGCGGCAACTCGCGCACAGCCATGAACTGAGCACCTTTACCGTGACCGAGGCATATAACCGGCTGGTGTCGATGGGCCTCGTGGTCGCGCGGCGCGGCTCCGGCTACCGCGTGGCCGCGCGCGCTCCATCTCCGCGCGCCGCCGTCACCGAGTGGCAGCCGCCCAGCCTCACCGCGACCTGGCTGCTGTCCGACGTGTTCGCCGACCATTCGGTGCCGATCAAGGCGGGCGGCGGCTGGCTGCCGAACGAGTGGATCAACGAGACCGGCTTGCAGCACGCACTGCGCGCGACGAGCCGGGTGCCGGCCGCGCGCCTGGGCGACTATGGGCATCCGTACGGGTTTGCGCCGCTGCGCGAGCGGATCGCCGAGCAGCTCGACCGGCGCGGCCTGCCCGTCGACGTCTCCAATGTCCTGCTCACGCAGGGCGCGACTCAGGGACTGGATCTGATCGTGCGCACGCTGCTGCGCGCGGGCGATGTCGTGATCGTCGAAGACCCCGGCTACTGCAATCTGCTGCAGATTCTCAAGCTGGCCGGACTGGTCGTGCATGGCGTGCCGCGTACGCCGGCGGGCGTCGATACGGACGTGCTCGAAGCGCTCGTCGCGCAGCACAAGCCGAAGGCGATCTTCGTCAACACCACGCTGCAGAACCCGACCGGCGCGACCTTCGGCATGTCGGCGGCGTTCCGCTTGCTGCAGATCGCCGAGCGTCAGCGCATGTGGGTGATCGAGGACGACGTGAGCCGCGAACTCGCGCCGCCCGGCGCGCCGCTGTTCGCCGCGATGGAAGGCTTGCAGCGCGTGCTGTACGTCGGCGGATTTTCGAAGACCGTGACACCGGGGCTGCGTTGCGGCTTCGTGGTCGCCGAGCAGGCGGTGTTGCGCGAACTGGCGCGCACGAAAATGGCGGTGGGCTTGACGTCGTCGGAGGCGATCGAGCGGATCGTCGACAAGGTGTTGCTCGAAGGGCGCTACGCGCGCCATGTCGACGAGGTCAACGAGCGGCTCAAGCTCGCGCACGCGACCGTTGAAGAACGGCTCGATGCGCTCGGCCTCGAAGTGTTTCACCGGCCGCGCGCCGGGCTCTTTCTGTGGGCGCGTTTGCCGATCGAGGCCGAGCGGGCCGGCGAAGTGGCGACCGCCGCGCTCACGCACGGCATCTGGCTCGCGCCGGGCTCCTACTTCCGCGCCGACGACGCGCCGAGCGCCTGGTTCCGTTTCAACGCCCCGTACTCGACCGACGACGCGCTGTGGCGGTTCATCGAGCGAGTGGGGCAGGGAGCGCTCTAGGCTTGCCGGTTCAGGCGGCGAGGCCGAGCAGCCGCAGCGCGATCGGATACAGCGAGAACACGAGCAGCAGCGCCATCGCCACATTGAAGATGCGCAAGCGCTTGGGGTCCGACAACACCTGGCGCATCGCGGTGCCGAAGCCGGCCCACAGGCAGATGCACGGAAAGCCGATCACGTAGAAGATCACCGCCATCGCGACGGCGTTCATGCTGTAGCTCTCGCTGAGGTGGATGGTCGTGGCGGCGGTCAGCACCATCATCCATGCCTTCGGGTTGACCCACTGGAACGCGATGGCTTCATGAAAGCGCATGGGCCGGCGCTCGCCTTTTTTCACCTTCAATTCGCCCGAGGTGCCGATTTTCCACGCGAGATACAGCAGATAAGCCACGCTCGCGACTTCGAGCACCGTGTAGAGCACGGGGAAATGCACGAAGGCTTCGCCGAGACCGATACCGACCGACAGCATCAACAGCACGACCCCGAGGCTGATGCCGGACAGATGCGGCAGCGTGCGGCGAAAGCCGAAGTTCACGCCCGAGGCGAGCAGCATGGTGTTGTTCGGACCCGGCGTGATGGTGGTGACAAGCGCGAACAGAATGCCGGCGGGCAGCGCGCTGAGAGTGAGGTAAGACATGACGGCTCCGTGTCGGCGGGAAGACGGTGGAGTCCATTCTAGCGAGGGTGACCGGTACAGTACCGGTACGGTTCGGGGGATGGTGGCCGGTACGGGTTGGGTGGTAGGGATTCAGCCGTTCCAACTGCTGTTGACTCGACAAGCTATCAGCGCAGATCGGCGCGAAGATCGCGCACGCCTCTTCCGAGGCGTTGACGCAAGAGTGTCCGCAAGGTCGCGCCGTCGACGTAACCCACCTCGGCTGCGATGGCGTCGATGCCCAGGCCGCTGCCATGCAGGAGCGACTGCGCATGCTCGACACGCAGATCCTGAAAGTAGGCAAGCGGCGATTTGCCGAGCACGTCCTGGCAGCGCCGCTGCAGCGTGCGTGCGCTCATGGCCAGTGCGCTGGCGGCTTCCTGCAGCGAGAACCCCGCCTTGAGATGGTCTCGCGCCCACAGTTCGAAGCGCTGAATCAGCGGATCTGCCTGAGCCAGATGGTTGGGGATGATGTAGGGCGCTTGCGACGAGCGGATATCGGCGAGCAGGTAGCGTGAGACGAGAGCTGCCACTTCAGGGCTCGCCCGGCGTATCAGCCAGAGCGCGAGATCGAGATGTCCCATCGCCGCACCAGCCGTGACACCCACGTCGGTCGGCACGAGCATCCGAGACTCGTCGAGCAAAACATTGGGGTAGCGCTGCCGGAACAATGGGCCGAGCCACCAGGTCGTGGTCGCTTCCCGATGATCGAGGAGGCCCGTTTCCGCCACTAGGAACGTCCCGATGCAGGACGCGGCTAGCAGAGCGCCTTGTGCATGCCACTCCAGCAGTTGCGCCTTGGCCTGAATCACATCGGGCCGTCCGAGAGCGGGGACCAGCTGCTCCGGCGTTCCGGTATTGAGCGCCGGAATGATCACCCAGTCCGGCTTCAGGTCTGCCGTGACGGCTTGCACGGGGATCGCCAGTCCTTGTCCGGAGCGGACCTTCTTGCGCACGCCTACGATCGACACATCGAAACGCGGGCTTCCGCCCATTTGCACGGCCGAGAATTTATTCGCAAGCGAGAACGCGTCGAGCATGACGGTGAGGCCCGTGTCGAATAGTCCCTGCAACGCGAGTATGGAGATGCGCATGGCGTAAACGACCCTAAAGTTGTCATTTACGACGATACAGCTTTTTCCGCCCGAAGACTACAGTGATCCCCGTTGCATGCCGCAACGAAGATTGTCAAAGGAGATCACTCATGAAGGTTTTTGCCATCGCATCCGCGCAACCGGCTCTCACACCCGACAAGCTCCAGCAGCACATGCCAAACGAGGTCCCGGCCACACTCAAGCTTTATCTCGACGGCAAGGTCGAGCAGTTCTGGTTTCGTGAGAAGGCCGGGCCGATCTTTCTGATGAACGTCGAGTCGGTCGAACAGGCCAGGGCGACGCTGAACGCGCTGCCGCTGGTCGCTGACGGTCTCATGACCTATGAACTGATGCCGGTCGGCCCGCTTGTCCCACTCGGCCGGCTGATCCAGGACCGGTGAACTCATACGCCATTGGCGCCGGTCTGGATCCGGACGTATAGATCCTGAGCATCGGCGCGCCGCAGGGATGGGTATGGCGGCGGGTTTGTCGAAAGACATGGCGATCCGTCCGAGGCGTTCGATTCACTGAAGAGTGGTTCGATCAGGTCGCGCGGAAGATGGATCGCCGTTTGGGTGACACGCTCAACTTGAATTGCGAGCGAACCGCTCTCAGCCGGGAACCCGACCGTGCCCGGCGTGAGGGAGGCTCAGCGGAAGAGTCTTTATAGGTAGCTGCAGATGTAGTCGAGCGTTTCGATCACTTCGATATCGAAACGGCTCTTGCCGGGCACGTGGAACGACTCGCCCGCGCCGTAGGTTGTCCACACATCGCTGCCTTCGAGGCGGATGCGGCATTGGCCCGCCTGCACTTCCATGAGTTCCGGCGCGTCGGTGCCGAAGTTGAGCGAGCCGGGCAGGATGACGCCAAGCGTCTTGCGCGTGCCGTCGGCAAAAAGGACAGTGTGCGAGACACACTTGCCTTCGAAGTAAACGTTGGCGCGTTTGATAACGGAAACCTGCTCGAATTGCGTTGCGGCCGTCATGACGGTCTTCCTCCGGATCATCGTGAATGGATAACTTGGCGCCTGCTGCCGCTCTTGCGGCGCGCGCGAGCCCGCCATCATACAGGCGGCCGGCGGCTGTCGTTAAGCATGAGGTCGTCCGTTTCGTCAGCACAGCTCGGAGGCGTGACCCCGGCGATTACCGAACGCGGCACCAACGGCCAGACTCCGGGCACACGGTGGCCTGTTCGCGGTCCACCTGGACTTGTTCCGCATCGGGTTGTGACGAGGTCGAAGGGCAAACGTCGAAGGCAATCCTGAGCGCCTGCGCAACGTGGGCATCTTCGATGGGAAGCTCCCAGGTCAGGAATATCTGGATGCAATCCTGGTCCGGCGCGAAGTCGGTCGCATCGAAAGCATTGCTGCCGCGCCGAATCACGCCGTGGGGCTGGCAAGTATCGAAGATCACAACCGTCCCGCGGCGCAGAGGAATGCGATGGCCGGTAGAGGGAAAATGCACGTCCAGCCCCTTGTCCTCGCTCAGGAAGAGATTGCAAAAGGCCGCGCCGCCATATTGGTTGCCGTCATGGTGATACCTCGCGCCGCGGCAGGCCATGAGGGCTACGTCACTGGAGGCGAGCACCGCAGGCATGCCAAGCGCACGCGTCCAATCGGACACTGCCTGCACGCAGCGCGTGTAGTCCGGCCAACGCGCCCGTGCTCTTGCCAAAGGCAATGGCTCGACGTCTCCGGGCTCCAGTATTACGTGCGACGATATCTCCCTGTCCCAATCCGCAAGCAGGCGACGAGGGGGCTCGGGCACGTCGACCCTGCCTGATAGCACGAGGTCGCTCACGCGTCGACTGCGGATGGCGTCGCCGCTCCAGAAAAAGGAGGTCAGCAGGTCTGGCATTCGGCGCTGTTGAAGGGGGGAACTCATCTGGATCATTGTAAAGCGTTCGAAGGTTCGCCTAGCCGTGGAGCGGCCTGCAAGCGTCACTCGCTCAACGTGTCGAACGTACTGGCCTTGCTCACTCCGGCGCGGCACGCGGAGTGCTACATCAAGAGCGGCATCCTGGTACCCGGTACGATATCGCTCGTCATCTTCGCCGCTATGCACATTGGAGTAGCCAAGCGCGAATGACTGACTACACTGTGTAGATGCAAGCGAAGCTGGAGCCGGTCTGTTCAGGCATGGTCGGTCTGGGCATAACGCTCAGTAGTGAGACGTTCCAATTCCTTCATTGGAGGCATGCTCATGACGTGCCTGAACGAAAGGGTTGTTTGCGTTGTCTTTTTTGTGCAGAGCGGGCTGGCGTTCGCGGGCGGCGCTGCCATCGACTCGCCCGGAACAATGACGGTTGCGAACATCGCAATTCTGCCCGTGGAGGTTGTTCCGCCCATTCCGGCGCCGGGAAGCTATTTGCAGCGCTATGAAATGGAACACTCGTCGAATCAGGGTGTGCCGTTCTATACGCAGATCGAGAACTTCTACAGCGTACAGTTGAAGCATGACTTCCGGTTCGGCGCCGCGAACACCACGCCAACGCCCGGCGCGGCGACGCAACCGGCATCGAATGTTCTTCGTCTGAGCCCGTCGACGGCGCCGCAGCTCTCGATTGTCCAGTCGGCGAACGCGACCTTGACGCTCGGTGCAGGACCGCAGCGAAGGCTGTCGTTGACTGTCGACGACTGGGTCTTTTCCGCCACCGCGCGTATCGCCGTTCTCCATTCGCACAGTACGGGTGCAACGCTTTTTGTCCGACACGGCTTTTGATTCAGGCTATGCGGATTAACTCGATGACGTCCGGTCGTCAACGTCGGGTCGAGCGAAATCCTGCCGTGTCAGGCATTGCCTGGGCCGCCATCTACGCGAATGTCAGTTGTACTGTTGACTGCCATGCAGACGTCGCCCTGCCGAGCGGCAACTGACGGTGGCCCCGGCCCATTTGCTCCGGGCCGGGTCCGCTCACGATGCGCCGTGAGCCTACCTTGCAGGTCTGGATGCCGTTGCCGGCGCCGCATCCACTACTGGCCGTTGCCGTACAGATCGAGCAGCATCAATGTCACGCCATTGGTCCAGCCGAAGCCGTCCTGCAACGGGTATTCGCCGCCACCGCCGCCACCTTCTCCCGCCCCTTCGACGACATACTTCTCGACGAGTTTCTGCTGCGTCTTGTAGACGTTTTCGACATCCGAGAGAAAGCGCATGCCGATCGGCTTTGCAAGATCGGCACGTCCATAGCGTTTGAGCCCCTGGATCGCGATCCAGTGCAACGGCGCCCAGCCGTTCGGCGCATCCCATTGCTGCGTGGTGGCGTAAGTCGACGTCGTGAGACCGCCCTCCTTGAGCAGCACGCTCTGCACGGTCTGCGCGGTTTTCCATGCTCGGTCGGGCCAGGCGACGCCCGCCATCAACGGATAAAGCATCGCGGGCGTCTGATTGTCGCGAGCCTTGCCGAGCTGCCAGTCATAGTCGCCGTAGTAGCCTTTGTTGTTCCACAGGTAGTGGTTGATGCCCTCCGCGCGGCGCGCCGCGTAGCCGATGAACTTCGCGACGCAGCCGAAATCGCGGCTGATCGTGCAGCCGCGCGCGATCGTCGTCTCGAGATGGAAAAGCAGACTGTTCAGATCGACCGGAATGATCGACGTGGTGCGCACGGTCGACAGGTTCTGGTTGTCGCCAAACCAGCGCGAACTGAAATCCCAGCCGCTTTCGGCGGTCGCGCGCAGATCGCGGTAGACCTCGTTTGCCGGGCGCCCGCTGGCCTGCGCCGCGGTCTGGACGTCTTCGATGTACGACTCGTCGCGCGGCGTGTCCAGCTCGTCCCAGTAGCGGTTCAGCACGGTGCCGTCACGCAGCACGACGACATTGCGCGTCGCACTGCCGCGCGCGGTGCTGGTTGCATCTTGCATCCAGTAAGCGTGCTCCTTGTGCAGCTGGGGCAAATACTTCTGATAGACCTTGTTGCCTTCCTTCTGCGCAGCGAGTTCGACCATGTACGAGTAGAACGGTGGTTGCGACCGGCTCAGGTAGTACGTGCGATTGCCGTTCGGAATATGGCCGAAAGTGTCGATCATGTACGCGAAGTTGTCGAGCATGTTGTCGACGAGATCTTCGCGTCCCGACTCCTGCAGCCCGAGCATAGTGAAATAAGTATCCCAGTAGTAGCCTTCGCGAAAGCGGCCCCCCGGCACGACGTAGGGGTTGGGCAGCGGGATCAGCGAACTGTTGTCGGGCGCGGTCGTTGTGGTGCGCGTAAGACCGGACCATAGCCAGTCGATGTGCTCGCGCAGGCTCTGGTTAGGTGGCGGTGTGATGCTCTGGTCGGCTGGGGGCGTGAAATACTGGTTCACGAATGCCAGCAGCGAAAAGCCCGGCTGGTTCTTCTGTGTTTCGTAGAGCTGCACGATGGTCGCGGGGCTCATCTTCGGCGTGGAGTCTACGAAAGTCTTCTGGTCGCTGAAAATCTGCGCGGTCTGCACGGCGACGAACAGATCGCCGTATAGGATGTCCGGTGCGGGCGGCAACGCCGCGCCGACCTGGGTGTCGGCGAGACCGCTCGCTGACGCGAACACGAGAGTTGCAATGCACGCGGTGCGGATCGCAGTGAGTGAGCGCTGTCGCGTGATGCATTTTCGACTGCGAGACAGATGCCAAGCGAGCCGCGATGCGGATGCCTGAAACGACGGTTCGACGAATTGCGCGTCGCTCGCTGACACTGCGCTGGTACGAGACTGTGACTGGATGCTCATGTCGCCTCCTGGGTGTATGGGCGTTTCACTGGTCTCGTCGCGCGACCTCATCCGATGCCGTCTCCTTGCGGCACTGCCGGATCACAAGCATCGAAAGCATCGCACGCGTTGGAAGATAGAATCAACTGCGGCGCAGCATATGCAACACGCATAGAAAGTGTGCGCAGTGAAAAAGGCCGTCATGCGTAGCAGGCAATGGATTTTGAATCGCGACGATCGCGAACATAATCATTGCTTTAACGACGCCGATCTGTTCCGGTCGGCCGTGCCGGATTGAAATACACCGCGTGTACATACGCGTCATCGCTGCATTGGGCCACACGCCTGGCATGTTCTGGCTGGAACGCTATGCTGGCAATGACATCGCCGCACTCAATTGTGCTATTCGGTTGCGAGTGAGCAATAGAGGTCCGGGATGCAGAGTGCAACTGCTGGGGATGGTGTGGGCGGCCCTGTACCCGATGGAGCGAGCGATGGAACAAAGAGAGGAAAACGGTGTGTTTCCCGCAAAACGGACCACTTGCCTGGAGTCGTCGAGTTCGGATTCGGAATCGGCGTCGGCGGGAGCCCCGATACAGCATTGGCTACCGGAGGTCGCTATTGCCGCGAACGCGCAGCAGGCCAAGACAGTTTGGGCACGGTTTGGGTGTCTCATGTCGCGGTTCCTTGTTCGGTATCAGGTTCGCGACAAGCAAGCCTGGAACATCGCCGATCGCGAAGCCCCCATCATTCGTTCTAACGCCGGTCCGCCGAGACACTGTGCACTGATGCCTGAGCGGACGGTAGCATGAAATGGTCACGAACGTGACGCGAAATTGACTTATACGAGTAGCGGCTATTCGCTTCTCACTCTCAATTGGAACGTACGCTTGAAAAGATTGCTTTGCAGGGACTTTCGCGGTGCCTGCGCCGACAGCAACTGTCAATTGTGAGAGCGACGATTTCGTCGCCGTTGCAAGATGAATTGACAACGCGATACAACGATGACATCGACGCTATATCGTTCGCAGTCAGTCTTCTGGACTACGGAGCGATTAGCGAAGAGCGGTGATTTCATTTGCCAGAATGTTCGGCGGCCTCGATCTGGCGGATGAACTTGCCCATGCCGAGAAATGTTCTCTGGCCGATGCCACGCAGTTCTGAATGCTCGTCACGAAGCCAACGCCCGTCGCTACGCCTGCTCCACCTCGACGACAACTTTGACACGCGCAGTGCCGCTCGAAACGAGCTCGTAGGCCTGTTCCGCCGTATGTAAGTCGAACCGCCTCGGATCGACCACGGGTGCTAGATTGCCGCTTTCTACAAGACGTGTCGCTGCGCGCATCATCTCGCCATGGTGCGAGCGGCAGTGACCTGTCAGCAACGGATAAAGCGTGAAGATGCCGGAATAGGCAGCTTCGCGAAATGACAGCGGTGCGAGTGCGTGCGTACCCCAGCCGAGCGCACTGACCACGTGCCCGAAGTGCTTGACGGCGGCGAACGACGCATCGAGCGTTGCACCGCCCACCGTATCGACGACCAGATCGAATCCTTCACCATCGGTATACGCCGCCACGTATTGCTCGACCGTTTGTGCGCGGTAGTCGATCGGTGTTGCGCCGAGCTGCCGCACCAGCTCAGCGTGATGGGCGCTCGCGGTGGCATAGACTTCGGCGCCGAGTGCATGCGCCAGTTGCACGGCGATGTGGCCGACTCCGCCCGAGCCGCCCTGCACCAGCACTTTCGCATCGGCTTGCAGTCGTGCGCGATCGACGATGCCCGCATACGACGTGGCGAACGCGAGCGGCAATGAAGCGGCTTCGCGCATCGACAGATTGCGCGGCACGTGAGCGAGCAGATCGGCATCGACCGCGGCATATTCCGCCAGTGACCCCTGAATGCCGCCGACACCACCGGTCATGCCGTAGACCTTGTCGCCGACAGAGAGTCCGGTGACTCCGGCGCCGAGTGCCGTCACGGTGCCGGCCAGGTCGATACCGAGTACCAGCGGCAGCGGGTGCTTCGCGTGCGCTGCGGCGCCCGCGCGAATCTTGGTGTCGAGCGGGTTGAGTCCGCTTGCGGCGATGCGCACCAGCACCTGCCCGGCAGCAGGTTCAGGGCAGGGCAGCGTCGAGTACTCCAGCGGACTGTCGTAGCGGCTAAGTATCAAAGCGTGCATGGGCATGAAGGTCTCTTGCTCCTCGTACCGTGGCTTGAGCGCGTCGAATCGCGAGGGATCCTCGTTTCAAGGCCTTAGCGCGCAGCGGCGTCCACCAGGGCGGCCACGCCACTGACCGGCGTCATCAAATCATCCGGAAGACCATGACGCTGGCGAAGATACTCGATCGAGTTGAACGACAGCCACGTATGACCATTCGCGTCTTCCCAGACGAGCACCTTGAGCGGAAGGTCCAGCGCAGCGGTTGGCGTCCTTTGCATCAAAGGCGTACCCGCCTTGGGATTGCCGAAGATCACCAGTTGACTGAACCGTAGCTCGAGCCCGGCTCGCCCGGCGTCGCCGCTGAAATCGATGCAAGTGAAAACCGTCAGCCCCCGTTCCCGCAGCAGCGCCTGGAGCTTGTCGATCGTCGCGGCGCCGGAGTGCGCGCTCGCAACAGTGACGATGCCAGTACCGGCGCTCTGTGCAATCGAAGCGGTGGCCATGATGTCTCCTATGCGGACGGTACGCCCTGGCAGCGTTCGAAGCGGCCTCGACGAAGCGGATCAGATCAGTTTAGGCGTTCCCGGGAGTAGCGGGGTTGACTGTGTGGTGGTGGGAACCGTTACCACGCGTACTTCGTACTTCCATGCGATGTTTCTCGAGAGCCACCGTCAGATGTTGCCGGGGTCGGGGCGGACGAATTCGGTCGAGGTATGAACCTTCCCGTTGCTGAACCATCGGCGTGCGGTATATCGACTAACAACTGGGAAGATCAAGGGCAGCTTAACGCGAAGACTCTGAGAAGCATCGTCGATGCGAGAGCGATATCGCCATGCTCCGTTTCGACGTCGGCTGACAAGTGGGTAGCTGTTATTGAAATGAAAAAATAGCCTTGAAATGGAACATCCAATGCTTAAGAAAGCCTTAAGTACTACGCGATGTTCTGTGAATTTTTTGAGGCATGAGAGAAGAGTTTGTTGCGTCAGCGAATCGAAAGTTCTAATTCATCTGGAGGACTTAATTTCATTGCACATTCAGCCTCGATTACAGAATATTTCTGTGACCACTCTAAAAAGGACAGGAAATGAAGGCGATCAGGAGATGGATGTGCGTACAAAGAACGATTGGCGCCAGCGTTGCGATGCTCGCTGCGCTGCATGCAGCAGGCGCGGTGGCGGGCGATTCCGGCGAACATGGGCGTGAGCATGAACATGAGCATGAGCCGGTGAAACATGTGCTGCTGCTCAGCTTCGATGGCTTGCATGAACAGGACGTCGCACGCTGTATCGGTTCTAATTCGTGTCCTAATCTCGCGTTGCTGGCGAAGTCGGGTATGAATTACACGAATGCATATACGCCCGGTCTGTCCGATTCCTTCCCCGGCCTGGCTGCATTGGTGACGGGCGGTTCGCCGAAATCAGCCGGTCTGTTCTACGACGTGTCCTATGATCGAACGCTCTACGCGCCTTCCGATACCGGTTGCACGGGGAAACAAGGTTGGAACGTCGTATTCGACGAGACGACCGGCGTCGATGGCGAGAACGGCGGCGCGCTGACGCATCTCGACGGCGGCGGCGCTTTCAACCCGCAGGCTATTCCTCACGCATTGATCAAAGGCGTCTGCCAGCCTGTCTATCCTCACAACTACATCAAGACCAATACCGTCTTCGAGGTCGTTAAAAAGCACAAACGGGACGCACGGACCGCATGGGCCGACAAGCACGCATGGGGCTACGATTGGCTCAACGGGCCATCGGGTATAGGCGTCGACGATCTTTCGCGCACGGAAATCAATTCGATCGATCCTGCGACCAAGACCAATTACACCGACGTCTACACGCATACGGAAATATTCGATAACTTCCATGTGCAGTCGCTGATCGCCGAGATTGATGGCAGGGACTCGACGGGCAAGTTGCGCGCCGATGTGCCCACGCTGTTCGGCACTAACTTCCAGACGCTGAGCGTAGCCCAGAAGGCCACGGTCGACACGGGTGGTGGCTATCTGGATGCGAGTTTCACGCCGGGCCCGCAGGTTGCCGGCGCGATAGCCTATCTCGACGATGCTTTGGGCCGTATCGTGTCCGAACTCAAGCAGCGTGGGCTCTATTCGTCCACCGCGATCATAGTCACGGCCAAACATGGCCAGTCGCCTACCGATCACTCGAAGCTCGTGAAGAACGGCGACACGCTCTCCAAACTGCTGGAAGCCAACAACTATCTGGACCCGAATGGAAACTTCGGGCAGAACGCGACCACGAGCGGCAATCTGAACGACGGCACGGGTCTCGTCGATACCGGCATGGTCCAGTCGGACGACGTCGGGCTAGTCTGGTTGCGTGATCAAAGTCAGTTGGCGGCAGTTGTCAAGACGTTGAAAGGCAACCTCGGTTGCAATGCGCCGGGCATCTGCGCAGATGGTCCGCAGGCGTATATCCTGTACGGTCCTCAGATTGCAGCGCGCTTCGGCGATCCGGCGCTTGGCCGCACGCCCGATATCATCGTGCAGCCGAATCCGGGTGTCATCTATACGTCGAGCACATCCAAAGACGAAGAGCACGGCGGTAACGCCCCAGACGACAGTCATCTCGGTCTCGTGGTCTCCGTTCCGGGCGCTCGTCGGGCGGGACAAACCATCGACGATCCCGTGCTGACGACACAGGTTGCACCGACTATCCTGCGCTTGCTTGATCTCAGGCCTGAACTGCTGCATTCGGTCGCAGTCGAGGGAACGCGTGCACTGCCGGGCTTCGAGCGCGAACGCTTTTAACCGCGGAAAGTCGTCTGTCGCGGCGACCTATCAAGTGCAGTAACTCGTGCGACGCAACCGCCCCGGAGTATTCGGCAGGCGGTTGCGTCGTCGGCGTAGGTCGTCGAGTCCGTTTTCTCTACAGCCCAATTCCTACGGGTTGCCAATCAAACAAATTGCTGACAGTCGCCACAACGCCGACAGCGGCTGACCCTGGCGCTTCCGGTGCATCATCGTCAAAGACAAACGATTAGCAGACTCTCATTCAGCTAAAGAGTCGACGTGGCAAGCGACTCCAATTTCGTCAATCACGCTGGAATATTCTCACCTGTCATCCGTTTACTGCACACGCTTCGCCCGCATTCGCGTTCGCCATCGGACGATCCAGTTCTCGTTGTGAATGACGCATGCCTCGTTCGCCGCGCACTCGCCGGCAACGGGTCTGCCTTTGCGTGGTTGACGTAATTCGCCCCACTGCTGCCGACGCTGCGCGACCCGCGTTCGAGTCGCAGGACTGCTGTGCTAGTGTCCGTTGCGCGGACACGGGCGAAATTCGCTTGCGGCGGCCGGCACGCGATGCGTGCAGCGACAACAGACGCGCCCGCCCCGCGGCATTCGTGGAGAGCGAAGTCATGAATCCCCTCATGCAAAGTCTTACTCCGAAGTTCGGCTGGCAACCGTGCCACCGCGCTGCCCGTGGAAAAGGCCGCGCGCTGAAACGCTTGCTGCTGACCACGCTATATGGCACCAGTCTCGCGCTTTCGTCAGCGGGCAGTGCGATTGCCGATGACCTCACGGCGCTGCTGCCGCCCTCGTTCGTCACCTCGTCGACGGTGCCCACCAACGGAGACCTCAATCCGTATGGCGTCGTGTTCGTGCCCGACGGTTTCCCCGGCTACGGCACGATCGCAGCAGGTGACCTGCTCGTGTCCAATTTCAACAACTCGCAGAGCGCCGGCAACCTTCAGGGCAAAGGCACCACCATCGTCAAGATCGTGCCGCGCGGCAACCCGGTCACGTTCTTCCAGGGTCCGGCGCGTCTCGGTCTGAGCACCGCGCTCGGTGTGCTCAGAGCCGGCTTCGTACTGGTCGGCAATGTACCGACCGTGAACGGTACGTCCCCAACGGCCGGCTCGCTGCTGGTGATCAATCGAAGTGGCAGGCAAATTGCGGAATGGATGCCCCAGGCGGCAAAGATCAACGGTCCCTGGGATCTGACGATCTTCGACGAGGGCGACCATGCGAAGGTATTTGTGTCCAACGTGCTGGATGGCACCGTCACGAGGCTCGACGTCAGCATCGACGACGACGGCGTCCATCTGAACCGCGCCACGAGGATCGCCTCCGACTACGCATTTCGCCCCGATCCATCAGCACTGGTCCTCGGACCCACGGGACTGGCCTACGATCCGCAACGCGATGTACTTTATGTTGCCTCGACCGCCGACAACGCGATCTTCGCCGTCTCCGGCGCGGGCAGCTCGCACCACGAAGGCGGCAAGGGCGTGCTGATCTACGCGGACAACGCCCGTCTGCACGGCCCGCTCGGAATGGCCCTGGGCCCGAACGGCCATCTGTTCGCCGCGAACGGCGACGCGATCAACCCCGATCCGAAGCATCCGAGCGAAATCATCGAGTTTACGCCGCAAGGCCGCTTCGTCGCGCGGTTTTCCATCGACCCGGCAGTCGATGGTCCGTTTGGAATCGCGTTTGGGCAGCCGAAGCATGAATTCGTGCGCTTTGCGGCAGTCGACGACAACACGAACACCGTGACCGTCTGGCATCTGCCGTTCGAGAACGCGGGCCAATGAGGTGTAACGCTGCACGCGGCGCATCACGCAATCAAGGTGCGCGCGTGCAGTCTTTCTCTTTCATTTTCGCAAGGATCGGCAACCGCTTCGACGAGGTCATCGGCCTTAAGTTATTTAACGACCTACCCAATGATACTAACCCCGCCATCAACATAAACTGTATTCCCAGTCATCCTCCGCGCGTAGGGTGTAGCAAGAAACGCGCACGTATACCCCACGTCCATGATATCCACCAGTTCCCCGATCGGCGCGCGCGCGGCTGCTTCAGTGAGCAGCAGATCAAAGTCCTTCAGCCCCGACGCCGCGCGCGTCTTCAACGGACCCGGCGAGATCGGATGCACGCGAATACGCCTGGGCCCAAGCTCATGCGCCAGATAACGGCACGACGCTTCGAGCGCGGCCTTGACCGGCCCCATCAAGTCGTAATTGGGCACGACCCGCGCCGCGCCCAGATAGCTCATCGCGAACAGTGAGCCGCCTTCGTTCATCAGCGGCGCCGCGAGTCGCGCCATCCGGATGAACGAGTGACACGAGATGTCCATCGCCTGCGCGAAGCCTTCAGCGGAACTGTTGAGAAGGCCGCCTTGCAGATCGTTCTTTGGCGCGAACGCAATCGAATGGACGGCGACGTCGAGCCGTCCCCAGCGCTCGCGGATCGTATCGAATACGCTTTCGAGTTCGCCGGGCTTCGAGACGTCGAGCGGCAACAGCATCGACGCGCCGAGTTCTTCGGCGAGCGGTTCGACGTAGGCCTTTGCTTTGTCGTTCAGGTAGGTGATCGCGAGGTCCGCGCCCAGCTCGCGAAATGCGCGCGCGCACCCGTGGGCGATCGAATGTTCATTGGCAATTCCGACGATCAACACCTTGCGTTCCGAGAACGGCTGCGCCGAAAGCTTATCCATGCTCATCCCTCCAGTCGTTCGAGCGTATGCCGGGCAATCATCAGTTCTTCGTTCGTCGGGATGACCCACACCTCGACTGCGCTTTGCGTATCGTTGATGCGCGGTCCATGTCGAGCGTTCGCGCTCGCGTCCAGCGACACGCCGAGCCACGCTGCCAGGCGGCACACGCGCTCGCGCACGGGCGGCGCATATTCGCCGATGCCCGCGGTGAACACGATCGCATCGAGCCCGCCGAGCGCGGCCGCCAGCGAACCGAGTTCGCGCGAGATCCGGTAGCAGAACAGGTCGACCGCTTCGGCGGCGGCCGGCGCGTGGCTGGCGAGCAGCGTGCGCATGTCGCTCGAAATGCCGGACACGCCGAGCAGTCCCGAGCGCTTGTAGAGCAGCGAGCCGATCGCGCGAGCATCCATATGCGCTTCCTCGATCATCCACAACACCACGCCCGGATCGAGACTGCCACAGCGCGTGCCCATCACGAGCCCTTCGACGGCCGTGAATCCCATCGTGCTCGCCATGCTCCGGCTGCCGTCCATGGCGGTCATGCTCGCGCCGTTACCAAGATGCAGCACCACGGTTTTGCCGCGCGCGGCCCGCTCGCTGTATTGCGGCAGCGCACTTGCAATGTACTCGTACGACAGGCCGTGAAACCCGTAACGCCGCACGCCGTGGCTCGTGATGTCGGGCGGCAGCGCATAGCGGGTCGCGATTGTCGGTTGCGTGTGGTGGAACGCGGTGTCGAAGCAGGCGATTTGCGGAACCTGAGAATTGCGCGCCGCGATCGAATGAATCGCCGCAAGGTTGTGCGGCTGATGCAGCGGCGCCAGCGGAACGAGCGCCTCGAGCGCGTCCAACACCTCGGCATCGACGCGCACCGGCTCGAAATAGCGCTCGCCGCCATGCACGACACGATGCCCGACGGCCAGCAAGGTCGCGCCGCCCGCATGCGCGCGCAGCCAGTCGAGCAGAAACGCGATCGCATCGTCGTGGCCGAGCAGTTCTCCCGCAGGCCAGCGCCGCTCTTCGATCACTTCGCCGTTTTGCCGCTTTACCTGCAAACGCGGCGTGGTGTACAGCTCTTCGAGCTTGCCGCCCGCGATCGGCTCGAGCGTGCCGCCGCTCACCGAGAACGCATGAAACTTGATACTCGACGAGCCGGAATTGATGACGAGAATGACGTCCATGCCGGCACCCTTACGCGATGACCGCGGCAAGCCTCTCGCGCCGCGCAAGCGCGACCAGCGAAGCTACCGCGCAGGACGCGAGCCGCGTTATCACCGAGTCGGCGCGGCTCGTCAGAATGATCGGCACCTTCGCGCCGAGCACGATGCCCGCGGCATCCGCGCCCGCGAGAAACGACAGGCTCTTCGCGAGCAGGTTGCCCGCTTCGAGGTCCGGCACCACCAGGATGTTCGCCTGCCCCGCGACCGGCGACTCGATGCCTTTGATCTTTGCGGCCTCCATGCTGATGGCGTTGTCGAGTGCGAGCGGCCCGTCGAGAATGCCGCCGGTGATCTGGTGCCGGTCGGCCATCTTGCACAGCGCGGCCGCGTCCAGGGTCGACGGGACCTTGGAGTTGATCGTCTCCATCGCCGAGAGAATCGCGACGCGCGCGACCGGAAAGCGCATCGCGTGCGCCAGGTCGATCGCGTTCTGCACGATGTCGCGCTTCTCGTCGAGCGTCGGCGAGATGTTGACGGCCGCATCGGTGATGATGAGCGGCTCCTCGTGGCCCGGCACATCCATCACGAAGCAATGGCTGACGCGGCGCGCGGTGCGCAGGCCCGTGGCGCGCGAGACCACTTCGGCCATCAGTTCGTCGGTGTGCAGCGAGCCCTTCATCAGTGCCTGCGCCTGGCCTTCGTGCACCAGTCGCACGGCGGCGGCCGCGGCCGCGTGGCTGTGCGGCGCGTCGACGATGGGCAGATCGCCAAGGTCGAGGTTGCTTTCCCGCGCCGCCGCCATGATCTTCGCGCGCGGCCCGACGAGGATCGGCGCAATCAGCCCAAGCCGGGTCGCCTCGATGACCGCCGACAGCGAATCGTAATCGACCGGATGCGCGACGGCGGTCGGCGTGGGCGGCAGCGTGGCCGCAAACGCAATGAGTCGCTCGTACTTCTCGCGGTGATGTTCCATATGCTAGACCCTCGATGGCTCACAACGTGGGTGGATAGGCAGACATGAAATGACGCGCGTTATTCGACCTTCTGATGAACCTCGTTTCGCTGAGTCGTTTTCGCTTTCTCCTCGGATTTGAAAATCGCCAGCACGCGATCGAGATCGGCGCGTTCGTGCTCATCGAGGGCGAGCGTCGCAGAGAGCTTCTCCAGGTGGCGTGCGGCGGAGCGTACCTGGGCCGGCGGCACGCCTTTCAGCAAGGCGGGCAGCGCGTCGATAGCGGCGTCGCTGTCGAAGCGCAGCAATGTGGCCTGCTCGCGGACCACCTCTTTGAAAGCCAGAATGCCGCGATCGGATAACGTGCCGAGCATCGCTCGCGCGAGATTGAAGCGCCGCTCGTCGGCTTCGCCGTGCGTGCGGCGCACGAACAGCAACGCGCGCACGCTCGCCTCGGCCAGACCGCCCGCCGTCATGGCCGCGCGCAGGCGTTCGTGCTCGGCAGCGACCGCCGCGTCGCGTTCCCGTTCTTGTGCAGCGTCCGGCGGCGTCACCGGGGCGGACTCTTGATTGCCGAGCGGGGCGGGAAGGCCGGCCATCGCCTGCAGCCACGGCGCGCCGTAGAGGGTCTCGAACATCTGCTCGACCGCGGCATCGCGCATATCACGGTAGTAATCGAGCGACGCTTCGATCGCGTTCGACATGGCCGTCTGCATCTGCAAGAACGGATTGTCGGCGGGGACGCTCTTGCGCTCCTGCTTCACGTTCTGCGCCAGTTGGGCGACGTTCGCCGCGAGCGGATTGCGGTCGGACCACCACTCATAGGGCACGCGCAGCGGGTGGAGCCGGCTCGTCAGATCGGCGGCCCAAGGTGCCGCGCAAGCGTGCATCCACGGTTGCATGAAGCTGCGGTACAGGCCGAGATTGACGTTGGACACGTAAGCCGCCGTCGCGAAGCGACGGTCGCTTGCCGGGTCGGGCTGCACGATCGCGCGCACATCGTCGAGGCTGCGCCGCGTGATGGCCAGCACATGCTCGCCTGCGACGAGTTCCGCGTGCGGGGTGGCGGTGGTCTTCTTTCCCATTTGGGCTTCATACAGACCTGACGGAAGCAGATCGATCAGATCGACATTGCTGACGAACTCGCGATGCTCCTTGCGCCCCGTGCTGCTGGACACAAAAATGCCGAGGTGCCCGATGCTGTCGTGCGTCGCGTACACGATCGTCTGATCATGGGCGCGCAGATCGGCGTCGTCGCGATACAGGTCGGTGATCCAGCCGAGCGCTTGCGGCGGCGGCGTGATGTTGTCGCCGTATGAGCAGAACACCACGATCGGCGAACGGATATTGCGCAGATCGAGGCGAACCCCGTCCGCTGTCACAATTTCGCCTTGAACGAGCCGGTTGCCGACAAACAGGTTATCGACGATGTACTGCATTTCGGCCGCGTTCAGAAACACGTGGCCGCCCCAGTACTTCTCGAAGCCCAGATAGCGCTGCGCCTCGGTGTCGATGTTCGCGTAGAGGTTGTACTGCTTGGTCCACAACGTGTTGGCCGGGTTCATGTTCTCGAAGTTCTGCACCAGCCACGCACCGTCGAAGCGGCCGGCGCCGAGGTCGCCGGTGAGCGCGGTCAGCCACGAACCGCCCAGCAGTCCGCCGGAATAGCGCATCGGATTCTTGCCGCGCCAGCCGGCCCAATACGACACCGGCGCGCCGGCCACGATGATCGGTCCGAACAGGTCCGGACGCATCGCGGCCGTCATCAGCACTTGCCAGCCGGCCTGGCAATTGCCGATCACGGCGGGCTTGCCCGGGCTGTCCGGATGTAATTCGATGACTTTTTCAAGGAACGTCGCTTCGGCGCGCATCACGTCTTCGACCGTTTGGCCCGGCACCGGGTCGGGCAGGAAGCCGACGAAATAGCACGTGTGTCCGGCGCGCAATGCGGCGCCGATCTCGCTGTCGCGCTTGAATCCGCCGATGCCGGGTCCGTGCCCCGCGCGCGGATCGAACACGACGAATGGGCGCAGGCGGCCGGGATCGTGCGCGCTGACGGCGTCGCGGTCGGGCTTGAGGTCGTCGGGGGCGACGATACGCACGAGGCCATAGTTGACCGGCCGCGGCAACGTTCTTCCGTCGACGATCAGCTCGACGCCGAAGTCGAGCACGTTCGGCGTGCGTTCTTGCAGGTGGGCCTGATACTGGTTGCCGCGCTCGCGCATCACGTCGGCGAACAGTACGCCGCGTTGCCAGGCATCGATGGAGTACTCGACGGCGGCCTGCACGAACGGCAAGCCATAGGGAGCGGCAGGGGCGCTAAAGTCAGGCGAGGCGGGTAGCGGTTGTGACTGGGTCATGTTCGCTTCGAACTCCCTCAGGTAGTCGGCCCGGCCCCGAGGCATCCACGTTTGCGGTTTTACGCAACTGGTGTGGAACTGGGCGAGACCTGGCGCGCTCTGTCAAAGGCGCGGCTTTCACCAGGATCAGCGATACAACGGATAGCACGGCCAGGCGGCTTGTCACATGCGTGACACGGAGTCGCAACCGCATGTGTTGCACCGCATCAACCAAATCAGTTTAGACGGTGAAGTTTCGACTGGCAAACCGGAATTGATTTCCGAGCGCGCAGCGCGTGCGCCGCGGGTCCGCTTGCCGCGTCGCATGGACCTGACGCAGCCGCGTTACGCGGGAACCGGCGGCAGCGTATTCGCGTTCCGCTTGAAGCGATCTACGAGAAAGTCGATGAATGCCCGCGCGCGCGCCGATTGGTTGCGTTTGTTCGGATAATAGACAAACAGGTCGGCTGATGGCTGCGCGAACTCGGGAAGAACGACCCGCAAGCGTCCGCTTTCCAGATACTTCGCGAGATCCCATTCCGATCGCACGAGAATGCCGTGACCGTCGAGCGCCCAGCCGAGCACGATGTCGCCGTCGTTGCTCGACAGCATGCCGTGCACCTTCACCGCGTGTGCCTCGCCGTTCTGGACGAGACGCCAGATGCCGTACGCGTTGTCGTTCTGACGATGAACGATGCACTGATGATCCGCCAGATCCGCAAGCGTTCGAGGCGTGCCGTGCAGTTCGAGATAGCGCGGCGACGCGCACAGGAACCGGCGGTTCGACATCACCCGGCGCGCGTTGAGCCGCTTGTCCGGCAACTCGCCAAAGCGGATCGCCAGGTCTACACCGCTTTCGACCAGATCGATCGGCCTGTCCGTCACGTCTAATTGCACTTCGACGTGCGGGTAGCGCTTCGCGAACTCGGAGACGAGCGGCGCGATCGTGGTGCGCCCGAATCCCAGCGTCGCATTGATCCGCAGCAGCCCTCTAGGCACCGACCGGCTGGATGAAACGACTTCCTCCATCTCCCGCACGTCGTTCAGGATGCGCGTCGCGTAGTCCAGATAGGTCTCGCCTTCGGCCGTCAGACTGATGCTGCGCGTCGTTCGGTTGACGAGCCGCACGCCCAGCCGCGCCTCCAGTTGCGCAAGCCGTTTGGTGGCGGCCGGCGGTGTGATGTCCATGTCGCGCGCGGCGGCGGACAGGTTGCCGTGCCGCGCAAGCAGCACAAAGAACTCCAGCTGGGACGACAGATCGCTTTTCACCTTGAGTTAATAAAGAAGTGACTTTAGGTGAATCATAACGCCGGTCCTCGCGCATAACCTACGCACTCCCACAGCCCGTTGCTTCGACAACCGGCCGTGCTACACGGAGACATCCCATGAGAATCGTTGAAATCCGCGAAAAGACCGTTCCGATCAGTTCCCCGATCCGCAATGCCTACATCGACTTCAGCAAGATGACGCTGAGTCTCGTCGCCGTGGTGACGGACGTGATACGCGACGGCCAGCCCGTCATCGGTTACGGCTTCAACTCCAACGGCCGCTACGGCCAGGGCAAGCTGATGCGCGAGCGCTTCATTCCGCGCATCCTCGAAGCCGATCCCTCGACGCTGGTCGACTCCACCGGCAACAACCTCGACCCGCACAAGATCTGGGCGACCATGTTCATGAACGAAAAGCCGGGCGGTCACGGCGAGCGTTCGGTAGCGATCGGCACGATCGACATGGCGATCTGGGATGCGGTCGCGAAGATCGAAGGCAAGCCGCTGTTCCAGTTGCTGGCCGATCGCTATGGCAACGGCCGACCCGAGCGCAAGGTTTTCGTCTATGCGGCGGGGGGCTATTACTACCCGGGCCAGGATCACGGCAAGCTGAAAGACGAAATGCGCAGCTATCTCGATCGTGGTTATACGGTCGTGAAGAAGAAGATCGGCGGGGCGTCGCTCGACGAAGATCTGCGCCGCATCGACTCGATTCTGAGCGTGCTCGGTGACGGGCAGCGACTTGCCGTCGATGCGAACGGCCGCTTCGATCTCGACACGGCCATCCAGTACGCGAAGGCATTGTCGCAATACGATCTGTTCTGGTACGAGGAGCCGGGCGACCCGCTCGATTTCGAACTGCAGGCGACCCTGCGCAATTACTACGACAAGCCGCTGGCCACCGGCGAGGACCTGTTCTCGATGCAGGACGCCCGTAACCTGATCCGCTACGGCGGCATGCGTCCGGATCGCGACTGGCTGCAATTCGACTGCGCGTTGAGCTACGGCCTCGTCGAGTATCTGCGCACGCTCGACATGCTGCATCAGCACGGCTGGTCGCCGAGCCGCTGCATTCCTCACGGCGGCCATCAGATGTCGCTGAACATCGCGGCCGGCCTGGGTCTGGGCGGCAACGAATCGTATCCGGATCTGTTCCAGCCGTATGGCGGCTTTCCGGATGGCGTGAAAGTGGACAACGGCTATATCACCATGCCCGACTTGCCGGGCATCGGCTTCGAAGGAAAAGCCGATCTGATTGCCGAGATGCGCAAGTTGTCCGCATAAGCGGCCGGCACCCGCGCGCCGGTCCGACGAATCGGCGCAGCACTAAAACAATAAAGAAAAACGCAGGCGAGATCCGGCCGTACTCGCGGCAGCGTGAGGCGCCGCCGCGAGCAGCCGGTCCGGACTTTAATGGAAGACGCCACGCATAGGAGACAGACATGCGGGTTGCAAAGATCGGAAAATATCTCACCAGACTCTATGTGCAGGTTCTAATCGGTATCGTGGCCGGTATTCTTGTCGGACACTTCTACCCGGATATCGGCTCGCAACTCAAACCGCTCGGCGACCTGTTCATCAAACTGATCAGGATGCTGCTCGCGCCGATCATCTTCGCGTCGGTGGTGGTCGGCATTGCGCGGATGAACGACCTGCACGAGGCGGGTCGAGTGGGCGTCAAGGCGGTGCTCTACTTCGAGGTCGCGTCGACGATCGCACTGATGATCGGTCTCGTGATCGTGGACGTGATCCGGCCCGGCAGCGGCATGAACATCGACCCCGCGCATATCGACAGTTCGGCGATTGCCAGCTATACCCACGCCGCGCAGCAACACGGCATGCTCGATTTCTTCATGAGCATCGTGCCGAACAGCATCGTCGGAGCGTTTGCGAACGGCGAGATTCTGCCCATCATTTTCTTTTCGGTTCTTCTCGCGGTTGCTCTCGCCAGGCTGGGGCCGCGCACGGCGCCGTTCGTCGATATGCTCGACATGTTTTTGCAGGGCATGTTCGGCGTGGTGCGTATCGTGATGTACGTGGCACCGATCGGCGCGTTCGGCGGCATGGCCTTCACGATCGCCAGGTACGGCATCGGCACGCTGGCCTCGTTCGGTCAACTGATGCTGTGCCTCTACCTGACTTCGATTTTCTTCGTGGCCGTGGTGCTTGGACTGGTGATGCGGATGTGCGGACTGTCCTTGTGGAAGTACCTTCGCTACATCAAGGATGAAATCTTCATTACGCTCGGCACCGCGTCGACAGAAGCCGTGTTGCCGCAGATGCTCATCAAGATGGAACAGATCGGCTGCTCGCGGCCGGTGGTCGGCATGGTATTGCCGACCGGCTACACCTTCAATGCCGACGGAACCGCGATCTACCTGACGATGGCCGCGATGTTCGTCGCGCAGGCGATGAACATCCACCTGACGATCTGGGACCAGTTGCTGCTGCTCGGCGTTTTGCTGCTCACGTCGAAAGGCTCGGCGGGCGTGGCGGGGGCCGGCTTCGTCGCGCTCGCCGCGACGCTCGCCAGCATGCACAAGATCCCTGTGTCCGGACTGGTGTTGCTGTTGGGCGTCGATCGCTTTCTGAACGAAGCCCGTGCGGTGACCAATCTGATCGGCAACGGCGTTGCGACCATCGTGGTCGCGCGCTGGGAAGGGGCGCTCGATATGAGCAGGGCGCGCGCCGTGCTCGACCGGGAGTCGGCGGGAGGGATCGACGCACCGAGGTCTGCTGATCAGGAAGCGCAGGAGCGGCCAGTCGCCGCGAAGGAACCGCTGATCCGCTCAGGTATGCATTGACGTGGAGCAACGGCCACTGTCCCCATGTGACTCACAGCAGGGCGCTTGGTCATGGCGTCCTGCTCCTGCGCGCGTGTCCCGTGCGGTGACTTGCATTAACCCGTAAGGACCTTTTCCGATGGTCCTGTTCGCCCTGTAATAAACTTGCTTATGAAGAAGCAGCGCGGCTGTGTCCACAAGCGCTCCCTAAGCCTCGAAGGGTCAACAAACATGCCATATTTCGGAATCGGTCTTCACGTCATCATCGCAATCTGCTTTGCGGTGCACGCGGTCCGTACTAACCAGGGCCTGTATTGGCTGTTCATCCTGTTTGTTTTTCCGATGCTGGGCAGCGTGGTGTATTTGTTCGCCATCTACCTGCCGAGCCTGCGTCAATCGCGCGGCGCGCGCGCGGCCACGCAGGCCATCACGCAGTTCGTCGATCCCAATCGCGCGGTGCGCGAGGCGCGCGCTGAATTCGACCGCGCGCCCACCGTTCAGCACCGCATGCGGCTCGGCGAAGCGTTGCTCGCGGCTGGTAATGCCGGTGAAGCTCTCGAACACTATCAGGCTGCCGCGAACGGCCCGTTCGCGAACGACCCCGCGTTGCTGCTTGGCCTGGGGCGCGCGCAGTTCGCGATGGGCGACCCCGCGGCCGCCGACGCGACCCTGGCGAAACTCTTCGCGGCTCACCCGCAGGCCCGCAATCAAGGTGAACCGGCGCTACTGTATGCACGCACGCTTGCCGCGCTAGGGGCCGCCGGCACGCGCGCGGCGTTCGAGCAGTCGTTGACGTGCGCGAGTGACGTGGCCCCGCGCTGTCTGTTCGCGGACTGGCTGGCCGCGCAACCCGATGTGGCGGATCGCGAACGGGCCGACCTGCTGTACAGGGAAATCGTTCAGGATGCCAAACACTGGCCGCGCCACGCAAGGGACCATAACCGCGAATGGCTGCAGCGTGCGCAGGCTGCGCTGGCGACGGCGCCCGCGCGTCGATGAAGGAGGGTTCCGCCGGTTGAAGGCGCGTGCGGCTCATTCGAGCCGCTGCGACTTTTCTACGGAACGCGCCGTGTCGCGCCGATTTTTTTCTTCATCGCCGCGACGAACTTCTCGGTCACTGAAGGTAAAGTACACCCGCGCTTTTTGATCAGCGTAATGGGACGCACGAACGCCCGATCTGCGATGGGTCGCGCGACCAGCCCCGGTTCGGCGAGAACTTCGCGAGCCGAGCCTGGCAGAATCGTCACGCCCAGCCCGCCGCGCACCATCGCCACCGCGGTCATCATATAGGTCGGCTCGCACGCGATGTCGGGCGTATAGCCGCTGCTTGCAAACGCGGCGTCGACCACAGCCCTGACGCTCGTACCCGGCGCGGTCAATACCAGCGGCAAGCCGGCAAGATTTTCGAGCTTGACGTGCCGCCCGCGCGCCAACCGGTGCTCCTTCGGGCATACGACCACCAGACGGTCGACACCGGCGTGCAAAACTTCAAAATCCGTATCGGACAGATCGCCCCCCGTCAGCCCGATGTCGACTTCTTCGCTGCGCACCAACGTATTCACCATATCCGCGACGACATCGCGAATGTAAAAGCGCGCGCGCGGCACCTCGTTCTTCAGATCGTGGATCAACTCGGGCAACACGCTCGCAGCGAATGTCGGCAGGCACGCGACTCTCACCGTACCGCTCGTGCCGTCACCGAGCGCCCGCGCGTCGCTCAATACATGCTCCATGTCGTGAAGCGACTTTTGCAACACGGGCAGCAGCTCCCGGCCCGCGGGCGTCAATGCGACGTTCCTGCTGTTGCGATCCAGCAGGCGCACGCCGACCGTCTGTTCCAGACGGCGAATCTGCACCGTCAACGCGGGCTGCGAGAGATTCAGACGCGTCGCCGCGCGCGTGAAGCTGGCCGCGTGGGCCACGGCGATGAAAGCGCGAATATCGCGGAAGTTCAGATCCATTACGTTTTGTGATTGTTGCGATCAAATCATTTCAATTGATTTATTGTAGGCGTGAAATTACGCTGGGTCACATTAAAAAACACGTCGGAGACAAGCTCATGCTTCCATTGTTGGGGCTGGCCACCATCGTCGTCCTGCTCGGGGCGATCCTTTCGAAACGCATGTCGCCGCTCGTCGCGCTCATCATCGTGCCGATTGCGGCTTCGCTGGTTGGCGGCTTCGGGTTTCAGACAAGCAAGTTCGTGCTCGACGGACTGAAGAGTCTCGCGCCGGTCGTCGGCATGTTCGTGTTCGCGATCCTGTACTTTGGAACCATCACCGACGCGGGCACGCTGGACCCGATCATCGACCGGATACTGCGGGCAGTCGGCACGAAGCCGACTCGCATCGTGATGGGCACGACGCTGCTCGCGCTATTGATTCATCTGGACGGCTCGGGCGCGGTGTGCTTTCTGGTGACAATTCCAGCGATGTTGCCGCTCTACGACCGCCTGAAAATGGATCGGCGAGTACTGGCCGCCGCGGTGTCGATGGCGGCGGGCATCAACTTTCTGCCGTGGACCGGGCCGATGATCCGCGCGTCGGCGTCGCTGCATCTTCCTGTCTCGGCGCTGTTCAATCCGCTGATTCCCGTGCAGATTGTCGGACTGGTCTTTGTGTTCGGCATGGCATTCTGGCTCGGCCGGCGTGAAGAGAAGCGGCTCGGGTACTTCGGCGCGGACGGCGCGGTGCCGATGCCCCGGCGTGAACTCACCGCTGAAGAACAGGCGCTGCGCCGGCCGAAGAACTTCTGGTTCAACATCGTCCTGACCGTGGTGGTGCTCGGCACGATGGTCGTGCTGGGTGAGAAGGTGCCGCCGGCGATCATGTTCATGGTGGGCTTGTGCATCGCGTTGATGGTGAACTATCCGAACGTGGACATGCAGCGCAAGCGGATCGATGCACATGCGCGCGCCGCGCTGATGATGGCCGGCATTCTTCTCGCAGCGGGCGTTTTCACCGGCATCATGCAGGGCAGCGGCATGCTCAAGGCGATGGCGCAGGCCGCCGTCGGCTTCGTGCCGCAGGCGATGGCGAGCCACATTCCCATCGCGCTCGGTCTCGTTTCGATGCCGCTGAGCATGCTGTTCGACCCCGATTCGTTTTACTTCGGCGTGCTACCCGTGGTGGCCGAAGTCGCGGGACAACTCGGTGTGCCGGCGGTGCACGTCGGCCAGGCCGCGTTGCTCGGCCAGATGACCACGGGCTTTCCGGTGAGCCCGCTCACGCCCGCGACGTTTCTCGTCGTCGGCCTGTGTGGCATCGATCTCGCCGACCACCAGAAATTCACGTTCCCGCTGCTGTTCGGCGCGTCGATCGTCATGACGATCGCCTGCGTCGTGCTCGGCGTGTTTCCTCTGTGAAGCTTTTCCGAAAGGCGATATCCGTATGACGACAACTCAATCCCAACGCCGCGTGCGCATCGGCGCAGGCGCGGGTTATTCCGGCGACCGGATCGAACCCGCGGTCGAGCTGGCCGAATACGGCGCGCTCGACTATCTCGTGTTCGAATGCCTTGCCGAGCGCACGATCGCGCTCGCGCAGCAGAGCCGGCGCAAAGACCCGGAGCTCGGCTACGATCCGCTGCTGGAGGCCCGCATGAAAGCGGTGCTGCCGGTTGCGGCGCGTCACGGCGTGCGCATCATTTCCAACATGGGCGCGGCCAACCCCATCGCGGCCGCGCAAAGGACTGCCGCGATCGCGCGCGAACTCGGACTCGACGGGCTGAAGATCGCCGCCGTCACCGGCGATGACGTGCTCGACGTCGTGCGGCGAGGCGATTTCCATTTCGTGGAGTCGGCAGAAAGCGTCGCTTCGTTCAACGAGCGCATCGTGTCGGCCAACGCGTATCTGGGCGCCGCGCCGATTGTCGCCGCGCTCGCGGCCGGCGCGGATATCGTGCTGACGGGGCGCGTGGCGGACCCGTCGCTTTTCACGGCGCCGTTGATCCATGAGTTCGGCTGGAAAATGGACGACTGGAACACGCTAGGTCAAGCGACCGTGGTCGGGCATCTGCTCGAATGCGCGGGCCAGGTGACCGGGGGCTATTTCGCCGACCCGGGCTTCAAGGATGTGCAGCAGCTCGCGCGCCTCGGTTTTCCGATTGGCGAAGTCGGCGAGGACGGTTCCGTCATCGTCACGAAAGTGGCGCATGCGGGCGGCCGCGTGACCGAGGCGACCTGCAAGGAGCAATTGATCTACGAGATTCATGACCCGGCCAGATATTTGCAACCCGATGTGGTCGCTGACTTCACCGGTGTTCGCGTGACCGAAGAAGCGCCGGATCGCGTCCGTGTGAGCGGGGGGCGCGGCACGCCGCGCACCGATACGCTCAAGGTGTCGGTGGCCTACGCCGATGGCTACATCGGGGAAGGGCAGATATCGTACGCCGGTCCCGGCGCGGTGGAGCGAGGCCGGCTCGCACTCGATGTCGTCAGGCAAAGGCTGCAACTCACCGGCGTCGACACGAGCGAGCTGCGCTTCGATCTGATTGGCGTGAACGCTTTGCATGGCGATACTTTGGGCGCTTGCGATGCGCAGCCGTATGAAGTGCGCGCACGCGTGGCGGGACGTACGGCCTCGGTGGCGGAAGCCGTGAGAATCGGCAACGAAGTCGAAACGCTCTATACGAATGGTCCGGCCGGTGGCGGTGGCGTCACCAGGCTGACGCGAGAAGTGCTTGCGGTTCAATCCGTGCTGCTGCCACGCGTCGACGTCAATCCGGCATTCGAGTTCGTGGAGGCATGAGATGAAACTGCGAGAGCTGGCCCATTCCAGAACGGGCGACAAGGGCAATACGCTGAACGTGTCGGTCATCTGTTATGACCCGCGTCACTACGAACATCTCCGGCGCGAGTTATCCGCGGACCGCGTGAAGTTGCATTTGCGTGAGGTCGTGCGTGGGGATGTCGTTCGCTACGAACTTCCGCATCTTGCGGCATTCAACTTTGTACTTGGCGATGCGCTGGGCGGCGGTGTCACGCGTTCACTCGCTCTCGATGCGCATGGAAAATCCTTGAGTTCGGCGTTGATGAGCCTGGAGATCGCTGACTTGCCTTAGGCAGGAGTGGATGTGCAACATGCCGTCGGCGTGAGAGCGGACGGCATGTTGAATCATGAAGGCGATGCGGATGCGGCCTTCGTGGTGGGCGATGACGCGCAAATGAACGATCAGGACAGCGCCCGGATTCGCCCCGCGCTAGCCGGTTCCCTATTCGACGATCCCAATCAGATTGTCGATGTCTGTCTGAACACGCATTTGCGCTTCCAGCACGGCAGCGTCACGCGTATTGGCAACGAGTGGGAGCATTAATCCGGAGCCTTTGAATTCGGCCTGGAAATGCACCCACGCTGCGTATGAGCAGACACCGGATGCCTTTTGCACGAGGTTGATCGTTACGTCGTAGGTGCGTCGCTTACCGTGCTTGCGGGTGTATTGAAAGCGGCTTAGTACGGGTTTGTACATGACGTCTCCTTGCCTGGCAGATTGTGTTTGGCGCTATTGCGCCGGGATGCAATGTGCTTTGGAGAGAGCCGTCAATGATGAGCCGAATCGTCGACGGTCGAGGATTTGCTGATAGGGCAACGAGGCATCGGCACGCCATCCACGAAAGCACTCGCACAACGCACAGCAAACTCGTATGCACAGGCAGGACTTGCGAACGGACCAAGATCACCCAGCGAGGTGGATTCGCCGTCTTCCTTCAAAATGCAGGCGCGGCCGACGAACATGTGGCCATGTCTGATAGCGGACGCCTGAATTGCTGCGCCACGGTGAAACAGAACCATTGCATGTCCTCCCTTCGCGGATTTAAAGAAAGGTCATTGTAATGTTTCATTTTTTGTTGTGGTAACTGTTACCTTTTCCCATGAGGCGCTTACCTCAATACAGGCGATGTCAGCAGCGTTTTCCATCATGCTGCGAAGTCGCCCGGAGGCGCCCCCGCATCCGACGATCAGAAGTCCGTCGTCATCGACAACAGGAGCGCGCGCCGCGCCTTACGTCAGATAGCCGCCCTTCGGCGCAGCACAGTAGGGCCTGTTCGCAACGATCAGCACGCTGGCGCAGAACGTCGTCGGCTTGCCGGACAGCACGGCCGCATGGCGCGCGCCGAGGTCGACGGTATCCCAGGTCGGGATCGACAGGTGCTGGCGGTGTTCAGATGCTGCGAAGCGCGTGGGTACGCGGTTTGCTGAGCATTGATGTTTTTATCGCACGTTGCCCTACATGTCCCGAACACCGTCTACCTGCCAACGATGGAGCGCCCGCGAGGTCCGGGTATTGCACGAAGTGCCTCGCGTGCTAGTCGTCGACGACAACGCTGGCGCGGCCGAAGCGCTCGCCACCTATCTCTCCTATGAAGGCATAGAAGCCCGTGCCGCCATGAGTTGCACGGAGGCGCTGCGCTGCGTGAAGGACTGGGTGCCCGACGTCGTCGTGCTCGACATCATGATGCCGGGGCGGGACGGCTATGAAACGGCGAGCGCACTGCGCAGCTATCTGCCGACCCAGAGTCTCGGCATCGTCGCGTTCACATCGCTCGACGAGGACCACGTCAAGGAAACCGGCAAGGCACGTCATAATTTCGACGGCTATTGTCAAAAAGGCACGGCGCCGACCGCTTTGCTCGCGCTGATGCGCAGGCTTTGGCGCGAATAGGGCATACCTCGCCTTACGACAAACGCCAACTCGTTCGCGCCATATCCCACCTCACCACGCCGCCGCCGACACCTGGCGGCCTGCCGCCGCACAAGCGTGCCCGCTTCAAGGGAAAGCACGCCCAGGCCCTGAACACCTGACGCATCAAAAAATCCGTTTCATGGCGCAAAATGAGCCTCAAACGCGTTTCACAATGTCGTAAAGGCGCGTATTCTTGAATCGGGAGACGCGACTTTGAGGGTTTCATGGTGACTTCAAATGGCGACCAAACAACAGCCCAGCAAGGCTACCGAAGCGGCGAGGCGGCGCGTCTGGCGAAGATGCCAGTCACCACGCTGCGCATCTGGGAGCGCCGATATGGCGTGGTCGGCCCGGCCAAGACCGCGTCAGGCCAGCGTTTGTATACGGAAGACGACGTCCGGCGACTCACGTTGATCAAATTGCTGGTCAGCCGCGGTCATGCGATCGGCGCGATCGCGCGGCTCGACCGGGAGCAGCTGCAATTTCTGGCGGCGCGCAATGCGCGTGAGGCGGGCGCTTCGCCGGACGCGGGCAGCGCCGCAAGCACCGATCTCAAGCTCGCGCTGGTCGGCGCCCACCTCGCGCAGCATCTGCAAGCTTGCGGCGTCGATGTGCGGCAATACGGCGTCAACGAGCTGATCACCTTCGCCGATCTGGCCGAGGCCTGCGCAAGCGGCGAGCGCCGCGAGCCGATCGACGCACTGCTGGTCAGCGTGGACTCGCTACAGGAAGACGTCGCCGCGCAAATCATTGCGCTCGCCGACGCAGTCCGCGCCAGGGCAATCGCCGTGGTCTACGGCTTTGGCACCGGCGCGTCGGCCGAAAGTTTGCGAGTGGCCGGCGTGCGGCTGTACCGCGAGCCGGGCAGCCGCACCGAATTCCGTCAGATGCTAGGCGACCTCTGCGAGCGCGTCCGCATTCAGGAGCGCATCGGCGACGACGCCATCTGGTCGCGCGCGCGCCGTCGCTATGACGATGGGGAACTCGAAGCGATTGCGAGCCGCTCGTCCACGATCGCGTGCGAATGTCCGCGGCATCTGGCCGAGCTGGTCATGAAGCTGTCGGCGTTCGAGCGCTATAGCGACGAATGCACGTCGCGCTCGGCGCAGGACGCCGCGCTGCATCGCTATCTCGGCGACGTCAGCAACCGGGCCTGCGCGATGATCGAGACCGCCCTCGAGCGGGTCGCGCGCGAAGAGGGCTGGTTCGCCGCGCCGCCGCCCCCGGCCGTTCAGGAGTAGCACGCAAGCTCACACCGTTCGCGGAGGATGCGCCATGCAACATGATGCTTCGGTGGATGCAGCCGTCTGCGCGCACGCGCTGAATGAAAAGAGCGCCTGTCTCGCGGCGCTCCTCAAGCGAATCGCCCGGCGCGACGCCGGTGCGTTCGAGACGTTGTACCGCGCCTCGGCGCCGACGCTATTCGGTCTCGCGATGCGCGTGACCCGATCCGCCGAATCCGCCGAAGAGGTGGTGCAGGACGGCTTCCTCAAGATCTGGCGCTTTGCCGGTTCGTATGATCCGAGGATGTCGTCGCCGTCCACGTGGATGTCGGCCATCGTGAAGAATCAGGCGCTCGACTATTTGCGGCGCAATGCGCATTCGGGCGCGTATGAAGAGGAACGGGGGGAGCGCTTTGCAATACCGGACGACGACACTGACTTCGCGCAGCAGTTTTCTCTGGATGCCGAACGCCTGTCGTTTTATCTCGGCCGGCTCACGCCGGTGCAGCGGCAAGCGATCGCGCTTGCCTATTTCCGCGGGCAATCGCAATCGGAAATCGCGCACACGCTGGATGCGCCGGTTGGCACGGTGAAAAGCTGGATCAGCCGCGGGCTGGAGTCGATGAGGATCATGATCGACGGGCGGCAACGCCGCGTGGCTGCTGATCGTGACGGTGTGAGGGCGGCGTGATGTGTGAGATTTCTGCTGGTTTGTTCAGGATTGCATGGCTATAAGGAAGCACGTCTTGTGGAACATGTCCGTCGCGCCCGACTCGTCGAGCGTGTGTCGGACACGATGGGCTCAGCGAGTATCCTTCTTCATTCGAAGTGCCGATGGACAAGTGGCAGGCGCCCGCGTATCTGAAGCTGACATCGGTCAAAAAAGCGGAACACGATGCGGTGTGGCTGCGCTATACGAAAGCGTGAATGAAATGAAACGCGCGGCGGGGTGGAGTTTCGCTCCACGCTGCCGCGCCGTTTTTCACGCGCCCAGACCCAACCGGGCGTGTTCGATCAGCTCTTCGTGTGCTCTGTCGACAACCATCCACCGTCGACACCGATCTGTGCGATCTGTTTCGCCACCGCATCGCCGAGGCGCTTCGCGTCCGATGACACGCTGGCCCGTTTGGTTTCGGTTACGGCGTGCAAGCCGCCGCCCACTGCCGCCGTCGTCGCGATGGCGCCTGCAGCCGCGCCCACGCCGGCGGTTTCGGCCATGCCCGGCGCCTTGCCGCTGTCCGCGTCGGCGGTGAAGCTTTGCACGAGACGCGGTGCGCCCCCGGCGGGCTTATACAGAATCTGCACCGAGCTGCTCACCTGGCTCTTGCCTGCGCCGAGGCCAATCAGCACGCGACGGCGGCGATTGCCGGAGTCGATCGTATCGAAACTGCCTTGCACCAGCAGCACGTTCTGGTCGGCGGGCGCGGGGGCATCCGCGCGAATCGCGTGCAGACCCTTCGCCTGCAGTTGATGCACGATTTCGTCGGCGACCTGCTCGCGTACCTGGTCCGCATCGGCGACCTGCTTTTGCTCGGTCGACGAACCGCCGATATGCGTTTTCAATTTCTGCAGCATGCCGCCATCGTCGAGTTTGACCTGATCGGGATTGGCGTCGAACGTGTAGACATAGATGGTGTCCGGACGCACTTGCGGCTGCGCGCTCGCTTCGCTCGTGTTCCTGATGCCGCTGCCGGCGCAACCGGTCAGCAACGCCGTGCAGCAGACCATCGCCACGCAGACCAAACGGGTGGCGTTCTTTTTGAGGAAATTCGCTGAAGTCAACATGTTCATCCTGTCGTCGGCACGCGGTGCCGGAATGTTCGAACGTATCAGCCGATGATCGGGCAACCGTGGGATCGTTGATCATCGGCGAACGTATTCGCACTTGAAGCACCCTTGATCTCATGCGTCCTTGTTTCGTACGCACCGGCAGCGAAACGAAGTATGGGCAAATCGCTCGCCGAACTCCATTCAGCAATTATTTCGAGTGATGTCACGCGCAAAAGCGGTGCCGGTGGCGGTTGCGTGGCGCGGGAAGGAAGTGGATGTGACGTGCCAGAAGCCGCGTGCGAGTGGAGTTCAGCCTTGTCGGCGAGCGGGGTGAAGCGGTGGTATCGCGCGCGGCGCGCAAATCGCGTATCAGTTCAAAGCAAGCTTGAGGATGCAGCTCAGGACGAAGATGAGCAGCGCGGCGGCGACCAGCAGATTCAACGGATAGCGCATTCTTCACCGGGTACTGGCATGTCAGTGCAGTAATGCTAGTCACCCGGCGCAAGATGAAAAAGTGGGCAGTGAGGCAATAGTGTGGGGCAGCCAACGCAGCGGGCCGAACGTATGCGCGACCCGGTGCGGTGATGGCGCCGCTTCAAGGCGTGAGCGAGGGTCGTGAACAACGCCGCGCCGCTTTCAAAAGGGACACGACGGGGACACGGCGCAAGCGCTGGTAGCGAACGGGTGTGCGTGGCGAACGAACTTATTGCGGCTGCCCCGGCACACCATGCGGCGCCTTGTTCGCCGCAGCCAGGTCTTCCGCGAGACTGGTGCGCAGCGTCGCGATGGCCTGCTCCGGATTGGCGGGCTTCAACTGCTCGCGAGCCAGCGAATCATAGATGTAGTGGCGCAGCATCGGATCCTGCGTCTTGCTCAGCACGTCGTGATACACCGCGACGATGTCGCCCGGATGTCCGCTCATCGCATACAGGCGGCGCAGTTGCTCCAGATCGTTGATCACCGCGAAGCTCGGACCCCTCGCACCCATCATCGGACCCATCGCGCCATGCGGCGGCGCTCCGTCGCCGCGCTGCGGCTCGCCGTGCATCTGGGCGGCCGGCGGCGGGGCCTCCTGCGCGAATGTAGCCATTGCAGCCACGCCCAAAATGGCGGCCAGGGCCGCGCCGAAGATTGCTTTTTTCATGATGTCGCTCCCCTCGAGACAACGCCGGCGTCACAGTGCGCCGGCACATGAGCAACGATAGTCGAGATGGGGATTCGTAGGGTTACTGAAGCCGTCACGTAACTTTCCAAACCTTGCATGAGCAGCGGCCGCTGCCGTCAAATACCACCTGAGGTCCGTCGAAGCCTGCCCGGCGAGCCAGGGTGAGGACCGCTGGCGCAATGTTTTCGGATAGCGCATGATTGGACCGATGTGCCGTCCGACCCCAGAAGCAGCAAGCGTTGGCGGGGTGTGCGGCACAGGAAGCCGCCGTTGCATCCGTCACGCAATCATGTCGCGGCGCTGCAGCGCCGGCGAGTATTCAACCGTTAAGGAGGATTTCGCATGGACCGACCTGACGCCGCCAATCCGTTTGGCGATTTCACCAAAATGCTGGAGCAGTTCAAGCTCCCCGGCTTCGACGTACCCGCCATCATGGAAGCGCGACGCAAGGATGTGGAAGCACTGGTTCAGGCGAATCAGACCGCCTTCCAGGGGATGCAGTCGCTCGCGCAGAAACAGGCGGACATGTTGCGCGCGACGCTGAGCGAATTGCAGTCGTTGACCGGGCAGTTGTCGGCCGGCGGCGCGGCGCCTTCGGCGAAAACCGCCGAGCTGATCCAGCAGAGCCTGCACAAGTCGCTCGCCGATATGCAGCAACTCGCGCAAGCTGCGTATCAGACGCAAGCGGAGTCGTATGCGGTGATCGCAAAACGCGTAGAAGAAAACGTGCAGGAGCTGAAGTCGCTCTTGCAGCAGAAGAAGTAGCGAGAACGTCGAATCGCTCGCTTAGAGCGTGACGCGTTTCGTTGCCGGGTAGTCAATGCCGCGAACGACCGATGCCGTTCGCGGTATTTTTTTGCGCGGCTTCACAAGTGCTGGAGCGAGGTTGAGGCTGCCCTTTCTCTTCACACGAAAAGGCCACCTCTAACATTTCTCGTCAGAGGAAAGAGGCGCAGAAGTACGCTTTTTGCAGCAATCGTTTACTTCGACTCGCGCAATGCGGCGCGCATCAACATTTCCTCGCGCGCTGTCATGCTCTTGCGACTGTTCGCTTCTGACGCGCCACCACCCGAAAACAGGGTGAAACCAGCGCCGTCTCATGATCGCGTCGTTCATCATTAAGCGCCTCGAACGGGCCACCGTCCGGCAAATGTGTGAATTGCCCCGCAAACGATTGCGGCGCTTCGCCGCGACCCATTAAAGTTTCGTCCCCGCCCCTCCGTAGACGCATTCACGCAGCCCGACCGGTGTGAATGCAACCGGTATCGCCGGTCAGATGTGCGCCCCTGGTCTTGCGTTCGTGACCGGCATGCTGGCCACGGGCGTTTCACCTCGAAGGAATTCTCGTGAAACCGATGTTCCCGGCCCGCATCGCTCGCGCGATGCTCGGGGCGAGTTGCGAGTTGCGAGCTGTCTCAACTAAAGCGAGCCCCCGGCCGAACTAGCGAGGCTGGGCGGTCTGCTGCTCGGGCGCTGCGTTGCCTGCGGCGGGCCCGGCACCGGCCGCTTGCCTCATATCTGTCGCCGCGGTCTGCCCGGCCGTCCGCGTCTCAGCGGTCAGCAGCGCCGCCTTTTCGCCGGCTGCCGCAATCACCCGATGCACGAAGCGCAGCTTGTCCACCACCGGCGCGGCCAGCGTGAACGGATAACCATCCTTCATCCCCAGACTGCGGTTCAAGCTGTTCAACGCATAAGTGAGCGGGAACCAGCGCTTCATCAGATTCTCGAAGCTGGCGTCCTCGACCGGCGTGCGGTCGGTGAGCGTGGGCTCGCGCGGATCGTCGGGCAGCAGCGCGAGACCGTACGACGTCGACGTATCCAGCACGTCGACGATCAACAGGTAGTGCGCCCACGTCTCCGCCCAGTCCTCCCACGGATGCATGGTCGCATACGCGCTGATGTACGACGCCTGCCAGTCGGCCGGCGCGCCGTTGCGATAGTACGCGTTCAGCGCTTCGCCGTAGTCGGCGCGCTCGTCGCCGAACAGCGTGCGGTACGGTTCGAGCCAGCGCGGATCGTTTTGCACCAGCTGGTCGAAATAGTAATGGCCGGTCTCGTGGCGGAAGTGGCCGAGCAGCGTGCGATACGGCTCGCCCATCGAGGTGCGGACCTTCTCGCGATGCGCGTCGTCGGCTTCCGCGATGTTCAGCGTGATCAGCCCGTTGTCGTGGCCGGTCATTACACGCGAACCGTCGCCGCCGTCCTCGAGGAATTCGAATGCGAGGCCGTGCTCGGGGTCCGCCTGGCGCGACTTCACGTCGACGCCGAGTCCGGCCAGCGTGTAGAGCAGCCGCCGCTTCGCCCCTTCCAGGCGATACCAGTAAAGCCGGTTGTCCGGTGCGCTCAGATTCGGAATCGTGAGGGTCAACTGACAAGCGTGGCACAAGGTGTCGGGCGAGTCGGCGGGGATCATCCAGTTGCAGATGTTTTCGACGGCATAGTTATGGCACTGGCGAAACAGCGCGCCGTCCGCACGCGGATGAAGGCTGCGCCAGCGTCCCTCGCCGGCATCTTCGAACGCGCTGATTTCCGCCAGTTCCGGAACGTAGCCGAGCAACGACTCGCAACGCTCGCAGCGAACGTTTTCAAAAAAGACGAGTTGCGAGCAGCAATTGCAGTGGAAGGTTTTCATCGGTCGAGCCTGGTGGGTGGGAGGCAGCTATGAGCGCATACCTGCCGCAATCTTCATGCCGCATTTGCCAGATGTCACTGCTTTAACGCACAGTACGTGCTGGATCGTGCACGGCTGCTGCGCCGCTTTGGTGCAGTGCCTGGCACTTGCGAGGCAAGCTATGCTTCGCCAGGCCGCCCGCACCGCCGGCCATCGACGGCGAACTTCGCGGCAAGCGTTGATCCGGGCAATACTCACGTGTCACGCGGTTTTTCGTTCAACGGCATGAAGCTTGCTTTTTGGCGGGCTGCCATCCTTCGACCAGGAGTCCGGTGTGTCCATACGCGTCGCATTGCATCACGTTACACATTACCGCTATGACAGGCTGGTTTCACTGTCGCCCCAGGTCGTGCGTCTTAAGCCTGCGCCGCATTGCCGGACCCCGATCCTGTCCTATTCGATGCGGGTCGAGCCGGCCGAACACTTTATCAATTGGCAGCAGGACGCATTCGCCAACTACCAGGCGCGCCTCGTGTTTCCCGAGAAGACGAGCGAATTCAAGGTGACCGTGGATCTGGTCGCGGAGATGGCCGTTTATAACCCGTTCGACTTCTTCCTCGAACCGTCGGCCGAGCAGTTTCCGTTCGACTACGCGCCCGGCCTCGCGCTCGAACTCGCGCCGTATCTGGTCAAGCGGCCGATGACGCCGCGCTTCGCCGAGTTCGTCGCGAGCATCGACCGCACGCCGAGCGGCACCGCCGACTTTCTGGTCGCGCTGAACCAGCGGCTGCAACGCGAGATCCGCTATCTGATCCGGATGGAGCCGGGCGTGCAGACGCCCGAGGAAACGCTCGTGAGCGCCGCGGGGTCGTGCCGCGATTCAGGCTGGCTGCTGGTGGAGACCTTGCGCCAGCTGGGGCTGGCCGCGCGCTTCGTGTCCGGCTACCTGCTGCAACTCGCGCCCGACGTCAAATCCATCGACGGACCGAGCGGCACCGAAGTCGACTTCACCGACCTGCACGCGTGGTGCGAGGTGTACCTGCCGGGCGCTGGCTGGATCGGCTTCGATCCGACCTCCGGTCTGCTCGCGGGCGAAGGGCACATCCCGGTCGCCTGCACCCCCGAGCCGGGTAGCGCGGCGCCGATCTCCGGCGCGGTCGACGAATCCGAAGTCGAGTTCGAGCACACGATGTCGATCGAGCGGGTGTTGGAGACGCCGCGCGTCACGAAGCCGTATAGCGAAGCGGTGTGGAGCGACGTGCTGAAGATGGGCGAACAGGTCGACCGGCAACTCGCCGACATGGACGTGCGCCTGACGATGGGCGGCGAGCCGACCTTCGTGGCGGTGCGCGATCGCGACGCCGCCGAGTGGAACACCGACGCGCTCGGCCCGACCAAACGCGGTTATGCGGTCGCGCTGATGGAGAAGCTGCGCGCGCGCTACGGCGCGAACGGCTTCCAGCATATCGGCCAGGGCAAGTGGTATCCGGGTGAGCAGTTGCCGCGCTGGGCGATGTCGCTCTACTGGCGCGCCGACGGCGAACCGTGCTGGCAAAACCCGGCGCTGTTCGCCGACGAACGCGAGCCAGGCCGCTACACCGCCGGCGACGCGCAACGCTTCCTCGCGCATCTCGCGGGGAAGCTGTCGCTCGACAAGGCGTGTATTCAACCCGGTTTCGAAGACGTCTGGTACTACCTGTGGCGCGAGCGCCGCTTGCCGGTCAACGTCGATCCGTTCGACGCGCGCCTCGACGACGAACTGGAGCGCGTGCGCTTGCGTCGCGTGTTCGATGCGGGCTTGAGCGGGGCGACCGGCTACGTGCTGCCGCTCGCGCGCGAGCGCGACGTGCCGAACGAAGCGCCGAAGTGGGTCAGCGGCCGCTGGTTCTTTCGCGACGAACGCATGTACCTGATTCCCGGCGACTCGCCGATGGGTTACCGGCTGCCGCTCGATGCGCTGCCGTGGGTGTCGAAGACCGACTATCCGTATCAGCACGCGCACGATCCGTTCGCGCCGCCGGTGCCGTTGCGTTCGGCCGCGCACTTGCGCATGCAATACGACAGCGAGGCACGCGCCGCGAACCAGGCCCCGACCGCTGCCGAAAAGCGGCGGGCGGCGGCGTTGTCGTTGTCGGCGGGGGATCTGCTGAGCGGAATGCCGGGCAGCGGCGCGCTCGGCTATGCGGGTCAGCCGGGCGACGAACGGGCTCCGGCGCACGGGCAGTCGTCGCCGGAGACGCTGCGCACGGCGATCTGCGTCGAGGCGCGCGACCCCAAACGCGCGGCCGGTCCGAAAGCCGAAACGGATGCGTTCGGCAGCGGCCGCACGCTACTGCATGTGTTCATGCCGCCGCTCACCGAACTCGACGATTATCTCGACCTGCTAGCCGCCGTCGAAGCGACGGCGGCCGAGTTGAAGATGCAGGTCGTGCTCGAAGGCTATCCGCCGCCGCGCGACGCGCGCCTGAAAATGCTGCAGGTGACGCCGGACCCGGGCGTGATCGAAGTGAACATTCATCCGGCCGCGAACTGGGAGCAACTGGTCGATCACACCGAGTACCTGTATGAGTCGGCGGCGCACAGCTATCTGAGCAGCGAGAAGTTCATGACCGACGGGCGGCACACCGGCACCGGCGGCGGTAATCACTTCGTGCTCGGCGGCGCGACGCCCGCCGACAGTCCGTTCCTGCGCCGGCCCGATCTGCTCGCGAGTCTGATCGCCTACTGGCACAACCATCCTTCGCTGTCGTATCTGTTCTCCGGCCTCTTCATCGGACCGACCAGCCAGGCGCCCCGTATCGATGAGGCGCGCAACGACCAGGTCTACGAACTCGAAGTCGCGTTCCGCGAGTTGCAGCGGCAGATCGATCTGCTCGGCGGCCGTGACAGCGCGAACCTGCCCGCGTGGATGATCGACCGCTCGCTGCGCAACATCCTGATCGACGTGACCGGCAACACGCACCGCGCCGAGTTCTGCATCGACAAGCTCTATTCACCCGACGGTCCGACCGGACGCCTGGGCCTGCTCGAATTGCGCGGCTTCGAAATGCCGCCGCACGCGCGCATGAGTCTCGTGCAGCAATTGCTGCTGCGCGCGCTGGTGGCGCGCTTCTGGCGCACGCCGTACACGCAGCGACTCACGCGCTGGGGCACCGAGCTGCATGACCGCTTCCTGCTCGGCACCTTCGTGAAGCTGGATTTCGACGACGTGCTCGACGATCTGAACCGCGCCGGCTTCGCATTCGACAGCAGCTGGTTCGCGCCGCACTTCGAATTCCGCTTTCCGCTGGTCGGCAAGCTCATCGTGAACGGCGTCTCGCTGACGATCCGCAACGCGCTCGAACCCTGGCACGTGATGGGCGAAGAAGGCTCGGCGGGCGGCACGGTGCGTTACGTGGATTCGTCGGTGGAGCGGCTCGAAGTGTGCGCGCTGGGTTTGAACGGCAACCGCCATGTGCTGAGCGTCAACGGCGTGCCGGTGCCGTTGCAGCCGACCGGCCGCGTCAGCGAATACGTGGCCGGGGTTCGCTATCGCGCGTGGTCGCAACCGTCGGCGCTGCATCCGACTATCGGCGTGGACGCGCCGCTCACTTTCGATCTGGTCGACACCTGGACTGGCCGCTCGGTGGGCGGATGCCAGTATCATGTCGCACATCCGGGCGGGCGCAACTATCAGACCTTCCCGGTCAACGCCTACGAGGCGGAAAGCCGGCGGCGCTCACGCTTCTTCGCGTCGGGTCATACGCCGGGGCCGCTCACGGTCGGCATGCCGCAGCGCAGTCTGGAGTTTCCGTTCACGCTCGATCTGCGCTACTGGTGAAACCCGCACACTTCTAAAACGACACGACCTTGGCCTTTCAATCGACTTTTCCCTTCGAAGCGTCCGCGGTGCACGCGGATGCTTCGTCCTTGTTGCGGCTGTTGCCGGGCTACGACGGACATTGGGACGAGTTGCGCGACGAGTCGGGCGCGCTGCGTGAACCGTGGCGGCAATTCTTCGAGCGCCTGGGCGCGGACGGCATCGCGCGGCTGGAAGATCACTGCGCGTCGGTCGCGCAGCAGATCCGTGATAACGACATCAGCTACAACGTCTACGCGGATAAGGGCGAGCCGCGCCCATGGGCGCTCGACCTGCTGCCGTTCCTGATCAGCGAGGACGAGTGGGCGCATATCGAGCGCGGCGTCACGCAGCGCGCGCATCTGCTCAATGCGATCGTCGCCGATATCTATGGGTCGCAGACCTTGCTCGCGCGCGGGCAACTGCCGCCCGCGCTGGTGTTTGGGCATCCCGGCTATCTGCGCCCGGTCAAGGGGTTCATGCCGCCGGGCGGCCAGTTCCTGCAAGTGGTCGCGGTCGATCTCGCGCGTACGCCGGGCGGCGAGTGGACCGTGATGGCGCATCGCACGGAGGCGCCGTCGGGTCTCGGTTACGCGCTGGAAAACCGCCTGATCGTGTCGACGCTGTTCGCCGATCCGTTCCGTTCGATGCGCGTGAGCCGTCTCGCGCCGACCTATTCGCAACTGATCGCGACGCTGGCGCAATCGGCGCAGTCCACGATGCGTCACGCCGATGACGACGGCTGCGCCCCCGAGTCGTCGGCGCATATCGCGCTGCTCACGCCGGGGCCGTACAGCGAAACCTATTTCGAGCACGTGTTTCTCGCGCGCTATCTCGGCGTCACGCTGGTCGAAGGCAAGGACCTGACCGTGCGCGACGACATGCTCTATCTGAAGACGCTCGCCGGGCTCGAACGCGTGCACGTCGTGCTGCGCCGCCTGGACGACGCCTTCTGCGACCCCGTCGAACTGCGCGCCGATTCGAGCATCGGCGTGCCCGGCCTGTTGCAGGTGATGCGCGCGGGCAATGTGATCGTTTCGAACGTGCCCGGCTCGGGCTTTGTCGAGTCGCCGGCCTTGCACGGCTTTCTGCCGGGCATCGCCGAAGTGCTGCTCGACGAAGACCTCGTGCTGCCGAGCGTCGCGACCTGGTGGTGCGGCGAAAAGGCGGCGCGCGAGCATGCGTTCGAGCGGCTCGACGAAGCGTTAATCGTGCCGACATGGCCGATGGCCGGCCGCGATGCGCCACCCGGCGTCGATCAGGGCCGGCAAAAGCTGGCGGTATGGCGCGAGCGCATCGAAACGATGCCCGACACGTACACGATCCAGCAGGTGCAGCACTTTTCCTGCACGCCGCGTTACGAAGACGGCACCGTCGGCCGCCGTCCTTCGGTGCTGCGGGTCTATGCGATTGCCGATTTCAACGGCGGCTGGCATGTGATGCCGGGCGGCTTCACGCGGATGGCCGCCGAACGCCAGGCGACGGTGTCGATGCAATACGGCGGCAGCAGCGTGGATACCTGGGTGCTGTCGAGTCAGCCGACGTCGACGTTCACGCTGCTGCCCTCGCCGATGCAACCCGCCGACCTCGCGCGCAAGCATCGCACCGTGTCGAGCCGCGCGGCGGAAAATCTCTTCTGGGCGGGCCGTTACGGCGAACGCGCGGAGAACAACGTGCGGCTATTGCGGCTGATTCTCGGCTCGCTGGAAGGCAACGACGCCGACGCGATGTTTCCTACCCTGGTCGAACTCGCCATGCAATGCGGCCTCGTGCAATCCGGCGACATGCACTCGCCGCATTCGCCGCAAGCGTTCGAACGTGCGCTGGTCGCGAATCTGAGCGAGAGCACCGGGCCCGCAGGCATCGGGCAGAACCTGAATTACCAGGCGCGCTCGAATGGCGAAGTGCGCGGGCGGCTGTCGAACGATCACTGGCGCACGATTCTCGCGGCGCGCAACGACTTCCGCGATGCGCTGCATGCGCTGATGCCCGTTGGCGGATTTGGCGGATTTGGCGGCGTGGCGTCGCAAGACAATGGCAATGGGAATAGCGATGGCAATGGCAACGGCAGCGCAGGCGCGAATGGCCGTGGCGAACGCTACGACCGTTACGACCGCGTAACCCTGGTCAACGCGCTCGAACGCCTGTCGGTGCAATTGTCGGCGATCAGCGGCGCGCAAGGCGACCGCATGACGCGCGACGAAGCCTGGCGTCTGCTGTTCGTCGGGCGTCACATCGAACGCGTGTCGGCGATGACCTCGTTCTTGCGCGTCATCGCCGACAACGGCCAGCTCGCGACGCCCGCCGGTTTCGATCTGCTGCTGCAACTGTTCGACAGCACGCTGACGTACCGCTCGCTGTATCCGGGCCGCTTCGAAGTGCCCGCGTTGATAGACCTGCTGGTGATCGAGCCGACCAACCCGCGCGGCATCTACGGCGTGTATGAGCGGCTGCGCAACAAGCTCGACGAAATCGCGGTGGCGGCGGGCAGCGTGCGGCATCGTCCGTTCGCGGAGCTGATGCCGCACGCGAACGCGCTGCCGTCGCTGGCGTCGCTATGCGAGGTCGACGACAACGGCGCATACGACAGGTTGATCGCGGTCTGCGATCAGATCGGCGGGTTTGTCGGGGCGGCCGCGCATGAGATCAGCGCGCGCTATTTCAGTCACGCAAGCACGGTGGCTTCACAGGTGTGGTCATGAAGCCGACTGTGCTGTCCGTTTCGCATCGCACGACCTACCGTTACTCCACCTATGTGGAGACCGCGCAGCATCTCGCGACGATCCGGCCGATCGCGTGTGCGTGGCAGCGCGTGGTCTCGCACAGCGAGCGGATCGAACCGCAGCCGTCGTATCTGAACAGCCGCATCGATGCGTTCGGCAATGACGTGCTGTACTTTGCGCTGGATGTGCAGCACGAGCGCCTGCAACTCGTCAGCGAAACGACCGTGTCGCTCACGCCGCGCTGGACCGACCTCGATCCCGACGCCACGCCCCCATGGGAAGAGGTGGCCGATGCGCTGCAGTTTCGCGTCGGTGGGCAGTTCCGGCCCGAGGTGGAGTTCTGTTTCGCGTCGCCGAATACCATGCCGCGGCCGTCGCTGCGCGCTTATGCGCTGCCGAGCTTTCCGCCGGGCCGCGCGGTCGTCGCGGGCGCGATCGATCTGATGCATCGGATCCACGACGACTTCGTGTACAAGCCTTCGGCGACGATGTTCGATACGCCCGCCGAGCGCGCGTTCGAATTGAAGAGCGGCGTGTGTCAGGACTTCGCGCAGGTGATGATCGGCTGCTTGCGTTCGCTCGGGTTGCCGGCGCGCTATGTCAGCGGTTATCTGCGCAACGATCCGCCGCCGGGGCAGCCACGTTTGATCGGCGCGGATGCATCGCATGCGTGGGTGTCGGTGTATTGCCCCGGCGGCGGCTGGATCGATCTCGATCCGACCAATGACGTGCTGGCCGATAACGATCATGTGACGCTTGCGATCGGCCGCGATTACAGCGATGTGTCCCTGCTGCGCGGGACCATTCTCGGTGGCGGTGCACATCGTGTGGAAGTCGCAGTGACGGTGATTGCGCTTTAAGGCTTGCGGCCACGGCGTAACCCCTGCTGCGGGCTCGTCTAGCGTGGCCCGAATCCAAACTTCAGACGGAAACGGTCGCGCTGTGTTACAAGGCCCGCGGTGCAATTTCAGCGAGGCGTATGTATGGATCGCCGCTACTCAGGTCGCGTTTGCTCATTGGGTCGACCTAACGTCGAATCGAAATAAACTTGACTCTGTGCGTATGCACTTATAGACTGCCCAGCATGACCCGTCCCCTCTCTTACGACGAATGCAACTGTTTCGCGCTGCGCCAGGCGGCGCGGCACGTCACGCAAATCTATGAGCGCCATCTCGGGGCGGTAGGACTCACGGCTGCGCAATTCACGATTCTCGCCAAGCTCGCGCGCAAGCCGAACTTGCCGATGGCGGACCTCGCGGACGCCATGGTGATGGAGCGCACCACGCTGGTCCGCGCACTGAAGCCGTTGCAGCGCGACGGTCTGGTGGCTGCGGAATCGGCGGAGCACGACGGCCGCACCTTTCTGTTCAGTTTGACGGAGAAGGGCGAGGCCACTTTCGATCAGGCCGCCATTGCTTGGCGCGCCGCGCAGGACGAGTTCGAGAAGAAGTTCGGGGCTGCGCGCGCGAAGGCGCTGCGCGCCGAGTTGTTCGGCATCACCGGTTAGCTTTGACGCACGCGCTCGTATTGACGAGCGTCAATGCGTCCCTATGTGTGCGTATGCACTCGTAAATGACGACACGCAGCGGAGGGAAGTGCAGGAATGGAAGGCCTACTCGACGACGACTGCTTTGCGATCCGCCAGGCCGCGCGTTACTTGTCGCAGCTATACGACCGGCATCTGGCGAATGTCGGCCTGACGATTACGCAGTTCTCGCTGTTGGGCCGGCTCAAACGCACTGGCCCGATGACGATGAAGCAAATGGCCGGAGCGATGCGCATGCAGCGCACCACCCTGGTCCGCATGATCCAGCCCCTGCGCCGCAACGGGCTGGTGTCGAGCGAGGCGCTCAGCGCGGATCCCCGGACGCTGTCGATTGCGTTGACGGCCGCGGGTGAAGCGCGGCTGAAGGCGGGGCGCGAGCATTGGTATGCCGCGCAAGCCGAATTCGAGCAACGCTTCGGCGAACAGCGCGCGGCTGCGTTGCGCGGCGAACTGTTTGCAATCACGCGGGATTTGATCTGAAGAGTCGCTTGTAGCAGCAACGAAGGCCGGCGCCACGCGCCGTTTTTTTCAACGTAAAGAGTGCATACGCACATATCGACACCATGTCCACTACACCTTCGACTGTCGTCCCGCCGAGCGCGGTGCATACCGCCAAACCGGCGCGGCGCATTCCGTGGATGCTGCTCGCGATCCTCACGGTGCTCGTCGCGCTGGCGCTCGCCGCGTCGTACTGGTTCTTCGTCGGCCGCTTCGTCGAAACGACCGACGACGCGTACGTGGGTGGCGACGTGACCGTGATGGCGCCGAAGGTGAACGGCTTTGTCACCGACGTGCTCGTGCACGACAACCAGTTTGTCCACGCGAACCAAGTGCTGATCCGCCTCGACGCGCGCGACTACGACGCGCGCCTCGCGCAAGCCAGCGCGGAAGTGCAGAGCGCGCAAGCAGCGGTCACCGAGTTGCAGGCGAAGAAGGTGCTGCAACTCGCGACCATCAATGAACAGGCCGCCGAGGTGCGGGCTTCCGGCGCCGAGTTGACGCGCAGCGCCGCGGACCAGACGCGTTACCGCGAACTCGTCAAGGACGATGCCGTATCGAATCAGGTGGTCGAGCGGGCCGATGCCGATCTGACCAAGGCGCACGCCGCAGTCGATCGCAGCAGCGCGGCGCTGATCGCGGCGCAACGCCAGATCGCCGTGCTCGACGCGCAGATCGGCGACGCCCAGGCGCGCATCGCCACCGCGCAGGCGGCGCAGCGCGTCGCCGCATTGAACGTGGAGTACACGACGATTCGTTCGCCGATCGACGGCTATGTCGGCAATCGCACCGCGCGCGTCGGGCTGCTGGCGAACACCGGCGTGTCGCTGCTGACGGTGGTCCCTTCCAGCGGACTATGGATCGACGCGAACTTCAAGGAAGACCAGTTGAAGAAGATGCGCGTCGGCGATGAAGTCGACATCGATCTCGACGCATCGAGCAGGCAGCTTCGCGGCGTGGTGGAGAGCCTCGCGCCCGCCACGGGTGCAACCTTCAGCGTGTTGCCCGCGGAAAACGCCACCGGCAACTTCACGAAGATCGTGCAGCGCGTGCCGGTGCGCGTGCGTCTTAACGTACCGAAGGACCTGCAAGGCGTGCTGCGGCCGGGCCTCTCCGCGACGGTGAAGGTGCATGTCGACGCCAACGACGCGCCGCAGCGCGGATGAGCCGATCATGACACAGGTTCTCGACAATCCCGCCGACCAGCCGACCCGCACCAAGGTCTTTGCGTTCGTGCTGATGTGCGTCGGCTTCTTCATGGCGACGCTCGATATCCAGATCGTGGCGTCTTCCCTCCGGGACATTGGCGGCGGCTTGTCGGCGAGCCAGGACGAACTCTCGTGGGTGCAGACTTCGTATCTGATTGCTGAAATCATCGTGATCCCGATGTCCGGCTGGCTCACGCGGGTCTTCTCGACGCGCTGGCTATTCACGTTCTCCGCGTTCGGCTTCACGGTCACCAGCATGCTGTGCGGTCTCGCGTGGGACATCAACTCGATGATCCTGTTTCGCGGCTTGCAAGGCGCGCTCGGCGCCGCGATGATTCCGACGGTCTTCACCACCGCGTTCGTGCTGTTTCCCGGCAAACAGCGGCTGATCGCGTCCACTACGATCGGCGCGCTGGCGTCGCTCGCGCCGACCATCGGTCCGGTGATCGGCGGCTGGATCACGTCGCAATGGTCGTGGCACTGGCTGTTCTATCTGAATCTCGTGCCTGGCGTTGCCGTCACGCTGATGGTGCCGAAGTATGTTCACATCGACAAAGTCGATCTCTCGCTCCTTAAAAAGGGCGACTACCTCGGCATTCTGCTGATGTCCGGCTTTCTCGGCTGCCTCGAATACGTGCTCGAAGAAGGCCCGCGCAAGAACTGGTTCGGTGACGACGTGATCGTTCTGTGTGCGTGGGTCGCGGCGATCTGCGGGTTTCTTTTCATCGTGCACGCGTTCACGGCGAAAGAACCGATTGTCGATTTGCGCGCGCTGGCGGTGCGCAACTTCGGTATCGGCAGCTTGCTGTCGTTCATCACTGGGATCGGGATCTTCTGCACGGTGTTTCTGACGCCGGTATTTCTGGCGCGGGTTCGTGGCTTCGATTCGTTGCAGATCGGTCTGGCGTTGCTGTCGGTCGGCTGTTTTCAGTTGCTTGCGTTGGCCGCGTATTCGACGCTGGCGCGCATTGTCGATATGCGTTTGCTGATGGTATTCGGGCTCGCGCTGTTCGGTATCGGCTGCTATCTCTACGTGCCGATGACGAGTCAATGGGGCTGGCAACAGTTGCTGATTCCGCAGGCGTTGCGCGGCATCGGCCAGCAGTTCTGTATTCCGCCGATTGTCACGATGGCGTTGGGGGCGTTGCCGCCGTCGCGGCTTCGCTCCGCGAGCGGGCTGTTCAATTTGATGCGCAACCTCGGCGGCGCGATCGGCATCGCCGTGAGCAGCACGATGCTCAACGATCGTTTGAACTTTCACTACGAGCGGCTCGACGAGCACCTGAACACAGGTCGCCCGGTGGTCGAGTCGCTGTTGCAGAAGCAGGCCGACTATTTCGCGGCGATTGGCGGAGACGTGCTGAATGCGGCCAACGCGGGACTCAACCAGTTGCACGCGTTGCTGATGCGCGAAGCGCTCGTGCTCACTTTCTCCGACGCGTTTTTCGCATTGTCGCTCTGTTTTGTGGTCGGTTTGCTGAGCGTGCTGTTCTCGCGCCCATTCGGCAACTCCGCACCGCCGCCCGACGCCCATTGAGGATCCAACATGAAGCCGATCGTTATCAAGGTACTCGCGAGCGCGGCATTGCTGACGCTCGCGGCGTGCGCGGTGCAACCCGCGACCCACGCGGATTTGCCGCAAACCGTCAAGACTGTCGCGCCGGTTGCGTGGAGTGTCGACGCGCCGCAAGACAGCGTCAGCGCCGACGCGTGGTGGGCGCAATTCGGCGACCCTGTGATGCATCAACTGGTCGAGTCGGTGCTGACCGGCAATCTCGACGTGCAGGCCGCGGTGGAACGCGTGAAGCAGGCGCAGGATGTGGTGACGCAAAATCGCGCGGCGCTGCTGCCCGAGCTGAATGCGACTGCGACGGCTTCGACGGAGCGGCAGAATACCCCGCCGCCGCTCGGCTATGTGCGTCAGGCCGGTTTCGGGTTGGCGGCGAGCTGGACGCCCGATGTATTCGGCGGCGAACGTCTCGCGGTGCTGGCTGCGCAGGCGCAGGTGTCGGGACGCGCGGCGGCATTGAATCAGTTGCGGCTCGCGCTCGCCGCGAACACGGCTGCGGCATATATCGATTTGCGTTGGGCGCAAGCGCAATTGCAGATACTCAGCGACAACGAACAGATTCGGGCGCGTGCGCTGAAGCTCACGCAGGAGCGTCTGCATTACGGACTGTCGACGCAGCTCGACGTCGCGCGTGCGCGCAATCAGCTGGAAGATTTGCAGGCGCAGATTCCACGCATGCAATCCACCGTGCAGCATCAATTGAGTCTGATCGCGGTGTATTCGGGGCGCACGCCGGAGAGCGTCGACAATTTGCTGCTCGCCGATGCCCGTGAGATTCCGGTGCCCGCGCAAAGCGCGCCCCAGGTGCTGCCGTCCGACGCGCTGCTGCAACGGCCCGACGTGCGCACCGCCTATGCGACGGTCGAACAGCGCGCGGCCGAGGTGGGGGTATCGAAGGCACAGCGCTATCCGCAGTTCAGAATCAATCTCGCCGATGGTCTGCTTGCTTCGTCATACCTCGGACTGCCGACGCTGACCGACAACCTCTTTAGCGCCGCGTTGAATGCGACGAGCCCGATCTTCAACGCGGGCCGCATCACCGCGAATATCGACGCGAGCGAGAGCCGCATGCGCGAATCGCAGCTCGGCTTGCAACAGACTATCCTGCAGGCGCTCAAGGAAATCGAGGATAACCGCAGCGATCTGGTGAGTGGCGCGGTGCAGGTGCAACGGCTCGGCGGCGCGCTCGATGCATCGAACCATGCGCTGCGTCTGTCGACTGAACTCTATAAGGGCGGCGCGACGGATTTCCTTGATGTGCTTACCGCGCAGGAAGCGTTTCTACGCGACTCGGAATCGCTGAATCAGGCCAAGCGCGAGCATGCGCTCGCAGCGGTTGCGTTGTACCGGTCGCTCGGTGGGGGCTGGGATGCGCGCGAGGAGGTGGCGGGGGTGAATGCTTCCAAGGGTTAGCACTGTCCGGCTTGTCGGTTCGAATCGGCTTCCATGTCAGGCGCGCTGTCGAGTGCACTCCGGACAGCTCGCGCGAGTTCATCGAGTCGATAGGGCTTGCTGATCAGCGCGACACCCTCGTCCAGTTTGCCGTCGTGGAAAACGATGTCGCGGGTATAACCCGACGCGAACAGAACCCGCGCATTGTACGGCGGAGCGCCGGCGATTCGCGCGAGTTCGCTGCTCCTCACCGTACCCGGCATCACGACGTCGGTGAAAAGCAGGTCGATGTGTTGACCACTCTGGATGAGTGAAAGCGCCGAATCGCCGTCTTGCGCGGAAAGCACTTTGTATCCCAACTGGGCAAGCATTTCGATTGCCGCTATCCGGACATCAGGGTCGTCTTCGACGATCAGAATGGTTTCCCCGCCACGCTCCTGTCGGCTCAGAGACGACTTCGGCGACGTATGTTCCGATTCGAGGCTGCGCGGAAAGTACAGATCCACGGTGGTGCCTTGACCTTCCGCGCTCTTGACGCCGACGTGACCCGAACTCTGTGACACGAAACCGAACACCATGCTCAATCCCAGGCCGGTTCCCTTTCCCTCGGCTTTGGTCGTAAAGAACGGCTCGAATACGCGGGCCTTCACATGCTCCGACATACCGCTGCCGCTATCGGTTACGGACAACCGGACGAAATCACCAGCGGGCACCCCGGTGCTGTGGGCGCGCTCGTCCGCTGTTGCGTCGACATTATCGATGCTGATGCCGATGCGGCCCGGCCCGTCTATCGCGTCGCGTGAATTGATCACCAGGTTCAGCAGAGCGCTTTCCAGCTGATTGCGATCGGCGCAGACGTTCCAACCGTTCCGGGCGCCCGATATGCTGAGCTCGATGTTCTCCGGCAACGTGCGGCGCAACATCTCGTTCATGCCTTCGACCAGACGGCTGGGATTGAGAACCGCCGGCGCGAGCGGTTGTCTGCGTGCGAAGGCCAGTAGCTGTGCGGCCAGCTTTGCGCCACGAGCCACCGCATTGCTGACCGCAGTGACGCGCCGCCGGAGCACATCGTTGCCGCTTGTCGCAAGCTCGATGAGCTGAAGATTGGCCGAGATAACCTGAAGGACGTTATTGAAGTCGTGAGCCACACCGCCCGTAAGGCTTCCGATTGCCTCGAGCTTTTGTGCCTGCCGTAGACGCTCTTCCATCGCCACCCGCGCGGCGACTTCGGCGGCAACCCGATGTTCGAGGGTTTGCGTAAGCTGCAGCAACGCTTCTTCCGCCTTCTGGCGCTGCATTTCCGCCCGTTTCCTCGCCGTCGTTTCGAACACGATGGCGATGACGCCCGCCGGTTGCCCGTGGTCGTCGACGACCGGACTGTAGCTCAGGTCCAGCCATACGTCTTCCGGACTTCCTTCGCGGTAGAGAACCAGTATCTTGTCTTTGTACGTCAGCGTGCCGCCGGCAAGACAGGTATCGACGACGTGGCGGTTGAAGGATGCAACCTCGGGCCAGCCCACTTCGACCGGCTTGCCCAGCAGAAACGGGTGACGCCCGCCGGCAAAGACGGCATAGGCATCGTTGTAAAGCATGGTGCCTTCCTGTCCCCACAGCATCACGAGGGGCGAGGGAGACGCAAGAAGCAACTTGACCGCGGCAACCAGACTCGCAGACCAGCCCTCTCGTGGGCCGAGCGGAGTGCTGCCCCAATCGAAGGCCGCAATTTTCTGGGCCATCTCGCCCTGCCATCCGGGGCATGGACCGTCGAACCGTAATGAGACCGCTGAGTGCATGGCGAAGTCAGCTCCAAACGAGGCATAGCATGGTTTGCGTACCGGCTGCGGATTCCGGGCAACAAGTGTCGAAGGGGCGCCGCGACTTGAAGTTTCGTGCATTGCACCCGAGCAGGACGAACGACCGCCGCTCCGGCGTCTTTCGACATCTTAGCTAAGTAGCAAATATTGTTCCCGGGTGCCAGCGGCCCGCTAAAACGCTTTACCGGATGCAGGACAAGAGATCGGCCAACTGCACAGGCTTCGTGAGACTTTGATCGAAGCGCGCTCCATTGGCATCGCTCGCCATGTCGGGGTCGACGAATCCGGACAATAGAATGAAACGCGTATTCGCCATTCGGGGGTCACGCTTGAACTGCGTGAGAAGCTGTCCGCCGCTCATATCGGGAAGTTTCCAGTCCACGAATGCCACGTCGGGCTCGAACGACTGAACCGTGAGCAATGCTTCGCGTGCATCGAAGACACATCGGACTTCGTGACCTTCGAACTCGAGAAGTGCCGCAAGCGCTTCCACGCTGTCGCGATTGTCGTCAACCAGCAAAATTCGTTTGGGCATGGGGCACTCAATAGCTACGGGGAATGGCGGCCGGCGGCGGATTTCCACGAGCCTGTTCAAAAGGGCGCCGTGGTTCGTGGGCGAATTCGAGTGTACGCCTTACATGCTTTCGTCTGTCGGGTCATGACGGGGGGGTGGTTGCACCCGAAACCAACCTGCTGAGCCGTGCTAACTCAAATCGCGGGTGCTGCCGCCAGACGATCTACAGATAAACCCCAAGGCCCCCTCAAGAACTGCTGCCCAGTGCCGTTATTGCGTGAAGACTGCCTTCGGTTTGAATGTTCCGAAGGTTCAGCCGGACCGGTGTATGCTAGCCGGTCCGCGAAAAGGCATCTTCAGCCGCATTCAAGGTGACCAGATAGCAGGGCGTGTCGTCAGCGTCCTGGCTGGAAAATTGAATGGGGTATTCAAGTCATCTTCGTACCACGGAGACACCATGATTCGACATGGTCTTGGCGGGTTGCTGCTGGCGCTAAGCTGCATCGGCAATGCGATGGCGGCTGGCCCCGACTGTTCGCGTTCCTTTACGCTAGCTTTACACGATCACGGTCTGCTCTATTCCGTCGACACGGACAGCGGAATCGACAAGGACTTTGCCGACGAACTGACTCGCCGCAGCGGTTGCCAGATCAGAGTCAGCCTGATGTCACGGGCCCGGATCTGGAAGCTGATCGAGTCCGGCGCACTTGATTTCAGCCTGTCGGGCATCGCCAACGACGAGCGGAATCAGTACGCGGATTTCGCCTGGTACTTCAGCAACAAATACTATCTGCTGGTGCGCAAGGACGCCGGAATCCGTCATCTGGCCGATTTCGAGCACAACGATCAGTTTCAGCTCGGCGTGATCCGCAGCTTCCGCTACAGCGCGGCGGCCAACCGGCTGGTCGATACGCTGTCGGCTGAAAATCGTGTGAGCCAGGCCGGCGGTCTGGAGCCGCTGTATCAGGCGCTGATTCTGCGGCGCGTGCAGGGCATGATCATCGAGCCTTTCGACTACCCTGCAATCGACGAAAAGAGAATCCGCGACGTGACCAGCATCGTGGAATTCGACGACCCCGCCATACCGCACGGCCTGATCATGTCGAAGAAGGCGCTGCCGCCCGCCGAACGGGAAAAGTGGCGCGCTCTCGTGAATGAAATGCGCGCGGACGGCACGGTTCTGCGAATCTTCGAGAAGTATTTCAAACCCGACCTTGCCCAATCGATGGTCAATTTCCAGTCGCCGCCGTGAACTGGACGCGCCTCGTTCTGCTGCCGCTACTGGTCCTGTTCGCGTCACTCAGTGTGACGTGGACGCTTTGGGACCATGAGCGGCAAGCTGCCCGTCATGAACTCCTGAGCCAGTTCGACTTCTCGCTGGGCGATGCCGTCAGCCGGATCGAGCAGCGTATGGGCACGTATGAACTGATGCTGCGCGGCGTGCAAAGCCTGTTCGCGGCACGCGGAGAATTCGACCGAGAGCAGTTTCGCGACTATGTCGAGACGCTCAATCTCGATTCCAACTTCTCCGGCATCCAGGCCATCGGCATCATCGCGTGGGTGCCGGGCGCGCAAAAGGTCGAGCATATCGCCGCGATGCGCCGGCAAGGTGCGCCCGACTATACGATCAAGCCCGAAGGCTCGCGCGAAAGCTACGCGCCTATCATCCAACGCGAGCCGTATATCGGCATCAATCGCGCGCCGCCGGGATTCGATGCGTGGGCCGATCCGGTGCGGCGGCGCGCGATGGAGCAGGCGCGCGACTCCGGCATGGCGACCCTATCCGGCAAGGTCCGCCTGGCAGTGGATGCCGAAACCAACGCGCGGCCCGGTTTCGTCATGTACCTGCCGATCTATGCGCGAGGGCAGTCGCAAGATAGCGTCGCCCAGCGTCGCGCGCATCTGGTGGGCTGGGTCTTCGCGTCTTTCCGGATGCACGACGTGATCGCCAGTCTGTACGGCGAGCAGCCGCCCGGTCTGACGATCGCCATCTACGATGGCGTCGAGCCATCGTCCGCCGCGCTGTTGCACAAGACACCCGAGGTGCCCGGCCATCATCTGGCTGCGGACATGTCGGGCAATGAATATCTGGTCGTCGGCGGACATGACTGGACGCTAACGATGAGTGCCCAGGACGACTTCAACGCGCGTTTCGGCCGTAACGCGGCGTTCCTGATCGCTAGTATCGGCACGGGTCTCAGCCTGCTGCTGGCGCTGCTCACCTGGCTGATGATGACCGGCCGCGGGCGCGCAATGCGGCTTGCTTCGGCGATGACCAAAGAGTTGCGCGAGAACGAGGAGAAATTCCGCGCGATTGCCGACTGTACCGTCAACTGGGAAATCTGGTGGGGACCCGACGGCAAGCCGCGCTGGATCAACTCAGCGGTGGAGAAGTACGTCGGCTATACGGTCGACGAGTGCATGGCGCTGGCGGATTTTGCCGGCACGGTGATCTATCCGGAGGATATTCCGCGCGTTGCACCCGAGTTCGAGAGGGCGCTCCAGGGCTTTCGCGGCGACGACCTCGAATTTCGCTGCCGTCGCAAAGACGGTTCGCTGATGTGGCTTTCGGCGTCCTGGGTTCCGATCACCGATGCCAGGGGCATTTTCATCGGCTTTCGCACGAGCGGCCGCGACATTACCGAGCGCAAGCAGATCGAGGCTGAGCTTCGAATTGCCGCCGTCGCATTCGACTCGATGGAGCCGATGATGATCACCGACGCCAGCGGCACAATCCTGCGCGTGAACTCGGCGTTCACCGAATGCACGGGCTATACGGCCGACGAGATCGTCGGCCGGACACCGCGAGTGCTTCGCTCGGATCGCCACGACGCAGCGTTCTTCAAGGCGATGTGGAAAGCGATTCATCGTGCCGGCGGATGGCAGGGGGAGGTATGGGATCGTCGCAAGAGCGGCGAGGTGTACCCGAAATGGCTGACGATCTCCGCGGTAATGGGCGAGGATAAAGTCGTCAGCCACTATGTGATCACGCATCACGACATTACCGAACGCAAGATCGCCGAAGAACGAATCAAGGAATTGGCCTTCTTCGATGCGCTGACCCGATTGCCGAACCGCACCCTGCTGCTGGACCGGCTGAAGCAGGCGATCACGGCCAGCGCCCGGAATGAAGCCTGCGGCGCTTTGCTGTTCATCGACCTGGACCACTTCAAGACGTTGAACGATACGCTGGGTCACGACAAAGGCGATCTGCTGCTGCAGCAAGTGGCGCAGCGTCTGGCGGCAAGCGTGCTCGAAAACGACACGGTGGCGAGGGTAGGCGGTGATGAATTCGTGGTGGTGCTGGGCAATCTGCATAAAAACCGCCAGGAAGCGGCCAGCCAGACCGAAGCGATGGCCGAAAAAATCATCACCGTTCTGGGCAATCCTTATCAGCTTGGCGAGATCGAATACCGCAGTACGGCGAGTATCGGCGCGACCGTGTTCATGGGGCATCAGGCGTCGATGGACGAGTTGCTGAAGCAGGCCGACCTTGCGATGTACAAGTCCAAGGAAAGAGGACGCAATGCCGTGCGTTTCTTCGATCCCGACATGCAGACCGTGGTGGTGGAGCGCGCTGCGCTGGAAGCGGGATTGCGCAACGCCATCGAGGATGATCAATTCCTGCTTCACTACCAGGCGCAGATTGACGGCAGCCGCATAACGGGCGCCGAGGCACTGGTGCGCTGGCGCCATCCCACGCGCGGTATCGTGCCTCCCGCCGATTTTATTCCGCTGGCTGAAGAGACAGGACTCATCCTTGCGTTGGGAAGCTGGGTTCTGGAGGCCGCCTGTGCGCAATTGGCGCGCTGGGCGACGCAGCCGGATATGGCGAATCTCGCGATTGCGGTTAATGTCAGTGTTCAGCAGTTTCGCGAACCTGATTTCGTGGGCAAGGTACTCACGATCATTCGTCGAACCGGCGCGAGACCGGACAGGTTGAAGCTGGAGTTGACGGAAAGCGTACTGGTGGACAATGTGCAGGACATCATCCAGAAAATGGGCGCGCTCAAAGCGAAGGGCGTTGTCTTTTCGCTCGATGACTTTGGAATTGGTTATTCGTCGCTGTCCTATTTGAAGCTTTTGCCTTTGGATCAGTTGAAGATCGACCGGTCATTCGTGCGGGATGTGCTCGTGGATCCCAATGACGCGGTGATCGCGAAAGCCATTGTGGCGCTTGCGCGGAGCCTTGGTTTGGGGGTGATTGCCGAAGGCGTCGAGACTGGCGAGCAGCGGGACTTTCTCGCTGCGGCGGGATGTCATGCGTATCAGGGCTACTATTTCTGCCGACCGGTGCCGGTTGAGGATTTTGAGGCGATGTTGGCGAGAGTTGAGGCGGGGCAGTGTGTGGCCGAGTGATTGCAGGTGAGCGGTCGCGCAAGGCACTGGCGGGCCCATTGCCGCCCGCAACGTGCGTCTGCTTTTGCATTGACCCGGCGCCGCTGGCCGAACGCGGCTGCCAGCACACCGCGCTCAGCCGAGAATGTCAGTCGCTTTGTGGCGCTCGTCCACGCCGTCGATCAGAATCACCGATCCGCTCGCATGCCGCAGGCGTAACGGCAAGATTCGTTGGTACGCGCGCGAACCATACCAGGCGCGCGCGGCGGCGAGGTCGGGAAACGCAATCATGATCAAATCGCCGTGCCACTCGCCTTCGCGCACCTCGGGCCGCCCGCCGTGCACGACGAAACGGCCGCCAAACGGCTCGAGTGTTTCGTCGATGCACTCCAGGTATTCGACGACGTCAGCGCACAGCTCGACGTTATGCAAATGGGCCATCGCGTATGCAGTCATGGTCGCGCTCCGTGACATAGATATAGGGCTTAACAGCCTGAATGCTGCCTATGGTCATCGCGGGCGCGACGCACGTCGATTACCTGAGAAGTAAAGGAATCCGCGGCACCTTACTCGCCGCCCTCTGTCGCCGCGGGTTGCTTGCTGTGCGAGTCGCTTTCGGACAACTGCCATTCGTTCGGCGCCAATCCCGTCGTTCAGGCAACGGGTGAGCGTGACGGCGCATGATGAAATCGTTACCGCACTCACATCCCTACCAGCACAACCTACACTGGGAGATGGATCGGCCGTGCTGATCTCCGACGCGACACGCGCGGCTTCCCGCGCGTTGCGTCGAGTCGGGTTTATTCAGCCGTCACGGAGGAATAGCATGTGCCCGGTATTCGTCGATGTAGCGGAACAAACACGCTTGAACGACTCGCGCGAGGCGCACGTACCGTGGAAGAAGTGGGGGCCTTACCTCAGCGAGCGGCAGTGGGGCACGGTGCGTGAAGACTACAGTGACAACGGCGATGCGTGGAATTACTTCACCCATGACCACTCGCGTTCACGCGCCTACAAGTGGGGCGAAGACGGGCTCGGCGGTCTGTGTGACGACCAGCAGCGACTGTGCTTTGCGCTCGCACTTTGGAACGAGCACGACGCGATATTGAAGGAGCGCCTCTTCGGCCTCACCAACAGCGAGGGCAATCATGGCGAGGACGTGAAGGAGTATTACTTCTATATCGACAGCACGCCCACGCACTCGTACATGAAGTACCTCTATAAATATCCGCAGCGGGAATATCCGTACCGGGATCTGGTCGAGATCAACCGCAATAGATCGCGGGAGGAGATGGAATACGAACTGCTCGACACCGGCATCTTCGACGATGACCGCTATTTCGACGTGTTCGTGGAATACGCGAAGGCGGCTCCGGAAGACATTCTCGTGCGGATTACCGTGCACAATCGCGGACCGGAGGCGGCACGGCTGCGGGTGCTGCCGACACTCTGGTTCCGCAACACGTGGTCGTGGGGCGAGGACGATCGCAAGCCGTCCCTGCACGACGCGGGCGCCGGCGTCATTCGGACCGTACATCATGATCTGGGCGAATACTGGCTCCACTGCGACGGCGCGCCGGAGACGCTCTTCACCGAAAACGAAAGCAATGCGCAGCGCCTGTGGGATCAGCCCAACGCGTCGCCCTACGTCAAGGATGCGTTCCATGCCTACGTGATCTCGGGACAGCGCGACGCCGTGAATCCCGCCAGAACCGGGACCAAGGCCGCGGCCCATTACACGTGCGAGGTACCCGGCGGCGGCAGCGCGACCGTCCGCTTGCGCCTCGCGCCATCCAGACTCGATGACGCCTTCGGCGGCTTCGAGCAGATCTTCGATAGCCGCATCGCCGATGCGAACGAGTTCTACGAGCGCATTACGCCCAGGTCGCTGACCGAAGACCAGCACCGGGTGCATCGTCAGGCGTTGGCGGGCATGTTGTGGGGCAAGCAGTACTACTACTTCGATCTCGAACTCTGGCTGCGCGAGCATCGCAGTCATCCATTGCTCGACTTCGAGCGGCGCGATGTGCGCAACATGGAGTGGTTCCACATGCTGAATGCCGACGTGATATCCATGCCGGACAAGTGGGAGTATCCGTGGTACGCGGCCTGGGACCTGGCCTTCCACACGATCGCGCTGGCGCAGGTCGATTTCGATTTTGCGAAGGAGCAATTGCTGCTGATGCTGCGCAGCTTGTACGTGCACCCGAGCGGCCAGATTCCGGCCTACGAATGGAACTTCAGCGACGTGAATCCGCCGGTGCATGCCGCCGCCACGCTCTGGCTGTATAAGTATGAGAAAGAATTGGGGCGAGCCGACCCGCGTTTCCTGGAGCGCTCGTTTCAGGGGCTGATGCTCAATTTCAACTGGTGGGTGAATCGCAAGGACCCGTCGGGGCGCAACGTGTTCGCCGGCGGCTTTCTCGGTCTCGACAACATCGGCGTGTTCGACCGCAGCGCGGAACTCCCGACCGGCGGATCGCTCGAGCAGGCGGACGGCACGGCCTGGATGGCGTTCTACTGCCAGGCCATGCTGGAGATGGCGATCAACCTGACTGACTACGACCCGATCTACGAGGAGGTCGCCTTCAAGTTCGTTCAGCATTTCATGTGGATCGCCTATGCGATGGACCGGCGCGGCGAACACGATGACGAGATGTGGGACGAGCATGACGGCTTTTTCTATGATCTGCTGCGGCTCCCCGACGGCAAGACGACGCGCCTGAAGATAAGGTCGCTGGTGGGACTGCTGCCGCTGTGCGCGTCGACGGTGTTCGAAGCGCACTCCGTCACGCGCTTTCCGAAGCTGGTGGAGCTGATCGCGCAGTTTCGCAAGCGCTACCCCGAATTGATCGCGCAGGTTGCCCCGACCGACGCCGGCTTTATCGGCTACAACGGACGCAGGCTTCTGTCGATTCTGAACAAACGCAAACTCGAACGGGTGCTCGGCTACATGCTCGACGAGAACGAGTTCCTGGGCCCGCACGGCATCCGTTCGCTCTCCTTGTATCACCTGGAGCATCCGTATGTGATTCACGTCGGCGCACAGGAGTACAAGGTGCAGTACCTGCCGGCCGAATCGAATACGGGTATGTTCGGCGGCAACTCCAACTGGCGCGGACCGGTGTGGATGCCGGTCAATTTGCTGATCGTGCGCGCGCTGGTGAACCTGTACACTTTTTTCGGCGATGATTTCAAGGTCGAATGCCCGACCGGCTCCGGGCAGCACATGACGCTCTTCGAAGTGGCGCAGGAGATCGTCCGCCGCCTGACAAGCACGTTCCTGCGCAATGCGGACGGCAAACGACCGGTCTATGGAGGAACGGAAAAATTCCAGAACGATCCGCACTGGCGCGACCTGATCCTGTTTTACGAGTACTTCCACGGTGACAACGGCGCGGGCCTTGGAGCCAGTCACCAGACCGGCTGGACGGGTCTGGTCGCTCCGCTGCTCGACCTGTTCGGGCGCGTCGACGCCAAGGCCGTGCTGGAAACCGATCGCGGGCGCGTGATGGCGCGGCTCGTCAGGGAACAGGTGGGTGGAGAAGGCACCGGCGAGCAATGAGGAAAGCGAAATGTCCAGCGTACGCTACCCCGTGCTGTACCAGATCAACACCCGCGTCTGGCTGACCGGCTTGTCGCGCGCGCTCGGCAGGTGCGCGACACTCGACGATATTCCGGATGCCGAACTGGATCGCCTCGCCGCGCTGGGCTTTGATTGGGTCTGGTTGCTGAGCGTCTGGCAGACCGGTCCGGCGGCCCAGCTCATCTCGCGCGCGCATGCCGGATGGCGCCGCGAATTCGCCGAGACGCTGCCGGACCTCACTGACGACGACATCGCCGGCTCCGGATTCGCAATCCGCAGCTACACGGTTCATCGCGATCTGGGCGGCGCCGAGGCGCTCGCCCGCTTGCGGCAGCGCCTGCAGCAACGCGGACTGAAGCTGATGCTCGACTTCGTGCCGAATCACATGGCGCCGGATCACGACTGGATCGACACGCATCCGGACTACTTCGTGCATGGCAGCGAGGCGGACCTGGTTCGCTCGCCGAGCAACTATTGCCGGGTGCAGACGAGTAACGGGCCGCTGATACTCGCGCACGGCCGGGACCCGTACTTCGACGGCTGGCCCGACACGCTGCAGCTCGACTACGGCAATCCGGAATTGCAGCAGGCAATGATCGGCGAACTGAAGAGAATCGCCGGGCAATGCGACGGCCTGCGCTGCGACATGGCCATGCTGGTCTTGCCCGACGTGTTCGAACGAACTTGGGGCATCCGCGCCGAGCCCTTCTGGCCGAAGGCGACCGAGGCCGTGCGACGCGAGCATCCGCACTTCCTGTTCATGGCGGAGGTGTATTGGGATCTCGAATGGACGATGCAGCAGCAGGGCTTCGATTACGCCTACGACAAGCAGATGTACGACCGCTTGCGCGATGCGAACGCGCGGACGGTGCGCGAGCACTTGCACGCCGGGCTCGACTACCAGCAGAAGCTGGCCCGCTTCCTGGAGAACCACGACGAGCCGCGGGCCGCGGCGAGCTTCGAACCCGGCAAACACGAAGCAGGCGCAGTCATCACGTTTCTGACGCCGGGCTTGCGCTTCTTTCACCAAGGCCAGTTCGACGGCTGCAGGAAACGGATTTCGCCGCATCTGGTGCGGGCGCCTGTGGAGCCTGTCGACGCATGCTTGCAAGGGTTCTACGAGAACCTGATGACGGTGCTGCGGCAACCGGTCTTTCGGGAAGGCACGTGGAGCCAGGTCGAAATCGTGCCGGCATGGGAGGGCAACTGGACCTCGGATTGTTTCATCGCGTGGACCTGGCAACGCGGCGACTGCGAACGGTGGCTCGTGGTGGTCAACTACGCGGGCAACCAGAGCCAGTGTTATGTCCGAATCCCATTTGCCGATGTGACCGGCAGCACGGTGCGGCTCAGGGACATGATGGGGCCGGCGGCTTTTGATCGCGACGGCGATGACCTCGTCTCGCGCGGTCTTTATCTGGATCTCTCGCCTTGGGGCTATCACGTCTTCGAGCTGACTGCGTGTTGAACCCAGGGCCGCCACCATCGGCCGCCAGGCTTGCACGCTGCATCCCGGACGCCGATGGCGGGCGCAACAGAATCATGACGTCGCGCCACGGACAAGGTGGGACACCACGCAGGTCGATCCTCCTTACGTTCCTTCGGGGTGGATCGATAGCGCGTTCGTGACCGACACAACCCCCGGGACGCCCCTGGCGATTTCTGCCGCCTTCTCGCCGTCGGCCTGTTTCGGCACCGCTCCTTGCAGCGTGACTGCGCCATTTTCCGAGCGGACGATGACGTGTGACGCGGCGAGTCCCATCGTCCTGGACAACGCGCTACGCACCCTCCGTCATACGCCATAGATTGCCGCCCTGCGGGCTGGCAGTGTGCACAAACTGAATCGATTGATCGAGCAGGCCATATAGCGTCACGCTATTTGGGCATGGGCCAGGCCGGTGGCGCAAAGCAATGTCAGGGAGAAGGTAGAAAGCGCGAGTCGTTTCATTTGGCCTCCACGCAGAGACTGGTTTCTCGTTGTTGCGAAAAGGAGATTAGTTCACTGTCACGAAATGGCGAAATAAAAAAGCAATGCCTGTGTTGAAAAAGTGACGCGCACTCGAAGGACTGCAAAATGAGTCTCGTGACCATTGCAAGATTGCTGGAGTTGGCGTATTGCATCGGCGCTGTTGAGTTAATCAGAGGGGCGTATTGACTGGCTTTTTAGCGATAAATCCCGACTGCCAATATAGAGAACCACGAGAGACGATGGCGCGCTGCACCATAGTTGTTATGGAATTTTTCCGTAATTCGAAACTTACGTATCAACTTGGCGGGTTATTACATACAGACTGTTGAAATAAACAACCGGTCCGTTTCAGGTCATTGAGAAATAAAACAGTGCTGCGATTGGGCATGTTATTGGCGTCGGCGAGGGTGTTGATCTCCCATCAGCGAAGGCCGGGCATTTTGATGAAGTCGATGTTCGGCGCATTTTTTCACCCTATTCGGCGAGGGCAACACGGTCGTGACGGTCGTGCTCGCGTCGAGCGGAATAGGGCGATTATTTGCGATTCACGAATACCCCATTCGCCACTTGCCCCGTACCGCCCGCCCGCACTTGCGAATATCTTTGCCCCGTCGACACCCGATATCGCAATGCCGCCCCGACGCATCACAACACGTTTGTAATCCAACCACGATCGCGCGCAGGGCCTCACCACGGACATCGACAAGACCGCGCATCCAAAGCCGCGGATCACCGCAAGTTTTTGACTCAACAACCAACGGCGCAGCCAGCGCCAACACATGTCGTCCATCTGCACCAGAGGCCCGATCGACGAAGTCCTCCGCGTGCGCCGGGCGGCCTATGGAGACACAGATGAAAACGAAAGACTGGGATGTGGCCTACGAATGGAAGGCCGTGGTACTGCTGGCCCTCGGCTTCGGGCTGGTGGGGCTCGACCGGTGGCTGATTGCGCCGCTCTTTCCGTCCATCATGAAAGACCTGCATCTGACCGCGCAGGACGTCGGCAACTGCATCGGCATCCTCGGGCTTTCGTGGGGTATTTTCGCGGCGCTGATGGGCGGCATCTCCGACAAGATCGGCCGCCGCAAAGTACTGATCCCGGCGATCCTCGTTTTTTCTCTGCTGTCCGGTTTTTCCGGGCTGGCCGGCGGCCTCGCGAGCCTGCTCGCCGTGCGCGCGCTGATGGGCGTGGCCGAAGGCTCTTTCTGCCCGACCAGCTTCGCGGCCACCGCGGACGCGTCGCATCCCAAGCGTCGCGGCTTCAATCTCGGACTCCAGCAAAGCGGCTTCGCGCTATTCGGCCTCGCGCTCTCGCCGATCATCGCGACGCAACTGCTCAACGTGATGACGTGGCGCTGGGTGTTCGCGCTGGTGTCGATTCCCGGGCTGATCCTGGGACTGCTGATGTTCCGCGTGATTCGCGAGCCGCAAGCCGCGCCCAAGCGCGTCGAGTCGCGCTCCGAACGCGGCAACTGGCGTGACGTGCTGAAGAGCCGCAACATCCCCGTCGCGATGGTGGCGCTGTTCTGCGCAATGACTGGCGTGTTCGTGCTGGGCGCCATGCTGCCGTTATATCTGACCGAATATCTGGCGCTCGACACGCAGCGCATGGGCGTCGTGGTGTCGGCGATCGGTTTTGGCGGTTTCATCGGCCAGTTCGGCTTGCCGGGTCTGTCCGATCTGGTCGGCCGGCGCGTGGCGGGCATTGTCGGCTTCGCGGGCACCGCGGTCATGCTGTACCTGTTTCGCGGCATCGGGGCGCAGCCGGTCGAACTGTTCGCGGTGCTGTTCGTCGCTTCGTTCTTCACGCTCGGGCTCGTGTCGCTGCTGTCGGGGCCCGTTGCGACGGAAGCCGCGCCGGCCGGCATGATCTCGACTTCGATCGGCGTCGTCGTGGGAGCGGGCGAGATCTTCGGCGGCGGCGTGGCGCCGGCGCTGGCCGGTTTCGTCGCGACGCACTTCGGGATTCAGAACATTCTCTGGCTGCCGATCTGCGCGGTCGTGCTCGGCATCGGCGTGTGCCTGTTTCTCGAAGAAACCGCGCCGGCCAGACTGCGCCGGCGAATCCAACCGGCGATCGAACTGCCGGCGAGCGAGCAGCCCGAATGAAAAAGCCGACCCAGGCGCGCTCAAGCGTGCGCCTGGTCGGAAGCAGCAAGGAAGCGCAGCCGGCGGCCATGCTCGCCGGCTTTGCGCATGGAGATGATGACCGCGCCGGCGAGCATCGGCTGCGGCCACCCGACCATCCGGCAACACAAGCGCTCCCGCTTGCCGATCATCACCGCAATCATCGGCGCAATCCATCGCCATAATCCATCGGCACGCCCCGCACCAGCCCGTATAAACTGGCATCCCGAACTGGCGGAGCAGGGAGCAGCATGGACCGTTTTCTGAGTATCGAAGCCTTCGTGCGAGTGGCAGAGACGAGCAGCTTCGCCGAGGCCGCGAGGCAGTTGGGCGTGACGAGTTCGGTCATCACGACCCGCATCCAGCAGTTGGAGAAGTTCGTCAATGCGCCGCTCTTTCATCGCAGCACACGGCACGTGCGTCTATCTGAAGTGGGCGAGGCGTTCTATCGCGAATGCTCCGAGGTCGTGGGGCGCGTCAACGAACTGACCGACCAGATGCGCGAGTTGCGCGCCACGCCCACTGGCCGCCTACGCATCCAGATGCTGCCGGGCTTCGCGCTCGGCCACTTCGGCGCGCCGCTTGCGGAATTCAACCGGCGCTATCCGGGCATCCAGCTCGACGTGATCGTCAACGACCGCGTGGTCGATCCGATCGAAGAGGGCTTCGATGTCGCGTTCCAGATCTTTCCGCCAATCGCGGAGTCACTGATCGAGCGGCGGCTTTTCGCGGTGCGGCGGCTTTTCTGCGCGACACCGGCGTATGTCGACGAACATGGCGCGCCGCAACATCCGCGCGATTTGCTGCAGCACACCACGGCGCTCTATTCAGGCTATCCGTCGCGCAATCGCTGGGTGATGACGCGTGGCGACGAAGTCGTCGAGATGGAGCTGCCCGGCATGATCCGTTCGAACTCGGTGCATCTGCTGCGCGATTACGCGCTGACGGGCGGCGGCGTAGTGTGCCTGCCCACGCTGGTGGCGAGTGCGGCGCTGCTGGACGGCTCGCTCGTGCCGATCCTCACCGACTACACGCTTTCGCCGCTGAGCTTCGCCGCCGTTTATCCGGCCACCCAGCGGCAGGCGTTGAAAGTGAAAGCGCTGGTCGAGTTTCTCGCCGATTACCTGGGCCCCGAGCCCGCGTGGGACCGGCCGCTGATCGAGCGCGGCTGGGTCAGCTAGCGCGGCGATTATTTGCAAAGCACGAATGCTGTAATCGGCCGATCGCCGGTTGTTGTCCTCCTGTAGCGGACCTAAAGTTCAATCCAACGACAGCTTCCAACAACAGGAGACAGCAATGACTGAGTCGTCATTTCATACCGTCTTTGGCTCGCTCGACGGCTACCGCAAGGGCGAGATCGAAATCACCAGCGGCGATGCCCGCCACTATGTGTTCTCCAACGTATTCGAAGTCGCTTCGAGATCGGCGCCCTATGAAAAGGTCGTGGTCGGCAAGAACCTCGAATACGTGATCGAGGCGCTGCACACCGAAGGGCAATCGACGTGGTTCGCCTGCGCGCACGATGAGTTCGTGATCCTGATGGACGGCGAGGTCCGCATCGACTTCATCAAGCTCGACACGCCGCCGAAAAGCGGTGTTGGCAGCGTCGACGCGGGCTCACACCCGGCTGGCCGCGCGATGGGCCATGTCGTGTTGCGCCGCGGCCATCAGGCGCTGCTGCCAGCCGGCTGCGCTTACCGCTTCAGTGCGCAGACAACCGGCGTGGCGCTCGTGCAGACCATGTTCGGCGAACTCTCGGTGCAGAAGTGGGCCGACATCTGCGTGCACTGACCCGCACGCGACCTGATCATCCGCTTAACTGCAGCAACCATCTTTCATGGGACAGGAGTAAGTGCTGAAGCGCTAACTCCCACCGACATACAACGTGCATGGGGTGAGAGTAAGTGCTAGAGCATGGGACCGGAGTAGGCGCTAAAGCGCCAACTCCGGATCGACACGCTAAAGCGCCAACTCCCACCGACATAGGAGACAAGACATGGCGACTCTCGAAAACATCAACCACCCGGCCGGCTTTGCCGCCGACACCGTGCGCGCAAGCGAGCCCGATCCCGTGACCGGCTATCGCCGCTTCACGCTCGGCGCGTTCGAATTCCTGCGCGACGAGTACTTCGTCAAGATCAACTGGCCGGCGAAAGGGCAGACCCGCACCCACGCGGTCCCCGCCGACGCGTTCCTGCGCGCGATGATGCGCGACGTCGCATGGGGCTTTTTCTACGGCTGGGTCAACTTCGATCACGTGTTCGGCACGCGCAATCACTACGGCAAGGTCGACGTGTATGCGGGCTCGTTCAACGGCATCATGAAGGAAGCGGGCGTCGACTATATGGAGTCGTTCGAAACGCCGACGATCATGGCGACCTTCAAGGCGATCCTGCACGACTGGACCAACGAGGGCTTCGACCCGTTCGCGGCGCCGGAAGAAACGGGCACCGCGTTCGGCCGCAAGCATGGCGACAACGATGCGGCCATCGAACGCACGCGCATCGCAACGCGCCGCATGCCGGGCCTCGCAGGCGACTCGCCGCTGCGCGATGACCTGCCGGTGAACCGCGCGTTTGCCGATGTCGCGCAGGACGAGCCGCAAGTGCATGTCGAGCCCGGCTTCGAAGGCCAACTGCACGCGTTCAATTTGTTCAAGTATCTGTCGCGCTCCGACGTGACGTGGAATCCCTCGGTCACGTCCGTATGCGGTCAGAGCCTGTTCTGTCCGACCACCGAGGAATACATCCTGCCGGTGTTTCATGGCAACGACCGCGTCGAGTGGTTCCTGCAACTGTCCGACGAAATCGTCTGGGACATCGGCGACAAGAACACCGGCGCGCCGCGCGCACGCATCACGATGCGGGCGGGCGACATCTGCGCGATGCCGGCCGACATCCGCCATCAGGGCTATTCGACCAAGCGGTCGATGCTGCTGGTGTGGGAAAACGCCACGCCCAACCTGCCCAAGCGCTATGAAAGCGGCGAACTGAAGCCGTATCCGGTCGACTTCTGAGCGATCGACTTCCGAAGCGCAGCGCCCGCATTTACCGAGGACCATTCATGCAAACCCAACTGTTCATCGACGGCCGCTTCACCGACGCCGTCGAAGGCGGCACGATCGACGTGCTCAATCCGCACGACGGCTCGCTGATCACGAAGATCGCCGCCGCCACGGCCGCCGATGTCGACCTTGCCGTCGCCGCCGCCACCCGCGCGTTCCCGAAGTGGGCCGCGCTGCCCGCCGCCGAACGCGGCCTGCTGCTGCTGCGCCTCGCGGACGCGATCGAGGCGAACGCCGAGGAACTCGCGCAGCTCGAATCGCTCGACACCGGCCACCCGATCCGCGACTCGCGCGCGCTCGACGTGCCGCGCACGGCCGCCTGCTTCCGCTATTTCGGCGGCATGGCCGACAAGCTGCAAGGCTCGGTGATTCCCGTCGAAGCCGGTTTTCTCAACTACGTGCAGCGCGCGCCGATCGGCGTGGTCGGGCAGATCGTGCCGTGGAATTTCCCGCTGATGTTCACGAGCTGGAAGATGGGCCCGGCGCTGGCGGCCGGCAACACGGTCGTGCTCAAGCCTTCGGAGATCACGCCGCTGTCGACACTGCGCATCGTCGAGCTGATGGCCGAGGTTGGCTTTCCGGCAGGCGTCGTCAACATCGTCCCGGGCTACGGTCACACGGCCGGGCAGCGGCTCGCGGAGCACGAGGGCGTCGGCAAGATCGCGTTCACCGGTTCGACGGCGACGGGGCGGCGCATCGTCGAGGCGTCGCAGGGCAACCTCAAGCGTGTGCAACTGGAACTGGGCGGCAAGGGCGCCAACATCGTGTTCGACGACGCGAATCTCGACGCCGCCATCAACGGCGCCGCGTGGGCGATCTTCCACAACCAGGGCCAGGCGTGCATTGCCGGCTCGCGTCTGATCCTGCACGAGCGCATCGCCGATGCGTTCCTCGAGCGTTTCGTTGCGCTGGCCGCATCGATCCGCGTCGGCAATCCGCTCGATCCCGACACCGAGATGGGGCCGCTCACGTCGCAGCAGCATCAGGAGCGCGTGCTGGCTTTCGTCGACGTGGCGCGCGGGCAGGGCGGCCGTGTGCTGACCGGTGGGACCGCGCCGCAAGACGCGTCGCTCGCGAAGGGCTACTACGTGCGCCCCACGGTGGTCGAAGCCGCGGGCCCGAACGACCGCGTCGCGCAGGAGGAAGTGTTCGGCCCGTTCGTGACGGTGCTGCGTTTTCGCACCGACGACGAAGCGCTGGCGATCGCCAACGGCACCGACTACGGCCTCGGCAGCGGACTGTGGACGCGCGATCTGTCGCGCGCGCATCGCATCGCCGGGCAGATCCATGCGGGCATGTGCTGGATCAACTGCTACAAGCGCGTCAATCCGGGCAGCCCGTTCGGCGGCGTGGGGCAGTCCGGCTATGGGCGGGAGATGGGCTTCGAGGCGATGCACGACTATACGGAAGCCCGTTCGGTGTGGGTCAACGTCGACGGCCAGGTGCCGCCGCATTTCAAGCGTTGAGGTCCACATGGAGCGCTTCGTTTTTCAGGGGACGCCGTCGCGGGTGGTGTTCGCGTGGGGCGCGCTGGCGACGCTGCCGGCGGAAGTCGAGCGCCTCGGAGCCCGGCGCGCGCTGATTCTCACGACGCCCGAGCAGCGACCATTGGCCGACGAGGTGATGCGCGTGCTCGGCGCGCGCGCGGCGGGCGTGCATGCGCAGGCCGTGATGCACGTGCCCGTGGAAGTGGCGCGCGCTGCGCGCGACGCGGCGTTGGCGCTCGACGCCGACTGCTGCGTGGCCGTGGGCGGCGGCTCGACCGTGGGTCTCGGCAAGGCGATCGCGCTCGAATCGTCGCTGCCGATCATCGCCGTGCCCACGACCTACGCGGGCTCCGAGATGACGCCGATCTACGGCTTGACCGAAGGCCGTCTGAAGCGCACCGGCCGCGATTCGCGCGTCTTGCCGCGCACGGTGATCTACGATCCGTCGCTGACGCTTTCGCTGCCGGCGGCCGTTTCGGCGGCGTCGGGCGTGAACGCGATGGCGCATGCGGTGGAAGCGCTGTATGCCGAGGACGCCAACCCCGTCATCAGTCTGATGGCCGAGGAATCGATCCGCGCGTTGGGCGAAGCGCTGCCGGTCATCGTGCGCACACCCGACGACGCGGCGATGCGCAGCCGCGCGCTGTACGGCGCGTGGCTCGCCGGCACCTGTCTTGGTGCGGTGGGCATGGCGCTGCACCATAAGCTTTGTCATACGCTGGGCGGCACGTTCAATCTGCCGCATGCACAAACACACGCCGCGATGCTGCCGCATACCGCGCACTACAACCATGCCGCCGCGCCCGACGCGCTCGCGCGCGTGGCGCGTGCGCTCGGCGGCAAGGACGCGGCCGACGCCGGGTCGCTGCTGTTCGAATTGAACCGCGCTCTCGGCATTCCGGCGGCGCTCTCGCAGCTCGGCATGCCGGAACAAGGACTCGACGAAGCGGCGGACCTCGCGTGCCAGAATCCGTATGCGAATCCGCGTGCCGTCGAGCGCGACGCGATCCGCGCGTTGCTGCAGCGCGCGTGGCAAGGGGCGGCGCCGGCCTGAGCGCCGTCGCGAATAAGACTGGAGGAAGACATGTCGACCAACGACAAAGACGCCGGGCAGGGGCTGACGGAGCAGGTGGTGGCGAGCTTCGCCGCCACGCCCGACGCACGGCTGCGCACGCTGATGCAAAGCCTCGTGCGGCACCTGCACGCGTTCGTAAGCGAAGTCGAGCCGACCGAGGCGGAATGGATGGCGGCGATCCGCTTCCTGACCGACACCGGCAAGATGTGCGACGACCTCGTGCGCCAGGAGTTCATCCTGCTGTCGGACACGCTCGGCGTCTCGATGCTCGTCGACGCGATCAATCACCGTTACGCGACGGGCGCGACTGACACCACCGTGTTCGGGCCGTTCTACATTCGCGGGATGCCCGAGCGGGCGTATGGCGAAAACATGGCGTTCAGCCCCGGCACGCCGGCGCTCGTGCATGGCCGCGTGCTGTCGACGGACGGCACGCCGATCGAAGGCGCGGTGCTCGACGTATGGCAGACCGCCGAAAACGGCATGTATTCCGGACAGGACACCGCGCAGCCGCACGGCAACCTGCGCGGGCGTTTCCGTAGCGACGCCGAAGGCCGCTACGCGATCTCCACGATCGTCCCGGTGAGCTATCCGATTCCGACCGACGGCCCGGTCGGCCGGATGCTCGACGCGACGGGGCGGCATCCGTGGCGGCCCGCGCATCTGCACTTCATGATCGACGCGCCGCAGCACCGCAAGCTCGTCACGCATCTGTTCGACGAGGCCGATCCGTATCTGAAGTCGGACGCGGTGTTCGGCGTCAAACCCTCGCTGATGGTCGCCTATCGCGAACGCGCGGCGGACCATGAGCTGGCGCGCAGATTCGGCTTTGACGGGCCGTTTCGCGAGGCGCGCTATGACTTCGTACTCGACCTCGACCGGAGCTGAAGACGATGGGACGTTACTTCGCGGTTTTCGCCACCGACAAACCCGGTATGCGCGACGTGCGCGAACGGGTCCGCCCGGTTCATCGGAGCTGGCTGCGCAGCGCCGCGCATCGCGGCGTGCTCGTGCGGCTCGGCGGTCCGACGCTCGCGCCGCAATGCGATGCGATGAACGGGACCTTGCTGGTCGTCGAGGCGGAGGGGATCGACGACGTCATGGACTTCGTGAGTCGCGATCCGTACATGCAGGCGGGTTTGTTCGACCGGGTCGAGATTCGCCCGTGGGACTGGAGCCTGGGTAATCCCGAGCGGAGAGTCTGAGCGATGAGCGGGATGCAGCTGTGTCGTCTTGCCGATGTTCCGGACGGCGGCGCGCGGGTCGTCGACGTAGCGCACGCTGACGCGCCGGTGATCGTCGTGCGGCGGGGCGCACGGGTGTGGGCTTACGCGAACCGCTGTCCGCATTTTTCGGTGCCGCTCGACTTCGAGCCCGGCGAGGTCTCCTGCTACCGGGCGCAGGTGCTGATGTGCGCGCATCACAGCGCGCTGTTTCGCTTCGAGGACGGACATTGCATCGAGGGCCCGTGCGCGGGCGCGAATCTGGATGCGATGAAGGTCGAGGTCGATGCGAATGCCTGGGTTGTCCTCGTGCGGTAAGCATCCGGCGCACCGGCGAGTCGTCGCAATTGCCGGTGCTCGATCCATGCGGGCTTGCTATGCTGTCGTTCGCACTATGCGGCTTTTCGCCGAAGCGGCATGCTGCTGAAGACCCGCTCATCAAGCCGGATCGAATCGAGGATCGCCGCATGAACATGGAACAACTGCTGGAGCGCGCGGGCGTCGCGCGAGAAAGGGCCTATGCGCCGTATTCGAACTTCAAGGTCGGCGCCGCGCTGCTGACGCGCGACGGCCACGTATTCGACGGCTGCAACGTAGAAAATGCGGCGTATGGCCTGTGCAATTGCGCGGAACGCACCGCATTTTTCAGCGCGATTGCGGCGGGGTACCGGCGCGACCAGTTCGCGGCGCTCGCCGTGATCGGCGATACGGACGGCCCGATAGCACCGTGCGGCGCGTGCCGCCAGGTGATCCTCGAACTCGGCGGCCCCGGCTTGCCGATCCGCCTCGGCAATCTGCGCGGCGCGACGCGCGACACCACCGCGCGTGAACAACTGCCGGACGCGTTCTACCTATGACTACGAGCAAGCACAAGGTCATCTACGATACCGACCCCGGCGTCGACGACGCGATGGCGCTGGTCTTTCAGGCGCTGCATCCGGACATCGAGCTGCTCGGTCTGACGAGCGTGTTCGGCAACGCGACGATCGAAACCACGACCCGCAACGCGCGCTATCTGGCCGGGCGTTTCGCGCCTGGCGTGCCGGTCGCGCGGGGCGCGGCGGCGCCGCTCAAACGCGCCGCGCCCGAACCGCTCGCGCAGATTCATGGCGACGATGGCCTCGGCAACATGGCGCTCGCTGACATGGAAGAAGCGGTCGACGAAGCGCCGCTCGACGCGCGCCCCGCCCACCGGTTCATCGTCGACACGGTGCGCGCGCACCCCGGCGAAGTCACGCTGCTGGCCGTCGGTCCGCTCACCAACCTCGCGTTGGCGCTCGCCGACGATCCTCAGATCGCGTCGCTCGTCAAACAGGTGGTGCTCATGGGTGGCGCGTTCGGCACGGGCGGCGTGCTCGGCAACGTGACGCCCGCGGCGGAAGCCAACATGCTGGGCGACCCCGACGCGGCTGACCGCGTGCTCGGCGCGGCGTGGCCGGTGGCGATCGTCGGTCTCGACGTCACGGAGCCCACCATCATGAGCCGCGACTACCTCGCGTCGCTGCGCGATCGCGGCGGCGCGGCGGGCCGGTTCGTGTGGGACGTGTCGCGGCATTACGAGGCTTTTCATCAGGAAAGCGCGCAATTGCAGGGCATCTATACGCACGATTCGTCGGCGGTCGCGTACCTGCTGGCGCCGCATCTTTATACGACGCGCAGCGGTCCCGTGCGTGTGTTGACGGAAGGCATCGCGGTGGGCCAGACCATCCAGAAGCCTTCGACGCTGCCCGTGCCCGCGCCGGATTGGGATCATCGCCCCGACTGCAAGGTGTGTGTCGGCGTGGATGTGGCAGGCATGCTGGCGCTCTATGAACGCACCCTCTGCGGCACGCTCGGCTCTAGTTGACGAGCGGGTTTTGAAAGGCTGGAGCCGGGGCGCGGACATGAGAGGCGCACAGAGGGTGCGAAGTATTGCAGCCTGACACGCTTGCACCGGCCGCCTCGCTCGCTCCAACTCAAGCGGCGTTCAAGCCGCGCCCCAAGCCGCGACGCTGCATCGCAGCACACCCCGTCCCGGCGCACGCGTCTCATGCCGATCGTGATTCTTTGCTACATTTCTGCACACGCACTGCGTACGCGGCCCCGCAACTCTTCGCTGCTGCGCGGCGCGCGTGACTGAAATTCCTCAAGAGGCCAAAGATGCGAATTCTGGTAGTAGGGGCGGGTGCGGTCGGTGGTTACTTCGGCGGGCGTCTTGCGGCGGCGGGTCAGGACGTGACCTTCCTCGTGCGCGCGGGCCGGGCCGAAAAGCTCGAGCGCGAGGGGCTCGTCATCAGCAGCCCGCGCGGCGACCTCACGCTGCACGAGGTCAAGACGATTCTCGCGGGCGTGAACGCCGAACCGTTCGATCTGGTGCTGCTCAGCTGCAAAGCCTACAGTCTCGACGACGCAATCGACTCCTTTGCACCGCTGGTCGGCGAATCGACGCTGATCCTGCCGATGCTCAACGGCATGCGCCACATCGACGTGCTCACCGCGAAGTTCGGGGCGTCGCGCGTGCTGGGCGGCCAATGCGTGATCGCCGCGACGCTCAACGCCCAACAGCACGTCGTGCATCTGAACGATATGCATGCGATCACCTTCGGCGAACTGGCGGGCGGCACGTCGGAGCGTGTCCAGGCCATTGCGGACGCGATGGCCGGCGCGAGTTTCGACGTGTCGGTCAGCGACAACATTCTGCTGCGCATGTGGGAAAAATGGGTCTTCCTGGCCACGCTGGCAGCGAGCACGTGCTTGATGCGCGGTTCGGTCGGCGATATTCTGGCTGCGCCCGACGGCAAACGCGTGATCGAGAATCTGCTGGGCGAGTGCCGCGCGGTGGCCGAGCACAACGGCTTCACGATGGGCTCGGACTTCGACGCGCGTGCTACCCAGACGCTGTTTACGCCTACGCCGCTCACCGCGTCGATGCTGCGCGACGTGGAAAACCACGCGCATACCGAGGCGGATCACATTCTTGGCGATCTGATCTCGCGCGGCGGCGACGCGCAAAAGGGCGAGCACGGTCTGTCGCTGCTGCGCATCGCCCATAGTCATCTGAAGACTTATGAAGCACGGCAGACCCGCACGTCCTGAGTGAGCGATTGCCTGAGCCGGCGCGGGAACGGAGGGGATGGAGAAGGGCCGCCATCGCAGTCTAACGATCGGAGGTTAAGCATGCCCGCTCCAACCGGCTCGGTACCCGCGCTCAGCGCCGCTTCGGCGACGATCTTCTCGATCGGCATCGTCTTTCTCGGCTACTGGGGCCTGTATGAGCCGACAAAGTGGCGCGTCGCCGACATCGTCGTATTCGTGGCCGCGCTGACCGGCTTTGCCTGCCTCGGGCTCGTGCCGTGGATGGCGACGAGCCCCGTCGAGCCGGAAAACAGCGATGCCCGGATTCGTATCGCGCGGCATCTGTTTCTCACAGGCGTGATCGCGATCTGGTTCGCGGTGGCGACTTCAGTAATTTTCTAGGCTGATGTTTGCGCTTGCCGCGACCCCCGCGGCTCGCGAGCCGACGTGCAGGATTCCTGACGTAGCGCAATCCAGACGCCGCTCGCTTTCGCCATCCTTGCGCGCGTCTGTCACGAGACGCTCCTTATCTTCGATATCCGCTCCGCGCGCGGCGGACAACGGTAAGCTTACGTCCACACACTGGTGTTTCCGAAAACCATTTTCCCGGATATCCGAAGTAGCCACCCGAATGGACATTCATATCGCGGTCGAAGGGCATCACGATCTGTCCGGGCAGATATATCGGCAACTGCGCGCGGGCATTCTCGAAGGGCGTCTCGCGGGCGGCACGCGCTTGCCGTCCACGCGCGATCTCGCGACGCAACTGGGTGTGTCGCGCAAGACCACACTCGATGTCTTCGAGCGCCTGCTCTCCGAGGGCTATCTGAGCGCGCGCGCCGGTTCGGGGACCTTCGTCGCCGATGGTCTGGAACGCCTGCCGGTGGAACGCTCCGCGCATGCCCGGGCCGCCGGGTCGGCGCGCGAGCGGACCAAGGCCAAAGCGTCCGCCGCGCGCGCCCAGCCGCTGTGGGAGCAGATGCCCGAGAGCTTGCCGCTGCCGCGCCCTTCGGTGCCGTCGCCGCACGATTTCGTCGGCGGCGCGACCGACAAGGCGCTGTTCCCGTTCGACGTCTGGCGCCGTTGCGTGAATCAAGCGCTGCGCGCGCAGGCGCGCGGACCGGGCACGTATCGCGACGCGGCCGGCGAGCAGGAGCTGCGCCTCGCGATCTCGCGCTACCTCGCGTTCAACCGGGCGGTATCGAGCAATTGGGAAGACGTGATCGTGACGCAAGGCGCGCAGCACGCGCTCGATCTGATGGCGCGCATCACATTGCGGCCAGGCGAAATCGCCGCGCTCGAAGACCCCGGCTATCCGCCCGCGCATGCATGCTTCACGGCCACCGGCGCGCGCGTCGTGCCGGTGCCGGTGGATCGCGAGGGGCTGATTGTCGGCAAACTGCCGGATAAGGCGCGGCTCGTGTACGTGACGCCGTCGCATCAGTTTCCGCTCGGCATGCCGATGAGTCTCGAACGCCGCGTCGAACTGCTGGAATGGGCGCAAAAGCGCGGCGCGGTGATCATCGAGGACGACTACGACTGCGAGTACCGCTTCGAAGGCAGGCCGATGGAACCGCTGAAGAGCCTCGATCGCGCGGGACTCGTCGCCTACGTGGGCACCTTTTCGAAGACGATCTTCCCGGAGTTGCGGGTCGGCTACGTGGTGCCGCCGGCGTCGCTCTACGGGCCGCTGTTCAAGGCGCGCCAGATCGCCGACTGGCATGGCTGCACGCTCACGCAAACCGCGCTAGCGTCCTTCATGCTAAACGGCGATTTCGCCAAGCATCTGCGGCGCATGCATAAGATCTACGCGGCGCGTCGCGCGATGCTGCTCGACCATCTGCGCGGCGACCTCGGGCGCTGGTTCGAGCCGATCGTGCCGACCGCGGGCATCCATATGGCCGCGCGCTTGCGCGCGCCGTTGACCGAGCAGGCGGTGGTGAGCGCGGCGCGCGAAGCGTCGATCGGGCTGTATGGACTCGCGCCGTTTCATCGGCGTGTGCAGCCGCAGCCCGGGCTGATGTTCGGCTATGGCAGCATCGCGGTCGAACACATCGACGCGGCGCTCACGAAGCTGGCGGGCATTCTGCCGCGTGTGGCGCGATAACGGCTGGCGTCGACTCGCCGGAATCGGGCACGGCGGCCGTGTCTTTCCGCTGCGTGAGCATGAGCGGCGCTGGGTTGACCAACGCGCTCATGATGAGCGCGAGGCACTCGCCGCAGCCGTCGCCGCTACTCTCACTCGACTCATCCAGAACGCGTCCATCAACGAAAAGTGCCTGTATTCATGCATCGAAACGAACTGTAACGTGCGTTACGTGTTGGTGTTGCCGACCTCGTCCACACAGGTTTACCCGCTAAAACAAGCATCAAAATGTGTTGCGGAGTCTGCGCCGCGCAACAAACCTTCGCCCTGGTACATAAAAGAGTCGCGCAAATCGCATTGGCGCTTGTAGAATCCGGCGTTGAAGCGTGCACATGCCGTGTGCGCTTCGAGCTATTCACTGACCACAACAGGTAGGAGAAACATGCCGACTTCCGCAAAAAAGGTGGCCAAGAAGGCTGCTGCCCCGGTACCGACCAAGAAGGTTGCTGCAAAGAAAGTTCCTGCGAAGAAAGCCGTCGCAGCTAAGAAGGTCGCCGTGAAGGCGTCCAGCGCACCGTCGCCGATCAAGGACACCTTCACGAAGGCCTCGTTGGCTGCTCACGTCGCTGAACGCGCCGCTGTTGAACCGAAGACCGCCAAGGCCGTGCTGGCCGCGCTCGAAGACACGATCCTCGGCGCAGTGCACAAGAAGGGCGCTGGCGAATTCACGCTGTCGGGTCTTCTGAAGATCGTCGTGCAAGCTGTGCCGGCGAAGAAGAAGCGCTTCGGCAAAGACCCGTTCTCGGGCGAAGAGCGTTGGTTCCCGGCCAAGCCGGCTAGCGTGCGCATCAAGGCACGTGCGCTGAAGAAGCTGAAAGACGCTGCAGCAGGCTGATCGCGCATCACGCGTCGCCGTGGTGCGCTCAGCGTAGCGTTCTAACCATGGTTGACGTTTGAGCGGGTCCGCAGTGCAAGTTGTCCGAATCCCCGTGGGTGTGAATCCACGGGGATTTTTTTGCGCGCTCGCGGGTTGCGAAGCCCGCGTGCGTTCATCGCGGTGCCGCATATGCACCGTACTAGCGCATCGTGGGCCGGCGCAGTACGATGACAGCGCAGCCATGCCGTCCGGGATACGCTGTTAGCGTGCATGCAACGTGTCTCGGGCACCAAAAGCTCAATGGCATAGCGTTTGCTTGATTGAGGTCGAACACCGAATGCGCAGCGCATTCGCCTTCTATCCGACAACAAGAGCGGGGCGTGACATGCGATGCTATGACGAGATGCGTCATCATGACGATGCCGTGCGGCCACACTATGCGCGTTTCGAGCGATGGTTGGTCCAGCAGGGCAACGAGGCGATCGCACGCAAGCGTGCGGAAGCCGACCTGCTGTTTCGACGGGTCGGCATCACCTTCGCGGTGAACGGCGATCTGTCCGGCACTGAGCGGCTGATTCCTTTCGACCTGATCCCGCGTATCATTCCGCGCGGCGAATGGCAGACCCTCGAAGCCGGTTTGCGCCAGCGGGTGCAGGCGCTCAATCTGTTCATCCACGACGTCTATCACGATCGCAACATCGTACGCGCGGGCATCGTGCCGGCCGAGCAGGTTTATACCAATGCGCAGTACCGGCCGGAGATGCAGGGCGTGAATGTGCCGCTCGGTGTTTACGCGCATATTGCCGGTGTCGACGTGGTGCGCGCCGGCGACGCAGGCGAGTTCTACGTGCTCGAAGACAACCTGCGCGTGCCGTCGGGCGTCTCCTATATGCTGGAAAACCGCAAGATGATGATGCGGCTTTTCCCGGAGCTGTTCGTGCAGAACCGCATCGCGCCGGTCGCGCACTATCCCGATCTGCTGCTCGATACGCTGCGTTCGGTCGCGCCCGAAGGCGTCGACGATCCGGTCGTGGTGGTGCTCACGCCTGGCATGTACAACTCCGCGTATTTCGAGCACACGTTCCTCGCGCAGCAGATGGGCGTGGAGCTGGTGGAAGGCAAGGACCTGTTCGTCGACGACAACTATGTGTTCATGCGCACCACGCAGGGGCCGAAGCGGGTCGACGTGATCTACCGCCGTGTCGACGACGACTTTCTCGATCCGCTCGCCTTCCGCAACGACTCGGCGCTCGGCGTGCCGGGCCTGCTGACCGCGTATCGCGCCGGGCGCGTGGCGCTCGCGAACGCGATGGGCACCGGCATCGCCGACGACAAATCGATCTACCCGTACGTGCCGGACATGGTCGAGTTCTACCTCGGCGAAAAGCCGATCCTCAACAACGTGCCCACGTTCCAGTGCCGCAAGCCCGACGACCTCGCTTATACGCTCGCGCATCTGCCGGAGCTGGTCGTCAAGGAAGTGCATGGCGCGGGCGGCTACGGGATGCTGGTGGGACCGGCGTCGACGCAAGCCGAAATCGAAGCGTTCCGCGAACGTCTGATCGCGCGGCCGGCCGGCTACATCGCGCAGCCCACGCTCGCGCTGTCCGCGTGTCCGACGTTCGTCGAAGCGGGCATCGCGCCGCGCCATATCGATCTGCGTCCGTTCGTGCTGTCGGGCAAGACCGTCACGATGGTGGCCGGCGGTCTCACGCGCGTCGCGCTGCAGGAGGGTTCGCTGGTCGTCAACTCGTCGCAGGGAGGCGGGACCAAAGATACCTGGATGGTCGACTGACGCAGTTGCCGGTGCGCTCGCCGGGCCGCTCATCGAGCGCTCAGGCCGGCGCGTTCGCAACCCAGCGCGCCACGGCGGCACGCAATCCGCCGCCGGCGCACACGGATAACCGGCGCGGGCCTTTCTCTTCGACGCAGGCCCGCGTCATCAGATACGGAACGCCGTCATGCTAAGCCGCACCGCCGATCACCTTTTCTGGATGGCCCGCTACATGGAGCGCGCGGAGAACACCGCCCGCATGCTCGACATCAACCTGAAGGCGCTGCTGCTGCCGCAGACGCCGGAACAGGAGGCGCGCGCGCAACGTTCGGTGCTGCGCATCTCCGAACTCGAATCCGCGTTCGCACAGCGCTACGACGAGCCGTCTCGCGAACACGTGCTCGATTTCATGGTGGCGGACGCGAACAATCCGTCGAGTATCCATTCGTGTTTGCAGGCGGCGCGCGAAAACGCCCGCGCCGTGCGCGGCACGCTGACCACCGAATGGTGGGAGACCATCAACGACACGTGGCTCGAATTCAACGAGCGCGTTTCGTCAGGCCAGGCCGCGAACAATCCGGGTTCGCTGTTCGAGTGGGTGAAGTTCCGCTCGCATCTGTCGCGCGGCGTGACGATCGGCACCGCGCTGCAGGACGACGCGTTCTTCTTCACGCAGCTCGGCACCTACCTCGAACGCGCCGACAACACCGCGCGGATTCTCGACGTGCGCTTCGCGGATGTCGAACCGAATTCACGGGATGCCGCGCGCCAGCTCGAAGACTTCTATTACTGGACTTCGATTCTGAGTTCGGTGTCGGCGCTCGAAATCTACCGTAAGGTGTATCGCGACGTCGTCACGCCGGCGCGCGTGGTCGAACTGATGATCTTGAACCAGCAGATGCCGCGCTCGCTGCTGGCATCGCTCGAAGGCGTGTGCGCGAATCTGGCGATGCTGCGCACCTCGGGCTCGAACCAGTGCGAACGCTTTGCCGGCAAGTTGCGCGCGGAGCTCGTCTATTCCGACATCCGGCAGATTTTCGAAGCCGGGTTGCACGCCTATCTGACACAGTTCCTGGCTCGTGTGTTCGAGCTGGGCAATCTGGTCGCGCGGACCTATCTGATGCTGCCAGTCGCCTGACGGAGTTTTTTTATGTACCTGACGATCCGCCACGACACGTCCTATCGCTACGAAGCGACGGTCCATTATTCGATCCAGCAATTGCGTCTGACGCCTGCGAGCGGTGCGTCGCAGGTGGTGCGGCGCTGGAGCATCGACGCGCCGGGCAAGCTCGACGCGACCTTCGATGCGTACGGCAACATCCTGCACACGCTGGTCATCAACAAGCCGCATGACGAGATCCGTCTGCATGTGGCCGGCGAGGTGGACACGATCCCGCTCGTCGACGGTTTGCTGCGCGACGCGGTCGGCCCGATTCCGCTCGAACATTTCACCTGCTCGACGCGGTTGACCGAGGCCGACGCGGCGATCCGCGAGCTGGCCGAATCGGTGCCGAGTCTCGCGAGTTCGGCCAATCTGATCACGCTGTCCGAGCAGATCGTGCAGCGCGTGCAGTACAACCCGGGCGTCACCGAAGTCACCAGCACGGCCGCGCAGGCGCTCGCGCTCGGCAACGGCGTGTGCCAGGACCATGCGCATCTGATGCTGGCGTGCTGCCGCTTACGCGGCATTCCGGCGCGCTACGTGAGCGGCTATATCGAACCCGGCGACGTCCCGCAAGGCGCAAGCCATGCGTGGGTCGATGTATGGCTCGACGGCAAGGGCTGGATTTCGATCGACGTCACGCACGCCGCGTTCGCCAGCGAGATCTACTGCCGGCTCGCCGTCGCGCGCGACTACGAAGCCGCCGCGCCGGTGCGTGGACGGCGTATCGGCGGGCTCGAAGAGCAACTGAAGGTGTCCGTGACGGTCAGCGCGCAATTGCCTCAGTAGCGAGCCGGTAGAGCGTTTCGCGGACCGCGTGCGGGGCGGCTTGCTCCATCGCGCAAGCGGCGGGCGCTGGCCCGCGCATTCCTTCAGATGGGGCCCGCAAAAGCCGTAATACAGAAAGGCGCGGGACAGAAGCGCATGCGCGCGGCATTACAATAGCGCTGTTCAGTTGCTTTTCGCGGGTACCTTATGACCTACTGCGTAGCGATGGCCGTCGATGAAGGGCTCGTGTTCCTGTCGGACACGCGCACCAATGCGGGCGTCGATCACATCAGCACCGCGCGCAAGATGTCAGTGTTCGAGCAGCCGGGCGAACGCATGCTCGTACTGCTGGGCGCCGGCAATCTGTCGCTCACGCAAGCGGTGCTGCACGAGTTGTCCGAGCCGATCGACGTCACGTTGCCCACGCTCTGGAGCGCCCCCACGATGGCCGACGCGGCACGCGTGGTCGGCCGCGCGGTGCGCAGCGTGCATCAGCGCGAGGCGCAGGCGCTGCAGGAATTCGGCGTCGACTTCAATTGCAGCTTCATTCTCGGCGGGCAGATCGCGGGCAACCGGCCGCGCCTGTTCATGATCTACTCGGCGGGCAACTTCATCGAAGCCTCGGCGGTGAACCCGTATTTCCAGATCGGCGAGGCGAAGTACGGCAAGCCGATCATCGATCGCGTGCTGACGCCGTCCACGCCGCTCGACGAAGCCGCCAAGTGCGCGCTGATCTCGATGGATTCGACGTTGCGCTCGAACCTGTCGGTGGGCTTGCCGCTCGATCTGCTGGTCTACGAGAAGGACGCGCTGCGCGTCACGCGTTTCGTGTCGATCGACCGCGACAACGCGTACTTCGAGATGATCCACAGCACGTGGGGTGAGCAGTTGCGCCAGGTGTTCGGCGCGATTCCCGATCCGGACTGGCAGGACGCGTCCAACGTGCCGTCGATGCAAAGTGAACGGGGGCTGGTGCTGCATCGCGCGCCGGTGGGCGCCGATGGCATCGAGCATGAACTCGACGCGAAGCCCGCGCAGACGCTCGCGCAGGCGGACAAGGGGAAGGTGCAGCGGCGTTAGGGCGGCTGTTGTCCAATGCGAGGGCCGCCGCCGAATCCGATCACGGATTTGGCGGCGGCTTTTTTTTTGTTGCCGCAGCCGGCTGCCACACCCGCCGCGCGACAAAATCTCAAGACGAAAAAAAGCCAGCCATCGGCATTGCCTCTGGCTGGCTTTTTACTACGTGGCTTTCAGCTACGTAGCAAGTCCCGATCAGAACTTGTGACGGATACCAAGGCTGACCATGACCTGGTTGCTGGTGCTCGACTGGTCGCCATACGAACCGATCGAAGCCGTGGCCGACTCGAGACCGCCGCCCACTCCCGGTACACGCTGTTCGCCGCTTGCATGCTGCCATGCGCCAACCAGGTAGAAGTCCGTGCGCTTGGAGATCGAGTAATCGCCGCCCAGCGACACCTGGTTATACGTCGCGGATGAGTCGCCGTGACCCTTCGTGTACGCGTAGCCAATACCCAGCAACGCTGCCGGCGTGATCTGATAGCCCAGGTAGGCGCGGCCGACGTTGTACTTCTGGGTCTGACCGAACGTCGAGCTGCCGTCATGGTAGTACTGAGCGTTGCTGTAGCTCAGGTTGCCCGTCCACGGACCAGTAACGTACTGAACAGCCACCGAAGCGATGCCGATCCTCGACGCAGTGGCGTACGCGGCGTTGATGCCTGCTGAGGTGGGGAAGGCGGAGTCAAACATGCCATCCGACGTGCTGGTCCATCCGGTCGTACGGACGAGTGCAGTCGTGTGGTTGTTGCTCATCGAGACGTAGCCAGCAGCGACGCTGAACGGACCCGTTGCGTACGTTCCCGCAGCACCCCACGTTTGGCCCGAACCCGTTTGACCCGCAACGCCGCCCAGTGCGTACAGGCCTTCGACCTGGAAGCCTCCGAACACCGGCGAAACGTACTTGAGAGCGTTGCTCGTGCGGGAACTGTTGTCGTTGTTGTCCACGTCGCCCGGCGTTGCGAACGTGCTACCGAAGTAGTTGTCGCCGGTCAGCGGCTGAACCATGTCGACGAGCGGGTCATACTGACGACCAGCGGTGAACGTACCGTAGGCATCGTGGCTCAAGCCAACGTAGGCCTGGCGACCGAACAGCAGGCTGGTGCCGTTATAGCCGTAGGTGCCCATCTTGCCGTTGTTCACGTTGAAGCCGTTTTCCAACTGGAAAATGGCCTTCAGACCACCGCCCAGATCTTCCGTGCCCTTCAGGCCGAAGCGGCTGCCTTGCAGGTTGCCGCTGAAAGTTCGAAAGACGGCCCCGCCAGTGGGCGTGGAATTATTCACGTATTGGATCGATTCATCGATCAAGCCATACAGGGTGACGCTGCTTTGAGCATGTGCCACGCCGGTGACGCCCAGAAGCGCCAGCGAGAGGGTAGACAGCGCGATTCGTTTCATCCATTTCTCCACGCAGATGATTAGTCGTTGTTGCGAAAAGAAGAATAGCTCACTGCGCGTATCGGTAAGAACCGGAAAAAAAAGAGTGTCGCCAAAAACTGACAAACTATGCAAAGCCTTGTATTTAAAGCCCGTTATGGATTATTTCGGTTTGCGCAATAGTTATCGGTGGACTACGCATTATTGTTGTTTTGTCGACAGCGACAGTGGGGTTGATCGCAGTTTCGGCACTAATTTGAAGGTGGTTTGTAATCAAGTCGTCTAATGGTCTGGACCATTCCGCGAAGAATCCACCAACGCGGTAATGAAGGTCTTCTAGTGACCGGCTAGACAGAAGCGATGCGTTGTGAGCAGAGCGGGGAGCAACCGGACGGACGGATGGGTGCAACCATCGGCCCGCGGTTCGAAGCTTCGGGTTGCTCCGGCGGACAGCGCAGAGCGGTCGACCGCGTTTAGCGGCGCTCGGCGCGGTCTTCGCTGCGGAACTCGTCCTCGGCGCGTTCGTCGCTATTGCGGCGCGCCGCCGTGGCAGCGGCGAGGCCCGCCACCGCGGCAAGCACCACCGAGGTCCACGGGTTCCGCCTGACATAGCGGTCGGCCGCCTTGGCTTGGCGGCGGGTTTCGACCAGCGCGAGCGCCGCGAGACGGGTGGCCTGTGCTTCGGCTTCCACGACGCCGCGCGCAACCTTGACGGCGGTCGAGCGTGCGGAAGCCGGGTTGCGCGCCTGCACCCCGAGAGTCCCTGGCGCGCGCGTCGGGGTGGACGACGCGTCGGGCGTGTCCGCAACGTGACGGTCGGCCCGCGCTTGCACATACCCCGCGACCGTCGACGCCGCCAGCACCGACGCGAGCTTCGCGCGGCTGCCCGGCGGCCCGCCGTCCTGCATGCCCCAGCCGCCGCGCGGATCGTGCTGACGTCCGCGAGCCGCCGAAAATTCCGCGCCGAGCAGCAGCACGGCGGCCGAGAAGTACAGCCACATCAGCAGCACCGCGAGCGAGCCGGCCGCGCCGAACGAAGTCGCCATGCCCGCGTGCGCCAGATATAAAGCGAACAGTTTCTTGCCCGCCGAAAACAGCACGGCCGCGACGATCCCGCCAACCAGCGCATCGCGCCAGCGCACCTTGGCGTCCGGCAGGAATTTGAGCAGCCCGGCAAAGGCGAACGCCAGCACCAGCAGCCCAACCCCGAGTTGCAGCAGGTTGCCGATCACCACGTAGGGCGAATCGCCCCACAACCAGTTGCCGACAAAGGTGATGACCGTATCGAGCACCAGCGAGACGATCAGCAGAAAGGCGACGCCCAGCACCAGTCCGAACGAGATCAGGCGCACCCGCACCAGCGCGATCACGCTCGAGGTGCGCGGCCCGGTGTAAGGCCATACCTGATTGAGCGCGGTATTGAGCGACGAAAAAGTGGCCGACGCGCCGATCGCCAGCGCCGAGAACGAAATGATCGCCGCGATGCCGCCGGCGCTGCCGTTGTGATGCGCGTTCTCGACGATGGTCTGCACGCCCGCCGCGGCCTGGTTGCCGAGCAGTCCGTTGATGTGGTGGTACAGCTCGCCGCGCGCGGCGGCGGCGCCGAAGAACCAGCCGGCCACCGCGATCACCATGACAAGCGTCGGGGCGAGCGAGAACGCCGCATAGAAGGCGATGCTGGCGGCCATGGCAGCGCAGCGGTCGTCGGAGAACTGCTTGAACGCGCCGATCGCCCAGTTGGCCTGCTTGCGGGCCGCATGCTGGAGGTTATCCGCGGAAAGGCTGTCGATGTCCATGGTCGTGTTTCTCAATGGAGTGCCGGCGTGGGATATGCCCTGGACGAGCCCTCGAGGTGGCCCCGACGCAGTGTTCGCATCAAGCCTTTCGCAAACCTTGTGCCTGTGACTATACAAGTTAACTGCGCAAATAAGCGCCCAAACGAACCGCGCAGGCAAGCGCCAGCTCGACCCGACCGATGCCGCGCGCCGCGCCACCGTCCGCGCAGTGTGCCGTTAGAATGCCAGGGGATCCTCACACACCTTGCTCACTATGCACTCGCACGAACTCGTACAGCCGCTGGATGTCATTGCCGCGGAACAATTGGGCGCGCACTTGCCTGCGCATGTCGTCGAAGAGTTGCCGGCTCACGGCGTGACGGTTTTTGCCGTCACCGACGACGCGTCGGACACCGCCGCATTCAGCGCGCGCTATGGCTTCGGTCTGGAAGACTGCGCGAACACCATCGTGGTCCGCTATAAGAAAGAGGGCGCCGAGCATTACGCGGCGCTGGTCTCGCTGGGTTCGCGGCGGCTGGACATCAACGGCGCGGTGAAGGCCGCGCTGGGCGCGCAACGGCTCTCGTTCGCCAAGCGGGAACAGGCGGTGGAGCACAGCGGCATGGAGTTCGGCGGGATCACCGCGTTCGGCTTGCCGCCCGACTGGCGGGTTCTGGTCGACGCCGCGGTGATGGAGCGCGCGCAGATCGTGATGGGCGCGGGCGTGCGCGCGGCCAAGCTGCTGCTCGCGCCAGGCGTGCTGCGGCAATGGCCGCGCTGCGAAATCGCGTCGCTGACGCTGCCGCTGGAGTAACGCGCGGCGCGCGCTCGGCGCGTGTTCCGCGCGAACGGCCGCACTGATCCAGGGCGCCGCCGTGCACGCAAAGGCGACGGGTTATACCGTCGCCGCAGGCCGCCGCCCCCCAGGCATCGAAGAACAAAACCTGAAGTTTTCCCCCGTTCCGCCGTTAATCCAAAGATCGACATAACCGTCGCCGGGGTCCGTTCGAGCGGCGCGCCGACGACAAGTACCAGGGATACGGAGATGGAACGGTTTCGCCTGAAAGTGCGGCTTTGGCTCGCGCTGGCTGTGATGTGCATGGGCATTCTGGCGATCGGCATATGGGGTGCCTTCAAAACGCGCGACACGATGATCGCCGACCGGCAAGCCGAACTGAAAAGCGTGGTCGGTGTCGCGTATAGCGTGCTGGATCGATATAACGCGCTCGCCGCGGCCGGCACGATGCCGCTCGCCGACGCGCAACGCGCGGCGATGGACGACCTGCGCGCGATGCGCTACGACGGCGCCGGCGGCTACCTCGTGCTCGAGGACAGCCACGCCCGCGTACTGATGCACGGCACGCGCTCCGACCTCGTCGGCAAGGACATGACGGGCGTCACCGATCCGGACGGCCGCCATGTATTCAAGGAAGGTTCGGAGCAAACCCAGCGCGAAGGCGAAGCGTTCGTGCATCTGCAATTCCCGAAACCGGGTTCCAGCGAACTCGCGCCGAAGATCAACTACATGCGGCTCTACAAGCCGTGGGACTGGACCATCGTCACCGGCGTCTACACCGACGACATCGACAACGCGTTTTACACGGCGCTCGCGCAATACGCCGGCGCGTCGCTGATTCTGAGCTTGCTGGTGTCGCTCGTGATCGGCGTGATCCTGCGCAGCATCCTGCGGCAACTCGGCGGCGAACCGGCCTACGCGGCGCAGATCGCGTCGCGCATCGCCGACGGCGACCTCGACGTGGCCGTCACCACCAGGTCCGGCGACGAAACCAGTCTGCTCGCCGCGATGCAGCGCATGCAGCAGCGCCTTGCGCAAGCGATCACGCAGATTCGCGGCGGTGCGACGCTGATCGCGACGGTGTCCAACGAGATCGCCGCCGGCAACGCGGACCTGTCGCGCCGCACCGAACAGCAGGCGAGCGCGCTCGGTGAAACGGCGTCGAGCATGGAGCAGATCACCGCGACCGTGAAGCAGAACGCAGACAACGCGAAGCAGGCCAGCCAGCTTGCGCACAACGCCTCGGAGACGGCGGCGCGCGGCGGCGAAGTGGTCGGCCAGGTGGTCGAGACGATGCGCGGCATCTCGCAGTCCTCGCATCGGATCGGCGACATCATTGGCGTGATCGAAGGGATTGCGTTTCAGACCAACATCCTGGCTTTGAACGCCGCGGTCGAGGCGGCGCGTGCCGGCGAGGAAGGCCGCGGCTTCGCGGTGGTGGCGGGCGAGGTGCGCACGCTCGCGCAACGCAGCGCGGCGGCCGCGAAGGAGATCAAGGCGCTGATCGAAGAGTCGGCGGCACAGATCGCGGACGGTTCGCAATACGTGGGCCGCGCCGGCGAAACCATGCAGGAAGTCGTGCTGGCGGTGCGCCGCGTGACCGACATCATGGGCGAAATCAGCGCGGCGTCGGTGGAGCAAAGCTCGGGTATCGAGCAGGTCAACATCGCGGTGGCGAGCATGGATCAGACGACCCAGCAGAACGCGGCGCTGGTGGAAGAAGCGAGCGCTTCCGCCGACGTGCTCAAGGCGCAGACCGGTCAGCTCTCCGCAGCGATTGCCGTGTTCACGTTGCCGCAGCAACGCTGAATCACGGGCCGGTCACGCGACGGCGAAGCAGCCCTCGAGGACGTCCCATCACGCGCCATATTGATCGCCGGCGGTGGCAGTCAAAACCGGCTTCCTTGAGCCGACCGACCGGATCGTGCGGCCAGATATTGCGCATCGCCAGCAACAGGATGTCGGCGTTGGAGCGTTCTTTACTCCGCGTTTGCATCACGTAGACATCGCGCATCTGGGCGGGCGCAATGGCGCCGGCGTATGCCGCGTCCATCACGCGAAGCCCATTCCCGCGCGGCTCAGGCGCCGATTGCGCTCCGACAGATTCTTCACGCGCAGTTGCTTGCCGGCTTTGCGATAGCGCTCGACCAGTCCCTGCAACGCCGCCAGCGCTGAATGGTCCGCGAGCAGCAGGTGGCTGCAATCGATCGTGACGCGCTCCGGATCGTCGAGCGGATCGAACAGCTCGTGAAAGCGGGTGGTCGATGCGAAGAAAAGCGTGCCGCGCGGCACGTAGGTTTTGTCGCCGGCGCGGTCCTCGACATGCGCGTAAATTTCGCGCGCATGCTGCCACGCGAAATTGAGCGCGGCGATCACGATGCCGCACATCACGGCGATCGCCAGATCGGAGAACACGGTGATGATGGTGACCGCGACGATCACCAGCGCGTCGTTGCGCGGCACCTTGCCGAGCACGCGCAGCGAACCCCATGCGAAGGTCTGCTGCCCCACGACGAACATCACGCCGACCAGTGCCGCGAGCGGAATCCGCTCGGTCAGCGGCGACAGGAACAGGATGTACATCAGGATCATCACGCCGCTGACGATGCCCGACAACCGCGACCGGCCGCCCGAATTCAGATTGATCATGGTCTGGCCGATCATCGCGCAGCCGCCCATTCCACCGAACAGTCCCGAGGCGAGATTCGCCGCGCCCAGCGCGAGGCATTCGCGATTCGGCTGACCGCGCGTTTCCGTGATCTCGTCGGTCAGATTGAAGGTGAGCAGCGTTTCGAGCAGACCGACGATCGCCATCAGCACCGCGTAGGGCAGCACCACGCGCAGCGTGTCCAGGTTCAACGGCACGGCCGGCAGGTGCAGCGCGGGCAAGCCGCCCGCGATGTGCGCCATGTCGCCGAGCGTGCGCGTGGGCAGATGCAGCAGCTGCGTGAAGAGGCCCACGCCGACGATCGCCACCAGCGCGGGCGGCGCGGCGCGCGTGAGCCGCGGCAGCGCGTAGACGATCGCCATGGTCAGCGCGACGAGGCCGCACATCCACGCCAGTGCGCCGCCGTGCAGCCATTGTTCGCCTTGCGGTGTGCTCTGCCTGAAGTGCGCGAGCTGCGCGGTGGCGATGACGATCGCGAGGCCGTTGACGAAGCCGAGCATCACCGGATGCGGGACCATGCGGATCAGCTTGCCCAGCCGCAACGCGCCGAACAGCACCATCAGGATGCCGCTGAGGATCACCGTGGCGAGCAGATATTGCGCGCCGTGCTGCACGACCAGCGCCACGATGACCACCGCCATCGATCCGGCGGCTCCGGAAATCATGCCGGGGCGTCCGCCGAACAGGGCCGTGCCGGTGCAGATGACGAACGCGCCGTACAGACCCATCAACGGATTGAGGTGGGCGACCAGCGCGAAGGCGATGCATTCGGGCACCAATGCGAACGACGAGGTCAGGCCTGCGAGCACGTTGCTCTTGATGCCGGCCAGCCCGGCGAACCGGCCGTGAGTGGAACTAGCGGTGGTCATCTTCGACGAAATGGGGAGTGGGGAGCGCGTGGGGGCAAGCGGCGCATGTCGCCCTGCGCAGAGATGCTTCCGCCGGCCCTGGCAGAAACGGTGGCCGGTGAGAATCGCAAAAAGGGGGGGATTTTACAGCAGTGCGGTCGATGCCGCCGGCGCGGCGCTCAAGGTCGCCGCGGCGCCGTCACGCACGCCGCTGGGGCGGCGGCGTCACGGCAAGTGCGGGTTCTTCAGACGGCTTCAAATGACGGTCAGATGATCAGACGCGAAATCTTGGTGCCTTCGAGCGACACGCCAGCCATCAAGCCGCCGTTCGTCAGCACGAATGCTTCGACGGGGCTCGTCGCGGTGGACGTGTCGACCGCGCCGTTCGCGCCGACCTTCAGCACGGCGACGGTGGCATCCGCGCCGGCCGCCCATCCCTGGCTGTGGAGGAATGTGTCCAATGCTTCCTGCGTCATGAACAGGAACACGAGAGCCTTGGACTGCGCGCCGATCTGCAAACCGAACGAGCCGGCGACGGTGCTGTAGTAACCGGTCGTCTGGCCGTTCACGCGTAGCGCCCCTTCGCCATACTGGGCGCCGATCCAGAAGCCCGCCGAGATCACCGACGGGAACACGAGGACGCCGCGCGCTTTCCCGACCAGTTCGCGCGAGCCGTTGACGTTTTCGTAGAGACGCGCGAGCGTCGAATCGACGCCTGCGTTGATCGTGTCGCGCTTGCCGGCGTTTGCCGCGGGCGACGCGCTGGAAGACGGTGAAGTCGTCGTGCAACCGGCGAGGCCGAGGCCTGCAGCGGCCAAAGCAGCGCTGCCGGTGAGGATGAACTGTCGTCTGCGCATGATGGCTTTTCCTTTTAAGTTATAGAAGTGGGCGGGATGTGCATGAGTTCGAGTCCTTCTATCCGCTCCCGTTCACACGCGGGTCGTCATGCCGGGATGTCGGCAGGCCCGTACGGCAATGACAAGTTAGCAGATAGCGTGCCCGAGCCCGCGGCCTGCGCAGCGGCGGCGGGCTTTGCGCGATATTAGCGGGGAATCGCGCGGCAAGGCTGTGTGATTCCCCGTTGAACTGACCTCAGTCAGATTAAGCAGCTGGACGAATGTTCTGGTTGCAACGGAAAAGATTGTGCGGATCGTAGCGGCCTTTTACCGCGACGAGCCGTTCGTAGTTCGGCCCGTATGCATCGGCGACGCGGCCGCCTTCTTCCTGCGTCATGAAGTTCACGTACACACTGCCGAGCGCGAACGGCGCGGCCGCATCGAAGAACGCGCGCGACCACGCGATGCAGCGCTCGTCGTCGCCGGCATCGTCCCAGCGGCCATGCACGTTCATCGCGTACTGCGTATCGCGGCTCGAATAAGCGGTGGCCGCGACCGGCACGCGTTGCGTTTGCGCGCCGATCTGTCCGAAGAAAATCTCGCATTGAGGCGACGGCAGATTGGCGATCGCCTGGAGCAGCGCGTCGATCATGCCGTCGTCGATGCCGGCGAGATTGTGCGACTTCCAGTAATTGCGCGCGCCTGGCGTGAGCAGCGGATCGAACGCCTGTTGCCATGCCACGTAAGGCATCGGGCCGAGATGTTCGCCGAGCGGCGTCCCATAGCCGCGCACCGGTTCCACCACGGATGGCCCGTTTTCAAGCGGGCCGCAATAGCACATCGCGAAGACGATCACCGGCTTGCCGTGCACTTCGGGCGGCAGGAACGGCAGCGGCGGCGCGAGCCGCGCAACCGCCCAGACGGCGAGTTCGTCAGGGCGTTCGTCGGCGCGGTATTTGATCAGCGCGTCCTTCGCCTGTTCGATCGGCAGCACGACGAGGCCGCCGTAGACGAGCGGACCGACCGGATGCAACTGGAACTCGAATTGCGTGACGACGCCGAAATTACCGCCGCCGCCGCGAATCGCCCAGAACAGATCTTCGTGGGCATCGGCGCTGACGTGCAGCAACTCGCCGTCGGCGGTGACGATGTCCGCTGAGAGCAGATTGTCGATCGTCATGCCGTACTTGCGGCTGAGCCAGCCGAAGCCGCCGCCGAGCGTCAGGCCCGCGACCCCAGTGGTCGAGTTGATGCCGAGCGGCGTGGCGAGCCCGAAGGCCTGCGCTTCGTGATCGAAATCGTGGAGCGTCGCGCCCGGCTCGACGTATGCGCGCTTCGCCGCCGGGTCGATACGCACGGATCTCATCGACGACAGATCGAGTACGAGACCGTCATCGCACAGCGCGCTGCCGCCGATGTTGTGACCGCCGCCGCGAATCGCCAGAGGCAGGCCGTTGTCGCGCGCGAACGCAACGCCGCGGCGCACGTCGGCGGCGCCCGCGCAACGCAGGATCATCGCCGGGTGCCGATCGATCATCGCGTTCCAGATGCTGCGCGCCTGATCGAAGCTCGCGTCGCCGGGGTGCAGCAGCTGGCCCCGGATCGTGGATTTCAAGTCGTCGATTGCGCTGCTGGAAACATTGACCATGGCTTACCTCGTCGGAGAGTGGAGGGCGTTCTCAGAACACTATTCACCTAGGCAAAAGCGCATGAAAGCGTATTGAGAGGTTGATGTGCGTCCAGTAAACGGGCCTGCCCCGTCATGTCAAACAAAGGTTTACCCGCGCTCGCCGCTGCTTTCGCGCAAGCGCTCGCGCGACAAGCGTCAGCGGGCAGCCGCGGCTGCTATGACGCGTGCGAGGGCCGCGGATGGTGGGAATACTTCGGGAAAAATTCGCGCGGCGAAGTGTTGGGTTGCGCCGCGCTGATGGTTGCGCGGCGACACTTTGCGCGGCGCCCGTGTGTTGGTGCCGCCCAACGCGGGACCCTGCACGGGACAATGTACAGATCAATGTGCAAGCCAATGCACAGGTGTTCAGCCCTTCACGAGACCACCGTCGACGATCAGGTTCTGGCCCGTGACCGCGCGCCCCCATGGCGACAGAAAGAACAACACGGCGTCGGCGAATTCCTCGGGTGTTGTGACGCGGCGCACTGGCGTGGAACTGGCGATCAGGTCGAACACGAATTCCGGCGTCGCCGCGCTCGCGTCGGTGGTGCGCAGCAGTCCGGCCGACACCATGTTGACCGTGATGCCGTCAGGGCCGAGATCGTGCGCGGCGGTACCTGTCAGTGACAACAGCGCCGCCTTGGCCGCCGTGTAGTCGTGATAGGGGACCACGGGATTCTGAAACAGATTGGTGCTCACGTCGACGATGCGGCTGACCCTCGCGCGCGCATGCCGGGCGCGGCTGCTTGCAGCGTATCGAGTGCGCCCTTGAGCGAGCCGTCGAGCTGCTGCTGGAAACGCGCCCAGTCGATTGAGTCGATCGGCGGGCGCGTGTCGCCGTCGAACTGGAAGTCGGCCAGCGCGTTGTTCACGACCGATGCGATGGGCTGGCCAGTTTGCGCCCGCGCTGCTTCGAACAGACGCGCGACGGCAACGCGGTTGGTAACGTCTGCCTGGAGCGGCAGTACACGCTCGCCGAGTTCTTCTTTCAGCGCGAGCGCCAGGGATTCGCTCTTGTGGTAGTTCACGACCACGCTCGCGCCTTCGCGCACCAATGCGCGCGTGATCGCCGCGCCGAGTCCGCGGGCGCCGCCGGTCACCAGCACCCATTGTTCGGAAAGAAGCATCTGTGTTTCTGTTGTCGATGAAGTTCGCTGATTCGCGTTTTGCGTGCTGTGTGGGACAACGCACGAAGTTTGAAATTGCACCTGGGTGATCGCGTGTCGGAGTGATGATGACTTCGAGTGAGGCTCTTGTGGGTGTCGAGCGGCGACTGGTTAACGTGTCGTCGAATCGATGCCGGGTGGTGTGGAAAAGCGTGTCCTGCTGAACCTGTCTGTTTGATTGCGCTCACTCGGCTTCGGCAGTTGCGCGTTTGTGTGCGGCGTAGCACTTAAAAAGCGCTGCCGGGTACGTCATTACCTTGGGTGTTTGAAAAAAACCGCGTTGGGATGTATTGACGGTTATTTGATTTATCCGATGAAGTGGCCGGCAAATCGGAATAAATAATAGTTCGGACTGCGTAGATAAATGCAGGAGTTTACGGTGTTTGATGCGCTCGTCGATCCTTTTCAATTCGGCGATGTGTGCGGGGGGAATGATTCGCGATATCGCATTGCGTTGGCTAACGCACGGTCGCCGCATGGCGCTGCGCATAACTTCAACGTCCATCAGGCCTTGCTGTGCCGTTCTAACGATGAGGTTCGCGCGCAGCCAGTTGTTTCTCTCGGATCACGCCAAATCGGACCGGGATTTTCCGCGCGAGAGAGAAGCCATATGCGATACGTTTTTGCATCGTGTGAGGGAGCGCCGACTGGGCTTTGAATTTTCGCTTTTTAACGGTGAGCAGAGATTCGCTCGTTATTCGGGCCGGTCACTCTAGATGAATAGTTAGGAGAATGAAATGAAAAAGCAAGGCGGGGATGCGCGGGTACTGGGGACGCGCAAGGCGGTATTGGCCGTTGCGGTGAGTCTGTATGCGGCGATGGCGGGCGCTCAAACGAATCCGGCGCCGGCCGACGCGCCGTTGGCGAGTTCCACGCTCGTGCTTGCACAGGCATCGTCGGGTGGCTGCGCGGAGTCCGGCGCTCCTGGTTGCCGGCCGCAAAACGATGGCGTGTTTATTGGCCGCGGTGGACTCGCCGCGGCAAGTGTGGGAACGACGTCGAGTGCGGGGTCGCAAGGCGGCAATGGCACCTCGTCGGCGGGGTCGGGGATCAGTGGCGGTGTGACCAACTCCGGCGGCGGTGGTGGGCCTGGATCGGGTAGCACAGGTAGCACGGGTAGCACGGGCAGCGATGGAGGCGGGAAGGGCGGTGGGTCGGGCGATGGCGGGTCGGGGACGGGAGGCGACGGCGGTAGCGGTGGTGATGGCGGTGATGGCGGTGATGGCGGTGATGGTGGTGGCCATGGCCATGGGCACGGCCATGGTCATGGTCATGGTCATGGCGAGGGTGGGGATGGTGATGGTGGTCATCATGGCGATGGTGGCCACGGCCATGGGGACGGTGATGGTGACGGCGGCCATGGAGATGGTGGTCATCACGGCGATGGCGGCCATGGTCATGGGGACGGTGGTGATGGTGACGGTGGCCATGGAGATGGTGGTCATCATGGCGACGGCGGCCACGGTCATGGGGACGGTGGTGATGGCGACGGCGGCCATGGAGATGGTGGTCATCATGGCGACGGCGGCCACGGTCACGGGGACGGTGGTGATGGTGACGGCGGCCATGGAGATGGCGGTCATCATGGCGACGGCGGCCACGGCCATGGGGACGGTGGTGATGGTGACGGCGGCCATGGAGATGGTGGTCATCATGGCGATGGCGGCCACGGCCATGGGGACGGCGGGCATGGAGACGGTGGCCAAGGTGATGGCGGTCACGGCGATGGCAGTCACGGTCAAAGCGGCCACGGCGATGGCGGTCATGGAGATGGTGGCCACGGTGATGGTGGTCATGGCGATGGCGGCCATGGGGACGGTGGCCAAGGTGATGGTGGTCATGGAGATGGCGGCCACGGCGATGGTGGTCATGGTGACGGTGGTCATGGTCAAAGCGGCCACGGCGACGGTGGTCATGGAGACGGCGGCCAAGGTGATGGCGGGCACGGCGAAGGCGGCCACGGTCAAAGCGGCCACGGCGACGGCGGTCATGGAAACGGTGGCCAAGGCGACGGCGGTCACGGAGATGGTGGCCAGAGTGGCGGCAGCCATGGCGATGGCGGCCAGGGTGCTGGTGGCCACGGTCAAAGCGGTCATGGCGAAGGCAGCCACGGCGGCGGCGGCCCGGGCAACGGTGGTCCCGGAAGCGGTGGCAACGGCGGTGGTGGTTCGGGCAACGGTGGCTCCGGCAACGGCGGCCACGGTGGTAGCGGCTCGGGCAACGGCGGTCCCGGAGGCGGCGGCAACGGCGGTGGTGGTTCGGGCAACGGTGGCTCCGGCAATGGCGGCCACGGCGGCAGCGGCTCGGGCAACGGCGGTCCCGGAGGCGGCGGCAATGGCGGTGGTGGTTCGGGCAACGGTGGTGCTGGCAACGGCGGTCACGGCGGCAGCGGCTCGGGCAACGGCGGTCCCGGAGGCGGCGGCAATGGCGGTGGTGGTTCGGGCAACGGTGGTGCTGGCAACGGCGGTCACGGCGGCAGCGGCTCGGGC
>NZ_VTUZ01000001.1 GCF_008369935.1 Paraburkholderia panacisoli | reverse complement strand
TCACTTGCGCCGTGACGGCGCCCGCGCTGTTGCTGCCGGTCACGGTGAAGGTCGTCTTTGCGAAGGGCGCCGCAGGCGTGCCGCTAATCTCACCGTTCTGCATGTTTAGGCTCAACCCGGGCGACAGCGCGGGCGAAACCGAAAATTGCGTGATCTCGCCACCTGAATACTCGGGGAAGTTGGCGACGATAGCGAAGCCGACCGTATAGTCCGGTGCGGAGTCCCTGTAGGTGAGGCCCATGGGCGGGTGGGCCTGCGCATCCACTCCGATCGTAACCTGAGTCTCGACCGTATCGACGCCATTGCTGCCCGTAATCGTGTAGACCGTCGGTGGGGTTTGCGTCGTGGGCGTGCCCGTGATGACTCCGGTTTGCGGGTCCAGTGTGAGACCTTGAGGCAGCGGCGGTGACACGGTGTATTCCGTGATCTCGCCACCCGTGGCAATCGGCGCGTCGGGCGTAATCGGCGCGCTGGTCACATAGTCGATGGAACTGTTGAGATAGTCCAGAGTGTCAGGCGTGACCGGTGCAGCGTCGACCTCGATCTCTACACGCGCGGTGGTGGTGCCCGCCGCATTGCTGCCAGTGATCGCGTACGCCGTGGCGTTGCTGGTTCCGGACGGCGTGCCGGTGATCGCGCCACTCACGGGATCCAGCGAGAGGCCGGCGGGCAACGGAGGAAACACGCTGTAGTTGGTGATTGCACCACCGCTGCTGCTTGGCAGGTTAGGGATAATTTCGTTTCCCTGCACGTACACCACCAGTGTCTCCCGTTCCGTCAACCCCGATGGCGGCGTCTGCGTAACACCGCTGCCGCCAATGCCATTGCCACCGCCGCATCCCGCAATGAGCAAAGCGAGCAGCGTGACCACGCCAGTCAGGCGACGCATGATCTTCATGACGACGATCCCGGAGCCGAATGGATAAAGGATAGGTCGCGGGGTCGTATTTGTCAGCCGATTGCGGAACGGATGTCTCGCGCGGGCGCCCCGGTCTTCGTTCATTTGGCGTCAATCGTTCATGTCGTCAAGTTTCCTGTCGTGCGGTCATGGAATCACCTAACGGTGTTCGGCTGCCCCGCGTACGTGCTGCGAGACCGAGCAATTCGTTTGGGGAAAGGCGTGCGAGCGTCAAACGTTTCATACTTCTCGAAGACGCCAATGGTTCGCCAATGATTGGTCAGGTCATGCTGACCTCCACAAGTAGCATATTCGACAGGTTTCAGAGGCGAAGCGGTCGCTCGAATGCCACTTTGGGAGTAGCGGTGAATGACAGCAACTGGCCGACCACTGCCCAATGCGGTCGATAGAAGTCGACCCCGAAGGGCGGACATCGCTCGCAGCTAGATGCAGGCACAGTAGGACGGTTTTCGAAAAAGCGAAAACGCGCAGATTGATCTGCGCGCTTCGATGCATTGCAAATACAGAATACCCACGGTCTAAAGCAAGGACGTCAACAGTGGCCTGTAGCATTCAACCCCGGTGATTTACGAACCGAAGTAAATCGGCTTCATCCCATCGTTTGCATCCGGACGAATTGAACCCTGGATTTTGTGGCCCAAGCGAGAAACATCGTTACGGAACGAACGCAGATGCTGAGGGGTTCCCGATAGAGAATTGACCGGTGCGGCCGCCTCATTCGATTGAGCGAAAGACGATACAGCCGGAATAGCGAGAGCAGCGGCCACGACGAGCGATTGAACAAGTTTCATGATCCTTACCTCCAGGGCTTGATTTTCCGCAAACACCCGTTTGCGTTTCAGTGCTTTCAGTCTAGGCCGGAGGCGGCTTGTGATTAAGCTCTTGCAGAACAATTGACAGTTGTCGGAATAGGTACAAACCCTTGGTGCTTCAAAGGTCGCTCGGCGACAACGACCCGAAGGCCGCCGCTTGCCGGCGCAGGTGTCGACGACCAGCTTCAGCCCCGGCGCCGTTCAGACGTCCGGGCGACGGCGGGGGCGAACGACTCTTCATGGGCCGGGCAGCGACCGACCGCCGTCCGGCATGTCTGTAGTTCAGACCTCAGTCTGTTCGGCCATCTCAAGCGCATCGTCAACCTCAATGCCGAGATATCGAACTGTGCTTTCAAGTTTGGAATGACCAAGTAACAGTTGGACCGTCCTCAGGTTCTTTGTGCGCCGGTAGATCAATGATGCCTTTGTCCGGCGCATGGTATGGGTTCCATATGCCGTGTCATCGAGACCAATCGATGCGATCCAGCGATGCACGAGGCGAGCGTATTGACGCGTTGAACGGTGCGGCGACCCGTGAATCCGGCTCGGGAACAGAAAGTCCGACTGCCACAGTTCGGCGGTCCTTATCCACGCTTCCGCGCTATCCCGGGTCTGCTCGGTGAGCTCGAACTGGACCGGACGCTGCGTTTTCTGCTGCATGACCGTTGCCCGGGATATAACGTGTTGGCCGTGGCAAATGTCACGCACTCGCAGCTTGGTCAGATCGCACGCTCTCAACTTGCTGTCGATGGCCAGGTTGAAAATCGGGAAATCACGTGTCCGCGCCGAAAGTTGCAGGCGAATCCGGATGGCCCAGATCTCCTTCAGTTTCAATGGCGGCTTCTGTCCTGTGAACTTCCCCTTGTTCCACGGGACGCGCACCGGTGTGTCGATCGCGGGCGTTTCCATGACGTTCTCCTTTCAAATGAAGGGAACGTTAGTCTGCGCCGGCTGCCGGTGGGCGCTGTCCGACCCACTGCGGACCTACGCCTACGCGTCATTCGAATGACGGCTTCCGAAGTGTTGAACTGCCATTGAGCGGAGGTTGTCACTGTCGGCTTCCTGCCTTTGCGGACCATCTCATGGCCTTCTTATCGCAAGTGAATGTCCACCTTGCGAAGCCCGCGCGCGTGCTAATCCGATCGGCCAACAGGAGACGGTTGAATCCTGCTCCTGATGATCATTCATGCCGCTGACGCAGGCCAACCAAAATCTCATAAGACTGAACGATCCGGCCCGTGGTTTGGTGGCGTGGTATCTGACAAACGCATATACTCGATCGATATATGCGTTTGTGGTTCGTGTGCTTTGTTGAAGTTTACGGACGCGATCGCGCAGCGAGCCTGAACACGTCGGGACAGCTCGCATCGTTCGACGGCCGATCGCCACGTTTCAAGTTCGTTCGACATGGAACACCCCTGCCGCATATGGGCGGTAGACCCTACAAGAAAGCTGTTGCCGAATCAGATTATGTACGGCCGCGCAGTGGGTGCCGACGTCTGGACCAAAGCACCAGGCGGGGCTTCTGATAAAAACCCGAGGTAGGTCGCTAGTCATGTCTACGATCGTCTACTGGGCTCACAGCTATCGCGAAGAAGATGCCGCGGTAAATCAATACTTCGGTATGCTTATCGAACAAGCTGGGTCTATGATTGTCAACTTCGATCCTCCGTCACAAAGTGTCAGCGAATCAAAGCTTCAGCAGAACCGTCGAAGCTGCGATGGAATGGTTGCAGTTTTGACTTGGCGCGAGACCGGTCCTTCCCCATACATTTTGTTCGAAGTTGGGCTCGCATTGCGAGCACGTATGCCGGTAGTCGCTTTTGTTGACGACCGACTCGTCGACAATATCCTGCCGCCGCGCGTTCTGCAGCAGCGCTTCTCACATCGCACTTATTTTAGACAAGTACGAGAGCACAGCTATGCCTTGCGAGCCTTGAAGGCGTATATGGGTGAGCCACCTCCTACTAGGTACCAGCCCAACTCGGGTCAGCGCGGTTGCGGTGTGATCGGGATGACAGCTATGACCACACAAGATCGCAATGTGGTCACGCAATTCGTCGAGAAGCGTGGCTACCGTGTCGTGAATCTCGAGAAGGTGCATACGGATAACCCATTGCTATTCGATCCGCTCGAACATCTCGCCATCCTCCATATCACACTTCGCTGCGTTGACTCCCGAACATCGCACTCGCGCTACTGGGCCGGCGCGGTCAGCGCCGCCGCGTTGCCTTCAATAACGCTCACTACTAACAGAGCCTACCCGTTCAATGGTCAATTTCCACGGGAGTTCCAACCGCGCATTGTCGACCTCCATGGTGGCCTCTCATTAGAGGAGGTACTTAAAGACGAGTTTGATCTGTTTGAGCAGAATTTTTTGAGCGCGCAACAGCCTGAAACCATCGAGCGATATGTGAGGATGCAATTGCAGGCTGGGGATCTTGCGGGCAACTATGAGGCAGGCACGCGGCAACTCTTTGTAGGAGCAATCATGGGCGATCAATACAACGTTTCTGGCCAGACTGGTGCGGTCGGTCCGCAAGCGCACGCGCACGACATCTCGTTCACCCAGGTATGGAATCAACTAGAAGGCAAGATCGACCTCGTTAGGCTCGCAGACGAATTAACCCGGCTTCAGCAGGCGATGAGCCACGAGGCGGTCGAAGCCGACCAAAAGCTTGCCTTGGGCGCAGTGGCCGCTGCTGAGCAGAGTGCTCGTGAAAAGAATGGCCCGAAGACGATCGAATACCTTAAGACAGCAGGCAAATGGACGTTAGGTATTGCGGAGAAGATTGGGGTCGATTTGGCGAAAGAAGCGATTAAAGGAGCGATCGGACTCTAGTGCCCGTAGTCCCTGAAATTTTCACTCAGTTGCTAGTAGACAGCGCCGAGTCGTCGTTAATGAAAAGGCTTGGAGACGGCTTTGACTGATGACCCAATGCTAGCGAGTTCCGCGAACGGCGGCTGTAAGGCGGCGGATTCAACCGGTGGATGCAATAGTTTGCTGGAATCGTTCGGCGGGCGTTTCGTAGTCCAGTGTCTTTCGCGGACGCTCATTCAATCGTCTTGCCACAGCGTTAAGTTTAGCCTGTGAATACACTGACAGGTCGGTGCCCTTCGGGAAATACTGTCTTAACAGTCCATTCGTATTTTCGTTCGAGCCGCGCTGCCATGGATGCTGGGGGTCGCAGAAGTAGACCTGGATATCAGTGGCCACAGTGAAACGCTTGTGTCCGGCCATCTCCGTTCCCCGATCCCATGTCAGCGATTTGTAGAGTTCCTGCGGCAATTTGCCGGCATGTTTGATGAGCGCGTTGATGACGGTCTCGCTATCCTTGCTGGCTATCTTAACCAGCATGACGTAACGCGTCTGACGCTCGACGAGGGTTGCAATCTGGCTGCTGCCACTACCGCACAGCAGATCACCTTCCCAGTGGCCCGGTACGGCCCGGTCTTCAACGGTCGCAGGGCGTTCGCTGATCGATACCGTGTCTCGAATCCTGCCGTGATCGTCAGTCTTCTGAGTGTGGTGGCGCGAACGACGCATGGCGCGGGTGCGCCGCAAATGTTCCAGCAGTTCCTTCTTCAAGGCGCCACGGGCCTGGATGAAGAGACTGCGATAGATGGTCTCGTGGGACACGTGGTAGTCCTCGTTGTCTGGGTACGCACGCTTGAGCCATCCGGCAATCTGCTGCGGTGACCACTGCAACTGGAGCTTGCCTGCCACGATGTGCGCCAGCGTTCGGTGCTCAACCAGTTTACAGGCTTTGGGACGCTGTGCCCGATCCCAGGCAAGCTGGTCGGCGTGGCTCGCCCGGTAGCCATCTGGTCCGCTGTTACGCTTGATCTCCCGGCATATCGTGGAGGGAGCTCGATCCAGTCGCATGGCGATCGACTGGATCGAGTCGTCAGCCACAAGCGCCCGCGATATCTCTTCGCGCTCAGCCAGCGTCAACGCCAATCTCGATCGATGTCTCTGTGGTGGTTGAATCCCGCCTGTCTCAGCCAGAATCCCTTGTACTGACGAGTGGTTCCGGTCAAAAAGCTGGGCGATCCTCTGGAGAGATTCTCCCTTCCGCCAACGTTCCCACATCAGCGCTTTCTGCTTCTCGCTGTAAAAAATCCGGCGTCGCTGTTTCATCTGCAACACTCCCACTGCTTGCGCAGTCTTAAGTGTGTTGCATCCACCGGTTGAATCCGCCGCCTTGCTGCTGCCGTTCATCTTGGTGATTTAAGCGATCAGCGAATGTCGGCACTTGGCCGGCCTGTGCCCGATGACGCCACACGTAAACTGCCGGGCGTCTTACCTCACATGATGTAGCAGCAGCCACCTGGTTCCACGGCAGTTGCATACGGTCGGGCGATCTTGGTCGGGAAGCGACCTTTATGCGTGCCCCGTCACGAACTTTTTCGTCGCGTGATAGCCGTGCCTTGTTGTATCGGCAACGGCATGGCCGGCCGTCTTCGCACCGCGGCCGACCGCGTGCGCGGCCTCGCGCACAGCATGCCCGCTTTTCTTTCCGGCCGTCTTGACATCGTTCTTGAACTCGTGGGCGCCTGTAGCCAGGCTTGCATGAGCCAGCGGGCTGAGGACGGCCAGTACGAACAGGATGATCGAAATTCTCGTCTTCTTCATCGCTCTGATTCTCCCATACAAGAAATGCCACTCCACGCTTCGGCCGAACCTGTTGGATAACTTGCTCGAAGGCTCCGACGGGTTGTCCGCCGCTCATAAGATACGATGGTTGAAAACGATCTCCGGCTCCGGCTGGATGCCCATCGCCTGGTATCGCCGCTCTTCCGCACGAAACTCATCGGAGTAGTCTCCGCTTTGCAGTACGTCAAGTGCCTCCGCGGCGTCGAGTCCCGCCATCACCCTTGTCGCGGAAATCATTGCCGCCGGGCGGGAAACGCCGTGCGTCAGGCAGATCTGGGCTGCCGAATTGAAACTGTTCATTTCAGCGCCGATCTTTCGGTTCTCAACAGTAGGTGCCCCGGTCAGGGCAATGAACTGGAACCGTCTTAGAGACTGCCGTGCCTGTATTCGGCTCGAGCGACACGTTCGTCAATGGAGCCGGTGCCGCAACGAAGCTACCTTCGCCAGCCGTGCCCGTAACCGCCGAAACCGATGCCGACATCGACGGAAGGCGCTGCGTAATACGCTGGCGCATTTCCATAGGCTGGCACAGGCGCATAGCCGTATGGCGGAGCGACAATGCATCCTGACAGGCTAACCGCAAGCGCAACAACACACAAAAGTCTGATCATGTTTTTCTCCGTGCGCCGATTGTAGATGGTGGCCGAATTCTGATTCGCAACGAAGTGTGTCCGAACGTAACCTGTCGTGCACAGACATTTGATTAGTTTGCCAATGGCGTTTGCGTGTTCGCCTGGCTGTGATAGTTGGCGTTCGCCGTGAGCGCGCCATGAATTACCATGACTGGGTAGAGGATGTGTTCTCAGCAATGCGGCAAGACCAGTAACGTCTGGCGGCTGCCGTTCAGTTCGGGGCGGCGATTGGCCCCTTGTGGCCGGACCCTGTCGCGCGACGACGGGCTCAGCGCGACCCACGAGAAGCTAAGGCAACTTGGAGAAAGGCAGCGGGGTGCGCGGCGAGGCGGCGTATGTCATCGCTGGCGAGCGTGTGTTCGCCTGTCGCGCGATCAATGGTACGTCGTCGAAGACGACTGCAGCTTCGTTAGCACGCCGCGTTGGAAGCGGAACCAGCCTTGCGAGCTTTGCATCACGACTTCGTCGCGTTGCCAGAACACGCGCCTGAGGGTCATGCGCTTATCCGAGCGCTGCACAAGTGGCGGATGGTCACGAAAGTCGTACAGCACCGGGCCGGAATCGGTCTGCACGAGCATGCGTGTGACGGTGTTATTTGCGTTGCCAACTTCATCGAAATGCGTCAGCGTGTTCGCGCCGATGCGATCGAAAATTTCCTTGTCGAGCATTCCCACGAAATCGCGGCCAACGCGCATGAATTGCAGTTTGCCCGAGGGCGTGACGAGCGGGCCGGAAGCATTGCCGTGTGCATGAACGCAAGCCGCGAAAGAGGTGGCTGCAAGTGCAGCGAGGAACAGTCGTCTCATGTTGCCTTTTAGATTCAATGGCGTCTCCGACGACGGAGCTCGACCTGCAATCGTTTCTTGGGAACATCGTCGTCAATTTTCCTCGGCACGTCGAAGGTCTGCAACTGGCTGCGCTGAGACGGATGGCGGCCGGCTCAGGTCGACCCGTTTGAGTCGCTCAGAACTCGCGACCTACTGTCCGCTCCAGCGGGAGCATGAGACGTTCGCCGACGCCTCATCGGCCCGTCACTCCTTCACAGGACCATTGGAGACGGCGCCTGCGACGTGGGAAAGAGACTCTGTTTCGACAGGTTCGATGATGGCAGCGAGACCAGTCTCTGATCGCGCATAGCGTTCAAATAAGGCTAGAAGTTCAGGGCGCAGTCCATCGCCGCGTTGGGCTGCGAGCGCGTGAAACGAGAGAAATGGCAGCATGGTTGAACTCCTTTCAATGAGGGACAGGCGAGCGATCCGCCGATGACGGAATTGGCGCTCCGGGCGCCCGCAAGATGCATGCGGTTCGAGCGCACCGCCCTTCGTCCGCCGGCCTCGGTTACTGTGCGATCGCATGGACAGGTTATGGCAGCAGGTCGGCACAGGCACCCCGATTCTTGCTGTCTATTTCACGTCGCTACGCCTCCTGGCGCCGTCGCTTACGAACGACGCGCGTAGTGACCATCGCCACCACAAGACGCGTGTCGGTTTATCGAGTATTGCAGCAAGAAACGGGGGGCGGCTGACTGCTGGCGCCAATACTGTTCAGACAGAGGGAGGCGATTGCGTTTCCCTCTTTCAACCACAGTCAATGAGGAATTCACCATGTCCAGGGAAGATGACAACAAGGCCGTCGTGGGCCGCTGGTTCACCGATTTCTGGGGCAAGACATGCAACCTCGACATCGTCGACGAACTTGCTGCTCCTGACATGCTTCTTCAATACTCGCTGCACGAGGCGCGCCGTGGCCGCGAGGACAAGGCATTCATGACCGATTTCCGCCGAGCGTTTCCGGATCTCAACTTCTGGGGCGCCGCTGATCTCATCGCCGAGGGGGACTATGTAGTCGGCCGTTGGGAGGGTGGAGGCACACATACCGGTCCGGCATTCAGCGATTTCCTCATTGGATCGTTGCCGGCCGCGACCGGACGGACAATGCGCTTCACTGGCACGACCGTGCTGCGGCTCAATGGGGGCAAGATCGTCGAAGAAATCGGGCTGGACGACGGCGTGACGGCGCTGCAACAACTTGGACTCCTCAAGGCAGCGTGATCGAAGGCACAGCGCTTCAGCAGTTTTTCAGCAATGCTGTGCGTATCTAACGCCATAACGGGCCGGGCGCACACCGGCCCGTTGTGGCGTTATCCGTCCACTGGGCGACCGGCTCAAACCAGTTCGACAGCGGCCGCTCGGCCGCAGACGATAGGCGACCGAAACTGGCCCGCAGTACGCGTTCGCCCGCCTGGCCGGAAAGCGGCCGTTGAAAACTCCGACTTCGTCTCTGTAAAACCCGCTCGAACTGATGCTATCGGCCATGATGGGTCATTCGCTCGTACCGTTAGTCGGACTTTCAGGCTTCGGCTCTGCGTCCGCAACCGGTCATTGGACGTTGAAATCCTACTGCCGACGCACGAATTTTCATCGCGGTGACTTTGGCAGCCTCTTCCTATTATTTCGCCACAGGCGTCAACCCGGAACCCGCGGTTGTCCGATCGGCACGCCAAGGCCGCCGCCTGCGATCACGACATCCCAATTGCGCTGTGACATGTTCAGCGATCCTCGACGGATAGCCGCCGTCAGCTGAACGGGCAGCGTCCGCACGGTTTGCAACGGCGCAAGCATGCAGGCCTCGCGGTTTATGGCGTCGGCAGATGCAATTGGCCGTCGTCGCCGAGCACGAGTCCCTGCCAGGTCGCGGGCTTGCCCGACAGTTCCCATGCCTGAATCTGAGGCGGCGTCCTGCCGATACCGCCGCTCACGCGCGCAAGCGCTGCATGCTCGAGGTCTTTGTTCATCGGCAGGTCTTTGATGGTCAGCGTAGTCATCGTCGTGCTCCTTCGGCAGCGCGGTCAGCTTGTCTGCGGACCTAGTCGTCAGAGAGCACGGAGCATGCCACTCAGGCGAAGGCCGTCGGGACGGGAGAATGCCCGCAAGAGTGATGGACGCGGACCAACAATCAATCGCTACATGTCGGAGCACGACCGTCTTTAAGGTGAGCATTTTCGGGAGCCTTTGCAACGGACGATCCGCATGCTGTCCTCTCAAAGGTTCTACCGCCATCCAGTCGGCCAGCTTGGCGGTCATTGCAATCGCGGCGGCCCGAGTGACGGTAAGGGGGCGAGCGCTGTCCTCGCGCAGGCGAAAAGTCGTCATTCGAAGTGATGGGCGGTCTAAAGACTGCGGTGCAACCCATAGCGGTCCATGGCCGGCGATCGTCCCAACGACCGCAATGGCCGATCAAGTAACGTTCGTCTTTTGCAGTCCAGTGACCGTTTGCAGATGGCGACCCGTCGTCTGAACGTCAAAACGAAGGTATGTGCGAATAACGCCTCGTGGCCGGTCTCTTCCCGATGTCTATTGACATAGGCTCGATCTGACATGGAGTCCGGGTTACGAAGCTCGGGAAGCGAGCCAACCCTCAATAAACTATGTCATCCTAACTTAATATCCGACGTCAATCGGGAGCCTGATCAGGAGCCGAAACACCCGCGAAATCGAACTACTGACACATCGGCGTCACAGCAATCGAGAGCCCCTGTCACTCGGATCCAGATACCGTCACGTATACCGTCAATGCCTCCGACGGTATCAAACGGGCCTTTGCAGAGGCTGCCCGCGTATACCGTCAGAATTACCGTCAAATTGGACCCGCTGCAACCCGGAAGGGCATTATTTAAATGACAAAAATCCCCATATTTTTCAATCGGTTAGCGCCCTGTTCTCGTCAATTTTGAGCTTATGCGAATAATTCGATACGAAACGTATGCCATTGATTTTAAAGACAATTATTTCAATGATTACTCCCACTCCATTATCTTTTGCACCTGAATATCATTGAATTTAAAGGCTTTTTGTGATGCCTATTGATCTGATACCGTCAGATATACCGTCACCACAGAAGCACTGAGAAAATCGCCCTCGCCTCCCGGCTGCCGGAGTGGTTCCTGCTGGTCCAGCACGTTCCCGTAGTAAGCACACCCACATTACCAACCCAACTGTTTCGCCGCAGTGTAGCCGCCGCGCCCGCCTGCCCTCAACCGAACATGTGTCCATCCGGATCCCATCGCTCACCTTTAACTTACCCGACATTGATCGGCCGGCCTTCGCCCGACTCATGACGACCCTCTCCGGCCGATCGAGTCAGCGAGAGACAAAAGGCAGCTTACAAGACTACTTCGGCCGTCCGATTCATTGCCGCCCGCGTCAGAAGCGTCCTGTCCCAACTCGCCGCCAGCATATCCAGCGGATGAATACAAAAGGGAGCCACGAGGGTTCCCTGTGTATATACCAGACTAGCGTCGGGCCGGTTTCTATTCCGGCCAAAACGGCATATCGATCACTCTCTGTCACGAATCCAGCATGCGTGCTTTAATCCGAAACTTGGTGGTGGTTTCAGGGGCGGCGAGCAGCAAGACCGCGAAAGCCCAATAGAGGCATCTCGCGTAAGCCAGTCCACGGCTCAGCACGCGCGAGACCGGTGAGCTTTCGCAGACCGTTCTTTGGCCGCTGAACGCGCCTCGCACTGCACGCCCTTAACCGTCATGCGATCATGAGAAGCGGGAGCATCCACTCGCACACGCGCCCGCTTTTATCGGTGACCCGGACATCCACTATGCGCCCATTCAGCGCCCTTTTCGTGCTTGTCGGTACCTTGCTCACGGCATGCGGGTATGGCGCGACCTTTCTCTTTTCGATGCACTTCCGGACCCTCGGCGGAAATGACCTCGATACTGGAGAGGCCCTCGCAGGGGCGATGGTTGGCACCTTTATCGGCGTGCCGCTCGTCGGCTGGTTCGCTCAGCGCATCGGGGCCGCGCGCATGACCGCTCTCTCAGCACTATGCGTTGGCATGGGTGTCGCAGGTTTCGCGTTCTTCGAGCGCGTGAGCCCGTTCAACGTAGTGCCCGGGTTCCTCATGGGCTTCGGCTGGGGCGCATTCTATCTGGCCGCTCCGATGTCGCTGGCCGAGCGCACAAGCGATGCGAATCGCGGCCGCTGGTTTCTCCGCCTCGGCACGTTTCAGATGACAGGCATGAGCGGCGGTCCGGCGCTCGCGGCGTTCACAATTCGCTACTGGCACTGGACGGTCGGCAGCGTGCTCTACATGATCGGCGGCCTGTGCGTGATCGCGGCGCTCATGCTGGAGATCTTCGGCCGGGTCGCGCCGCGCACGCACGCCTCGCCGGTACAGGAACGATGGCTGCGCGACGCCCGCGCGATCTTCCGTACGCGCGCCGTTTATCCGATTGCCATGATCGCCTTGGGAGCCTGTGTGTTCTCGGGCTTGATGACGTTCCAGATGTCGATGGTGCAAGGGACTCGTGCGCAAGCGAGCACATTCTTCAGCGTCTACACCGTTACGGTCGTGGCAACGCGATGGCTGCTCGGGCAATTCGTGATCAAGGTGCGTCGCGAAGTCGCCACGAAAGTGCTGCTCGTGCTGATGCTGCTCGGTATCGCGGCGATGTTCGCGGTGCCGTATCACGTGTTGTTCCATGCGGCCGGCGCGGTGTTGCTCGGCACCGGGTACGGGCTCGTCTATCCGATCATCCAGACTCAGGCCGTCAACGATTCCAGTGCAACGTATCGGCACGCCACGCTAACGTGGTTCGTCACGTCATATTTCATCGGCGTGTTTGGCTTTCCGGCGCTCGGAGGTTGGGTGTTGGTCCATTGGGGCAAAGGCACGCTGCTGACGCTCATCGCCTTGTGTGGACTGACGGCGCTGCTGCTCGCGATCGTGCGGGACAGGCGTGGCATCGATGCGCTATCGAACGCATGACGAAACGGTCCGGATCAAAAAAATAGCCTGAGAAAGTCCAGACAGGAAGGCGCCGAAACCCGTCGGCACATTGCCGAAGCCGCATCCAGCGGCTTCCGCAAAAGCGGTATGGACGACACGGCGCCCGCCGATCTGATGGCGCAGGCGGGACTCATGGATGTCTGCTTCCACAAGCATTTCGAATCGAAAGAATAGTGATCTGCACCGCTCGGTTTCCGGGCTGACGCATGTCTGTCTTCCGAAATTACAGCAAACTATTGCATCCACCGGTTGAATCCGCCGAAGTGCTGCTGCCATTGCGGCCCCTGCTGCCCCTGCTGCCATCGATCGGATCGGACCACTGGGCAATTGGCGCTCGCCGAACCGCGATATGCGACGGCCACCGCTGGTCAAGGTTGCCCGAATGCCGCGGCGAATTCGTCCGAATAGATCTCGGCCAAAGCGACGCGCAACGCCGCCGCACGTTCTTCGCCATACACCGCTTCGAATCGGTTCTGAGCCTTGCGCCACAGGCGGTTGGATTCGGTGAGCTTGGCGCGGCCGGCCAGCGTAAGCTCCACGCGGCGACTCCGGCCATCGTCGTCGTCGGGCCTCTGCACGAGATAGCCGTCACGTTCGAGTGGCTTGATGTTGCGCGCGAGCGCCGACCGGTCGAGCACCATTGCGTACGCCAGTTCGGTCATGGTCGGGCTACCCGCTCGTTCAATCTGAACGAGGATCGAGCGCTGCGCCGTGCTGATCCCGCACGGCGTCAACGCCATGTCGTAAAGCTGCGAAAGCCGGCGCGTAGCCTTGCGCAGCGCGGCGCCATTGCAGACGAGTGGATCTTTGGGACTCGACGGTGACACGGGGTGCTACTCCGTTATATTCGATGACCTGCCGGAACATCCTCTGCCCCGGCCCATGGACGCAGTTTAAAGCAACTTGACCAATATTGGCATATGCAAGTACATTGCAAATCAATCTATTTGCATATGCCAATATTTTCGATGAATACGATCCCAGCCGGAGCCGCAGGACCAACGATCCCCGCGGCCCACCCGCGCCTGCGCGCGATGCTGGAAGCGCCGATTGCGCCACTGCTCGCGCGGATGGGCTGGTCAAACATGCTGATGATGCTGGCCCAGTCGTCGACGGGACTCATTGAAACCTGGTTTCTCGCGAAGCTCGGCACTCAGGTGCTTGCGGGCATCGCGGTGGTCGTGCCAGTGTTGATGCTGATGCAAAACATGTCGCAAGGCGCGATGGGCGGTGGGATCTCGTCGTCGGTCGCGCGTAGCCTCGGCTCCGGCAACATGGCATTGGTCGGTCAGCTCGCGCGCCATGCTGTGGCGCTTAACGCCCTGATAGGCATCGCGTTCTCAGTGATTCTGCCGGCTATCGCGCGGCCGCTGTTCCAGATGCTCGGCGCACACGGCCCGGCACTCGACGCCGCCAACACTTACGGACACGTCGTGTTAGCCGGTCTTCCGCTGATGTGGGCGATGAACGCGCTCGCAAGCGTGATTCGCGGCACCGGCAACATGACCGTGCCCGGCGCCGTGATCTGCGGAGGGGCGGCGCTGCTGATTCCACTGTCGCCGTGCCTGATCTTTGGCATTGGGCCACTGCCGCGGCTCGGCGTCGCGGGAGGCGCGTGGGCGCTCATCGCGTTTTACGCGGCGGGCACGGCGATACTTGGCTGGTATTGCGCGAGCGGGCGCAATCCAGCCCGCCTGTTGCGCGGCCCGCTGCACTGGGCGCCGATGCGCGGCATCCTCACGGTCGGTGGTTTGGCCTGCCTGAATCCGCTCTTGACGAACGCCCTGATCGCGCTGACCGGCGCTTCCGTTGGCGCGTATGCAGGCACTGCGGCGCTCGCCGGCTACGCCACTGCCGCGCGCCTGGAATATCTGCTGATGCCAATCGCATTCGGTCTCGGCGCGCCGATGGTCGCGCTCGTCGCCGCAAACATCGGCGCAGGGCAGCGCGAACGCGCGCGGAGCATCGCGTTGACGGGCGGCGCGATGGCGTTTGTACTCGCTGAACTGGTCGGCATCGCGGCAGCGCTTTGGCCGCACGCATGGCTGGTCCTGTTCGGCGCAAACGAACAGCTATTGCAGACCGGCTCGACCTGCCTGCGCATCATCGGCCCGTTCTATGGTTTCTTCGGACTTGGCTTCTCGCTGTACTTCGCAGCGCAAGGCGCGGGCCGGCTCGCATGGCCACTCGGAGCGGGGGCGCTGCGACTCGCGCTGTACGCGGGCGTCGGCGCGCTGGCTCTGCGAGTCACTGGATCGCTCCCGCTGTTTTTCGCAATCGGCGCGGGCGCAGCGGTCACGTACGGTGCAATCATCCTCTGGTCGGTCGCGTCAGGGCGCTTGTTCGTCGTGAGCCAACGCCGCGGCAGCTGAATCATAGGGATTACAAAATGAAAATCCTGGTGCTAGGAGCCGGTGCTATCGGCGGATATTACGGCGCCAGGCTGCTCGAATCAGGCGCAGACGTCACGTTCCTCGTGCGACCGAGGCGGGCGGCCGTGCTCGCAACCGTCGGGCTGAGGGTGCGCAGCGCGCTCGGCGACTTCGACGCGCCAGTGCACGCAGTGCAAGGCGACACGCTGAAGTCGGCATATGACCTGGTTCTGCTGAGCCGCAATGCGTTCGCCCCCTTGACGCCGCGATCACAGATTTCGCACCAGCAGTCGGTTCGCATGCGGTCGTGCATCCATTCCTGAACGGCCTTCGCATGTACGACCGCCTCGATGCGTGTTTTGGCCGCGAGCGTGTTGCGGGCGGCGTGTCATATATTGCAACAGCGCTCGGCGCCGACGGCATCATCCGTCATGACGTCGAAAGTCAAAAAGCTCGCGCTGATAGCGTGCGTGCAGGAAAAACCGCGATGGAAAATGAGCTCAGTCGTACTGTGGATGCGCTCCCGGGTCTGGTATGGACCGCCCTGCCTGACGGCCGCATTGAATTCGTCAATCGCCCCTGGTGCGAATATACGGGACTTTCCGTAGAGCAAGCGTCGGGCGAGGGCTGGCAGACGGCGGTCCACCCCGACGACAGGCCCGCGTTGCTTGAATCCTGGCGAGCCGTCGTCACCTCCGGCGAGCGGGGCGAGGCGGAAGCGCGAATGCGTCGCTTCGATGGCACGTATCGCTGGTTTCTATGCCGTGTCAGCCCGATTACCGACGCTGCCGGCAAAATCGTGAAGTGGTGCGGGATCGACACGGACATAGAGGACAGGAAGCAGGCCGAAGCTGCCCTGCGGGCCCACGAGCAGCGCTTTCGGCTGATCGTGGACAGCTTGCCGACGCGGGTCATCCTTTTTACGCCGGAGGGTGACGTTTTGCACGCCAACCGCCACACGCTCGACTACGCCGGGGTGACCCTCGAGGAGCTGAGGGCATGGAAGACCAACGACCTGACCCATCCGGATGACCGAAAAGCGGTTATTGCCCGGTTTCGCGCGTCGCTCAGCAGGGGCGAGGCCTATGACGCGGAATCGCGTCATCGCAGGGCCGACGGCGTCTATCGTTGGTTCCACGTGCAGGGCTTTCCATTGCGCGACAACGAGGACCGAATCGTTCTCTGGTATTTCCTGCAGACGGATATCGAAGAGCGCAAGCAGGCGGAGGCGCTGCTGGCGGGCGAGAAGCGCCTGCTCGAAATGGTCGCCATGGGGCTGCATTTACCCAAGGTTCTTGATGAATTATGCCGGCTGGTTGAAGAGATCGCGAGCGGTTGCCTTTGCAGCATCTCGTTGATTGATCCCGGCGACATGACATTCCAGCGGGTGAATGCGCCAAGCCTCGGGGCGACCTACACCTATCCTCCGAGTGGCAGCCCCGTCCGCGGTGACTCGGGGCCCAGTGAAATGGCAGCGTCCCTCAAGGAACCGGTAATCACATCGGATATCGCGTCCGAGTCACGCTGGCCACGAGCATGGCGCGACCTGAGTCTCGCTCACGGACTGCGCGCGTGCTGGGCAACGCCGATTCTGTCGCGTACACACGAAGCGCTGGGAACTGTCACGATATTTCGGTCTGAGCCCGGAGCCCCTACTCCGTTTCAATCCGACCTGATCGTACAACTCGCACACATTGCGAGCATTGCGATCGAGCGTGCACGGAGCGACCTCGCACTGAAGCGAAGCGAGGAACGTTTCCGCGCGATCGTGGACACGACACCGGAATGCGTGACAGTTCTCGCAAACGACGGAACGCTGTTGTGGGTCAATTCGGCTGGACGCCGCGCTTTCGGTTCGCCGCGCGCGGAAGGCGTGATCGGAAAGTGCTACTTCAATTTCGTCGCTCCAGAGCATCGCGCGCGATATGTCGAGTTCAACAGGAACATTTGCTCGGGCAAGGATGGCTTCCTGGAATTCGACTTCATCACGCTGCACGGTGTGCGTCGGCACCTGGAAACCCATGCCGCGCCGATGCACGACAGTGACGGAGCGATCGTGCAACTGGGCGTGACGCACGACATCACGGCGCGCAAACAGGCGGAGGAGCAACTGCGCAAGAGCGCGGTGCTTATGGCCAAGGTGGAGCAGCTCAGTTTGAGCGGAAGCTTTTGCTGGCGTCCAGAGACTGGCTCATTCACCTGGTCGGAACAGCTCTATCGCATCTTCGGGATCGATCCAGGGGTGCGGATCACGATGGACATGATCGCGGCGCGAGTCCACCCTGGCGACCTTCATCTACTGGATGAAATGATCGAGCGGGCGCAAGACGGCGAGCACCTGGAGCTCGAACACCGTCTGCTACTGTCCGACGGCTCGGTCAGGTACGTGCGCATTCAGGCTCACGCCACGCGTGACCCGCAGGGCTGGCTGGACTACATCGGCGCCGTCCATGATGTCACCGAGCGCCGGCAGTCCGAAGGAGCGCTCTACGGCCTGCGCGTCGAATTGGCCCACGCAAGCCGGGTCAACAGCCTGGGGGCGCTGACGGCCTCGATTGCGCACGAGATCAATCAGCCGCTGGCCGGCATCATGACCAACGCTAGCACCGGCCTGCGCATGCTGAGCGCGCGGCCGCCTAATGTCGAGGGCGCGCTCGAGACCGTCCGACGCACGATCCGCGACGGGCACCGCGCTTCGGAGGTGATAGCGCGTCTGCGCGCACTGTTCAGCAAGAAGGCCGTGACGACGGATGCGGTCGATCTGGTCGAAGCCGCGAATGACGTTATCGAGCTGCTGCGCTTCGAGGTCCGCAAAAGACGGATTGTGCTACGGCTGGAAACGGCCGCTGACCTGCCACCCGTCAAAGGCGACAGGGTTCAGCTCCAGCAGGTGGTGCTGAACCTGCTTCTCAACGCCGTGGAGGCGATGAATGGCGTCGACGACCGTCCGCGGCAGATGCTGGTCAGGATCGAACGCGACGATGGCGACTGTGTCCGGCTTGCCGTGACCGATTCCGGAGTGGGCTTCGACCCGCAGCACGCGGGTATGCTCTTCGATGCGTTCTACACGACCAAGAAGGAAGGTATGGGCATAGGTTTATCTGTGAGCCGCTCCATCATCGAAAGCCACGGTGGGCGCCTGTGGGCCACCACGAACGAGCGTTTTGGTGCCACATTTTCATTCACCATCCCGTGTCGACCGGAGCGCATGGCGGCGGCAGACCGTCCTGTTAACACGAGCCTGTCAGCGGACACGGACACGGAGCAGACCGTGGGGAACCCGTGATGGCCGAACGCTCGCTTATCGCGGTGGTCGACGACGACGAGTCGGTGCGCGAATCGCTGCCGGACCTGTTGCGCGAGTTCGGCTTTGCAGCCCGGCCGTTTGCTTCGGCGGAGGAGTTCCTGGCTTCCGGTTGTGTCGGCGAAGCGCACTGCCTGATCCTCGATATCGCCATGCGCGGCATGTCCGGCCGCGACCTGCAGCGCGAGCTCCGGCGGCGCCGGCAAACCGTTCCGATCGTCTTCATCACGGCGCATGGTGACGAGGCCCTCCGCCCACGCATGCTCGAACAGGGTGCCGTCGAGTGTCTCTTCAAACCATTCAGCGACACCGCTCTGCTCGAGGCGATCCAGGCTGCGCTCCGGCTCGAATAAATCATCCAGGTACCTATGAATGGAGTTCGCAATGACACCCGCTCATGCAGTTGAACGTGAATTGGAACTATCGTCGGCGCAAGCCACGCCGGTCGTCTTCGTCGTCGATGACGATGTCTCGGTGCGTGAGTCGCTTGAGGCAATGATCCACTTTTCCGGTCTCACCGCAGAGACGTTTGCTTCCGCGCAGGACTTTCTTGGGCGCCCGCGCGCGATGGTCCCGAACTGCCTGGTGCTGGACCTCAGTCTTCCCGATCTCAGCGGCCTCGACCTGCAAAATCTCATTGCATCCGAGCGTACCGACATGCCGATCATCTTCATCACCGGCTACGGCGACGTCCCGACGACGGTGCGGGCCATGAAAGGTGGGGCGGTTGATTTTCTCACCAAGCCCTTTGACGACCAGGTTCTGCTCGATGCCATCCGGCATGCCATCGAGCGCAGCCGCGCGGCGTTGAGCGAGGCGGCCGAGATCAAGGCGATCCAGAATCGCTACGCGTCACTCAGTCGACGCGAGCGGGAGGTCATGGCGTTGGTGGTCTCCGGCCTCCTGAACAAGCAGGTGGGAGGCGAGTTGGGCATCAGCGAGATCACAGTGAAGGTGCACCGAAAGCACGCCATGCGAAAGATGAACGCCCGCTCGCTCGCCGAACTGATAAACATGGCGGGAAGACTTCATCCTGGCCGCGCACCAAGGGCGGCGCTGCAAGGCGTCCCGTGAAGGATTGGGCGCGTCCCTGCACTCCGATGGATGCGCCAGTCTGGATATCGCATCACTGTACTCTCAGCGCAACAGGTGTCTCCTCGCTATACCCGCCTCCGAGCGCCTTCGACATCGCGATGTCCTGACTCGGGCGCTGCCCGTCGGCTTCCAGCATGGAGATGCGTTCGAGCAACACAGCCTGGCGGGCGTCCATCGCCGTCTGCCGGCTCGCGACACCCCTTTTATAGCGCGCTTGCGCACTCGCCTGGGCGAACGACACGGCATCGATCTTCTGTACCTGCAGCTCGGCTTCCTCGTCGAGGTCCTGAAGCCTGCTACCCGCTAGCGCGACATCGCACACGGCGTTCAGCACGGCCTGGTTGTACTGCGTGATCAGTACATTGCTGGCCGTGCGCGCGCCGCTTTCACCCGGTGGCCGAAGCCCCTGCCAAACTTATCGCACCAGCGTCGGATCGTCTCGTATGTCACGGTGATACCGCGCTCGAGGAGCAGTTCCTCCATGTCGCGCAAGCTCAACTGAAAGCGGAAGTACAAGCGAACAGCGCAACCGATGACCTCGGCCGGGAAACGGCGGCCGTGATAAAGCGATTTCGATTTCGTCATCACCATCTTACGTGACCGAACCAACGACCTGACAGTGCCCACTGGACATTGGAGGTAGTGCCAAACCCAACACGCTCGATAAGCTCATGTTTAGTCGTCGGCCGTGCATTTTCCTACGCTCAGATTGGCGCTAAAACTGTCTCCTGCCAACGACGCGATTGCGACCGATGCAACGCATGCTGCTTTGCCACCGCACTCAACCGTCGAGAAGAGTGCAATTGCAACACTATGCGTGTACTCAAGAGGTAAGGCAGGTGCTATGGCGAGTACGCTCGCTCCGCAGAAGAAGGTAAAGACTTGGCGGGCAAAAGGCAGGTTTGCGATGGCGAGCGTACCAATGAGGCCCATCAGTACCTTCGACGCCACCAGGGCGATCAGCCAGGTCGAGCCGATCGAGCCGCCGAGTTCCAGCGGCGCCTCAAACGCTGCCCAGCCACAGACAACGATGACAGATGCTTTGAACAGGCGTTCCGATTTAGGTGTCAACTCCGCTGGATCCTTGGGAATGGGTTTCGAAAAATCCTCTCTGTAGTCCATCGGGTTGATCAAGTCGGCTGTTTTCCAGTGATCCACGAGAATTCCTCCTATGGGCGGGGCGTGTGCTGTTATTACGAACTCGCCATGCTGAGATGCCTAAGGGCGGGTTGAACGGCTGATGCTACGAACGGGCGGCGACGCACCTGCACCTGCGCTGACATGAAAATACATGCCGGTGGATACACTGGTCGGCCGCACAGCCGACCCGCTCCTCGCCAGCTTCGGGTCGATGTCGTTTATCGAATCCGGGCGTCAAGGGCTTGCACTCGCGTGGCATGGAAAAACTCCTGAAAGTTGTCGTCCAGGACGCGAGGTTAGGCCGAAGGCGGTGCAGAGCGCCATTGCACGATGGTGTTAGCGACACCTCAATATTCGTGGGAAGGAGTGTCGTGTCATCCTGATCACAAAGTGTAATTGCGGCTGCGCTGGGAATACCCTAAATTGGTTCGCACACCGACGCTCCAAATGGGTTACTCCTCGACTGGCATGGCCTTCCCGCTATGCCCCGGGCTATTTTTCGGTGCTCAAGCGTGAGCTCGCGTCTACATCCCATACATCACTATTGGACTTATCTCATGCTCGATTGGGAAAAAATACGATTCAGAACATCGATTCTCGCCTCAAAGGACTGTCCACACGCACGCCGGACACCGTCCGCGGTTGTGCCCTTGTCGCTGGTGCCGGCGCATATACCCATATCTCGGCGCGAAGACGCGCGAACTCATCGCGCTGGCCGTCGCAGTCGCCACGCTCTGCGATGGTTGCATTGCGTTTCATGCGGCCGAAGCCGTGAAGCTCGGCATGTCCGATGAGGAGATCGCAGAAGCACTGGGCGTTGCGATCAACCTGAACACCGGCGCTGCCATAACGTGCAGCACGCACGTGCTGGATGCTATGGACAAGCTGAAGTAAGCCTAATCATTCAAACACACTGACATAAGCCCATCATGAGCGACCCCACGCTTCCGCCCGGTTACCCGACAGAGGTTCGAGATTCCCCACATCCGGCCTCCTGGCTTTCTCTAGCTCTCTTGTGACGAACTGACTCACACTCTCGATAGCTCGAATATAGGTGATTACAATTAGCACTTCTTAATGGTTCATTAAGAACTCGAAATCACTGTAGCAATCTAGAGGCCGCGCTGATGAACGCGCCTCCCCAACGATGGAAACCTGACGATGACTACCCCAACGAACGACGCACTTATCGGGGACACCCCCTTCTTCCCAGTAACAACCGGCAATTCAAAGGAGGCAATGATGCCCACAGCCAAAGCCCAACCAGGCAAGACACTGCTTGACCCCAGCAATCACACGCTAATCATGATTGATCACCAGTCGCAAATGTCGTTCGCCACCAGATCGATCGACGCCGTCTCGCTGCGCAACAACGCGGCGCTCGTGTCAAAGGCCGCGAAGGAGTTCAACGTTTCGGTGATTCTCACGACGGTCGCCGAGAAGACCTTCTCGGGCCCGATTTTCGACGAGATCCGCTCGGTGTTCGCCGAAGTGGACGTTATCGACCGTACCACCATGAATACATGGGAAGACGCGCGCATTGCCGAGCGCGTCAACGCCATCGGGAAGAGCAAGATTGTCCTCGCCGGGATGTGGACATCGGTCTGCATCGTCGAACCGGCGCTGTCGGCGCTCGAGCAGGGGTTCGAAGTGTATGTGATCGCCGATGCCTGCGGCGACGTCTCCGACGAGGCGCACGAGCGCGCCATGGAGCGGATGATCCAGTTAGGTGCACGCCCGATGACGTCGCTGCAGTACCTGCTCGAACTGCAACGCGACTGGGCACGCAGCGAAACGTACAACCAGACGGTGGCAACATCGATCCAGCACGGCGGCGGTTACGGTCTCGGTCTGATCTACGCGAAGACCATGTTCGGCGGCAGCGAGGGGCACTGACCTCGCGCAACAGTGGCCGGCGCGTACGCGCGCCAGCCACTGTTTTCGTGATCCGACGAGGCGAGCAAGGTGAGTTGATGAAAGTGTATTTATTGTCACTGGGGGCCGGCGAGCTGGTCGGCGTCATTTACAGCCTGATGCATGTGCGTTCGCCGGCGCCGCCGCTCGTCGCGCTCATCGGCCTGCTCGGCATCCTGGGCGGCGAGCAGATCATTCCCGTAAGCAAGTATCTTCTTTTCGGCCAGCCAACTTCGACGGCTCCGCACGAGTCGCATGATGCGGCGCACATGCCCGGGATGCTGCCCAACCGTTGCTCAGTCAAGCAGGCTAGCCGCGAGAATGCCAATATCAAGGAAAAACGCTCGTGAAAACATCTGCAACATCCCCTGATCTTATCCTGCGCAACGGCCGCTTCACGACGCTGAACCGGGCAAACCCCACAGCGAGCGCGGTCGCCATCAAGGACGGGAAATTCATCGCCGTTGGCGACACTGCCGACATCATGTCGATGGCAGGTACTGCGACAAAGGTGATTGACCTGAAGGGACGATCCGTTCTGCCGGGACTCATCGACAATCACACACACGTCGTGCGCGGCGGCTTGAACTTCAACATGGAACTGCGGTGGGACGGCGTGCGAACGCTCGCCGATGCGATGAACATGCTCAAGCGCCAGGTGGCCGTTACGCCGCCATCGCAATGGGTCCGTGTGGTCGGTGGCTTCACCGAGCAGCAGTTCGCCGAGAAGCGGCTGCCCACGATCGCGGAACTGAATGCCGTTGCACCCGATACGCCGGTGTTCATCCTGCATCTTTACGACCGGGCGTTGCTGAACGCCGCGGCGCTGCGGGTGGTCGGCTATACGAAAGACACGCCGGAGCCGCCCGGTGGACAGATCATGCGCGACGGCGACGGCAACCCGACCGGGCTGCTGCTTGCCAAACCGAACGCGATGATCCTGTACGCGACGCTGGCAAAGGGGCCGAAGCTGCCGTTCGACTATCAGCTCAACTCGACGCGCCATTTCATGCGCGAGCTGAACCGGCTCGGCGTGACAGGCGTGATCGACGCGGGCGGCGGCTTCCAGAACTACCCCGATGATTACGAAGTCATCCAGAAACTCGCGAACGACGGGCAGATGACCGTGCGTCTCGCGTACAACCTGTTCACGCAGAAACCGAAGGCGGAGAAGCAGGACTTCCTGAACTGGACGAAGACATCGAAGTACAAGCAGGGCGATGACTACTTCCGGCACAACGGTGCAGGCGAGATGCTGGTGTACTCCGCAGCGGACTTCGAGGACTTCCGCGAGCCGCGGCCGGACATGCCTCAGCAGATGGAAGACGAACTGGAAGGGGTCGTGCGCGTGCTCGCCGAAAACCGCTGGCCATGGCGCATGCACGCAACCTATGACGAGACCATCAGCCGCCCGCTGGATGTCTTCGAGAAGGTCAACCGGGACATTCCGCTTGACGGCATCAACTGGTTCTTCGACCACGCCGAGACGATCTCCGAACGTTCGATGGACCGTATCGCGGCGCTCGGCGGCGGCGTGGCGGTGCAACACCGAATGGCCTACCAGGGCGAGTATTTCGTCGAACGTTACGGCGCGGCCGCGGCCGAGGCGACGCCGCCGATCGCCCGCATGCTCGAGAAGGGCGTGCGCACCGCGGCGGGCACGGATGCCACGCGTGTCGCGTCGTACAACCCGTGGGTGTCGCTTGCGTGGCTGGTGACGGGCAAGACGGTCGGCGGCCTGCGCCTCTATCCGCAGCGCAATCGCCTCGACCGCGATACGGCGCTGCGGATGTGGACGGAGAAGGTCAGCTGGTTTTCCAGCGAAGAAGGCAAGAAAGGCCAGATCGCCGTGGGGCAGCTTGCTGACCTGATCGTTCCCGACCGCGACTTTTTCGCCTGCACCGAGGACGAGATTGCAGGTACGGTGGCGGATCTGACGATTGTCGGCGGCCGCATCGTGTTTGGCGGTGCAGCGTTCGCTCATCTCGACGACAACGCGCCGCCTCCGGCGATGCCCGACTGGTCGCCCGTGCGCCGCTTTGGTGGCTTCGCGGCATGGAAGGATTCGAAGGGCGAAGGCGAGGCTTCGTTGCAACAGATGGCGGCGTTATCGTGCGGCTGCCCGAATGGTTGTGCCGTGCATGGCCACGACCATGCGCGCGCCTGGTCGAACAATGCGCCGGCGTCGGATCTGCGTTCGTTCTGGGGCGCGCTCGGCTGCGCCTGCTGGGCGGTCTGACATGAGCACGCACGCACAAGGGAATCCGCCCTGGATCGCCGCGCTGCTCGCGCCGCGCTGGTTGCCGCTGGTGGCGCGCGTGGCGCTCGTGTCCGCGTATCTGATCGGAGGTGTGGCCAAGCTCGCGAATTTTCATGCCGCCGTGCACGAGCAGGCGCATTTCGGGTTGCATCCGGGATGGCTGTGGGCAGCGCTCGCGATCGTCGTCGAGCTGGGCGGCTCGGCGTGCGTGACCTTCAGCCGCTTCGTGTGGCTGGGCGCGGGCGCACTGGGTGCATTGACGGCCGTGGCGATGTTCGTCGCGAACGACTTCTGGAACCTGACGGGCGACGCGCACTTTTTCGCGTTGAACGCCTTCTTCGAGCATCTCGGGCTCATCGCTGCGCTTGTCATGGCGACACGCCTCGCCGGCGTCAAACATTCCTCCGGCCATGCCGGTGGTCAGTAAATACCTTAAGGGACCCTCACCATCATGGGTAATCTCCGTTCGCTGGCAGCGACATCGCTTGCCGCCATCTGTCTCGCAGCATTGTCAGTCGCGTCGGCCACACCGCCAGGACTTCGTCAGCTAGTTGCGGAACCCCAGCTCGCTGTGGGTCCGCAATACGACACCACCCATGTCTATGTCGCGCCGGAAGACTTCGACAAATTCACCGATAGTCTCGTTGCAACTTTCGGTGGGCACAAGTCGCAACAGGGCGTCTTTCAGGTGACACCCACGTCGAGCAAGACGATGTCGCAACTCGTGTTCACGCCGGTCGGCACGTTGTCGGTGTTCGGCTTCAAGACGCCTGTTCCGTATCCGTTCGGTAGCGAGCGCACGGGATATCTCGTGACCAACATCGACGCGGCCGTCAAATCGGCCAGGCGGTACCATGCTGACGTCACTGTGGCGACGTTCCCCGATCCGATCGGTCGGGACGCGATCATTACCTGGCCGGGCGGCGTCGACATGCAGTTGTACTGGCACAACCAGGCGCCGAACTATGAATCTTTGCAGACGGTGCCCGAGAACCGGGTCTACGTGTCGCCGGAGCGCGCCAATGCACTGATTCGCAACTTCGTGGCCTTTTCGCACGGCAAGGTCGTCTCCGATGACCGCACGGCGCCCGGTGTCGAGATTGGCCGGCCCGGCGATACGTACCGGCGTGTGCGGATCGACTCGGGATTCGGCAGGATGACGGTGCTGGCGACCGACGGCCACTTGCCCTGGCCGTTCGGCCGGGAGATGACCGGTTATGAAGTGACGAATCTCGCCGACACGCTGCAGAAAGCACAGTCGGCAGGCGTCACTGTGCTGGTCCCGCCGTTCACTTCGGATAAGCGCGAAGCCGCGCTCGTGCAGTTCCCCGGTGGTTACGTCGCCGAAATTCATGCGGCGCAGTAGGCGCGGCATGCGCGCCGCTGCTTGCAAGCGCGGGCATGCATGACGAGCGTGCCCATGCGGTCCGCTCCGATGTCATCCCCGGCACAGGAGATGATCGCTGAAATCTGAAGACGGCGTACTCGCCGCCATCGCGAGCTGTGTCGATACGTTCAGCTTTGTCGCACTTTTCAGGCTGTTCACTGCGCACGTTACGGGGAACTTCGTGCTGGTCGGCGCCGAAGCGGGAGGCTTAGGCCAGGGCGCGTTCATGAAGCTGATGGCGTTCCGCATTCGCTGCGGACGTGGTCGTCAGCAGCGTGCGGTGAAGAGCGTCGAACCCGCAACGCCCGATCGCACGGCGTGTCTTCGCTATCCCGTGCAGGCGGCGCTCATACTGGCGTTTTGATTCACGGGTGTCGGCGTCTTGCCAGTCGTACATGCGGACAGCATGCCCGTCATCGTCTACAGGATGGTCGGCGCAGCGGCAATGGGTGCGCAGACGGCTTGTCGCGCCTCCCGGCGTGTCCAACACCGTGAGGGCGGGCAACGTGACGCAGGTCGTTCTCGACGCGATCGACATTCTGCCGACGCGGCATTGTCGGGAGGGTATAGGTCACCGGGGGATGAAAGCGCTCCGGCAATCCGACTTGCCTTGAAATCGCGCGATAGCGATCCGGATTGCCTGATCGAAGCTGGATTCGGTGGCCAGATGACGATTGTCGATTGATACAAGCCAACCGCGCGCAGAATTGCACCAGCGGATGCGACGCTCTTCGTAGAGATTGGAAAACAACCGCCACAGGTCAGCATCTTCCTGATTCGCGGACGCCGCCGCCATGAGCCGACGCAACTCGAAGTTTGTCATTGCATTCACAACCACCTCACCCGTGCACGTGGTCGCGCTTACAGGCGCTCGATTGCAACCGCAATTCCCTGCCCAACCCCGATGCACATCGTGCAAAGTGCAAAGCGTCCCTGCGTGCGCTGCAATTGATACATCGCCGTCGTGACCAGTCGCGCGCCGCTCATGCCAAGCGGATGGCCCAACGCAATGGCGCCGCCGTTCGGATTGACGCGTGCATCGTCATCCGCGACACCCAGCGCGCGCAACACCGCGAGGCCTTGCGACGCGAACGCTTCGTTCAGTTCGATCACATCGAACTGGTTGATGTTCATGTTCAGACGCGCGAGCAACTTTTGCGTCGCGGGCACCGGCCCGATGCCCATCACGCGCGGATCGACGCCGGCCGTTGCGATGCCCAGCACACGCGCACGCGGTGTCAGGCCATAGCGCTTCGCGGTCTCTTCGTTTGCCAGCAGCAAGGCCGCCGCGCCATCGTTCACGCCCGACGCGTTGCCCGCCGTCACCGTACCGCCAGGACGCACGACGCCCTTTAGCTTTGCCAGCGCCTCGAGACTCGTTTCGCGCGGATGTTCGTCCTTCGAGACGACGATCGCATCGCCCTTCTTTTGCGGAATCGTCACCGAAACCATTTCCTGCGCGAACGCGCCGTCCTGCTGCGCACGCGCGGCCTTCTGCTGGCTGCGCAGAGCGAATGCATCCTGATCCGCGCGGCTGATGTTGTAGTCGGTTGCGACGTTTTCGCCCGTCTCCGGCATCGAGTCGACGCCGTAAATCTGCTTCATCAGCGGATTAATGAAACGCCAGCCTATCGTCGTGTCGTAGATGTCGGCCTGACGCGAAAACGCGCTGGTTGCCTTGCCCATCACGAACGGCGCGCGGCTCATGCTTTCCACGCCGCCCGCCACCATCAGACCGGCCTCGCCCGACTTGATCGCGCGCGCCGCAATGCCGACAGCGTCCAAGCCCGAGCCGCAGAGACGGTTCACCGTGGATCCCGCCACGTCCTTGGGCAACCCCGCCAGCAGCAGCGACATACGCGCGACGTTGCGGTTATCCTCGCCCGCCTGGTTCGCGCAGCCGTAGATGATGTCGTCGATCGCGCTCCAGTCGACTTCCTTGTTGCGCTCCATCAGCGCCTTGAGTGGCACCGCGCCCAGATCGTCGGCGCGCACCGACGACAGCGAACCCGCATAGCGGCCGATCGGCGTGCGAATCGCATCGCACAGAAGAGCCTCGCTCATACTGTCTTCTCCAATTTGAGGTTGCAGGAGCTCCGTGGCTCCTTCAGTTGCAACCTTTACCTATCAAAAGATCCGAATTGCTTCCCCGTTTGTCCCGCTATACGCGAGGCTGATGCAAGCTTGCTTCAGATGGTTGCTACGAGATCTGGCACTATTCCAAACAGGTCGCCGACCAGACCATAGTCCGCGACGCTGAAAATCGGCGCTTCCGCGTCCTTGTTGATCGCGACGATCACTTTGCTGTCCTTCATCCCGGCCAGATGCTGGATCGCGCCCGAGATACCGACAGCGATGTACAGTTGCGGCGCGACGATCTTGCCCGTCTGGCCGACCTGATAGTCGTTCGGCACGAAGCCCGCGTCGACGGCCGCGCGCGATGCGCCCAGCGCCGCGTTCAGCTTGTCGGCCAGCGGCTCCAGAATCTTCGTGTAGTTCTCACCGTTGCCCAGACCGCGGCCACCCGACACGATGATCTTCGCCGACGTCAGTTCCGGACGGTCCAGCTTCGTCACTTCACGGCTCACGAACTGCGAGAGACCGCTGTCCGCCGCCGCGTCGATCTTCTCGACGGCAGCGCTGCCGCCAACGGCTGCCACGGCATCGAAACCGGTCGTGCGCACCGTGATGACCTTGATCGGGTCAGCCGATTGCACGGTTGCGATTGCATTGCCTGCATAGATCGGGCGCTCGAACGTGTCGGCGCTGTCCACAGCCGTGATGTCGCTGATCTGCGCGACGTCGAGCTTCGCCGCGATGCGCGGTGTGATGTTCTTGCCCGAAGCGGTTGCCGGCGCGAGGATGTGCGTGTAATTCTTTGCGATGTTCAGCACCGTCGCTTCGACGTTCTCAGCGAGACCCGCTTCGAGTTGCGGCGCGTCGGCGAGCAGCACCTTCGACACGCCTGCAATCTTCGCTGCCGCATCCGCCGCGGCCTGGGCGTTGTGACCCGCCACCAGCACATGAACGTCGCCACCGATCTTCTGCGCCGCTGCAATCGTGTTCAGCGTCGCGGCCTTGATCGACGCATTGTCGTGTTCCGCTATTACAAGACTAACCAGATTCGTCATTTGCTCTGTCTCCGCGTTTTACTTAAAGCACCTTGGCTTCGGACTTCAGCTTCTCGACCAGCGTCTTCAGGTCCGGCACCATCAAACCGGCGGAGCGCTTGGGCGGCTCGGCGACTTTCAGCGTCTTCAGGCGCGGCGTCACATCAACGCCGAGATCTTCCGGCTTGACGACTTCCAGCGGCTTCTTCTTCGCCTTCATGATGTTCGGCAGCGTCACGTAGCGCGGCTCGTTCAGGCGCAGGTCGGTGGTCACCACAGCCGGCAGCGTCAGCGACAGCGTTTCGGCGCCGCCATCGACTTCACGCGAAACGATAGCTTTACCGTCTGCAACGACAACCTTCGACGCAAACGTGGCTTGCGGCAGATTGGCCAGCGCAGCCAGCATCTGGCCGGTCTGGTTCGAATCGTCGTCAATCGCCTGCTTGCCGAGGATCACGAGCGAAGGCTGCTCCTTGTCGACCAGCGCCTTCAGCAGCTTGGCCACCGCCAGCGGCTGCAGGTCTTCGTTCGACTCGATCAGGATCGCGCGGTCCGCGCCGATGGCGAGCGCCGTGCGAAGCGTTTCCTGCGATTGCGTCACACCCGCCGACACAGCGATCACTTCGGTCGCCACGCCCGCTTCGCGCAGACGCACCGCTTCTTCCACCGCGATTTCATCGAACGGATTCATCGACATCTTCACGTTCACGATGTCGACACCCGTGCCGTCCGACTTGACCCGGACTTTCACGTTGTAGTCGACGACGCGCTTTACTGGCACCAGAATCTTCATAAAATCCCCAATCAACAAAATATGCCGCCGCCCCGCAACCTGAGCAGGTACGGCCGCGGTCAGTTGTTACGGTCACGCATTCTGCGGATCGTAGAGCTTCTCCTTGATGAAGAGCGCAGGCACAAGACCGCAAAGAAAGTAGGCCCCGCCCATGACCAGAAAACCGAGGCCGATCGTTCCGTTGGTTGCGAGGAATCCAATCGCGGCTGGGGCGATCGCCGCACCAGCACGTCCCAGGTTGTATGCGCCACCCACGGCCGAACCGCGAATGCGGGCCTCGAAACTTTCGGTCATGTAAGTCGCGTTCACGCCATACGGCATCCCGTAGAGGAAGCCAAAAACGGTCATCAGCCAGGCAATGTTTCCTGGCGTGTGCCACAGCACGATAGCCGGCAAAAACACCGCGGCACCAAAGGCACCGAATGCGAACACCGCTCGCCGGCCAAACCTGTCCGCGAGCCAGCCTGCAATGACCTTTCCAAGGATCATGGCGACATAGGTGCCGACCATGTAGCTCGTCATCGACGAAAAGTTCAGATGCAGTTCCTTCTCCAGATAGGTCGGCATCCAATTGCTGACGCCGTAGTAGCCGAACTGCAGCAGGCCCGCCGTCAGCGACCACAACATGAACATGCGACGGTGAACCGGATCGCCAAAGACGAGCTTCATCGCACCTTCGCCCCTTTTCTTTCCGGCGGCGTCGTTGCCACGGCGCGCATCCCGCGAAGCAACGTAACTCTCCGGTTCGGGAACCATACGTTTCATGATTAATGCAAGGACGACAGGAACAATCGAGATGAAGAAGAGATAACGCCAGCCGAACGCCGGCAGGATCCAGCCCGCCAGAAGAGTCGCCACCACATAGCCTACCGACCAACCTGCCTGCAGCGTGCCAAGGATCGTCGACCGGAATCTGGTGGGCGAATATTCGGACATCAACGTATTGCACGCGACATACTGTGCGCCGAGCCCAAGCGCTGCAATGAAGCGAAATGCGGCGAACTGTGAGAAGTTTTGCGTGAAGCCGAGCGCTGCTGTACCAATCGAAAACAGCGCGATAGTCCAGACCACCGTACGCACGCGGCCGAAGCGATCACAGGCCCATCCGCCGTAGATTCCGCCGATCGCCATGCCCGCGAGCGTGATGCTACCGAGCGCTCCCGCTTCAACATTCGAGAGCCCGAATTCGTGCTTGAGACTCGACAGGCTATAGGAGAGAAACATCAGGTCTGCTCCGTCGACCATCAGGCCGAGAAAAGCAAACACAAATACCGCGATCCATACTCGATCGTGCGCGATCAAGCCTTGCTGGCTAAACGAATTGACTTCCATTTACACTCCTCCATGTGACAAGCATGCCGCAAGCGCTCTTCGGCGCTTTTACGGCCAACAATTTTCGGTGATCGGTCACCGCTCTCTGCACTATTTCGACATGGCGGCAGCGATCAGATACTCGCGTTGCGCATCATGTTTCGCGCGATGACAAGTTGCTGAATCTGGCTCGTGCCTTCGTAGATGCGGAACAGGCGCACGTCGCGATAAAAGCGTTCGATTGCATACTCCGAGACATACCCCGCGCCACCGTGGATCTGCACAGCGCGATCGGCTACGCGGCCGCACATTTCCGAAGCAAACAGCTTGCAGCACGATGCTTCGGTGGAGACGTCCTCCTTGTTGTCGCGACGACGAGCCGCGTCGAGCACCATCGAACGGGCGGCGTAGATCTCCGCCTTGCTATCGGCGAGCATTGCCTGGACAAGCTGAAATTCGCCGATCGGCTTGCCGAACTGTTGCCGCTCCATCGCGTAGTGAAACGCATCGTCAAGCATGCGCTCAGCTGCGCCAACGCAAATAGCTGCAATGTGCAGCCGCCCTTTGTCCAGCACCCTCATCGCGGTTTTGAAGCCAATTCCCTCGATACCACCGATGAGGTTTTGCGCAGGTACACGGCAATTTTCGAAGATGACGTCACACGTATGTGCGCCCTTCTGCCCCATCTTTTTGTCGATTTTCCCGAGCGATACACCTGGGATGCCTCTTTCGACAATAAATGCCGAGATGCCGCCCGCGCCTTTGATATCGGGGTTGGTGCGGGCCATGACGGTATAGATGCCAGCCTCGGGGGCGTTCGTGATGAAGCGCTTGGTGCCGTCGATGACGTAGTGATCACCGTCGCGAACGGCCCGCGTACAGAGCGAAGCGGCATCCGAACCGGAACCCGGCTCGGTCAGCGCGAACGAGGCAATGAGTTCGCCCGACGCAAGCCTCGGCAGATAGTATTGCTTCTGTTCTGCCGTTCCGTCGATGATGATCCCCTGCGATCCAATACCAACATTGGTGCCGAACAGCGAGCGAAAGCATGGCGACGTTTTCCCGATTTCGAACGCCACAAGCACTTCTTCTTCCATCGTGAGCCCAAGACCACTGTATTCCTCGGGAATGGAAAGGCCGAAAAGCCCGAGCTCGCGCATCTCGGCCACGATGTCAGCGGGAATTTCGTCTGTTTCGGCCACTTCATTTTCAGCGGGGACGAGCCGCTCGCGCACGAAGCGCGAAACTGCGTCGAGAAGGAGGTTTAGCGTTTCCTGGTCACGAATCATCTGTATTCCTGATTCCAAAAGGGACGCTTCGCTTGAGCGTCCCATGTGTCGATCATCGCCGCCCTATGGCGGCACCTAAACGTTGCACAAGGTCCACGAGGCGTGGACCAATGTCGTTTTCCAGCGTATCCCGGCTCATGACGAATGCTGGCCCCCCGCAGTTGAAAGCCATGCGCGTGCCATCGGGTGCCGTGAACGGGGCGCCGACGCTTGCGATATCTTTGTCCCATTCGCCGATCGAGAGGCAGAAGCCGCGTTCCTCGTAGTCCTTCACTGCCTGATCGATGCCGCGCTTAATGCGCGGCCAGTCCGATTCGTCCTGTAGACGCACTTGCTCGAGCACCTCGTTGCGCTCATCCTCGGACGCCGCCGCAAGGTACGCCCGTCCAATCGATGTCGTCGCGAGCGGCAATCGGACGCCGACGGCACGCATTACCGTAATCGGCGCGCTGCTGCGCACCCACTCGATGTAGACGATCGAAAGGCGGTCGCGAACCCCGACGGCCACCGATGCGCGCGCATACTCGGCAAGTTCCTGCATGAGCGGGCGTGCGACATCCCGGATGTCCAGATTCGACAGCATCGAATAGCCAAGCGAGAGAACACCGGTCCCAAGGCTGTATTTCCCGAGCGACTCCGAGTAGCGCAGGTAACCCAACTTCGCGAGCGTGCCTGCCAATCGCGCCACCGTTGCTTTCGGCAGACTCGTGCGACGAGCAAGCTCCGACAAGCCCAGATAGCGCTCTCCGGGGGCGAAGCACCGCAGCACCTCAAGTCCCCTCGCTAACGCGGTTACGAACTGCCGATCGGTGCCGGCCTCTTCGTCGAAACGCGCAATGTCACGTTGCTCATACAGAGGGACCGATGATCCCGCTTCATTCTTCATCCTCGGCATAACTGCACTCCGTTGCTGCTCTCCCGAACCCTTTCTTTTACCGAATCCTGTCATGGCGAAAATCTCCGTGTCAAACATTTTCGAAAATCGGTCCGCACAGCGGACCCTCTTGGAACGCCCGTGCAATTCCGCATAACAAACCGGCCGGCGCTATGCAAGATCTAGTGATGCCGCATGCAGCCTGCCAATTACAACCATTTTCGACCCCAATTTAACGGTGTTTACATTCAGCGCCGAGTCCGTTACTGTGCGTACCAGTTCAGATTCTATCTCATCGGTCCGCACAGCGGACCACAACGGAGGGCGAACCTCCCCGAGGATCGCCTTTAACTTCAGGATGACTTCCATGTCCGGAGCACTCTCACATCTTCGCGTTCTCGATCTGTCCCGCATCCTGGCCGGCCCCTGGGCGAGCCAGACGCTGGCGGATCTGGGCGCTGAAGTGATCAAGATCGAACGACCCAGCACGGGCGACGACACCCGCGGCTGGGGCCCGCCCTACCTGCACGACCAGGACGGCAATGCCACCGGCGAATCCGCCTATTTCCTGTCCGCAAATCGAGGCAAAAAATCGGTGACGCTGGACATTGCGACGCATGAAGGACAAGCCATCATCCGAAAACTGGCGGAACAGAGCGACGTGTTCATCGAGAACTACAAAGTCGGCGACATGGCACGCTACGGGCTTGCGTACAGCGATTTGCGCGCAATCAATCCGCGCCTCATTTACTGCTCGATAACGGGCTTCGGGCAAGACGGTCCGCTCTCGAGGCTGGCCGGCTACGACTTCATCGTTCAGGCCATGGGCGGATTGATGAGCATCACGGGTGAGCGGGACGAACTGCCAGGCGGTGGTCCACAAAAGGTCGGGGTAGCGTTTGCCGACTTGATGACGGGCATGTATGCAACCGTCGGCATCCTGGCTGCACTGGCGCATCGCACCGAGACGGGCGAAGGCCAATACATCGACATGGCATTGCTCGATGTACAAGTCGCAGCAATGGCGAATATGAACCTCAACTACCTGGTATCGGGAAAGACGCCGAAGCGCGAGGGCAATGCACACGCGAACATCGTGCCTTACCAGGTGTTCAAGGCCAAAGATGGGCAAATGGTGCTGGCAGTCGGCAACGACGGACAGTTCCGCAAATTCTGCGAGATCGCCGATTGCACACATCTGGCAACCGATCCGCATTTTGCGACGAATGCGGCACGCGTGACGAACCGCGAAACACTCGTCCCGATGATTCGGGAAATCCTGGTCACGCGCACGATTGAACAGTGGGTGACGCCGCTCGCGGCCGCGGGCATACCCTGCGGGCCGATCAACGACATCGCGCAGACGTTCGCACACCCCCAGGTCCAATACCGCGGTATGCGGGTGGATTTGCCTCATCCCCTCTCAGGCAGCGCACCCACTGTGGCGAATCCGATCCGGATGTCGGCGTCGCCGATCCAATATCGCAGTGCGCCGCCGACGCTTGGGCAGCACACCAATGATGTGCTGGTATCGCTGTGTGGGATCGCTGGGGATGAACTCGATGAGTTAAGAAAAAAAGGCGTCGTTTGACACGCACCCGATGCGGGAAGCTCCCCCGCTGAAGTAGTCGTCGACCGGGCCCACAGTGGGTCCCGCTCCCAATATGAAACTCCAAACTTTCGAACTACCCGATCCGGCGGCGCTCCGAAAAGTACTGCGCCGCTCACTGGAGAGCCCCTCCTGGGTCTCTATTGCTTTTGCCGTACGTACGACAGCGGCGTCGTTGATCGCACTCTACATCGCCTTCCGGATGAATCTGGACGATCCGAAATGGGCAGCGACGACTGTTTGGGTCGTAGCACAAGGCAATCGGGGCATGAGCCTCTCGAAAAGCCAGTACCGGATTCTCGGAACGGCGGTGGGGGCGGTGGTGTCGCTCGCGCTGGTTGCGCTTTTTGCGCAGACGCCAGATTTGTTTGTACTTGCACTTGCGACGTGGATTGGCGTTTGCACCGGAGTTGCGACTTCATCGAGGAATTTCCGTGCCTATGCTGGAGTACTTGCGGGCTACACGGCTGCAATCATTGCCGTGAGTGCTGTGTCTGCCCCTTTGCATGCCTTCAATATTGCCGTCGCGCGCTTTCTATACATAGTTCTGGGCATTCTGGTCGAGGCGACGCTAACGACCCTCTTCGCGCCCGGTGCGCCGATGCGCGAAGTTCGTGAGCACCTTGGCCGCTATCTGGAGCAGGCCGCAAATGTCTGTGCGAGAACGCTTCGCCGCGACCCTGATGGCGCGGCAATTCACAGGCTCTTCGCTGGCGCGATGGAATTCGACACAGCCGCCGAATATGCCGCGGCGGCCTCATTGACGGTGCGGCGCAGGATAGGTCACTTGCGGGCAGTGGCAATTGCAGTACTGTCACAGTTGGCGACTGCTCAGGCGCTGAGCGGACAGTTAGCACAACGTCCCGACATCACGGACGACCTCATCGAAGAAACCGCGCGACTACTGGACAAGGCTGCCACGGATCCTGCGGGCCTGACTCCGGCAGTAGCGGCTATGAGGTCAACTGTCGACTCTGAGCTTCTGGCAGAAGCAGATGCATCAGGCGATTCATGCACTCCCCGGCTGCTTGTTCTGAACCGGTTGGGTTTGCTTCTGGCTGCGCTTGACGAAATTCTGATCCGCACGGCGCTGCTGGATCGGGCAGATGCGCCGCCATCCCGTCCAGACTTTGCCTATCATCGTGATCCCGTTCTTGCCTGGCACAACGGAATTCGGGCGTTTGTCGCGGTACTGGCCGCGTCGACATTCTGGATCCTGAGCGCCTGGCCTTCGGGTGCAAGCTTCGTGACTATTGTTGGCGTAGTCAGCGCGTTGTTCTCCACGCGCCCGAACTCCGTGACCGGTGCGCTCGGATTCCTGAAGGGCGCGGCATGTGCGGTTTTGGTGGCAGCCGTCTGTAACTTCGTGTTGCTGCCGGCGGTGTCGGGCTTCGTTCTGCTCGCGTACATTGCCGGGTTCTTTATGGTGGGGACTGGTCTGGCCATGCGCAATCCTCGCATCGCAGCCATTGGTAGTGGTTTCGCTATTTTCTTCTGGAATTTTATCTCGCCGGACAACTCCACTCGGATCAATGACGCCTCGTTCCTCAATAGTGCGCTCGCGACTTTGCTCGGAATCGCATTCAGCACTGCGGTATTCGCGATTCTGTTTCCGACGGATCCAAAGTCAATTCGCGTACGGTTGCATCGCGCGGTCCGCCGGGATCTGGCCGAAATTGCGCGGACCCCACGAAAATGGAATGCGGACGCATGGCTTAGCCGGACCGCCGACCGGCTGAGTCGCTTGCTTGTGATCGGGAGTGTGGTCCCACGGGCGACCAGGGAGAGCGATCTTCGCGGGCTAGTCGCAGCGTGGACCATAGGCGATAGCTTGCTAGCCATACACGACTTTGCTGCGAAGCACTCGACTGCGCGCCGGTCCGTTGCGGCCGTCCTGAAACGGCTTCATCGCGCCGACGTCACGCGTCTCGTCAGCGTATGCGGCGCAGCCGCACGCCGACTGAAACGACAGGGCCGTGAACTGGGAGATAAGGACAGGCGGGAACTATTGCGTGGCGCCATCCTTCTGCAAACAATCGCCGACACGGCGAAAACGCACGCGGACTCTCTGCGCGGTCGGTGAGCAACGCGATGAATTGTGCACTCACGACAGAAGCTGCGCCGACTGAGGCTATGGCCACTGAGTGGCTGCTCCTATATGACCCAGCATCTAAATGGGGAGATCGTGATGCCGGTACAAAAAAGGCGGTAACGGACTCCGAAATATGAATATGGATACATTTCAAAAGATGAGAACGTTTGTACGTGTTGCCGAATCCGGGGGATTCACCGCGGCAGCCGTACGTTTAAATTTGGCGACTGGGCAGGTTTCGCGTGCTGTGTCTGAATTGGAACAACACCTTCGCACGCGGCTGTTCAATCGAACGACCCGCCGAGTTGCACTAACAGAGGCCGGTAAGCGATATCTGCATCGGTGCTACCAGATTCTGACTTCTCTGGACCAGGCCGAGGCAGAGGCATCGGATGCGCACGTCGTCCCGTCTGGACGCTTACGTGTGCATGCCACCGCGAGTTTTGGTCAGCATTACGTGATGCCCGCTATCATGCGCTATCAAAAACGGTACCCACAGGTTACCGTAGAGTTGACACTGTCACAGCATGTTCCTGACCTCATCGACGAGGGCTACGACGTATCGATTCAACTCAGCGGAACCGAACTACCGACATCCGGTTTGATCGCTGTTCGAGTCGGGACTTTCTATAGCATCCTGTGCGCTTCGCCTTCGTATCTTGCCGAGCGCGGGACCGCAAGCTCGGTTGCCGACCTCGCCGACCACACGTGCTTGCAGACGACCAGTCTGACACCGGCCCGATCTCATTGGGATCTGGATGGCCCCAATGGCAGGGAAGTCTTCGATCTGCCTCCATCGCCATTTCGGGTCAATATCGCTGAGGCAATGGCATTCGCCTTACGTGATGGTCTGGGCGTTGGCGCACTGCCGTTATGGACTGCGTTGCCGTGGCTGCGCGACGGCACGCTGACCCGCGTGCTTCCCAGCTACCGCGTGAGCGAGATGCAGATCCACGCGCTTTACACCTCTCGCGAGTATCTGGATGCCAAAATCAGGAGCTGGGTAGACTTTTTGCAAGCGTCCATTCCGCAAATGCTCGACGATGACGAACTGACATCGAACCAGCCGCGCTCACGCTGACGGTCGGTTCGCGTATTGGGTTGGCGGACCTATCAAGGCTTACGAAATCCGCGACAACCGCTTGGCTGCTCATGCGTTGGTCCATTCCCGCGGGACCTGCGAGATGCCGCCATCGTTTCGCAACTACGTCGTTGACGACCGGACGTTTTCGCACCAATCGAATGAATACCCTGAACGCGTCGCGTCTCGGTAATGCGCCCCTGGGGTCGCCCTCCAGTCTTTCAACGCCTAGGATGTCAATTCCGCGAGATTCCGGCGCAATATGAGAGTGCGGCAACCGTCGACGAAGACGGAGGCAGGCGTGGCAAACTCCACCAGGCTCGAGCAGTTTTGTCGGTTATTCCTTGGTCTCTTTGTGGGCTTTTTTGCATAACAGCCGCCCTATCCGTGCGTTACATGTCGGGGAACCAGTTGCCGCAAGTCCGTCGTGCAGTCGAAAAGCACGTCACACCCCTTGTCGGGAAGCGTCCCGGCAGTCCCATTTTCATCCGCTTCCCCATATCAACCGACAACGCCTTCGCCAGATGTTGGAGTTCAGAATTGCTGCTAGCCGTGTTCATAGCGGCGCTAGCATGATCACTCATAATGCTAACGTGCCTTGCACACGCTCGAGAATTCAGTCAGAGCATCGCGCTTAGCCCTGCAGCTATAGCCGCTTTGCACATAACGGGTGTCCGCACCGCTGGCCTGCCGCCGAACCCTACGACGCGTGACAACCAGAATAACCCTTCAGACAAGCGCTAAAGTTTCCGCTTTTGAAAGCAACCATCGAAAGCTGAAGCGGCCGCTGACAACATGCGGTCGGTCATCGATATAGAACGACGCTTATGAATAGCGCCTTTTCAATCGCGTGGTCGATTCGATTTGATATCCAGGTACCTATGCCGCGCTAGCAGCGTTACTGAACAAACTTCCTTACGATTGTTGTACCGTCGCAACAGGCATCGAATCGCACTGATCGGGCGCATTCCCTTACACGGCAAGCGATTCGACGTCCTGGCCGCTAGCATCCCTGTGAACACGGCTAGCAGCATTTGTGAACACCAACATTGGGCGTGCTTCGCGACCTGCACACGAAACTTTCAGAGTACAACTTGCTACAAAGCGAGGACGAAGTCCAGCAAAGCTATCGCTCGATTCAACAGCGCGTGCGAGACTTCTGTGCGGAATATGGCGGCTCTCCACTGCTGTTGGATGTATTTGCGCGCTATAAGCGGCCGGACCTTGAAGGCAGGACCTGGATTCCCGTTCTTCTCACGTTGGGCGGTCGCGAGGTCAGACCCACTCCTTAGCCTGTTGAAGAATGGCTTTTGGATCGGCGAGGTTCCATCTGTGGCTTGTAGTTCGTGATTCCGTCCAGCAGCCTTTGGAACACTCGCCACTTCACCCCGACGCTGTACGTGATGCCGTGCTGCGGGTGCTGGGCCTCAAATGATTTGATGCCTGGCCGTACACGCTCGGGCAGAAAAAGCAGCCGCAACCAGAGGGCACGCAGTGAAGCCGCCAAATAGAGGTGTGACAAGTAGCCGGGGTACACACGAGCCTGTTACGCGGGCAATGCTTTTGCAGTGCTACAACGCACTGGATGCCTTTCGCCGGGGGTACGGTTCGCGCGAGCTGTTCACTACGCTGGGTCGATATCTTTTGGTCGCCGAGGAGCTTTGCCGTCTCGGACACCAGTCAGACGAGATGGGGCGCATAGCAGCAGCACAGGTGGCGGTTGTACGGTTGGATGCCACTGAAAAGCAGGACGGCGGATGGCTCGTAGACGATACCGACTACTCGCGGCTTCGCGTCGCATTCGTAGCTCTGGACGAACAACTGTCCGTAGCGTCACTGGACGATATCGCGAAGGCAGAGACAAACATTGTCGAAGGTCTGCTCGGAGCGGAACACAAACCGGTCGTGGTCGAGGCGATGTGACGTCCAGACAGGAAACAGTGCTGCTATCTGCGAGTCCGGCTTGGTTGACGGACTTCACAACGTCCTTTGAGCAGCAAGACCTCGTATTGAAATGCAGGAGCGCTGCCAAGCGATGCAATCCTGAAATTTACAGCGGATGGGTATTGGAGGGCGACCTTCAGTACTTGACGCTGCGACGCTCAGTTTCGGTAACCAGAATGTTGGTGGACCGTGCGCCTCGCCCTCCAGCCTTAACGGTCCAAGGTGTCGTGCCCACGTTGCTTTCTATGTTCGTGGCGAATATCGGTACCGCGAACAACATAGACGATGGCTTCGGCAATGTTGGTGGCATGGTCGCCGATACGCTCGATGGCTTTAGCGATAAACAGATAATCGAGCCCCATCTGGATTGTCCGAGGGTCTTCCTTCATGGATGTGACGAGCTTGAGCACGAAGGCTCGAAATTCGGCGTCGATGGCTTCGTCGTCGCGCACAACCTGTGCGGCTGCAGTTGCATCCATGCGCGCAAAGGCGTCCAGCGCTCTACGAAGCATGTGTGAAGCCAGTTCGCCAGAAGTCTTGATTTCAGCGATGTTGAGGTTCCACGCGCCTGCGTCCATGGCGACGCGGCGAGTTCGCTTCGCTATCTTCCGTGCCTCGTCGCCAACCCGCTCAAGGTTGGCCGCGCACTTCGAAGCCGCCAGCAGGAGGCGCAAGTCGGAAGCCGCCGGTTGTCGACGAGCAATGACGTTGACCACTTCTTCGTCGATTTCTATTTCCATGCGATTGAGCTGGCGTTCAGTTTCGCCAACATGCTCAAGAAGTGCCAAATCGAATGTCTTCAGCGCTTCCAGCACGCACGCCATCTGCGACTCGACCAGGCCGCCCATCTCGAGCAGCCTCGTTGAAAGTAGAGCGAGTTCGGTGTCGAACCTGCTCGAAAGATGCTTATCTGGCATGCTCTGTCCTCGACAAGGCGTGGCGATGCCGCGCGCGCTGGTCGCGTGCAACAGAGTAAGCGCTGCGCTACGATTTTGCTGGTCGACCGGTCTTGACAGTTTCGACAGCAGAAATCGCCGCAAGCAGGCGTTTCCCTGATGCCGCCTCGAGCAGAATCAGTCCCGCCCGCAGAAGCTCGCTTTTCTTAACCGGCACGCCCGCGTCGAGGCACTTCTGTTTCAGCGTTGCGATTTTCTCGTAGTCCGACTTCGGTATTGTGAAGCTGTCGCGCACAACCTTCTCCTTCTTCACACGCTTCGCTTTTTCCTCTGCGGCTGCGCCGGCTGGCGTCGCTTCCACCGGTACCACCCGCTTTTGTTTCTTCGCCTTTGTCGGAGTGACTTGGACATCGGTGGCTACGGCGTCCGCCGCGTCCGTTTGCCGCTGGTCGGCTACTGCATGCCCATTGGCATTCTTCGGAAAGTGAAATGCCTTCTTCGTCGGCTTCCTGATGCGTGGTTCAATCATGGCCATCTCCAGAGTTACGAAACGATATAAACAGTATATATCGTTTAAAAATCTTTTCTCAGCCACTTGGTGCATCTCTTCGAGGAGGCAGGGGCGGAAACTGTCCACAGAATCTGTTTGCAAGGCTGTGGACAACTCACGGGCAAGCCTGGCAAGTCGCTGACACGATTGGACTTGTGCAGTGCGCGCTCGACGCGTGCAATTGGCGGGCTACCGTAGTGTTCACGAGTCCTGGAGTAAGCACACCACGCGAAACGCGACATATCCATTAGACAAAACAAGGGCAAATGACCTGCGTCAACGATAGTACGATTCAATTTGCACGCGGGTCATCAACATCGTCTAATCGACTTCCCGTAGACGGCTGCCGCCACTCTTCGAACGCCAGGAGCGCACCATGACCCAGCCCATCTTTGAAGATGTCGTCAACGCTATCGCCTCTGACACCAACACACCTGCAGAGACCGTGTCGAAAATGTATGCAGAGACCTGGGCCGAATTCAGCGAAGGTGCGAGGATTATGGATTACATGACAGTACTCGTCGCCAGACGCGTCCGCGAAAATCTGCGCGGCGTCGCTAGGGACAGGCACTAGAAAGGTGCCGTTCAAAAAACGGAATCGCCACTGCAACACGAGGCAGGTGCATGTCCAATCGCCGGCTCACATCAATGGCATCGCCGACCACCGTTGCTGTTGACGCGGTCTATCCAGTTCGGTACCGTCTGCACGATCAGCGTTACCGTAGAGCAGTTATTGATGACCGACAGCTATGAAACAAGAGAAATTGAAATTGAACTGGATGGCATGCGCTATCGCGGCCGGTATCGCGTGATGGCCGGCTCGGTTATCGTATATTACGAAAGCGAAATCAAGTTTGCAGAATTCGGCATGACCGGCCCAGAGGTCGTCGCGAAGTAGCTACTGTCTGACCTGTCGCGTCGGGTGGAAAGGAAGAAGCGAAAGACAGGGCAAAGCTAGCCTGGACTTTGACCCGCCTGGCCTTGCGGCAGTCCGACTATTCTGCCGCGCGCAGTATCTGGTGCACATGGTTCATGCGATGAACCTTCTGGACATGGAGATACCAGACGGCTTCGTTGACCAGCTCCGCTTCTCCCAACTGGGACGCGTACTCCCGAAGCAACGCTTCGCTTGTGACCAGGTCATTCAGCACACCGAGGTCGTTCTGCACAGAAGTCAAGCGTTCAATCAATGGCCGGTGATTGCCGTCCAGGACCGGGGCAAAGAACTCCAACACATATCGAAGCTTCTTCCCCGCAATTCGTACTTCATGAAGCGACGCATAGTCTGCATGACTTGCCGACGCGACCCGCTTGACCCGCTTGCTCAAGGCCTTCTCTGCCAATTTCGCACGCTGCCCGGCAAACGTCGCGAGGGGGTGCCTGACTGCCACCGCGTCCAGCTGTTGCCGGGCTCCTGCCACTGCATGATTCAGTATCCGCCCGACGCCTGCATTTCCGATTGTCCTGACGCTGAACGACAGCGCGTCGGTTCGATGCTCGGCAACCGACTGGATGAGCAATGGAAACGAATGCTTCGTCGACTGGTTGGCAGTGCTGAGCAGGTCATGCAGGACATCCCAGTCCCTTGTTCTACCTGCAGCGGCAGCCAGCGCCTTGAACTCGCGACATTGAATTTTCGCTTCTTTTCTGTCGAGCAGCGGTTCGTATGCCCACCAAAGCGAGCGCAGTCGCCGCAACGCCACGCGAAGCTTGTGTAGAACCTCCGGGTCCGCCTGGGCGTCCAGCTTACGAACGCGACACATCGCCTCGCCGGCGGTCGAAGTGGCAAGAAGCGAAAAGGCGTCCGCAACGGTCGACGCTGACGTCAACGACCCTTCGCCGGCATGACCCGCGAGGGCGCGCGACTCGGGCGTTTCTGCAATGACAGCTCCGACGGGGTGGGAACTCAATGTCAGGCGCCCCTTTCGTGACCGCGAGGTGGACGGGAACAGCGCGACGCGATTAACTGCATACAGAAAAGACCAATTCCTGCACCGACGGGGCGCACTTGCCCCTCGTTTCGATCCTACAACGCAGGCGCCCCGAAACCAATGGGCGGGCGATGTCGACCGACTTGCGAAGTTCTCTTCGTCCATCCAGTCGCGTCTCCGACACCAATGCCACATTGAGCAGGAGCGCGTTATTATTTTCGCTAGAGTAAAGCGACACGCCTTTGTGGGTTCTTCTCCAGCGCGGCCGTTGCCGGGCCTCCGCCATCATCTGTTGGAGTTCAGAATTGCTGCTAGCCGTGTTCATAGCGGCGCTAGCATGATCACTAATAATGCTAGCGTGCCATGCACACGCCCGAGAATTCAGTCAAAGCATCGCGCTTAGCCTTGCAGCTCTAGCGCCGCTTTGCACATAACGGGTGTCCGCACCGCCGGCCTGCCGCCGAACACTACGACGCGTGACAACCAGAATAACCTCTCATACAAGCGCTAAAGTTTCCGTTTTCGAAAGCAAACATAGAAAGCTGAAGCGGCCGCTGACAACATGCGGTCGGTCATCGATCTAGAACGACGCTTATGAAAAAAGCCTTTTCGATCGCGTGGTCGATGCGATTTAATATCCAGGTACCTATGCCGCGCTAGCAGCGTTACTGAACAAACTTCCTTATGATTGTTGTACCGTCGCAACAGGCATCGAATCGCACTGATCGGGCGCATTCCCTTACACAGCAAGCGATTCGCTAGCATCCCTGTGAACACGGCTAGCAGCATTTGTGAACACCAACACGAGCAGCGCGTGGAGAGGGAATTCATGAAAAAACGGTCGCTAGATGCAACCCCAGCGACCGCCCCTTCATGGAGTCTGAAGTTTGCGATACCAGTACACTAAACGTGTTGAACGCAATTGGTCCGGACCAGACGTGCCTGGTCCGATATTCGGAGTCGAGAGAGGGAGACGATCGTGGCAGATGAGAAGATGCTGACGCAAGTTCGTGAAAAACAGGGATTTTTCGCGGCCCTGGACCAGAGCGGCGGATCGACCCCCGGCGCCTTGAAGCTTTACGGCATTCCGGAGAGTGCCTACAGCGGTGGCGCTGAGATGTTCAAACTGATACACGAGATGCGGGTGCGCATCATGACCGCGCCTGCCTTTACAGGGGACAAGGTCATTGGGGCCATTCTGTTCGAAGCTACCATGGACGGACAGGCACTGGGGAAACCCGTTCCGACCTTCCTGTGGGAGGAGCGCGGCGTCGTGCCCTTCCTGAAGGTCGATAAGGGCCTGGAAGCGGAAGCCGACGGCGTGCAACTGATGAAGCCGATACCCGGGTTGGACGGGCTGCTCGATCGGGCCACGAAGCTCGGTATCTGTGGCACCAAGATGCGCTCGGTCATCAACCTGAATTCGGAAAACGGTATCGCTGCGATTGTGAAGCAACAGTTCGCACTGGCATCACAGATCGACGCGCACGGCCTGATGCCGATACTGGAGCCAGAGATTTCGATCAAGAGTCCGGACAAACCCGGGGCGGAAGCCACCCTCCTCGCGGAACTGACCAAAGGTCTCGACGCCTTACCAGATAGCCGTCGCGTGATGCTCAAGCTGACCATACCGGACGTTGCGGACTTCTATCGCCCCCTGATCGAGCACCCGCGTGTCGCGCGGGTAGTCGCGCTTTCAGGAGGCTACACGCGAGCCGACGCCTGCGAACGGCTCGCTTCCAATCACGGCATGATTGCCAGCTTTTCAAGGGCATTGATCAACGAGCTCAAGGAATCGATGAGCGACAGTGAGTTCAACGCGACGCTGGCGAAGAGCATCGACGAGATCTATCGGGCCTCTGTCGTAAAGGTTTGAAGCGACTTTCAGGAGGGCGGCCCCTGACGGATAAAGATCCTCTTCAGATTGTGCTGCCACCACAATCCTCTGAAGCCTGTGCAGCACATCTTTCCCTTCGGCCAGCGACGGGCCGATCTTCTCCGGTTCAAGTTGGCGATAGGGACGTTCGAGCTCACAGATTTCGAACGTAGGTCTGCATGCTGCGACGCGTCTGTACCCGCTGTCACCGTTTCCTCGACCTCAAGGACCGGCGGATTCGCAGGGTGGATACGGTCTTTGGTACCGTGCCATTTCGCAGTGCCCGGATCGTTTGCTGTCCGTGCGAGACGCCCTTCCAGATGAAGTATCCGTATAGTCCGATGACCGAATTCGTCCCCGAGCGGGCGAGCGCGGAACTGCTGTCGCTTGAGGCCAGGCTCTCGGCACAGATGCCGTATCGCCAGGTAGTCGCCATGATGCGTGAGTTCCTGCCTGTGCGGGAGACATTGAACCATGTGACCGTGCGGAACAGCGCGCTACGGGCTGGCGCGCGCGTCGAGGCTGTCCAGCCGGTTGCATGTCGCGCCACGAAGGAAGATACGGAGTGGACGCTGACCATCGACGGAGGATTCGTTCGGGGGCGACACAAATCAGAATGTTCGAGCTTTGAGGTTCTAACGGGGCGCCTGAGCGCCAAAGACCAGACTTCGCGCGTATTCGCGTTCGTGAGAAACAGGCTGCCGGATATTGTGGAGCGGCTTACCACCCTTGTAAAAGCCACATCCGGAAGCGATCGACCGAAACTGTCGGTCATCACCGATGGTGCAAATGGCCTCCAGTCAATCGCTTGCCGATTGCCGTTTTCTGCTACACCTGTCCTGAACTGGTTCCATATATCAATGAGGGTGAGGTACCTCGAGCAGATCATCAAGGGCATGCGGGCGCGGACGGAAACGGAAAAGGCGGCCCGACGTGTGCTGATCTCCCGTGTTGACAAGCTGCGCTGGTGCTTCTGGCACGCGAAGCTCGAGAAGGCGAAAACCCGGATGCAGAGCATCCTGATTCTCTGTCGGGTGATCGTGCCTGAAACGCCGGGCATTGCAGAGAGTCTGGCGCAGCTTGACTACCGGACTCGAGAGCTTGTTGAATACGTCGAAGCGAATGGCGGGTCGACGATGAACTACGGCGCGCGACATCGTTGCGGCAAACCTATCTCGACCGCCACGGCCGAGTCTGCAGTCAATCAGGTACTCAATCAGCGCATGTGCAAGCGTCAACAAATGCGCTGGTCTCCGATCGGAGCTCATCTGCTTGCCCAGGTCCGATGCGCTGTGATCAACGGTGACCTTGTTGAACGACTTGCGAGATACGAGCCACCAAGGAAACCATTGTCGCGCGAAGCTGCCGAGTTACTGGAGCAGTTCGGGTTGGCATCGGAGTTACAACCCCATGGTTTTTAACGCTCCCATTCAATGGCGAAACCCCTGCGCGCATGGGCATAGTCCGGTGACAACATTGCTTCGTTTTACGGTATTGGGCCGATTACCGCCACGGCCGTTGTTGCCGCAGTCGGCGACGCACGGCAATTTCGCAACGGCCGGCATCTGTCCGCCGGGCTTGGCCTCGTACCGCGCCCGTATTCGACTGGCGGCAGGCCACACCTGCACGGCATCAGCCGACGCGGCGATACATACTTGCGGACTTGCTCATTCATGGGGCACGGGCTGTTCTGCGCTATGCACCGAAGAAAACTGATCCTCAGAGCATCTGGCTTCAAGAGTTAATGGCTCGACGCGGGCATAACTGCGCGGCGGTCGCACTGGCCAACAGGAACGCGCGGATCATCCAGGCACTGCTCAGCAGCGATGCATCCTATATGACCCGAAGCGCGGCAGCGTAACCCATAAACTGCTTTACAGTAAGGCAGTCCACACACCGGTTTGCGAAGCTTCTCAAAGCGATGACGAAATAGGTTGAACCAGCATCCTGAAACCTCTTTTTCGTGCCGGCTGCCACTTGTGGCAAGCCGCAATTTTGCTAAGGACGGGGTGCGTGGATCTCATCAAGGCTGCGAGATATCGTCGACCTGATCAAGCGGTACCCACGCAAAACAATCCCGGCAAATTGCTCATGCAACGTGGTGGCTCCAGCCAAACGGGTCGGCAATTTTGCCCCGTTGAATACCGGTGAGCGTAGTGCGAATTCGTTGCGTGACAGGTCCTTCGCCGCCGTGGCCGATCTTGAACTCACCCGCAGCGTGACGCACCTCTCCGATGGCCGTCACAACCGCTGCCGTGCCACAGGCGAAGGCCTCCTTGACTCGACCACTAATTGCATCGGCTTGCCACGTTTCGAATGCATAAGGCTCTTCGGAGACAGTGATGCCCTCCTGTCTGGCCAGATCAATAATGGAAGCACGGGTAATACCGGGCAAGATGGTGCCCGATAGCGGCGGTGTCCGCAGGGAGCCGTCGTCCATCACGAAGAACACGTTCATGCCACCCAGCTCTTCGATCCATTTGTGTTCCGCGGCGTCGAGAAACACGACCTGGTCGCAGCCTTTCGCTGCTGCCTCGGTTTGCGCAATCAGGCTGGCGGCATAATTTCCGCCGCATTTGGCTGCGCCCGTTCCACCCGGTGCCGCGCGAGTGTATTGGTCGGACACCCAAACGGTGACCGCCGACTTGCCCGCCTTGAAATACGGCCCCACGGGCGAGGCGATAACACAGAACACGTACTCATTCGACGAGCGCACACCGAGAAAACTCTCGGATGCAAACATGAAGGGCCGCAGGTACAGGCTGCCATCGCCCCCGGGAACCCAGTCCTGATCGACTTTCACGAGAGCATCCACTGCGCCGACAAAGAGCGCTTCGGGAAGTTCGGCCATGGACATGCGCGCTGCCGACGCGCGAAACCGCCTGGCATTCTCGAAAGGCCGGAAAAGCGAAATCGAGCCATCTTCGCCGCGATAGGCTTTCATGCCCTCAAAAATCTCCTGCGCGTAGTGCAGGACAGCGCAGGCGGGGTCAATCTGAAACGGCCGGCGCGCCTCAATTTTCGCGTCGTGCCAGCCAAGGGTATTGGTCCATCGAACAGTCGCCATGTGATCGGTGAACACGCGACCAAATACCGGGTTGGCAATGCTCGCGGTGATCTGATCATGTGGGGTAGGTGTCGTGCTGGGAGAAATAACAAACTGCACAGTAGTTTCAGTATTCATGGTTTCTTCGAGCAATGACGAAAATAACGCGGCCGCAGCATTCCTGCAGTCCGGCCGTCTGTGACGTGAAAGCCTCAATCGCTGATCGCTATAGATGCGCGCTGCCGGAATTCACGGCCTCGCCCTGCCGAGCCAGGGCAACCAGCGCGCCATCGGAAACGATGGCCTCCCGATCAGCGAGAGCCTTGAAGCGCGCGAACGCTGCATTCAATTCCGCATCGCTGTCCATCATGACGCCCAGTTCGCGCAGTCGCTGTTTGAAGGCAGTTCGACCAGAAAGCTTCCCGAGCACGATCTTGTTCGCGCTCCAGCCTACGTCTTCCGCCCGCATGATTTCGTAAGTATCGCGCGCTTTGAGCACACCGTCCTGGTGGATGCCGGACGCATGAGCGAATGCGTTAGCGCCAACTACCGCCTTGTTGGGCTGCACCGCAAACCCGGTAATCTCCGAGACCAACTGTGAAGCCGCGACAATCTGGCTCGTATCGACGCGCACGTCGAGGCCGAAGTGATCTCGCCGGGTCTTGACTGCCATGACGACTTCCTCGAGCGCCGTATTCCCTGCCCGTTCGCCAAGTCCGTTGATCGTACACTCGATCTGCCTTGCGCCACCCGATTTGACCGCAGCCAGTGAGTTCGCCACAGCAAGGCCAAGATCATCATGGCAGTGCACCGAAAAAACCGCCCGGTCCGAATTTGGAATGCGCTCGCGAAGCTCGCGGATCAGTGCTGCATAGCCGTCTGGCATGGCGTAACCAACCGTATCGGGTACGTTGATCGTACTCGCACCTTCGGCAATGACACCTTCCAGCACCCGGCAGAGAAAGTCCATGTCTGAGCGGCTAGCATCCTCTGGCGAGAACTCGACGTCATCAGTGAAACTACGCGCCTGACGCACTGCGCGACGCGCCTGCTCGTACACCTGGTCGGGCGACATACGGAGCTTTTTCTCCATATGCAGTGCCGACGTCGCAAGGAAGGTATGGATACGAAAACGGCTGGCTGGCCGCAGAGCTTCAGCCGCACGTGAAATGTCACGCTCGTTCGCGCGTGCGAGAGAACATATAGTGCTATCTTTCACTTCGCTTGCGATTGCGCGCACCGCCTGGAAATCGCCCTCGGAGCTCGCTGCGAAGCCCGCTTCGATCACGTCGACCCGCATACGCTCGAGTTGCCTCGCGATGCGGAGTTTTTCTTCTCTTGTCATCGACGCACCGGGCGACTGCTCTCCGTCCCGCAAGGTGGTATCGAAAATGATGAGTTTTTCTGCCATGCCAGTCTCCTGTTGGGATCGGCCACTGCGTTGATCAGGGAATGGGGGGTAGCCCTTCCTGCTTGCCGGAACGCTGGATCACAGCGCCCGACCGTTCGCGATTATAGCCAGCAATATTCCAGATGAACCTGGGATCAACCCGCTACTTCGAATTCCTGCTCGCGAGCTGGTGTGGATCGAAACGCCTCAAATTCGGGTACATCGGCCAAACTTCACTGACTAGCCAAAGGCAGATTTCTGTGAGCCGACCACCGGTGCGGCCGCGGGCCCGACGATCCACCACAATCTGCACACCCGCGCATCGCGCGCGTAACGGCCGACCGCAAAATCAGTCAGATAGTCATAGCCTCCGTGAATCTGGATCTCATCGGAGCAAATCTGCCTCGCGATTTCGATCGCGTACAGTTTCGCCATTGACGCATGCGGCGATGGTTTCATGAACGCCGATTCACGACAGCGCCGCCGCGATCCAATCAGCGATCGCTCGCTTCACTCGCTGCGCAATGGCTGTACCAGAATCATCGACAGTTGCTCTTGGCCCGAACCGGACCCTCATCGTTCGAGTATTCGCTGACGTTCACTTGCAGGGCGCATCGTCAACATACTGTAGCGCGAAATCGACTGCAAATTACCCATCCGCGCTGGCGGGAAAGGCTGTTCGCGGTCAGTATTCGACCGCCGACGAATCGGGTTGACACGTGGAGACGTTCCCTGTAGCAGAGTCGAGCATCGAGCGGATGGGCGCCAGGGATTTCACCACATTTTCGGGAACTACGCGCCGTGCCACTCCAGGCACAAGTGCCTTTCCCAATGGAGACCGGCATGCAAGCTGAAACGCTCGAGAAAGCAAGGGCCGCCGCTTTTTTCGTCGGTCGGCACTGTGTCTGCTGATGCTGCCAGTGACTGGCCTTTTCTGGGCGTTCAACGCGTATCCACCACAGAATGCGTGGTTGCTTTGCTTCTCGCTGGCAGCCTATATCTGGCCTTTGGCCGGAGTCCTGTTTGTAATCTCAGCAGGGTTCGACGTCGCCCCTCGCGGCCAATGACTCCAAAAGGACGCAATATTGCGAGAGGCGCACGGACACGGTGATCCGTGTCTCACGCAACGTCGGCTTCCCCCCGCCTGGCGATACTGCGATTCCAATGCTCGGGGCAAGCTCACGTTGATAACAATCGGCCTGGAAGACTGGGTCCCGCTCATCGCGTCGACCCGCCTCCTCGCCGAGCGGCACGAACAGACTCCCTCAGTCGCTCGCTCCGGCTCACGCGTTGACAAGTAGCTCAAAGATTTCCGAAGCAAACGTATTTCGCTTCGAGATATGCCTCGACTCCGGAATGAGCTCCCTCGCGACCCATGCCTGATTCCTTAATGCCACCAAACGGTGCTACCTCGTTAAACACAAGGCTATCGTTGACGCCAACAACACCGGTCTCGAGAGCCTCCATCACACGGAAGGCGCGGCTAATATCCGAGGTATAGAAATAGGCGGCAAGGCCGGTCCGCGTATTGTTTGCCAGGTCGATCACTTGCGCCTCGTCGGTAAAACGCAGCACATTTGCAATCGGAGCCAAAACTTCGTCGCCGCAAACGCTCATCTCTGGCTCAACATTCGTCAGGACAGTTGGTCGGAAAAAGTTAGATCCTGGAGACAAACGCGACCCGCCAGTCAAAATCAAAGCGCCCGACTGCACCGCGTCGTTCACAAGATTCTCGGCGCGTGTCACTGCGTCATCGTTAATGAGTGGGCCGATCTGAGCACCTTCGGAGAGGCCGTCACGCACTTTCAACGCAGCCACTCTGGACACCAGTTTAGAGACGAAGCTTTCATAGACATCTTCGTGTACGAAGAACCGATTCGCGCACATGGCTGCCTGGCCTGAGTGTCTAAAACGCGCATCTAGTGCTCCTTTGACAGCCAGATCGACGTCAGCGTCGTTAAACACAATGAACGCACAGTTCGCCCCCAACTCAAGCGACACTTTCTTGACCGTGGAAGCGCACATGGCCATCAAACGCTTGCCATCTTCAACGGTCCCGGTAAAAGAGACTTTTCTGACGGCCGGGCTTGACGCGAGCGCGAGCCCGATTGAATCGCCTGCACCTGTGAGTACCGATAGCACACCTCTGGGCAAACCCGCGCTTTCGCCAAGCAGGCACAGCGCAAGCGCCGAGAATGGCGTCTTTGGGTCAGGATGATGTACTACGCTGCAGCCTGCAGCGAGTGCCGCACCCAATCGTCTCGCTACCATCGACGACGGGAACGTCCAGGAAGTGAGCGCGCCGCAAACTCCGATGGGCTGATGCAGCACCCGGATACGCTGATTGCGACGCGGCGCAGGAATGTTGTCACCGTAGATTCGGCGCGCTTCTTCGCCAAACCACTCAAGGTAGTTCGCGGCTTGTGAAATCTCCGCGCGGGCTTCGTGCAGGGGCTTGCCCTGTTCCAGACACAGGATCATTGCCAGGTCCTCGCGATGAGCCAGGACCAGTGACGCCCACTCCTTCAGCACGGAGGCGCGTTCACGGCTGCTCCAGTCACGCCACTCCTGAAACGCGGCCGCACTGGATGAAATAGCCACTTGCAGGTGTTCCTCGGTGACTTGCGGTACGGAGCCTAGCACTTCCCCTGTTGCCGGATTCGTGACTGGAATCCTGGAAAGGTCCGTGTCATCAACCCACGAGCCAGCGACGTAGGCTGATTGCTGGAATAAAGCTGAACACTGGAGTTTCATGAGTCATCCCCACGCTGCTTGTTGACCTTGATGGTGCCCCGGCAATTCGACGGGCGACAAGCCGGGGCGTACTGATGGATCAGCAGCCTGGATACATCGCGTCGCCGTCCACCCGCTGCGGTGCTACGCATTTCGAAATCGATGTGACGATCGGCACGAAGTCGTCCGCGTCGAGGCAGGCGCCGCCAACGAGCGCGCACACCCAACGTATAGTATCGAAATCTGCCTAGGTCGTGGATTGCTCCTCCAGAATCGGATTGACCCTAGTCTTTCGCGGGCCAGCCTGATCGCACATCCCGTGCTCCTACAATCAGTCTCATATCCGGGGTGGAGCTCACGGCCCACAAGCCTCAAGACTCTCTCTGGCGCATATCCGGGGACGTCAGGTACGGTATGACAAGAGGGGCGATACTAACAAAATTAGTTGCGCGAGCGAATGGACTTTATTCGGGAAATGTGAATTTCAATCATTCTATTGTGATAAGTTTTCTTCTACTTATAACGTTATCTTCTAGGACACCCGGAATCCGCTAGTGCTCTTCCTGACAAGCGTGGTGAAGGCGTACGGGGGTTTCCGATTGCGTAGCAGAACTCTTCCAGCCTCTTCTGAGCGTTTGAACCGGCCAACCACAACCGACAGCATCCGGTTTGATCCAAGCCCTTATCCCCACACGGCAGCTTCGTAGGCCACCGCCCTGATTTCCCCGTTCGCGTAGCGTCATCAGCGCTCTCCAGCAATACACCAGAAAGCGTATTCGTTCGAACGGGTGCATCCACCGGCTGAAACCGCAGCCGGAACCCACTCAGATCATGAATTCCCCGTAGACACCAACAGCAGAGCTTTCACGCGCGACGCACGAACGCCCACTGTTTGGACGACACGATACGAAAACCAGGACCCAGTCAACAAATCTACTTCGCAATCCTCCATTTCTTGATCGAGCGCGCGTAAGGCTCGACATTGATGTTTTCGATCGAGAACGTCTCGCTATCAAAGGTGTTCGAATCGAATGGCCAATGAGGAAGTGTTCAACGCGATGGCAATGGCCTATCGCTGCCTGAAGCTTGTCCTGGAACCTGCCGGCGATGCCCCTGGCTGCGGTGCTTCGGCGCAAGGTCGACTTCGAAGGGAAGACCGTTGTGCTTCTTCTCTCCGGCGGCAATGTTGATCCCTCTGTTTTCGTGCGAGCACTCCATGCATCCTGAAGCCCGTCTTGCCGCGCTCGGCCTAACATTGCAGAGCGCGATTCCACCCTCCGAACATTCAGTGCGCTTCCGGACTGCCGGCAATCTGCTGTATCAGTCGGGCCATGGTAGTCAAGCCTGAACGTGACGACTCCGCCCGAATTGACAGCAGCGTAAAGGCCGTCTCGGTCAAAGACCTTATACAGCCTGTCCTGGACTTACAAGCGTTAACAAAATGAGTTCTGCAATTTTCGCCAGCAGATGATGCAGCAGGCGATTTTCATGAAGGCTTCATGGATGAATGCGAGACGTTCGAAGCGGATGCGCAGTCGTCGAAAGTTGTGGAGCCATGAAATGATGCGCTCGACAACCCAGCGTGTTTTGCCCAGTCCGCTGCCGTGTGGCTCGCCGCGTCGGGCGATTTCAGTCACGATGCCGGCTTCGTGTAGTGGACGGCGGTATTTGTCATGATCGTAGCCCCGGTCGCCCTGAACAACGCGGGGCTTCGAAAGAGGCCGGCCGCGCTTGCCAGCAATGGGCGGGATGGCGCCAACCAGTGGGTGAAGCTGGGTAACATCGTTACGATTGGCGCCAGTGAGGATTACCGCGAGCGGGATGCCCTGCGCTTCGGTGATGAGATGGTGTTTTGAACCGGGTCGCGCGCGGTCCGTGGGATTCGGTCCCGTTTTTGACCTGCACCCACTGCGCGGATCGAGGAGGAGTCGACGGCGACACGGGACCAGTCAATCTGGTCAGCCGCGCGCAGCTTTGCGAGCAGAACTTCATGCAGTCGGTCCCAGACGCCGGCCGCCTGCCAGTCCCGCAGACGGCGCCAGCAACTCATGCCGCTGCCGCAGCCCATCTCGCGCGGCAGCAGGTCCCAGCGCAGGCCCGTCTGCAGGATGAACAGGATGCCCGTGAGCAGCGCACGATCATCGAGCGGCTTGCGCCCCGGATAACGGCTTCGCCTTGGTTTGGGAGGGGGCAGCAACGGTTCGATGAGTGCCCAAAGTTCGTCGTCGAGTATGGGTTTAGCCATGTCCTTTTCGTCGTCGAAACAATGAAAAGGTTAACAGGATTCATCGAGAGTAAACAGCCCCTTCGTTCATTTTGTTAAGAGCTCTTAAGGTTCCAGAGCTTCGTCTCGGTCAGCACGGGTGTAAGCGCTACTTTTGCCTTTGCGTATACCGTCAAACTTGATACCGTCAACAGAACCGTGCAGCGCCCGCCCGGCAAGGATTTCAGCGAAAAAAATACCGTCGGGCACGCTCGAGCATCTGACGGTATGAGAATCTCCTAACGAATGCGCTATTTGAAATACCGTCAAAAATTGGCGGCTGCAGCCGATAGATGGCGAATCCCAAAAACGAGCAAACGCCCCGCTGGGCGCGGCGTTCGCTGGCTTTCCCGATCGTCCCCGATAGCAGCCGATAGTCTCCGATAGTCCCCGTCACTCCCACTCGATCGTCGCCGGCGGCTTGCCCGAAATGTCGTACACGACCCGGTTGATCCCGCGCACTTCGTTGATGATCCGGTTCGACACATGCCCCAGCAAATCATGCGGCAGATGCGCCCAATGCGCGGTCATGAAATCCAGCGTCTGCACCGCTCGCAGCGCGACGACGTATTCGTAGGTCCGGCCGTCACCCATCACGCCGACGCTCTTCACCGGCAGGAACACCGCGAACGCCTGGCTCGTCAGGTCGTACCACGATTTGCCGGTTTCCTTGTCGATGAAAGTACGCAGCGTCTCGATGAAAATCGCGTCCGCGCGGCGCAGCAGGTCCGCGAAATCGCGCTTCACTTCGCCAAGAATCCGCACACCCAGACCCGGGCCGGGGAACGGATGGCGATACACCATTGCCGGCGGCAAACCGAGCTTCACGCCGAGTTCGCGCACTTCGTCCTTGAACAGTTCGCGCAGCGGTTCGAGCAGCTTCAGATTCAGCGTCTCGGGCAGGCCACCCACGTTGTGGTGGCTCTTGATGGTCTGCGCGGCCTTCTTGCCCTTGCCGGCCGATTCGATCACGTCCGGATAGATCGTGCCTTGCGCCAGCCACTTCGCGTCGGTCAGCTTGCCGGCTTCCGTCTGGAACACTTCGACGAATTCCGCGCCGATGATCTTGCGCTTCGCTTCAGGATCGGTCACGCCGGCCAGCTTGCTCAGGAACACGTCACTCGCGTCGACGTGAATCACCTTCACGCCGAGGTGGTCGGCGAAGGTTGCCATCACCTGCTCGGCTTCGTTCAGGCGCAGCAGACCGTGATCGACGAACACGCAGGTCAGCTGATCGCCGATCGCGCGATGCAGCAGCGCCGCCGCCACCGACGAATCCACGCCGCCCGACAGCCCCAGAATCACGTGCTCGTTACCCACCTGCTCGCGAATCTTCGCGACGGCTTCGTCGATATAGTTGCCCATTTCCCAGTCGGGCTGCGCGCTGCAAATCTTCAGCACGAAGCGCTCGAGCATCGCGCGGCCCTGCACCGTGTGGGTGACTTCCGGGTGCCATTGCAGACCGTAGAAGTGACGCTTTTCGTCGGCCATCGCCGCGATCGGGCACGACTCCGTCGAGGCCATCAGCGCGAAACCCGGCGGCATTTCCAGCACCTTGTCGCCATGGCTCATCCACACCTTCAGCATGCCGTGGCCTTCGGGCGTGGTGAAATCGCTGATGCCTTCGAGCAGGCTCGTATGGTTGCGCGCGCGCACTTCGGCATAACCGAATTCGCGCAGATGGCCGATGTCCACCTTGCCGCCCAGTTGTTCGGCCATGGCCTGCATGCCGTAGCAGATGCCGAGCACCGGCACGCCGAGTTCGAACACCGCTTGCGGCACGCGCGGCGTATCCGTTTCGGTGACCGAGCTCGGTCCGCCGGAGAGGATCACGCCCTTCGGCGCGAAGTCGCGAATGAACGACGCATCGACGTCGTATGGATGAATTTCCGAATACACGTTGGCTTCGCGAACGCGACGTGCAATCAGTTGGGTGACTTGCGAACCGAAGTCGAGGATCAGGATCTTGTCATGCATGGCAGCGGACGGAGTCAAAAGTGAGCGGATACGGAATGCCGCGCACAAAGCGCGGCGTTGAATTCAAAGCGGTCCACGTGGGAACGATCGGACATGCAACATCACGATGAAGCGTACTGGCGCATCCCGCGCCGCAGCTACCTGCCTGCGATGCGCGCGAACGAAAGCGCGAACGAACTCCGGTAGCTTCGGCGGACGGCGTGGCGCGCAGCGCCTCAGCCATGAGCCGGAGGCCGGGGCGCGCCTGGCGCGTCGGCGGCGGCGTTGCGCGCTGCCCGGGCAGCGCGTTCGGACTCCGTCAGGCCGGCTTCGTCGACCACCGGATGCACCGGATAACTCGACGCCGCCGATGCGGGGCTCACGGGGCTAACCGGTCCAGCAGGATTGACAGGCCGGGTAGCCGGCACGACGGGTTCGACCACCGGCTCGGCGCGATAGACCGGAAAGCCCGCTGTGACGCGCGGCTCCTGCGCGGTTTCACGCTCAGCCTCGCGCCGCCTGGCGGCTTCTTTGCCAGCCTGCTTTTCAGCCCGGCTGGCAGAGGACTTGACCACGATCCCCTTCTCGCGCCGCCGCACCGCGCCGGCCAAACGCACCCCGCCGAGACCGATCAGCACCAACGCCACGCCGGCCAGCACCGCGACGATCTGCCCGAAACCAGTCAGCGACGGCGTATGCAGACCGAGCAGCCAGACCAGCATCAGCACGCCGGTCAGCCAGTTCACGTGACCGACGACCTTGGCAACCGTCGACGTCAGCGCCCCGTCGAACGACGCGTGCAAGGCCAGCCACGCGAGCCCGATCAGCGCCACGCCAAACCCCTGCCCGACCAGAGCCGGCTGGGTCTGCACCAACTGCAGCGCGTCGTACAACGAAGTCCAGGGCGTCAGCAGGAACAACAGGCCGAACGCAAGCAACAACAAGGCATCGAGGATGAGTACAACGCGCAGCAGTGGCTTCATTGGCGTTTAGTCCACGTGGTAGTTGGGCGCTTCCTTGGTGATTTGCACATCATGCACATGCGACTCGCGCAGGCCCGCGCCGGTGATCTGCACGAATTCGGCCTTGTCGTTCATCTCGGAGATCGTGCGGCAGCCGCAGTAACCCATGCTGGCGCGCACGCCACCGATCAGCTGGAACAGGATCGCATTGACCGAGCCCTTGTAGGCGACGCGGCCTTCGATACCTTCCGGCACCAGCTTGTCGATGTTCGCGGAGTTGTCCTGGAAGTAGCGGTCTGCCGCGCCGTCCTTCATCGCACCGACCGAACCCATGCCGCGGTACGACTTGTACTGACGGCCCTGATACAGGAACACGTCGCCCGGTGCTTCTTCGGTGCCGGCGAACATGCTGCCCATCATCACAGCGTTCGCGCCCGCTGCCAGCGCCTTGCTGACGTCGCCCGAGAAGCGCACGCCGCCGTCGGCGATCACCGGCACGCCGGTACCCTTGAGCGCTTCGGACACGTTGGAGATCGCGGTGACTTGCGGCACGCCCACGCCGGCGACGATCCGCGTGGTGCAGATCGAGCCCGGGCCGATACCGACCTTCACGCCGTCCGCGCCGTACTCGACGAGCGCCTTCGCGGCCGCCGCGGTGGCGATGTTGCCGCCGATCACTTCGACGTGCGGGAAGTTCTGCTTGACCCACTTGACGCGTTCGAGCACGCCCTTGCTGTGGCCGTGCGCGGTATCGACGACGATCACGTCGACGCCCGCCTGCACCAGCAGTTCCACGCGTTCTACGTTGTCCTCGCCGACGCCGACCGCGGCGCCCGCGCGCAGCTTGCCGTGTTCGTCTTTACAGGCGTCCGGGTGTTCAGTTTGTTTGGTGATGTCCTTGACGGTCATCAGGCCGCGCAGTTCGAACGCGTCGTTGATGACCAGCACGCGCTCCAGGCGGTGACTGTGCATCAGCGCCTTCGCTTCGGCGAGCGGCGTGCCTTCCTTGACGGTGACGAGGCGCTCGCGCGGCGTCATGATCGTGCGCACCGGCTCATCGAGACGCTCTTCGAAACGCAGGTCGCGGTTCGTGACGATACCGATCAGCTGCGCGCCTTCGACGACCGGGAAGCCCGAAATGCCATGCTGCTGCGACAACGCGATCACGTCGCGCACTTTCATCTGCGGCGGAATAGTGATCGGATCGCGCACGACGCCCGACTCGAAACGCTTGACTTTGGCGACTTCACGCGCCTGCTCGGCCGGCGTGAGGTTCTTGTGGATGATGCCCACGCCACCCATTTGCGCCATCGCGATCGCGAGGCGTGCTTCGGTGACGGTGTCCATCGCGGCGGACACGAGCGGCATATTCAGGGAGATGTTGCGGGTCAGCCGGGTCTTGAGGCTGGTGTCGCGCGGCAGAACATCGGAGAAGGCCGGGACGAGGAGCACGTCATCGAACGTGAGTGCTGTTTGGATCAGACGCATGGCAAATCCTATAGGCGCAAAAGCGAATTATACGCGATACCTCCCCGGTTTTCACTGCGCGAACAGCAGCTTAGCGAATTTCGGGCGATTTTCTCGCGACTTCCGGCCTGCCGATTTCGCTTGGCTGTTCGCCTCGGGTTCGATCGGGTTTCGTTTGCGCGATCAGGGGCAACCCGCGCGGTGGCAGCGCCCCTGCGTTCGCCTTTCAGGCTGACAGATGGAGCGGCTGCCGCGTCGCGCGGGCGTCGCCATGGGCCTGCGGCGCGACGGAAAACGCGGAGCAGCACGGACGAAACCGCTCAAAATCCGCTCGAATGCAGAATCGAACAAGACGCGCAGCCCACCGACCGGCTATTCTCCGGCCCATTCGAGTTATTTGCAGGGGCAGTCGATGCAGCGCGGTGTGGCATATGGAGTGATGGCCGGGGCCTTATGGGGCATGGTGTTTCTGGTGCCGCGCGTGCTGCCCGACTTTTCGCCGCTGCTGCTGAGCGCCGGCCGCTATACGATGTACGGCATCGTCTCGCTGGCCGCCGCGCTGCCGATGGCGCGCTCGCTCGTCAAACGCCTGACGCGCGAGGATCTCGGCGCGCTCGTCAAGCTGGCGCTGGCCGGCAACCTCATCTACTACCTGCTGCTGACGGCGTCCGTCCATCTGATTGGCATTGCGCCGGCGTCGCTGATCGTCGGCGTGCTGCCGGTCACGGTGACGCTGCTCGGCCGGCGCGATCATGGCGCAGTGCCGCTCGCCCGCCTCGCATGGCCGCTCACGGTGGTGATGGCGGGCATCGTCTGCATCAATATCGACGTGTTCACCGTGGCCGGCAGCACGCCGGTGAGCGTCGCCACCAAGCTGCTCGGGGTCGCCTGCGCGGTCGGCGCGCTGGGCTGCTGGACGTGGTTCGCCGTCGAAAACGCGCGCTACCTGCAGCGTCAGACGCATTTCAGCGGCAACGAGTGGTCCGTGCTGTGGGGCGTGGTGACGGGTGCGCTCGGCGCGGCGCTGTGGCTTGTGATCGCGGTGCTGCCGTCGGGCGGTCCGCAAGGCGAGCTTGCCGACACGCGCTGGCACACGTTCTGGATGCTGAACCTGGGCCTCGCGATCGGTGCGTCGTGGCTCGGCAACGGACTGTGGAATGCCGCATCGAAACGGCTGCCGCTGACGCTGTCCGGCCAGATGATCGTGTTCGAAACGCTCTTCGCGCTGCTCTACGCGTTCATCTACGACCAGCGCATGCCGCGTCCGCTGGAGCTGGCGGCGATCCTGCTGCTGGTGGCCGGCGTGTGCTGGTCGGTGCGCCAGCATGCGGACGATGATTCGGCGGAAGTTGGGCCTATCAAGGAAAAGGCGCAGGCTTCGGCGCCTTGAGATGGACTGCGGGAAGGCGCGCGACGTTGCGCTATCGTCGCGCTCCGTGACCGGCAACGCACGGTTTTCGGCATATTGGCGGGATGACGCGACGTGCGGCCAGCGTGGCGTTCGCATCGCTCCTTCATGCCACGTTCGACCATCACTGATGCAACGCGTCCAGCGCCCCGGTTCAGAGCGGTTTGCGCAAACGAGGCGCCCCGCAAGGCGCCCATTTAGCCCCAATCCTCGCTACCGCGCCCCCGCCTACCGCGAATCCCGATTCTGCCACCGGCGCCCTTCTATCGACCCCGCTTTGCGGGTCTTCTCCACCCGGCGTTGACGCGACAGCTTCGGGTCCACCAGCAGCGGCCGGTAAATCTCGACGCGGTCGTGGTCGGCCAGCACCGCGTCGAGCGGCTTGAGCTTGCCGAACACCCCCACCTTCTGCGCGGCGAGATCGATCTGCGGATAGCGCTGCAGGATGCCGCTCGCGTCGAGCGCCTGTTGCAGCGTGGCGCCCTCGGGCAACTCCACGGCGATCAGCGTCTGCCCTTCAGGCGCCGCGTAGCAGACTTCGATCGACAGGCGCGCGCTCATGCCTTACCGTAGCGCTGATCGGCGCGCTTCACGAAAGATTCGACGAACGTATTGGCGATGTGATTGAACACCGGCCCAATGATCTTTTCGAGGATGATGTTGGTGAATTCATAGTGCAGCGCGAATTCGATCTTGCAGGCATCCGCGCGCAACGGCGTGAAGCGCCAGAAGCCGGTGAACTTGCGAAACGGGCCGTCCGCGAATTCCATGTCGATGCGCGTCGGACGCTCCATGCTGTTGCGCGTGGCGAAATGCTGCTTGATGCCCTTGAAGTTGATGTCGATCTTCGCCTCCATGCTGGTATCGTCCCGGTGACGAATTTCGACTCCCCCGCACCAAGGCAGGAAGTTGGGGTAATCGGCGACGTCGGTGACGAGGTCGAACATCTGTTCCGCCGAATGGCGGATCAACACGGTTTTCTGGACATCCGCCATAAATTGAACAGCACGTGGCAAGGGTGGACAAGCGCCGCGGGCTTTCCTTGCCCCGCTTTGCTAAAATCGTGATTTTAAACGAGTTGGGCACTTTCCATTCATGAGCATTATCGACAACAGAAAAGCCTTCTACGACTACTCGGTCGAAGAACGCTACGAAGCGGGGCTCGTGCTCGAAGGATGGGAGGTCAAGGCGCTGCGCGCCGGGCGCGGCCAGATCAAGGAAGGTTATGTGGTGATCCGCAATAACGAACTGTTCCTGATCGGCACGCACATCAGCCCGCTGCCCGAAGCTTCGACCCATATCCACCCGGACCCGGTGCGCACGCGCAAGCTGCTGCTGCATGCCGAAGAGATCAGCAAACTGATCGGCAAGGTCGAGCAGCGCGGCTACACGCTCGTGCCGCTGAACTTCCACTACAAGGGAGGCCGCGTCAAATGCGAGATCGGCCTTGCCAAGGGCAAGAAGTTGCATGACAAACGCGAGACCGAGAAGAAGCGCGATTGGGACCGCGAGAAAGCGCGTTTGATGCGCTCGCCGACCTGAGCGACACCTGAGCAGCGAGGCGCCTGCCCCGGCACGTATCACCCATCGCCGCCGCGCCCGCCAGCGCGCAATCAAAAATGGCCCGCACACCCTTCTGCGGGCCATCTGTTTTTGTGCAGGTGAATGCCCCTGCTGCAGCGCCTACCGCGCGTCGGCCGCGCCCTTGCCCTTGCTCACGATCGTCAGCGCCGATGCGATCATCGAGCTCATATCCGCCAGGTTGCCCGGCACGATCAGCGTGGTGCCCTGCTTCGCCAGATTGCCGAACGCGTTCACGTATTGTTCGGCCACCTTCAGATTCACCGCCTCCATGCCGCCGTTCGACTGGATGGCCGCCGCGATCTTCTGGATGGCCTGCGAGTTGGCTTCGGCCACCGCGAGAATCGCCGACGCCTGCCCCTGTGCCTGATTGATCGCCGCCTGCCGCTCGCCTTCGGACTTCTGGATCGCCGCTTCGCGGCCACCCGACGCGATATTGATCTGCTCCTGCTTGCGACCTTCGGACGCGGCGATCAGCGCGCGCTTCTCGCGCTCGGCGGTGATCTGTGCCTGCATGGCATGCAGGATCTCCTTCGGCGGCGTCAGGTCCTTGATCTCGTAACGCAGCACCTTCACGCCCCAGTTCGCCGCCGCTTCGTCGAGCGACGATACGATGCTGTGATTGATGAAATCGCGCTCCTCGAAGGTCTTGTCGAGTTCCAGCTTGCCGATCACCGAGCGCAGCGTGGTCTGCGACAACTGCGTGATCGCAAACACGAAGTTGCTCGACCCATAAGACGCCTTCATCGGATCGGTGACCTGGAAGTACAGCACGCCGTCCACCTGCAACTGCGTGTTGTCGCGCGTGATGCAGACCTGGCTCGGCACTTCGAGCGGAATTTCCTTGAGGATGTGCTTGTACGCGATCCGGTCGACGAACGGAAACGCGAAGCTCAAGCCCGGCGTCAGCGTGCTGTGATAGCGGCCGAGGCGCTCCAGCACCCAAGCATGCTGCTGCGGCACGATCTTGATGGTCTGCGACGCCAGCACGATCACGACGATCAGCAGCATTGCCCCGACGATGGTTGAATCCATACTTGCCCTCCGGTCTTTGTGATTCGAATAGTTGTGCGGATTGACTAAAACGCGGATCAAATGCGAGCGCAAACGCGGACACCAGCGCGCGTACGCTCAGGCCGCGCTCGCGTTGGCTTTCGGCTGCCGGCTCGCCACGACGACGAGACAACTGCCGCGCAGCTCCGCAATCTCGTAGAGGTGTGCGTCTTCGGGCTCGCCCGCAGCCAGTTCGACATCCCATGCCGCGCCACGGTAACTGACGCGCGCCCGGCGCTCGTGCCATGCCGGCACGGTCAGCGTCTGACCAATGTCCAGATTGACGTCCGGATTGCGCGACGCCCGCTCGCGCTTGCGGCGCCCAAAGCGCGAACGCCTGAGCAGCACGACCGCCGCTAGCGCCACGACCGCGGCCACCGCGAACTGCACGTCGGCAGCGGCGCCGGCCACGTGCGCAAGCGCGGCGGCCACGCAGCCCAGCGCGATCATCAACAGATAGAAGGTGCCGCTGATCAACTCCAGCACGACCAGCACGCCCGCCCCGATCCACCAGAACAATCCACCTGGCGCCACGTCGACCTCCACAAAGCAAAACACCCCGGATCTACCGGGGTGTTTATAGCACGAAGCGAGTGCGTTTTAGCGGGGCGATACGGTGCGCCTCAACACGCGTTTGACGTACCGTGCCTCACGTCGTGCATGCCGCCTCGGAAGCGGCACGCCGCACACTTTACCTGTTCGCCGACTTCGCCAGTTGCTGCCATGTGTCGATGATCGTGTCCGGGTTCAGCGAGATCGACGCAATGCCTTCGTCTGTCAGCCATTGCGCGAAGTCCGGATGATCCGACGGGCCCTGGCCGCAGATACCGACGTACTTGTTCAGGCGCAGGCAGGTTTCGATCGCGCGCTTGAGCATGAACTTGACCGCCGGATCGCGCTCGTCGAAATCGACAGCCAGCAGTTCCATGCCGGAGTCGCGGTCGAGGCCGAGCGTAAGCTGCGTCAGGTCGTTCGAACCGATCGAGAAACCGTCGAAGAATTGCAGGAATTCTTCGGCGAGAATCGCGTTCGACGGCACTTCGCACATCATGATCAGGCGCAGACCCTTTTCGCCGCGCTTCAGGCCGAACTTCTCCAGCAGCCCGACCACGCGCTCCGCCTGCTTCAGCGTACGCACGAACGGCACCATGATCTCGACATTGTCGAGGCCCATCTCTTCACGCACCTTTTTCAGCGCGATGCATTCCATCTGGAACGCTTCGGCGAAGTCTTCGGCGATGTAGCGCGATGCACCACGGAAACCCAGCATCGGGTTTTCTTCGTCCGGCTCGTAACGCGAACCGCCGATCAGCTTCTTGTACTCGTTCGACTTGAAGTCCGACAAACGCACGATCACGGGCTTCGGATAGAACGCCGCAGCGATCGTCGCGATACCTTCGGTCAGCTTGTCGACGTAGAACGCGCGCGGCGATGCGTGACCGCGAGCGACGCTTTCAACTGCCTTCTTCAGGTCCTGATCGACGTTCGGGTATTCGAGAATCGCCTTCGGGTGAACGCCGATGTTGTTGTTGATGATGAATTCGAGCCGCGCCAGACCCACGCCTGCGTTCGGCAGTTGCGAGAAGTCGAAGGCCAGTTGCGGGTTGCCGACGTTCATCATGATCTTCACCGGAATCGGCGGCAGTTCGCCGCGCTGCACTTCGGTGATCTCGGTTTCGAGCAGGCCGTCGTAGATCCGGCCTTCGTCGCCTTCCGCGCACGACACGGTCACGAGCGCGCCGTCCTTCAGCACGTCGGTTGCGTCGCCGCAGCCGACCACCGCCGGCACGCCCAGCTCACGCGCAATGATCGCCGCGTGGCAGGTGCGCCCGCCACGGTTCGTGACGATCGCCGACGCGCGCTTCATCACCGGCTCCCAGTTCGGGTCGGTCATGTCGGCGACCAGCACGTCACCCGGCTGCACACGGTCCATTTCCGACGGATCGTGGATCACGCGCACCGGACCCGCGCCGATCTTCTGACCGATTGCGCGGCCCGTGGTCAGCACGTTCGACTGACCCTTCAGCTTGAAACGCTGCTCGGCTTTGCCCGACGCCTGGCTCTTCACCGTTTCCGGACGCGCCTGCAGAATGAAGATCTTGCCGTCGCGGCCGTCCTTGCCCCACTCGATGTCCATCGGACGCTGGTAGTGCTTTTCGATGATGACCGCGTACTTCGCCAGTTCGATCACATCTTCGTCGGTGATCGAGAAGCGGTTGCGCTGCTCGTGCGACACGTCGACGGTTTTCACGCGGCCTTGCTCGCCGGCCTTGGTGAATTCCATCTTGATCAGCTTCGAGCCGATCGAGCGACGGATGATCGGGTACTTGCCCTGGGCGAGCGTGGTCTTGAAGACGTAGAACTCGTCCGGATTCACCGCGCCTTGCACGACGGTTTCGCCCAGGCCGTAGCTCGACGTGATGAAGACGGCGTCCTTGAAGCCCGATTCGGTGTCCAGCGTGAACATCACGCCTGCCGCGCCGACGTCCGAGCGCACCATGCGCTGCACGCCCGCCGACAACGCGACTTCAGCGTGAGTGAAGCCCTTGTGGACGCGATAGGAGATAGCGCGGTCGTTATACAGCGACGCGAACACGTGCTTCATGCGATCGAGCACGTCGTCGATGCCGACCACGTTCAGGTAGCTTTCCTGTTGACCCGCGAACGACGCGTCCGGCAAGTCTTCCGCCGTTGCCGACGAGCGCACGGCAAACGACAGCTCTTCAGGCGAGCTGTTCTGGAGCGTGTCGAAACCCGCGCGGATGTCGGCCTCGAGCTGCGGCTGCAGCGGCGCGTCGACGATCCATTGACGGATTTCCTTGCCCGCTTCGGCGAGCGCCTTCACGTCGTCGATGTCGAGCGTTTCGAGACGTTTGGCGATGCGATCAGTCAGATTGTTGTGATGCAGGAAGTCGCGGAAAGCCAGCGCCGTGGTGGCGAAACCGGTCGGCACCCGCACGCCGGCTTCAGCGAGCTGACTGATCATCTCGCCAAGCGACGCGTTCTTGCCGCCGACAATCTCCACATCGGTCATTCGCAACTGCTCGAACGGAACTACATACGCCTTGTCCTTTGCGACGGTAACTGCGTTAGTCATACAAGCCCCTAAGTGTGAAAGAAATTCACGGCTGTGCAAGTGGGCTTGAACACGGGACGCCCATTGGAAGCGTGAGCTCGTGTCTTGCACAACCTGTTGGAGAAGCAATCGCTGTAAAGGCAGCGGCGGCCACTGCGGCGTTTCGCGCCAGAAGTGCGCCGAAGGAAGCGAATGGCCGACTTTACCGGCCGATCCATTCCATTCACCGCTAGTTACCGACCGAACGCGTCGCGTTGAACGACCGTTCACGGTAAGTTAGACGCCAATCGCCTGCAATTGCTTATCCAACAGGTTGCCGCTATTCTACCGTGCCGACTCCTGAAATGTGGCAGTCGGACGAGAATTGCGCCTCGAATCGCGCCCGGCACCGACCGACGGGCTTTTTACGAGGCTCCGCCGTCATCCGGGCGCGGTTGCGGTGCCCACGGCGCGCTGCATCGACGACACTGCCCTCACCGGTTAGCCACCGGGCAGCGAACTCACCGCAGCGATGTTTGATTCGAGCGCATTTTGCCGCTCACGTTCCCAGCTCCACTGATGCCGCCCACCGTATTCATCGTCTCCGACGGTACCGGGATCACTGCCGAAACCTTCGCGCATTCGATCCTCTCCCAGTTCGACCAGAAATTCCGCCTGGTTCGCGTGCCCTTCGTCGACTCGACGGAAAAGGCCTACGCCACGCTCGAAAAAATCAACGAAGCGATCCAGCAGGACGGCCGCCGTCCGATCGTGTTCACCACGCTGGTGGACAGCGCGTCGAATCAGATCGTGAAAGGGTCGAACGCGCTGGTGCTGGACATGTTCCAGACCTTCGTCGAGCCGCTCGAACAGGAACTGGAGCTGAAATCGAGCCACGCGATGGGCCGCGGCCACCAGAACGCGGACACCGAGGAGTACAAGAACCGGATCGAGGCGATCAATTTCTCGCTGGCTCACGACGACGGTCAATCGAACCGCAATCTCGCCGATGCCGACGTGATTCTGGTCGGCGTGTCGCGCAGCGGCAAGACGCCGACGAGCCTGTATCTGGCGATGCAGTACGGCGTGAAAGCGGCCAACTATCCGCTGATTCCGGAAGACTTCGAGCGCGGCAAGCTGCCCACGCCGCTGCTTGCGCATCGGCCGAAGATGTTCGGCTTGTCGATCGATCCGCAGCGTTTGTCGGAGATCCGCAACGAGCGCCGTCCGGGCAGTAAGTACGCGGCGCCGGAAAACTGCCGCTACGAGATCAACGAAGCCGAGACCATGATGCGGCGTGAAGGGATCAAGTGGTTGTCGTCGACGCACAAGTCGATCGAGGAGATCGCGACGACGATTCTGCAGGAGATCAAGCTGGACCGGCCCGCGTATTGAGCGCGGCCTAAACGGAGATCAGCGCGGGGCCGCGCCGGCAGAGTTGCAAAGCATGATGGCTTTTTGAAACGAGCGGCCCCGAGTAGCGATTCGTGGCGCCCAGTGCGCGCCACGCTCACAACCGTCACGCGGGCCCGCGTTGCTGACGGCACTGTTCGAACACGCAGACGGCTGCCGCGGCCGCCACGTTCAGCGACTCCATGCCGCCAGGCTGCGGAATCGTCACCCGCAGCGAGACCGCGTCGCGCCAGATTTGCGAGACGCCCGCCCCTTCATTGCCGAACACCCACGCGAGCGGTCCGCTCAGATCGCAATCGTAGATCGCCTCGGCGCCGTGCGAATCCGTAATGACGACCGGCACCTCGAGGCGCTCGATCAGCGTGAATGCTTCGACATCCTCATGAATCTGCAACAGGAAGTGCGCGCCCATGCCCGAGCGCAACACCTTCGACGACCAGGCGTACGCCGTGCCCGGCGCGCAGAACACCTGCGCAATGCCGGCGGCAGCCGCGCTGCGCAGGATCGAGCCGACATTGCCCGCATCCTGCACACCGTCGAGCACGAGGCAGGTCTGCGCGACGCTCGCAGGCAATGGCGTGTCGAGCTTTTCGACCAGCAACAGAATGCCGACCCCATGCACGACGTTCGACAGCTGGCCAAACAGCGCGTCCGGCAACGTCACGATGCGATGATCTTCGATGCGCGACACGATCGCTTGCGCTTCGTCGTGCTGCAATGCGCCGTCGGTGACGATGCACATTTCCGGCTGACCCGCGACGTCGAGATACGCGCTGGCGAGATGAAACCCTTCGAGCAGCGCGTGGCCGCTGCGACGCTGTTGATGCGTCGAGCCGGCCAATGCCTTCAGGCGCTTGTAGAGCGGATTGTCCCGCGAGGTGATGGCTTTCACAGGCAGCGAAGACGGTGAGAATGAGGAAAAGAACGAGCGATGCGTGAGAAAGCTCGCGGCGCTCGGGTGATGTTCAGGTGCCGCTGTATTCGCCGAAGGCGTCGTCGTCGGCGACCCCGTCTGCGAGCGTGCCGGGCATGACAATCAGGTCAGCGCCCGGCAACGGCACGCCCGTGCCGAAGCGCAGATGCGCTTCGCGCACCGGCGCGAACGAGCGCCGATGATGCTCACAAGGTCCATGCTCGCGCAGCGCCGCGAGATGCTGCGGTGTGCCGTAGCCGGCATGTGCATTGAAGCCGTACACCGGATAGCTCTGATGCAACTCCAGCAGCATCCGGTCACGCGTGACTTTGGCCAGGATCGACGCCGCTGAAATGCTCTTGACGAGCGCGTCGCCGCCGATCACCGCTTCGCTGCGGATGCTCAGCGTCGGACAGCGATTGCCGTCTATCTTCACGAGCGTGGGCACGACCGACAGGCCTTCGACCGCGCGTTTCATTGCCAGCATCGTGGCGTGCAGGATGTTCAGCGAATCGATCTCCTCGACCGTGGCCGACGCGATGCAGTACGCGAGCGCCCGGTCGACGATCTTGTCGTACAGCTCATCGCGCTTTTTTGCGGTGAGCACCTTCGAATCGTCGAGCCCGCGAATCATCGGCTTGGCCGGGTCGAAAATCACCGCTGCCGCGACGACCGGCCCCGCCAGCGGCCCGCGCCCTGCTTCGTCGACGCCGCAGACGATGTCGTCCGCCGTCTCGAAGTTCAGGCCGACCTGCCGCATGGCCGACCCAGCGACGGCCGCGGTCTTGCGGCGAGGCCCGCGTGCCGTGGTCACGGCCGCGCCGTCCGCTTTTCGATGACGCTCGCCACGACTTCCGCCGCACGCTGCGCGGTGTTCTGCTTCAGCACGTGATGCATCTCCGTGAAGATTTCCGTCAGCGTGCGCCGGTTGCCCTCGTCGCGCAACTGTTTCAGCGTAGCTTCGGCGAGCGCCTGCGGCGTGGCGAAGTGCTGCAGGATCTCCGGCACCACGAAACGCCCGGCCAGAATATTCGGCAGGCCGACATACGGCAGATAGCCCTGGCGGCGCATGATCTGGCCGGTCAGCCAGGGCACCTTGTACGAAATGACCATCGGCTTTTTCAGCAGCGCGGCTTCGAGCGTCACGGTGCCGCTCTTCACGAGGATCGCGTCGGCGGCGGTCATCGCGAGCTGCGACTGGCCGTTCGTGATGGTCAGCGCGAGGCCCGGGTGCGCGTCGACCAGCGGCCGCAGCATCTCGCGCAAGGCCGGCGTGGCCGCCGGCATCACGAAACGCAGAGCGGGCTCCTGGTGCTGCATCATTTCCATCGCGGCGAAAAAAGTCGGACCGATCAGGTTGATTTCCGAGCGCCGGCTGCCCGGCAGCACCGCGATGATCGGGCCCTGTTCCGCGAGGCCGAGCGCACGGCGCGCGCCGAGCGTGTCAGGCACGAGCGGAATTTCGTCGGCGAGCGGATGCCCCACGTACGATGCCGCGACGCCCGCCTTTTCCAGCAGCGCCGTTTCGAACGGGAACACGCACAGCATGTGATCGACCGCTTTGGCGATCTTCTTGATGCGTCCGCCGCGCCACGCCCAGATGGACGGACAGACGAAGTGAATGGTCGGAATACCTGCGTCGCGCAGTGCGTGCTCGAGCCCGAAGTTGAAATCGGGCGCATCCACGCCGACGAACACTGACGGCGGCTCGGCCAGCAGCTGGCGCTTCAGCTCGTTGCGAATACCGAGAATCCCGGGGATGTGCCGCAGCGCTTCGACATAGCCGCGCACCGTCAGCTTTTCCATCGGCCAGTGGGCGTCGAAACCCGTGGCGATCATGCGCGGGCCGCCGATCCCGTAGTACTGGGTGGCGTCCGGCAAACGGCTCGCGAGACCGTCGAGCAGCGACGCCGCCAGCAGGTCGCCGGACGGCTCGCCGGCCACCATCGCGACGCGCAGCGGACTGGGTTGCAATGCCATCGGTTAGCGGATGATGCCGCGTTGCGACGCTTCGACGAACGCGAGCAGCGTGCGCACCGGCGCATCGCCGTCGCCGCCGGCCGACGCGAGTTCGCGCAGCTGCACCTTCGCTTCTTCCAGCGACAGGCCGTTCTTGTACAGCACGCGATAGGCTGCGCGCAGCGCCGAAATCGCATCCGGCGAGAAGCCGCGGCGGCGCAAGCCTTCGACGTTGATGCCGTGCGGTTCGGCCTTGTTGCCGGCGGCAATCACGAACGGCGGGACGTCCTGCACCAGCGCCGACGCGCCGCCCAGCATCGAATGCGCGCCGATGCGCACGAACTGATGCACGCCCGACATGCCGCCGATGATCGCGTGGTCGCCGATCGTCACGTGACCTGCCATCTGCGCATTGCTCGACAGAATCACGTTGTTGCCGACGTGGCAGTCATGCCCGATGTGCACGTACGCCATGATCCAGTTGTCGTCGCCGAGCGTGGTGACGCCCGCGTCCTGCACCGTGCCGGTGTGGATCGTGGTGAATTCGCGGATCGTGTTGCGGTTGCCGATCACGAGCCGGGTCGGCTCGTCTTTGTACTTCATGTCCTGCGGACGGCCGCCGACCGATGCGTAGTGGCCGATGCGGTTGTCTTCGCCAAGCGTGGTGTGGCCTTCGACCACGCTGTGCGAACCGACCGCGGTGCGCGCGCCGATCGTCACGTGTGCGCCGATCACCGCGTATGGTCCGATTTCAACGGATTCGTCGAGCTGTGCACCCGGTTCGACGATCGCAGTGGGATGAATCCTGCTCATGCGTCCTCGCTTCTGATTCTGTTGCGTTGTGTGGATGGGCTCCGGCCAAGGCCGGCCGCGCTCGTGTCGAGCCGCTGACCGCCCGGATGCCGGCCGCCTTGACGCTGACTCAAGCGTCTTTGTCCGTGTGCCGGACCGCGCACATCAGGTCGGCTTCCGCCGCCACGACGCCATCCACTTCGGCGCGCGCCTTGAACTTCCAGATGCCGCGCATATGACGCTCGAACGTGCAATTCAGGATCAGTTGGTCGCCCGGTTCGACGACCCGCTTGAAGCGCGCATTGTCTATACCGACGAACAGGTACAGCGTGTTCGACGGATCGCTTGGCTCTTCCGAAAACGTCAGCAGGGCTGCGGTTTGCGCGAGCGCTTCGAGAATCAGCACGCCGGGCATCACCGGACGGGTCGGAAAATGCCCCTGGAAATACGGCTCGTTGATCGACACGTTCTTCAACGCTTTGATGCTCTTGTGCGGCTCGAGTTCGAGCACCCGGTCGACCAGCAGGATCGGGTAACGATGGGGCAGCAGCGTGAGAATCTTATGAATGTCGAGATTGATTTTTTCGGTGCTCATGGTGTTTCTGCTCACGCATTGACTGCGCGGTGATGACTGCGGATGCTGGTGCAGGTGGTTGAAAACGCGTGCTGCCGGCGCCCGCCATGATCCGGCGGCCGTGCCACCCGGTCACGGCAACCGTCTTTGCTTCGTGATGCTTGCCCGCCATTTTACGCGGTGCTAGCAGCTCGCCCCCGGATATCAGGCTTGGTCGCCTGCGGAATTACTTGTTGTGTCGGCTGCTGAACTGCCCGCTGCATGGGTCGCGGCATTGCCCGAAGTGTGCGCCGCAGCGTTTTCGAGCGCCCTGATACGGTCGCGAAGCTTGTCGATGTTGCGCAGCAACGCCGCGCTTTTGTTCCAGTCCGCATGATTCACGGCGGGGAACGCGCTCGTGTACATGCCGGGCTTCAACAGCGACTTCGACACACCCGACTTCGCGGTGACGATCACATAATCGGCCAGCGTAACGTGCCCGGCAATCCCGACCGCGCCACCGATCATGCAATGGCGGCCTATCGTCGTGCTGCCCGCAATGCCCGCGCAACCGGCGATCACCGTATACGCGCCGACTTTGCAGTTGTGGCCGATCTGCACGAGATTGTCGATCTTCACGCACTCTTCGATGATCGTGTCGGCCATCGCGCCGCGATCGATCGTGGTGTTCGCGCCGATTTCGACGTCCGCGGCGATCGACACGCCGCCGACCTGCGGAATCTTCACCCAGCTGCCGGTGCGCGCATCGCCCTCGCCCACGAAGTCCGGCGCGAAGCCGAAACCGTCCGAGCCGATCACCGCACCCGCGTGCACGATCACGCGCTCGCCGAGCTTGCAGCCGTGGTACACGGCGACATTCGGATACAGATGCGAGTTCGCGCCGATGCGCGTGCCGCGGCCGATCACGACATTGGCGTCGAGCCGCACGTGTTCGCCGATGACGGCGCCCGCTTCTACCGTGACGTGAGGACCGATCACCGCGCTCGCAGCGATCTGCGCGGACGGATCGATGGTGGCGCTCGGATGCACGCCGGGCATCGCCCTGGGTGCCGCGAGGTCGATGAAAGTCTGCGCGACGCGCGCGAAGTAAGCGTAAGGGTTCGGCGTGACGATGAAGTTACGGCCTTCCTGCGAAGCCAGCTTCGCAAGGTCGCCGGCGTTGATCAACACCGCGCCGGCGCGAGTCGTTTCGACCTGCGACAGGTACTTCGGATTGGCGAGGAACGCCAGTTGGTCCGGGCCCGCCTGGTCGAGCGGCGCCAGACTGCCGACGCGCTGCGAACCGTTGCCGACTACCGTACCGCCGAACCGCTGGACGATGTCCTCGAGCGTAAATGCCATGCCTATCCTGTCTCCTGCTGTTCAGTCCAACCTGTCATTGCGGCCACGCGCGGCCGGCTGACGCCGCCTGCCGGTATGAGGCCCGGCGCGCGCGCCTCAGTTACCCGACGCCGCCAGCGCCTTGAGCACCTGGTCGGTAATATCGATACGCGGGCTCACGTACACCGCTTCCTGCACGATCAGATCGTAGTGCTGCGCCTCGGCGATCTGCTTGATGACCTTGTTGGCGCGGTCGAGCACCGCCGCCAGTTCTTCGTTGCGTCGCTGATTCAGATCTTCACGGAATTCGCGCTGCTTGCGCTGGAAGTCCGTGTCCAGTTGCGACAGATCGCGTTGCTTCTGCGCGCGATCGGCCGGCGACATCGACGCGCCGTTCTTGTCGAGCGAATCGGACATCGACTTCAGCTTCTGGGCCATGTCGGCAAGATCTTTGTCACGCTTGGCGAATTCGGCTTCGAGCTTGACCTGGGCGGCTTTCGCCGCTGCCGATTCGCGCAGGATGCGGTCGGAATTCACCGCGGCGATTCTCGCCTCCTGCGCGTGCGCTACCCCGACGCCCAAGGTCATTGCCAGCGCCATTGCGCACGCTACACGTTTCGAAAACATACCGGTTAGCAAAGTCATCCTCTCGATACTGTAGTTTGGCGGGCCGCCGCGGCGGTAATCAGAACGCCGTCCCGATCTGGAACTGGAACTTCTGATACTGGTCGCCGGTGTGCTTCGTGAGCGGGAAGCCCAGGCTCAGCTTGAGCGGGCCGATCGGCGAGATCCACGCCAGACCCACACCATAGCCGTAACGCAAGCCGTTTGCGCCCGTCGACGTCGCGGCGTTGCTTGCGTCCGCCCACACGTTACCCGCATCGAGGAACGTAAAGACACGCAACGTGCGGTCGTAGCCAGTGCCTGGCAGCGGGAACGTCAACTCGATGTTACCCACCAGCAGCTTCGAGCCACCGATCGGGTCGTTCGTCGTCTTGTCGCGCGGACCCAGCGAACTCGGCTCGTAGCCCCGCACCGAACCGATACCACCCGCGTAGTAGTTCTTGAAAATCGGATAAGGCTTCCCCGCCAGGCCCTTACCGTAGCCGCCCTGGAAGTTGAAACCCAGCACAAAGCCGCGCGCAAACGAATAATAGTATTGTGCGTTGAGGTCGGCCTTGTAGTACTGCGTGCCGCCGATCGGCGTGCCGTATTCGGCGTTCGCCTGAGTGAAGTAACCGCGGCTCGGCACCAGTGCGCTGTCACGCGCGTCGCGCGACCAGCCCACCGTGAGCGGCACGTTGTTCGACACGCGCCCGAAGTCCTGAACGTACTGCTTGTACGAGGCCGGCGTGTTCGCGTCGACATCCAGCTGGTTCTGCTCGAGACCCGCGCCGAAGTACACCGTGTCGACTTCCGAGAACGGAATGCCGAACTTCAGGTCGCCACCGATCGTGACGATCTTGAAGCTCGAATCGGTCGAGTAGTACAGCGGCTGGTACGTGCGGTAGTAGACGTCGGTAATGCGCTTGATGCCGTCGACCGTGAAGTACGGGTCGACCTGCGTGACCGTCAGCGTACGGTACGTCTTCGCGGTATTTACGTTCACCGCGAGACTCGTGCCGGAGCCGAACACGTTGTCCTGCGACACGCCGGCCGACAGCACCACCTTGTCGGTCGACGAGAAGCCCGCACCCAGCGTGATCGCGCCGGTCGGCTTTTCGGCCACCTTGACGTCCACGTCGACCTGGTCCGGCGTGCCTTCCACCGGCACCGTGGTCACGTCGACATCGGTGAAGTAGCCCAGTCGGTTGATCCGGTCTTTCGATAGCGCGAGCCGGTTCGAGTCGAACCACGAGCTTTCCAGCTGGCGCATTTCACGGCGCACCACTTCGTCGCGCGTGCGCGTGTTGCCAACCACGTTGATGCGGCGCACATAGACGCGGCGGCTCGGGTCCACCTGCAGCGTCAGGTCGACCTTGTGGTTGGCCTGATCGATCTGCGGCTGTGCATTGACGGTCGCGAACGCGTAGCCGTACTCGCCGAGCTTGTCGACGATCGCCTTCGTGGTGGCTTGCAGCTTTTCAGCCGAGAAGCGGTCACCCGGTTTGATCTTGATCAGCTTGGACAGCTCCGCTTCGCGATCGAGCAGATTGCCGGCCAGCTTGATGGAGGAAATCGTGTACGGCTCGCCTTCGTGCAGCGTGACCGTCAGATACATGTCCTTCTTGTCCGGCGAGATCGACACCTGGGTCGACTCGATGTTGAACTCGAGGTAGCCGCGATTCAGGTAATACGAGCGGACGTTTTCGAGGTCGCCGGTGAGCTTGTCTTTCGCGTACAGGTCGTTCTTCGTGTACCACGAGAACCAGTTCGGCGTGGACAGCTGCATTTCGTCGCGCAGCGTACCCGTGCTGAACGCCTTGTTGCCGATGAAGTTGATCTGGCGGATCTTCGCGCTCGGACCCTCGGCCACCGCGAACAGCACTGACACGCGGTTGCGGTCGATCGGCGTGATCGTGGTGGTGACTTCGGCGGCGTAGTAGCCGCGCGTCAGGTACTGGCGCTTCAGTTCCTGCTCGGCCTTGTCGACCAGCGCCTTGTCGTAGTAGCGGCCTTGCGACAAGCCGACCGCGCGCAGCGCCTTGGTCAGGTTCTCCTTGTCGAACTCATGGATGCCGGAGAAGTCGATCGTGCCGATGGCCGGACGCTCCAGCACCTGCACGATGACGACATTGCCTTCGGTCGCGATCTTGACGTCGTTGAAGAAGCCGGTGGCGTACAGCGCGCGAATCGCTTCGGATGCCTTGTCGTCGCTAAACGTGTCGCCTTGCTTGATGGGCAGGTACGCGAACACGGTACCCGGTTCGACGCGTTGCAATCCCTCAATGCGGATGTCTTGCACCACGAAGGGCGACGTTGCGTGAGCAACCAGCCCATGCGCGGCGAAAGCCGCGGCTATAACCGTCTTTGGAACAAAGCGATGAGGTTTAAACAACGTGCTTCCCCAGTGTGTATAGCTGCATCAGGTCAGACGGTCGCCATCGTGAACGCCGCCGGACACTTTAAAAATGGATTAAACGAGCCAGATCGTTGAACAGCGCAATCGCCGACAGTGCGACGATGCAGGCGAGACCCGCCCTCTGAAAAACGAGTTGCCAGCGATCGGAGACAACTTTACCGGTCACAGCTTCAACCAAATAATATAACAGATGACCCCCGTCCAATACCGGAATTGGTAGCAGGTTCAGTACACCAAGGCTAATACTGACAAGGGCCAGGAACGACAGGAATGCAGAAGGACCCAGACGTGCGCTCTTTCCTGCGTAGTCAGCGATCGTCACCGGACCGGACAGATTTTTCAGCGATGCCTCGCCGACGATCATCCTGCCGAACATGCGCACCGAGTACACCGCGAGATCCCACGTGCGATGCGCGCCGAGCCGCAAGCTTTCGACAGGCCCGTAACGGACTTCGATCGACGGCACCTGGGTCGCCAGTTCCGCGCCGATGCGGCCGATCTGCTGACCGGTTGCACTATCGCGCTGCGACTGGGGAACAATGCTGATTTCTTCGAGCGCACCCGCCGCGTGTCCGCCGCGGCCGCCACGCTCCACCTGCAGCGTCACCGGCACGCCGGCGTGCGATTTTACATAAGCGATGAACGCTGTGGCGTTATCGGCCCGCGTTCCGTTGATGGCGCGCAGACGATCGCCCGCGACGAGCCCCGCCTTCTGCGCCGCGCTGCCCTGCTGCACGCCGGCTACCGTCAGCTTGCCACCGCCCGGCTCGAAACCGAGCCGCGACATGAAGTCGTCGTCGACATCCTTCTCGCTGATGCCGCGCAGATCGATCGGGAAATCGGAGATGCCGTGTGCGTCTTTCGCGCTCAGCACGAGGTGCTTGTGATCGAATGCCGCGCCCAGCAGCTTCCAGCGCAGATCCGACCACGAGCGCACCGGTTCGGATTCGTCGGCGTGGCCGCTGCGCGCCGCGACGATGGTTTCACCGCCTTCAAGACCGGCCACCGCCGCCGGTGTATTCGGCGCGGGCGTCGCGATCACGGCCGCCGGTTCGGTCACGCCCGTCGCGAACACCAGCGCGAACAGGACGATCGCCAGCAGGAAGTTCGCCACCGGGCCCGCTGCGACGATCGCGAAACGCCGCCACACCGATTGCCGGTTGAACGCGTACGGCAACAGGTCGGCGGGAATCGGCGCGGTGCCGGTTTCGCGCTCGTCGAGCATCTTCACGTAGCCGCCGAGCGGCAGCGCGGCAATGATCCACTCGGTGCCCGTCTTCGGGCTCACCCACTGGAACAGCGGCTTGCCGAAGCCGATCGAAAAGCGCAGCACCTTAACGCCGCATAGACGCGCGACGCTGTAGTGCCCGTACTCGTGAACCACCACGAGGACGCCAATCGCGACCGCGAAGGCAAGCAGTTCGATCAGCAGGTTCATAAGCGCCTCACTGGACGGCGCGTTCCGTGCGACGAGCGCCGTCCGGCAGACGCGCGATGAATTCGGCAGCAGCGCGACGCGCGGCGGCGTCCGCTTCGATCACGTCTTCGAGCGCGTGCGCGCTGCGGTTCGGCAAAGCGTTGAGCACCGAGTCGACCACCTGCGCGATGGTCATGAAACCGATCCGGCGCGCGAGGAACGCTTCAACCGCGATTTCGTTCGCGGCGTTCAGCGCCGCGCTCGCGACGCCACCTTCGGCCAGCGCCTTCATCGCCAACGCAAGGCACGGGAAGCGCGCGTAATCCGGCTTTTCGAACGACAGCGACGCGATCTCCGCGAGATCGAGTTGCGCGACGCCCGAGTCCACGCGGTCCGGAAACGCCAGCGCGTGAGCGATCGGCGTGCGCATGTCGGGGTTGCCGAGTTGCGCGAGCACCGAGCCGTCCGCGTACGACACCAGCGAATGAATCACGCTTTGCGGGTGAATCAGCACGTCGATGCGCTCGCCCGGCAAGCCGAACAGCCAGTGCGCCTCGATCACTTCGAGGCCCTTGTTCATCATCGTCGCGGAGTCGACCGAAATCTTGCGGCCCATCACCCAGTTCGGATGCTTGCAGGCTTCGTCAGGTGTGACGTCGACGAGCGTGGCCGGCTCGCGGGTGCGGAACGGGCCGCCCGAAGCGGTCAGGATGATCTTGGAGACACCGCCGTGCAGCGCGGCTTCGCGCGGCAGGCACTGGAAAATCGCATTGTGTTCGCTGTCGACCGGCAGCAGCACGGCACCGTTGTCGCGCACCGCGTTCATGAAGATCGCGCCGGACATCACCAGCGCTTCCTTGTTGGCGAGCAGGATGCGTTTGCCGGCGCGCGCGGCGGCGAGGCTCGGCGCGAGGCCGGCCGCGCCGACGATCGCCGCCACCACCGTATCGCAACCGTCACTCTCCGATACGTCGACGAGCGCTTGCGGCCCGTAGGTGACCTCGGTCGTGCAACCCGCTTCACGCAGCTTCGCGGCGACCCCTGCGGCCGTGTCGGCGTCGCCGACCACCGCGACTTCGGGCTGAAAGCGCAGGCATTGCTCGACAAGCTTGTCGCCGTTGCGATGCGCGCTCAGCGCGTAAACCGAAAACCGGTCGGGATGACGCGCGACGACGTCGAGCGTGCTGTCTCCAATCGAGCCCGTGGAACCGAGCAATGTCAGACGTTTTTGCATATCTCTTTCTCTAGCCGAGCAGCAGCATGGCAAGCGGCAGCACCGGCAATAACGCGTCGATGCGGTCGAGCACGCCACCGTGCCCCGGCAACAGGCCGCTTGAATCCTTCACACCGGCCTGGCGTTTCAACATCGATTCGAACAGGTCGCCCACCACGCTGAATGCCACTAGCAAGGTCAGTGCGAGCAATGTGCGCACGGCGCCCCATTGCGCCAGCAGCGCAGAATACAGGGTCGGCTCGAACGCATGCAAAAAGACCGCCGCCGCCGCGACGATCATCACCACCAGCCAGCCGCCGATCGCGCCCTCCCAAGTCTTACCCGGACTGATGGCAGGCGCCAGCTTATGTTTTCCGAACGCTTTTCCGGAGAAGTATGCGCCGATATCGGCCAGCCATACCAATAGCAGCAGCGACAGCACGAAGGCCACACCCTGGATGCGCGCGGCGACGAGAGCATGCCAGCACGCCGCGAATACCACAATGCCCGCCACGCACAGAAAAATGCGCCAGGCGCCCTGCGCGAGCGTGGGCTTGCGCAGCAGCACGAACGGACCGGCGATTACCCAGAAAATAGCCGCCGCCTTGAAGAGCGAACGGGCCTCCGCGACGCCCGTGCCGAGCCGCGTGCTCGCGACCAGCGCGACCGCCGCCACCAGCGCGTAGATCACCGGCGCAGCGCCGCCCAGCTTGAGCAGGCGCGCCCACTCCCACGCGGCGAACACGACGACGAAGGCGATCAGCGCGCCGAACGCGCCCACCGGCGCGAACAGCGTGACCGGCAGGAACACTGCCAGCAGGATGATCGCCGTGATGACACGGGTTTTTAGCATGGAAGCGAATCGACGTTTTGCGATTGCGGCTCGAGCTGAGCACTGGTGCGGCCGAAGCGGCGTTCGCGCTCCGCGTACGAAGCGATGGCGTGGCCGAGCGCGTCGGCGTCGAAATCCGGCCAGAACGTGTCGGTGAAGTAGAACTCGGTGTACGCGAGCTGCCACAGCAGGAAGTTGCTGACGCGGCGCTCGCCGCCGGTGCGGATGAACAGGTCCGGCTCCGGCGCATAAGCCATAGACAGGTGCTCGGCGAACGAATCCTCGTTGACTTCGACCGCCTTGCCCGCCAGCGCCGACTGCTCGGCGAGCTTGCGGGTGGCCTGCATGATGTCCCAGCGCCCGCCGTAATTCGCGGCGATGGTCAGCGTGAGACGCGTGTTGCGCGCGGTCTTGGTTTCCGCGCGCTTGATCAGGTCGCGGATGCGCGCGTCGAAACGGTCCAGATCGCCCACCACCCGCAAACGGATGCCGTTCGCGTGCAGCTTGCCGATCTCGCGCTCGAGCGCGGTGACGAACAGGCGCATCAGGAACGAGACTTCCTCGTTCGGGCGGCGCCAGTTTTCCGAGCTGAAGGCGAACAGCGTCAGGTATTCGACGCCCTGCCGCGCGCACGCCTCGACGGCCGCCCGCACCGCGTCGACGCCGCGCGTATGGCCCGCCACGCGCGGCAGACGCCGCTGGGTGGCCCAACGGCCGTTGCCATCCATGATGATTGCGATATGTCGCGGCACCGCGGCGACATCAGGCACGCGCACGGTTGAGCTGGTATAGGTCATGGCCGTCGGGACAGTGACTACAAATAAAGAAGTGGAAATCCTGAAAGTGCGGAGCCAACCGGCCTCACACCGTCATGATCTCGGCTTCCTTCGTCACGACGAGCTTGTCGATTTCGGTGACGAACTTGTCCGTCAGCTTCTGAACGTCATCGCCCGCACGACGCTCGTCGTCTTCCGAAATTTCCTTGTCCTTGACGAGCTTTTTCAGTTGCTCGTTAGCGTCACGACGCAGATTGCGGACCGCAACCTTGGCCGTTTCCGCCTCGCTCTTGACCACTTTGGTCAGCTCGCGACGGCGCTCTTCGGTCAGCGCGGGCATCGGCACGCGGATTACGTCGCCTTGCGTGGCCGGGTTCAGACCGAGGTCCGACTCGCGGATCGCCTTTTCGACGACCTGGACCATCTTCTTCTCCCACGGCTGCACGCCGATCGTGCGCGCGTCGATCAGCGTCAGGTTCGCAACCTGCGAGATCGGCACCGGCGAACCGTAATAATCACACTGGATGTGATCGAGCAGGCCCGTGTGCGCACGGCCCGTGCGAATCTTCGACAAGTCGTTCTTGAACGCGTCGATGGAACGCTGCATCTTTTGTTCAGCGCCCTTCCTGATATCAGCCACAGACATTTTTAAACCTCCGAACCTTCAAAACGGAGCGAGCCGGCCAGCGCGCGCGATAAGCAGCGGCCTGGGCTCGCGTCAAAGCCCACGTTATGTGAACGAGAGTTTACACGTGGACGAGGGTGCCCTCGTCCTCGCCTTGTACGATGCGCTTGAGCGCGCCCGGCTTGACGATCGAAAAAACGCGGATCGGCAGCTTCTGGTCGCGGCACAGCGCGAACGCCGTGGCGTCCATCACCTGCAGATTGCGGCCGATCGCTTCGTCGAAGCTGATCGTCGTGTAGCGGGTTGCGCTTGAATCTTTCTTGGGATCGGCCGAATAGACGCCGTCCACCTTGGTCGCCTTCAGCACGACTTCCGCGCCGATTTCCGAGCCGCGCAGCGCGGCGGCCGTGTCGGTCGTGAAGAACGGGTTGCCGGTGCCGGCCGCGAAAATCACGACCTTGCCTTCTTCGAGCTGGCGAATCGCACGGGGCCGGATGTACGGCTCGACCACCTGGTCCATGCGCAGCGCCGATTGCACGCGCGCCTCGATACCGGCGTGGCGCATTGCGTCCTGCAGCGCGAGCGCGTTCATCATCGTGGCCAGCATGCCCATGTAGTCGGCTGTCGCACGATCCATACCGGCCGCACCGCCCGCGACGCCGCGGAAAATATTGCCGCCGCCGATCACCACGGCCAGCTGCGTTCCGAGACGGACCACTTCGGCCACGTCCGCCACCATTCTTTCGATGGTCGCGCGATTGATGCCGAAGGCATCGTCGCCCATCAGAGCTTCACCGGAGAGTTTGAGCAGGACGCGTTTGTAGGCAGTGGGCATAGGGGTATCCAGATCGCGCAGAACAGGGCAACAACAAGGGACTAATGTAGGGGTGAAATGCTGATTCGGGCAAGCGCCGCCAAATTGGCGGACCCCGCGGTCCGCCGGCGGCTGCGCTGCGAGGGTCAACCCGCGCGCAGCCTTGCGGCGCTGCCGACCGCGGAGAAGTCTTGCTCCGCCGCGGGTCCAACAGTACTACTGTGAAGCTTGAGCGACGCTTATTGTTGCTTTGCAGCAGCGACTTGAGCGGCCACTTCTGCTGCGAAGTCGTCCTGCTTCTTCTCGATGCCTTCACCGACCACGAACAGCGCGAACTTCTGCACGCTCGAGCTGGCTGCCTTCAGCATCTGCTCGATCGTCTGCTTGTCGTTCTTAACGAACGTCTGGTTCAGCAGCGACACTTCCTTCAGGTACTTCTGCACGCTGCCGTCGACCATCTTGGCGACGATTTCAGCCGGCTTGCCCGATTCGGCGGCCTTCTGTTCAGCGATGCTGCGTTCCTTCGCGATCAGGTCCGCCGGCACGTCGCCCGACGACAGCGAAACCGGCTTCATCGCGGCGATGTGCATTGCCACGTCCTTGCCGACCTGCTCGTCCGCGCCGGTGTACTCGACCAGCACGCCAATGCGCGTGCCGTGCAGGTACGCTGCCAGCTTGTTAGCCGTGTCGAAGCGCACGAAACGGCGGATCGACAGGTTTTCACCGATCTTGCCGACCAGCGCGAGGCGCACTGCGTCGACCGTCGAGCCTTCCAGCGGCAGGGCCGACAGAGCAGCGACGTCAGCCGGGTTTTGCGTAGCGACCAGCTCGGCGACCTGCTTCGAGAAAGCCAGGAAGTCGTCGTTCTTCGAAACGAAGTCGGTTTCGCAGTTCAGCTCGACCAGCGAACCCGCATTGCCGCCGATGAACGATGCGACCACGCCTTCAGCCGTCACGCGCGAGGCTGCCTTGCTGGCCTTGTTGCCCAGCTTCACGCGCAGCAGCTCTTCAGCGCGCGCCATGTCGCCGTCGGCTTCCGTCAGCGCCTTCTTGCATTCCATCATCGGCGCGTCGGTCTTTGCGCGCAGTTCTGCAACCATGCTTGCGGTAATTGCCGCCATCATTTGCTCCTTGAGTTCCGTCTGTCACACGCCGCCCGCACTTCGATACCGGCGGCAAGAATTCGTTTCAGCGTTGCCGAGTATTTTTTACGGACAACGCGTTGGGCGCCGCCTGCGGCACCCCACTACAACGTCGCGGCTTAAAAAAAGGGGGCCTGTAGAAAGCCCCCTTTTTTGCCGGACACGGGGGCAGCTTTACGCCTCCGGGTTGACCTCGACGAACTCGTCGCCGTCGCCACCACGTGCAGCCTGCACCACTTCGTTGACCGCGTTCGCACGGCCTTCCAGGATCGCGTCAGCCACGCCAGCCGTGTACAGAGCGACAGCCTTGCTGGCGTCGTCGTTACCCGGGATCACATAATCGATACCTTCCGGCGAGTGGTTCGTGTCGACCACTGCGATGACCGGAATGCCCAGCTTGTTCGCTTCGGTAACGGCAATCTTGTGGTAGCCGACGTCGACCACGAAGATCGCGTCAGGAATGCCGCCCATGTCCTTCACGCCGCCGATCGACTTCTGCAGCTTGGCCATTTCGCGTTCGAACAGCAGCGCTTCCTTCTTGCTCATGCGCTCGGTTTCGCCCGCTTCCAGCGCCGCTTCCATGTCCTTCAGGCGCTTGATCGAAACCTTCAGCGTCTTGAAGTTGGTCAGCATGCCGCCGAGCCAGCGCGCGTTGACGAATGGCATGCCAGCGCGTTGTGCCTCTTCGGCGATTGTGTCGCGCGATTGACGCTTCGTGCCGACGAACAGGATCGTGCCGCGGTTAGCCGCCAGTTGACGCGCGTACTTCAGCGCGTCGTTGTACATCGGCAGCGTCTTTTCGAGGTTGATGATGTGAATCTTGTTGCGATGACCGAAAATGAAGGGGGCCATCTTCGGGTTCCAGAAGCGCGTTTGGTGACCGAAGTGGACACCGGCTTCCAGCATTTGACGCATGGTAACTGCCATGAAAATCTCCGCGAGGGTTGGGTCTTAAGCCGGCTGCCGTATCGGCCGCGCCCGCCTTCTTCTTTGGCTGGAACGCGACGGACACCCTGGGTGCGCCGGCTTGCGAGTTGGCTGCCTGGTACTGCGCTAGGTACTGCCGACCTCACGGCGCAGGCAACCGGCACCGTGAGAAGCCGCCCCTGCCCGTTTTTGACCACCCTTTCACGATACCGGGCAATAAAAACGAGTCATAGATTGACTTAGCCAAAGATTATAGCACGCGACTATTGCACGACTCAACCTGCGTAGTAGCTCCCGGTTGCCGCGACGGGGTTGCACCCGCAAGGCTGCCGCCATCTGTGTGCGCCGAAGGCACCCGGCGCTTAAATGGGGCTGGGGCGTGGCGGCCGAGCGAATCCGCGCAGCCCGCCTGGACCATCGCCCGCGGGGCCGTCCTACTTGCTCAAGCGCAGCCCGCCAAAGCGCCCGCCAAACGCGCAAGCCTCGTCTCAAAAGACTGCGGCTGCCGGAATATGGTGCGATAATCCCGCAATAAATCGCATTTCAGGCCCGACTCATGGCTATTACGCTCAAAAACGAACACGATATCGCGCAGATGCGCGTCGCCTGCAAACTCGCTAGCGAAGTGCTCGACTACATCACACCGTTCGTCAAGGCCGGCATCACGACGGGCGAACTCGACCGTCTGTGCCACGAATACATGCTGAAGGAACAGGGCACGATTCCGGCGCCGCTGAATTATCAGCCGCCCGGCTACCCGCCCTATCCGAAGGCCACCTGCATTTCCGTCAACGACGTGATCTGCCACGGCATCCCCGGCGACAAGACTTTGAAGAACGGCGACGCGCTGAATATCGACGTCACGGTCATCAAGGAAGGTTATTTCGGCGACACGAGCCGCATGTTTATCGTCGGTGAAGGCTCGATCCTCGCCAAACGGCTCGTGCAGACCACCTTCGAATGCATGTGGCTCGGCATCGACCAGGTCCGCCCGGGCGCGCATCTCGGCGACATCGGCCACGCGATCCAGAAGCATGCGGAAGGTCAGGGCTACAGCGTGGTGCGCGAGTACTGCGGGCACGGCATCAGCACAGTGTTCCATGAAGACCCGCAGATTCTGCACTACGGCCGTCCCGGCACCGGGTTCGAATTGCAGGCCGGCATGATCTTCACGATCGAGCCGATGATCAACGCCGGCCGCCGCGACATCCGCACGATGCCCGACCAGTGGACCGTCAAGACCAAAGACCGCAGCCTGTCGGCGCAATGGGAACACACCGTGCTCGTCACGGAAACCGGCTACGACGTGCTGACCGTTTCCGCCGGCACGCCCGCGCGGCCGCCGGTCGTCGCGGCCACCGCCTGACCGACCTCCGACCCCACCGCCCGCCTGCCTGCCTGCCAATGAGTAGCGTTCCCGTCGTCGCCCAATCCCATGCCACGTCGCTGAAGGCGGACTACAAAGTGGCCAAAGCCCAGATACTGGAACGCTTCAAAACGGCCACCAACGTGGATTCGTTGATGGCCGCCCTCGCGCGCGCCACGGACGACTCGCTGCGCGCCGCCTGGGACACCTGCGAGCTGCCGGGCAAACTGGCGCTGCTGGCCGTCGGCGGCTATGGGCGGGGCGAACTGGCGCCGCACTCGGACATCGACATCCTCGTTTTGCTGCCCGATGCACCGCTCGAACATCTGGAAGCGCGCATCGAACGCTTCATCAGCCTCGCGTGGGATCTGGGACTGGAACTCGGCAGCAGCGTGCGCAGCGTGTCGCAATGTCTCGAAGAAGCCGCCAACGACGTCACCGTGCGCACCTCGCTGCTGGAAGCGCGGCGCATCACGGGCAGCGCCGCGCTCTTCGACGACTTCGCGAAACGTTACCGCGCGGCGCTCGATCCGAAGGCATTCTTTCAGGCGAAAGTGCTGGAAATGCGCCAGCGCCACGCCAAGTTCCAGGACACGCCCTACGCGCTCGAACCGAACATCAAGGAAAGCCCGGGCGGCCTGCGCGATCTTCAGCTGATTCTCTGGATCACCCAGGCGGCCGGGTTTGGCTGCAGCTGGCGCGAACTCGAAGCGCGCGGGCTAATCACCGAGCGCGAAGCACGCGAACTGCGCCACAACGAAGGCTTCCTGAAGGCGCTGCGTGCGCGGCTGCATGTGATCGCCGGGCGTCGGCAGGACATCATGGTGTTCGACCTGCAGACGCCGGTGGCCGAAAGCTTCGGCTATAAGCCGACCGTCACCAAGCGCGCCAGCGAACAGCTGATGCGCCGCTATTACTGGGCCGCCAAGGCCGTCACGCAGCTCGCCACGATCCTGATCCAGAACATCGAGGCGCAACTCTTCCCCAGCACGAGCGGCATTACGCGCGTCCTGTCGGAGCGCTTCGTCGAAAAGCAAGGCATGCTGGAGATCGCCAGCGATGACGTATTCGAGCGCGAGCCGAACGCGATCCTCGAAGCGTTCCTGCTGTACGAGCAGACGCCCGGCGTCAAAGGCTTGTCGGCGCGCACGCTGCGCGCGATCTACAACGCGCGCGACGTAATGGATCAGCACTGGCGGCGCGACCCCGAGAACCGGCGCCTGTTCATGGACATCCTGAAGCAGCCGGCCGGCATCACGCACGCGTTGCGCCTGATGAACCAGACCAGCGTGCTCGGGCGCTACCTGCTGAATTTCCGGCGCATCGTCGGGCAGATGCAGCACGATCTGTATCACGTCTACACGGTCGACCAGCACATCCTCATGGTGCTGCGCAATCTGCGCCGCTTTGCGGTGGCCGAGCATGCGCACGAATATCCGTTCTGCAGCCAGTTGATCGCCAACTTCGACCGGCCGTGGGTGTTGTACGTGGCGGCGCTGTTCCACGATATCGCCAAGGGCCGCGGCGGCGACCATTCCACGCTAGGCATGGTCGACGCGCGGCGCTTTTGCCGCAACCACGACATCCTGGGCGAGGACGGCGAGCTGGTCGTGTGGATGGTGCAGCAGCATCTGACAATGAGCCAGGTCGCGCAGAAGCAGGACACGAGCGACCCGGAAGTGATCAAGCGCTTTGCCGAACTGGTCGGCACCGAGCGCCGCCTCACCGCGCTCTATCTGCTGACGGTGGCCGATATCCGCGGCACCAGCCCGAAAGTCTGGAACACGTGGAAAGGCAAACTGCTCGAAGACCTCTACCGCGCCACCCTGGCCGTGCTCGGCGGCGCGCGGCCGGACGCGCATTCGGAGCTGAAGACCCGCAAGGAAGAGGCGCTCGCGCTGCTACGTCTCGAGACCGTGCCGGAAGGCGCGCAACGGGCGTTGTGGGACCAGCTCGATGTCGGCTATTTCCTGCGTCACGACGCGGCGGACATCGCGTGGCAAACGCGCGTGCTGCACCGCCATGTCGAAACGCCGACGCCGATCGTCCGGGCTCGTCCGTCGCCGATCGGCGAGGCGCTGCAGGTGCTGGTGTACGTAAAAGACCAGCCCGACCTGTTCGCCGGCATTTGCGCGTATTTCGACCGCAACAGCCTGTCGGTGCTCGATGCGCGGGTCAGTACGACCCGTCATGGGTACGCGCTCGATAATTTCCTCGTCGCGCATACCGAAGAAGACGTGCATTATCGCGATATCGCCAATCTGGTCGAACAGGAACTGACCGCCCGCCTCACCGGCCACGGGACCCTGCTGCCGGGACCGTCGAAGGGCCGTTTGTCGAGGCTGTCGCGGACCTTCCCTGTCACGCCGCGCGTCGATCTTCGGGCCGACGAGCGCGGCCAATACTACATCCTGTCCGTGTCGGCGAACGACCGGCCAGGCCTTCTTTATTCGATCGCGCGTGTGCTGGCCGAGCATCGGGTCGGCGTCGCTTCGGCGCGGATCAATACGCTCGGCGAACGTGTCGAAGACGTGTTCCTGCTGGATGGACACGGTCTGTCGGACAACCGCCTGCAAATTCAGGTCGAGACCGAACTGCTGCGCGCGATCGCAGTGTGAGATTTCATGCGAGTCAAATTAACAGCCAAGCACCCGCGGCCGGCTTCGTCCGAACGCGCCCCTGTCCGTACCGGTAGCACGTCGGCGCGTAAGCCGACGCGCCCGGCGGGACCGAAGCCGTCGACGGCGGCTTTCAGCGGGGCGCGGGGTGAAGGCGCTGGCGCAGCGGGCAGCGGTGGCAAGCGACCGGCGGGTGGTAAACCGGCGGGCAGCGGTGCGCGTGCGCCGCGTGCCGAGGGGTCGTTTTCGCGCGAGCGGGCGGCGGGTGCTGCAGGTGCGCCGCGTCGTGCCCCGTCGGATCGGCCGCCGCGCCGGGAAGGGGCTGCCGGGGAGCGGGGGCCGCGTCGTGAGGACGGCGAACGTGCGCCGCGTCGGTTTGAAGGTGGTGGCGAGCGTGCTCCGCGCAAATTCGAAGGTGCGGGTGATCGTGGCGAACGCGCGCCGCGCCGGTTTGAAGGTGCAGGTGATCGTGGCGAACGCGCGCCGCGCCGGTCTGAAGGTGCTGGCGATCGCGGTGAACGCGCGCCACGCCGGTTTGAAGGCGCAGGTGATCGCGGCGAGCGCGCGCCGCGCCGGTTCGAAGGTGCTGGCGATCGCGCTGAACGCGCGCCGCGCAAATTCGAAGCTGCTGGCGATCGCAGCGAACGCGCGCCACGCCGTTTTGAAGGCGCTAGTGATCGCGGTGAACGCGCGCCACGTCGGTTTGAAAGCGCAGGAGATCGCAGCGAACGCGCTCCGCGCAAATTCGAAGGCGCGGGAGATCGCAGCGAACGCGCCCCGCGCCGTTTTGAAGGCACCGCTGACCGCGCCGAACGCGCCCCGCGCCGATTCGAAAACGCAGGCGATCGCAACGAACGCGCCCCCCGCCGCGACGACGGCGAACGTCGCCCGTTCAGCGGACCGCGCACAGGCGCAGGCCGTCCGTCGGAAGATGCACCGCGTGGCGAACGCCCGATGCGCCGCGAACGCGACGCATCCGATCGTCCCCGTTTCGGCAGCGACCGTGGTGCGCCCCAGGACCGCCGCGGCAGCGACCGTGGACCGCGCAGCGACAGCGCGCCGCGCCGTTCCGAAGGCGAACGCGGCTCGTCCGAACGTGGCGAGCGCAGCTTCGCGAAACCCGTGAAAAGCGGCTACAGCGACCGCTCCGACCGGCCGGCACGCGCTCCGCGCGACGGCTACGGTGAGCGCGGCGACCGCGCCCCGGCCAAACGCGAATTCAGCGATCGCCCCGCGCGCAGTGGTGAACGCGGCGAGCGCCCGCCCCGCAGCTTCGACAAGGCACAGCCGTCCGCGCCGCGCCGCTTCGGCGACGACCGCCCGGCCCACGCCGACAAGCCACGCAAGCCCGCGTCCGCAACGCGCGCCGAGCGCCGCGATGCGAGCGGCGACGCCGACGCCAATCCCGCCCCGCGCACTCCGCGTCGCGATTACGAAGACGCGCCGGGCACCTTGCGCCTGTCGAAGCTGATGTCCGAACTCGGTCTGTGCTCGCGCCGCGAAGCCGACGAGTGGATCGAAAAGGGCTGGGTGCTGGTAGACGGCGAGCGCATCGACACGCTCGGCACCAAGGTTCGTCCGGACCAACGCATCGAGATCGACCCCGCCGCCGAAGCCGCGCAAGCGAGCCAGGTGACGGTGCTGGTCCACAAGCCGGTCGGCCTCGTGTCGGGCCAGGCGGAAGATGGCTATCAACCGGCGATCACATTGGTCACGCCGGAGAATCGCTGGGAAGGCGACCACTCGGAAATCCGCTTCTCGGTCGCGCATCTGCGCCAGCTCGCGCCGGCCGGCCGTCTCGACATCGATTCGACGGGCCTGCTGGTGTTGACGCAGGACGGCCGCGTCGCCAAGCAGTTGATCGGCGGCCATTCAGAGATCGACAAGGAATACCTGGTGCGCGTGGCCTATGGCGAACACACGACGGACGTCGAAAGCCACTTCCCGCCCGAAAGCCTCGAACTGTTGCGCCACGGGCTGTCGCTCGACGACGTGCCGCTCAAGCCCGCGCAGGTTAGCTGGCAGAACGGCGAACAGTTGCGTTTCGTGCTGCGCGAAGGCAAGAAACGCCAGATCCGCCGGATGTGCGAACTGGTCGGCCTCGAAGTGATCGGCCTGAAGCGTGTGCGGATGGGTCGCGTGATGCTGGGTGCGCTGCCGCCGGGCCAATGGCGCTATCTGGCGGCGGACGAATCGTTCTGATGACGCTGCCGCGAGCGCCTGTTCGCCATCGGACAGGCGCTCGCGCCAACAAAAAAACCACGCCGATGCGTGGGTTTTTTGTTGGCATCACAGCCGGCGCTACCCGTGCAAACTGCCGCAAGCAGCAAACCCCGCAGCAGCATCAATCGTCGCTATTCGGCTCCATGTCCGGAAACAGCACTTCCGTGTAGCCGAACTTCGCGAAATCGTTGATCCGCATCGGATACAGCTTGCCGATCAGGTGGTCGCACTCGTGCTGCACGACGCGTGCGTGAAAGCCTTCGGCGACGCGGTCGATCGGTTTGCCGTACTGGTCGAAGCCGTGATACTTGATCATCGAAAAGCGGCTTACCGCGCCGCGCAGACCCGGCACCGACAGACAACCTTCCCAGCCCTCTTCCATATCGAGCGAGACCGGCGTGATGGTCGGATTGATCAGCACCGTCTCCGGCACCGGCGGCGCGTCCGGATAGCGCTCGTTCGAGCCGAAGCCGAAGATCACCACCTGCAGATTGACGCCGATCTGCGGCGCGGCGAGACCCGCGCCGTTCGCGTCGTGCATGGTCTCGAACATGTCTTTGACGAGTTCATGCAGTTCAGGCGTGTCGAAGTGATCGACCGGATCGGCAATACGCAACAGGCGCGGATCGCCCATCTTGAGAATTTCGCGGATCATGACTGCCCCTCCAGGAGCTTACGCATACCATCTTCGTCGAGTACGGGAATGCCGAGTTCCTCGGCCTTCGCCAACTTGCTGCCGGCTTCCGCCCCTGCGACCACATAGTCCGTTTTTTTCGACACGGACCCCGCTACTTTCGCGCCGGCTGTTTCGAGCATTTCCTTTGCTTCCTCGCGGGCGAGGTTCGGCAAGGTGCCGGTCAACACCACCGTCTTGCCGGCCAGCACGCCTTGCGGCGCCTTCGGCGCGGGCGGCCCTTCCGGCCAGGTGACCTTGCCCGGCGCGCGCAGCTGCTCGATCACCGTGCGGTTGTGCTCTTCGGCGAAGAACTGATGGATCGACTCGGCGACCACCGGCCCCACGTCGTTGACTTCCAGCAAGGCTTCGACCGTTGCGTCCATGATCGGGTCGAGCGAGCCGAAGTGCTTCGCCAGATCTTTCGCCGTGGATTCGCCCACGTGGCGGATGCCGAGCGCGTAGATGAAGCGCGCCAGCGTGGTGTGCTTGGCCTTTTCCAGCGAGTCGAGCAGGTTCTGCGCGGACTTTTCGGCGAAGCGGTCGAGTTCGGCGAGCGTCGCGAAGCCGAGGTTGAACAGATCGGCCGGCGTGCGCACCAGATTCTGCTCGACCAGCTGATCGATGATCTTTTCGCCGAGCCCGTCGATATCGAGCGCGCGCCGCTGCGCGAAGTGCCACAGCGCCTGCTTGCGCTGCGCCGGACAAAACAGCCCGCCGGTACAACGCGCGATCGCCTCGTCGGGCAGCCGCTCGATGCTCGAGCCGCACACCGGACACTGCGTCGGCATCACGAACTCGCGGGCGTCGGCCGGACGACGCTCGAGCAGCGCGCTCACCACTTCGGGAATCACGTCGCCAGCGCGCCGCACGATCACCGTGTCGCCGATGCGGATGTCTTTGCGGCGCACTTCGTCTTCGTTGTGCAGCGTGGCATTCGTGACCGTCGCGCCGCCGACGAACACCGGCTCGAGCCGCGCCACCGGCGTGATCGCGCCGGTGCGGCCGACCTGCACATCGATCGCGACGAGTCGGGTCAGCGCTTCCTGCGCGGGAAATTTGTGCGCCAGCGCAAAACGCGGCGCGCGCGACACGAAGCCGAGCGCGTCCTGCTCGTCGCGCTGGTTGACCTTGTAGACCACGCCGTCGATGTCGTACGGCAGCGAGTCGCGCTTCTCGCCGACCGCGTGGAAGAAGCCCAGCAAGCCCTCGGCGCCCTGCACCACTGCGCGTTCGCCGTTCACAGGCAAGCCGAGTTCCTTGTACCAGTCGAGCAGTTCACCATGCGTGGCCGGCATCTCGATCCCTTCGAGCACACCGATGCCATAGGCGAAAAACGACAGCGGCCGTTGCGCGGTGATCTTCGAATCGAGCTGCCGCAAGCTGCCCGCCGCCGCATTGCGCGGATTGGCGAATTCCTTTTGCCCGGCGGCGCGCTGGCGTTCGTTCAGACGTTCGAAGTCGCGCTTGAACATCAGCACTTCGCCGCGCACGTCGAGCACCCGCGGCACGCGCTTGCCTTTGAGCTTGAGCGGAATCGAGCGGATCGTGCGGACGTTTTCGGTGACGTTCTCGCCGGTGGTACCGTCGCCGCGCGTGGACGCCTGGACGAACGCGCCGTCGACGTAGCGCAGCGAGATCGCAAGGCCGTCGAATTTCAGCTCGGCCGCGTAATCGACCGGCACCGGCGGCTCGCTCGCGTTCTTGCCGAGCGCGTCGCCGACGCGCTTGTCGAATGCGACGATGTCTTCGTCGGCGAAACCGTTGTTCAGGGACAGCATGGGCTGGTCGTGCACGACCGGCTCGAAACCGCTCGCCGCCTCGCCGCCCACGCGCTGGGTCGGCGAGTCAGGCACGATCAGATCGGGATGCTCCGACTCGATGTGTTCCAGTTCCTTGAACAGCGTGTCGTATTCCGCGTCCGGCAGGTCGGGCTGGTCGAGCACGTAGTACGCGTAGTTCGCGCGTTCGAGTTCCGCGCGCAGCCACGCGGCCCGTTCGGCCGGAGCGTGGGTTGCTGGGGAAGAGGCGGGGGTTCGGGACATGCTGTCGGACGGCTCGTCAGGGAAATTCAGACATTGGATTATCGCAGGAAGCGTGCCCCTTTACATCGTCCGAATGGCCAGCTTTCAGGTTGGCCGCTGTGCGTTCGCCAGCGGTTCCAAGCGGCGCGCGCATACGCCGCCGCAAACGACAACGGCCGCACATCGTGCGGCCGTCGGGCGCCTCGAACGAGTCGTGCGGCTTACTGGCTGAACAGGCGCCGCGTGGCCGGCGAACCCGCCGGAATACCCGCCTGTTCGAGCTTCGCGTAGAGCGTCATCAGCTGTTTCTCGATGGCGAGCAACGCGGTTTCCGGCAACGGACGGCGGCCATCGTCAACCACTCGGCCGCCGATGCGCTCGGCCAACGATTTCGCGTAGTCGCACATCAGCCGGAACGGCAGGATGTCTTCGTCGGCGACCGGCACGTCGAGCACCAGCGTGATCATCTGGCCGCCCTTGTACGTGAGGTCGTCGCGCAGGAAGTTGGTGTCGCCGAATTGCAGCATGAACACCGGGCTCTGACGCGAGTCGAGCTTGACGAAACGCGTGCCGTCGCGCGACAGCAGCAGGCCGTCCTGCGACGCCACCGCCTGCACATAGTTGGCCGACCACGGCGCGCCGTCCGACAGCACGTTGATCGACAGTTGCGCGTCGCATTGCGCGGCGAAACCGTCGAGCTCGCGCGCCATCGCGACCGTTTCGAGCATGTCGGGAAATTCCGGCGCCGCGTCGAGCGCGTCGGCGAACTGCTGCACGCCGGTGACGAACTCCGAGAACTCCAGTTCGTTCAGCGCACCGCCGCGATTGGCCAGTTGCGCGGCAGCGCGCAGCTCTTCATAGCGCGCGCCGTTTTGCAGCAGCTCCCATGCGCCGCCTTCAGGCTTGCCTTCGATATGCACCGGCTTGCTGCCGGCGCGGCGTAGGCGCTGCGCGAGCGGCAGCACCTTGTCGCCGGCCACCGGGCCGTTCAGACGAATCGGCACGATGCAGTCGATCCGCCGATCGACGATAGCCGGCGGCGCCGACGAGATCGTCGTAGCAGCGGGCAGAATCGGCTCGGCCGGTTCCGCTGATTCTTTGGTGTCGCGAGCGGCTTGCGCGGGCCGCGCGGCCTCGCCGGCCTCAGCGGGATGAACGCCCTCGCCTTCAGCCTCGGCCACACCCTCGGCTTCCGGCAAACCGTTCGGCGTGATCGTCTCGGCCTGAATGTCGGCCGGTGTGTCGAGCGGCGCGACGGGTACGGCCGGGCTCCCGCCAAAAGTCGGCTCGACGCGCGCCGCCGTCGTTTCCGCCGACGCGTCGGTACCCACCACCGGTTCGCGGCGCGTGGTCGGCCGGGCCGGTTCGATGAACGGGCTCTGCTCCTCCTGATCGTCCCGCGCGAAGCTTTCGGCGGTATCGGCCGGCATCGGCCGCGGCATCTTGCGACGCACTTTCGCGCCCTGCCACGCGTTGTACACGACCACGCCCCCGACCACCACGGCACCCGCGCCGATCAAACCGAGTGTCAACTCGTCCATGCATGCTCCATCAGCAATTCTTCTATCCGCGCGGCTTGTGCGCCCGCTCCACGTGTCGCGCGGCCTTCCATTCAAGCCGCTGCGCTGGACGCGGACGCCCGCGAAGGCTTGAGTTAAACGATATTCTGGGCGAAACCGGCCGCCGTTTCCATGTCGACCGCCACGATGCGCGACACGCCCTGCTCCTGCATGGTCACGCCGATCAGCTGCTGCGCCATTTCCATCGCGATCTTGTTGTGCGAAATGAACAGGAACTGGGTTTTGTCCGACATCGCCCGCACCAGGTTCGCGAAACGTTCGGTGTTGGCGTCGTCGAGCGGCGCGTCCACTTCGTCGAGCAGACAGAACGGCGCCGGATTCAGCTGGAACATCGCGAACACCAGCGCGGTCGCGGTCAGCGCTTTCTCGCCGCCCGACAGCAGATGGATCGTCGAATTCTTCTTGCCCGGCGGCTGCGCCATCACCTGCACGCCGGCGTCGAGAATCTCGTCGCCGGTCATGATCAGCTTCGCCTGGCCGCCGCCGAACAGGCGCGGGAACAGCTCGCCGAAATGACGGTTCACTTCGTCGAAGGTGCCTTGCAGCAGCGTGCGCGTTTCGCCGTCGATCTTGCGGATTGCGTCTTCGAGCGTTTCGATCGCGCTGCTCAGGTCGGCCGATTGCGCGTCGAGGAACGACTTGCGCTCGGTCGCGGCCTTCAGCTCATCGAGCGCGGCCATGTTGACCGGGCCGAGCGCGGTGATCGCGTTGTTGATGCGCGTGACTTCGCCTTGCAGGTACGACGGCTTCATGTCCGGCGTGAGCTTGGCTTGCAGCTCGGCCTCGTCGACGCCCGCCGCCGCGAGTTGCTCGATGAACTGCTCGCCGTTCAGGCGCGCGGCCTGCTCCTTCAGCTGCAATTCGTTGATGCGGTCGCGCAGCGGTTGCAGCGCGCGCTCGGCGGTGAGGCGGGTTTCGTCGGCGGAGCGCAGCTTGGCGGTCAGATCGTCGAGTTCGAGGCGCGCGGCGTGCAGCGCCTCTTCCTTGACCGAACGGATGTCGAGCGCGTCCTGCAAGCCGGTGTGCGCGGTCTGCTGGTTGATCGTTTCCAGCTCGGCGCGCGCGTCTTCCAGCGACACCGCGACGCGCTCGCTCTGCTCGTGCGCGACCTGGATGCTGCGCTTCAATTCGTCGATGCGGTTCGCCATGTTGCGCGCGGCGAAGCGCGCGTCGGTGGCGGCGCGGTCGAGGTCGCGCGCCTGGCCGCGGGCGGTGGTCAGTTCTTCGTCGAGCGCCTCGAAGGCCATCTGGTGATCTTCGAAACGCGCCTGCAATTCCGCGAGTTCGGCGTCGTGCCGCTCGAAGTTCGCTTCCGACTCCGTACGCATCGCGCGCTGCTCTTCGATCTGCGCGGTGATCTCTTCGAGTTCCTCGCGAATCTGCGTGCTGCGCTGGGTGTAACGCTCGTGCGCTTGCGTGAGCTTGAGCACATCCATCTGCAGCGCGTGCACGCGCTGGGTGGCGCGCTCGGCCTGCTGACGCACGTCGGTCAGCGCTTGCGCGGCTTGCGTGTGGGCGGCTTCGGCGCGGATCGCGGCGGCTTTCGCCTCGTCGGCGAGCAAGGCCTGCGCGCGCACCTGGCGCGCGAGATTTTCGATTTCCTGCTGACGGGCCAGCATGCCGGCCTGCTCGGAATCGGCGGCGTACAGCTGCACGCCGACGCGCGTCACCACGTGACCCGCCTTGACGACGAACGAACCGCCTTCCGGCAATTGCGAGCGCATGCCGAGCGCCTGCTGCAGGTCGTCGGCGACGAACGCGAGGCCGAGCCAGTCGTTCAGCACCGCGCGAATGCCCGCGTCGTCGATGCGCACCAGCGACAGCAAAGGCCGCAACCCGGGCGGCATGGCGGCCGGCTGACCGGCCACGGGCGGCGCGTAGAACGCGAGCTTGGCAGGCGGCGCGTCGGTGGCGAATGCCTTGACCCAGTCGAGGTTCGACACTTCCAACGCGGCGAGGCGCTCACGCAGCACCGCTTCGAGCGCGGTTTCCCAGCCGGCTTCGACGTGCAGCTTCTTCCACAGACGCGGCAGGCCGCCCAGTTCGTGCTTTTCGAGCCACGGCTGGATCTTGCCTTCGGTCTGTACGTTTTCCTGCAACTGCTTGAGCGCGGCGAGACGCGCGTCGAGCTGATGGATCTGCGCGCCTTCGGCCTGTACGCGCTCCTGCGCGGCACGGCGTTCGCCGTCGAGGCGCGGCAGCGTTTCCTGCGCATCCGCGAGACGCGCTTGCGCGTCGTGCAGAATCTCTTCGTGCTCGGCGAGTTGCATGCGCAGGTCTTCGAGCTGCGCTTCGTCGGGGGCGTCGAGACCGCCCTTTTCCGACTTCAGCCGCTCGTGACGCTGCTGCAACTGCTGCAATTGCTGATCCGCATTGCGCTGATGCGCGGCTTCGAGCTTGAGCGCCTGTTCGGTCTGCGCGATGCCGCCGCGCTCCGCGTTCAGCTCCGTCTGCGCATCGCGCCAGCGCGCTTCGAGCGCGGGCATCGCGTCGTGCTTCGCGGCGGCTTCGTCTTCGGCGAGCGCGGCTTTTTCTTCGGCGACGGCCAGTTGTTCTTCAGCGTCCTCGATATCGCCCTGTGCCTTTTCGGCTTGTGACTGCCACTGCTCGCGCTGCGCGGTCAGCGCGGCGATCTGCGCCTGCACACGGTTGCGCGATTCGACGATGAACTTGATCTCGGCTTCGAGCCGGCTGACTTCCGAGTTCGCTTCGTACAGCGCGCCTTGCGCGCCCTGCATCGCATCGCTCGCGGAGTAGTGCGCGACTCGCAGCGTTTCGAGTTGCGCTTCGACTTCTCGCAGCTTCGCGGTTTGCGCTTCGAGGTCGATCTGCGCCTGTTCGATCGCGCGCTGCTGGCGCTCCCGCTCGCTGCCGGCTTCGTTCTTGCGCAACAGCCACAACAGACGCTGCTTCTCTTCGCCGTCGCTCTGCAGTTCCTTGTAGCGCGTGGCCACTACGGCCTGCCCTTCGAGCTTCTCGAGGTTGGCCCCCAGTTCGCGGACGATGTCCTCGACCCGCGTCAGATTCTCGCGCGTGTCGTGCAGACGGTTCTCAGTTTCGCGGCGGCGTTCCTTGTATTTCGACACGCCGGCGGCTTCTTCGAGGAACACCCGCAGTTCTTCGGGCTTCGCCTCGATCAGCCGCGCGATCATGCCCTGGCCGATGATCGCGTACGCGCGCGGCCCGAGGCCGGTGCCGAGGAAGATGTCCTGGATGTCGCGGCGGCGCGCCGGCAGATTGTTGATGTAGTAGCTCGAGGTGCCGTCGCGCGTGAGCACGCGCTTCACGGCGATTTCGGCATACTGGCCCCACTGGCCGGCGGCGCGGCCGTCGGCATTGTCGAACACCAGTTCGACGCTGGCGCGGCTACCCGGCTTGCGCGCGGTCGAGCCATTGAAGATCACGTCCTGCATCGACTCGCCGCGCAGCTCGGAGGCGCGCGATTCGCCGAGCACCCAGCGCACGGCGTCGATGATGTTGGACTTGCCGCACCCGTTCGGTCCGACCACGCCGACTAGCTGGCCCGGGACCTGGAAATGCGTGGGATCGACGAATGACTTGAAGCCAGCGAGTTTGATCGAGGTCAGACGCACGGCGATTTCGCTGTTTGGAAAGGGAAAATAATAGGTGGCTCGTGAAGGCCGCGCGAGCCGTTCGCCGATGCAGCGAAACGGCCCGCGAACCCCGCAAACCCTCGGAACACGGGTGCCGGCTGCACACGCTCACGCATGCGCCGGCTAATGAGGGGCAATCATACCATCGCACGTGGACGATTCTTACCGCCCTTACGGTCGCTTCGGCCGGTGCCGCCGGTGCCGCCAGGGCCACCATTGTCACCGATGCTGCCGGGCGCGATGCTCACGTCCTCCGTGGATGGGTCGGGCGGCAAGACTTTAGTCCGGTGCACCCAGCTGGATAACGCAGAGGCGAGCACGATGCATAGGCCGCCGGCCCATTCGCGCGGGCCCGGGGTCTCGCCGGCGAACAGCCATGCGGATAGCGCGGTGACCACGATCTCGAACAGCATGATGATCGACGCGCGGTTGGCCGGCACGCGCGCGAGGCCGTACTGCACCAGCATATTGTTCGACGCCAGCAGCAGACCGAGGCCGAGCACGAGCAACGCGGCGGTGCCGAGATGCGCGCCGGAGGGCGGCGCGGGCATCGCTTCGAACAGCGACGCGCACGCGCTGAAGATCGCCGCACCGCCGAAGATCACCGCGGTGCGCATTTCCGGCTTCATGTCCGGCAGCACGCGGCTCGTCTTGAGGATCAGCACGTTGCTCATCGCGAAGCCCATGCCGCCCGCGAGGCCCGCCCATTCGGCGAGATTGCCGGGCACGGGAATGCCGAGCTGGGGCGACCAGAGCATGGTCATCGCGCCGGCCAGCGACAATCCCGCGAGCGCCGCGCCCGACCAGGTCAGCCGTTCATGCAGAATGAAGTGCGCAAACAGCGCGGTCCATGCGGGGGTGAGATAGAACAGCAGCAGCACGCGCATCACCTGCCCGTGGATCGAGCCCCACACGAAGCCGAGGTTGGTGATGCCCGCTGCCAGCGCGAGCGCCGGCAGCAGCCAGTGCCAGCTCACGGTCTTGAGCGCGCGGCGGCGCACCAGCAGCACGAACAGACAGCCGGCGCCGCTCGTCAGCGCGCTGGCCGCAGTGCCGGTGACGCCGAGGGCCGCCAGCATGCGCAGCGGATACCAGATCATTCCCCATACCGAGGCACCCAGCATGATCGCGAGCGTCGGCCAGCCATTGCGAAGCCAGTTGTTCATCGCGCGGCGCTCCTCTCGCAGTGGCGTGCGCGATGGCTGGCGATGTTTTTCGCGGAGTGGCTTGCGATGCTATTTGTGATGTTGTCGGCGTCGCGGGCCGAGGCGGGCTCGCGCCCGCTTTGTCCGACTGTCTCCGGGACTGCTGCGTACATTGCTGCTCCTGCCTGTTTTTTTCGCGAACCGTCCGCGGTTCGCGTCGTTCCCGCTGCAACGCCTTCCATGCGCCGCCTGGCGGGTTGCGCCGTTGCCTGACGGCGCGCTATGTCTTTCCAGTGGGTCCCTCAATTGCGGCGTGGCGCGGTCCTCGATTGTCTGGTCCCGCCTGCCTGCCGCTGCCTGGCGCTATCTGCCAAGGCTTGCCAGGTCCCGCTGCCGCGCCCTGCGCGCCACCTCGCTCGCCATGCCCCGCGCGCCACGCAATGCGGGCCGCGCAATGCGGGCCACCCTGACGCGGGCCACGCTAGTGCGGGCCACGCTATAATCATCCGCTTGCCGTCGCCGGCCGGTCTGTCCAGCGCATTCCACGCGCTTTGCCGCCGGCGCGCGTGCTCTGCTTCTTCCAGCATCCGTCTGCGCCCATCTTCGATCAGGCTCGATCCGCCCCGTGAACCCGCTACTCGATTCCCTTCAGCCCTATCCGTTCGAAAAGCTGCGCGTGCTTTTCGAAGACGTCACGCCGCCGGCCGGCCTCGCGCATATCAGCTTCGGCATCGGCGAGCCGAAACATCCGACGCCGGCACTCATCCGCGACGCCGTGATCGCGTCGCTCGGCGGCCTCGCCACGTATCCGGCCACGCTCGGCACACCGGCGCTGCGCGAATCGATCGCGCAGTGGATCAGGCAGCGCTACGGCCTGCCGTCCATCGATCCGGCCACCGAGGTGCTGCCGGTCGCGGGCTCGCGCGAGGCGCTGTTCGCGCTCGCACAGACGGTGCTGGACCCGCAGCGTAAAGCGGGCAGCGAGCCTGCGATCGTACTCTGTCCGAACCCGTTCTACCAAATCTACGAAGGCGCGGCGCTTCTCGGCGGCGCGCAGCCGTACTTCGTCAATAGCGACCCGGCGCGCAACTTCGCGTGCGACTACGCGGCGGTGCCGGCCGACATCTGGGCCCGCACGCAACTGCTGTACGTCTGCTCGCCGGGCAACCCGACCGGCGCGGTGCTCACGCTCGACGACTGGCGCGAGCTGTTCGCGCTGTCGGACCGCTACGGCTTCGTGATCGCATCGGACGAGTGCTACTCCGAGATCTATTTCGACGAAGCGAATCCCCCGCTCGGCGGCCTCGAAGCCGCGCACATGCTCGGCCGCGGCTTCGAGCGGCTGGTCATGCTGTCGAGCCTGTCCAAGCGCTCGAACGTGCCGGGCATGCGCTCGGGCTTCGTCGCCGGCGACCCGGCCATCCTCAAGGCCTTCCTGCTCTACCGCACCTACCACGGCGCGGCGTTGTCGACGGTGTTCCAGAGCGCCAGCATCGCGGCCTGGAACGACGAGACGCACGTGCGCGAGAACCGCGCGAAGTACCTGCAGAAGTTCTCGACCGTCACGCCGATGCTCGCCGACGTGCTCGACGTGCGCCTGCCCGACGCCGCGTTCTACCTGTGGGCGAACGTCTCGTGTACCGGCCTCACGGACACCGAGTTCGCCCAGCGCCTGCGCGCCGACTATAATGTGACGGTTCTGCCGGGCTCGTTCCTCGCGCGTACTGCGCACGGCGTGAACCCCGGCCGCAATTTCGTGCGCCTCGCGCTGGTCGCCGACGTCGACGAATGCACCGAGGGCGCGCAGCGGATCGTCGATTTTTGCCGCGCGCTCGCTGGCTGAGATCGGCGAGGTCGTTTCGCGAGTTTCAGGCGAACGCCCCGCGCGCAGCATCCCCTTCTTCAGACTTCTACTCTTCAGAAAAGCACGCATATGTCGCAACAACTTCAGCAGATCATTGACACCGCCTGGGAAAACCGCGCCGACCTGTCGCCGAAAGCCGCTCCGGCCGAAGTGCGCGAAGCCGTCGCCCACGCAATCGAGCAACTGGACAAGGGCGCGCTGCGCGTGGCCGAAAAGAAGGATGGCGACTGGGTCGTCAACCAATGGCTGAAGAAAGCCGTGCTGCTGTCGTTCCGCCTCGAAGACAACGCGCCGATGCCGGCCGGCGGCTACTCGCAGTTCTACGACAAGGTGCCGTCGAAGTTCGCCAACTACACCGCTGAAGACTTCGCCGCGGGCGGCTTCCGCGTGGTGCCGCCCGCGATCGCGCGGCGCGGCTCGTTCATCGCGAAGAACGTCGTGCTGATGCCGTCGTACACCAACATCGGCGCCTACGTCGACGAAGGCACGATGGTGGACACGTGGGCCACCGTCGGCTCGTGCGCGCAGATCGGCAAGAACGTGCACCTGTCGGGCGGCGTGGGCATCGGCGGCGTGCTGGAGCCGCTGCAGGCCAACCCGGTCATCATCGAAGACAACTGCTTCATCGGCGCGCGTTCGGAAGTGGTCGAAGGCGTGATCGTCGAAGAGAACTCGGTGATCTCGATGGGCGTCTACCTCGGCCAGAGCACCAAGATTTACGACCGCGAAACCGGCGAAGTCACGTACGGCCGCATCCCGGCGGGCTCGGTGGTGGTGGCGGGCAACCTGCCGTCGAAGGACGGCTCGCATAGCCTGTACTGCGCGGTGATCGTCAAGAAGGTCGACGCAAAGACTCGCGCGAAGGTCGGCCTGAACGAGCTGCTGCGAGGCGACTGATGGCGCGCGGCACCAAAACCGTCGTCTACGGCATCCCAAACTGCGACACCGTGAAGAAAGCCCGCGTGTGGCTGGAAGAGCATGGTGTCGAGTTCGAGTTTCACGACTTCAAGAAGGCCGGCGTGACCGAGCCGCTCGTGCAGGACTGGCTGAAGGACGTGAAGCTCGACGCGTTGCTGAACCGCCGCGGCACCACGTGGCGCGGTCTGTCCGACGACATGAAGGCGGCCGCCGAGACGCAGCCGGGCGCGATCGCGTTGATGATCCACAAGCCGTCGGTGATCAAGCGCCCGGTGCTGGTGGTCAACGGGCGGGTCAAGTCGCTCGGTTTTTCCACGGACGAATACGCGGCGCTGTTTGCGTGAACCTGCGCGCGAGGCTCAATGCCAAAGCGGGCGTCGCAGGTGCCGCCCGTTTCGCCAGCAGCCCCGCGCCAGAACAAGAAGCAACCCGCAGTAAGAGTCAGCGCGGTCTCGCCGCGTGCATCAAAAGCTGTTGCCGGCTGCGGTGTTCAACCGCCAGCCGGCATTTTTTCATTTCAAAGTGGCTTGTACTGAATCCATGTCCGGCACCCTCGCCCTTACCGAACAACTGATCTCGCGCGCGTCCGTCACGCCCGACGACCAGCATTGCCAGCGCCTGCTGATCGAACGCCTGTCCGCGCTCGGCTTCGAGCACGAGACGATCGAATCGAACGGCGTGACCAACCTGTGGGCCGTCAAACGCGGTGTCGACGGCACGCGCGGCAAGCTGCTCGCGTTCGCCGGCCATACCGACGTGGTGCCGACCGGCCCGCTCGAACAATGGCATTCGGCGCCGTTCGAGCCCACCCAGCGCGACGGCAAGCTGTATGGCCGCGGCGCGGCGGACATGAAGGCGTCGATCGCCGGCTTCGTGGTGGCGAGCGAGGAATTCGTCGCGGCGCACCCCGCGCATCGCGGCTCGATCGCTTTCCTGATCACGAGCGACGAAGAAGGCCCGGCCACCGACGGCACCGTCAAGGTGGTCGAAGCGTTGCAGGCGCGCGGTGAGCGCATGGACTACTGCATCGTCGGCGAGCCGACTTCGAGCGCGCAGTTCGGCGACATGGTGAAGAACGGCCGGCGCGGCTCGATGTCGGGCAAGCTGATCGTCAAGGGCGTGCAAGGCCACATCGCGTATCCGCATCTGGCGAAGAATCCGGTGCACCTGCTCGCGCCCGCGCTGGCCGAGCTGGTCGCTGAACGCTGGGACGACGGCAATGAATACTTCCCGCCCACCACGTGGCAGGTGTCGAACATTCACGCCGGCACCGGCGCGAGCAACGTGATTGCGGGCCACGCGGACGTGATGTTCAACTTCCGCTTCTCGACCGCCAGCACGGTGGATGGTTTGCAGGCGCGTGTGCATGCGATCCTCGACAAACACGGGCTTGAGTACGATCTGCAGTGGACCGTGAGCGGCCTGCCGTTCCTGACGCCGCACGGCGACCTGTCGACCGCGCTCGCGCAGGCGATCAAGGACGAAACTGGCGTCACCACCGAACTGTCGACCACCGGCGGCACGTCGGACGGCCGCTTCATTGCGCGCATCTGCAAGCAGGTGATCGAATTCGGTCCGCTGAACGCCAGCATTCACAAGATCGACGAACATATCGAAGTCGCACACATCGAGCCGCTGAAGAACGTGTACCGCCGCGTGCTCGAACAACTGATCGCCTGACCAAGGACTATTTGCGATGACGCTCCCGTTTTCCACTGTTCGCGACTTGCTGCGTTTTGGCGTGTCGCGCTTCAACCAGGCCGAGCTGTCGTTTGGCCACGGCTCGGCCAACGCCTACGACGAAGCCGCCTATCTGATCCTGCACACGCTGCATCTGCCGCTCGATCTGCTGGAGCCGTTCCTCGACGCGCGCCTGAGCGCAGCCGAAATCGACGCCGTGCTGAACGTGATCGAACGGCGCGCTGCCGACCGCGTGCCGGCCGCGTACATCACGCAGGAAGCGTGGATGCACGGCTTCCGCTTTCACGTGGACGAGCGCGTGATCGTGCCGCGTTCGTTCATCGGCGAACTGCTGCAGGACGGCTTGCAGCCGTACGTGGAAGACCCCGAGCAGGTGAGCGCCGTGCTGGAGCTGTGCACCGGCTCCGGCTGCCTCGCGATTCTCGCGGCGCACGCGTTCCCGAACGCGGATATCGACGCCGTGGACCTGTCGGCGCCCGCGCTCGAAGTCGCCGCGCGTAACGTGACGGATTACAAGCTCGAGGACCGCATCGCACTGTTCGAAGGCGATCTGTATGCGCCGCTCGCCGAGCGCCGCTACGACGTGATCATCAGCAATCCGCCTTACGTGAACGCGGCGTCGATGCAGGAACTGCCCGCCGAATACAAGCACGAGCCGGACATGGCGCTGGCGGGCGGTGCCGACGGCATGGACGTGGTGCGCCGGATCATCGCCGACGCGCGCAACTGGCTGACGGAAAACGGCGTGCTGGTGGTCGAGATCGGCAATGAGCGCGCGCATGTGGAAGCGGCGTTCGGCGGACTCGATCTGGTGTGGCTGTCGACCAGCGCAGGTGATGACAACGTGTTCCTGATTCAGGCGACGGATCTGCCGGTTTGATCGTTTGCTGGATGACGCTGTGCGCGCGGCAGGTCTGTGCAGGAGCCGTGCGTGTCGCGTTTGAGCGCGCTTTCGACGCGGGTCGGCTACGCGCAGCTGTTTGAAGGCGCTGGGTTTTAGTGTGGACAATCGTCTGCGTCTGCGCTGCTCGAGGTGTGGTGCTTGAAGCTGCGTGTCCCAGGCGCTGCGTTGCGTGAGTCTGTACCGCTTGAGCCTGCGCTTTTGAACCCGCGGCCCTCGACTCCCCGTGCGCCAATCAGCCACCCGCACCCGCCTCTAAAGCGCTGCGCTTCGCCAACTCTTCGCGAGCTTATGCCATTCGACCTGCTTCACGTCGGCCCGCTGGTCGCCCTCGCCCACATCCTCGGCGTGATCGCGGCATGCCACGCGATTCTCAACACCCGCACCTCGCAAGGCGCAATCGCGTGGGCCGTGTCGCTGGTCGCGATGCCGTACCTGACGCTGGTGCCCTATCTGTTCCTCGGCCGCAGCAAGTTCGCCGGCTATGCGGACGCGCGCCGCGTCGAAAACGAACTGCTGCGCACACGTGCGCATCCGCCGGAATGGGACAGCCATGCGTCGTCGGCAGGGCTGCCCACGCAGCAGCTCGGCGTGAGGCTCGTGCATTCGCTCACGCGACTGGGCGGCATGCCGTTCCTGCCGGGCAACGCCGTGCGCACGCTCGTGAATGGCGCGGCAACCTTCGAGGCCATTTTCGAAGCGATCGAGAACGCCCGCCGCTACGTGATCGTGCAGTTTTTCATCGTGCGCGACGATGCGCTCGGCGAGATGTTCAAAGACGCGCTGATCGCCAAGGCGCAGCAAGGTGTGCGCGTGTACTTCCTGTACGACAGCATCGGCAGCTTCGATCTGCCGCACCGCTACGTCGCCGCGCTGCGCGCGGGCGGAGTGGAAATGCATCCGTTCGCCACCAATCGCCGTTTCGTGAACCGGCTGCAACTGAACTTTCGCAATCACCGCAAGATCGTGTCGGTGGATGGCGAACGCGCGTTTGTCGGCGGCCATAACGTCGGCGTCGAATATCTCGGCGGCAGGCCGCCGCTGTCGCCGTGGCGCGATACGCACATCGAGGTGCGCGGCCCGGCGGTCGCCAGCATCCAGTTCGTGTTCACCGAAGACTGGCACTGGGCCACGCAACAGTTGCCCGAGTTCGACATGCCGCCCGCCGCGCCGACTCATCAGCCGAACGGTCAGCCAGACGACCAGCCGAACGGCCATGGCATGCACTGTCTCGTCATGCCGAGCGGCCCCGCCGACAAACAGGAGACCTGTTCGCTCTTTTTCGTCGAAGCGATCAACGCGGCGCGCGAGCGGATCTGGATCACCACGCCCTACCTGGTGCCCGACGAAGCGGTATTTTCGGCGCTGCGACTCGCGGTGCTGCGCGGCGTCGACGTGCGCATTCTGATTCCGAGCCGGCGCGATCACCGGGTGGTGTTCGCCGCCTCGAAGCTCTATGCGTACGACTCCCTGCGCGCGGGCATCCGGATCTTCCGCTACCAGCCGGGCTTCCTGCATCAAAAGGTCGTGCTGATCGACAGCGTGGCGGCCGCGATCGGCAGCGCCAATCTCGACAACCGTTCGTTCCGGCTGAACTTCGAGATCATGGTGCTGACCGTGGACCGCGGCTTTGCGCAGGAAGTCGAAACGATGCTGCTGAACGATTTCGCCGAGTCACGCGAAATCGACCGCAACGAGTACCGTCAGGCCGGCGCGTTGCGGCGTGTGCTGATGCACGTGGCGCGGCTCTTCTCGCCGATCCTGTAGGGCTCTCGCCTCACAGCAGCTTTTCGATATCCCCGGTGATCGCCTCGGGCTTGGTCAGCGGCGCATAGCGCTTGACGACGTTGCCGTCACGGCCGATCAGAAACTTGGTGAAATTCCACTTGATCGCCTCCAGGCCCAGCAAGCCCGGCGCCTCGCCCGTCAGATAGCGGAACAGCGGATGCGCGTTCGGCCCGTTCACGTCGATCTTGTCGAACATCGGGAAAGTCACGCCGTAATTCTTCTCGCAGAAACTGCCGATCTGCGCAGCGTCGCCCGGCTCCTGTTTGCCGAACTGGTTGCATGGGAAACCGAGTACCGCGAGCCCGCGCGCCGCGTAGGTGTCGAACAGCTTCTGCAAGCCCGCGTACTGCGGCGTGAATCCGCATTCGCTGGCCGTGTTGACGATCAGCAGAACCTTGCCTTGATACGGCGTGAGACTCACCTGCTCGCCGCCAAGCGTGCGAGCCGAAAACGAATAAATCGATGTCATGTGTGCTCCCCCGTGAAAGCCGTCAGTCTATGCCAAAAGCCGCGGCAGAACAGTCGGCCGAATGGCCGATCCCCACTGAGCGCCCGGTGCCGGGCCGGGCAGTCTAAAATAGCGGTTTTCTTCCGCCGGCCTCTTCGTGATCCGCTTTAATCAGTTCAGCCTCGCGCGCGGCACCAAGCCGCTCTTCGACCACACCACCTTCACCCTGAACCCCGGCGAAAAGGCCGGCCTCGTGGGGGCGAACGGCGCGGGCAAATCGACGCTCTTTGCCGTGCTGCTCGGCGAACTGCATGCGGACGGCGGCGACTTTGCCATTCCGCCCACGTGGCGCATCGCCCATGTCGCGCAGGAAACGCCCGCCGCGGACAAGACCGCGCTCGACTACACGCTCGACGGCGACGCCGCATTGCGCGCGATCGAAGCGCGCATCGCCGCGGCTTCGGCCGCGCACGACGGCGCGGCCGAAGGCGAGGCGCACGCCGCGTTCGCGGACGCAGACGGCTACACCGCGCCCGCGCGTGCCGAAGCGTTGCTGCTCGGTCTCGGCTTCACGCTCGAACAGACGCGCGAGCCGGTCAGCAGCTTTTCGGGCGGCTGGCGCATGCGGCTGAATCTCGCGCAAGCGCTGATGTGCCGCTCCGACCTGCTGCTGCTCGACGAACCGACCAACCACCTGGATCTCGACGCGATCGTCTGGCTCGAAGACTGGCTGCATCGCTATGCCGGCACGCTGATCGTGATCTCGCACGACCGCGAATTTCTCGATTCGGTCTGCAACGTCACGCTGCACCTCGAACAACAGCAGATCAGGCGCTACGGCGGCAACTACTCGCAGTTCGAAGTGCTGCGCGCGCAGCAGATCGCGCTGCAGCAGAACGCGTACGACAAACAGCAGCGCACGGTCGCGCATCTGCAGAGCTATATCAACCGCTTCAAGGCGCAGGCCACCAAGGCGCGCCAGGCGCAAAGCCGCGTGAAGGCGCTCGAAAAGATGGAGCTGATCGCGCCCGCGCATGCGGCGTCGCCGTTCACGTTCGAGTTCCGCGCGCCGGATTCCGCGCCGAATCCGATGATGGTGATGGAAGGCGTGCGCTGCGGCTACCGTGGCGAAGAAGGCGTCGAGATTCCGATCGTCGATCACGTGATGCTATCGATCCAGAACGGTCAGCGTATCGGCCTGCTCGGCGCCAACGGCCAGGGCAAATCGACGTTGATCAAGACGCTGGCCGGCACGCTCGAAGCGCTCGGCGGTCACGTGCGCGAAGGCAAGGGTCTGCGCATCGGCTACTTCGCGCAGCATCAGCTCGAAACGCTGCGCGCGGACGACACGCCGCTGCAGCACCTCGCACGACTCGCGCCGGACACGCGCGAACAGGAGTTGCGCGACTTCCTCGGCAGTTTCAACTTTTCCGGCGAGATGGCGACGTCGAAGATCGCGCCCTTCTCCGGCGGCGAAAAGGCGCGCCTCGCGCTCGCGCTGATCATCTGGCAGAAGCCGAACCTGCTGCTGCTCGACGAGCCGACCAACCACCTGGATCTCGAAACGCGACACGCGCTGACCATGGCGCTCGCGCAATTCGAAGGCACGCTGATTCTGGTGTCGCACGACCGGCATCTGCTGCGCGCCACCACCGACCAGTTCATGCTGGTCGCGAAACACCGTCTGACGGAATTCGACGGCGATCTCGACGACTATCGCGACTGGCTGCTGCAACACGCGGTCGAGCAGCGCGCGGCGCTCAAAGCGGGCGCGGCGGCCAATGGCGCGGACAGCAGCGCGGATAACGGTGTGAATCGCAAGGAGCAGCGCCGCCTCGAAGCGGAAACGCGGCAGAAGCTCGCGCACCTGAAAAAACCGCTGCAAAGCCGCATCACGAAGATCGAAAAGGAAATGGACGCGCTCAACGCGGAGAAGGCGACGCTCGATGCGTTCGTCGTCGATCCGGCAAGCTATGAGCCCGAGCAGAAAAGCAAGCTGACGGAGGCGATCCGCCGTCAGGCAGACGTGAACGCGCGCCTCGAAACGCTCGAAGCCGAATGGCTCGAGACTCACGAGGAACTCGAACAAATCGGCTAGCGGCACGCTGTATGCGGTCCGCGCCGCCACCGGCGGGAGGTTGGCTTTGTCTTCAGCGACATCATCATCCGAGTCATCGGCCGCAGCGCCCGCTTTGTCCGAGGCGCCGCCGCCCGCGCTGCAAGGACTGCGCGTACTCGACCTGACGCGCCTGCTGCCAGGCCCGGTGGCCGCGCTGCGGCTCGCCGAACTCGGCGCCGACGTGCTGAAGATCGAAGCGCCCGGCGCAGGCGACCCCACCCGCACGATGATGCAGTCGTCGGCCGACCGCGTGGCCGGGCGGCCCGGCGCCTTCTACCGGCTCGTGAATCGCGGCAAGCGCGAGACGCGCCTCGACCTCAAATCCGAAGCGGGACGCAACGTGTTGCGCGCGCTCGCGGCGCAAGCGGACGTGCTGATCGAGAGCTTCCGTCCCGGCGTGATGGAGCGGCTCGGCCTCGACTACGCGACACTGCGCGCGGACAACCCGCGGCTCGTCTACTGCGCGATCAGCGGCTATGGCGCGAGCGGCCCGTTCGCGGATCACGCCGGACACGATCTGAACTACATCGGTTATGCGGGCGTGCTCGATCAGTTGGCAAGCCGCGACGGCACGCCGATCGTGCCGAATTTCCAGATCGCCGACCTGCTCGGCGGCGCGTTGAGCGCGGTCACGCAGATTCTCGCCGCGCTCTGGCATGTGTCGCGCGGCGGCGAAGGCCGCTTCGTCGACGTGTCGATGGCCCATGTCACCTACGCGCACAACGTCGTCGCGCAGGTCGCGCTCGCCAACGAAGGCGCTGCGCCGGCCGCCGGTGCCGGTCTGCTGAACGGCGGCGTGCCCTGCTACAACCTGTACCGCACGCTCGACCACCGCTGGCTCGCGGTCGGCGCGCTCGAACTGAAATTCTGGGAAACGTTGTGCATGGCGCTCGACCGGCCCGAGTGGGCGACGCGCCACTGGAGCCTCGGCCAGGCGATCGGCGGCCCGGATGCCGTCGCGCTCACGCGGGAATTGGCCGACGTGATCGGCGCGCGTGCGCTGGAAGACTGGGTGGTGTTGCTGGAGCCGCTCGACTGCTGTGTGTCGCCGGTGCTGACTGCGGCGGAAGCCGCGCGGCATCAGCTGTTCAATCCGCAGGCGTATGCGGCAGCGAGCGCGAGTGAAAATGTGGGCGAAACCGACGGCGACGCTGCACTCAGCTGACTCAGCGCCGCGGCAAAGTCTGGCGCGGCGACTTTTCGTCGTCGTATAGCAGGTGCTTGCGGCCTTCCACGTGACGGTTGATCGTGGCGCGCACCTCGTCGGCCGTGGCGTCTTCGGCCACCACCCGCCGCGATATCTGCCCCGCCGTGTCGATCCACTCGACAATCCGGCAAGCGCCGCCCCACGGCTGGCGAATCGGTGCTGACACACGGCAGCCACGCACCTGTATCGGCCGCTCGGCTAGGGTTTCATATGACTCTTTCAAGGCGCGATCCTTTTTCGGGCATCGGAAGGGATGCATACCCTCGCAGCTTAGGAAAAAGGAATTCCATTCAGGTTACAGCCGATATGAATATATTTACGGGACATTACAGCGCCCTAGCCGTCCACAGACGCCGCAGCTCCGTCTATTCAAGCGTGCGGACCCGATCGATAGCCTGTTCGATCCGTTCGACCGCAACGACCTGTAAGCCTTCGATCGGCTGTTTCGGCGCATTGGCCTTCGGAATGACCGCGACCGAGAAGCCCAGTTTGGCCGCTTCCTTCAGCCGTTCCTGACCCCGCGGCGACGGCCGGATCTCGCCGGCGAGGCCCACTTCGCCGAACACCACCAGCCCCTTGGGCAGCGGCTTGTTGCGCATCGACGAGTGAATCGCAAGCAGCACGGACAGATCGGCGGCGGGCTCGGTGATCTTCACGCCGCCGACCGCGTTCAGAAACACGTCCTGATCGAAGCACGCGATCCCCGCATGCCGATGCAGCACGGCGAGCAACATCGCCAGCCGGTTCTGCTCCAGGCCGACCGCGAGCCGCCGCGGATTCGGCGCATTGGCCGCGTCCACCAGCGCCTGCACTTCGACCAGCAGCGGCCGTGTGCCCTCCTGAGTCACCAGCACGCACGACCCCGGCACCGACTGCTCGTGCTGCGACAGAAACAGCGCCGAAGGATTGGCCACACCGCGCAGGCCGCGCTCGGTCATCGCGAACACGCCGAGTTCGTTGACCGCGCCGAAGCGGTTCTTGATCGCGCGCACGAGACGGTACGACGAGTGCGTGTCGCCTTCGAAGTACAGCACCGTATCGACGATGTGTTCGAGCACGCGCGGCCCCGCCAGCGCGCCTTCCTTGGTCACATGGCCGACCATGATGATGGTGGTGCCCGACTGCTTGGCGATGCGGGTCAATTGCGCCGCGCACTCGCGAACTTGTGCGACCGAGCCCGGCGCGGAAGTCAGCGCGTCTGAATAGACCGTCTGGATCGAGTCGATCACCGCGACGTCGGGGCGCTGCTCGGTGATCGTCGCCTGGATTTTTTCGAGCTGGATTTCCGCGAGTAATTGCAGTTCGCTCGCCTTCGAACCCGGCTCCAGCAACGAAAGCCGTTGCGCGCGCAACGCAATCTGCGCGGCTGACTCTTCGCCGCTGATATAGAGCGCGCGTTTGTCGGCGGCGATTTCCGCGAGCGATTGCAAGAGCAGCGTCGATTTGCCAATGCCCGGATCGCCGCCGATCAGCACCACGCCGCCCGGCACCAGACCACCGCCGAGCACGCGGTCGAATTCGCTGACGCCGGTGGAGAAACGCGGCACGTCGGACGCGTCGATATCGGCCAGACGGCGCACCGGCGCGCTCTTCGCAAGCGACTGGAAGCGGTGCGTGGACGGCGTTTCCGCCACCGATTCGACCAGCGTGTTCCATGCATTGCATGACGGGCACTGGCCGGCCCATTTCGGCGATTGCCCGCCGCATTCACTGCAGATGTACAACGTTTTGGGTTTAGCCACGCGTGATTGCCTGTGTTGCTGTTCTTGGGATTGATGCAGGTGATGGGCGTGTCGCCTGGGAGCGGCAAACGCTGACGCGGTGACGAGCGGTGCACGGAGCGACGCCACGAACCTCGCGAGAGGCGCAGCGGCAAGCCGGACGAAAGCGCAGCCGCTTACCACCCGACGACCCGCGCCGCGCATCGCAAACCGCAAACCAGCAGCCGCCCGCAACGACGCTTACGCGACGCGTTATTACTCCGCGCGCACCGGCACGCGCGGCGCCACCGCGCACATCAGCTCATAGCCGATCGTGCCACACGCCTGCGCGACGTCGTCGATCGGCAGCGCGTTGCCCCACAGCTCGACCCGCGAGCCGATGTTGGCGGTCGGCACCGGCGTCAAATCGACGGTTAGCATGTCCATCGACACGCGCCCGACGACCCGCGTGCGCACACCGTCGACGATCACCGGCGTGCCTTCCGGCGCGACCCGCGGATAGCCGTCCGCGTACCCGCAAGCGACCACGCCGATGCGCATCGGCGCGCGCGCCTTGAACGCCGAACCGTAGCCGACCGTGCTGCCTTCATTGAGCATTTGCACCGCGATCAGTTCCGACGTGAGCGTCATCGCCGGCTGCAGCCCGGTGCCTTCGATCGCCGCCGTCACGCCCGACGGCGACGCGCCGTACAGCATGATGCCCGGGCGCACCCAGTCGAAATGCGCGTTGGGATGCCACAGCGTAGCCGCCGAATTGGAGAGGCTGCGCGCGCCGGCAATGCCTTGCGCACCGCGCTCGAACGCTTCCATCTGGTAAGCGATGCCGCGCTCGCCGTCGGCATCCGAAAAGTGGGTCATCAAGGTGATCTGACCGACGCCCTGGCAGGCGCGCGCCCGCTCCCACGCTGCGCGGAATTTTTCCACCGTGTAGCCGAGCCGGTTCATCCCGGTGTTCATCTTCAACTGGATGTTGACGGGTTTCGACAGACGCGCCATTTCGAGCATGCGCAACTGTTCGTCCGAATGCAGCGCGGTGGTGAGGCTGTAGCGGTCGATCACGTCGATATCGGTCGGACGAAAGAAGCCTTCGAGCAGGAGAATCGGCCCGGCCCAGCCCAATTCACGCAACTTCACGGCTTCTTCGAGGTCCAGCAAACCAAAGCCGTCGGTTGCGCGCAAACCAGGAAAGGCCCGCGCGAGACCATGTCCATAAGCGTTGGCCTTGACGACGGCCCAGATTTTGGATTTCGGCGCATAGCGGCGCGCGACGGCAAGATTATTGGCGAGTGCGGCGGTGTGAATCGTGGCTGAGAGGGGACGCGGCATGGGATATTTTCGTAAAGACGCTTGCGAATCAGCGGCTTACTGGGCGTTTTCAACGCTCGGCAGCCCGCTGGGCGGTGCGATCAAGGATTCTGCTAGTCCGAATCCAGCTATTTTCATGATATAAAGCCGTGCGCACAACCCATTTCGAACGGCATAAGCCCGGACGTATTGCAAACGGCCGGGGCGGACAGACCGCAGCGAGGACAGCATCGCATCAGATGAAAAAAGGTTTTTACACCATCATGGCCGCGCAGTTTTTTTCGTCGCTGGCCGACAATGCGCTTCTGATCGCTGCTATCGCACTGCTGAAAGATCTTCACGCCCCGAACTGGATGACGCCGCTGCTCAAGCTGTTTTTTGTGCTGTCGTACGTCGTGCTCGCTGCGTTCGTGGGCGCCTTCGCCGACTCCCGTCCGAAAGGACGCGTGATGTTCGTCACCAACACCATCAAGGTGGTCGGCTGCATCACGATGCTGATCGGAGCGCATCCGCTCTTTGCGTACGGCATCGTCGGCTTTGGCGCGGCGGCCTACTCGCCCGCCAAGTACGGCATCCTCACCGAACTGCTGCCGCCTGACCGGCTGGTCGCCGCGAACGGCTGGATCGAGGGCACCACGGTCGGCTCGATCATTCTGGGCACGGTGCTCGGCGGCGCGTTGATCAGTCCGCACATCGCCGCGCCGATCCTCAGGGTGCACATCCCCACCGTCCACACGCCGGCCGAAGCGGCGATGCTCGTGATCATGGGCATCTACGTCATCGCCGCGCTGTTCAATCTGCGCATTCCCGACACCGGCGCGCGTTACCCGAAACAGGAACGCGGCCCGATCAGGCTCATCACCGATTTCGCCGACTGTTTCCTCGTGCTGTGGCGCGACAAGCTCGGCCAGATTTCGCTTGCGGTCACCACGCTGTTCTGGGGCGCCGGCGCGACGCTGCAATTCATCGTGCTGAAGTGGGCCGAGGTGTCGCTCGGCATGTCGCTGTCCGAGGCGGCCATCCTGCAGGCGGTGGTGGCCGTCGGCGTAGCGGCCGGCGCGATCTTCGCGGCCTCGCGCGTGCCGTTGAAGAAGTCGCTGTCGGTACTGCCGGTCGGCATCATGATGGGTGTCGCCGTGATGCTGATGGCGTTCTACACGCGCGACCTGTTCCCCGCGAATTGGGGGGTATATTTCGGCCGCATGCATGTGCCGGGCTATCTGATCTTCGCGTACATCTTCCTGATGGTGGTGGGCGGCCTGTCGGGCTTTTTCGTGGTGCCGATGAATGCGTTGCTGCAACATCGCGGCCACGTGCTGCTGTCGGCGGGTCACTCGATCGCCGTGCAGAACTTCAATGAAAATCTCTCCGTGCTCGTCATGCTGTGCCTGTACGCGGTACTGGTATGGCTCGACGTGCCGGTCGCCACGGTAATCGTGCTGTTCGGCAGCTTCGTGTGCCTGATGATGTGGTTCGTGATGCGGCGCCACCAGGCGAATCAGCGCGCGTTCGACTCGGTCGCGCTGATCGGCGAAGCCAAGCACTGACCCGCGCGGGTCGCTTTCGAACCGCGTGCCCGCGCCCTCCTTCCTCCTCGCTTGACCATGACTCAACCGATTCCCAATGTGCTGACGATCGCCGGCTCCGACTCCGGCGGCGGCGCCGGCATTCAGGCCGATCTGAAGGCTTTCTCGGCGCTCGGCGCGTATGGCGCGAGCGTGATCACCGCGCTGACCGCGCAGAACACGCGCGGCGTGACCGCGATTCATGCGCCGGACCCGGACTTCATCACCGCGCAACTCGACGCGGTGTTCGACGACATCCGCATCGACGCGGTGAAGATCGGCATGCTTGCGAACGCACCTATCGCCCGTGCGGTCGCGGATGCGCTGCGCCGTCACAAGCCGAAGCACATCGTGCTCGACACGGTGATGATCTCGAAGAGCAATCATGCGTTACTGCTGCCCGATGCGGTCGCGGCGGTGCGTGACGAGCTGCTGCCGCTCGCCGATGTGCTGACGCCCAATCTGCCGGAAGCCGCCGCGCTGCTCGGCGTTCAGCCCGCCGCCGACGAAGCCGGCATGGTCGAACAAGGCGAAGCGCTGCGCGCGCTCGGCGCACGCGCGGTGCTGATGAAGGGCGGCCATCTGAGCGCGGCTGACAGTCCGGACTGGCTGGTGCAGGATAGCGGCGCGCTGCGTCTGGGCGGCCCACGCGTGCCGGTGAAGAACACGCATGGGACGGGCTGCACGCTGTCGTCGGCGATTGCGGCGCTGATTCCGCAACGCGACGATCTGGCGAGCGCGGTGGCCGACGCGAAACTTTATCTGACCGGCGCGCTGCAAGCGAGCGATCGACTCGACGTCGGTGGCGGCGTCGGGCCAGTGCATCATTTTTATCGGTGGTGGTGAAGCTGGGGATGGGCGTTGAGCCGTTGCATCAGATGGCGGCGTGAGGAAGGCGTTGCCGTTCGGCTGCTTGCTGCGCCGTTACTGCCGCGCATAGTTCCGCGCCTGCTCGGGCCACTCGTCCGGCACGATGAAGCCGCGCGAGCATTCGCTCAGACGGCCGGCGCTGTCCTCGGCAAAAGCGGCGACCATCGTCGGTCCATGTTGATGTGATATCTGCGCAGCGAGAGCTTGCGCGTCGACGTAAAGCGGTCTCGTGGCGGCGGTGTCAAATTGCTCGCTTGCCTGCTCCGCCTCCTGCATCCCTTCGAACTCCGCGCGCCTCGGCGCAAGCCATTCCATCCGCGGCAGCAACCGCCACTTCGTTGCATGCGCCGCCGCGAAAGCCGGCCAATCGCCGCGCGTGACCCACCAGCCACGCCCATGCGCCGGATCGAGTTCGGCGGGATCCGTCGGCGTCTCGCCGTGCCGGTAAAACAGCCAGCCTTTGATGAACATCTGCGGCGTCCACGGCCCCGCATAACCGACCGACGCGAACTCTTCGCGCGCGCTCAACGGCAACTGGTGGTTCAACAGATGCGCAAGCTTCAGATCGAACCGGTCTTTCAGATTCGGACCGACGTAGTCCGCCAACTGCGCGCGCCCGTCGCCCGCATGCAGGTAGCACTTCACCGCCAGCTCCCAATGCAGCCGCGCGCCCTCGCGTGTCTGCACGAGAAAATCGCATTCGCCGAGCGTGACGCCCGCGCGCCGCAACGGCACGCCCGCCGCGACGAGCCGCGCCGCCGGTCCGTGCTGCAGAAACCAGCCGAGCAGCCGTTCGGCGTAGCGGCCAAGACGCGTGATGCGCGGCGCCGCGAGGTCGTGGTGCAACGGGGCCGGCGCGGCGTCGAGCGCGCGCAGCCAGTCGGTGGTTGCCTGCAGTGCCTCGGGTGTATCGAATGGATTCGCGAGTGCGCCCAGCGAGGGTTGCGGACGTAGCAGGCCGGCGCTCAACAGCAGCCACGCCAGATCGCGCACGGCCGCATCGCGCAACGTGTCGAGCAGGTTATCGAGCATCGTGGCGCGCAACGCGGTGTGAGTATCGGGCGCGGCGGCAGCGATGCGCGCCGCCGGTCCATCAGCGGCCATCACCGATCACTTCGCCGCGTTCGACGGCGCGCCGCCGGCCGCGCGCCATGTGTCGCGCGCGAGGCACAGGTCGGCCCAGGCCTTCGCCTTGTCGGGCAGGCTGCGCAGCAGATACGCCGGGTGATAGGTGACGATCACCGGCACGCCCTCGTATTCGTGCACGCGGCCGCGCAGCGACGAAATGCTCGCGTCGGTCTTCAGCAGACTCTGCGCGGCAAAACGCCCGAGCGCGACAATCAGCTTCGGCTTGACCAGCGACACCTGGCGTTGCAGGTACGGCTCGCAACGCGCGACTTCGTCCGGCTCCGGATTGCGGTTGCCGGGCGGGCGGCATTTGATCACGTTCGCGATGTAGACGTTGGTGTCGCGTGCGAGCGTCAGCGAACGCAGCATGTTGTCGAGCAGCTTGCCGGCCTGGCCGACGAACGGTTCGCCCAGACGGTCCTCGTTCTCGCCCGGCGCTTCGCCGATCAGCATCCAGTCGGCGCTGCGATCGCCGACACCGAATACGGTGTTCGTGCGCTTCTCGCACAGACGGCAAAGCCGGCAGGCGGAGACGCGTTCGCTCAACGCATCCCAGTCGAGCGTGTGGATGGCTGGCAGTTGGGGCGTGTCGCCGCGCGCTTCCGACGGCGGGTGAGCGGGCGAGTCGTCGAACCACGCGAAATCGTCGTCGGGGGGTGCGTCGAATGCGGGGGGCTCGGCCGCGCGGGATTGTCGTTGCGCGGGTTGCTCCCGCGGCTCGGGCAGGGATGGCTGCACGAGTTGGGATTGCCGCACCGGTTCGCGCTGCGTTTGCGGCTCAGGCGTGTCACCAGGGGCTTGCATGCGCTCTTGCGCCATGTCGCCCTGTGCAGGTTGCACACGACGCTCACCGCGCTCGCCATCGTGCGCGGAGCGCAACGGCTCGCTCGTACGCACCGATGCTTCACGTTCATCGAACCGCTCGCCTGTCCCGGCCGACGATGCCGTCTGTCCGTCCCGAACAGCGGCGTGGCGTTCGCTCTGCGCCGGCGCGGCATCGGCTTGCCGACTCTCGCTGGCACGAAACGCGGGCCGCTGGATGTCCTGCGTAAGACTGCCTGCCCCTGCCGCCGCGCCGCGCGCATCGTCACGACGCGCTGGCTGCCCGGCTAGCGCATCGGCGCCCTGCCCGACACCCGCTTCATCGACCGTTTGCGCGGCCATCCCCCGACGCACCCACAGCGGCGCGAGTCCGAACTCTTCCAGTACCGAGTCATGCAGCGCCATCTGCGCCCTCCGTGGCAAACGAGAAACGCATCACGATGGCGTCCTCCCGGCTGCGATGCCGCGCCGGATAATAATTTTTGCGCCGGCCGATCGACGTAAAGCCGAAACGTTCGTAGAGCCGGATCGCCCGATGATTCGACGGCCGCACTTCGAGCAGCAGGCCGTCGAGTTTTTCGCCGCGCGTAATGCGCACCGCCTCGCGCAGCAGCGCCAGCCCGGCGCCGGCGCCTTGCGCGCTGGGCGCCACGCATAGATTGAGCAGATGCATTTCATCGACCACCGGCATCAGCACGCAGTAGCCGATCAGCGTACCGGTCACGTGCCGCAGACACACGCCGAAATATCCATTGCGCAGCGAATCGCCGAAATTGCCCCGGCTCCACGGAAACTCATAAGCAATCTTCTCGATCGCGGCGACCTCGTCCAGATCGCCTTCGGTCATCGGCGACATGTAGCGATCCGCGAGCAACACGCCGCTCATTGCCGGCCCTCGCCGTGAGGCGCGGCGTGGGGAGCGCCGTCGTGCGTGTTCTGCACAGGCGCCGTGTGCCGCGCGGCCTGCTCAGCCAACGCAGCTTTTTCCGCCTTCTGCGCAACCCGTTCAGCCGTGGTCTGCGCGACCTTGTCGCGCACGTATTCCGGCGCGGCCTGGTCGGCAGGCACCGTGCGGCCGGCGCGAAACGCGCGCAGCGCCGCGTGCGCGAGCGGCAGCGCATGCGGCAGCGCTTCGCCGTCGACCGTACGCGCGGCCGCAACCGCGGGCAGCCGCGCGCCGAACGCGGCCGCAGCGTTGCCGGCCAGCGTGAAAGGCGCAGCGGGCAAAACGAGCCGCTCCGGCACATCGAGCGACGCCGTCTGTACGGTGCGCCATTCGCATTGCGCGTCGTCCCACGCGTAGTCGGCCCAATAGATCTCGTCCATGCGGGCGTCGAGCGCAGCGAGCACGCGCGTCGCCGACGGATCGCGCAGGCGCGCACTTTCCGCGCAGGCCAGCAGCGTGCTGACCGGCACGACCGGCAGATTCAGGCCGAACGCCAGCCCTTGGGCGACGCCGGTCGCCGTGCGCAGGCCCGTGAACGAGCCGGGACCGGCGCCGAACGCGATCGCGTCGCAGTCCGCGAGGCTCAAGCCGGCCTCGGCGAAAAGTTCGCGGATCGCGGGAAGCAGGCGCGTGCTGGAAACCGCACCGGTCTGCTCGTGACGGACCCAGCAGCGGGGTTCGGCGCCGGTCTGGCCGGCGGCGTCGACGGTGACGCGCAGAAGCGCTACCGAACAGAATTCGGTCGAGGTATCGAGGGCAAGGAGCACAGTTTGAGTCATGGACCGTATTGTAATCGGCACTGCGCGCGCAAATGTGGTTTGGCGTGGCGCTGCCCGGCGCTGTTTGGAATATGCCCTCGGCCCCGGGACGGCATCCAATTGCTATGATCGTCGACCGATTCTCACCTGATCCCGCCCGGCGGGCACCACCACGATGACAAACCTCGACACCCAATTCGCCCAGGCCCATGAAGACGTCCAGCAGTTGCCGGAGCGTCCTGGCAACCTCACGCTGTTGCGCCTCTATGCGCTCTACAAGCAAGCCACCCGCGGCGACGTTCACGGCGACAAGCCGGGCTTCACCGACATCGTCGGCAAATACAAGTACGACGCGTGGGCCGCGCTCAAGGGCACCGCGCAAGACGCTGCGAAGCAGCAATATGTCGAACTGGTCGAATCGCTGAAGAACGGCACCGCGGCCTGAGGCCAGCCTGCCCGCGATCGGCCCGGCGACCCGCCCTGCGTCGTCGGAACTGATCGCCGTCGCGAAGCGCCGAGCAAACTTTTCCGCCCGGAAACTTCCGAATAGTGGCGCAGTGCAACAAAACTCTATATAATGCGGCCTGCGCTTCACTGCTTTGCCCGGCTTTCCCTAGCGGCCGTTGCGGCGCAGCGCCTCGTAGCGTTTAGCTCCAATCCAGTTTAGAACCTGTCCCCTCCTGCCTAGCCCCCTACGGGCGATCATGTCCCAGGCTGGCGGCACGCCGTGTTGGCATGTCGCATCCGATACAGCTTCTAACGAAAAGCTCGCCTTCATTGTCGCGAGCTGCCCCCGTTTTTCGATTTGCTCGCTGCTTCTTTGCTCGCTGAATCCGACGACTTGGGTATGCCGATTGGCGCCGACGTTTTAATTCCCTGTGTACCAAGGATTCTCATGACTTCGAGCAACACCTCCAGCCCGTTGAACGCCATCGCCGATCAAGCCCTCGGTCTCGCCGACGCACCCGCACAAGCCGCAGCCGTTGCTGCCGCTCCGGAAGCCGTCGCCGCTGAAGCCGCAGCGCCCACCGGCCCGACGTTCGCGTCGCTTGGTCTGTCCGCGGATGTCGTCTCCGCGCTGACCGCCGCTGGTTACCAGAACCCGACGCCGGTTCAGCAACGCGCGATCCCCGCCGGCATCGCCGGCCGCGATCTGCTGGTGTCGAGCCCGACCGGTTCGGGCAAGACCGCCGCGTTCATGCTGCCCGCCATCGAACGTTTCTCGCAATTGCAAAAGGCGCAAGCCAGCCAGCCGCGCGAGCCGCGTCCGGCCGACGGCGCCCGCACGCGCCGCCCCCAACCGGTTGCCCGTCCGACCATGCTGGTTCTGACGCCGACCCGCGAACTCGCGATGCAGGTCACGACCGCCGCCGCCACGTACGGCAAGCACCTCAAACGCCTGCGCACCGTCAGCATTCTGGGCGGCGTCGCTTACGGCCAGCAGCTGATGCTGCTGGCGAAGAACCCGGAAATCCTGGTCGCCACGCCGGGCCGTCTGATCGACCACCTGGAACGCGGCCGCATCGATTTGTCGCAGCTGCAGATCCTCGTGCTCGACGAAGCCGACCGCATGCTCGACATGGGCTTCATCGAAGACATCGAAACGATCGTCGCGGCCACGCCGGCCACGCGCCAGACCATGCTGTTCTCGGCCACGCTCGACGGCAAGATTGGCTCGCTGACCGGCCGTCTGCTGAAGGATCCGGAGCGTATCGAGATCGTTCAGCGTCTGGAACAGCGCACCAACATCGCGCAAACCGTCCATTACGTCGACGACCGCGATCACAAGGATCGTCTGCTCGACCATCTGCTGCGTGACGCCGGTCTCGATCAGGCCATCGTCTTCACGGCCACCAAGATGGACGCCGACCAGCTCGCAGGCCGTCTGGCCGACGCCGGTTTCGAATCGGCCGCGCTGCACGGCGACCTGCCGCAAGGTGCGCGCAACCGCACGATCCGCGCGCTGCGCGAGCGCCGCGTTCGCGTGCTGGTGGCAACGGACGTCGCCGCTCGCGGTATCGACATTCCGGGCATCACGCACGTGTTCAACTATGACCTGCCGAAGTTCGCTGAAGACTACGTGCACCGTATCGGACGTACCGGCCGTGCTGGCCGCTCGGGTATCGCAGTGAGCCTCGTGCATCACGCGGAACAGGGCGCGCTCAAGCGCATCGAGCGCTTCGTGCGCACGCCGCTGCCGGTCAACGTCGTCGAAGGCTTCGAGCCGCGCAAGTCGGCTCCGTCGGGCAACGGCCGTCCTGGCTTTGGCGGCCGCGGCCGTCCGGGCGGTGGCAACGGCGGTGGCCGTCGCTTCGGTAGCGGTTCGGGCAAGCCGGCCGGCAACGGCGGCGGTGCGCGCAGCGGCGGCAATGGCGGCGGCTGGGCCGGCAAGTCGGCTGGCGGCGGTTCGCGTGAAGGCGGCTTCGGCGGCGGCTCGCGTGAAGGCTACGGCGGTTCGCGCGACGGCGGCTACGGCGCACGCCGCAGCGACGGCCCGCGTACGGCTCGCCGCGGCAGCTAAGCAGCAGCTAGTGGCAACCACGCGGCAACCAGGCCGCGGCTGAAGCATCTGGCAGCAGTCCAGAAATCAGCGTGTAAAAGACCCGGACAGCCTTGCGCCGTTCGTCAGTCGGAAGAAACCGGTGCTCAAGCACCGGTTTTTTTTCGCCCATAGTTTGGCCGCCCCAAATTCCACGATGTGAAAAATTTTTTTGCGTCGTAAAAAATCGTGTTGCAGAGCACAAGATCGTGCATTGCAACAGGGGAAAAGTCGTTTCTCAATGCGAAACGTGCAGCGTAAGTCATTGAATAAGAGCAACAATAAATATTTTAAAAACGCTTCGCGGCAGCTACTTCACATTCGGTGATTTGCCTAGACTCTTATATAAGACTTCACGAAACGAAACGCCCGCAGGCCAGCCGCTTCGACGAAGACAGAGTCACCCATCCAAAGGCAACCAAGGAGAACACCATGACCATGACCCGCGAAGAACAAGCAAAGCAACTCCAGCAACAATGGGATACCGATCCGCGCTGGAAGGGCATCAAGCGCACCTATACGGCGGAAGACGTGATCCGTCTGCGCGGTTCGGTTCAGGTGGAACATACGCTCGCCAAGCGCGGCGCGGAGAAGCTGTGGCACGCGGTGAACAACGAGCCGTTCGTCAACTCGCTCGGCGCGCTGACCGGCAATCAGGCGATGCAGCAGGTCAAGGCCGGCCTCAAGGCGATCTATCTGTCGGGCTGGCAGGTGGCGGGCGACGCGAACGTCGCCGGCGAAATGTACCCGGACCAGTCGCTGTATCCGGCCAACTCGGTGCCGCTCGTCGTGAAGCGCATCAACAACACGCTGACGCGCGCTGACCAGATTCAGTGGTCGGAAGGCAAGAATCCGGGCGACGAAGGCTACATCGACTACTTCGCACCGATCGTCGCCGACGCGGAAGCCGGCTTCGGCGGCGTGCTGAACGCATTCGAACTGATGAAGGCGATGATCGAAGCCGGCGCCTCGGGCGTGCACTTCGAAGACCAGCTCGCGTCGGTGAAGAAGTGCGGCCACATGGGCGGCAAGGTGCTCGTGCCGACCCGCGAAAACGTCGCCAAGCTGACCGCCGCGCGTCTGGCCGCCGACGTCTCCGGCGTGCCGACCGTGCTGCTCGCCCGCACCGATGCGGAAGCCGCCGACCTCGTCACGTCGGACATCGACGACAACGACAAGCCGTTCCTGACTGGCGAGCGCACGGTGGAAGGCTTCTATCGCACCAAGCCGGGTCTCGAACAGGCGATCTCGCGCGGCCTCGCGTACGCGCCGTACGCCGACATGATCTGGTGCGAAACCGGCAAGCCGGACCTCGAGTTCGCGAAGAAATTCGCCGACGCGATCCACAAGGAATTCCCCGATCAGCTGCTGTCGTACAACTGCTCGCCGTCGTTCAACTGGAAGAAGAACCTGGACGACGCGACCATCGCCAAGTTCCAGCGCGAACTCGGCGCGATGGGCTACAAGTTCCAGTTCATCACGCTGGCCGGCTTCCATGCGCTGAACTACTCGATGTTCAACCTCGCGCACGGCTATGCCCGCAACCAGATGACCGCGTTCGTCGAAATGCAGCAGGCCGAATTCGCGGCTGCCGAAAAGGGCTTCACCGCCGTCAAGCATCAGCGCGAAGTCGGCACCGGCTACTTCGACGCCGTCACGCAAACGGTCGAGCGCGATGCGTCGACGACCGCGCTGCACGGATCGACGGAAGACGAGCAGTTCTTCGACAAGAAGGTCGCGTGATCGGCAACGTCGTCGGCCGCGTGGCGGGACGTCGCGGCCTCGAGGTCTGATCGCAGGAACGGCAGCGCAGAAGACAATCAAGCGGCTCCGTCAGAGAGCCGCCGTCACAGGGAGGAGCCGCGCCGCCGGGGTGTCAGAAGCCAACCCCGGCGGACGGAATCCGAGAGAAAAACGCAGCAGCGGAACAACAACCGGCACAGCGCATCGTGCGGCAAGAGAGCAGCGCGCCGGCCTCACAGCCGGCGCGTTTTTTCCGCGCGGAGCCCATCAGTTGCGGACCCGCGCCCACCGTTCAGCGGTACACGATCACCGGAATCTTCGTATGCGTGAGTACCCGCTGCGTCTCGCTGCCGATCAGCAGACTGCCCAGACCGCGGCGCCCGTGCGACGCCATGAAGATCACGTCGCAAGCCCCCTGCTCCGCCACTTCGATGATGCCCAGATAAGGCGCCGGATGGACGCTCGTTCGGCTCTCGACGGCGACGCCGACGCGGCGCCCGGCCATTTCCACTTCCCGCAGATGCACGCGCGCCTCCCGCTCGCTGCGTTGCAGGAATTCGGAAGGCGGCTCGACTGCCACGTCGGAAAACGGCGAGTAGGGGTATTGCGGCAGACACGCGTAGGCGGTCACGCGCGCGCCGACTGCCTGCGCGAGGTCGATGGCGCCGTCGATTGCCTTGCGTGACAGTTCTGAACCATCGGTCGGAACCAGGATGTGCCTGAACATGATGCCCTCCGTCGCCGGCTGCACGCAGCGCGGCGTGAGCGTCCAACGCGGCTCGACGTGCAAGCCGCTTCAGTCGATTGTAGTTCGCGTCGCTGCGGGTATGGGTCGCTCAAGGGCAAATCTGCTGACGTTCGCACACTCGCGCGAACCAGCGGGCGCTCGCGGGACGCCGCTCGACGTCAGCCCCAGTACCCCGGATGGCCATACGTATGCTTGAGAAAATCCAGAAACAGCCGCACCCGCAGCGGCAGATGGCGGCGCTGCGGAAACACCGCGTGGATGCCGATCGGCGGCGCGGCGAACTCGTCGAGCACGCTCACCAGCCGCCCGGCCGCGATTTCCTCGCCGACTTCCCACCACGAGCGCCACGCCAGCCCGTAGCCGTCCAGACACCACTCGTGCAGCACCGCGCCGTCCGAGCACTCCATCGTGCCGGACACCTTGATCGAGACGACCTTGTCGTCCTGCTGGAACACCCAGCCGCGCTGCTGGTTGGCGCTCGCGCCGAGCGCGAGGCAGTTGTGCTGCGCGAGATCAGCGAGGCTGTGCGGCGCGCCGCGCCGGCTCAGATACGCCGGCGACGCCACGCAGACGCGGCGGTTTTCGCCGAGCTTGAGCGACACCAGCGACGAATCCGGCAGTTCGCCGAGACGCACCGCGCAATCGAATCCCTCGTTGACCAGATCGACGAGCCTGTCGGACAGGTCAAGCGTGATCGACACGTCCGGATGAGCAACGGTGAAGGGCGGCACCAGCGGGGCCACGTGCCGCCGTCCGAAACCCGCCGGCGCCGACAGCCGCAAATGGCCGCTCGCTTTCACGCCGCCCGCCGACACGCTGGCTTCGGCGTTCTGCATATCGTGAATGATGCGCTGGCAGTCCTCGAGGAAGGCCGAGCCTTCGAAGGTCAGCGTGATCTTGCGGGTCGTGCGCACCAGCAGCTTGACGCCGAGGCGCTCTTCGAGCGCGTCGATGCGGCGGCCGATGATGGCCGGCGCGACGCCCTCGGCCTGCGCCGCCGCGGACAGGCTGCCCTTGGCCGCGACGGTGACGAAAGTTTCGATCTGCTTGAAACGGTCCATGAGCGAGGTGCGCCGCGAAGCCCCGAAACGAACTCCCCGGGACGCTACGCGGCAAAGTGGGCGGTGCGCGTCAGATTAGGTGCACGAAAGTAAAAGATCAAGTGATGTTTAGCCTCTTTTTTAGCGTTGATCGTCACTAATACAATCCGTCTTGACCTCTGACAGGAGTGCACGGCAATGTCGGCCACAACGACACCATTTCCAACAGCAGTGATTTTCGATGCGTACGGCACGCTTTTCGACGTGCACTCGGTGATCGCTGCCGCCGAGCAGATGTTCCCCGGCCACGGCGATGCGCTGTCGCAGTTGTGGCGCCAGAAGCAGATCGAATACACGCAATTGCGCACGCTGGCCGACGCGCCGGAAACGCCCGGCGCGCACTACCGCCCGTTCTGGGACATCACGCTCGACGCACTTCGCTTTGCCGCGAAAAAACTTCAGCTCACACTGGGCCGCGCCGCCGAGAAGCGGCTGATGGACGAATACGCGTGCCTGTCCGCCTTCCCCGACGCCGTACCCGCGCTGCGTACGCTGCGCGAGCCGGCGCCGAGCCCGTCGACGCCGCAGACACCGGCGCACAGCGAATCCGCCACACGGCGCGTCGGCCTCGCGATCTTGTCGAACGGCAATCCGCAGATGCTCGACATCGCGCTCAAAAGCGCCGGGATGAGCGGCCTGTTCGACCAGATTCTTTCCGTCGACGCCGTGCGCGCCTACAAACCCTCGCCCGCCGCTTATGCGCTCGCCACGCAAGCCTTCGACGCGCCGCCGCGCGAGATCGTCTTCGTATCGTCGAACGGCTGGGACGTGGCAGGCGCGGCGTGGTTCGGCTTCACCACTTTCTGGCTCAACCGGCTAAACGCTCCGCTCGAAGAACTCGGCGTCACGCCGCATGGCGCGGGTAGCGGAATGAGCGATCTGCTCGCTTTTCTGCGGACCCTCGCGCCGCCTGGGCGCCTTGGAAGCGACCCGGGCAACAGCCCGGGCACGCCTCGCGGCAGCCGCGCGCGTCACGGCCCCGGCACATGACGGCAGCCACCGGCCCCGGCTGGCCCCATCCGTTTCATCTCGCAAAACAACAACTGCTCTTCAACATCTGCATTTTTGCAATCTGACCGACCAAGGAGAAAACATGACGAATTCGCTGACATCGTTGTCGCTGCCGCAGGGCATGGAAATTTCGGCTGAGATCAAGCCGGGCTACGAAGCGATCCTCACGCGCGAAGCGCTCGAACTCGTCGCGGCGCTGCATCGCACCTTCGAACCGCGCCGTCAGGAGCTGCTGCAGGCGCGCGCGGAACGCACCAGGCGGCTCGACGCCGGCGAGCGTCCCAACTTCCTCGCCGAAACGAAAAGCGTGCGCGACGGCGACTGGACCATCGCGCCGCTGCCGCGCGATCTGCAATGTCGCCGCGTGGAGATCACCGGTCCGGTCGAGCGCAAGATGATCATCAACGCGCTGAACTCGGGCGCGGATTCGTACATGACGGACTTCGAGGATTCGAATGCGCCGAGCTGGGACAACCAGATCACCGGCCACATCAATCTGAAGGACGCGGTGCGCCGCACGATTTCGCTCGACCAGAACGGCAAGTCGTACAAACTGAACGACAAGGTCGCCACGCTGATCGTGCGTCCGCGCGGCTGGCATCTCGACGAGAAGCACGTAAAGGTGGACGGCCGGCGCGTGTCGGGCGGCGTCTTCGACTTTGCGCTCTTCATGGTTCACAACGCGAAGGAACTGATCGCGCGCGGCTCGGGCCCGTATTTCTATCTGCCGAAGATGGAGAGCCATCTGGAAGCGCGGCTGTGGAACGACATCTTCGTCGCCGCGCAGGAAGCGGTCGGCGTGCCGCGCGGCACGATTCGCGCGACGGTGCTGATCGAGACGATCGTCGCCGCGTTCGAAATGGACGAGATCCTGTACGAACTGCGTGAACACAGCTCGGGCCTGAACGCCGGCCGCTGGGACTACATCTTCTCGGCGATCAAGAAGTTCAAGGCCGACCGCAATTTCTGCCTCGCCGACCGCTCGCAGATCACGATGACCGCGCCGTTCATGCGCGCGTACGCGTTGCTGCTGCTGAAGACCTGCCATCGCCGCAACGCGCCGGCGATCGGCGGCATGAGCGCGCTGATTCCGATCAAGAACGATCCGGCGGCCAACGACAAGGCGATGGCCGGCGTGCGCTCGGACAAGGCGCGCGATGCCGGCGACGGCTACGACGGCGGCTGGGTCGCGCATCCGGGCCTCGTGCCGATCGCGATGGAAGAGTTCGTCAACGTGCTCGGCGACAAGCCGAACCAGATGGGCAAGCAACGCATCGATGTGCTCGTGACCGCGACCGACCTGCTGGACTTCCGTCCGGAGGCGCCGATCACCGAAGCCGGTCTGCGCAACAACATCAACGTCGGCATTCACTACCTGGGCTCGTGGCTCGCGGGCAATGGCTGCGTGCCGATTCACAACCTGATGGAAGACGCGGCCACCGCGGAAATCTCGCGCTCGCAGGTGTGGCAATGGATTCGTTCGCCGAAGGGCAAGCTCGACGACGGCCGCAAGGTCACGGTCGAACTCGTACGCGAGCTGTCGGCGCAGGAGCTCGACAAGGTGAAGCTGGCCGTGGGCGGCGATACGAAACCGTATGAGCGCGCCGCGCAGATCTTCGAACAGATGTCGACGTCGGAGCAGTTCACCGACTTCCTGACGTTGCCGTTGTACGAGGAACTCTGAGGCTCTTGACGCGCTTCATGCGTGAACGGAATCAGCCGGAGCGGCACCGCACGATGCCGCAACAAGCTTGCCTTCACATGCCGTGCGCGGCACGAAGGCGGCTTGAGTCGCAAGACTGACCGACCGGATGGCCCGACAGGCTGACGCCTGCCGGGCCACTTTTTTGGCACGCTTGAGCACGCTTTGGCACGCGTCACGCGCTCGCCATGCGCATGCGATGCGCCCGCTCAGCGCGTTCGACGATACTCGACCCAATCGCCCGATCTGATTTCGGGCAAGCCCTTCACCGCATTCGGTGTGACCGGATAGAAGCGGCAGTTCACGACATTGCCGTCCACTTTCACCATCACCTCGCGCGCAAGGAAGCGATCCTCGACGCCCGGATACACGGCTTCGATTTCGTCGAGCACCGCGACCAGCTCATCGTCGATTTCGTAGACGTCGCCGATCACGTCGACGCCCGCTTCGTCGGCGACGAGGCCCGGATACGAGCCGAAGTCGTACAGATGGCCGCGCACGGTGGCGGTGCCGAGCAGAGTCGGCGCGGCGATCTCGTTACGCGCCGCGGCTTCGCTGAGGTCGTTCACTTCACCGGCACGCAACGTGCCGTAGACAAAGACGGTCTGCATCGTCGTTTGCTCTCCCTGGATAAGGGTTGGTTGGCTGGCTCGATTCGAGCCGACTTCAAATGCCGTTTCAGTTCAGCGCCGCACTGGCGACGAGCACGCCGTCCAGATCCGCGTAAATCCATTCGCCGGGACGCACGAGCGCGCCAGGCAACTGCACCGCCACGTCGCGTTCGCCTGCGCCGCGCTTCTGGCCGCGGCGCGGACAGGTCGTGAGCGCCGCTACGCCGGTGTTGACTTCGTTGAGTTCCAGCGCATCGCGCACACAGCCGTTCACCACGATGCCCGCCCAGCCATTCTGTTCCGCGATCCGCGCGAGGGTGCCGCCGACCAGCGCGCAACGCAGGCTGCCGCCGCCGTCGACCACCAGCACGCGGCCCGCACCCTTCTCTTCGAGCACGGTCCGCACGAGCGCGTTGTCTTCTAACACTTTCAGCGTCACCGCCTCGCCGCTGAAACACTCGGTACGGCTGAACAGGTGAAACACTGGCTCGAGCACGCGCAACGTGCCGAGCGCCAGCTGATCTTCGTGTGCGTCGCACAAGTCCGCAGTGGCAAAGCTCATGACGTACTCCTTGGGTCCGGGCAATCGGGACATTATGCATCGGCGCAATGAGGGCAACATCTACAATGACAAGGCTCGCTGGGCTTGTGGCGCCCGGGCTGCGACTGCGAAGGTTCCGCATGCGCAATTTCGTGCGCCGCCTGTTCCGGAACTTGCTATCCGGATCCACCTTCGCCCCTTCGCGTTTTAACCATGACTTCGTCCGCCGACTCCGAGCCGTCGAGCTTCGTCCGCTTCGCCGACATTCCGCCCGAGTTCCAGCCGACCGCGGCGCACCCGATCCGCGTGCGCTCGCGGCAAATGCCGTCGGGCTGGCGTATCGCGCGTCATACGCATGCGTGGGCGCAGGTGGCCTACGCGTCGCGCGGCGTCCTGCGCGTTGCAACGACCGGCACGACGTGGATGGTGCCGCCGTCGCGCGCGATCTGGGTACCGCCGCACGTGACGCACGAAGTGGTGGCCGTCGAAGACGCGTTCCTGCGCACGCTCTACATCACCGAAAGCACCGTGCCGGCGGGGCTGGATACGCCGCGCGTCGTCGAAGTGTCGGATCTGCTGCGCGAAGTGATTGCCGCGCTCGACACCCCCGGCATCTCGGCCACGCGCGAACAGTTGCTCGGCGCGCTCGCACTCGACGAGCTGACGCGTTCGGAGCCGCTGCCGCTGTCCGTGCCGATGCCCAACGAAAAGCGTCTGCGTGCGCTCTGCGAAGCCGTGATCGCGGACCCGACGCACGGCGAGTCGCTGGAACAATGGGCATCGAGTGTCGGCGCGAGTACGCGCACGATCGCGCGGCTGTTTCGGCAGGAATTGGGCGTGAGTTTTTCGCAATGGCGTCAGCAGGCGATTCTGGCGCGCGCGATTCCGCTCTTGAGCCAGGGGCGGCCGCTCTCGCATGTCGCGCAGGAGCTCGGCTATCAAAGCCAGAGTGCGTTTTCCGCGATGTTCCGGCGCGCGTTCGGTGAAAGTCCGCGCGCGTTTATCGAGCGGGGCTCGGAACATCGCGCGCAAAACGGCGAGCATGACGACGTCGAGACGGATGAAGAAACGGCGCAAGGCCGCGCGGATGCGTCGGGCGCTGCTGCACGCTGATCGGCGACTGCGGGATTTCAGACGCGTCGCGCCAGATGACGGATCGCGCCGAGCTGCGCAAGCCGCGGCCCCGCGAGCTTGTAGCCCTTGCGCTGATACAGCCGCGCGGCGGGGTTGTCGACGAACACACGCAGTTGCAGTTCGCGCAGCCCGCGCTCGCGCGCCCATTGATGCGAGATGTCGAGCAGATACGTGCCGGCGCCGAGCCGCCGATGCCCTTCGGCAATCTGCACGTCGCGGATATGCAGCGAGTCGCCTTCCTCCGTGATGCGCAGCACGCCGATCGGCTGGCCGTCCACTTCGAGAATGAAATTCTCCGATTCGCGCCAGCTGCCGAGAAACAGGTCCCCGCGCCAGACCAGATGGTGACGGCGATAGTAGCCGCCCATGTTGTTGCGGGTCAGCGCCTCGGCGAACTCGAAATCGTCCATGCTGGCAACGCGCAGATGAAACGGTGACGGAGCTTCGGTGGGATCGAACATGGCGGATCGGCGAAGAAGTGTCGGTCAACGGTAAAACAGCCCGCGCGCGCTGGCAATGGCTGTTTTTCCCGAGCATACCCGGGCAGGATGGTCGGCAGAAATAAAAAAAGCCCACTTCTTTCGAAGTGGGCTTTCTCAAATCTGGCGGAGCGGACGGGACTCGAACCCGCGACCCCCGGCGTGACAGGCCGGTATTCTAACCAACTGAACTACCGCTCCAGATTTTTTGCACCGCAGCTTATGAGCGACGCTCATTCGCCTGCTGCACCGTTCAAACTTCCAACCGAACGACGCCGCTGTTCTGGCGTCCCCTAGGGGATTCGAACCCCTGTACTCACCGTGAAAGGGTGATGTCCTAGGCCTCTAGACGAAGGGGACAACGTACTGCTTACACCTTTAATGAAAAAGCCCGTTCAGATTTGAATGAACGGGCTTTGTCTGGCGGAGTGGACGGGACTCGAACCCGCGACCCCCGGCGTGACAGGCCGGTATTCTAACCGACTGAACTACCACTCCAGTCTTTACACCCTGGCTTGCGAGCGTCGGTTCATTCTCTGCAAGCTGCGCTGCTTTACTGCCAATCGAGCCGTGACTCGAACACTAAAGCGACGCTGATGTTTGGCGTCCCCTAGGGGATTCGAACCCCTGTACTCACCGTGAAAGGGTGATGTCCTAGGCCTCTAGACGAAGGGGACATAATCTTTTCAGATCTGTCTTTAATTCGCTGCTAACTTACGCTAACTTGGCAGTTATTTCGTTTCGTCAACGGCGAAGACCGCTATTCTAACTACGTTTCAGCCGTTTGTGAAGTCTTTTTTACTACAACTTCCGGACTTCAGAACAACTTTACTCTATGTTGGTGGAGGTAAGCGGGATCGAACCGCTGACCTCTTGCATGCCATGCAAGCGCTCTCCCAGCTGAGCTATACCCCCTGCACATCAGAGAAACGAGATTCTAGAGGCCAATTTGCGCTTTGTAAATACCCTTTGAGCAATTACGTGCGACTTTTTTCAAGCCGCACGCAAACCCTCTCAACACACTCGCGAACGCTCCCCATCAGCCCAGCGCTTTTTCAATGCGGCTCACCACCGCGTCGCGCCCGAACAGCATCAGCACGCTGTCGATCGACGGCGTATGCGTCGTGCCCGCCACCAGCAGACGAACCGGCATCGCCAGCTGCGGCATCTTCAGCTTGTGCGCGCCGAGCGTCGCCTTCAGCGCGGCGGCGATCGCTTCCTTGGTCCATTCGACGGTCTTCAGCGCGGCTGCCAGGTCGGCTAGCGCCGGACGCACCGTGTCGGTCACGTGCTGCGCCAGCGATTCGGCGTCGGGCGCCGGCGTGCGATAGAACATCGCGGCGTTTTCGGCGATCTCCTTCACGGTCGACGCACGGTCCTTCAGCAGGCCCACCACTGCCGTCAGATCCGCGCCCTGCGCAAGCGCTGCTTCGTCGATACCCAGGCCGGCGAAGAACGGCTTGGCGAGCCCGGCGAGGCGCGCGTTATCCGCTTCCTTGATGTAGTGCGCGTTCAGCCAGTTCAGCTTGTCATGGTCGTACTGAGCCGGCGACTTGCCCAGGTGCTCCAGGTCGAACCATTCGACGAACTGCTCGCGCGAAAACACTTCCGCGTCGCCATGCGACCAACCCAGACGCGCCAGGTAGTTGACCACCGCTTCCGGCAGGAATCCGGCGTCGCGATAGCCGACCACGCTCATCGCGCCGTGGCGCTTGCTCATCTTCTCGCCCTGCTCGTTCAGCACGGTCGGCAAGTGCGCGTACACCGGCGTTTCGCCGCCGAGCGCGCGCAGGATGTTGATCTGCCGCGGCGTGTTGTTCACGTGATCGTCGCCGCGGATCACGTGCGTGATGCGCATGTCCAGATCGTCGACCACCACGCAGAAGTTGTACGTCGGCGTACCGTCCGGGCGCGCGATCACGAGGTCGTCGAGTTCTTCGTTCGAGATCTCGATGCGGCCCTTCACGGCGTCGTCCCATGCGACCACGCCGGTCAGCGGATTACGGAAGCGCAGCACCGGCTGCACGCCTTCCGGCGGCTGCGGCAGAACCTTGCCCGGCTCCGGACGCCACGTGCCGTCGTAGCGCGGCTTTTCGCCGGCTTCGCGTTGCCGCTCGCGCAGCGCGTCCAGCTCTTCCGTCGACATGTAGCACGGGTAGACGAGCCCCGCGTCCTGCATCTGCTTGAGCACTTCGCGGTAACGGTCCATGCGCTGCATCTGGTAGAACGGGCCTTCGTCGAAATCGAGGCCGAGCCACGCCATGCCTTCGAGAATGGCGTCGACGGATTCGCTGGTGGAGCGCTCGACGTCGGTGTCCTCGATCCGCAGCACGAAGGTCCCTTTCATCTTGCGCGCGAACGCCCACGGATAGAGCGCGGAGCGAATGTTGCCGAGGTGGATGAAGCCGGTGGGACTCGGTGCGAAACGGGTACGAACGGAGGTGGTCATTAGCGGTTACTCGGAAGACTGGCGCCGGCGCATGGGCGAACATGGCCCGTGAAGCGGCAGCGGACCGCGCCCATGCCGCACAAGCGTTGCATGGACACGAGGGAATTAAATGCGAGAGCGGAATTATACCTTCCGCACGCGCTCGGCCGCCCTCGCCCGAATGGCAAGGAGCGGCGTGCCTGGGGGGCTATGCCTGGGGGGCTATGCCTGGGGGTCTATGTCTGTGTGCCGGAGACGCGCCTGAGCAGCACACACGCCAGACGCAACGCACGCTCGAGCGGCGTTGAGGCCGCTTTGGAGTCGCCCGCCACGTCCCCCGAACACTTCCTCTGCAACGTTTCATTACGAGGCTGCCGCGCGCATCGGGCTTTGATTTATGATGTGCGCGCGCTGCGGTTGGAGATAGGACCACGGCGCGCGGAATCGCCCCTTGCGGCAATCCCGTCCGTCTGACTATCAGCCTGATCGCGGCGACCGGCGACGCCGATTGCGTCGCCCGCGCCGTTGCTGGAGAACTCGTTGAAACCCTCGTCACCCCGTCTCGCCCGCCGCAACTTCTCGCTGGCGGCCGCCTCCGCCGTACTGGCCGCCTGCACCACGACCGGCGGCAAGACCGATAGCGCGCCGCTCGCCGCCGCGCCCGCCGTCAACCCGCCGCCGCTCGACAAGCCGCAGCGGCCGGTGCGCGTCGCGCTCGCGCTGGGCGGCGGCGCCGCGCGCGGCTTCGCGCACATCGGCGTGATCAAGGCGCTCGAAGCGCGCAACATCCGGATCGATCTGGTGGCCGGCACCAGCGCCGGTTCGGTGGTCGCCGCGCTGTACGCCTCGGGGATGAACGGCTTCGCGCTGAACAAGCTCGCGTTGACCATGGATGAAGCGTCGATCAGCGACTGGGCGATGCCGTTTCGCACACGCGGCTTGCTGCAAGGCGTCGCGCTGCAGAACTACCTGAACACGACGCTCAACAACCGCCCGATCGAGAAGATGGCGAAACCGCTCGGCGTGGTCGCCACCGATCTGAAAACCGGTCAGCCGATCCTGTTCCAGCGCGGCAACACCGGCATCGCGGTGCGCGCGTCATGCAGCGTGCCGTCGATTTTCGAGCCGGTGAAGATCGGCGGCCATGAATATGTCGACGGCGGCCTGGTGAGTCCCGTGCCGGCATCGTTCGCGCGCAAGATGGGGGCGGAATTCGTGATCGCGGTGGACATTTCGCAGCGCCCGGAAAGCGGCCTGACCGCCAGCTCGTTCGACGTGCTGATGCAGACTTTCACGATCATGGGCCAGACGATCAAGGCCTATGAACTCGACAAGTACGCCGACGTCGTGATCCGGCCGAATCTGGCCGCGATGAGCGGCAGCGACTTCTCGCAGCGCAACGCGGCGATTCTGGCCGGCGAAGAAGCAGTGGCGAAGATGATGCCGGAGTTGCAAAACAAACTGGCCGCGCGCCGCACGACCGCCTAAGGCGTGGCGACGAACACCGGTTGCCGTCGCGACCGGGCATGGGGCAAGCAGGCGGGCGGCGCGGGCAGCAACGACGCCATCAGGCTGCCACCGAGCCGTGCGAGCGCTGCGCCATCCCCCAAAACACCCGCCCGAATAGAAAAAGCCTGCTTCGAACGAAGCAGGCTTTTTTATCGCTGCAAAACGACCAACTCAGCCGGAATCAGTTGTTGCCGCTGATCGTCGCAGTCACGCGCTTGCGCAGATCCTCGCCTTCCTGATACGACGCTTCGACCCGGCGCGCACCGGTGAAGCGTTTTTCCCAGTAGCCGCTATCCATGTCGTCGACGCGGATCGTGCTGCCCGTGGAGGGCGAATGCACGAACTTGTTGTCGCCGATATAGATGCCAACATGCGAGAACGTGCGGCGCATCGTGTTGAAAAACACCAGATCGCCCGGCTTCAGGTCGCTAACGCGAACCTTCTCGCCCACCCGGCTCATTTCCTCGGCACGGCGCGGCAATGCCATGCCGAGCGTGTCCTGGAACACGTAGCGGACAAAACCGCTGCAATCGAGCCCCGAGTCAGGCGTGTTGCCGCCCCAGCGGTAGCGCACGCCGATCATGTTCAACGCGCCGACCACCACGTCGCCCGCTTTTCCGGCCATGCCGGACAGGAACGATTTGGCGCCGCCGTCGCTCTGGGGAGCGGCCGCTTGCGAACCGGAAATGGACGAAAAATTCGACCCGCTGGGGGTCGAATAGGAGGCATTCTGATTAAAACCGCTTACCTCATCGGCGAACGCGCCGGGAGCTGCTGCCATCAAGACGCCAATGAACATCCCGGCGACGACGCGCGTGCAAGCCTGGGTTAGATTTCTGTGCTGCATTGGTCGGTAGTTTTTGCCTAAAAATCAGGGGTCTACGGAAAAAAGTTTGCTCGATACTAGCCAGTAAGTATTCACATGTCAAAACAAATAGAAAAATACAATCGAGATACGCACCCAATTGGTGAAAGGGTTGAAAAATCAAGGGTCAAGGGCCGCTTTCAAGAGCTTTCGAGTGTAAGGGTGGGCGGGTGTCGCAAAAATCTTCTCGACTTCCCCGGCTTCGACGATGGAACCGTTTTGCATCACCGCGACGCGATGCGCCATCGCCCCGATCACGGCCAGATCGTGACTGATGAAAACGAAGCCGAGGTTGTACTTCTGTTGCAACCCGGCGAGCAGTTTCAACACCTGCTGCTGGATGGACACGTCGAGCGCGCTGGTCGGTTCGTCGAGAATCAGCACGCGTGGCTCGAGCACCAGCGCGCGCGCAATCGCGATCCGCTGACGCTGGCCGCCGGAAAATTCATGCGGGTAGCGAAACAGCACCGTGCGGTCGAGGCCGACCTCGCGCAGCACCGACACCACCTTGTCGCGCCGCGCCTGCGGCGTCATCTGCGGCCGATGCAGAGCGAGCCCTTCGCCGACGATCCGCTCGATCGTCTGGCGCGGCGAAAGCGAGCTGAACGGGTCCTGAAAGACGACCTGCATGTTCGAGCGCAACGCGGTCTGTTCAGCGCCGCGATAGCTGCCGAGCCCCCTGCCCTGAAACTCGATCTCGCCGTGCGCAGTGCGTTGCAGACCGAGCAGCGCCATCGCCAGAGTCGACTTGCCGGAACCCGATTCGCCGACGATCCCGAGCGTCTCGCCCTGGCGCACGGACACGCTCGCGTCGGCGACCGCGCGAAACCGTCCCGAGCGGAACCAGCCGCCGAAGCCCGGCAGCTTCGTTTTGAAATCCACCGAGATTCCGCGCGCCTCGAGCAGCACGGGCGAGATCGGCAGCACCGGCGCCACCGTACGCTGCGGCCGGCTCGCCAGCAGGCGCTGCGTGTACGGATGCTGCGGCGCCTCGAACACCTGCTCGACCGGCCCGCTCTCGACCAGCACGCCCCGCTCCATCACCGCGATCCGCTGCGCGAAGTGGCGTACCAGATTCAGGTCGTGCGTGATCAGCAGCACAGCCATGCCGCGCTTTTCGGCTTCGTCGCGCTGCAACTCCAGCAGCAGATCGACGATCTGCGCGCGGATCGTCACGTCGAGCGCGGTGGTCGGCTCGTCGGCGAGCAGCAGTCTGGGACGGCACGCGAGCGCCATCGCGATCATCGCGCGCTGGCGCTGGCCGCCCGACAGCTGATGCGGGTAGCTGTTCACGCGCTTGCCGGGTTCGGCGATACCGGTGCGCCCCAACAGCGCGACTGCGCGCTTGCGCGCCTCGCCCGCCGACACGCCGTCGTGTACGACGATGGTCTCCGCAATCTGGTCGCCGACCGTATAGAGCGGATTGAGCGCGGTCATCGGCTCCTGGAAGATCATCGCAATGTCCGAGCCGCGCATGCCGCGCATCTCGCGTTCGCTTTTGCCGAGCAGATCCGCGCCGTCGAAACGGATCGAGCCGCTCACCTGCGCATCGCTCAGGAGCCGCAGGATCGACAGCGCGGTCACGCTCTTGCCCGAGCCCGATTCGCCGACCAGCGCCACCCGCTCGCCGCGCTGGATCGCGAGCGTGACGTCGCTTACCGCGACGGTGTCGCCGAAGCGCACGCGCAGATGGTCGAGTTCCAGCAGCGGCGGCGCCTGCTGCGCGTCGTTCTGAACCATGGCGCTCATTGATTGCCTCCGGCGCGCATCGCATCTGAGATGCGGGTATCGAGCGCGTTGCGCAGCGCGTCGCCCATGAAGGTCAGCAGCAACAGCATCGCGACCAGCACGCCGAAGGTGGACAACGAAATCCACCAGGCGTCGAGATTCGCCTTGCCTTGCGCCAGCAGTTCACCCAGGCTCGGGGTCGGCGACGGCACGCCGAGGCCGAGAAAGTCGAGGCTCGTCAGCGCGAGAATCGCGCCGCTCATCCGGAACGGCAGGAACGTGATCACCGGCGTCAAGCTGTTGGGCAGCACGTGGCGCCACATGATCTGCCAGCTCGACAGCCCCATCGCCCGCGCCGCGCGCACGTAATCCTGATGGCGATTGCGCAGAAACTCCGCGCGCACGTAATCGGACAAGCCAATCCAGCCGAACAGCGACAGCAGCACGATCAGCAGAATGAAGCCCGGCTCGAAGATCGACGAGAAAATGATCAGCAGGTACAGCTCGGGCATCGCGCTCCAGATTTCGATCAGACGCTGCCCGACGATATCGATACGTCCTCCGAAATAACCCTGCACGGCGCCCGCGGCGATTCCGAGTATCGTGCCGATCAGCGTCAGCACGAGCCCGAACTCCACCGACACCCGGAAGCCATAGAGCAGCCGCGCGAACAGATCTCGGCCGCGGTCGTCGGTGCCGAGCCAGTTGTCGCGCGACGGCGGCGCCGGGTTCGGCGCCTTCGAGAAGTAATTCAGCGTGTCGTAGTAGTAGCGGTTCGGAGGATAGAGCGCGAAGTTGCCCGGCGCGTCGAAACGATGCTTGATATACGGATCGAGATAATCGGCCGGCGTCGGGAAATCGCCACCGAAGGTGGTCTCCGCGTAGGTCTTGAAGAGCGGGAAATACAGGTGGCCGTCGTAGCGCACCGCCAGCGGCTTGTCGTTCGACCACAGCGGGCCGGCGAGGCTCGCCGCGAACGCCACGACGAACACGATCAGGCTCCAGTAGCCCAGCCGCTGCTGGCGAAACCGCTGCCACACGCGGCGCGCGGGCGAAGGCGACACGAACGCGCGAACCGGTTCGGCGCGCGCCGCCGCATCGGCGGAAAGACGGGCTCGATTCATCAGCGCTCCAGTTGTTCGAATTGGATGCGGGGATCGACCCACACATAGCAGAGATCGGAGATCAGCTTGGTCGCGAGGCCGATCAGCGTGAACAGATACAGCGTGCCGAGCACGACCGGATAGTCGCGCCGCACCACCGACTCATACGACAGCAGCCCGAGCCCGTCCAGCGAGAACAGCGTCTCGATCAGCAGACTGCCGGTGAAGAACGCGCCGATGAACGCCGCCGGAAAGCCGACGATCAGCGGCAACAACGCATTGCGGAACACGTGCTTCCACAGCACGCGCTTTTCCGACAGACCTTTCGCGCGCGCGGTCAGCACGTATTGCTTGCGGATCTCGTCGAGAAAGGCGTTTTTCGTCAGCATCGTGACGACCGCGAAACTGCCCACCACCGAAGCGGTGATCGGCAACGTGATGTGCCATAGATAGTCGACGATCTTGCCGCCCAGACTCAGCTGCGCCCAGTTGTCCGACGTGAGGTTGCGCAGCGGAAACAGTTGCAGGAACGTGCCGCCGCCGAACAGCACGAGCAGCAGCACCCCCAGCACGAAGCCTGGAATTGCGTAGCCGATCAGCACCACGAGGCTCGTCGCGATATCGAAGCGCGAGCCGTTGCGCACCGCTTTCGCGATGCCCAGCGGCACCGATATCAGATACGTGAGGAAGAAGGTCCACAGGCCGATGCTGATCGACACCGGCAGCTTTGACACGATCAGCGACCACACGCTTTGATGGCGGAAATAGCTCTGCCCAAGGTCGAAGGTCGAGAAGCGCTTGAGCATCAGCACGTAGCGTTCGAGCGGCGGTTTGTCGAAACCGTAAAGCTGCTTGAGTTGCGCGATCTGTTGTGCGTCGACACCGCTATGCGTGCGCAGACCGAACGGCGCGCCGCTCTCCGCGCCCTTGCGCAACTCGTGCTGCATCTGCTCGACCGGACCGCCCGGCACGAACTGGATCACGACGAAGGTCAGCGTGAGCACGCCAAGCAGGGTCGGGATCATCAGCAACAGACGTTTGAGGATGTAGCTCCACATGGGCGGTGTTCCGGTGCGAAGTGCGAAGACGGTGAATGAATGGCGCGTTGGCGTGGCGGCGGTTCCGGCTACGGCTTCGGCGCCAAATGCGGCTGTGCTTGCGCCTGTGCCGGCGGCGATGCCTGCGGCTCCCCGTACCACCACATCGACGTGATCCAGCCTTCTGCGCCATAGTACAGCGGCAGCGTTTTCGGCCACGCGAGGCCGCGCTTGAACGCGACCCGATGCGTGCCGCTGTACCAGTGCGGCACCACATAGTAGCCATGCATCAGCAGCCGGTCGAGCGCATGCGTCGCGTCCACGAGTTGCTCGCGCGTCTGCGCGTGCACGAGCGCGTTCAGAACGGCATCGACCACCGGCGACTTCAACCCGATCATGTTGTCCGACCCGTTGGTATCGGCGGCCTTGCTGCCGAAGCGCTCGATCTGCTCCGAGCCCGGCACCTGCACGTCCGGCATGCGGATCGTCGTGACGTCGAAATCGAACGCGTCCAGCCGCTTCTGATAGACCGCGTAGTCCGCCACCCGAAACGTCGCGGTAATGCCCAGCTTCTGCAGATTGCGGATGTAGGTCGCGACGATCGGCTCCATCTGCCCGCCCGAGCCGGAGTCGTCGAGGATCTCGAACTGGAACGGTTCGCCCCTGGCGTTACGCAACGCGCCGTCGCGATAGGTCCAGCCGGCCTCCTGCAACAATGCTCGCGCCTGCAGCAGATTGGCGCGCAGCGAGCCCGGCGCATCGGTGTCCGGCTGCTTCGGCGGCGGACCGAACACGGCGGGGTCGAGTTGCGCCCGGAACGGTTCCAGCAAGGCCAGCTCGCCCGGCGAAGGCAAACCCTTCGCCTGCAAATCCGTGTTGGCAAAGAAACTGTCGATGCGCCGGTACTGGTTGTAGAACAGCTGCCGGTCCAGCCACTGGAAGTCGAGCGCGAGATCGAGCGCCTTGCGCACACGCACGTCCTGGAACAACGGACGCCGCGTATTCAGCATGAAGCCTTGCATGCCGGTGCCGTTGTGTTGCGGGAACTCGCGCTTGATCAGCTCGCCGCTATCGAACTTCTTGCCGACGTCGCGCCGCACCCAGTTGCGCGCGACATACTCGACGAGCGCATCGTACTCACCGGCCTTGAACGCTTCGAGCCGCGCCGTGCTATCCGAGTACAGCTTGTAGACGATGCGATCGAAGTTGTACATGCCGGCGCGCACCGGCAACTGCGCACCCCAATAATTCGGATCGCGCCGGTACGTGATCGTGCGGCCGTTGTCGTAGTGCTCGATCAGATAAGGTCCGCTGCCGATCGGCTTTTCGAACGCGAGCTGGTCGAACGGAATGCGGCTGCCGTCCGGCTTCATCCCCCACTTGCGCGAGAACACCGGCATGCCGCCCGCGAGCAGCGGCAGTTCGCGATTGCGCTGGCGAAACTCGAAACGCACCGTCTGCGGATCGACCACCACCGCGCGCGTGATCTCGCCGAAGATCGACGCGAATTGCGGCGCGGCCTGCGGGCTTTTCAGCGTGTCGAGCGAGAACTTGACGTCGTCTGCGGTGACCGGATCGCCATTCGAAAAGCGCGCGCGCGGATTGATGTGGAAAGTCACCGACAAGCCGTCAGGCGCGCTCTGGATGTCGTCGGCGAGCAGCCCGTAGGCGGACGCAACCTCGTCGCTGCTGCCCACGGTCAGGCTCTCGAACAGCAGGTCCACGCCGGGCGCCGTATTGCCGCGCAGTGTGAACGGATTGAATTTATCGAAGCTCGTGAGACGGCTCGGATTGGCCAGCACCAGCGTGCCGCCCTTCGGCGCATCCGGGTTGACGTAGTCGAAGTGCTTGAAACCGGCCGGATATTTCGGCTCGCCGTATTGCGCGATTGCATGGGCCGCGTGGGCTTGCGGCGCGGCCAGCAAACCGGTGACGGCGAGCACGCAAGCCATGGCGACAGCGCGCACCGAACGCCATGTGCGCCACGAGCGCGGCGCCACTGCGAGACCACTGCGCGAAGGTCCGTGAATCACGCTGCATCGAAATGCACGAGGCGTTTGAACCTGTCGCGAGCCAGTTGTCATAGGGCCTTGTTGGTCAGTGGGCAATTGCAATGTGAGAGAATTCTACCCAATTAATCCGCGCACTCCGCGCCTGCGAAACGCTCAACATTCGCGCGCGCGGCGCGGCGACCGTTCAGGAGATTCCATGGGCTTCCTCGCTGGCAAACGCATCCTGCTAACCGGCCTGTTGTCGAACCGTTCGATTGCGTACGGCATCGCGCAGGCCTGCAAGCGTGAAGGCGCCGAGTTGGCGTTCACCTATGTCGGCGAGCGCTTCAAGGATCGCATCACCGAATTCGCCACCGAGTTCGGCAGCAACCTGGTATTCCCCTGCGATGTCGCCGACGACGCGCAGATCGACGCCCTCTTCGCGTCACTCAAGCAACACTGGGACGGTCTGGACGGCCTCGTCCACTCGATCGGCTTTGCACCGCGCGAGGCGATTGCCGGGGATTTTCTCGACGGCATGACGCGCGAAAACTTCCGCATTGCGCACGACATCTCCGCGTATAGCTTCCCCGCGCTCGCCAAGGCAGCGCAGTCGATGTTCACGCCGGACGCGTCACTGCTCACGCTGAGCTACCTCGGCGCCGAACGCGCAATTCCGAACTACAACACGATGGGGCTTGCGAAGGCTTCGCTCGAAGCGAGTGTGCGTTATCTGGCGGTTTCGCTCGGCGCAAAGGGCGTGCGCGTGAACGGCATTTCGGCGGGGCCGATCAAGACACTGGCCGCGAGCGGCATCAAAGGCTTCGGCAAGATTCTCGAGTTCGTCGAACAGAACGCGCCGCTCAGGCGCAATGTGACCATCGAGCAGGTCGGCAATACCGCGGCCTTTTTGCTGTCGGATCTGGCGGCCGGCGTGACGGCGGAGATCGTGCACGTCGATAGCGGCTTTAATGCGGTGGTCGGCGGGATGGCGGCTGTGGCGGAGTGAATGGTGGACGCGCGGGCCTGAGGCTGCCTGATTCTGCATGATGACCGCGCTGCCGATAAATGCGCGCGCTGGACCACCGTGTCACTGCGATCGCGAGCCGCGTGTGCAGCAGGCATAAAAAAACCGCCCTCTCGGGCGGTTTTTTCAATCTGCGACGCGTACCTGATCGCGCCGCATCGCTCGCTGTATGGCTTAGTGCCAGCCGCGATGATTGTCGTAGTGATCGTGAGCGTAATTGCCACGGCCCGGAGGATGATGGCGATACCAGTCGTCACGCGCCCAGTAGCGACGGCCGTCCCAGTAGCGGTCGCCATGCCAGCCGACCACGATCGCCGGACCACCGTAGTACACGGGCGCCGGCTGATAGACGACGGGCGGCGGCGGAGGCGGCGGCGGTGCGTACACCGGAGCCGGCACAACGTAGACCGGTGCGGGAATGCCGATATTGACGCCGACGTTCAACCCACCGGCCATTGCAGCACCCGATGCACCCAACGTCAGAACCCCGATCAGAAGCGGAACAAGACGAGCGGACTTCATTGATCACCCTTTGGAAGAATCTGTTGTTGGCCGGAATATAGCGCAACGCGTCCTTCCGCGTATTTCAAGTTTGTAATAACTGATGCATAACATCGCGCGGTCCGTCGACGGGTTACTTCTGGTTACATTCGACAAGGGCCCGGTGAAAAAGTAGCGCGATCGTAACGGAGGCCGCCGCCCGCGGATCTGCCCCCGTGCGCGCATTGCCCGCTCGGCCGGCGTGAACACTTTCACCGCGCATGTACGACTCAGCCGCTGCGCCTTCCTGCCCTCGGCGAGCCGCCAATCGTGGCGGCATCGCCCCTCTTTCGCTCGACCCCGCCCCTTCCCGACCGACGCCGGGAGGTCCTCCCGCGTCTCGCTACAAACGAACATCGAATGTTCGAAAGAACATTAAATTCAAAAAATATGACTCTTACGTCATCAGATCACCGTTTCGCCTTAGCGAGCAAGCCATCGGTCTTATCCCATAAAACAAGGGAATTGCCATAGAGAAACATGGTTTTCCCTGGTGCCCAGAGGATCATCAAGTGATACGATGACCTCAATTGAAACCCAAACAATGTTCGAATTCGCGCATTGCCGCCTTCAGAGCAACCAACCGGCAGATCATGGGCAACGGAGACTGATTTGAAAACAATCGTTGGCTTGCGCTGGTGGATCATCGCGCTCGTATGTGCAGGGACGATCGTCAACTATCTGTCGCGCAACTCGCTCGGGGTGATGGCGCCCGAGTTGATGAAGCTGCTCCACATGAGCACCCGGCAGTATTCGTATGTCGTGGGCGCCTTCCAGATTGGCTACACCGTGATGCAGCCGGTGTGCGGCCTGATCATCGACCTGATCGGCCTGCGGCTTGGCTTCGCGCTGTTCGCCTGCCTGTGGTCGTTCACGGGCGTCTTCCACGGGCTGGCGGGCGGCTGGCTCTCGCTCGCGGCCTTGCGCGGGTTGATGGGCCTGAGCGAGGCCGTCGCCATTCCGGCGGGCATGAAAGTCGTGGCCGAATGGTTTCCCGATCGCGAGAAATCCGTGGCGGTCGGCTATTTCAATGCGGGCACGTCGCTCGGTTCGCTGCTCGCGCCGCCTCTCGTCGTCTTCCTGTCGCTGCGCTACGGCTGGCAAAGCGCCTTTGCCGTGACCGGCGCGCTCGGCTTCTTCTGGGCGGCCGCCTGGTATCTGCTGTACCGCTCGCCGGCCGATCACACGCGCATCAGCGAAGCCGAGCGCGACACCATCAGCCGCGGACAAGCGCCGGCCGCGCCGCGTCGTCGCAGCGTTCGCGAGGTATTGAGCACGCGCCGCTTCTGGGCAATTGCGCAAGCGCGCTTTTTCGCCGAGCCCGCGTGGCAAACCTTCAGTTTCTGGATTCCGCTTTACCTCGCCACCCAGCGTCACATGGATCTGAAGCAGATCGCGCTGTTCGCGTGGCTGCCCTTTCTCGCCGCCGACCTGGGCGGCCTGTTCGGGGGCTATCTGTCGCCGTTCCTGATGAAACACCTGCGCATGCCGCTGATCCGCTCACGCATCGCGGGGGTCGTGCTCGGCGCGTTGATGATGCTCGGGCCGGCATCCATCGGCCTCGTCGCGTCGCCGTATCAGGCCATCGCGCTCTTTTGCGTAGGCGGCTTCGCGCATCAGATGATTTCGGCGCTCGTGAACACATTGGCCGCTGACGTATTCGACCCGAGCGAGGTCGGTACCGTCGCCGGCTTTGCGGGCATGGCTGCGTGGATCGGCGGGCTGGGCTTTTCGCTGCTGGTCGGCGCGCTGGCCGATTCGATCGGATACACGCCGCTGTTCGGCGCGCTCGGCGCTTTCGATCTCATCGGCGCGACGCTGCTAATCGTTCTGATGCGCGGCGCCTCCCGCGACGCACAGCCGCACCCCGTGCGCAGCAATACCGGCACCACCGCGTGACCTTACCGGAAGACCCATCATGCGTTCACTGACGAACCTGAAACAACCGCCGCGTTTTTCGTTGTCGTCCCATGTCGGCAACCATCTCGTTCTGAGCGCGCAGGCGAACTGCCGCATCGAACTATTCGTTCTCGCAGAAGACATCATCCGCGTGCTCGTGCTGCCGGACGGTGAGATACACGGTCCACGAAGCTGGGCCATCGCGCCCGGCGCCGACGACGTGGCGCTTGAAGGGCGCGACCGGCGCGACATGAGCGGCTTCACGCCGCCGCCGTTCGCGGTATCGGGAGATGCCGGGCACGTGGTGGTCGAAACCGCGCGCGTGCGCTTGACGGTCACGCTCGACGGCGGCCTGTGCGCGTGGGACATCCTGCACGACGACGCCTGGCACCGCGTGATGAACGACCGCAGGACGCAAGCGTATAACTTCGGCTGGTGGGACGAGCGCGTGTATCACTACATCGAGCGCCGCGAGGGCGAAATGTATGTCGGCTTGGGCGAGCGTGCCGGTTTGCTCGATCGCGCGGATCAGAGCTACGACATGCGCACTATCGACGCCATGGGCTACAGCGCGCGCACCACGGACCCGCTCTACAAACACATTCCGTTCTACGTCACCTGGCAGCCGCACACGTCGACGGGCTTCGGCCTGTTCTACGACACGCTCGCCGATTGCCGCTTCGACATGGGCCGCGAGCTTGACAACTATCATGGCCGCTACCGGCATTTCGTCGCCGGGCATGGCGATCTCGACTATTACTTCATCGCATCGGCGGGCACTCCGCTGCATGCGGTGCGCCGTTTCACGTGGCTGACCGGACGGCCCGCCTGGATGCCCAAATGGGGGCTGGGCTACTCTGGCTCGACGATGAGCTACACCGATGCGCCCGATGCGCAGCAGCGGATGGGCGAATTCATCGAACGATGCCGCGAGCACGACGTGCTATGCGACTCGTTCCATCTGTCTTCGGGTTACACGTCGATCGGTCCGAAGCGTTATGTATTCAACTGGAATCACGAGAAATTTCCCGATATCGACGGCTTCGTGCAGAGCTATCTCGCAGACGGCGTGCGGCTGTGCGCGAACATCAAACCGTGCCTGCTGCAGGATCATCCTGCGTTCGAAGAAGTCGCCCGGGCCGGCCTCCTGATCCGCGCGTGCGACGGCGATCCGGCGTGGGTGCAGTACTGGGACGAAGTCGGCGCCTATCTGGATTTTACGAATCCGCACACCATCGACTGGTGGAAGGCGCGCGTGAAAGACAGCCTGCTGAAGCACGGCGTCGCGGCGACGTGGAACGACAACAACGAATTCGAGATCTGGTCGCCGCACGCGCTCGCTCACGGCTTCGGCAACGGGTATCCGGCACACCAGGCGAAGGTGTTGCAAACGCAGTTGATGATGCGCGCGTCTCACGACGCGCAACGCGAGTACGCGCCCGAGCGGCGGCCGTTTCTCGTGTCGCGCTCGGGCGGCGTCGGCATGCACCGCTACGTGCAGACTTGGTCCGGCGACAACTACACGTCATGGGAAACACTGCGATTCAACCTGAAAATGGGCCTCGGGCTCGCGATGTCGGGCGTGTCGAACAGCGGACACGACATCGGCGGCTTCTCGGGTCCGGCACCGGGTCCGGAGTTGTTCGCGCGCTGGGTGGCCTTCGGCATCTTCCTGCCGCGCTTTAGCATTCACTCGTGGAACGACGACGGCACCGTCAACGAACCCTGGATGCATCCCGAAGTCACGCAACTGGTAGCCGGGCTGATCAAGCTGCGCTACCGGCTCATTCCTTACCTGTACGAACTGCTCTGGCAATCGCATTGCGCATACGAGCCGGTGTTGCGGCCCATGTTCGCGGAGTTTCCGCACGACCCGCGCTGCCTCGTCGACGGCGACGACATGATGCTCGGCTCGTCGATGCTGGTCGCGCCGGTGGTCGAGCCGGGCCAGTCCACGCGCGATGTGTATCTGCCCTTGGGCACGAGCTGGGTGTCGTACTGGAGCGGTGAAGCGTTTGACGGCGGCCAGACGGTGACGCTGCCCGCGCCGTTCGAGCAGCCCGTGTTCCTGCTGCGCGAAGGCAGCGTGGTGCCGTTGAACATCGCCGAGCAGCACTTCGGCCGTCCCGCCGACGAGCGCGCATTCCTCGTGGTGCCGCACGCCGGCGCCGGCATCACGCGTGGCGGCTGCGTCGAAGACGACGGCGAAAGCGAAGCCTGGCGCACCGGCGCACAAGGCCGCTGGAACGTCGTGCTAACGGGCGATGCGCACACGCTACGCATCTCGGTCGAGCGCGAAGGCTGGATGCCGCAGCCGCAAACACAAGTGAGCATCTTGGTGCCGCGACACGAAGTGCGCACAATCGTCTGCACCGGCGGCGCGCTCGCGGCCGACCACCTGTCCGGCGGCTGGCGCTGCCTGACGATTTCCCTCGCGCACTAAACACCAGTCAACAGCGGCCTGACCGATCAGGTCGCTCATTCGATCCGGAGACCCGCAGCCATGAACGCTTCAAAGCGCGCGCGATCACGCGCGTTTGTCCTCTCCTGCCTGCCGTTGGCGGGCGCGGCGCTGTCGAGCGCCGCTTCGGCGCAAAGCAGCGTCACGTTGTACGGCGTCGTCGACAACGCGTTCACCTATGTCAGCAACCAGCATGGGCACGCCAACTTTTACATGAGCCAGGGCAACCTCCAGGCCAGCAAGTTCGGCCTGCTCGGCGCGGAAGACATCGGCGGCGGCACGAAGGCGATCTTCAGGCTCGAAAGCGGCTTTAACTCGCTGACCGGTGCGCAAAGCAGCGCGGGCTATCTGTTCAATCGGCAGGCCTACGTCGGGCTCACCGATGACCGCTACGGCACGGTGACGCTCGGCCGTCAATATACGCCCTACTTTCAGATGGTCGGCGCACTCGGGCCGACGGGCGTGCTCACGGGCGCGACCGGCGCGCATCCCGGAGATATCGACGCACTCGACACCACGTTGCGCTTCAATAATTCGGTAACCTATCTTTCGCCGACCCTGGCCGGTTTGCAGATGAGCGCGCAGTACGGGCTGGGCGGCGTGCCGGGCAGCATCGCCAACGGCAGTCATTTCAGCGCGGCGTTTCGCTACGACTACAAGCCGTTTGCGATCGCGGCGGGCTACGTGAAGCTGAAAGACATCGCGACGAGCGCGGCGCTCGGCAGCTTTGCCATCAATTCGCCGGTGAACAACGGCTATTCGACGGCGCGCAGCGCACAGCTGTTCGCCACGGCCGCGCGCTATAGCCTTCAGGACCTGACGATCGGTATCAACTATTCGAACGTGCAATACGCGCCCGGCAATGGTTCGCTGTTTTCGAGCAAAGCCGTATTCAACACGTATGGCGCGGTCTCGACCTACCGGATCACGCCGAGCGTAACTGTCGGCGCCGGCTACAGCTATACGCAGGCGAGCAGGGCGAATGGCATCGACGATGCTGCGCGCTATCAGCAGATTTCGCTGGAGCAGACATACAACCTCTCCGCGCGCACGACGTTGTATGCGCTGCAGGCCTATCAGCATGCGCGCGGCAAAGCGTTGATCACAACGGGCAGCGGAGCAACGAGCATTGCAGATGCGGTGGCGGTAGTCGGAGACTCGCAGAATACGACGCCGTCGTCAGGGCCTTCGCAGTTTGTCGCGATGGTGGGATTGCGGCACGCCTTTTGATGGCGCGGCCCGCCCGGCCCCATCATCGTGTGACCGACCGCTAGCCAAACTATGCAGGAGACAACGACACGCCCGTCAGGTTTGTAGCCAAAAAAACAAAACCCCGCAGAGCCGAGACTCTGCGGGGTTTGCCGCCACTGCTGGCGGAGACGGAGGGATTCGAACCCTCGATCCAGGTTTTGGCCCAGATGCTCCCTTAGCAGGGGAGTGCCTTCGACCTCTCGGCCACGTCTCCCAAACTTTCTGTCGCACAGGGAGTCAGTGCGACGAAGCCAAGATAATAGCGGGCCGAACCGCGAAGGTCAATGTCTGAAGAACACTTTTTGTGCCAGCTTTGTCATTGCCGACGCAATTAGTTCACATTGGCCACGCAAAACAAACGGGGCGCTTCGAAGCGCCCCGTTGTTCATGCCATTTACACCTGATCCAGATCAAACGCCTTATGCAGCGCGCGCACGGCGAGCTCCATGTACTTCTCGTCGATCAACACCGAAATCTTGATTTCGGAAGTCGAAATCATCTGGATGTTGATGCCCTCTTCCGACAGCGTGCGGAACATCGTGCTCGCGATGCCGACGTGCGAACGCATGCCGACGCCGACCACCGACACCTTGGACACCTTCGGATCGCCCAGCACCTGCTCCGCCTGCACGTGGCCCTTCACCTGGCCGGTGAGGATGTCCATCGCGCGCTGATAATCGCCGCGGCCGACCGTGAACGTGAACGCCGTTTTGCCTTCGACGCTCTGGTTCTGAATGATCATGTCGACGTCGATATTCGCGTCCGCCACCGGGCCGAGAATCTGATACGCGATGCCCGGCTTGTCGGGCACACCCATCACGGCGATACGAGCTTCGTCGCGCTGAAACGCGATGCCCGAGATGACTGCTTTTTCCATGGTCTCGTCTTCTTCAAAAGTAATCAGGGTGCCCGACTTCATCTCAGCGTCGAGCGGCATCAGCGGATCGGTCAGGCTCGACAGCACGCGCGTCTTCACCTGATATTTGCCGGCGAATTCCACCGAGCGGATCTGCAGCACCTTCGAACCCAGGCTGGCCATTTCCAGCATTTCTTCGAACGTCACGCGATCGAGCCGGCGCGCTTCTTCGACCACGCGCGGATCGGTCGTGTAAACGCCGTCGACGTCCGTGTAAATCAGGCACTCATCGGCTTCCAGCGCGGCCGCGACCGCGACCGCCGAGGTATCCGAACCGCCGCGGCCGAGCGTCGTGATGTTGCCGTCAGGATCGATGCCCTGGAAGCCGGTGATCACCACTACCCTACCCGCGTCGAGATCGCGCAGCACGCGCTCGCCGTCGATTTCGCTGATGCGCGCTTTGGTGAACGCGCTGTCTGTCCTGACCGGCACTTGCCAGCCGGCATAGCTGACCGCGTCGACGCCGGCTTCCTGCAGCGCGATGGCGAGCAGTCCCGAGCTGACCTGCTCGCCCGTGGCGGCGATCATGTCGAGTTCACGCGCGCTCGGTTGAGCCGTGATTTCTTTCGCGAGACCGAGCAAGCGGTTGGTTTCGCCGGACATCGCCGACGGCACGACGACCATCTTGTGGCCGGCCTTGTGCCATTTCGCGACGCGCTTGGCGACGTTCTTGATGCGCTCGACCGAGCCCATCGAGGTGCCGCCGTATTTATGTACGATGAGTGCCATTGTCGTTCTGAACTGGAAGAGAAACCGCGCTGGCGCGCTGGAGACAACCGCACAAAAGCACAGGGAGCGCAACGTCTTGTGAACGCGACGGCAGAGTGTGTGGCGGCGTAAATGCAGCGCGCGTGCAGCACGCGCGGATTTGCCCGGGAATGATCGCTAATGGCTTAACGGAAACGACGGATCACGCTCGCAAACCGGCGATAGCGACAAAAGCGACGGCGAAATCGGGTCGGGCAAACACGTAAACTTACCCGATCGGGGGCAAAAAGACAAGCCGCGTGGGCCATCGAAAGACGCGCAATCGGCGCTGCAAAGGCTTGTTTCATGCGGCTTTGCGCCCTATTTCGAGATTTGGCGCCTCGCTGATCGGACAGTCCGACCGTCCGGTCAGGCGATCAGCAGATCTTCGCGCCAGATGATTCTGATGCGCGCGCCGGTGGGGTCGGCCGGGTCGGTCAACGCCGCGCAGTTCACGCCGAGCAGAGGCACGAACAGCAGTTCGTCGCCGACGTATAGCAGCGGCACATCGCGCTTCCACGCGGGAATGCCGCGTTCCTGGAAGAGGTTCTTCAAGGTCCGGTTCGGTGCGCTGGGCGCCCCGCCCGTGCGCATCCGCTCGCCGCCGCTGCGCGATCGTGCGCTCAGCAATGCGCGTCGCAGCACGCCGATGGGGATGGAGTCGAGATTGGACGCGTCGGCGCTCGCATCCGAGGCGGCCGATGCATCGCCTGTTGCAGCATCCACTGCTGCAAACACAAACGTGCCCCGCCATTGCGGCAAATGCCACACGGACTCTCCTTGCCACGCGAGTTCGCTGATCTCGCGAGCGGCGAGCGCGGTTTCGTCGGCGGGCTCGCTGCTCTCTCCTGCTTCCCAATAGACGAGGCCGCGATAGCTGCGCAATGCATGCCCCGCATGATCGACACGCAGACGATGCCCGTCGCTCGCCGCGCCCACTTCGCGCAGTTGACGCAGCGCATCGATCAAGCGCGCGCTGGAGGCCGCCAGGAGCCCCAATGTGCGCATCCAGTAGCGCAGCAGGTTGAGTGCGCGATCGTCGTCGAGTGCGAGCAGCGCACTCTGCGAGAGCGCACGCCCCTCGTCCTCGGCTACCGCATCCATGTCGATGCGCGCGAGCACATCGAGCAAACGCTGCGCCGATGCCGCATGCGCGGCCGTACGTGCGAGCGCGTCGCGAAACCCGGGAAAGTGGACAGCAAGCGCCGGCGTCACCTCGTGACGCAATGCGTTGCGAGCGTAGCGAGTGTCCGCGTTCGACTCGTCGTCGATCCAATGCAAAGCGTGCTCGCTCGCGTATTGCTCGAGTTGCGCGCGCAGCACGTGAAGCAAGGGCCGCACGCGCGTCGCGCACGCCCCCGCCGCGAGAAACGCGGGCGCCATCGCCGCAAGACCCGCGAGACCGGCGCCACGCAGCAATTGCAGCAGCACGGTTTCCGCCTGGTCGTCCGCGTGTTGCGCGAGCCATAGTGTCTGCACGCCGCGCGCCGCGCACATCGTGTCCAACGCGCGATAACGCGCATCGCGCGCCGCCGCCTCGACACTCACGCCGGTGGCACGCGACACCTCGACGCGCCGCGCGTCGAATTCGACCCCGCGCTCCTGCGCAAACGCCTGACAATGTGCGAGCCACGCATCGGCATGAGGACTCAACCCGTGATGCACATGCAGCGCGACACAACGCGATGCGCCCGCGACACGCACCGCGGCATCGAGCAGCACAGTCGAATCGACGCCGCCGCTGAACGCCACCGCCATGCGCGCGTTCGCGGGAAGCGCGGACAACGCCAAGCCGACCGCCTCGATGACGAGGCGGTCGGCAGGTGTTTCGGCGGGGGTGGTCACGTCGCTAGCGCGTTAAGCGCCGAAGGACGAAAGAGAACGCGCGCGGGCTTACGCACCCGGCGTCGTTTCCTTGAACTTGCCGTACGACATCAACCGTTCGAAACGGCGTTGGCGCAGGTCGTTGATGCTCATGCCCTGGAACTGGCGCAGCGAATCGGCGAGCGCACGGCGCAGCATCGCGGCCATGCCCTTCGGATCGCGATGCGCGCCGCCGAGCGGCTCGTTGACGATCTTGTCGATCAGCCCGAGCGCCTTCAGACGATGCGCGGTCAGCCCGAGCGCTTCTGCGGCTTCCGGCGCTTTCGCGGCGCTCTTCCACAGAATCGACGCACAACCTTCAGGGGAAATCACCGAGTAGGTCGAGAACTGCAGCATCAGCACGCTATCGCCGACAGCGATCGCGAGCGCGCCGCCCGAACCGCCCTCACCGATGATCGTTGCGATCAGCGGCGTCTTCAGCTCGGCCATCACATACAGATTCCGGCCGATCGCTTCGGACTGGCCGCGCTCTTCCGCGCCGATGCCCGGATACGCGCCCGGCGTGTCGATGAACGTGAAGATCGGCAGGCTGAATTTTTCGGCGAGACGCATCAGGCGCTCGGCCTTGCGATAGCCTTCCGGACGCGGCATGCCGAAGTTGCGCAGCGCGCGCTCCTTCGTGTCGCGGCCCTTCTGATGACCGATGACCATGCAGGCCTGGCCATTGAAACGCGCGAGGCCGCCGACGATCGACAGGTCGTCCGCATAGTTGCGGTCGCCGTGCAGTTCGTGGAAATCGGTGAACAGCTCGTTCACGTAGTCGAACGTGTACGGGCGCTGCGGATGACGGGCAATTTGCGAAACCTGCCACGGCGTCAGGTTCGCGTACAGATCTTTGGTGAGCTGTTGACTCTTCTTGGACAGCCGCTCGATTTCTTCCGAAATATCGACGGCCGAGTCGTCCTGTACGAAGCGCAATTCTTCGATCTTCGCTTCGAGTTCAGCGATCGGCTGTTCGAAATCCAGAAAGGTGGTCTTCATTGGTTGTAATCCTTGGACTTACCGGCAGCGCGTATTCTAACCGCGCGCGCCAATGTCAAAACCATTTCTCAACTATCGGACATTGGCAATCCATAGTTTTTCGAAACGGCCTCGTTTCTTCTTTTTCAGTAGTCGACCGGCAACGGATCGAGACTACGCCACATGTACCAGGTGGCGACGGTGCGCCACGGCTCCCAGTTCGCGGCGACCTCGCGCGCTTCGCTGCGCGTGACCGGTTCGCCGCTGAAATAGTTCACGCTGATCGCGCGGATCAGCCCGAGGTCGTCGAGGGGCAGCACATCGGGCCGCGACAGATTGAAGATGAGGAACATCTCCGCGGTCCAGCGGCCGATGCCGCGAATCTGCGTGAGCTCGGCGATCACCGCCTCGTCTTCCATCGACGTCCACTTGCCGACGTGCAACGCACCCGACACGAAGTGCTGCGCAAGATCGAGCACGTATTCGGCCTTGCGTTTGGACAGGCCGCACCCGGTCAGCTTCTCCTGACCGAGCTTGATGAACTGCTGCGGCACCAGCTTCGGACACGCGGCCTCGACCTTCGCCCACACCGCCTGCGCGGACGCGACCGAAATCTGTTGCCCGACCACCGAGCGCGCGAGCGTGACGAACGGATCGCCACGGCTTAACAAATGCACCGGGCCGAATTTCGGAATCAGTTTCTTCAGAATGCGGTCGCGCTTGACGAGGTCAGCACAGGCCTTGTCCCAATACGCGGGACGCATGACTTCAGGCGTGAGGCCGCCGATCTGCACCGGCACCGCGACTTCGCTCGCGCTCGCCGCTTCGCCGCCGGCGCTCGCCGACGCGCGTGTCTTGCGCACGACTTCACCCGCATTGGCATCGCGTGCGAGTTCCTGCACGTCGCCTGCCAGGTCGGCCGGCAACGCGCCATTGCCTTTCGTACGCGAGGCCTTCGCGCGCTTCGCAATAGACGCATGCGCGGACGCACCATTGAGCGCGCGTTTGACTACGGCCTTTTTCGCCGGCCCCGCCGCCCCGGTCTTCGCGATCACCCCTGCTGCTTTCGACGATGCTTTCTTTACCGTGCCGCTGCCCGCGCGAGCCGACGTGCGTGTCGACTTTGCCGCGGCTGCCGCGCTTGTTTGAGACGTGGCTCGTTTAGCCGGCGTCTTCGTGGCCGTTGCCATCCTGCCTCCTGCCTGGCGAGTCGATCAAAGGGAAGTACGAGGTGCGCTCACACGCGCCGCCACTCGGTCAACCCGCCGGGTTTGTCTTCAAGTGCAACGCCGGCCTCGAGCAATTCGGCCCGGATCCGGTCTGCTGCCGCATAGTCCTTCGCCTGCTTGGCGGCCACGCGCGCGGCGATCTTCGCTTCGATCGCGGCGGGCTCGAGCGCGCCTTCCGCGCGACCCGCGGCCTGCTGCAGATATGCACGCGGCTCGCGGCCGAGCAGTCCGATCACCGCGCCGAGCGAGCGCAATTGACGGGCCAGCGCGGGATCGCGCGTGCGGTTCACTTCAGTTGCCAACTCGAACAACACCGACACTGCAACCGGCGTGTTGAAGTCATCGTTCATGGCCGCCTGGAAACGCTGCGCATGCGCCTCGTTCCAGTCGAGTTCCGCGTCGTCCGGCGCGACGTCCTTCAGCGCGGTGTACAAACGCGCGAGTGCGTTGCGAGCGTCGTCGATATGCACGTCGCTGTAGTTCAACGGCGACCGGTAGTGTGCGCGTGCAATGAAAAAGCGCACGACCTCTGCATCGTACTGCGCCAGCACTTCGCGAATCGTAAAAAAATTGTTCAACGACTTCGACATCTTCTCATTGTCGATCTGTACGTAGCCGTTGTGCATCCAGTAATTGACGAACGTTTGACCGGTAGCGGCTTCACTTTGGGCAATTTCGTTTTCGTGGTGCGGAAACTGCAGGTCCTGGCCGCCGCCATGAATGTCGAACTGGTCGCCGAGCAGCGTGCAACCCATCGCCGAGCATTCGATATGCCAGCCAGGACGACCGCGCCCGTACTTCGAATCCCAGCCGGTGTCGGCGGGCTCGTCTGGCTTCGCCTGCTTCCACAACACGAAGTCGAGCGGGTCCTGCTTCGCGTCGTTGGCCGCGACGCGTTCGCCCGCGCGCAGATCTTCTAGCGACTTGCCCGACAGCTTGCCGTAGCCCGCGAACTTGCGCACCGCGTAGTTGACATCGCCGTCGCTTGCCTGGTACGCATAGCCGTTCGCCTCGAGCGTCTCGATCATGCCGAGCATCTGAGGAATGAAGTCGGTGGCGCGCGGCTCGATGTCCGGACGCTGGATGCCGAGCGCGTCCGCGTCTTCATGCAACGCGGCGATGAAGCGGTCGGTCAGCGACTTGATCGTCTCCCCGTTCTCGACGGCGCGGCGGATGATCTTGTCGTCGATATCCGTGATGTTGCGCACGTAGGTCACGTCGTAGCCGAGCGTGCGCAGCCAGCGCTGCACGATGTCGAACACGACCATCACCCGCGCATGACCGACGTGACTATAGTCGTACACGGTCATCCCGCAGACGTACATCCGCACGACGCCTTCTCGCATCGGGACGAAAGTTTGCTTGTCACGCGCGAGCGTGTTGTAGATGCGCAGTGATTCCATAGAGAACGGTGCGTGGGCCGAAAGAAGTCCGCATTGTGGTTCAAGCGCGCCGCGCCCCGCGAACAGGACGGCGGTGCGTCGCATGCAGCAAAACCGGTGCAGCTGGTGCGGCGGTCAGGCTGCGATCAAGGCGGAGACGACCACGAGTGGCGAAAAGACAGTCGGCGGTTCGACGGAACGCGCAGACCTTTTGTTAGAATGGGTCGGAGTATAACATCCAGACCCAAGCCTATGAAACCTTCCAGCGGCCGCGCGCGCAGCGTTGCGACCCTCGCCGCGACGGCGTTCAGTGGGCTCACGCGCGGCCTCGCCCGCGGTGTTGCCCATGATGCGACGCGCGCCCTCACCTTGCGCGTCACCGTCGCTGCCGCCCTTGCGGTGCTGCCGGCTGCGGCGGTCTATGCGCAGAAGGCCGCCGTCATGCCGCAAGGCCCCGCGGTGCGCGACAACACGCCGGACGTCGACGCATCGATCGCGCAGAAAAACTGGCAAGCGTCGCTTGCGCAACTCGACGCGCATATCGCGTCGAATCCGCGCGACGCCCAGGCAAAGTTCAAGCGCGCCACGGTGCTCGCCCACCTGAATCGCGACGACGAAGCGATCGCCGCCTTCACCGAACTCACGCAGACCTACCCTGAATTGCCCGAGCCGTACAACAACCTGGCTGCGCTTTACGCGAAACAGGGCAATTTCGCCGAAGCGCGCGCCGCGCTCGAGACGGCGACCAAGGTCAATCCGGGCTACGGCCTCGCGTACGAAAATCTTGGCGACCTGTATCTGCGCATGGCTAACGAAGCCTACCGTCGCGCGCAAAATCTCGGCAAGGCCAGCGCCACGACCACGCAGCGTCTCGCGGACATCCAGAAGATCGTCTCGCCGCCCAAGACCCCTGCGCGGCCGAAGCAGGCCGTGGTGCCGCTCGAGAACCCCACGAATGGCGACACCTCGAACATGACGCAAACACCGAGCTTCCAGTTCGGCGGCGCGAACGGCTCGCTCGCGATGCCGCCTTACATGGCGCCGTCGCGATAACGCCGGTGCGTCATCGGCAACCCGCGCTTTCAACAGCAAATTGAGGCACAAGTTTTTCCAATCCCGAGGATCTTCATGAAATGGTTGATGTTGGCGCTCGGCAGCGCCGCCCTGATCGCAAACGCACCCGCTTTTGCCCAGTCCGGTTCGCAAGCCGCGCATCCGTCCGTCCTGCTCAAGACATCGGAAGGCGACATCCGCGTCGAGTTGTATCCCGAGAAGGCGCCGAAGACGGTCGCTAACTTTCTCGACTACGTGAAGTCCGGCCAGTACAGCGGCACGATCTTCCATCGCGTGATTCCTGGCTTCATGATCCAGGGCGGCGGCTACACGCAGAGCTTCGCGGAGAAGCCCACGCGCGCGCCGATTCCGCTCGAGAGCCGCAACGGTCTGAAGAACCAGGCCGGCACGCTCGCGATGGCGCGCACCAGCGATCCTAATTCGGCCACCGCGCAGTTCTTCATCAACACGGTGGACAACGCCAATCTCGACTATCCGAATCCGGACGGCAGCGGCTACGCGGTGTTCGGCAAGGTCACGAGCGGCATGGACGTCGTGAAGAAGATCGAAGCCACGCCCACCACCACGCGCGGCCCGATGAGCAACGTGCCGAAAACGCCGGTCGTGATCCAGTCCGCCACGGTGGTCGGCAAGTAAGCGAACGCGAGCACAACCCAATACGCACCTGAACGCGCGGCTGCCTACGCGCTAGTGCACAATCCACGCCCCGGCGCGGTCCGTCGTCAACCCATCACGACTCGCCGCGCCTCTTACCCACCCCGTTCATCAAAGGATTCCATCATGGTTGAACTGCATACGAACCACGGCGTCATCAAACTCGAATTGAACGCCGAAAAGGCGCCGAAGTCGGTTGAAAACTTCCTCAACTACGTGAAGGCCGGACACTACGACAACACGGTGTTCCACCGCGTGATCGACGGCTTCATGATCCAGGGCGGCGGCTTCGAACCCGGCATGAAGCAGAAGCCGACGGCCGAGCCGATCAACAACGAAGCGAACAACGGCCTGAAGAACGTCAACGGCTCGGTCGCGATGGCGCGTACCAACGACCCGCATTCGGCGACCGCGCAATTCTTCATCAACGTGAACGACAACGACTTCCTGAACCACTCGTCGCCGACGCCGCAGGGCTGGGGCTACGCGGTGTTCGGCAAGGTGGTCGAAGGCATGGACGTGGTCGAGAAGATCAAGAAGGTCAAGACGGGTTCGAAGGGTTTTCATCAGGACGTGCCGGCCGACGACGTCGTGATCGAAAAGGCTGTGATCGTCGACTGAGCGTCGATTCGTTCGAACTGGAATCAGGCACCTTCAATGCTGCAAGAAACGCCGCTGCGAAGCGTCGCCGCGGGCGTGCCTGGCGAGGGCAAACGCCCGCACGCCGCACGCCCGTTTTTTTTCCTCTCTGACATTCATTTGAGCGAGGCGATTCCGCACACGGTCGCCGCGTTCGAACATTTCATTCGCGTCACCGCCGAGCAGGCGGACTCGGTGTTCATTCTCGGCGATCTGTTCGAGTACTGGGTCGGCGACGACATGCTGGCCGAGCCGTTCGTCGCACGCATGGCCGCGCTGCTGCATACGCTGTCGGAGCGCGGCATCGCGCTCTACCTGATGCACGGCAACCGCGACTTTCTGCTCGGCAAGCGCTTCATGAAAGCGGCCGGCGCAATCTGGCTGCCCGACCCGTTCGTGATCACCGCTTTCGGCACACGCGTCGCGCTCGCGCACGGCGACGGGCTGTGCAGCGCGGACCATGGTTACCAGTTCTTCCGGCATTTTGCGCGCAATCGTTTCGCGCAGATGCTGTTTCTCGCCTGGCCGTTTCGCTGGCGGCAGAAGCTCGCCGAGAACATGCGCTCGAAAAGCGAATATGGCCGCGCGCGGCCGGTATCGATGAAGTACAACGTGACGCCAAAAGCCGTAGCCGCATTGTTCAAGGCGTCGAAGACCGCGACGATCATTCACGGACACACGCATCTGCCTGCGCGGCATCGCGAGCCGGGCGGCACGCGCTGGGTGCTGCCTGATTGGGATCTCGATCACGGCACGCGCCGCGGCGGGTATCTGCGGATTGATGCGGATGGGATTCGGGCGTTGCCGCTGGATTGAGACTGGTTTTGGTGCGGCTTCTTTTGCTTCAGGGTTCTGTTGCTTCGAGCCTCGCTTGCTCGAGACTGTGTTGTGCGATGCCTGACTTGTCGTCTGAAGCCGATCGGCGTGAAGCTACCCGCGCGTGAAGATCGATTGCATCAAACTGGCTTGCCCGACTCGTGCCTGCGTGATGCCCTCTTGCGTGAAACCATCATGTCGAACTTGCGTGGTTAGCCCTTCGGATTGACGCGGTCCCTCGAACGGGCCAGCGCTCAAAGCGCCAGCCCAAAGCCATCAACTAGCGCTCCGCCACCGCCCCTTCCACTTTCCCCGCAATCGCGGCTGACAGACGTCGCAGGTCGAGCAGCGCCGCATCCGCACCTTGCAGACCTTCGAGGCTCGTGCCCAACCGCTCCAGCGCGTCGACGATTTCATCGATACGCTTCGCTTGCGTGGCGGCATGATCGATCAGCCCGTGTATCGCCAGCGACACCGGGTCGTCCGCATTCGGCGTAATGCCGTACGCGCAGAATTCGCTGCGTGGGGTCGCACGTTTCGCATCGCGCGACGCGTCACCGCTTGAGCCGGCGTCGGTGGCCGCCGTCGCCATGACCGACGCAACCGAAGCTGCCGCCGCCGGCACGATGATCCGCGCCGGATTGCCCACCGCCGTGCCGCGTGCGGGCACCGGCTTGGTCACCACGGCGTTCGAGCCGATCTTCGCGTCCGCGCCGATCGTGAAGCCGCCGAGCACCTTCGCACCCGCACCGACGATCACCCCGCGTTCGAGCGTGGGGTGCCGCTTCGCGCCCCGCGTCAGCGACGTGCCACCAAGCGTCACGCCCTGATAGATCGTGCAGTCGTCGCCGATCTGCGCGGTTTCACCGATCACCACACCCATACCGTGGTCGATGAACACGCGCCGCCCCACCGTCGCGCCCGGATGGATTTCGATACCGGTCATGAAGCGCGCCATCTGCGAGATGAAGCGCGCGAGCCAGCGGCGCCGCGCCTGCCAGCACGCGTGCGCGAGCCGGTGCAGCACGAGCGCATGCAAGCCCGGATAACACGTCAGCACTTCCCATGCGCTGCGGGCGGCGGGATCGCGCTCGCGGATCGTGGCGATGTCTTCGCGAAGTCTCGTGAACATGGCAGGGGCTGTGTTGTGGGAGAAAAGACCGCTGGCGCGCAGTCGCGCATGACGGCGCGACTGCCGCATAGCACGGCGGCAGATTTGGTTAGAACGTTTCGAGGATTGTAGGTCGATTGCGCGAAACCTGCCGGAAGCCCACGCTGCCGGCAAGGTCGTCGTCATTGGACGAAGGCGTGGCTCAGGATGGGTCGTCGCCGGGTCGCTTCACCTTCAGCAGGATGTGCTTGGCGATGCCGCGCACGATGTTCACTTCCTCGCGCTCGAGCCCCGAACGCGCGAACAGCCGCCGCAGACGCGACATCAGCTTCTTGGGATTGGCCGGATCGAGAAAGTCGATCGCTACGAGCGCGCTCTCCAGATGCCTGAACATGCTTTCGATCTCGTCGCTCGCCGCGCGCGCGCCGAACGGCTCGGCTTGCGCCGCGTTCGGCCGGAGCGCGGTGGGCGCGGAAAGTGCCGATGCCATCGAGTCGTCCGCCGACAGATACATCGTGCGCAACTCGTACGCCAACACCTGCACGGCCTGCGCGAGATTGAGCGAGCTGTAGGCCGGATTGGCCGGAATATGCGCGAGCGCGCTGCAACGCTCCACGTCCTCGTTCGACAGGCCCGTGCGCTCGTTGCCGAACACCAGCGCGATCTCGCCGTGCACCGCCTGCTGATGCGCGACCGCGGCCGCGGCGCGCGGCGTCCACTGCGGCGGACCGTATTCGCGCAGCCGCGCGGTCAGTGCGACGGACCAGTGCACGCCTTTTAACGCGTCGGCGAGCGTGGGCACGACGTGCGCGGACGCAAGCACGTCGTCGGCGCCGCTCGCCATCGCGATCGCTTCCGGATCGCTCTGCACGTGCGGCACGCGCGGCGACACCAGCACGAGCCGCGAGAACCCCATGGTTTTCAGCGCGCGCGCCGCCGCGCCGACGTTGCCCGGATGACTGGGCTCGACTAGCACGAAGCGGGTCGAAGTGAAGCCGCCGCGCAGGTCGGCCACGGCGGGATCGGAAGAATGGTGCGGGTGGTCCACGATGGAATTCTGCAAGCTAAAGACGCGTATGGTAGCGCCAACCGCGGGTGGGGTCCGAAATGCCGGTGCTTCTCGTGCTGCTTGCCGCTGCGTCTTGCTGAGGATCATACGGGAATACCGGCGCAATTTGCTGGGGACAATGGCGGCGGATTCGCGCGATAGGGCTGCCTGTTCGAAGCCATGCGATTGCCGGTTTGGCGTCATCTGACGGCCTCGATGTCGACGCCGTGCCACTGCCCCATGGCGACCCGGCAGGAGCCCCATCACGGCCCCATCACATCCACACCGCGCCGCGAACGCTGTCGCGCCGCCCGGACTCAGGTAAAATACTGATATTCGCGCCCGGCTTCAGCCTCTGCTCAGCCGGGCGCCTCGTTCTTATTCAATTCGTCTCCGTCGGCGGAATGCGCACCGGTCCTGTGCCGGGCGGCCGTTCCGTGCTGTTTTCGCGCCTCTTCGGGCGCCAGTCGGCGCTTCAGCGCTCATTTACCGGCCAGCAGCCGTGCTGCCCCGGCACAAAGGATCCAGTCTCATGCATCCCATGCTCAATATCGCTGTGAAGGCCGCGCGCCGCGCAGCCCAGATCATCAACCGCGCGTCGCTCGACCTCGATCTGATCCAGGTCAGCAAGAAGCAGCACAACGATTTCGTCACGGAGGTCGACAAAGCGTCCGAAGCGGCGATCATCGACACGCTGAAGACCGCCTACCCCGATCACGCGATCCTCGCCGAAGAATCCGGCAAGTCGGACCACGACTCGGAATACCAGTGGATCATCGATCCGCTCGACGGCACCACCAACTTCATCCACGGCTTCCCGTACTACTGCGTGTCGATCGCGCTCGCGCACAAGGGCACCGTGACGCAGGCGGTGGTCTACGACCCGACCCGCAACGACCTGTACACCGCGTCGCGCGGCCGTGGCGCGTTCCTGAACGATCGCCGCATCCGCGTTGCCAAGCGCGACCGTCTGGCCGACGGCCTGATCGGCACCGGCTTCCCGTTCCGCGAAACGGACGGCCTCGAAGCCTATGGCCGCCAGTTCGCCGAAATGACCGTCGCCTGCGCGGGTCTGCGCCGCCCGGGCGCAGCCGCGCTCGATCTGGCGAACGTCGCCGCCGGCCGCATGGACGGCTTCTTCGAGCAGGGCCTGAATCCGTGGGACGTCGCCGCGGGCAGCCTGCTGATCACGGAAGCCGGCGGCCTCGTCGGCAACTACACGGGCGACTCGGACTTCCTGCACGTGGGCGAAATCGTCGCGGGCAACCCGAAGATCTACGCGCAGATGATCCCGGTCCTGTCGCGCTACAGCCGCACGCGCGAACAATCGGCTTGAGACTGGCTGTGGTCGGGTCAGCCTGAGCCGAGATCGGCTCGGCCTTGATCCGGCCCATGCGCCGGTATGCGGAACAAAGAAGCGGCTTCGGCCGCTTTTTTGTTGGCGGCTCTGCATCGCGCGGACGTTCGTGCTACAAAGCGGGATGCCGCGCCGGCGCGCTGCTTCGCCCGGCTGCGTTTCGCGCGGTTCTCGCTGCGCCTTGCCATGCGCGCGATCCGGGCCCGGCCCGCGACCGCCCCGCTCCCGACTCGCGCGCAGCTTCCCATCCGCTTCATGAAAAAAGGCTTCTACACAATCATCGCGGCGCAGTTCATTTCGTCGCTCGCGGACAATGCACTGTTGATCGCCGCCATCGCATTGCTCTCCGTGATTCGCTCAGCTGCCTGGGTCACGCCGCTGCTGCAGATTTTCTTTACTGTCTCGTACGTGCTGCTCGCACCGTTCGTCGGCGCGTTCGCCGACTCGATGCAAAAGCGCCACGTGATGTTCATCTCCAACGCGCTGAAGGCGAGCGGCTGCCTGCTGATGATCGCCGGCGTCCACCCGATGATCGCCTACGGCGTGGTCGGCTTCGGCGCCGCCGCGTATTCGCCCGCCAAGTACGGCATCCTCACCGAGCTGCTGCCCGCCGAAACGCTCGTCAAAGCGAACGCGTGGCTCGAATCGGCGACGGTGCTGTCGACGATCGTCGGCACGATGGTGGGCGGCGCGCTGATCAGCAGCTTCGCCGACAGATTCGTCGCGCACGCGCACTTGCCGTTGATCCGTTCGTCGGCCGATCTGGCGATGTTCGCGGTGATGATCACTTACGCAATCGCCGCCGCGATCAACATCTTCATTCCCGACACCGGCGCGCGTTATCCGAATCTCCTATCAGAACCGAGGAAACTGGTCGGCGACTTCTACCACTGCTTCAACGTGCTGTGGGCCGACAAGCTCGCGCAGATCGCGCTGTGGGTGACGACGCTGATGTGGGGCGGCGCGGTGACGCTGCAATTGCTGGTGCTCAAATGGGCGAACGTCAACCTCGGGCTGTCGCTATCGAAGGCGGCGGTGATGCAGGGCGTGACGGGACTGGGCATCGCGGTCGGCGCGGCCGCGGCAGCCGCGCTGATTCCGTTGCGCAAATCGCTGCGGGTGCTGCCGGTCGGCATTCTGACCGGCGCGGTGGCGATCGCGATGGCCTTCTACAACAAGGATCTGTTCCCGGCGGGCGCGGGCCTACGCATCGGCTCGTACGTCGCGCCGATCTACATCCTGCTCGCGTATCCGCTGATGATTCTGCTCGGCGCGCTGTCGGGCTTTTTCATCGTGCCGATGAACGCGATTCTCCAGCATCGCGGCGCGACGCTGCTGTCGGCCGGCCATTCGATCGCCGTGCAGAATTTCAACCAGAACCTCGCGGTGCTACTGATGCTCGGCGTGTACGCGCTGCTGCTCACCGCGAAGATGCCGGCGCAATGGATCATCGTCGTGTTCGGCAGTTTCATCACGTTCATGATGTGGCTCGCCAAACGGCGCAGCGCATTGAACGAGCGCACGGTGAACATGCGGACGATGATCAAGGAATGATGGCTCGCCGCGAATGGATGCGGCGCGTTCAAGCGAGCGCAATCGTCGACGGGGTGACGATGAAGCCCGCTGCACGGATTGGCCATCCGGCCAGGGTCCGCTCGTCGCGCCGGCGGGTTAAACTCACGCCCTGAACAGCTAACGCAAGAAGACACCGAGGATGGGCATTCAAACCGCAGCGGCCAACGACGTCGCACAACACACGCCAATGATGCAGCAGTACCTTCGCATCAAGGCGGAGCATCCGGGCACGCTGGTGTTCTACCGGATGGGCGACTTCTACGAACTCTTTTTCGAAGACGCGGAAAAAGCCGCGCGCCTGCTCGACCTGACGCTCACGCAACGCGGCGCATCGGGCGGCAATCCGATCAGGATGGCGGGTGTGCCGCATCACGCAGTCGAACAATATCTGGCCAAGCTGGTGAAGCTTGGCGAATCCGTCGCGATTTGCGAGCAGATCGGCGATCCGGCTACGTCGAAAGGCCCGGTCGAGCGCAAGGTGGTGCGCGTCGTCACGCCGGGCACGCTGACGGACGCCGCGCTGCTGTCCGACAAGAACGACGTTTATCTGCTGGCCATGTGCGTCGCGCACAACCGGCGCGGCGTCGCGACCAGCGTCGGCCTCGCGTGGCTGAATCTGGCGAGCGGCGCGCTGCGCCTCGCGGAAGTCGCCCCCGACCAGGTGGCGGCGGCGCTTGAACGCATTCGTCCCGCGGAAATTCTGGTCGCCGACAACGCCGCCGATTCGCCAAGCTGGACGCCACCCGTCAACGCGGGCGCGCTCACGCGCGTGCCGGTCTGGCACTTCGATATCGCGTCGGGCACGCAACGCCTGTGCGATCAACTGGAAGTGGCGGGGCTCGACGGCTTCGGCGCGCATTCGCTGACTTGCGCATGCGGCGCGGCGGGCGCGTTGCTGCTGTATGCGGCGGCCACGCAAGGCCAGCAATTGCGCCACGTACGCAGCCTGAAGGTCGAGTACGAATCCGAATATATCGGCCTCGACCCCGCCACGCGCCGCAACCTCGAACTCACTGAAACACTGCGCGGCACCGAATCGCCCACGCTGTGCTCGTTACTCGATACCTGCTGCACGACCATGGGCAGCCGCTTGCTGCGTCACTGGCTGCATCATCCGCCGCGCGACCATGCGGTGGCGCAGGCGCGTCAGCAGGCCATCGGCGCATTGCTCGACGCGCCGCCGGGCGCCGACGTCGACACGCTGCGCGGCGCGTTGCGGCAGATTTCGGACATCGAACGGATCACCGGGCGTCTCGCGTTGCTGTCGGCGCGGCCGCGCGATCTGTCGAGCCTGCGCGACACGTTCATCGCGCTGCCCGAGTTGCGCACGCAGCTTGCAGCCGTGTCCTCCAACGCGGATTCGCTGGCGCGTATCGACGCGTCGCTGGAGCCGCCGCAAGCCTGCGTCGACCTGCTCAGCCGCGCGGTCGCGCAGGAGCCGGCGGCGATGGTGCGCGACGGTGGCGTGATCGCGCGAGGCTACGACGCGGAACTCGACGAACTCCGCGATATTTCGGAGAACTGCGGACAGTTCCTGATCGACCTCGAAACGCGCGAGCGTGTGCGCACGGGCATCGGCAATCTGCGCGTCGAGTACAACAAGGTGCACGGCTTCTATATCGAAGTCACGCGCGGCCAGACCGACAAGGTGCCCGACGACTACCGCCGCCGTCAGACGCTGAAGAACGCCGAGCGCTACATCACGCCGGAGTTGAAAACCTTCGAGGATAAGGCGCTGTCCGCGCAAGAACGCGCGCTCGCGCGCGAACGTTCGCTATACGACGCGTTGCTGCAGTCGTTGCTGCCGTTTATTCCGGAGTGCCAGCGGGTCGCGTCGGCGCTCGCCGAACTCGATCTGCTCGCCGCGTTCGCCGAACGCGCCCGCGCGCTCGACTGGGTTGCGCCCACGTTCTCGCCCGACACCGGCATCGAGATCGAACAGGGACGGCACCCGGTTGTCGAGGCGCAGGTCGAGCAGTTCATCGCCAACGACTGCACGCTCACGCCCGAGCGCAAGCTGCTCTTGATCACCGGCCCGAACATGGGCGGTAAATCGACCTTCATGCGGCAGACCGCGCTGATCGCATTGCTCGCGTATGTGGGCAGCTACGTACCGGCGCGGCGCGCGGCGTTCGGGCCGATCGACCGCATCTTCACGCGGATCGGCGCGGCCGACGACCTGGCCGGCGGCCGCTCCACCTTCATGGTCGAAATGACCGAAGCCGCCGCGATCCTGAACGACGCGACGCCGCAGAGTCTCGTGCTGATGGATGAAATCGGCCGCGGCACGTCGACCTTCGACGGGCTCGCGCTGGCGTGGGCGATCGCACGGCATCTGCTCGCTCATAACGGCTGCCATACGCTGTTCGCCACGCACTACTTCGAACTGACGCAATTGCCGGCGGAGTTTCCACACGCGGCCAACGTGCACCTGTCGGCAGTCGAGCATGGGCACGGCATCGTGTTCCTGCATGCGGTCAACGAAGGGCCGGCCAATCAGAGCTACGGCCTGCAGGTCGCGCAACTGGCCGGCGTGCCGAACGCGGTGATTCGGGCGGCGCGCAAGCATCTCGCGCATCTCGAGCAGCAATCGGCCGCGCAGCCCGCGCCGCAACTCGACCTGTTCTCCGCACCCGCGCCGATGGCCGAGGACGCGGACGACGAGCGCGATGCCGGGTCCGATGCGCCAGTGGTATCACCCGCGATGCAGGCGCTCGTCGAACGATTGCGCGGCATTGATCCAAACGATCTGCGGCCCCGCGAAGCACTCGACCTGTTGTACGAACTGCACGAACTGGCCGCCGCGCCGGATGCGGATCATTGACGCCCACAATCCTGTCCAGCGACCGCGCCGACTTCGCGCGGCGCTGAATTTCGCCTTCTCGCTCACCGGCGCTCCAAGGTGGTTCGCGGCACTGTCCGCTGCATTTTTTACGTTCGCAACGCCTGCCAACGCCGCCGCGCCGCGCTTCACCTTCGCAGTGATCGCCAACACGATGCACAGCGCCGCCGACGAAGCCGCCACGCAACGGCTGATCGACGCGATCGGCCGTGAGCGCGACGTGTCGTTCATCGTCTACAACGGCAATCTGAAGGGACCGAAGGAAGCCTGCCGCGATGCGCTCTACGAGCGCCGCCAGGCGCTGCTCGAAACTTCACGGCATCCCCTCTTCTTCATTCCGGGCCAGCACGACTGGGTCGACTGCGGCACGGCCGAGGCTGGCGGCTTCGATCCGGTGGAGCGGCTCGACCTGCTGCGTCAAACGCTGTTCGCAGACTCCACGTCGATGGGCCAGAACCCTATCGCGCTGACGCGGGAAAGCGAGGTCTCGCGCTTTCGTCCGTTTCGCGAAAACGTGCGCTGGCAAGCGGGTGACATCGTGTTCGTCGGGCTCAACGCACCCGGCCCGAACAATCATTACCTGACCGCGGGCGGCCGCAACGGCGAATTCGAAGATCGGGTCATCGCCAACGCTTTCTGGCTCGAGCACGCCGGCGAATATGCGAAACGCCGCGAAGCGCGCGCGGTCGTCGTGTTCATTCAGGGCGACCCCGATCCGGAGCGTTATGAACGGCCCGATCGCTTCGCGTGGCTGCGCTTTGCGCACAGCCCACGCCGCGACGGCTTTCTGGAATTCAAGCGTAGCCTCGTCAAGCTCGCGCAGATTTTCCACGGGCCCGTGCTGGTGATTCATTGCGACGACGAAGCCGCGAGCGGCGGCTTCGTGATCGATCAACCGCTACGCAATGACAAAGGGATGCTGGTGACGAATCTCACGCGTGTCGCGATTGCGCCGCATGATCGTCTTAACCAGTGGATTCAGATTGATGCGGAACTCGGTAGAAAACCGCCGTTCCGTGTGAGCGTGCGCGAGGTACCGAAGCAGATGCCGATGCCTACCGCGCAACCCGTGCTGACGCGCGAGGTGCCGGCTGCGTCGATGCCGGCTGTGCCGGCACTCGGACCCGCGTCGGAATTGCCGCCGCTGTTGCAAACGCCCGGAGAGCCACAACCGGATCAGCAACCGCGCATACCGGCCGACCAGGGTGGCGGCGCATACGGGCCGCCGTTGTCGGCGCCGCCTGCGCCGCCGGCCACGGCGCCGCGCACGCCGGGCGCTGCTTCAGGCCTGAACGTACCGGGCGGCGTGCCGGCAAGTTCAGTGCAGAGTGGGCCCTGACTTGTCGTCGTCTTCCTCGTCGTCTTCGTCGAGGATTTCAAGGCCGTCGGCGCCGTGCGCATGTTCGTGCTGGATTTCGTCTTCCGTAGCCGGGCGCACGTCTTTCACGGTCAGCGCGAACCGCAACGCCATGCCCGCGAGCGGATGATTGCCGTCGAGCACGACTTTGTCTTCCGCGACGTCGGTAACCACGTAGACCAGCGAATCGAGGTCCTCGTCGCCTTCTTCCGGCGTGCCTTCGAATTGCATGCCGACTTCGAGCGGTTCCGGGAAACGATCGCGCGGCTCGATCTTCACGAGATCGGGGTCGTACTCGCCGAACGCGTCTTGCGGTTCAAGCTGAATCTGAGTCTCGAAGCCGGCCTCGTGGCCGTCGAGCTCTTCCTCGATCTTGGGGAACGTGCCATCATAGCCGCCGTGCAGATAGACCATCGGCTCGTCGCTTTCTTCAATCAGATTGCCCTGCGCATCCGATAGCTTGTAAGCGACCGACACGACGGTGTTCTTTGCGATTTTCATTCGACTCTCCAGAATACAACTCACATTATACGATGCCCAAGCGGCCCACTGACCACCCGGCCGATGCAGCTTCGGCACGGAAATCGTCGCCGGCCTCGAAGCCGGCGCTTCCCGTTCTCCCGCCCTCGCCCGATACGCCGACCGCATTGCTCGGCAACTTGACCCCGGCGCAATTCATGCGCCGGTATTGGCAAAAAAAACCGCTGCTGATTCGCCAGGCCGTTCCGGGCATCGAGTCGCCGCTGTCGCGCGACGAATTTTTCGAGCTGGCCGATCAGGACGAAGTCGAAGCACGCCTGATCACCCACTTTCGCAACAAATGGCAGCTCGAGCACGGCCCGTTCGCGCCCGACGAGTTGCCATCGGTGAAGCAGCGCGCATGGACGCTGCTCGTGCAGGGCGTGGACCTGCACGACGACCGTGCGCGCGCGTTGCTGGACCGCTTCCGCTTCGTGCCGGACGCACGCCTTGACGACCTGATGATTTCGTATGCAACCGACGGCGGCGGCGTAGGCCCCCACTTCGATTCCTACGATGTGTTTCTTTTGCAAGTAAAAGGCACACGGCGCTGGCGCATAAGCGCGCAGAAAGATCTGACCTTGCAAGCCGGTCTGCCGTTGAAAGTTTTACAGAACTTCGAGCCGGATCAGGAATGGCTGCTCGAACCCGGCGACATGCTGTATCTGCCCCCGCACATCGCCCATGACGGTATTGCGGAAGGCGAATGCATGACCTGCTCGATCGGCTTTCGCGCCCCTTCGGCCAGTGAGCTGACCGCCCAATTCCTCTATCATCTGGCCGAACGCGGCGAGTCGGCAGGCAAGCCGGGCGCGCTTTACCGCGATCCGCAGCAGCCCGCCGTCGACCGTCCGGCCGAGTTGCCCGCGGCTCTGGTGGAGAAGGTTGGCGCGATCCTTGCTGGCATCAAGTGGAAGGATCAGGACATTGCTTCGTTTCTCGGCACGTATCTGAGCGAGCCGAAGCCAAGCGTGGTATTCGATCCGCCGTCCAGGCCCCTCAATGAAGCCCGTTTTATCGGTCAGGCATCAAAGTCCGGCCTGCGACTGGACCGCAAGACCAGTTTGTTGTACAACCGCCGTTTTTTCTTCGTAAATGGAGAAGAAATGCCGTTGGATGGTGCGCAAAAATGGTTATTTGATCTCGCCGATGGCCGGTGTTTGAGTGCGAAACGCTTTGTAACACTCTCACACGATTCGTCGGTGACAGCACTGCTACACGAGTGGTATTGTGCGGGCTGGATACAAGTGGGCGAGCTTGCGTAACTCTGCCTGCCTGCTATACCGTACAGTGAAATTTTGTATGAGAAAGACAACGTATTGACCCCGGATTTATCGACTGTCAGTACGAAAGTGCATATAATTTCCGCCCAAGCCGTAGGGAAGATTCTAGCTCGTCGAAAGAGCGTCTCCACCAGCGGCCCAGGTCGGTGTTGGAGCACATTACCGGTTTTATTTTGCGCTGTTGCTTACCTTTAAACCATAAAAGGACGTGATCATGAAGAAATCCCTCCTCGTAGCATCCCTGTTGGCAGCTGTGGCACTGGCTGCATGCAACAAGAGCAACGACCAAGCCGCTGCCCCGGCTAGCGACGCAGCTGCTGCTTCGGCACCGGCTGCTGCAGCTTCGGACGCGGCTACGGCTGCTTCGGGTGCCGCTGCTGCTGCGAGCGATGCTGCTGCTTCGGCTACGGCTGCTGCCTCGGATGCAGGCGCTGCTGCTTCGGACGCAGGCGCTGCTGCTTCGGCAGCTGCTCCGGCTTCGGGCGCAAGCCAGTAAGCTGTCGCATAGGGCTCGCCTCTGGGCGAAAACTGCATCGGGAAATCGTCGCGATTTCCCGGGCAGTAAAGCAAAACGCCACGGACTCACATCCGTGGCGTTTTGCCATTTGCGCGCCGTTTTACAACGGCGGCATTTTCAACACGTAACGGTTCATCGGACCGGCGTCGCGTTCTCTTCGAAGAACTCGCGCACCACCTCGATCTCACGCGTTCGTTTGAACGGCGGCAGGCTTTGCCAGATCCGACGGCCATACGGTTTGTCGACGAGACGCGTGTCGCAGATCATCAGCACGCCGCGATCGGTCTCCGCGCGAATCAGACGGCCTGCGCCCTGCTTCAACGTAATCACGGCCTGCGGCAACTGATGCACGGCAAACGGGCTCAAGCCTTTCTTGGTGAGCGCATCGAGCCGCGCCGACAGCACCGGGTCATCCGGCGGCGCAAACGGCAGCTTGTCGATCACCACCAGCGACAGCGCATCGCCGCGCACGTCCACGCCCTCCCAGAAACTCTGACTGCCCACGAGGATCGCATTGCCGTACGCCCGGAAGCGGTCGAGCAACTCGGTGCGGCTCGCGTCGCCCTGCACCAGCAGCGGATAATTCCAGCCTCGCGCTTCGATCGTGTCGCGCAGTTTCGCCGAGATGCGGTCCACCGCGCGCAGCGTCGTGCACAACATGAATACGCCGCCGCCCGATGCTTCGATCGCGGGCAACGCGGCGTCGAACACGGCGTCGGTGAACATCGGCGACGACGGCTGCGGCAAGTTGCGCGGCACGTACAGCAACCCTTGCGACGGATAGTCGAAGGGGCTGGGCAGCGTCATCGAACGTTTGGCGTTCAGTCCCATTTGCGCGGCGTAGTGCGTGAAGTCGCCGCGCACCGACAATGTGGCCGATGTGAAGATCCACGCGCGCGGCACGCCGGCGCGCTGCTTCGCGAAGATTGGTGCGACCGACAGCGGCGTTTCGTGCAACTGCACGGTATGGGAGAAGACTTCGATCCAGCGCACCTTTTCGTTCGGGTCCGCGCGTTCGGCATGGCCGTCGCTCGAGCTGGCTTGCTGTGCGTCGGCGGCGTTGCGCTCGGTCTCGGTGGGCGGCGTGGTCCAGCCGCCAAGCACGCCTTGCAACTCGCGCGCGCGGCGCAGGCATGCACCGAGTGATTCGGCGCGCTCGGCCTGGCCCGCCAGCGCGGATGCCAGCGCGTCGAGTTCGGTTTCGAGCGTTTCGAGCGCGGGGAATAGCGGATGATCATCGGGCAACTGGCCGATCGACAAGCGCACCGAATCTTCCTTGAACGCGAGCCGCACATCGCGCGCCGCGCGCTCGAGCGTCGCGCCGAGCTTGACCCAGTCGACCGCCTCGCGCGCGTGACCCAGACCTTCGGCCACCGAATCGCGCGCGAGCTCGAGAAACTGCGTAGTGGATAACGTCTCGCCGAAAAACAGCGTCGCCGTCTCGGGCAGTTGATGAGCTTCGTCGAAGACGATGGTGTTCGCGGTGGGCAGCAACTCGGCCATGCCCGTATCGCGCAACATGATGTCGGCGAAAAACAGATGGTGATTGACCACCACGATATCGGCCTGCTGCGCCTCGCGGCGCGCCTGCATCACGAAGCAGTCCTTGTAATGCGCGCACTCCTGGCCGAGACAGTTCTCCCGCGTCGACGTAACCATCGACCACACCGCCGCCGTTTCCGGCACGCTCGCGAGTTCCGCCTTGTCGCCGGTGCGCGTGATCTTCGCGAAGCGAACGATGTCCTGCAAATACGAGGTTTCCTGGCGCGACGGCAGACGGCCGTTATCCGCGGTGCGCTGCAGATAGTAGTGGCACAGGTAGTTCGCGCGTCCCTTGAGCATCGCCACCGATACCGGTACCGCGAGCGCATCGCGAACGGTCGGAATGTCGCGCTGAAAGAGCTGATCCTGCAGATGCTTCGTGCCGGTGGAGACGATCACCTTGCCGCCCCACAGCATGGCCGGCACGAGATACGCGTAGGTCTTGCCGGTGCCGGTGCCTGCCTCGACGATCAGCGTGTTTTCGCTACCGTCGAGTCCGCTCGACTCGGTGTTCCCAGCGGCCTCGGCCGTGGCATCCGCGCCCGCCGTTTGCAAGCGCCGCGCCGGACGCTTTTGCGCCTCGAACATCGCGGGCTCGGGCATCGCACGGCCCGACGCTTCCATCGCCGCAGCAACCGCGCGCGACATTTCGATCTGCGAGGCCCGCGAGCGATAGCCGTCGATCTGCCGGGCCAGCAGCCCATTGTCGGCGAAGATCTCATCGAGTTCGGCCGCGCGGCGCGGATTGAGCGACGCGCTCAACGCCGACGCGCCACTACGCGGCGCCGGCGTGCCGGTTCCTGCTGCTGCGTCGCCCAGCGTGGTCCGGGGTGAAGTTTCAAGCGGTGAATTCAAGGCAAGCGTTCCTGCAAAGTCCGGCTCGCGCGGCGCGCGCCCGGCGCCTGCCAGGCCGCGAACTCAGGCGCGTGCGTCCGGTTCGAGCTGCAATTGCAGCAAGATGATGGTGTCCTTGACTTTGAGTTTGCGCTTTTTCAGGCGCTGCAACTCGAAGTCGTCGATGCCGGGTTCATCCGACATTCGGTCGATTAGACGATCGAGCCCACTGTGCTCCGATTCCAGTTGCAGAATACGGTCGCGAAGTGTGTCCGCGTTGATGACGTGGTGATGATCGCGCATGCTCTCGCCTCCTCTCGTCTGCGGCACGGGCTGCGCGCGCAGACCGACGCCTGAGGTTGCTGTCCGGCTTAAAAGGCGTTTACGACTACGACGGGCGCTGGCCACAACCAGCCAGCGCCAACTACAGCACATTTACTGTTGCTGCTGTTGCTGTTTCTGCTGCTCTTCGAGTTGCTGCTGCTTCAACTGGTCCTGACGCTTCTGCTCGGCCTTCTCGGCCGCCTGCTTCTGACGCGCTTCCACGTCGGCCTTGTGTTGCGCGGCATCGGCCTGCTTCCTCTCGAAGCTCTGCTGTTTCTCGACGCGCTCCTGCGCCTTCTGCGCGCCCTGCTGACGCGCTTCTTCGAGCTTGCGCTGGAAGTCGCCCTGCTTCTGGTCGTACGCCTGCTGGTTGGCCGCCGCCTGCGACGGACCGATGCCACGCTGCGCCTGATCCAGCGCATGCTGGCGCTGCTTTTCCTCGTAGGCCTGCGCGTTGGCGGCGCGTTGCGGCGCCTCGGCGCTGCGCTGCGCCTGATCGAGTTCGTGCTGACGCTGCTTGTCCTGGTAAGCCTGCTGGTTACGCGCATCTTCGGCGGCACGCTGCGGCGCGTTCGCTTCGTCGCGCGCGCGCCTCAGCGCGGCCCGCTCGTCACGCGCGCGCGCGCGTTGCGCGCGCTGCTCGCCGTCGAGCGCGAGCTGTTCCTTGCGAATCTCCGCCTGCACCGTGCGCATGCTGTCGCGCGCGCGGTTCAGACAGTGATTGACGAAGAACGTGCTGTAGCAATTGTGCTGGGCGACCGCGTAACGGTAGTTGTTCTCGTCGCTGCGTTCGTCCAGTGCCCGTTGGCGCGCCTCGAACGAATTGTCCAGTGCGGCCGCGTCGCTCGCGCTGTCCGCGCTGCCAGCGGGCCGATCGCCCTGCGCAGCCGATGCCGCTGATGGCGCGACGCTCTGCGCGGACACCGGCGGGCTCGCGCTGTTACCCTCAGCCGACGGCGTTTGCGCGGCAGCCGGTGCGGACACGGCGAGCGCGGCGGCCATCACGCACGATGCGCACGATGCGGCGAAAACTCGCGGAGAAACGAATGCAAGCCCGAGCACGGCGCGCGCGGCCGATACCAACGAGATGAGCGGCGCGTTCAGCAAATCCGTTGGCGAACCCGACGACAACTCCGGCGACAAATCCGGTGACAGGCGAGAGACCCGGCGAAAGCCCAGGCAGTTGATGGACAAGGAGATTGGCAACGTCGTAGAGGGTCAACGGAACATGCCCGAAATTCTATCACCCTGCGGTTGAGCCCTTTGGCATTTATGGCAAAATGCCCCGCTCTAGCAACCTGGTCGCAGCGCGCACGCCGGGCGTGTCCCGACGAGCCGTCAGCGCGCGGCCCCTGACTGAGTCCGCAGGAACACCAAGACCTTATGACGGAAAACGTAGCACTCAAGATCGTACAGCGCATCGCCGCCGAACTGTCCGTCCAGCCGCGCCAGGTCGCGGCCGCCGTGCAACTTCTCGACGAAGGAGCGACTGTTCCGTTCATCGCCCGCTACCGTAAGGAAGTGACCGACAATCTCGACGACACGCAACTGCGTAATCTCGAGGAACGCCTGCTGTATCTGCGCGAGCTGGAAGACCGGCGCGCCGCGATCATCTCGAGCATCGACGAACAGGGCAAGCTCACCGACGAGCTGCGCAGCGCGATCGAAGGCGCCGACAGCAAACAGGTGCTGGAAGATCTGTATCTCCCGTATAAGCCGAAGCGCCGCACGCGCGCGCAGATCGCGCGCGAAGCCGGTCTGCAGCCGCTCGCCGACGCGCTGCTCGGCAATCCGCTGCTCGACCCGCAAACCGAAGCCGCCGCGTACGTTGACGCCGAAAAAGGCGTCGCCGACCTCAAGGCCGCGCTCGATGGCGCGCGCGACATCCTCTCCGAACAGTTCGGCGAAACGGCCGAGCTGCTCGGCAAATTGCGCGACTACATGTTCAATCAGGGCGTGGTGTCGTCGAAGGTCGTGGAAGGCAAGGAGAACGCGGAAGAAGAGAAATTCCGCGACTACTACGATTACGCGGAGACCATCCGCACTGTGCCGTCGCATCGCGCGCTGGCGCTCTTTCGCGGCCGCAATGCGGGCGTGCTGATGGTCAAGCTGGGTCTCGGCGAAGAACTCGACGCGCAGGTGCCGCATCCGGGCGAAGCGCTGATCGCGCGCCACTTCGGCATCGCCAATCAGAACCGCCCGGCCGACAAGTGGCTCTCGGACGTGTGCCGCTGGTGCTGGCGCGTGAAGGTGCAGCCGCACATCGAAAACGAACTGCTGACCAACCTGCGCGACGAAGCTGAGCACGAAGCGATCCGCGTGTTCGCGCGCAATCTGAAGGACCTGCTGCTGGCCGCGCCGGCCGGTCCGAAGGCGGTGATCGGCCTCGATCCGGGTATGCGTACCGGCGTGAAAGTCGCGGTGGTCGACCGGACCGGCAAGGTGCTCGCCACCGACGTGATTTATCCGCACGAGCCGCGCCGTGATTGGGACGGCTCGATCGCGAAACTCGCGCGCATCTGCGCGCAGACGCAGGCCGAACTGATCAGTATCGGCAACGGCACGGCATCGCGTGAAACGGACAAGCTCGCGAGCGAGCTGATCGCGCGTCATCCGGAATTCAAGCTGCAGAAGATCGTCGTGTCCGAAGCGGGCGCGTCCGTCTACTCGGCCTCCGAACTCGCGGCGAAAGAATTCCCCGACATGGACGTGTCGCTGCGCGGCGCGGTGTCGATTGCCCGCCGCCTGCAGGACCCGCTCGCGGAACTGGTGAAGATCGAGCCGAAGGCGATTGGCGTCGGCCAGTATCAGCACGACGTCAATCAACGCGAACTGGCGCGCTCGCTCGACGCGGTCGTCGAAGACTGCGTGAACGCGGTCGGCGTGGACGCGAACACCGCGTCGGTCGCGCTGCTCGCTCGCGTGTCGGGTCTGAACGCCACGCTCGCGCGCAACATCGTCGACTATCGCGATTCGAACGGTCCGTTCCCGTCGCGCGAGCATCTGCGCAAGGTGCCGCGACTGGGCGACAAGACCTTCGAACAGGCGGCCGGCTTCCTGCGCATCAACAATGGCGAGAATCCGCTCGACCGCTCGTCGGTTCACCCCGAAGCGTATCCGGTCGTCGAACGGATGCTCGCGAAGATCAACAAGCATGTCGGCGAAGTGCTCGGCAATCGCGACGCGCTGCGTGGGCTATCGCCAAGTGAATTTGTCGACGAGCGTTTCGGTCTGCCGACAGTGCGCGACATTCTGCTCGAACTCGAAAAGCCGGGCCGCGACCCGCGCCCCGAGTTCAAGACCGCGACGTTCCGCGAGGGCGTCGAGAAGGTCAGCGATCTGACGCCGGGCATGGTGCTCGAAGGCGTGGTGACGAACGTGGCGGCATTCGGCGCGTTCATCGACGTCGGCGTGCATCAGGATGGTCTGGTGCACGTGTCGGCGATGTCGACGAAGTTCATCAAGGACCCGCACGAAGTCGTGAAGGCCGGGCAGATCGTCAAGGTGAAGGTGCTGGAAGTCGACGTCAAGCGTCAGCGTATTGCGCTCACTATGCGCCTCGACGACGAGTTCGGCGCGGCTGCTGCGCGCAGCGGCGGCGGTGGTGCGCAGCAGGACCGCGGCGGCGCTGGACGTTCCGGTGGTGCCGGACGCGGCGCATCGCAACAGCGCTCGCGCGAGCCGGAAGCGGGCGGCGCGATGGCCGCCGCGTTCGCCAAGCTCAAGCAGAAGTAAGCGCCGCGACCCGCGCGTGATTCGTTTCATGCGCGGGCTTTCGCGAGCATGACAGGCGTTCACCACGCGAGCGCCCACGCGGCGGCACCGCGATGAAGCCACCTGATGCCATGCGGCCAAACAAAAAGCCCACGCTTGTGCGTGGGCTTTTTTCCGCGCCCCGATGCCGACATCGAAGCACGCAAGATTCACCGGCTCGCGTCAGATCTCGATCTTGGTCCCCAACTCCACCACCCGGTTGGCCGGGATGCTGAAGAAGTCCGTCGGCTTCGCGGCGTTCTGGTGCATCCATGCGAACACACGTTCGCGCCACACCGACATGCCCGGCAGTTGCGTCGGCACCACCGTTTCGCGCGCGAGGAAGAACGACGTGTCCATCAGTTCGAAGGTCATGTCGTGGGTGCGGCCGACATCGAGCAGCACCGCCTTCACATCGGGCGTTTCGTTGAAGCCGTAGGCCGCCTTGACGAGATACAGACCGCCCTCGATATCCTTCACCGTCACGCGCTCCGCGTCGTTCACATAAGGGATGTCGCGCGTCACGAAGGTCAGGAAGATGGTGCGCTCATGCAGCACCTTGTTGTGCTTCAGATTGTGCAGCAGGCTCACCGGCACCAGCGAATCGCTGCCGGTCAGATAGATCGCCGTACCCGACACGCGATGCGGCGGATGCGCGAGCAGCCCTTGCAGGAACGGCATCAGCGGAATACCGTCGGCGGCCGTGCGCTCCTTGACGATCATCCTGCCCTTGAACCACGTCATCAGCAGGAAGAACAGCAACGCGCCGATGCCGAGCGGCAACCAGCCGCCCTCTTCGACCTTCAGCAGATTGGCGCCGAAAAAGCCCAGGTCGACCGTCATGAACACGCCGATGATCAACGCCACCAGCAGCTTGTTCCAGTTCCACACGTTCACCATCACGACGCAGGCGAGGATCGTGGTGATCACCATCGTGGCCGTCACCGCGATACCGTACGCGGCGGCGAGATTGTCCGAGCTCTTGAACGCGATCACGATGCACAGGATGATGAAGAGCAGCATCCAGTTCACCACCGGCACATAGATCTGCCCGATCGCCAGCTCGGACGTGTGCAGGATCTTCATACGCGGCACGTAGCCGAGCTGGATCGCCTGGCTCGTCAGCGAATACGCGCCGGAGATCACGGCCTGCGATGCGATCACCGTCGCCACCGTCGACAGCACGACGAGCGGCAGCAACGCCCAATCAGGCGCGAGCAGGAAGAAGGGATTTTCGATGGCCTTCGGGTCGTGCATCAGCAGCGCGCCCTGGCCGAAGTAGTTCAGCACCAGCGACGGCATCACCAGCAGATACCACGCCATGCGGATCGGCTTCGCGCCGAAGTGGCCCATATCGGCGTACAGCGCTTCGGCACCGGTCAGCACCAGCACGACCGAGCCGAGCACCACATAAGCCTGCAGCACGTGCGCCGCCATGAAGGTGTACGCGTAATACGGGTTCAATGCGCGGATCACGTTCGGCGACTGCGTGATGTGCCACAGGCCGAGCGCGGCGAGCACCACGAACCACAGCACCATGATCGGACCGAACAGGCGGCCGACCATCGCCGTGCCGTGCCGCTGAATCCAGAACAGCAGAATCAGGATCGCGATCGTCAGCGGCAGGACCAGATGCGACAGATGAGGCGCGGCAATCTCCAGACCCTCGACTGCCGAGATCACCGAGATGGCCGGCGTGATCACCGCGTCGCCATAAAACATGCAGGCGCCGAAAATGCCGAGCATCATCAGCAGGCCGGCCATTTTCGATTTCTCTTCGAGCGAGCGCAGCGCCAGCGCCATCAGCGCGAGCACGCCGCCCTCGCCGTTGTTGTCCGCGCGCATCACGAACAGCACGTACTTGACGCCGACCACGATAATGATCGCCCAGAACAGCAGCGAGATCACGCCGAGGATGGATTGCTCGGTCAACGGAATGCCGTGCGACGGACTGAAGGCCTCTTTCAGCGAATACAACGGGCTCGTGCCGATATCGCCGAACACCACACCGATCGCGGCAATCGCGAGGGAAGGCAGTGGCTGCTTGTGCACGTGATTGTTATCTGTCATAGACGCGAGGAAATCCGTTTCCTGAGCGGAAAAAACGACCGCTATTCTAAACTGCCCGTCTAGCGCCGCCCGGCTTGTTGTGGATACACCACGTAGATAGTCCGCGCAGTGTAGCACTGCGATTTGGGCGCGTCTGCCGCGCCGAGGGCCGTGCCGGCGGTCTTGCCTGGATTCGTATCACACGACGCGCGCAGCGTGGTCTGGCCGGTCCGCTGAAGACGCGCAAAAAAAACGGAGCCCAACCGGGCTCCGTTTTGCGGACATTGCGACACATACGACGCGAAGCACAAAGCGCCGGGCATTCACATTACTCCGCCGCCGACTCCTGCGCCTGCGCGATGCCGCGCTTGATCCACGCACCGAGGTTGTGCGGGCGAACCGTGTCCCACTCCTCGAACGGCTGATGAATCCACGGATTGGTCGGCAAATACTGTACGTGGTAATCAGGCTTCACCTTTGAGCAGCCCTTGTACCAGAGCACCGCCGAGCGCACTGAGGTGATCGCCGGATAGCGTTCCTTCAGATGCTGCTGAACCCGCGCCAGCGTCACGCCGGAATCGACCAGGTCGTCGACCAGCAGCACGTTGCCGTGCAGCTCGCCGCGCGTCATCGTAATGTATTGCGCGATGTCGAGTTCACCCTGCTCCGTGCCGGCCGCTTCGCGATATGAACTGGTGGCGAGGATCGCCAGCGGCAGATCGTAGATGCGCGAGAGCTGGTCGCCCACGCGCAACCCGCCGCGCGCGAGGCACAGAATCTGGTCGAACTTCCAGCCGGATTCGTGCACGCCGAGCGCTAGCAACTCGATCAGCCGGTGATACTCGTCCCAGCCGACCCACAGGTTCTTGTCGTCATTGCGTGGATCTTTCATCGCGATCATGGGTACACCTTGAATCATCGCTTAAACCTTGAACGGATGACGCAGCAAGATGGTCTCGTCGCGATCCGGACCGGTCGACACCATGTCGATCGGAATGCCTGCAACTTCCTGCACGCGCGACAGATAAGCACGCGCGTTGGCCGGCAGCTTGTCCCACTCCTTGATGCCGACGGTGCTTTCCTTCCAGCCGGCAAAGGTTTCGTACACCGGCTCGCAGCGCGCGACTTCCGACGCGCCGCGCGGCAGCAAGTCGATATTCTGGCCGTCGACCGTGTAGCCGACGCACAGCTTCACTTCGTCGAGGCCGTCGAGCACGTCGAGCTTGGTCATGCACAGACCCGACACGCCGTTGATCTGGATCGAGCGGCGCAGCGCGGCAACGTCGAGCCAGCCGGTGCGGCGCGGCCGGCCGGTGACCGAGCCGAATTCCTTGCCGACGGTAGCCAGTTCCAGGCCGATCGCTTCCTGACGCGCGGCGTTGTCCGCGTCATACAGTTCGCTCGGGAACGGGCCCGAACCGACGCGCGTGCAGTACGCCTTGGTAATGCCGAGAATGTAGTTCAGCTTTTGCGGACCGACGCCCGCGCCCGAGGTCGCCGCACCCGCCACGCAGTTGCTCGACGTGACGAACGGATAGGTGCCGTGGTCGATGTCGAGCAGCGTGCCTTGCGCGCCTTCGAACAGCAGGTTGCTGCCGGCGGCGTTGGCGTCGTACAGACGGCGCGACACGTCGGTGACCATCGGCTTCAGACGGTCGGCGTAGCTCAACATCGTGTCGAGCGTTTGCTGGAAGTCGACAGCGGCGACGCCCAGGTATTGCGTGAGCACGAAGTTGTGATAGTCGAGGTTTTCGCGCAGACGTTCGGCGAAAGTGACCGGGTCGAACAGGTCCTGCACGCGCAGGCCGCGGCGCGCCACCTTGTCTTCGTAAGCCGGGCCGATGCCGCGACCGGTGGTGCCGATCTTGCCCGCGCCACGGCGCGCTTCGCGGCCCTGGTCGATGGCGATGTGATACGGCAGGATCAGCGTGGTGGCTTCGGAAATGAACAGGCGATTCTGGACATCGACGCCTGCGGCTTCGAGTTCGCCGATTTCCTTGAACAGCGCTTCCGGCGACAACACGACGCCATTGCCGATATAGCACGCGACGCCGGGATGCATGATGCCCGACGGAATCAGACGCAAGATGGTTTTCTTGCCGCCGATGATAAGCGTGTGACCGGCATTGTGACCGCCCTGGAAGCGAACGACGCCTTGAGCGTGGTCCGTCAGCCAGTCGACGATCTTGCCCTTGCCCTCATCACCCCACTGGGTCCCCACGACGACGACGTTGCGTCCGGGGTTCACATTCACTGCGCTGGCAGACATGTTGTTTCGTAAGCTGGTTAAAAACGTATTCTACCTATGTTCGCGGAACCTTCCGAATTTTTCCGTTTCCGCTCAACGGTATGCACGTTATGGTGGGTAGGAAAAAGATGGCGCGCCCCGTGACCGCGCCCGGTTCGACGGCGCGCTCGCCGCCGTTCAACATGCGCTAAGGATAGTCCCTCGGGCGACTCGAACGGAACGCGCTCAGGAGCGCGCTTCGACGACCCATGCGCCGTTGCGCTCGACCAACACGCGGTCGAAGGCGAATTCATCCAGATCGTGCTCGTGACCGGGCAGCGCCTGGATCACCACTTCGCCGGCATCGCGCAATGCGGCGACGCTCACGCGCAGCGCGTCGTCGTGCTGCCACGGCGCGAGAATCGCGCTGCTGCGCGCTTCGATCGGCGAGATCCGCGCCACTTCGCGCAGATCGAGCGAAAAGCCGGTTGCCGCGCGAGCCCGCCCATAAGCCTGGCCGACGTGGTCGTAACGGCCGCCGCGCGCCACCGCATTCGGCACGCCATCCACATACGCGGAGAACATCACGCCGCTGTGGTACGCGTAGCCGCGCAAGTCGGCGAGATCGATCATGACTTCGGCGCCGTCCACCTGAGTCGCGAGAAACGCGAGATCGTCGAGGGCGCGGGCGATGGCCGGCGCATTCGGCAGGCGCGCGCGGGCTTCGTCGAGCACCGACGCGTCGCCGTACAGCGTGGGCAGCGCGCGCAACGCGTCGCGGATGACCGGCGTGAGTCCCGCCGTCAGTTCGACGAGGCGCGGCACGTCCTTGCCCGCCAGCGCGTCATACAGCGACTGGCCGAGTTCGTCAGCGGCCGGCTCCGCTTCGATCAACGCCGCGAGCACGCCTGCATGACACAGATCGAGGCGCACTTTGGCGAGGCCCGCCAGACGCAGTGCGTCGAGCATCAGTTGCTGGATTTCCAGATCCGCTTCGAGGCCCGCGTGACCGTAGATTTCCGCGCCGATCTGAATCTGCTCGCGCGTCGCGTGCAGACCGCGCGGCCGCGTATGCGCGACATTGCCGGCGTAGCAAAGACGCGTCACGCCCTGACGGTTCAGCAGGTGCGCGTCGATCCGCGCGACCTGCGGCGTGATGTCGGCGCGCAGACCGAGCGTGCGCCCGGACATCTGATCGACGAGCTTGAAGGTGCGCAGATTCAGATCGTGACCACCGCTGGTGAGCAACGATTCGAGGTACTCGAGCAGCGGCGGCATGACCATCTCGTAGCCGTACGAGCGGAAACGATCCAGCAAATGGCGCCGCAACTCTTCGATCTTGCGGGCTTCCGACGGCAGCACGTCGGCAATATTCTCGGGGAGCAACCAGGTCGACATCGGTACAGTCCTACGGCGTTGAACACGGCGGGGGAAGGCGCCGGTAAGTGAGTGTTTGAATGGCGGGCGGCGGCTCGATTCTGGCGGCTATCGCAGGCACCGCCTGCGCGCCGCGCCCTCGCCGACACGAAGGCACGGCGAGCGCGTCACGCGCGCTGCCGCGCCGCCGGCGTGGCCCTTTCAGGTCACGATAAACAGCAGGATCAGCCCGAGCACCATCACGACCAAGCCGCCGACGCGAATCTGATGCGGCGGGCGTTCCGCTATTTTACGGAACGTGTCGCGCCAGGCGGTCGGAAAAACGAAGGGGAACATCCCCTCGATAATCAGCATCAATGCGATCGCGAGCAGTAACGAGCCGACTATGTCCATGCGAATGAAGGCGCCGCGATGCGGATGCCGCGGCGTTCCGGTTATCAGTGTTGACGCGGGGCCGCGGAAGCGTCCGGGGCAGCGCCGCCGGTCGGACTACGCATGAAGCGGAAGAACTCGTTGTTCGAGTCGACCACGATCAGGTCGCCCGGCTTGAAGGTCTTCCGGTACGCCTGCATGCTTTGGTAAAACTGGTAGAACTGCGGGTCTTTGCCGAATGCCTCGGCGGCGATTTCCGCGGCCTTTGCATCGCCCTCGCCGCGGATGGTCTGCGCCTGCGCGTTGCCGTCCGCGAGCACCGCCTGCTGCTGCGCCACCGCGTCCGCCTTGATCTGCGCGACCTCGGCCGCGCCCTTTGCACGCTCGTCGGCCGCGACCCGCTCGCGGGCGGCGATCATCCGCTTGAAGACCGAATCGGCCATCGCCGCCGGGAAGTCGACGCGCGTCAGTTGCACGTCCACCACCGACACGCCGAGCGAAGCCGCGCTCTTGTCCATCGCGCCGCGCGCCTGTTCCGCGACGGTTTGCTGTTTGGCGAGTGCATCGGATAGCGTGAACTGACCGAATGCATCGCCGAGCGCGCTGCGCGACAGCAGCGCGAGCCGGTCCGGCAGGCTCTGGATGTCGCCCTTCGTTTCGGCGAGCAGCTTGAGCGGGTCGGTGACGCGGAACTTGATGACCGGGTTGACCAGCAGATCGGTTTTATCCGATGTGGCGTAGCGATCCTCGTCCGGTGCGTCGAGCGACTGAATGCGGTTATCGACCAGCGTAAGCGTTTGCAACGGCGGCGGCAATTTGACATGCAGCCCAGGGCCGAGCAAGTTGGGCGGCGTGTCGCCACGCGACGACAGCACGGCCATGTGCCGCTGATCGACGACGAACACCATCGACGAAGCTGCGAACAGCACGAGGACGATGGCTACGATGAGCGCAATGATCTTGTTCATGTTGTGCGCTCCTTATTGAACGTCGTCTTCGCGCATGCGATTGCGGAAGGCGTCGCGTGAACGCAGCGAGGCCCCGCTCGCGGGCTGGCTGGCGGGCGTCTCGGCCGCGGCGGGCGCGGAAGCTGCCGGGCCTGCTGCAGCGGCGGACGCGCCCGACGGCGCAGCCGCGCTCGCCGCTTGCGGCGCGCCTGCGCCTGCGGCACCCGGCGTAGCGGCAGCGGCGTCGGCGAGCCGCTGGCGATTCTGTTCGACCAGCTTGTCGAGCGGCAGATACAGCACGTTGTTGCCGTTCTTGCTGTCGACGAAAACCTTGGTCGTATTCGAGTAGATCTGCTGCATGGTTTCCATGTACATGCGCGTGCGAATCACCACAGGCGCTTTCGAGTACTGCGCGTAGACCTGCTTGAAGCGGTCGGCCTCCCCTTGCGCCTGGGCGACGGTTTTCTCGCTGTAGGTTTTCGCGTCTTCGATCTGGCGCGCCACGTCGGCTTGCGCACGCGGCAACAAGTCCGCCACATAGGCCTGCGCGTCGCGCTTCGCGCGTTCGTTTTCCTGCCGCACCTTGGCGGCATCGTCGAACGCGGCCTGCACCTGATCGGGTACCTGCACGCTCTGGATCGTCACGCCGGTCACGGCAAGGCCGGACTCGTATTGATCGAGGGATTGCTGGATCGCCGCGATCAACTGCTGACGCATTGTTTCGCGATCCTGATCGAGAATCTCGCTCGTGCTGCGCGCGCCGACAATGCCGCGCACCGCCGCCTGCGCGGCATGCATCACGCTCTGATCGGGATCGATGCTGCGGAACAGATAGTCGATGGGCTTGCGCACCTGGTACTGCACCGCGAAGCGCACGTCGACGATGTCGCCGTCGTGCGTGAGCATCGATGCGTCCTTCACGTTCGCGAGACGCACCACGTTGTTGCGGCCGATCTCCACCTGGCGGATCTGGCCGACATTGACGAACTCATGTGCTTCGAACGGATACGGCAAACGCCAGTGCACACCCTGACCGGCGGTGTAGCGATACTTGCCGAACTGCATCACAACGGCGGCCTGGCCATCCTGCACGACGAACACGCCGCTGCCGAGATAGATCGCGACCAGCACGCCAATTACGATACCCACGCCGATGCGCGCGCCACGTCCGTTATCCGGACGGCCGCCGCCCGCACCGCCACCCTTGCGTCCGAAGATCCGGCTCAGGCGGCGGTTGAAATCCCTCCACATCTCGTCGAGATCAGGCGGACCTTCACCGTCCTTGACCGGACGCTTCGGGTCATTCGGCCGTTGCCGGTCGCCATTGCCGTCGCCCCGGCCCCAGCGCGGATCGTTCAGTGAAAGCAAGGCGCGCATGCGCAGCCAGATACTCCGCTCGTTGTATTCGTTCACCTGTGTTCGTTCACCAGAGTAGACAGCGGGTCAGTGCAATTGGAACGGGTCAGTGCCCGAGTTCTGGAACCTTGCGGTCGTCGCGCGGTGCTGCGGGCCGGCCTTCTTCCGACTGATCGATGAACGTGTCGGCAAGCGGTTCGGCCGTAGCGATTTCAGCGATGGCAGCGCGCAACGCATCCAGCCCTTGACCAGTGCGCGCGCTCAAAAAGACGCGCGAAATATTACCATATTCGTCCCGCTCGACCGCGTCGCCACGGGCCGCCAACTCCGGCACCGCGTCGATCTTGTTGAACACCAGCACCTGGCGGATGGTGTCCGCGCCGATCGCGTGCAATACCTCGTTCACCTGATCGATCTGATCGAGGCGCACCGCGCTCGAAGCATCGACCACATGCAACAGCAGATCGGCGTGAATGGTTTCCTCGAGCGTGGCGCGAAACGCGGCCACCAGCTGGTGAGGCAACTCGCGGATGAAGCCGACCGTGTCGGACACGACCACCTGCCCCGCTTCGTCACCGAGATAGACGCGCCGCGAGGTAGTGTCGAGCGTCGCGAACAGTTGATCGGCGGCATACGCCTGGGCTTTGGTGAGCGCATTGAACAGCGTGGACTTGCCCGCGTTCGTATAGCCGACCAGCGACACCGACATCGTCTGGTTGCGGCTGCGCGCCCGGCGCTGCGTGCCATGCTGGCGGCGCAATTTTTCGAGTCGCGTCTTGAGCGCCTTGATGCGCTCGCCGATCAAACGCCGGTCGGTTTCGAGCTGCGTTTCGCCGGGCCCGCGCAAGCCGATACCGCCTTTCTGGCGCTCGAGGTGGGTCCACGCGCGAATCAGCCGGGTCGACAGATACTGCAATTGCGCGAGCTCCACCTGCAGCTTGCCTTCATGGCTGCGGGCGCGTTGCGCAAAAATATCGAGAATGAGACTGGTGCGATCGACCACGCGCCGATTAAGCGCTTGCTCCAGATTGCGCTGCTGCGCGGGTGCCAGAGCGTGATTGAAAATGACGAGTTCGATGTCGTTCGCCTCACACGCAAGACGCAATTCTTCGGCCTTGCCGCTGCCGACGAACATCTTCGCGTCGGGGCTGGACCGGCGCCCGGTGAGGGTGACTAAGGGATTCGCGCCCGCGCTTTGCGCGAGCAGGCTGAGTTCTTCGAGACTGGCTTCGAAATCGATCTTACCGAAGTCGATGCCGACAAGCGCTGCATTGATCAAATTGGAGGGTATCAAAATGAGGCGGCCGGGAGTGATCGCCAACGGGCGACGCTACGCCGGCCGCGACGGGGGTTAGGACTGTTCGGAATCCGGGTGGAAATTCACCGGACGGGCTGGCACGACAGTCGAGATTGCGTGCTTGTAGACCATCTGGGTGACCGTATTCCTGAGCAACACGACGTACTGGTCGAACGATTCGATGTTCCCTTGAAGCTTGATGCCGTTGACCAGGTAGATCGACACCGGCACATGCTCTTTACGCAGTGCGTTCAAAAACGGGTCTTGTAACAATTGCCCTTTGTTGCTCATAGCAAACTCCGTATTTTTTTGCAGGTTGACTGAATTGACGACGAAGAAAAAGAGATCCGCCGTCAACCGCTACACTATAGCCGATTTTCGTTTTTGCGCGAGGGCCCGGGCCGTACGCCCAAACCCAGCACACACGCGGGTTTCAGCCTTTGTCCGCGTAAGGGTTCGTCGACGATCGGAACTCTATTCGCAATGGAGTCCCCGTCAGCTTGAAAGTTTCCCGGAAGCGGTTTTCGAGGTAGCGCTTATAGGTTTCGGTGATTGCATCGAGTGCGTTGCCGTGAATCACGATAATCGGCGGATTCTGTCCACCCTGGTGCGCGTAACGCAACTTCGGACGCACCGGACCGCGTCGGCGCGGCTGCTGGAATTCAACTGCATCGATCAGCGCGCGCGTGAGCTTCGGCGTCGGCAGCTTCGCCATTGCAGCGGTGTAGGCGTCGTCAACCGAACGCATCAGCGGACCAATTCCAGTTTTTTCCGCGGCGGAAATGAAATGGAATTTGGCGAAGTCGAGAAATTTTAGTTTGCGCTCGAGGTCGGCTTTGGTGCGCTCGCGCACATGCGGATCGAGACCATCCCATTTGTTCACGCCCACCACCAGCGCGCGCCCCTGCTCCACGACGAAGCCCGCGATATGCGCGTCCTGTTCGGAGATGTCCTGGCGCGCGTCGAGCAGCAGGATCACGACGTTCGCATCCGAGATGGATTGCAGCGTCTTCACCACCGAGAATTTCTCGATCGCTTCGAATACTTTGCCGCGGCGGCGCAGACCGGCCGTGTCGATCAGCGTGTACGGCTTGCCCTGACGCTCGAAGTCGACGTAGATCGAATCGCGCGTGGTGCCCGGCATATCGAACGCGATCACGCGCTCTTCGCCGACCAGGGCATTGATCAGCGTCGACTTGCCGACGTTCGGGCGGCCGACGATCGCGATCTTCACGCCGCGCGTTGCCTTCTCTTCGTCGCTTTCTTCCGGCTGGCCGGCATACGCGACTTCGAGCGCCTCGTTGATCATTTCGGTGACGCCGTCGCCGTGCGCGGCCGAAATCGCGCGCGGATCGCCGAGACCCAGCTCGTAGAAATCGGCGGCGACGGTGGTGTACTTCATCCCCTCCGCCTTGTTGACGACGAGGAAGATCGGCCGGCCGACCTTGCGCAGATAGTCGGCGATCGACTTGTCCTGTGGCGCAAGACCATTGCGGCCGTCGACGATGAACACGACGATGTCCGACTCCTCGACCGCCTGGCGGGTTTGACGCGCCATCTCGTGCAGGATGCCGTCTTTCGCGACCGGCTCGAAACCGCCGGTATCGACGACCAGATACGGCCGCTCGCCGGTGCGGCCTTCGCCATAGTGGCGGTCGCGCGTGAGACCGGGCAGGTCGGCAACCAGCGCATCACGCGAGCGCGTGAGACGGTTGAACAGCGTGGATTTCCCCACATTGGGGCGCCCGACGAGGGCAATAACGGGTTTCATCAGATGTTGTTCACGGTGAAACGCGGGATCGAAATCGACCGCCCGCGTAGCGACGCCATGCGGCCGCTACACGGCAGCGTTTGACGAAAATTATCACGAATTCGGCCGGCCCCGGCTGTGCTGTCGATATGCGCATCCGGGCGGACGGGGAGTTGGCTGAATGGGGCGGCGCCAACGGGCCGCCAGATTCAGTCTTTCTTGCTCGACGGCTCACACGCCCGTTCGAGGGCGATGGTCTGCGATGCCGCCGAAGGTGGCGCCGCAAGCAGCCACCGATGGCCACGTGGGCCGTTTCTGATCCGACTGCCGGACCAGCCAGTCCGGCGCAATGCTTCTACTGTCCTGCGATACGACAAACATTCAAAACAAGTTCAACAAAAACGCGCGCGGCCGGCGATGCCGGCCGCGCACTTGACGAAGCTCAGCGGGCGCGATCAGCGCGGGCGATAGCCGTACAGGCCGCCGTCGCGCGTTTGCACCACCAGCGTTTCGCCGGCCAGCACGGGCGCCGCGACAATCGCGCTGCCGTCGGTCTTCACACGGGCGACCAGCGAACCGTCGGAAGCCGACAGGAAGTGCACGAAACCCTGATAGTCGCCGAGCACGGCCGCACGGCCGAGCAGGAACGGCACGCCGAGGTCGCGGCTCTTCAGCTGGTCGTTTTTCCACAGCCGCGAACCGGTGTTCACATCGAACGCCGACACGACCGACCAATCGTCCGCCGCCACCACGGTGCGGTCATCCTGCGCTAGACCGCTCGTGCTCGAGAACGCGGTTTGCCACAGCGCACGGCCCGAGTTCGCGTCGAAACAGCCAATCTGGCCCTGGAACGTCACCGCGCAGGTTTGCGAGCCGACCAGCGTGGGCGGACCGGTCACGTCGTTGATGCGCTCCACTTCCGTCACACCCTTCGGATACGACACCGGCGTCTGCCAGTAGGCGTCGCCCGTTTGCAGGTTGATCGCGGCGAACGAGCCGCCCGGGAAACCGGCCAGCACGGCAGCGTCGCCGGCGAACGTCATGCCCGACGACACGCGCAGATTGAGCGGCACCGCGCGGTTGCGGTAGTTCCACTTCTGCTCGCCGGTTTGTGCGTTGAACGCGACCAGCTGACCGTCGACGGTACGCACCACCACGAGGCCGTTGCCGACCAGCGGCGGCGAAATGATTTCGCCCGGCGCCTTGGCGGTCCACAACTGCTTGCCATCCGCGCCGAGCACATAGACATCGCCCTTCAGCCCGCCGACCGCCGTCAGCGTGCCGTCGCTGCCGACACCCGCCGACAGGTCGTCGCGCAGCTTGACGCGCCAGATGTCCTGACCGGTTTGCGCGTCGATCTTCGCAACCGAGCCGTTCGCGCCAGCCGCGAACACCGCATTGCCCACCGCGACCGGCGAGAACAGGTAGCGCCCCGCCTTGCCCACGCTCGCCGTCCAGACCTGCTGCACGTCGAGCACGGGTTTGAACTCGGTGAGCGGCGTCGGCACACGGCGCTCGTCTTTCGTGGATGAGCAAGCCGCCATGGTGAGGACGGTCATCGCACAGATAACGGGCACGGCGTAACGTTTCAGCAGATTCATCGGTGGACGAAGCATTCAGGAAATTAATTAAAGGAAACCGGTTGGTCGTTGCATGCGGCGCGCGGCACGCGGCGATCAGCCACCCAGCGCGTCCAGCTTGAACTGAATCAACTGGCGTGCCGAGCTGTCATTTTTCGACAGCGAGTCGAGCGCGAGCTTGTAGGCCGTGCGTGCATCGTCGCGCTTGCCCTGCGCGGCGAGCAGGTCGCCGCGGCGGTCCGCCACGATGCCCTTGAACGCGTCGGATTGCGGCTCGGCGAGCAAGGCGAGACCCTGGTCGTAAGCCTTGTCGTCGAGCAGCAGCGAAGCCATGCGCAGCGTGGCGATCTGCTTGAACTCGTCGTCCTTCGCGTGATCGATGGTCCATTGCAACTGGGCCTTCGCGGCAGCTTCGTCGCCCGCGGCATAGAGCGCCTTGGCGGCGCCCAGCGCGCTCATCTGCGCGTACGGGGTGCGGCTGAACTTGTCTTCCATGTCGGTGGCGGCGCGCGTGATCCTGGCCTTGTCGCCCGATGCCACCGCTTGCTGCACCTGGTCGTACAGCACAGCGGCTTCCGCCGCCTGGCGCCGCTGCCAGAAATTCCAGCCGTTCCAGCCGGCTGCTGCAACCAATGCCACCAGCACGATCCACGTGGTTGCATTACCCCACTGCGTCCACCATGCCTTCAGACTTTCAATCGATTCTTGTTCGTCGTGGTAACTCATTGCCCGGCGATTTCCTCTTTCTTGATACCTGTGCGTGTCGAGCCAACCGGCTCGACGACGTCGCGATCAGTCGTCGCCGTCTTCGGCGGTTGCAACCATCGCATTGATTAGAAATTCGGTCAAGTCTTCAGCGGGCACGTTATGTTGCTCGCTTTTACCGCCGTTAGCATTTGTATCGCGCAGCGGCTTCACGCCGACCGTGCCGTTGGCGATCTCATCTTCGCCGAGCACCACCGCGAATGCTGCGCCGCTCGCGTCGGCACGCTTCATTTGCGATTTGAAGCTGGCCGCCTGACCGTCGGCGCTGCAATGCAGGATCACGTCGAGGCCCGTATCGCGCAGACGTTCCGCGATGATGAAGGCCTGCTCGCGCGCCGCATCGCCCTGATGGACCACGTACACGTCGCAGCCTTCGGCTTCAGGCACGAGCCCCTCTTCCTTCAGCAATTCGAGAATCCGTTCGACGCCCATTGCCCAGCCACACGCTGCCGTCGCCTTGCCGCCGAGCTGCTCGATCAGCGGATCGTAACGGCCGCCCGCCGCGACGGTGCCCTGCGCGCCGAGCTTGTCGGTCACCCACTCGAACACGGTCAGGTTGTAGTAATCGAGACCGCGCACGAGACGCGGGTTGATCGTGAACGGGATGTTGTTCGCTTTCAGAATGCGCTGCAACCCTTCGAAGTGCGCGCGCGATGCATCGCCGAGAAAATCGATCAGCTTCGGTGCGTTCTGCGCGACTTGCTGCAGCGCCGGATTCTTCGTATCCAGCACGCGCAGCGGGTTCGTGTACAGACGGCGCTTCGCGTCTTCGTCGAGCACGTCCATGTGCTTTTCCAGGTACGCGATCAGCTCGACGCGATGCGCCGCGCGCTCTTCGGCGAGGCCCAGCGAATTGATCTCGAGCTTGATCCCGGTCAGGCCGAGATCGTCCCAGAGCCGCTGGCACATCATGATGATTTCAGCGTCGGCGTCCGGGCCCGTGAAGCCCAGCGCTTCCACGCCGACCTGATGGAACTGGCGATAACGGCCGCGCTGCGGACGCTCGTGGCGGAACATCGGCCCGATGTACCACAGGCGCTTCGGACCGTCGTACAGCATGTTGTGCTCGATCACCGCACGCACCACCGCCGCCGTGTTTTCGGGGCGCATGGTGAGGTTTTCACCGTTCAGCGCGTCGGTGAAGCTGTACATCTCTTTCTCGACGATGTCGGTCACTTCACCGATGCCGCGTTTGAACAGCTGCGTATGCTCGATGATCGGCGTACGGATATTCTGGTATCCGTACGAACGCAGCATCGACTTGACGGTGGATTCGAAAAATTCCCAGAGCCCGGCTTCCTGCGGAAGGATGTCGTTCATGCCCTTCACGCCGGAGAGCTTTTCGAGCTTTTTCTTCTGTTCAGTCATCTGTCTTCGATAGCCGATGTTTAGTTGAGTGCTTCAGCGCGGCCATAGCGGCGCTCGACGTAGTCACTCACGATTTGCTGGAATTCTTGCGCGATATTCTCGCCGCGCAGCGTCTTGACCTTCTCGCCGTCGATGAACACCGGCGCGGCGGGGTTCTCGCCCGAGCCCGGCAAGCTGATACCGATGTTGGCCTGCTTCGACTCGCCCGGGCCGTTGACGATGCAGCCCATCACCGCGACGTGCATCTTCTCGACGCCGGGATACTGGTCGCGCCACACCGGCATCTGCGTGCGCAGATAGGTCTGGATTTGCGACGCCAGTTCCTGGAACAGCGTGCTGGTGGTGCGGCCGCAACCCGGGCATGCGATCACCATCGGCGTGAACGAGCGCAGACCCATGGTCTGCAGGATTTCCTGGCCGACGATCACCTCGCCGGTGCGCGGCGCGCCCGGCTCCGGCGTGAGCGAGATGCGGATCGTGTCGCCGATGCCCTCCTGCAGCAGGACCGACAACGCCGCGGTCGACGCGACGATGCCTTTCGAGCCCATGCCCGCCTCGGTCAAACCGAGATGCAGCGCGAATTCGCAACGGCGCGCGAGTTCGCGGTACACGGCGATCAGATCCTGCACGCCGCTGACCTTGCACGACAGAATGATCTTGTTGCGCGCGAGGCCGAGTTCGACCGCCCGTTCCGCCGAACCGATCGCCGACTGGATCAGCGCCTCGTACATCACGCTTTGCGCTTCCCACGGCGTGGAGCGCGCGGCGTTCTCGTCCATCATCTTCGCGAGCAGGTCCTGATCGAGACTGCCCCAGTTGACGCCGATACGTACCGGCTTGTCGTACTTCACTGCGGCTTCGATCATCTGCGCGAACTGCGTGTCGCGTTTCGCGCCGTGGCCGACGTTGCCCGGATTGATCCGGTACTTGGACAGCGCCTCGGCGCACGCGGGGTAATCGCGTAGCAGCAAATGGCCGTTGTAGTGGAAATCGCCGACCAGCGGCACCGACACGCCCATGCGGTCAAGCTGCTCGCGCACGGCCGGCACGGCCGCGGCTGCTTCCGGCGTGTTGACCGTGATGCGCACCAGTTCCGAACCGGCTTGCGCCAGGTCCTTGATCTGGATCGCGGTGCCGATTGCGTCCGCCGTGTCCGTGTTGGTCATCGACTGCACGCGCACTGGCGCGTCGCCGCCGATGGTGACGAACTGGCCGCCCCAACGGACATCGACCGCGTGCGACCTGCGCCGCGCAGCCTGCCCGCCGAACACCGGCTCGGTAGAAACGATCTTGCTACTGGATTGGGATTGAGCTTCGGATTGCATCGAAAAACCCATTTACGCCGCACGCGCGACAAAAAACGTCGCGCCTGAATTGAAAAAGCGCCGCGGACCGGTTGGCCGCGGCGCATACCGTATCTATCAAGGCAACGCGAAGCGCGCCACATTGCCCTTCGCTGCCGAATATTTCGCAGGATCGACCGGCTGGCCGTCGAGCGTCAGCGACTCGAGACCGGCCTTGTTGCCGACCGTAATCTTGAAGGGCGCCTCACCTGTCACTTCCTTGGTGTCGCCTGCGTGCACGAGGCCGGAGAATACCTCCTTGCCATCTTTGCCGCGCACGCTGAACCAGCTGTCTTGCGTCACGCGGAGTGCGACGATCGCCTCACCCGCGGCGGGCGTTGCCGCTGCCGCCGATGCTACCGTCGCCACAGCGGCCGGCGCGCTAGCGACTGGCGCAGCAGCGGCCTGAGCCTGCGAGCCGGCCTTCGGCGCAGCCGCCATTGCCGTGACCGCGGGTGCCGACGACGGCGCTGTACCGGTAGCCAGCGGCGCGGGCATCGGCGTAGCCGACGCTGCGTTTTCCGCTATTGCCGGCGCTTCCGGCGCCGACGCTTCCTCTTGCGCCGTCGCGGCCGCGGACGGACCCTGCGCGACCGCACCCGATGCGCCGTTTGCGGCACTTGTGGCGCCGTTCGCGCTCGCCTTCAGACGTGCAAGCCACGCGGTCGAATCGCCGCCATTGGTATGCCACATGGCGAGAGCGATCACCGCGACGACAACCGCCGCAATACCCCACAGCCACGAGCGGCTCTTCTGCCCGCTGCCGCCGAGCGTCAACGACACGCGGCCGCGCGGCAAGTCCTTGCCAGACGACGCCGGCATCGACAGATCCGGCGCCGGCACACCCTTCTCGCGGCGCAACGCCTGCGTGAACGGCGCGGGATCGGCGTCGAGCATCTTCGCGTAGCTGCGCACCACGCCGAGCGCGAAAGTCGTGTCGGGCAAATGGCTGATGTCGCCCGCTTCGAGCGCGCGCAGCTTGACGACGGATACTTTCAGACGGGCCGACACGTCTTCGATCGACCACCCCTTCGATTCACGCAATTGGGTCAAGCGCGCGCCAACCGCCGCCAACGAATCCAGGCCCTGCTGGACAACAGGCTGCATCACCACCCGAGCGACCGGCGCCGGATGGCTTTCGTTTGTGTCTGTGTCGTGCGGCTGCGGGTGCTGCGGCTCACTCATCCCAAATCCTTTCGCGTCGATTCTTTTTCACTTGTGCAACCCGGACGGGCTAAAACCTCGCGCCCGAATCGCAGACCGTTTATAACAAAATGCGCGGCCTCATGTGCCGCTTCCGATCGCTTCTGCAAACTTTCTTTTCAATCGACCGCGTCATGAAAGACTTTCGCGCGCTCGCCGAACTTTTTAGCGAACGCGGACGCCTGCCATGCCGCTCGACTACACGGCGCGAACTTCGATAACCTTGGCCGCCTTCCCGGTGCGCTCAGCAAGGCGCGTGCGGTCCTGCACCGCACCGGCCAGCTGACCGCAGGCAGCGTCGATGTCATCGCCGCGTGTTTTGCGCACCGTGGTGACGACGCCCGCGTCCATCAACACTTGTGCAAACCGCTTGATCTGCTCCGGCTTCGAGCGCACGAGACCCGATTCCGGGAACGGATTGAACGGAATCAGATTGAACTTGCACGGCACGTCGCGCGTGACCGCGAGCAGTTCGCGCGCTTGCGCTTCGCTGTCGTTCACGCCGTCGAGCATGCAATATTCGAACGTAATGAAATCGCGCGGCGCGACTTTCAGATAACGCTGGCAAGCCGCCATCAGCTCGCGCAACGGATACTTCTTGTTCAGCGGCACCAGCATGTCGCGCAACGGATCGCTAGGCGCATGCAACGAGACCGCGAGCGCCACCGGCAGATCGGCGCCAAGCCGGTCCATCATCGGCACGACACCCGAGGTGGACAACGTGACGCGCCGGCGCGACAGGCCGTACGCGTTGTCGTCGAGCATCAGGCGCATGGCCGGCACCACCGCGTCGTAGTTGAGCAGCGGCTCGCCCATGCCCATCATCACGACGTTCGTGACCACCCGCTCGCCCTTGCCGTCGCCCCCCGTGGCACGGCCGCCGGCCACGCCACGCGACGCGCGCAGCGCGAACTCGGCCATGCGCAACTGGCCAATGATTTCGCCGGTGGTGAGATTGCGGGAGAAACCCTGTTTGCCGGTCGAACAGAAACGGCAGTTGACCGCACACCCCGCCTGCGACGACACACACAGCGTGCCGCGCGTTTCTTCGGGGATGTACACGGTTTCAACCGCATTGCCGTTGCCGACGTCGATCAGCCACTTGCGTGTGCCGTCGGTGGAAATATGGTCGCTGACGATGCCAGGCATCGTGATCGCGGCGCGCCCCTTGAGCTTTTCGCGCAAGGACTTCGCGAGATCGGTCATACCGTCGAAGTCGGCAGCGTTGTACTGGTGAATCCAACGCTGCAATTGCTTGGCGCGAAACGGCTTCTCGCCCAGGCTGTCGCAGTAGGCGACAAGCCCTTGAGCGTCGAGGTCGAGAAGGTTGACGGTGGAACTGCTCGTCATATCGAATCCTGCCGTTTCAGTGCGAGACTGCATTCATGCAACAAGCTGCATGAACGCAATGCCGTTCGCGCCCATTCCTGCTGCTTTTACCTTACTACTTTGCCAGGCGATTCGTGCGATAAATCAGATCGGCTGCCCGAATCGCGCGCGGCAAATTCGCCTGAATGGCGATTAGCGCGAGTAGACGTTCACTTGCGGGAAGAAGAACGCAATTTCAACCGCTGCGGTTTCTGCCGCGTCCGAACCGTGCACGGCGTTAGCGTCGATGCTGTCGGCGAAGTCGGCGCGGATCGTGCCCTTTTCCGCCTTCTTCGGATCCGTCGCGCCCATCAGATCGCGGTGCTTCAGGATTGCGTTTTCGCCTTCCAGCGCTTGCACGACCACGGGGCCCGAGATCATGAATTCGACCAGGTCCTTGAAGAACGGACGTGCAGCGTGCACGGCGTAGAACTTCTCTGCGTCAGCGCGCGACAGGTGAACCATGCGCGATGCCACGATCTTCAGACCAGCGTTTTCGAAACGGGTGTAGATCTGGCCGATCACGTTCTTGGCCACTGCGTCCGGCTTGATAATGGACAGGGTGCGTTCGATCGCCATAAAAACTCCAAAAAATTAAGAGGTTACAGATTCAAATGAATCCGCTATTGTAGCATGTTCCCGTGTATGATTGCGATTGGACCCTTACAACACTGAAAGGTCGCCGGCAGGAGTTGCAAAATGCTGGTAGCGTAGGACTTACCGGCATTTTCGAGGTATTGAAACTCTGTGCTTCCGCGCTAATCTTAGGGGTGAACACTTTGCGCCTGGCGGCAACCACTCCGGCCGGCGCGGCACGACCCGCGGTACCACCATCACGAAACACGCTTCCGAGGTAAGGAGAGACCATGAACGAACATCCGTATAGCTTTGGCCGCAACGGCGCCGTCAGTACGGCCGAAACGCGCAACCGCGTGCTACGGAACACCTACTGGCTGCTGGCGCTGTCCATGATTCCGACCGTGCTCGGGGCGTGGGTGGGGCTCGCCACCGGCTTCTCGCTGTTCGCCGCTACCAGCCCGGCGATGAGCATGCTGGCCTTCTTCGCAATCGCCTTCGGTTTCATGTTCGCGATTCAGAAAACCAAAGACAGCTCGGTTGGCGTGTTCGTGCTGCTCGGCTTCACGTTCTTCATGGGCCTGATGCTGTCGCGCATCCTGAGCTTCGTGCTCGGTTTTTCGAACGGCCCGTCGCTGATCATGCTCGCCTTCGGTGGCACTGGTGTGATCTTCACGGCAATGGCAACCATCGCCACGGTCAGCAAGCGCGACTTTTCCGGTCTCGGCAAGTGGCTGTTCATGGGCGTGATCGTGCTGCTGCTGGCTTCGGTTGCGAACGTGTTCCTGCAACTGTCGGCGCTGATGCTGACTGTTTCGGTGATGGCGATCGTGATCTTCTCGGCCTACATGCTGTTCGACGTGCAGCGCGTCGTGAACGGCGGCGAGACGAATTACATCACGGCCACGCTCGCGATCTACCTGGATCTGTACAACGTGTTCGTCAACCTGCTCGCGTTGCTCGGCATCTTCGGCGGCAACCGCAACTGAGCCTGACTCGGGGCGAGGCGTTCTACAAACGCCCGCCCTCAAAAGTGAAAAGCCCGTAACGAGCAATCGTTATGGGCTTTTTTCATGGGTGTCGCCGGGGCTACCGCCAGATACCGCAACCGCGTTCAAACAAGTATCACACGCTCAGCCACGCAAACCCATCATCCTGCGAAGCGACCACCACTTCGGTAGGTGCCGCGCCCAGCACGCCGGCCATCGCGGCCTGTGCCAGTTCCGGCAGATTGTTCTGCTGACTCAAATGCGCAGCAACCAGATGACGCAGCCGCGAGCGGTCGAGCGATGCGAGAATCTCCGCCGCCGCGTCGTTGTTCAAATGCCCATGATTGCCGCCGATACGCGCTTTCAACGACTGCGGATATCGGCTGCCCGCCAGCATCCGCAGATCGTGATTGCACTCGAGCACCAGCGCGTCGCAGCCGCTCAGCACCCCGCTGATATGCGGCGTGGACGTGCCGACATCGGTCAGTACGCCGAGCCGGCTCGCGCCATTCGAGAACACGTATTGCAGCGGCTCGCGCGCGTCGTGAGGGACGGTATAAGGGAGGACGCTGAGGTCGCCGATCGCTACCGCTTCGTCGCCCCACAGCACCTGCAGGTCGACATCGGCTTCGTCGGCGCCCACCGCGCGGGCGGTCCCCCAGCTCATGTACAGCGGAATCGACCACTTGCGCGCCAGCGTCAGCGCGCTACCGATGTGATCGCTATGCTCATGCGTGATCAGAATAGCGTCGAGACCTTCGACGCTCGCGCCGATCCGGGTCAGACGCCGCTCGACTTCCCTCGCCGAAAAGCCGCAGTCGAGTAGCACGCGCGTGGTAGTCGCGCCGCTGTGCGCTTCCACTAGCAGCGCGTTGCCTTCACTGCCGCTGCCGAGACTTGCGAAGCGCACGGCGCGTTTAATTCAGCTGCGCGTGCAGCAGCGTCACGATGCGCTGCGCGTCAGACGACGTGTCGATCTGCCCGTTCGCGTCGAGCACCGCCACCTGCGTCACCGTGTCGCCCTTCGAGCGCACATTGACGAGAAATTCCTGACCCGGCTTCTTCGACGAATTGCCGCCGTAGAACAGCTTGCCGAACAGCCCTTCGCGCTTCAGTTCCTGCATCGAGTCCGCGTAACGCACGTAGTAGATGCCCTTCGCGCGATCACGGTTGTCGACCGTGAAGTTGGTACGGTCGAGCGCGAGGCCCACGCGCAGCCACGCACGGTCGAACGATTCCTGCAGATCCAGCGTCGAGGCGCCCGCGCTCTGGTCGATCGTGGTCGGCGCGGTGGCCGGGCGCGCGTCGGTCAGCAGTTGCTTCGATTGCGCTTCGGTCAGACCGAACTTCTCCATCAGCTTGCTCAGGAACAGCGCTTCAAGCGCCGGATCGCGCGGGCGCTCTTCCCAGCGCGACGATGTCTTGTCCTGGCCGGTCATCACTTCTTCCATCGCGCTGTGCGTGATCGAAATGTCGGTGGTGTCGGACGCTCCGCGCGACACCAGCGTGCGGAAGCTGTCGCGCGTACCCGATGAGTACGCGAAGTCGATCACCTTGCCGACCGTGCGGCGGAACCAGTCGTCCGGAATATTCGCGCGGTTTTCAGCCCAGTCGGTCGTCATGATGCCGGTGGCAGGCGCGTCCGTTTTCAGGACAAAACCGTTTTCCTGCCAGAACTCCTGCAATTGCGGCCACAGCTGTTCCGGCGAACGGCCGTCGACCACCAGCCAGCGGCGATCGCCGTCACGCTCGATATGCATGCCGAGCGGGTCTTGCGCATTCGGCTGGCCTTCGGTGGCATTGCCGGCAGCCGTGACCGCGCGCGTGGGCGCGCCGCCCAGCGCCAGATTGGCCGGCGGCGCGACGTAGCGCTGGTCGGTCGGCGAGGTGCTCAGGTCGTTCGGAACGGCCAGCGGCGGCGCGCTCGCCGCGACCTTGTAGTTGACGCGGTCGGAAGCGAACCAGTCGTTCAGCGTGTCACAGCCGGCGAGCGTCGTCAGGGCAAGCGCCAGCGCCGCCATGCGGGTTGCGTGGAGGGAAAGTGCGGAACGTTTCATGAGGTCCTTCGTGATGCTGGAACGCGGTGCCTGGTTCTGTGTGCCGGGAACGTGGGCTGGATCGACGTCGGTTAAGGGAATGCCGGTGGCAGTCTTTCGTTGGCGCTGGTGCCGCGGTCGCCCCGCTTAGCCCAGCAGGCCCGCTTCGCGCAGCGCGCCGCGCACCACTTCGTGGTACTGCGCGTCGAGCGGCGTGAGCGGCAGGCGGATTCCGCCCTGCACACGACCCAGTTGCTGCAATGCCCATTTGGCCGGAATCGGATTCGATTCGACGAACAGGTTCTTATGCAGCGACAGGAGTTTCAGATGAATTTCACGCGCGGTCTTCGCGTCAGCTGCGAGCGCGGCCTTGCAGAGCTCGCTCATCGCGCGCGGCGCGACGTTGGCGGTGACCGAGATATTCCCGTGGCCGCCGAGCAGCATCAGCGCGATCGCGGTGGGATCGTCGCCGCTGTAGATGCCGAAGTGCGCAGGCGCGGATTTGATCAGATGCGCGGCGCGGTCGATGTTGCCGGTCGCTTCCTTCACGCCGACGATACCCGGCACCTGCGCGCAGCGCAGGATGGTCTCGTTGCTCATGTCCGCGACGGTGCGGCCCGGCACGTTGTACAGGATCACCGGGAGGTCGACGGTTTCGGCGATCTTCGCGAAATGGCGGTAGATGCCTTCCTGAGTCGGCTTGTTGTAATACGGCACGACCTGCAGCGTCGCGTCCGCGCCGACGTCTTTCGCCTGTTGCGTGAGTTCGATCGCTTCAGTGGTGCTGTTACCGCCCGAGCCCGCGATCACCGGAATCCGGCCCGCCGTGTGCTCGACCGCGGTCTTGACCATCAGCACGTGCTCTTCGACCGACAGCGTGGCCGACTCGCCGCTCGTGCCCACCACGACGAGCCCGTCCGTGCCTTCCGCGATGTGCCAGTCGATCAGTTTGCGAAACGCCGGCAGATCGAGGCTGCCGTCTTCCAGCATGGGGGTGATGATGGCAGGAATGCTGCCGCGGATCTGAACGCTGCTGGTGCTGAGGTTGCCGCTCTGGTTGCCGTTAGTCATGAAACGCCATGAATTTGATCAGGTAAACCGCGATTGTAGCGGATTAGCCAGCCAACTCGTAACAAGGCGGCGGTGCCGCCTGCGCGAGGTCGTCTGGGCGCTTTGCCTCGAGAATCGCGCAGATGCGCTGGACGTAGGCCGGGCGCGGCTGCGCGAGAAAACCGTCCTGAAACGCGATCACCCTGAGCTGGCCGCGCACCCTGTCGAGAAGCTCGCCGGGCGCGAGCAGAAACGCCGGATTGGAGGGCTTGCCGACGCTTTCATTTCCTTGCGCGAAGGTCTCGTAAACCAGTACGCCACCGGGGGCGAGCGAGCGCAAAAGATCCGGAAAGAGCGGCCGGTGCAAATAGTTCGTCACCACGACGGCGGCGAATTTTGCATCGGCGGACAGCGGCCACGCGGCGCCTTCGAGGTCGGCCGCGAGCGGGGTAACGAGCGGCTCGTTGCGCAGCGTGCCGAGCGCGGCCGCATCGTGGTCGATCGCGGTCACCGGGTGCCCCAGCGCCGCGAAGAATCGCGCATGCCGCCCCGCTCCCGACGCCACATCGAGCACCGCACCGCCCGCGGCGACCAGATGGGCCCAATCGCGCACCCAGCGCGACGGCTCACCCAATCCGTGGACGGCGGCGGACGTGCTCATCGCTGCTGCGTCGCGGCTCAGGTGTACGACAGGCCCATGGCCTCGCGGACGTCGCGCATCGTTTCCGTGGCGAACTTGCGGGCCTTGTCGCAGCCGTCGGCGACGATCGCGCGCAGCAGCGACGGATCGTCCATGTACTTCTGCGCGCGCTCGAGCATCGGCTGCTGCTCGCGCAGAATGCCTTCGATCACCGGCTGCTTGCAGTCGAGGCAACCAATACCCGCGCTGCGGCAACCCTTCTGCACCCACTCGTGCGTCGCTTCGTCGGTGTAGACCTGGTGCAGTTGCCAGACCGGGCACTTGTCCGGATCGCCCGGATCGGTGCGGCGCACGCGGGCCGGATCGGTCGGCATGGTGCGGACTTTCTTCGTGATGGTTTCCGCATCTTCACGCAGGCCGATCGTGTTGCCGTACGACTTCGACATCTTCTGGCCATCCAGACCCGGCATCCGCGACGCTTCGGTCAGCATCGCCTGCGGCTCGACCAGAATGATCTTGCGCGAACCTTCGAGGTAGCCGAACAGGCGCTCGCGATCACTCATCGACAGGCTCTGCGACTCCTGCAACATCGCGCGCGCCTGCTCGAGCGCTTCGTCGTCGCCTTCCTGCTGATAGGCGTTGCGCAGCTCGTGATAAAGCTTGGAACGCTTGCCGCCGAGCTTCTTCGCGGCTTCGTTGGCCTTCTGTTCGAAGCCCGGCTCACGGCCGTACAGGTAGTTGAACCGGCGCGCGATCTCACGCGTCATTTCGACGTGCGGCACCTGGTCCTCGCCGACCGGCACGAGCGAACCGCGATACAGCAGGATGTCGGCCGCCATCAGCACCGGGTAGCCGAGGAAGCCGTAGGTGGACAGGTCCTTGTCCTTCAGCTTCTCCTGCTGCTCCTTGTAGGTCGGCACGCGTTCGAGCCAGCCGAGCGGCGTGCTCATGCCGAGCAGCAGCGCCAGCTCCGCATGCTCGGGCACCTTGCTCTGGATGAACAGCGTAGCCTGCGCCGGATCGATACCGGACGCGAGCCAGTCGGTCAGCACGTCCCACACGTTCTTTTCGATCACTTCGGGCGTTTCGTAGTGCGTCGTCAGCGCGTGCCAGTCGACCACGCAGAAGAAACATGGGTATTCGGACTGCAGCCGCACCCAGTTTTTCAGCACGCCGTGATAGTGGCCGAGGTGCAGCGACCCGGTGGGCCGCATGCCGGAGAAGATACGGTCTGGGAACATGATTATTTAGAAAAGCGAAACAAGTGGAGTCAGGATTGCGGTAATCGCACTGTAGCCGAGCGTAACGAGCGGATTCAGCCAGTAGCGCGTCAGCGTGCCGGTCATGACCAGCGCCATGACGATGAAGAAACCATACGGTTCGAGCCGCGCCAGCCCGATCGACTGGCGCGGCGGCAGCAGCGCCATCAGCACGCGGCCGCCGTCCAGCGGCGGCAGCGGAAACAGGTTCAGCACGCCGAGCACGAGATTCACGCCGACGCCCGCGCCCGCCATGCGCGTGAAGAACGGTTCGTCGACGTTCAGCACCGCCAACCCGACGCCGAACAGGCCCCAGATCAGCGCCTGGATGAAATTGCACGCAGGGCCCGCCGCCGCGACCCACAAGCTGCCCCAGCGCGGATTGCGCAGGTTGCCGAAAGCGACCGGCACCGGCTTCGCGTACCCGAACATGAACGCGCCGCTCGTCGCGAAGTACAACAGCAACGGAATCGCGATCGTGCCGAGCGGATCGATGTGCCGCATCGGATTGATCGAAACGCGCCCGAGCACGTATGCGGTGTTGTCGCCGAGCCAGCGCGCGACGTAGCCGTGCGCGGCTTCGTGCAGCGTTATCGCAAAAATAACCGGCAACGCGTACACCGCAATGGTTTGTATCAGGGAAGAATCCATAACTCGCTATTGTAACAACGCGACTGCGTGCGTCTGTCCGCTTTCACTCATGCCGTCTCTTCGAGACCGAAGGGCGCGAGAGAGCCGCGCCCCGCCCGCACCAGCACCGGCTCCGGGCCAGTGAGGTCGATCACGGTCGACGGCTCGCACACGCAGGGGCCGCCGTCGATCACCAGATCCAGCTGCTTTTCGAGGCGCGTGCGGATTTCTTCCGGGTCATTCAGCGGCTGGGTTTCGTCCGGCATGATCAGCGTCGAGCCGAGCAGCGGCTCGCCGAGTTCCTCGAGAATCGCCAGCGTGATCGCGTGGTCCGGCACCCGCAGGCCGATGGTCTTGCGCGACGGGTGCGACAGGCGCCGCGGCACTTCCTTGGTGGCCTGCAGCACGAACACGTACGGGCCCGGCGTCACCGACTTGATCAACCGGTACTGGCGGTTGTCCACCATTGCGAAGTTCGCCAGTTCCGACAGGTCGCGCACCAGCAACGACAGCAGCTGCTTTTCGTCGAGCCCGCGAATCCGCCGCAGACGCTCGGCCGCGTCCTTGTCGTCGAGCTGGCAGGCAAGCGCATAGCTCGAGTCCGTCGGCAACGCGACCACGCCGCCGTCCTTGATGATCTGCACGGCCTGTTTGACGAGGCGGGGCTGCGGGTTGTCAGGGTGAAGCCGAAAGTATTGGGACATGGCGACTAACGATGACGACAGATGAACGGGGGGCGAACCGCGGTTGAACTGCGGATCAGCGGCGGCCGGAAGAGCGGACGCGGGCATGCGCCGCGTGCGGCCGGCTCCGGCTGTGATCCGCGCGTGACGTGCCGCGTGGCACGGCGCGCGATCACAGCCAGCGTTCCCAGACAGGCTTGAGATCGGAAGGCAATTGCGGCAGCGCGCCGAGCTCGATGCGGCCTTCGCCGGACGCGTGGAAGTCGGAGCCGCGCGACGCCTCGAAACCGAACCGGCGCGCAACATCCGCGTATTCGCGGTATTGGTCTGGAGTGTGGCTGCCGGTCACTACTTCGATCGCCTTGCCGCCGAGATCGATGAATTCGGCGAAAAACGCGTCGAATTCGACCGGCGTGTACGCGTAACGACCCGGATGCGCGATGATCGCCTCGCCGCCGGCGGCCTGGATCCAGCCGACCGCGTCGGCCAGTTTGGCCCAACGATGCGCGACGTAACCCGGTTTGCCGTCGCCGAGATAGCGGTTGAACACGTCTTGCGTGGAGCTGCAATAGCCGCTCTCGACCATGAAGCGGGCGAAATGCGTGCGCGAAATCATGTCCGGGTTCGACACGTATTTGAGCGCGCCCTGGTACGCGTCGGGAATGCCGAGCGCGTCCAGCTGTTCGCCCATGGCTTCGGCGCGCGCGGCACGGCCGTCGCGGGTGCGCGCCAGACCGTCGATCAGAATCGAACTCGCCGGATCAATGCCCAAGCCAACGATGTGCACGGTACGCGACGCCCACGTCACCGAGATTTCGACACCGCTCACGTAGCCGATGCCAAGCGCCTCGGCGGCGGCACGCGCTTCCTGCTGGCCGCCTACCTCGTCGTGGTCGGTCAGCGCCCACAGTGTCACGCCGCCCGCGTGCGCGCGACGCGCGACGTCAGCCGGCGCGAACTGGCCGTCGGAAACGGTGGAGTGGCAGTGGAGATCGGCGTTCATCGTGGTCCGGGAAAAGTTGACCATCCATTTTACTGCAACGCAGTAAATGGGCGCAGAGCTATCTCGCGCGGACGTCCACGTCTGCCGATATTCACGGCGTTCAGGCGCAAAATCCCTCGATCAGCGCGGCCACCTGCTCCGGCTGGTCGTGGTGCACCATGTGTCCCGCTGCGTCGATGATCTTTTCGCGCCAGTCCGGGAACGCCTGGAAGCGCGCCTTGAATTCGTCGAGCGGAATCTCGCCGGCGATCTGCGCGAGCGTCGGCGAATTGGCGGCCTCGACGTGCAGCACCTTCGCGCTCACCTTGCGCCATACCGCCATCACTTCGTCGAGCCGATACAGCGTCGGCCCGCGCAGCTTGTGCGCCGGGTCGGCGAGCAGCATGAAGCGCCCTTCGCCGTCCGGTTTCGACCAGTGCTGCGCGAGAAACTTCGCGCGCGCCGGGTCGAGCCGCGGATTGGTTTTGATCAGGCGGGCGGCGACGTCGTCGAGCGACGCGTAGCGCTTCAACTGCGGCGGATCGCGCAGTTCGTCGAGCCAGTTGCGCAGGCGCCTGGGCGCTTGCGCCGAGTGCGACGGCGCGAGCCCGAAGCCCTCCAGGTCGACCACCCGCCGCACCCGCTCCGGCCGCGCACCCGCATACAGGCAAACGATGTTCGCGCCCATGCTATGGCCGACCAGATTCACTTCGCCGGCCGGCGCGTAGTGGTCGAGCAGCGCGTCGAGATCGGCGACATAGTCCGGGATCCAGTAATTGCCGCCGCCGCGCTCGGCCACCGGCCAGTCCGACAGGCCGAAGCCGCGCATGTCGGGGGCGATTACCTGCCAGTCGCCGCCCAGCGCATCGACGACGAACTGGAACGACGCCGCCACGTCCATCCAGCCGTGCAGCATGAAGAGCATGGGCGCGTCGGGATGGCCCCACCGCCGCACATGCAGACGGACGCCGCGTACGGCGACAAACTCGGATCGGGAAGTATTCATGAACGGCGCGCCAAAAAAGAATGGTCGTTCGATTATAGAGACAGCTGACGAGACGTGGGGGTCGGATTATTGAGCATGCACTCAGTCGAGCGCGGTCGGGCCGCCCGGCTGCTGGGCGTCGAGATGCGCCAGTGCGGCGAGTTCCGCTTCGTCGAACCCGGCGTCGCGGCGCGCTTCGAAATTGAACGGACCACGTAATTTCGGTGCGTGATACTGGTCGGCGAGTCGCGTGTACGTCGCGTGCGGGTCGAGGCCGCTCGCGTCGCACAGATGCCGGAACCAGCGGTTGCCGATCAGCACATGGCCGATTTCATCGCGTAGGATCACGTCGAGAATCGCCGCGGATGCCTGGTCGCCCGCCTGTAGCAGGCGCGCGCGGATCGGCGGTGACGCGTCGAGGCCGCGTGCCTCGAGCGTGCGCGGCACCAGGGCCATACGCGCCAGCACGTCGCCGCGGGTGCGCTCGCACATATCCCACAGGCCGTCGTGCGCGGGAAAATCGCCGTATGCGTGGCCGTATTGCGCGAGGCGCGCGGCCAGCAGCGAGAAGTGATAGGCCTCTTCGGCGGCAACCTTGAGCCAGTCGGCGTAGAACGCCGCAGGCATGCCGGCGAAGCGCCAGACGGCATCGAGCGCGAGATTGATCGCGTTGAATTCGATGTGCGCCAGCGCGTGAAGCAAGACCGCGCGCCCTTGCGCCGATTGCATGGCGCGCCGCCCAAGCTTGCGCGGCTCGACCAGTTCGGGCCGCATGGGGCGGCCCGGCAAGCCGGCCGGCTCATCGAGTTCGAAGCCGGCTGCACAGGCGGCGCGACCGTCCAGCACGGCGGCGTACAACGCGCGGGCCGCGGCGGCCTTCGCGGCCGGATCGCTTTCGCGCAAGGCGGCCAGCGCGGCGCTTCGCGCGCAATCCGGTTGGGCTTGCGGGATCGGGACGGACGCAACGGCTGCGGCTGGTGAAGCGGCTGAGGCGATTGAGGCGGTTGACACTGGCGAGGCGAACGAAGCGGCGGACATCATGGCAAGCGGATCGGCAAAGGAAGCAGCGAAGAAAGCCGCGAAGGACGCGATCGCCTACGCGGCAAAAGAAAGATCACGAGACGGGACGGGCGACGGCGCAATCGGCCCGCCAGCCCGAACGACGGTCTGGCGAAGGTTCCCGCAGCCGCGCGAGGCGGCCCAAGCACACAAACGTTTACAATACCCGATTCGACCGTCCGGCGCGCCCGTCGCGCCGGCTATGCGGGACACCCCGGTCAGGCAGCACGCGGCGGACAGCTCACTGCCCCACCCCGCATGCGCCTTAACCGCTCAAGCGGATCAAGAGGAGACACTGTGACGATTTACAAGCTTGGCGAAGCCGCCCCGACCATCCATGAAAGCGTGTTCGTTGCCGATTCTGCGAACATCGTCGGCAACGTGACGCTCGAGGAAAACGCGAGCGTCTGGTTCGGCGCGACGATCCGCGGCGACAACGAGCCGATCACGATCGGCACCGGCAGCAACGTGCAGGAAAACGCCGTGCTGCACACCGACCCCGGCTTTCCGCTGACGATCGAGTCCAACGTGACGGTCGGCCATCAGGTCATGCTGCATGGCTGCACGATCAAGGAAGGCTCGCTGATCGGAATTCAGGCCGTGGTCTTGAATGGCGCGGTAATCGGCCGCAACTGTCTGGTCGGAGCGGGCGCCATCGTCACCGAAGGCAAGGTGTTTCCCGACAATTCGCTGATTCTCGGCGCGCCCGCCAAGGTGGTGCGCGAACTGACCGAGACGGATATCGCCAATATGCAGCGCGGCGCGGCAAGCTATGCCGAGCGCCGCGAGTTTTTCAAGGCGCAGCTCGTACGCATCGGCTAGAAGCCGGCGCGCGCGGCGCGCACGGTGCGGCATGACGCCGCGCCATTCCACCGAGGAAAAGTTGTGAGCGACCAGTTGCAAAAATTCATGTTCAGCGCGGCGCCGGTGCGCGGCGAGATCGTTTCGCTGCGCAATACGTGGCAGGAAGTGCTGACGCGGCGTGATTATCCGGCGCCTGTGCGGACGATTCTGGGCGAAATGATGGCCGCGTGCGCGCTGTTGTCGGCGAACCTCAAGTTCGACGGCACGCTCGTCATGCAGATTTTCGGCGACGGCCCGATCAAGATGCTGGTGGTCCAGTGCGGCTCCGATCTATCGATGCGCGCCACCGCCAAGCTGTCCGGCAACGCGGACAACACGATCGACGACACGACCTCGATGGTCGAGCTGTTGAACGCGAGCGGCCACGGCCGCTGCGTGATCACGCTCGACCCGGCCGACAAGCAGCCCGGCCAGCAGCCGTATCAAAGCATCGTGCCGCTGTCGGGCGTGGATGGCCCGCTCGGGTCGATGGCCGAAGTGCTCGAACACTACATGCATCACTCGGAGCAGCTCGACACGCGCCTGTGGCTCGCGGCGAACACCGAGCGTGCAGTCGGCATGCTGCTGCAGAAGCTGCCGGGCGACGGCGGGATCGTTCCGCATCCGGGCGAGCTGGACGCGGATACGTGGGAGCGCGTCTGCACGCTGGGCGGCACGCTGTCGCAAGAGGAGTTGTTGAAGGAAGAACCGGAAACGGTTTTCCGTCGCCTGTTCTGGCAGGAGAACGTGCAGCATTTCGAACCGGCCACCGCGCGTTTCGAGTGCACGTGCTCGCGCGAAAAAGTCGGCGGCATGCTGAAGATGCTCGGCCGCGACGAAGTGGACGGCGTGATCGAAGAACGCGGCCACGTCGAGATCCATTGCGAGTTCTGCAATCAACGGTATGAATTCGATCCGGTCGACGTGGCGCAACTTTTCGTCGCCCATGCACTCTCACAAGGCGTGACGCCCGCGGCCGAGCAGCGGCATTGAAGCTGCACTGAGACGGGCTTGCGCTGGGGCGGGCGCGACGCCCGCTGAACGGCGTTCCAGCGCGCTGGCACGACGGCTGTCACTACCGCGCCGCCCATTGTCTTCACGGCCCGGGCGGCGCAGTATCTTCGATCATTGCGTTGAATCATTGGCATTGCACGCCGCGCACATTTTGCTTAGGCGTCCGACCGATGGAGTTCGAACATGACACGCCCTGCTTCGCTGCTACGCAACGCGCGCACGCTTACCTTGCTGGCTGTCGTCGCGGGAAGCGCGGCGCTGACCGGTTGCGCGATGAACCCACCGGGTCCCTCGCAAATCTTGAGCCGCCTGCCAGCCGATCAATCGGGCATGGCCAATACCGCTCCTTCGTTGACACCCGAAGAGCGCGCACGCTACGACGCGATCGACCGCCAGGTGATGTTCGAGCAGGATCAGACCATTGCCGCCGAAAACGCCGCGCAGGCATGGTCGCGTTACTATTCGCCGCCCGTCCGCGTGTTTGGCAGCTACTCCACCGGCGGCTGGGGGCGCGGCTGGGGGACGGGTATCGGCGTAGGCTTCGGGCCGAACTGGGGCTGGTAGTTGGGACTGATAGTCCCGGCATCGGCTTCAACGCAAGCGCAAAGAAAAAGGCGCGGTTCAGAAATGAACCGCGCCTTTTTTGCATCCTTCTTACCAAGCCAACGCCAACCGGCGAACCTCAATGCGTGGCCTTCTTCTCCTTGGCCACCTTCCCGCCATGCTTGCGATCCGGCTTCGCACGCGACTCCGGATTCGGCACCACATGCAACGGCGCTGCCGACACCTCGCCACGCGTGGAGGTAGTCGCCGAAGGCGTGTTCGCGTTCGGCAACGGCGCATTCGGCGAGACGAACTGCACGAACACTTCGCCGTCCTTCACCATGCCCATTTCGTAGCGCGCCCGCTCTTCGACAGCGGCGGTGCCGTTCTGCAAGTCCTGGACTTCGCCCTGAATACGCTCGTTGCGCAGCTTCGCATCGGCATTCTTCTGCAGCTGCTGCGCCAGTTGCTGCTGCAATTCGTGCACGCGCAACCAGCCGCCATGGCCCCACCAGAGCGGGTACTGGATCAATACCAGCAGAACGATCAGGACAGCAGTGACAAGCCGCATGAAGTAAGCACAATAAATACGCGCCGCCCTGCGCTATACGCAGGGCGGCGAGGTCAATCAGAAACGAAGGATGACCGGCTCATCGGTCAGCGCCAGCAACATGGCCACAAATGGCCTTAGCGCAGATTGTAGAACGCCGACTTGCCCGGGTAGCTGGCGATATCACCGAGATCTTCTTCGATGCGCAGCAACTGGTTGTACTTCGAGATGCGGTCCGAACGCGACAGCGAACCCGTCTTGATCTGACCGGCGTTCAGGCCGACTGCGATATCCGCGATCGTCGAATCTTCGGTTTCGCCCGAGCGGTGCGAGATCACGGCCGTGTAGCCGGCGCGCTTGGCCATTTCGATTGCCGCGAAGGTTTCCGTCAGCGTGCCGATCTGGTTGATCTTGATCAGGATCGAGTTAGCGATGCCTTTCTCGATGCCTTCCTTCAGGATGCGCGTGTTGGTGACGAACAGATCGTCGCCGACCAGCTGGACCTTCTTGCCGAGCTTGTCGGTCAGCGTCTTCCAGCCCGCCCAGTCGCTTTCGTGCATGCCGTCTTCGATCGACACGATCGGGAACTTGTCGGCGAGGTTCGCGAGGTAGTCCGCGAATTCCGTCGACGACAGTTGCAGGCCTTCGCCGGCCAGCTGGTACTTGCCGTCGTGGTAGAACTCGCTCGCTGCGCAGTCGAGCGCGAGCAGCACGTCTTCACCGGCGCGGTAGCCTGCTTTCTCGATCGCTTGCAGAATGGTCGACAGGCACTCGTCGTTGCTGCCGAAGTTCGGCGCGAAACCGCCTTCGTCGCCCACTGCCGTGCTCATGCCGCGGTCCGACAGGATCTTCTTCAGCGCGTGGAACACTTCGGCGCCGCAACGCAGTGCTTCGCGGAAGGTCGGCTGGCTGACCGGCACGATCATGAATTCCTGGATATCCAGGCTGTTGTTCGCGTGTGCGCCGCCGTTGACGATGTTCATCATCGGCACCGGCAGTTGCATCGCGCCCGAGCCGCCGAAGTAGCGGTACAGCGGCAGGCCGGCTTCTTCAGCAGCGGCCTTCGCGACGGCCATCGACACGGCCAGCATCGCGTTCGCGCCGAGGCGCGACTTGTTGTCGGTGCCGTCGAGTTCCAGCAGGGTCTTGTCGAGGAAGGCCTGCTCGGAAGCGTCGAGGCCCATGATCGCTTCGGAGATTTCCGTGTTGATGTGCTCGACGGCCTTCAGCACGCCCTTGCCGCCGTAACGGCCGGCTTCGCCGTCGCGCAGTTCAATGGCTTCACGCGAACCCGTCGACGCACCCGACGGCACCGCGGCGCGGCCCATCGTGCCCGACTCGAGCAGCACGTCGCATTCGACGGTGGGGTTGCCTCGCGAATCGAGAATCTCTCGACCGATGATATCTACGATAGCACTCATGGTTTCCTCAAGAAATGACGTTGAATTCTGTACTGTGCCACTGTACCAGGCGCCTGTGTCGATCCGGAGTTAGCGCTTTAGCGCTTACTTCGGTCCCATGCAGCGCACCGGTCTCCCCGACAGACAACTCGCGCGCCGATACGTTCGACGACCATTGCGTGCATTCGCCGCACGCCACTGACGGTGCCCACTATGCAAGCCAACCGTGAAACGCGGCGAACGCCTGAATCAGTTGAAATCGCTCTCGAGGAACGGCGCGCGCTTGACGGCCTGGTCGAGCGTCAACAGCGTCTCGAGCAGATCGGCCATGCGGTTCAGCGGCACCGCGTTCGGGCCGTCCGATTTGGCCTGCGCCGGATTCGGATGCGTTTCCATGAAGAGGCCGGCGACGCCGACCGCGACCGCGGCGCGCGCGAGCACCGGCACAAATTCGCGCTGACCGCCCGAGCTTGTGCCCTGTCCGCCCGGCAACTGCACCGAGTGGGTGGCGTCGAACACGACAGGCGCGTTGGTCTCGCGCATGATCGCGAGCGAGCGCATGTCCGACACGAGGTTGTTATAGCCGAACGACACGCCGCGCTCGCACGCCATGAAGCGGTCTTCCGACAGACCCGCTTCGCGGGCCGCGTCACGCGCCTTGTCGATCACGTTCTTCATGTCGTGCGGCGCGAGAAACTGGCCCTTCTTGATGTTGACCGGTTTGCCCGAACGCGCGCAAGCGTGGATGAAGTCGGTTTGACGGCACAGGAAAGCCGGCGTTTGCAGCACGTCGACCACCGAAGCGACCTGTTCGATCTCGTGCTCGGCGTGAACGTCGGTCAGCACCGGCAGGCCGAGCTGACGCTTCACTTCCGACAGGATGCGCAAGCCTTCGTCCATGCCCAGACCGCGGAACGACTTGCCGCTGCTGCGATTCGCCTTGTCGTACGACGATTTGTAGATGAACGGAATATTCAGCTTCGCGCAGATTTCCTTCAGGCGGCCCGCAGTGTCGATCGTCATCTGCTCGGACTCGACGACGCAGGTGCCCGCGATCAGGAAAAACGGCTTGTCGAGCCCGATTTCGAAATCGCCCAGTTTCATGCTTTCTCCCCGACTTCGGTCGCCGTGCGCGACTGATGATGCGCGAGCGCCGCTTCGACGAACGACTTGAACAGCGGATGGCCGTCACGCGGCGTGGACGTGAATTCCGGGTGGAACTGCACGCCGACGAACCACGGGTGCATGCTGCGCGGCAGTTCCATCATTTCCGGCAGATCTTCACTCGGGGTACGGGCGCTGATGATAAGGCCACCGGCTTCGAGTTGGGGCACGAAGCGGTTATTGACTTCATAACGGTGGCGATGGCGTTCGTTCACGTCCTTGCCGTAGATCTCCTCGGCCATCGTGCCGGGCTTGATCGGGCAACGTTGCGAACCAAGGCGCATCGTGCCGCCCAGATCCGATTCTTCTGTGCGCTTCTCGACACGGCCTTCGCGGTCGTACCACTCGGTGATCAGCGCGACCACGCGATTTTCGGTTTCCTGATCGAACTCGGTGCTGTTCGCATCCTTCAGGCCGACCACGTCGCGGGCGAATTCGATCACGGCCAGTTGCATGCCGAGGCAGATGCCGAGATATGGCACCTTCGCTTCACGCGCATAGCGGATCGCGGCGATCTTGCCTTCGGTGCCGCGACGGCCGAAGCCGCCCGGCACGAGCACCGCGTCCAGATGCTTGAGGCTCTCGACACCTTGTGTCTCGACCTCTTCGGAATCGATGTATTCGATGTTGACACGCGTCGCCGTATGCATCGACGCATGGCGCAGCGCTTCGATCAGCGACTTGTACGATTCGGTCAGATCGACATACTTGCCGACCATGCCGATCGTCACCTCGTGCTTCGGATGCTGCAGCTTCTCGACGAGGTCCGACCACATCGACAGATCGGCGGCCTTCGGCTCGAGCTTCAGCTCTTCGCAGATGATCGCGTCCAGATCCTGGTCGTGCAGCATCTGCGGAATCTTGTAGATGCTGTCCGCGTCCCACACGGAGATCACCGCGTCTTCCGGCACGTTCGAGAACATCGAGATCTTCGCGCGCTCGTCGTCCGGAATGCGGCGGTCGGCGCGGCACAGCAGCACGTGCGGTGAGATACCGATTTCGCGCAGCTTCTGCACGCTGTGCTGGGTAGGCTTGGTCTTGAGTTCGCCGGCCGTGGCAACCCAGGGCACCAGCGTGAGGTGCACGAAGCACGCGCTGTTGCGGCCCATGCGCAGGCTCATCTGACGCGCGGCTTCGAGGAACGGCAGCGATTCGATATCGCCCACCGTGCCGCCCACTTCGACGATCGCGACATCCGGCTCGCCGCACGTCGCAGAAGCTGCGCCGCGCTCGATGAATGCCTGGATTTCGTTCGTGATGTGCGGGATGACCTGCACCGTCTTGCCGAGATAATCGCCACGGCGTTCCTTGCGGATCACCGATTCGTAAATCTGGCCCGTGGTGAAGTTGTTGGCCTTGCGCATCTTCGTGCTGATGAAGCGCTCATAGTGGCCGAGGTCGAGGTCGGTTTCAGCTCCGTCTTCCGTCACGAACACTTCGCCGTGTTGGAACGGGCTCATCGTGCCGGGGTCGACGTTGATGTACGGATCGAGCTTGAGGAGGGTGACTTTAAGACCGCGCGATTCGAGGATCGCGGCGAGGGAAGCGGCGGCAATACCCTTGCCGAGGGAAGATACTACGCCGCCGGTGACGAAAACATATTTGGTCATCGCTGGATGCTCGCGGGAAAAACGGATTATACCGTAAAGCAAGGGCCCGACCCAGCAAAATCCGACCGCGATCTGCACGCTCGTGTGTCACGGCGGCGGCCGTCGCGGCACATCGGCCATGCGCTGTTTTTCGTGGCGCGGTTCTATGGTTATGGGCAACTGCAGTGCGATTGCACACGCGCCCGCCAACGGCCGCAACCCTGCCCGCGCGCCGGGGCATTCGTCGAAAGTGACGGAGGGTCGCCCCGGCATGCGCCGCGCGGCGCTCTATCCGATCCGCCTGCGGCCGCCGCGCGGCGTCAAGCGCGCCGCTCCAGTTCATGCAACATCCGCTGCACCGCGCGCGCGGTTTCGAGTGGCCTTTCCATCGGATAAAGATGGCTGCCCTCGATCCATTCCACATGACCGCCGGTGGCGCGGCGGGTGGCGTCGAGTCCGGCCTGGCGGATTTCCTTCGAGCGCGTGCCGGCGATGAACCCGACCGGCACTGGCGCGCCGCGCGCGAGCCGCGCGCCGAGCGTGTGCGGCAGAGTCCTGTAGATCTGATATTCGATGCGGCGATCGAAGGCGAGCGAGCGGCCGCCGTCGGGCGAAGTCTGCGGAATGCCGAAGTCAATGTAGTCGGACAGCATGCGCTCGTCCCAGCGCGCGAACGCCGGCTTCGAGTAAAAGTGGCGCCACGCTTCGTCGCGGCTCGCCCAGCGCGTGCGGCGCGTGCGCGTGGCGGCCGCGGGCGAGAGGCGCTCATCGAGCCCGGTCCATTGCGACACGCGCAGCATGCTGCTGCGCCAGCCGGCGATCACCGGCGAATCGAGCATCACCACGCCCCTCACCCATTGCGGCTTTTTCAGCGCGGCCATCAGCGACAAATAACCGCCGAGCGAATGCCCGACCAGCCAGACCGGGTGCTCGTAAGCGCGGCCGATGTCCTCGAGTAGCTGTTCGACCAGATGCGGCCAGTCCTGGGTCACCGGGAAACGGACGTCGTGGCCGATCCGCTCGATCGAGCGCAGATCGTAGTCGTCGGCGAGTTCGGCGAAGATGGTCCGGTAGGTCGACGCTGGGAAGCCGTTGGCATGCGAAAAATGAATGATGTTCTTCAAGTGCGGCTATCTCCGTTCTGATTTTTTGCGCGCGCTTTTTCGCGAGTGTTTTTTCGTGAGTGCTTCGCACATGCCCTCTTGCAGCCACTGCGGCGCGGCGGCGCGGTTCTTCTGCGTGCTGCATGTACAGGCGGCGATCCACTCGTCGAGCCGTCAGCGATCCATCCAGTAGCGGCGCTGCGTATCGCGATAGCGCTCCAGCGTCAGCGTGGCGCCTTGCGGTCCCGGACTCACGTCGACCCGCACCGCGCCGTCCGTATCGCTGCGCCCCAGCTCGATATGGCGCGCCTTGTAGCGCTCGAACACCCCTGCGTTCGGATGCTGGAAGCGGTTGCGATAGCCTACCTGAAATAACGCGATGGACGGATCGATAGAGTCGAGGAACGGCTCAGTCGACGAGGTCCTGCTGCCGTGATGTGGCACGACCAGCACCTGCGCGCGCAATGCGTCGCGATCGCGCGCTAGCAGCACGCGTTCGGCCGGTGCCTCGATGTCCGCGGTCAGCAAGGCTGCGATGCGCGGCGATGCTGATTGAGCAGGTGGTTCCATTTGCGGACGGGCTGCGGTTTGCGACGGCGGTGCTGATTCAGGCGGCGGTGCCGTTTGCGAACGAGCTGCGGTTTGCGACGGTGGTGCTGGTTCAGGCGGCGGTGGCGTTTGCGGTAGCGGTGCCGTTTGCGATAGCGCTGGCGTTTGAAGAGACGCTGCCGCTTGGCGACGGGCTCCCGTGTGCGCGGACGTCGCCGTTCGAGAAAACGCTCCCGCCCCGCTCGCGACGCCTGGCATCGTGCTGACCCGCAACACGCAACAATGCGCGTTCGGTTTGCCCTGCAACGGGCCGGGATCCGGCCACAGCATCGCAAACTCGACGCCGTCCCACTGCCAGCGCTGTCCCGCCGCGCACGGCACCGTCTGCGCGCCGTGCTGCCGCGCGCTCGACCACAGCACGTTGTCCGGCGCCAATGCGGCCACCAGTTGATGCACGTCGATCGCGTCGAGCACGGTGGGTGCGCCGCCCGAATGGTCGGAGTCGGCGTGGCTGATGATCAGCGTGTCGAGCGCCGCGACGCCATGCGCCTGCAGGAACGGCACGACCACTCGCTCGCCCGCATGAGTCGACTCCGGGCCCGGTCCCGCATCGAACAGCAAGGCGTGATGCGCGGTTTCGACCAGCACCGAGCTGCCCTGCCCGACATCCAGCGCGGTCAGACGGAAACTGCCCGGCGGCGGACCGGGCGACGCCGGCATCAGCAGCGGCAGCCACGTGAGCGGTGCGGCCCAGCGCAGCGGCCAGCCACGCGGCGCGAGACACCAGAACACGCCGAGCGCGGCCGCGGCGAGCGTCCATGCGTCTGGTTGCGGCAGCCGCCAGAGTGCCCAGGCGGGGCCCGACAACGTGTGCAAGCCGAGGGCCAGCAGATCGAGTAGCACATGCGCGGCGTGCCACAGCCAGGCATCGAACGGCGCGGGCAATGCCACGCCGGCCAACACCGCCGGCGTGATCAGCACACTGACCCACGGAATCGCGAACGCGTTCGCGAGCGGACCGATCAGCGGAATCTGCGCGAACCAGTAGACGGTCAGCGGCGCGAGCGCGAGCGTTACTGCGATCTGCACTTGCGCGGCGCTGCGCAGCCGTTCGGCGAGGGCGTGGATGCGGCGGGATAGGGCGGCGCGCAGCTTCGGTATTTGGCCGGGCTTGTTTCTACTCGTGCCACTTCCGCTACTTCCGTCACTTCCGTCACTTCCGTCACTTCCGTCACTTCCGTCGCTTCCGTCACTACCGTCTCTCCCGTCTCTCCCGTCTCTCCCGTCTCTCCCGTCTCTCCCGTCTCTCCCGTCTCTCCCGTCTCTCCCGTCTTTCCCGTCTTTCCCGTCTTTCCCGTCTTTCCCGCCTCTCCCGCCTCGCTCGTCTCCCTCGTCCTCGCGCTCGCCGTCACCTCCACCGCCGCCCTGACCACCCCCACCATCGCGACCTTGCCCGCGCCCCCGCACCCGCGGCCGCCCCGACACCGCGAACAGAATCGCTGCCACCGCGCAGAACGACAGCCAGAATCCCGCCGACAGCACCGCCCACGGATCGACCAGCAGCACGAGCCCCAGCGCCCACGCCAGCACGACCGAGCGCGCCAGATCGCGCCCGCTGACGAACGCCAGCGCGACGACGCCCGCCATCCACAGCGCGCGCTGCGCCGGCACATTGAAGCCGGCCAGCGCGGCATGCAGCGCGGCGATGCCAGCGCCCGCCGTCACCGCGACGATTTGCGCCGGCAACCGCAACGGCCAGTTGCGCCCTACCCATCCGGAACGCCGCCACACTGCACCCGCCAGCCAACTGGCCAGACCCGCGACGAAGCCGATATGCAAGCCCGAAATCGCCACCAGGTGACCCGTGCCGGTGGCGCGCATCAGCAGCCAGTCGGTGGCGCTGACTTCGTCCTGAGCGCCGATCGCCAGCGCGACGACAATCCCGCGATGCGGCGCGTCCGTCAACACCTCGTCGATCCGCGCACGCAGCACGGCGCGCCAGCGATCCACGAGCACGCTCAGGCCACGCGCCCGGCCCGGCAAGCGCAGCGCGCGGGCCGGCCCGCTCACGTAACCGGTGGCCCGCACAGTGCGCGCGAGCAGATTTGCTTCAGCATCGCGCACGCCGAAGTTCGCATTGCCATGCGGGCGTTTGAGCCGCACGGTCAACCGCCAGCGATCACCCGGTTCGAGGCGTGGCGCGGGGGCGTCGGCATCGATCCACGACAGTTGGATTACGCGCGGAAAACGGACGGACGGCGCAGCGACAGACGCAGTGGCCGGTGTAGCAATGGGCGCCGTGGCCGCCTCGACTTCGAACAAAAACCGCGCACCGTTGTCGTCGCGTGACGGCAGGCCCTTGATGCTGCCGACGACCTCGATGTCGCGACCCTCCCATGCAGCGGGCAAGCTCGCCGCAAGCCGCAATTCCGCGCGCACAGCCGCGTAGCCGAAGCCCGCGCACGCCGCCGCACACCACAGCGCGGTCCACCCGACGAACGACCGAACACGCGCATCGCATCGGAAGCGCCGCCTCACCCTGTTCGAGGCTGCAACCCACCCGGCGAACCACCGAACACGCGCATCGAACCGCAAGCGCCTCGCCAGCGCGTTCGAAATCGCAGCCCAGCCAATCAGCAACCCATGCCTGTCACGCCGCAAGCGCCGCACCGTCACATCCGCTGCAACCGCCGGCCGCCCACGCGCGACTGCCATCGCATCGGCGCGCAACCCCCAAACCGCGACGACAAACGTCACCGCGCCCAGCGCGATCAATCCGCACCACCCCGCCCAATCCGGCAATACCGCCTGCCGCTGCAGCCAGATCACGCCCAACGCAAACCCGCACCACCCTGCCCGCATTCGCCTTCCGTCCAGCAAACGCCAAACGACACAGCACCCGGCGAACAGGCGTCAGCGAGCCCGCCGGGCGTGGGTATCGCCCGGCGCGAACCACTCAGACCAACGAGTTCGATTATGCAGAGGAAAGTGCGAGCCGAGGCAGCGCGGCGAGCGCGTTAGCCGTTGTGCCTAGGGCGGTTTCGTCGGCGCTCATGCCGCGCAGTTGCGCGAGGCCTGCGCCGATGCCCGGGATCTGCTCCGGCGAGTTGCGCTGCTTGTACATCCACGAAGGGGCGATGTCCGGCGCATCGGTTTCGACGACCAGTGCGTCGAACGGCAACTGCTCGGCAAGGCGACGGATTTGCCGTGCGCGCTCGAACGTCAGGTTGCCGCCGAAGCCCAGATGCATGCCCTGATCGATGTAGGCCTGAGCCTGCTGGAAACTACCGTTGAACGCGTGCGCGATGCCGCGATGGATCTGATGCCGCCGCAGTCCCTTGATCACCTGATCCTGCGATTTGCGCACATGGCAGATCACCGGCAGGTCGAATTCGCGCGCGAGCTGCAGTTGACCGTTGTAGAAGAATTGCTGGCGCGCATCGTCGAGGCCGTCGACGAAATAATCGAGCCCGATCTCGCCGATGCCGACGAACCGCGGATCGTCGAGACTCGCCTCGATCTCGATGCGCAGCAGGTCGAGATCCCGCTCGTCGGCGCCCGGCGTGAAGAGTGGATGAATTCCGAGCGCATACGCGCCGCCGTCGACCCGGTGCGCAAGCTCGCGCACCGCTGCAAAATTCCGCCGGCCGATCGCCGGAATCACGATCCGGGCGACGCCCGCACTGCGCGCCGCCGCCGCGACCACGTCACGGTCGGCGTCGAATTCCGCGGCGTCGAGATGGCAGTGCGTATCGATCCACATGAGGTATCTCGTGAAACCAGTGGCGCCGGCTCGCGGTAAGCGACTCGCGGCGGCGTGCCGTCAGACCGGCACCGGCGGCTCTTCGTACAGCACGCCGTCGCGCAGCCGCATGATGCGGTCGCAGCGGCCGGCCAGTTCCGGGTCGTGCGTGACGATCACGAAACTCGTTTCCAGCGTTTGCGACAGTTCGAGCATCAAGTTGAACACGGTATCGGCGGTGCCGCCGTCGAGGTTGCCGGTGGGTTCGTCGGCGAGCACGCAGGCGGGCCTCGTGACCAGTGCCCGCGCGATCGCCACGCGCTGACGCTCGCCACCCGAAAGCTCACCCGGACGATGTTTCGCGCGATGCCCCATGCCGACCCGCTCCAGCACCTGGAGCGCTTCGCGACGCGCGGCTTCGGTCGTCATGCGGCGAATCCGCAGCGGCATCGCGACGTTGTCGAGCGCGGAAAACTCCGGCAGCAGATGATGGAACTGGTAGACGAAACCGAGCGCGCGATTGCGCAAGTCGTTGCGTTCGCGCTCGGAGAGCTGCGTGAACGGCTTGCCCATTACCGACACATGACCGGCGCTCGGATCGTCGAGGCCGCCGAGCACGTGCAGCAGCGTGCTCTTGCCGGAGCCCGACGCGCCGACGATCGCCAGCTTCTCGCCGCGCCGCACGTTCAGTTGCGTATTGTTGAGCACCTGCACGTTCAGACCGCCCTGCACGAACGATTTGGAAATGCCGGTGGCTTCGAGCACGTACGGATGCTGCGCGGTGTCCTGAGTGGGCATGGATAAGTTAGCGGAACGGTCATTCATAGCGCAGCGCCTCCGCCGGACGGACTTTCGCGCCGCGCCAGCTCGGGTAAAGGGTCGCCACCGCCGACATCAGGAACGCGATGATGCCGATGCGCGCGACGTCGGCCGGAATCAGCTCCGACGGCAGTTCGCTGATGAAGTACACCGACGGCGGCAGGAACTGCACGCCGAGCAGATGCTCGATCATCGGCACGAGCCAGGGAATGCTCCACGCAATCAGGCAGCCGAGCGCGACGCCGGTCGCCGTGCCGATGAAGCCGATCGTCACGCCCTGCACGACGAAGATCTTCATGATCGAGCCGGGCTGCGCGCCGAGCGTGCGTAGGATCGCGATGTCGGCCTGCTTGTTGGTCACCGTCATCACCAGCGACGAGACGAGATTGAAGGCGGCCACCGCGATGATCAGCGTGAGGATGATGAACATCATGCGTTTTTCGATCTGCACCGCCGAGAACCAGGTCTTGTTCTGCTGCGTCCAGTCGCGGATGTACAGATCCCCCGACAGGCTGCGCGCCAGCTCATGCGCGACTTCCGGCGCGCGCTGCATGTCGGTCAGACGCAGCCGCACGCCGGTCGGCGCGGGCAGGCGGAACAGCGCCTGCGCGTCCTTGATGTTGATCAGCGCGAGCGTACTGTCGTACTCGTAATGCCCCGACTCGAAGATGCCCACCACCGTGAACTGCTTCAGGCGCGGCAGCATGCCTGCCGGCGTGATCGTGCCTTCGGGCGCGACCAGCGTGATCTTGTCGTTGACCTGCACGCCGAGATTGGTTGCGAGGTCCGCGCCCAGCACGATGCCGAAGTCGCCCGGCACGAGATCGGTCAGCTTGCCGCCTTTCATTTCCTTGCTGATGTCGGACACTTCCGGCTCGAGCGTCGGCTCGACGCCGCGCAGCGCGACGCCGCTCACGGCGTCCTGGCGCGTAAGCAGCGCCTGCGCTTCGACATACGGCGCCGCGCCGATCACCTGCTTGTTCTGGCGCGCCTCTTTGGCCGTCAGTTGCCAGTCGGGCATCGACCCGGTCGGCGAAAAGATTTCGACATGCGCGAGCACCGACAGCATCCGGTCGCGCACCTCTTTCTGAAAGCCGTTCATCACCGACAACACGACGATCAGTGCGGCGACGCCGAGCGCGATGCCCGACATCGACACCAGCGCGATGAACGAAATGAAGCCGTTGCCGGTCGTGCGTTTGCCGGCGCGCGTGTAGCGCCAGCCAATCTGCCATTCGTAGGGAAATTTCAAGCGAATCCTTTTCTGCGTTCTTCGGCTGCGTTGTTCGGCCCAGCCGTTCGGCTGCGCTTCACCTTTGTGCTGCGCGCGAAAGAGGTGAAACGTCTGTCGCGCGGCCCGAGCGTCGTGATCGTTGGTGTCGCCGCGGCGCCGATGGTTCCGGTGCCGATGCACTGTGTGGCGTTGTGTGGCAGCAAGACGCGCGCCGCTGCGATCCGCTGTGCGCTGGAGGAGCCGCGCCGCCGGGGTTGTCACCGCAGCAACGGCCGGCGCCACCGCCGATCAAGCGCGAAGTTTGCCATACAATGCCGCCGACTCGCGCAAAGGCCGTCCAGGAAAGAACTGCGGAAGCAGGCCCGGCGGTGCTCTGTCGGGCCCGATCCGCTAGCGGAAAAGCTGGCCGTTCGGGCCCACGTTCGATCTGCTGCGACAGGTTTGAAGCGCAGTCGTCGTCGGGTCGCCGGAGCGCCCTTCGTTCGGCATCCGGCGTTCGGTGATCCGCATCCCGCATTCGCACCGCTAGCGCAGGTTATATCGCCCGCGCAGTTCGTTAATGATCCCCGCCGAAGCCTTGCTCGCCGCCTCGCGCGCATCCGCATCCTTGCGGTCGCGATGCAGATGGGTGATGTTCCAGTTGCAGCCGTCCTCGTCCTCGACGGTCTCGTGGAAACCGGTCGGAATCCAGCCGGCCGTGACCGGGTTCGCATCGAGCGCCTGCACGACCAGTTCGAGCAGTTCCCGCTCGGTTTTGAGTTCACGCGACATGCCGGTCTCCATCGTGATGTGCGCGGCGCCGCCGCGCGCGGCTGATGCGACGCCTGCGCGGCAGCCGCCGGGTGAGCCAGGCGCGCCGCGCGTCGTCGAGCGGGAAGCTTGTGGTCGGAATACTCGCACTCTTTGCCCTACAATGCGCAGCATCATGCCCGTCAACCGTCTCCATCTGCTCCTGCCCTTCGCGCTGCCCGCCGCAGCGGACGCCGCCACCGCCCTTCACAACATCCAGAGCCCGGCCCTCGACCGGCTGATCGCGCGCGCGACGCTGGTCGAACGGGTGGTCGGCGAAGATTTTCAGCGCACGCTGCCGCACGAACGCTGGGTGGCCCGCCAGTTCGGCGCGCTGCCGGGCGACGCGGCGGCCGCCGACGAAGCGCCGCTGGCCCCGTACATGCTGCGCGCCGACGGCGGCGAGCCCGGCAGCGCGACGTGGGGCTGCGTGCAGCCGGTGCATGTGCGCATCGCGCACGATCACCTGGTGCTGATCGATCCCGCGTCGCTCGAACTGTCCGACGACGAAGCCCGCGCGCTGCTGGCGGTCGCCCGCCCGCTGATCGAGGAACTCGGCGTGCGCATCGAGGCGCCGAAGCCCGCGCGCTGGTATCTGTCCGGCGACGGCTTCGGCACGCTGGCGGGCGCGTCGCCGTTGCGCGCGAGCGGCCGCAACATCGAGATCTGGCTGCCGCACGAAGCGCATTCCGGCGAGCGTTCGCGCGCATGGATGAAGCTGCAGAACGAAGTGCAGATGGCGTGGTTCGAGCATCCGGTCAACGAAGCGCGCGAGGCGCGCGGGCTGCCGGCCGTCAATTCGATCTGGTTTCACGCGCAAGGCGCGGCGCAACCGGTGCGCAGCCCGTTCGCACGCGTGTTGTCCGACGCCGCCGCGACGCGCGGCCTCGCGATGAGCGCCGGCGTCGAAACCGGCGCGCCGCCGGCGTCGTTCGGGGCGCTGGCCGCATTGACAAGCCGTGCTAGCGACACAAATGGAAATTCATCCGCTGCACTCGCCGCAAGCGTCGACACTAACACCACGCTGGTCGAACTCGACCCGTTCTCCGCGCCCTACATCGAACAGGACTGGGCGCGCTGGAACCACGCGTTCGCCAGCGTGCAAACCGACTGGTTCGAACCGGCGCTGGCGGCCCTGCAATCCGGCCAGCTCGCCGAACTCGGCCTGACCCTGTGCGGCGACACCGGCTCGGTGACGCTCACCGTCACGCGCGGCGACCTGCGCAAGTTCTGGCGGCGGCGCGTGCTGGCCTCGCTTCTGATCGAATGACTCATCGCCTGATCCAAGGCCTTTCCGAATGACTCGAATCGTTACGCGCACCTGCTCCCCGGTCGACGCCGAAATCCTCACCCGCCACGGCCTGCATCCGGTGCTCGCGCGTCTGTACGCGGCGCGCGGCGTGTGCCTGCCCGATGAAATCGAAACCGGCCTCGCGCGGCTCGTGCCGCCCGGCGCGCTGAGGGGCTGCGAGGACGCCGCCGCGCTGCTCGCCGACGCGATCCAGCACAAGCGCCGCATGCTGGTGGTCGCCGACTACGACTGCGACGGCGCCACCGCCTGCGCAGTCGCGGTGCGCGGGCTGCGCATGTTCGGCGGCCAGATCGACTACCTGGTGCCGAACCGCTTCGAGTACGGCTACGGCCTCACGCCCGAGATCGTCGCGCTGGCCGAGCGCGGCGCGTCGGGCAAGCCTGACCTGCTGATCACGGTCGATAACGGCATCGCCAGCGTCGACGGCGTCGCGGCGGCCAACGCGCTCGGCATCGACGTGCTGGTGACCGATCACCACCTGCCGGGCGACGAATTGCCCGCCGCCCGCGCGATCGTCAATCCGAACCAGCCGGGCTGCACGTTTCCGAGCAAGTGCATCGCAGGGGTCGGCGTGATGTTTTATGTGCTGCTCGCGTTGCGCGCGGAATTGCGCCGCCGCGGCGCGTTTGACGACGCATTGCCCGAACCGCGCCTCGACGGCCTGCTCGACCTCGTCGCGCTCGGAACGGTCGCCGACGTGGTCAAGCTCGACGGCAATAACCGCGTGCTGGTCGCGCAGGGTTTGCAGCGCATCCGCAAGGGCAGGATGCAGCCGGGCATCGCCGCCCTCTTTCGCGCCGCCGCGCGCGACGCCCGCAGCGCGTCGGGCTTCGACCTCGGCTTTGCGCTCGGGCCCCGGCTGAACGCAGCGGGGCGTCTGTCGGACATGTCGCTCGGGATCGAATGTCTGACCACCGACGACGTCGGCCGCGCATGGGAGCTCGCGCAGCAGCTCGACACGATGAACCGCGAACGCCGCGAGATCGAAGCCGGCATGCAGCAACAGGCGCTCGACGACCTCTCGACGATCGACCCCGCCGGCGCGACCACCATCACGCTGTTCAATCCGGGCTGGCATCAGGGCGTGATCGGCATCGTCGCCGGCCGGCTGAAGGAGAAATTCCACCGGCCCTCGTTCACCTTCGCACTCGCCGACGACAGCGGCCAGACCGTCAAAGGCTCGGGCCGCTCGATCGCGGGCTTCCATCTGCGCGACGCGCTCGATCTGATCTCGAAGCGCGAGCCGGACCTGATCGTCAAGTTCGGCGGCCATGCAATGGCCGCGGGCCTGACGCTCGCCGCCGCCGACGTGCCGCGTTTCAGCGCCGCGTTCGAAGCGGTCGGCCGCGAGTGGCTGTCCGCGGATGCGCTGTCGCGCACCGTGGAAACCGACGGCGAACTCGAGGACGCATACTTCACGCCGCAATTCGTCGAAATGCTCGATGCGGCTGTATGGGGCCAGGGCTTTCCGGCACCGGTGTTTTCGGGCGATTTCGACATCGCGTCGCAAGCGCTGGTGAAGGACAAGCATCTGAAGCTGCAACTCGTGCGCGGCCGCCAGCGCTTCAACGCGATCTGGTTCAATCACACCGACACGCTGCCCGCGCGCACCACCGTCGCTTACCGGTTGGCGAGCGACACCTGGAACGGCGTGTCGCGGGTGCAACTGATCGTCGAGCATGCGGTGAGCTGAACCGGCCGGCCGGGTTGGCGAGTCCTAGCGCCGCGCCCGTCAATCGCTGAAAATCTCCACAAAATCAAGTCCAAACACGCGCCGGAGCGCTCAAGAGCCTCCGGCGCGGCGCGCCGATCGGCTATAATTTCCCCTTTTTACGAAGCTATAAAAGATCGACATGGAAGCGGAACGTCTCAACGCGATCGAAGCCTCTCTGGCGGACCTGCGCACGCGCGCGGCCGACCTACGGGGGTATCTTTGACTACGACGACAAAGCACTGCGTCTAATCGAAGTCAACCGGGAACTCGAAGACCCGGACGTCTGGAACGACTCGAAGCATGCCCAGGCGCTCGGCCGGGAAAAGAAGCTGCTCGACGACACGGTCGGCAAGCTCACGTCGCTGCACAACGACCTGCGCGACGCGCAAGACCTGTTCGAGATGGCCCGTGAAGAAGCCGACGAGGAAACGCTGATCGCCTGCGAAACCGATGCGCAAGCGCTCGAGTCGCGCGTTGCCGACATGGAATTCCGCCGGATGTTCGCGAACCCGGCCGACCCGAACAACGCGTTCCTCGACATCCAGGCCGGCGCCGGCGGCACCGAGGCGTGCGACTGGGCGTCGATGCTGCTGCGCCAGTATCTGCGCTACTGCGAGCGCAAGGGCTTCAAGACCGAAGTGCTGGAGCAGACCGACGGCGACGTCGCGGGCATCAAGAACGCCACGATCAAGATCGAAGGCGAATACGCTTACGGCTTCCTGCGCACAGAAACCGGCGTGCACCGGCTCGTGCGCAAGTCGCCGTTCGACTCGTCGGGCGGCCGTCATACGTCGTTCTCGTCGGTGTTCGTGTACCCGGAGATCGACGACTCGATCGAAGTGGACATCAACCCGGCCGATCTGCGCATCGACACGTACCGCGCGTCCGGCGCGGGCGGTCAGCACATCAACAAGACCGACTCCGCGGTGCGGATCACGCACATGCCGTCGGGCATCGTCGTGCAGTGCCAGAACGACCGTTCGCAGCACCGTAACCGCGCCGAAGCAATGGCGATGCTGAAATCGCGCCTGTACGAAGCGGAAATCCGCAAGCGTCAGGCCGAGCAGGACAAGCTCGAAGCCGGCAAGACCGATGTGGGCTGGGGTCATCAGATCCGCTCGTACGTGCTGGACAACAGCCGAATCAAGGATCTGCGCACCAACGTCGAAATCAGCAACACCAAGAGCGTGCTCGACGGCGACCTCGATCCGTTCATCAGCGCCAGCCTGAAACAGGGCGTTTGAGTGCAGCCGGCGCGGCCGGCCAGGCCGCGCGGCATCTTCGCTGTTGCTTCGCTGTTTCTTCGCTGCTTTTTATACCGCCTGAGGTTTTTATACTGACTGGCCTCCCGCCTGCGGAACACTCCGCGGCGGGCCACCGAATACCAAATCATCATGACTGAACCGACCCAGCCGATTGCGGCCCAGCCGAATATCGTGCCCGAAGTGGACGAGAACAAGATCATCGCCGAGCGCCGCGAAAAGCTGCGCGAGTTGCGTGAACGAGGCGTCGCCTATCCGAACGACTTCCGCCCCACGCACCACGCCGAAGATCTGCAGGAACAGTACGAACATGCCGACAAGGAAGCGCTCGAAGCGAATCCGCTCGAAGTCGCGATCGCCGGCCGCATGATGCTCAAGCGCGTGATGGGCAAGGCGAGCTTCGCAACCGTGCGCGACGGCTCGGGTCAGATCCAGTTCTTCATCACGCCGGCCGACGTCGGCCAGGAAACGTACGACGCCTTCAAGAAGTGGGACATGGGCGACATCGTCGCGGCGCGCGGCGTGCTGTTCCGCACCAACAAGGGCGAGCTGTCGGTGCGCTGCACCGAACTGCGTCTGCTGTCGAAGTCGCTGCGTCCGCTGCCGGACAAGTTCCATGGTCTGTCGGACCAGGAGATGAAGTATCGCCAGCGTTACGTCGATCTGATCGTCACGCCGGAAACGCGCAAGACCTTCGTCGCGCGCACCAAGGCTATCTCGTCGATCCGCAAGTTCATGTCCGATGCCGACTTCATGGAAGTCGAAACGCCGATGCTGCACCCGATTCCGGGCGGCGCGGCAGCCAAGCCGTTCAGCACGCATCACAACGCGCTCGACATGCAGATGTTCCTGCGCATCGCGCCGGAGCTGTATCTGAAGCGGCTGGTGGTCGGCGGCTTCGAGCGTGTGTTCGAGATCAACCGTAACTTCCGCAATGAGGGCGTGTCCGTGCGCCACAATCCGGAATTCACGATGATCGAGTTCTACGCTGCGTACACCGATTACAAGTGGCTGATGGATTTCACCGAACAGCTGATCCGCCAGGCCGCGATCGACGCATTGGGCACGGCCACGATCACCTATCAGGGCCGCGAGCTGGATCTGGCCAAGCCATTCCATCGGCTGACCATCAACCAGGCGATCCAGAAGTACGCGCCGCAATACACGAACGAGCAACTGGCCGACAGCGCATTCCTGCGCACCGAGCTGAAGAAGTTCGGCGTCGATGCGTCGCAGCCGCAGTTCCTGAATGCGGGCGTGGGCTCGCTGCAACTGGCGCTGTTCGAAGAGACCGCCGAGTCGCAATTGTGGGAGCCGACCTACATCATCGACTACCCGATCGAGGTGTCGCCGCTCGCGCGCGCGTCGGACAAGGTCGAGGGCATCACCGAGCGTTTCGAGCTGTTCATCACGGGTCGTGAGATCGCCAATGGCTTCTCCGAGCTGAACGATCCGGAAGATCAGGCCGCCCGCTTCAAGAAGCAAGTCGACCAGAAAGACGCCGGCGACGAAGAAGCGATGTTCTACGACGCGGACTACATCCGCGCGCTCGAATACGGGATGCCGCCGGCCGGCGGTTGCGGGATCGGCATCGACCGTCTGGTGATGATGCTGACCGACAGCCCGAGCATCCGCGACGTGATTCTGTTCCCGCATCTGCGCCGCGAAGACTGATCGTTACGCGGTTCGCATCGAAGCAAACGCCCGGCTCGCTGCCGGGCGTTTTTCTTTGGGCGCATGCGAGATGGCGCGGGAAAACTGCATGGCGCTGGTGGTGACGGACCATTTGTAACCATCGGTAAAAGCTGCGAAATAGCGGCTGCGTCGCCGCATCGGGCAGCTGTTGTGAACCTTGCGGAGACCAAGTCGTCGTGCGTGCATTGCCAAAGCATGGTTGGCTCGGCCAGCCGCGAGCGGTTACAAATTGAAACGCCGCCAGGATCGAATTCCCGGACACTCAGTCTCAGTAACAGTCGACTCTGCCAGAGACGGAGGTCAACATGGACAATCCCGATAACCGAACCACACAGCCGCGCCGTCTTCATCCGCTGATCGCGGCCGCGGCGGGCGCCGTGATCATCGCGAGTCTCGCCGGGACTGCGGCTGTCACGGGGCTGTTTTCGAAGGCGTCGGGCACCGGCGCGCAGACCGATCAGACCCAGGCCGCGCAAGTGACCGCCCAACAACTGGGCCAACCACCCGTCGTCGATTCGGCGGCGCCTGTCAATGGCGCGGCACAGCAGCAAGAGCTTGCGCAGCAACAGCAGCAGCCGCAGCAACTTCAGCAAGCAGCATCGCCCGAGCCTGCACCTGCACCTGCACCGGCTCCGCAACAGCAACAACTCGCCCAGCAGCAGCAAGCGCAGGCCGCGCCGCAGTACGCGCAACAGCCAGCGCCTCAACCTGCGTACTGCTCGACTTGCGGCACGGTCGTCGCGATCTCGGCGGTGCATCAGGAAGGTCACGGCACCGGGATCGGCGCGGTCGGCGGCGCGGTGGCCGGGGGCGTGGTCGGCAATCAGTTCGGCTCCGGCGGCGGCCGCACGGCGATGACGCTGCTCGGCGCGCTCGGCGGCGGTCTGGCCGGCAACTCGGTCGAAAAGCATATCCGCAGCTCGACGTCGTATTCGGTGCGCGTGCGGATGGAAAACGGCAAGATGCGCTACTTCACGTACCACGAAGCGCCGCCGTTCCAGCAAGGCCAGCACGTGCGGGTCGAAAACGGCACGCTGGTCGCGGGGTAGGCCGACGCAAACGCGAAGGCCCAGGGAGGCAGCCCGGCATTGCGCGGGCGTTAAAAAAGGCGATTCCGATGGAATCGCCTTTTTCTTTGCCGCGACCTGGCCGGCAAGCGGAGAACGGGAGAACGCGTTTCAGTAATCCGCGTCTTCAATCCATGCAGCCTGAATCGCCTCGAGGATCTTTTCGTTCGAACGGTTGGGATCGTCGTCGAATCCTTCCAGCTCGGTGACCCAGCGGTGCAGGTCGGTGAAGCGCACCTGCTGCGGATCGATGTCCTGATGCTTGTCAGTCAGAGCCATCGCGATGTCTTGCGTGTCGGTCCACTTCATGGCTGCATCCTCCTTGTTAGTGGTTTTCCTTCGCGTGATTGATCGAATAACGCGGAATTTCGACGACCAGATCCTGATCTGCCGGCGCCATCGCCTGGCACGACAGACGCGAGGCCGGTTCGAGCCCCCATGCCTTGTCCAATAGATCGTCCTCGTCTTCCTCGGACGGCGTCAAGGCGGCGAAACCCTCACGCACGATCACGTGACAGGTCGTGCACGCGCAGGACTTCTCACACGCATGCTCGATTTCGATGCCGTTATCGAGCAGGTTGTCGCAGATGCTCTTGCCGGGCACGGCGTCGATCACCGCGCCTTCCGGGCACAGTTCGACGTGGGGCAGCACAACGATTTGAGGCATACATTTTCCGTTTCGGTCTGAGGCGCGGCAGCCGCCAACGGGCTCCGCACCATTTTACTGGCGCCGTGGGGACTTTTTAAGTCCGCACGGCGCGCTCGAGGGTACAGCCGGCGCACCGGCCGGCCCGCCACACTCAGATCTCGTCGAGCTTGCGGCCGGCGAGCGCGCGGCGAATGCCCTTGTTCATGCGGCGGGCGGCGAATTCGTCGGTGCCTTCGGCGAGCGTTTTGGTGGCGGCTTCGATCGCATCGGTGGCATCGCTTTGCGCGATGCTGCGCAGCGCGGTGAGCAGCGCGTCGAGCGCGGCGCGCTCGCTGTCGTCGAGCAATTCGGCGTCGGCGGCGAGCGCCGCGTCGGTGGCTTCCACCAGACGCCGCGCTTCGACTTGCGCTTCGCGCAGCGCACGCGCGCGCATGTCGACCTCGGCGGTCGAGAAGCTGTCTTCGAGCATGCGGGCGATGTCGTCGTCGGCGAGACCGTACGACGGTTTGACCACCACCGACGCTTCCACGCCCGAGCCCTGCTCACGCGCGAACACCGACAGCAGACCGTCGGCGTCAACCTGATAGGTCACACGGATGCGCGCCGCGCCGGCGGCCATCGGCGGAATGCCGCGCAGCTCGAAACGGGCGAGCGAACGGCAGTCGCTGACGAGCTCGCGCTCGCCTTGCACGACGTGGATCGCCATCGCGGTCTGGCCGTCCTTGAAGGTCGTGAAATCCTGCGCGCGGGCGACCGGGATGGTCGAGTTGCGCGGGATGATCTTCTCGGTAAGTCCGCCCATCGTTTCGACGCCGAGCGACAGCGGAATCACGTCAAGCAGGAGCCAGTCGTCGCCGTCCGCGCCGCGGTTGCCCGCGAGCAGATCGGCCTGGATCGCGGCGCCGAGCGCGACGACCTGATCCGGGTCGAGGTTGACGAGCGGCGGCTGGCCGAAGAACGACTCGACCGCGTGACGGATCACCGGCATGCGGGTCGCGCCGCCGACCAGCACCACGCCCTTGATTTCCTTCGTCGTCACTTTGGCGTCGCGCAGCGCCTTCCTGGTCGGGCCGAGCGTGCGCTGGACCAGCGCCTGAGTGATCGCCTCGAAAGTGGCTTCCGTGAGCGCCAGATCGAGCCTGGTGCCGTTCGACAGCGTCGCCGCCAGGGTAGCCTCGGGCGCGGCCGACAACGCCTCCTTGACCTCGCGCACGCAGTCGAGCAGCAGGCGCACGTCTTCCGCGGCGAGCGTTTGCGGCGCGATGCCCGCCTGCTCCAGCACGTGGCGATACAGCGCGTGATCGAAATCGTCGCCGCCGAGCGCGGAGTCGCCGCCCGCCGCGAGCACTTCGAACACGCCCTTGGTGAGCTTGAGAATCGAGAGGTCGAAGGTGCCGCCGCCGAGGTCATACACCGCGTACAGACCTTCGGAGCCGTTGTCGAGGCCGTATGCAATCGCGGCCGCGGTCGGCTCGTTCAACAGACGCAGCACGTTCAGGCCGGCCAGACGTGCGGCATCCTTGGTCGCCTGGCGTTGCGCTTCGTCGAAATAAGCCGGCACCGTGATGACCGCGCCGACCAGCTCGTCGCCGAGCGTGTCTTCGGCGCGTTGGCGCAGCGTCGCGAGAATTTCCGCCGACACTTCGACCGGGCTCTTCACGCCGTCGACGGTGCGGATCTGCACCATGCCGGGCGCGTCGATGAAATCGTACGGCGCGTTTTCGGCGCCCTCCACTTCCGCCTTGCCCCGGCCCATGAAGCGCTTGACCGAGACGATCGTGTTGCGCGGATCGCTCGCGGCTTCGGCCTTCGCCTTGCGGCCGATGCGGCGGCCGCCCTTTTCCAGGTAGCGCACCACCGACGGCAGCAGCACGTGGCCGTCCGCGTCGGGCAGCACATCGGGCACGCCGCTGCGCACGGCGGCGACGAGGGAGTTGGTGGTGCCGAGATCTATGCCGACCGCCAGACGCCGCTGATGAGGCGCCGGCGCCATGCCGGGTTCGGAGATTTGCAGTAAGGCCATCTGGATCTTCTCGGGGCTGCTGTGCCCCGTCCTGAATTTTCGCGTTGCTGGATGTAATGCTACGGCTGCGGGCGGTTGGCTGCTGGGTTCCTGCCGACGGCGCGCGCCGCGCTAAAACGCTAGTTCTCGAGCCGCTCGATCTGCACGTCGATTTCCGACGCCACCCGCTCAATGAACATCAACTGCCGCACCGCCTCGCCCGCTGCCTGATTCGCGCCGCTGTCGAGCGATGCGCCGAGCTTGTCGAAACGCATGCGTTCCTCGTCACGCAGTTCGGTGAGCAACGCGTCGAGCGCGTCGACGTTCTTCGCCGCGGCGGCGTCTTCGATGCTCTCGCGCCACTCCATCTGCTGCATCAGGAACGCCGGCTCCATCGCCGTGTTGTTCTCCAGGCCGACGTCGATGCCGCGCAGCGACAGCAGATACCGCGCGCGCCTGAGCGGGTCGCGCAGCGTCTGATACGCCTCGTTGGCACGCGTGGCCCATTGCATCGCAATGCGCTTTTGCGCGTCGCCGGCTGCCGCGAAGCGGTCCGGATGCACTTGCGCCTGCACCGTGCGGTAGGCGTGATCGAGCGTTGCCTCGTCGAGCGCGAATTGCGCCGGCAGATGGAACAGGTCGAAGTGGCTGTCTTTCAGCGAGGCCATCGGATAGAAGGAGTCCGTTCAGGAAAGCGCACCGGAGTGCTGGTCTAAAAACGTGGCGCGAAACTCGAAACCGCGGATCAAACTAAAAAGGCGGCCCGCGCCGCCTTTGATCCGCTGCACGCGGAAAGCTTCCAATCTACACGCGGAACGATTCGCCGCAGCCGCATTCGTCCTTCACGTTCGGGTTGTTGAACTTGAAGCCTTCGTTCAGCCCTTCGCGCGCGAAGTCGAGTTCCGTGCCGTCGATATAGGCGAGGCTCTTCGGGTCCACAATGATCTTCACGCCATTGCATTCGAACACTTCGTCTTCGGGCGCGAGTTCATCCACGTACTCGAGCTTGTAGGCCAAGCCGGAGCAACCGGTGGTGCGCACGCCGACACGCAGTCCGACGCCTTTGCCGCGACGGGTCAGATACTTCTGGACGTGTTGTGCTGCCTTTTCGGTCAACGTAATTGCCATAGCGTTTCTCATTGCGCAGTGCGTGACCGTCACCCGGGTGTCGATCACCCATGTGACGGCTTGCGCGCTGCCACCCTGCCTGCATCAAATATCGCTCATGCTGGGCGGCGCCTTGAATCCGCGCCGTCCGCTTCCATTCACTTGCCGCTCAGGCGTGCTGCTTGTCGCCTTCGACCACGGCTTCGCCGTGACGCTGCTTGTAGTCAGCGACCGCTGCCTTGATCGCGTCTTCCGCGAGGATCGAGCAGTGGATCTTCACCGGCGGCAGCGCCAGTTCTTCGGCGATCTGCGTGTTCTTGATCGACATTGCCTGATCGAGCGTCTTGCCCTTCACCCATTCAGTGACGAGCGAGCTCGACGCGATCGCCGAACCGCAGCCGTACGTCTTGAACTTTGCGTCTTCGATGATGCCGTCCGCGCCCACGCGGATCTGCAGCTTCATCACGTCGCCGCAGGCCGGCGCGCCGACCATGCCGGTGCCGACCGCATCGTCGTCCTTCGCGAAGGAACCGACGTTGCGCGGGTTTTCGTAATGGTCCAGAACCTTGTCGCTATAAGCCATGATTACACTCCTTGATCCGTTTCAACCTGCAATTGCAATTCGATGAATTCGACGTCAACCCTACGGCGCGTCAATGCGCTGCCCACTGGATGGTCGAAATATCGATCCCGTCCTGGTGCATTTCCCACAGCGGCGACAGGTCGCGCAGCTTGGAAATCTTGCTCTTCAGCAGGTTGATCACGTAGTCGACATCCTGTTCGGTCGTGAAGCGGCCCACCGTGAAGCGGATCGAGCTGTGCGCGAGCTCGTCGTTGCGGCCCAGTGCGCGCAGCACGTACGACGGCTCCAACGACGCCGACGTACAGGCCGAGCCCGACGACACCGCCACGTCCTTCACCGCCATGATCAGCGACTCGCCTTCGACAAAGTTGAAGCTGATGTTCAGGTTGTGCGGCACACGCTTTTCCATGTCGCCGTTCACATACACTTCTTCCATCTGCGACAGGCCAGCCAGCAGACGGTCGCGCAGCATGCGCACGCGCTCGTTTTCGGTCGCCATTTCTTCGTGCGCGATACGGAACGCTTCGCCCATGCCCACGATCTGGTGGGTAGCCAGCGTGCCCGAGCGCATGCCGCGCTCATGACCGCCGCCGTGCATCTGCGCCTCGATACGGATACGCGGCTTGCGGCGCACGTACAGCGCACCGATGCCCTTCGGACCGTAGGTCTTGTGCGCCGAGAACGACATCAGGTCGACCTTCTGCTTTTGCAGGTCGATCGCGATCTTGCCGGTGGCTTGTGCCGCGTCGACGTGGAAAATGATGCCCTTCGCGCGGGTGATCTCGCCGATCGCCTCGATGTCCTGGATCACGCCGATTTCGTTGTTCACCGACATCACCGACACCAGGATCGTGTCCGGGCGCAACGCGGCCTTGAACGTCTCGAGGTCGATCAGACCGTCGTCCTTGACGTCCAGATACGTGACTTCGAAGCCTTCGCGTTCGAGTTCGCGGCACGTGTCGAGCACGGCCTTGTGCTCGGTCTTCACCGTGACGATGTGCTTGCCCTTGCTCTTGTAGAAGTGCGCCGCGCCCTTGATCGCGAGGTTGTCCGACTCCGTGGCGCCCGAGGTCCAGATGATTTCGCGCGGGTCGGCGTTCACCAGCGCGGCGACGTTCTCACGCGCTTCTTCGACTGCGCGCTCCGCGCTCCAGCCATACGAGTGGCTGCGCGATGCAGGGTTGCCGAACTGCTCGCGCAGATACGGAATCATCTTGTCCACCACGCGCGGATCGACCGGGGTCGTGGCGCTGTAGTCCATGTAGATGGGCAGATGGAGAGAGTCGTTGTTCATCAATTGCTCCGGGGACGTCATGTGCTCTGGCTTCTGGGTTCTTTGTCAGGCTGCGGCGAGTGCTCGATACCGCGCCTCAGGAACCGGCCATGTTGAAAACGGAATTGGGCCCTTTCGGCGCGACCCGGACCGGCTCGACCGGCGGCGCTTCGTTGCGCCTGTCGCGTAGCACCGTCGGCGCGCCTTCGCGCGAACGCTGCTGATCGACCAGATCCTTCAGGGACACCGAATCGAGGTACTCGACCATTTTCTGGTTCAGCGTCGACCACAGTTCATGCGTCATGCAGTGGCCGTCGTGCTGCTTGGTGCCCTCGCACGAGCCCTTGCCGCCGCACTGGGTGGCGTCGAGCGGCTCGTCGACCGCGATGATGATGTCGGCCACCGTGACGTCTTCGGCGCGGCGGGCCAGATTGTAGCCGCCGCCCGGCCCGCGCACGGACTCGACGATTTCGTGACGACGCAGCTTGCCAAACAGCTGCTCGAGATACGACAGGGAGATATGTTGGCGCTGGCTGATACCCGCAAGCGTCACCGGGCCCTGCTCCTGGCGCAGCGCCAGGTCAATCATCGCCGTGACGGCGAAACGGCCTTTCGTGGTGAGTCTCATATGATGTGGGAACCGCTATTCTCGACAAGTTTGGTCAAGTATAAATACATGAGCGATTTAGTCAAGTATACCCGACTCGATTTTGGGTCAATACTTAATTGCTGAAATCACCTGATGCATTGCCGCCGGAACTACGCGAGCAATTGAGGACGCAAGGCGGCAATCAGACCGCGGCAGGCGGCTTCGCACTGATCCAGCACCTGCTCGAAACCTTCCGCGCCGCCGAAGTACGGATCGGCGACTTCGCGGGTGCCGCCCCAACGGCTGTCCGATTCCGGCACGAACTCCATCAGGAGGCGGATCTTGTCGCGCATCCGGGGCGGGCAGCTCTGCCGGAGCGAGGCGACGTTCTTGTCGTCCATCGCGATCAACAGATCGAACCGCTCGAAGTCGGCTGCGCAGATCTGCCGGCCGCGCAACGCGGCCAGCTTGTAGCCCCGCTGTCCGGCCGCACGCTGCGCGCGTTCGTCGGGCGCGCAGCCGATGTGCCAGTCACCCGTGCCGGCGGAGTCGATCAGAATGCGCTCCGCGAGCTTCGCTTCTTCGACGAGATGTCGCATCACACCCTCCGCAGTGGGCGAACGGCAGATGTTCCCGAGGCACACGAAACAGACTGACACGGTTTTCATCTGGCGTTCAGGCGCTTTCACGCGAGGGTAAGACGACGGTTAACAAACGGTGCCGCGATTATACAAAGCGAGGCGGAATTTCGCCCGAGGCCGCTCCGGCACGCTCAAGACCGACGACGCGGCCAGCGGACGTTCAATGCGCAGGTGGCGCGACTGGCCGCTTCGCCAGCTTCCGCGTCGCGTTTGCCACCCTCAGGATGCTTCGGCGAGCGGCATCGCGGTAGCCGAGCGGATCGGTTTAGCCGGCAGCGCCGCTGCGGCATCGATCATGCCGTACGAAACCGCGCGCGCCAGTTCCGCAGTCAGTTGATTCGCATCGAGGGGAGCCTGCGACGCGCGCGAAGCCGCATTGCCGCTGATGTGCAAATAAGCGAGCACTGCGAGCGACACAACAATGGCGAGGGGCCAATACACCGATATTGTCTTTTTCATGATGTCGTTTTCCGATTAGGGGCGCATGAGCTTGTGACTCACTATGCCCAGTCGAAATCCTATAGGAATTCGCAATCAGGAAAAACCCACTACCACGAGATACAGCGTTGCTCCAGGTGGAATAGTCGACAGATGGTCTCGCTGCTTCACGCGCGGGCGTGTAGGCATGAAAAAGAAATCCTTACAAACACATACAAAGCCAGGCTAACGGATGGGGATAATAGCGGTCTTACAAAAGTAATCCTCACGCACTGGTCGTTCACATGAAACGTTTCGCACCACTCGCCGGCCTCGTCGCCGCTGCCCTGCTCGGCGGCTGCGCGGTCTATCCGGACAGCACGCCTATGTACGGCAACGGTTACGGCCCCTATGAAGGTTATGACGGCTACGCCGCCGGCGGGCCGGTCGTGCCGCAAACCAACGTCTATATGGGTTACAGCAATTATCCCGTTCCGGGCTATTACGGCGGCCCGGGACGCTATTACGGGCCGGGGCCGGGTTATCGGGGCTACCCCGACCACGGCCGGCCGAACAACGGCAATGACCGGGGCCATGACGACCACGGCGACAACGGTGGCCGGCATGGGCCGCAGAACGGTGGGCCGCCGCCTCAGGGCGCGGTCGGCGGGCCGCGCGGCCCCAGCGGGTCGAGCGGGCCGCGCCCCGGCGCGGGAGGTCCGCCGCCGGCGCCGCCACAGCAGCAAGCCGGCAATGGAGGCGGACGCGGCAACGGCGGGGGTGGCGGCCAATGGCGAGGCCAGAACAGCCGTCAGCCTGGACAGCCGACTGATCATTAGGCGACGTGTTTCGCGCGGGCCGTCTGTTTCGCGGCTTGCTGCGCCTCGCGTCGCTTGATTGACGGCTTCATCCGGCGTGTAGTTGCATCACACGTGGAAATGCGGCGGCACGGCACCGTCAGCGCGATGGCGCATATCGCGTGACTGCGGCATGACTGCGCGCAAGCCTCACCTGCCTGACAGCGCGGTACGAAGGGGCGGCAGCCCGCCCCCCACCAGCACCCTGGCGCATCGACGCGCTACCGCGCACCTCAGCCGATATGGCTGCGCTGCGCGGCGTACAACTCCCTGAACGTCCGGCCGACCGGCGCCGGCATCTCGCGCGTGTCGGTCCAGCCAGCGCCACCCAAGGGCAGTTTGGCAATTGAACGGTTGCGCCCGCCCATCCGCTCAAGCACCCGCACCGCCAGTTTGGTGAAGAGCGCATAAGCATCAGGATGCAGCGCCAGAAAACCCCACACGGCAAGACCCACGCGTTCTTTCCAGGGCCGCAGACGCCGCTCCACCTGCTTTTCGCGCAGCTTACGCAACAGATCGGACAGCGGAATGCCCACCGGGCAAACGCTATTGCACTCGCCGCACAGTGTCGCGGCTTGCGGCAAATCCAGCGCCTTGTCGATCCCGACATAGCTCGGCGTCAACACCGACCCCATAGGTCCGGGATAAACCCACCCATACGCATGGCCGCCCACCTTCTGATAAACCGGGCAATGGTTCATGCACGCACCACAGCGAATGCATCTGAGCATCTCCTGGAAATCGCCCCCAAGCAGCCCCGTACGCCCGCCGTCGACCAGCACCACGTACATATGCTCGGGACCATCCTGATCGCCCGCGCCGCGCGGCCCGGTCAGCAGGGAAAAATAGTTCGACGTGGCCTGACCGGTCGCCGAGCGCGGCAGCAGCCGCATCGCCGTCGCGAGATCCTCCAGCGTCGGCAGCACCTTCTCGATGCCGGTCACGGCAACATGCACGCGCGGCATCACCGTGCACATGCCTTCGTTGCCCTCGTTCGTGACGAGGACGACCGAGCCCGTTTCCGCGACAACGAAGTTGCCGCCCGTCACCCCCATGTCCGCGCTCAGGAAGTGCGGCCGCAGCATCTCGCGCGCTTCGCGCGTCATCTCCGGAATCTCCGTCAGACGCGGCCGGCCGTGGGTTTTCGCGAACAGGTCGGCGATCTCGTCCTTATCCTTATGGACGACCGGTGCGATGATGTGGCTCGGCGGCTCGTTGTCGTTGATCTGCAGAATGTACTCGCCGAGATCGGTTTCGATCGACTGCACACCCATCTGCCCGAGCACTTCGTTCAGGCGCATTTCCTCGGTGACCATCGACTTGGTCTTGATCACCTTCTTCACGTCGTGCTTGCGCGCAATATCGCCGACGATCCGCGCGGCCTCCTGGGTCGTCTCGGCGAACAGCACCGTCACGCCGCGCCGGGTCGCCTCGCGCTCGAAGCTTTCCAGCCACACGTCGAGATTCTCCAGTGCGCGATTGCGGCGCTCCTTGAGCGCGGCGCGAGTCGCCGGAAAGTCGATCGCCGTCATCGCCGTGGCGCGGGCCGACACGAACTTGGTGGACAGCTTGGTCAGGTTCTGCTGCAAACGCTGATCGGCGAGCTTCTGACCAGCGCGAGCCTTGAACTGCATCGATTGAACTTGCATGACGGCCTTATGCGGAATCGAAACGAAACGCGCAGAACGAAACGCGCGGAACGACTAGCGTGAAATGAATGGCGCGCGGCTGGTGCGAGATGGCGCGCGGCGAACGGGCGATGCCCTCACACGTCGCCGGCCAGCACCTGTGCGATGTGCAGCACCCGCGTCGTCGAGTCTCCGGTACGCCGCAGACGGCCTTCGATATTGAGCATGCAGCCAAGATCGCCGAGCACCACCGTGCCGGTGCCGCTCGCACTGATATTCGCGCATTTCTCGTCGACGATCGCCGTCGAAATATCGCCGTACTTGACTGCGAACGTGCCGCCGAAACCGCAGCAATGCTCGCAGTCCTTCATCTCCTTCACCGCCACGCCGACTTGCGCGAGCAACGCGCGCGGCTGGCTCTTGACGCCGAGTTCACGCAAACCCGAGCAGGAGTCGTGGTACGTCACCTGACCCCGGCCCGCGAACTCGCCAGGCTGCAATTGCACCCTGGCGACTTTGACGAGGAAATCGGTCAGCTCGAACACCTTCGCGCGCAACCGCCCGAAGCGGTTCATCAGTTCGGGATCGTCGGCGAACAGGTCGCCATAGTGCGCGCGGATCATGCCGCCGCACGACCCCGAGGGCACCACTACGTAATCGAACTGTTCGAACTCGCGCAGGGTCTTTTCGGCGAGATCGCGTGCGATGCGCCGCTCTCCCGAGTTGTATGCGGGCTGGCCGCAACAGGTCTGCGCGGGGGGCACCACCACCTCGAAACCGGCGCCTTCGATCAGCTTGATAACCGAAAAACCGATTTCGGGACGCATCAGGTCGACCAGGCAGGTGACGAACAATCCGACTCGCATGAGCCCTCCTTCGGGAAAACGTCCCTGATTATCCGCTGTTTGGCGCACAATACCAACGGCCAGAAGGCCTAGGACGAACATAGGACGAAATTGGAGCAGCCCTTCGAAGCGCGTTCGCTTTTTTCACAATACGAGATACAATCAATTTCCGCTGTTTGACGCGCCACCCGATTCCTCCCATGAGCGATACGAACCCGGATCCCAAAACTTCGATCCAGGTAATCGAACGCATGATGCGCCTGCTCGATGCACTCGCGGCGCATAGCGACCCGGTCAGCCTGAAAGAACTCGCTATCCGCACGGAGCTGCATCCGTCCACCGCGCACCGCATCCTGAACGATATGGTGATGTGCCGGCTGGTCGACCGCTCGGACCCCGGCACTTACCGTCTCGGCATGCGCCTGCTCGAACTGGGCAATCTGGTGAAGGCGCGCCTGTCGGTACGCGACGCGGCGCTCACACCGATGCGCGAACTGCACCGCCAGACGGGCCAGACCGTGAACCTGTCGGTGCGCCAGGGCGACGAGATCGTGTATATCGAACGCGCGTACTCCGAACGCTCCGGCATGCAGGTGGTGCGGGCCATCGGCGGGCGGGCGCCGTTGCATCTGACCTCGGTGGGCAAGCTGTTCCTCGCCGCCGACGAATCGACCCGCGTGCGGGCTTACGCGACGCGCACCGGGCTTTCGGGGCACACGCAGAACAGCATCACCGACCTGACCAAGCTGGAGCGCGAACTGTCGCACGTGCGGCAGCAGGCTTGCGCGCGCGACAACGAGGAACTGGAACTCGGAGTTCGCTGTATTGCCGCCGGCATTTACGACGACACCGGCAAGCTGGTCGCGGGCCTGTCGTTATCGGCGCCGGCCGACCGCTTGCAGGACTCCTGGCTCGGGCAGCTCAGCCAGACGGCGCTGATGATTTCCGAATCGCTCGGCTATCGGCCGCAAGCGCCGCACGACCATTCGCGTGGCCAGCACAGCTAGGACCACAGCGACTTTTCCTTCGGCATTCCATAGTCGACATTCAGTACAAAAAAAAAAGCCTCGCAATTCGCGAGGCTTTTTTTCGAGCTGGCCGATCCGGAAAACCGGTCGGCCGCCGTACCACGTCAGGTGCCCGAACCGCCGGCGTCCGCGCTGGTAATGCGCGCCTGGTCGCCGCCGTTATCCAGCCACGTGCGCAAACGCGAGGCGTCCGCGAAACGCGAGTACTTGCCCGACGAATCGAGCAGCACCATGATCATCGGACGACCATGAATGGTCGCCTGCATCACGAGGCACTCGCCCGCTTCGTTGATGAAACCGGTCTTCTGCAGACCGATGTCCCACGTCGGGTTACGCACCAGCGCATTGGTGCTGTTGTACGCCAGCGTGCGCTTGCCGGTGTACACCTCATAGCTGTGGTCGGTCGAGAACCGGCGAATCACCGGATATTGGTACGCCGCGTTGACCATCTTCACGAGGTCGCGCGCGCTCGACACGTTCTGGCTCGTCAAACCCGTCGGGTTTTCGAAGTGCGTGTCGGTCATGCCGAGTTGCTTCGCCTTGGCGTTCATCGCTGCGAGGAACGCCGGTCGGCCGCCCGGGAAGTAACGCGACAGTGCCGCGGCGGCACGGTTTTCCGAGGCCATCAGCGCGATGTGCAGCATGTCTTCACGCGACAGCACCGAGCCCACCGACAGGCGCGAGCCGGTGTTCTTCTCGTAGTCGCGGTCTTCGTCGGTGACTTCGATCTGGTCGGTCATCGGCTCTTTCGAATCGAGCACCACCATCGCCGTCATCAGCTTGGTGATCGATGCGATCGGCACCACGGCGCGCGAGTTCTTGTCGAACAGCGACTCGCCGGTATTCTGGTCGATCACATAAGCCACGCTCGAGCGCAGCATCAGCGCGTCCGGCGTTTCGTGCAGACCGAAAGCCTGTCCGACGGTCGGCTGGCGCGGCTCGTACGCGACGCGGCGCATCACCGAGTGATGACGGCCGTTCGAGGTGAAGCTCACGCGCTTGCGCTTGACGTTGACGCGCGGCGCATCGTCGTCCGCGGCAGCCACGGTCTTGGCGGCGGCGCCTTTGCCGGCCTTGGCCGACTTGCTCGACTCCTTCGCGGCGGCAGTGGCGGCGGCCGGCTGCTTGGCGGCTTTTGCGTGTTTGGAGGTTTTTGCACTTGCAGCAGGCGTAGCGGCAAAAGTGCTGACGGGCGTGGCGAACGCCGCTGCGACGACCAGAGAAACGGCCACCGACAGAGCGGTGCTGCGGGCCGCGCCGTGGATCACTTTTAGCGACGAAAACATGTCGGTTTTCATGGGTGTTCGGTAGGGAGCGGCGAGAGTTTTCCGCAAGTGTAGTAAAACAACGAAAAATTAGCAATTTTAAGCACTTATGAGCACTCCTTAAACCGGCTTGTAAGCTCCGATCGCAAAAACACAAATAAGTGCCGCGTCTCGATCGAAAAAAACGATCGAGACGCACTGCGCCTCACCATTGCCGCATCAGCGCGAATCGAGGGGATTCTTGCAGCATAACGGCAAGTTTGAGACAACCTTGATCAGGGGAAATACGGTCGGCACTGGCCGATGCGCGGCGCCAATGCCGTGGAACGTCGTCGCGCCTCGTATCCAGCCTCTTAAGCGCCTGCTGGAAATCGACGACGCGCGTTCGACCGACTTAGCTCATTAACGTTCCGCAACAGTCGGCGGTTTACACGGAACCTGCAAATGCGCGGATTATTTCAAGATGCAAGACGTTACCACCGGACGCTCGCGCATTCCTGCGGAAAATTAGCTGCAAAGTGGCCAACAGTAGCCCCTTTTCTGCCGCACCAGCACGGTGCGGCAGACGAATCGGCCGCTGTCATCTGAATGTCATGCTTACTGCATAAGGTACTGTTTTATCAGCAATTTCTTAACATTGTGCGACGCACAAAAAATACTTGACATTCGTTGCGCGCATCTTAAAATGGGAACCATTGCTGCGATGCACAATACATCGCGGTCCGGGGAGACGACCTAACCCGTCTCGCCACCCACCCAATGCGGTCCGCACAGACAGACCGCTATCCAGGAGCGTAAACCATGACTCTGCTGACCCCTGAGCAATTCGCCGCAGCCCAGAAAGCCAACTTCGAAACGCTGTTCGGCCTGACGACCAAAGCATTTGAAGGCGTCGAAAAGCTGGTTGAACTGAACCTGCAAGTCGTGAAATCGACCCTCGCGGAAAGCCAGGAAAATGCCCAACGCGCTTTGTCGGTGAAGGACGCGCAAGAATTGCTGGCGCTGCAGGCAAGCCTCGCGCAGCCGGTGGCTGAAAAGGCGCTGTCGTATGGCCGCCACGTGTATGAAATCGTCTCGGCCACGCAAGGTGAATTCACTCGCGTCGCTGAAGCCCAGTTCGAAGAACAAAACCGCAAGGTTCAATCGCTCGTCGAAAACGTCGCGAAGAACGCGCCGGCCGGTTCGGAAACCGCAGTTGCCGTGATGAAGTCGGCGATCACCGCCGCCAACACCACGTACGAAACGGTCCACAAGGCAACCAAGCAAGCCGTCGAGATCGCTGAAAGCAACTTCAATGCAGCCGCTACGGCCGCATCGAAGGCAGCTTCGCAAGCCGCCGCGCAAGCATCGCGCTCGGCCAAGAAGGCAGTCTAAGCTTCAGCCTTCGCTTTGACGCAGCACCCCACGCCGGCCCAGCGCACCCGCTGGGCCGGCGTTATCGCAAGCAACAGCGTCGTGCCGTTGCCGCTCACACGGTTTGATTGGCCGAACGCTCCGATACGTTGAACAACGTATCGTTTGCCCGGCGTAAGGCCGGGATTTTTTTGCCGATCGTCTGCTTGTTCTGCCCTGTCCGGGGTCAAAAAAACGGCGCGCCCTTCACAGGACGCGCCGTTTTTTTTCGCGGGGCCCGCCCGCAAGCGGACGGCCCCCAACGAGCAGCGTTACTTCTTCTTTTGCGGCGGCAGGTCGGTACAGACGCCTTCATACAGCTCGGCGGCCATTCCGATCGATTCGCCGAGCGTCGGATGCGGATGAATCGTCTTGCCGATATCCGTTGCATCTGCACCCATTTCGATCGCGAGACAGACTTCGCTGATCAGGTCGCCCGCGTTCAGACCAACGATCCCCCCGCCGATCACGCGATGCGTTTCCTCGTCGAACAGCAGCTTCGTAAAGCCTTCGTCGCGGCCGTTGGCGATCGCGCGGCCCGAAGCGGCCCACGGGAACACCGCCTTGCCGTACTTGACGCCCTCGGCCTTCAACTGGTCTTCAGTCTTGCCGGCCCACGCCACTTCCGGATCGGTGTAAGCCACCGACGGAATCTGCAGCGCGTCGAAGTACGCCTTTTCGCCATGCGCGGCTTCCGCGGCGACGTGGCCTTCGTGCACCGCCTTGTGCGCGAGCATCGGCTGACCGACGATATCGCCGATCGCGAAGATGTGCGGCACGTTGGTGCGCATCTGCTTGTCGACGTCGATGAAGCCACGATCCGTCACCGCGACGCCGGCCTTGTCCGCGCCGATCCTCTTGCCGTTCGGCGTACGGCCGACAGCGACCAGCACGAGGTCATAGCGCTGCGCTTCGGCCGGCGCCTGCTCGCCTTCGAACGACACGTAGATGCCATCGTCCTTCGCTTCGGCCGCGGTGGTCTTGGTCTTCAGCATGACGTTTGCGAAACGCTTGCTGTTGTACTTGTCCCAGACCTTGACCAGATCGCGGTCCGCGCCGGCCATCAGGACGTCGAGCATTTCGACCACGTCGATCTTCGCGCCGAGCGTCGCGTACACCGTCGCCATTTCCAGGCCGATGATGCCGCCGCCGACCACCAGCATGCGCTGCGGAATCTGCCGCAGTTCGAGCGCGCCGGTCGAATCGACCACGCGCGGATCTTCCGGAATGAACGGCAGCTTCACCGCTTCCGAGCCCGCGGCGATGATCGCCTGCTTGAACTTGACGACCTTCTTGCCGCCTTCGGTCTGCACTTCCATGTGATGCGGATCGACGAACGCGCCGGTGCCCGTCACCACTTCGACCTTGCGCATCTTGGCCATGCCCGCGAGACCGCCCGTCAGCTTCTTGACGACGCCCGACTTGAAATCGCGCAGCTTGTCGAGATCGATCTGCGGCTTCCCGAACGTGATGCCGTGCGCGCTGAGTTCTTCGGCTTCGTCGATCACGAGCGCGGTGTGCAGCAGCGCCTTCGACGGAATACAGCCGACGTTCAGACACACGCCGCCGAGCGTCGGATAACGCTCGACCAGCACCGTCTTCATGCCGAGGTCGGCCGAGCGGAACGCGGCCGAATAGCCGCCCGGGCCCGAACCGAGCACGAGCATGTCGCACTCGATGTCCGCACTGCCGGAGAAACTACCGGCTTGCGGAGCGGGCGCCGCGGCCTTGGGCGCGGCAGGAGCGGCAGCTGGCGCCGGCGCTTTTTCGGCTTCTTTCGGCGCTTCCTTCGCGGGCGCCGCTTCACCGGACGTTTCGACGAGCGCGACCACCGTGCCCTGCGAAACCTTGTCACCGGTCTTGATGCGGACTTCCTTGACGGTGCCGGCGACATCGCTCGGCACTTCCATGGAAGCCTTATCGGACTCGAGCGTCAACAGCGACTGTTCTTTTTCGATCGCATCGCCCGGCTTGATGTTGACTTCGATGACATCGACGTCCTTGAAGTCACCGATGTCCGGCACTTTTACTTCGACGAGACTCATGGTGTCCCCTTCTCTTATTGATCGGTGATGAGCCGCGCGCGCATGGCGCGCTGCGCAAACAGAGGGACGCGGATGAGCCAGGCAAACTGCTTGAGCAATCTGCCCGGGCAACCGCGCCCCGGCAACAACCTCACCAACCGATCAAAGAATCACACGCCGGAAATCGGCAAGAATCGCACTCAGGTAGGCATTGAAGCGCGCCGCTTCCGCCCCGTCGATCACGCGATGGTCATACGACAGCGACAGCGGCAGCGTGAGGCGCGGCACGAACTGCTTGCCGTCCCACACCGGCTTCATCGCTCCACGCGACAGACCGAGAATCGCGACTTCAGGCGCGTTGATGATCGGCGTGAAATTCGTGCCGCCGATCCCGCCCAGCGACGAAATCGAGAAGCAGCCGCCTTGCATCTGATCCGGCTTCAGCTTGCCATCGCGCGCGGCCTTCGACAGATCGGTCATTTCCTTCGCGATCTCGACGAGACCCTTCTTGTCCGCGTCGCGAATCACCGGAACCACCAGACCGTTCGGCGTATCGGCTGCAAAACCCACGTGGTAGTACTGCTTGAACACGAGGTTGTCGCCGTCGAGGCTTGCGTTGAAGGTCGGGAATTTCTTCAGGGCCGACACCACGGCCTTGATCACGAACGCCAGCATCGTGATCTTCACGCCGGCCTTTTCGTTTTCCTTGTTCAACTGCACGCGCAGCGCTTCGAGTTCGGTGATGTCCGCTTCGTCGTTATTCGTGACGTGCGGGATCATGACCCAGTTGCGATGCAGATTCGCGCCCGAAATCTTCTTGATGCGCGACAACGGCTTCGGATCGATCGGACCGAACTTCGTGAAGTCGATCTTCGGCCATGGCAGCAGATTCAGCTCGCCGCCACCCGCTGCGGGTGCTGCCGCACCTGCGGGCGCAGCACGCTGGCCAGTCATCACGCCCTTGATGAAGGCGGTCACGTCGGCTTGCGTAATACGGCCCTTCGGACCCGTGCCCTGCACTTGCGTGACGTCGACGCCGAGTTCGCGCGCGAACTTGCGCACCGACGGCGACGCATGGCTCGCGCGACGTGTGCCGCCCTCGCCTGCCGGAATCAGCGGCGCTTGCGCGAGCGCTGACGGAGCCGCCGGTGCGGGCGACGGCGTCGCCGGCGCGTCGGACGGCTTTTCGGCCGGTGCCTGCTTCGCGGCAGGTGCGGGCGCCGCAGCCGCGCCGCCTTCGGCTTCCACCACGACGATCACCGAACCTTCCGAGACCGTATCGCCGACCTTGACCTTCACTTCCTTGACGACGCCGGCGGCCGAGCTCGGCACGTCCATGGTCGCCTTGTCGGATTCGAGCGTCACCAGCGACTGCTCTTTCTCGACGCGATCGCCGACCTTCACCGCGACTTCGATCACGGGAATGTCTTTGTAGTCGCCGATATCCGGCACCTTGACTTCCTGCAGGCCGCCGCTCGCCGCGGGCGCGGCAGCCGGAGCCGGCGCGGGGGCCGGTGCGGCAGCGGGCGCAGGCGCCGGTGCGGCGGCAGGCGCGGCAGCGGCCGCACCGCCCGCAGCGCCATCCAGCACGACGATCAGCGAACCTTCCGACACGTTGTCGCCGACCTTGACCTTTACTTCCTTGACGACGCCGGCGGCCGAGCTCGGCACGTCCATGGTCGCCTTGTCGGACTCCAGCGTGACGAGCGATTGCTCTTTCTCGACGGTGTCACCCGCCTTCACCAGCACCTCGATCACAGGGATGTCCTTGTAATCGCCGATGTCCGGCACCTTGACTTCGATCGCTTGACTCATTGTTAGTGTCTCCTGGGCCGCGCCCGCGCCCGGCCTCTGTCGATCAGAGGCGGGCGCGCGCGCCGTGGCACACGGGGAATGATGCCTTAGACGGTCATCGGGTTGGGTTTGGCGGGATCAAGGTTGTATTTCTTGAGCGCCTCGGCGACGACCTTGCGTTCGATCGTGCCCTCGTCTGCCAATGCATTCAACGCGGCAACCGTGACCCAGTAGCGGTCGACTTCGAAGAAGTGACGCAGCTTCTCGCGCGTGTCCGAACGGCCATAGCCGTCCGTGCCCAGCACGACGAACTTCTGCGGCACGAACGCGCGGATCTGCTCGGTCAGCGCGCGCACGTAGTCGGTCGATGCGATGACCGGACCTTGTGCGTCCTTCAGCAGCTTCTCGACGTGCGAGAGCTTCTTTTCTTCGGTCGGGTGCAGCAGGTTCCAGCGCTGCACTTCGTGACCTTCGCGCGCGAGTTCGGTGAAGCTCGGCACGCTCCACAGGTCGGCGGCGACGCCCCAGTCGTTCTTCAGCAGGTCGGCCGCGGCGATCACTTCGTTGAAGATCGTGCCCGCGCCCATCAGCTGAACGCGCGGCGCCTTCTTGTCCGCCTCGGCCTTGCGGAACGCGTACATGCCCTTGATGATGTCGGCCGCTACGGCATCGCCCTGCGGAATCGCCGGGTGCTCGTAGTTTTCGTTCATCACCGTGATGTAGTAGTACACGTCTTCCTGGTCAGCCACCATGCGGCGCAGACCGTCCTGCATGATGACCGCGAGTTCGTAGCCGAACGTCGGGTCGTAGCTGATGCAGTTCGGCACCGAAGCGGCCCACAGCAGCGAGTGGCCGTCTTCGTGTTGCAGACCTTCGCCGTTCAGCGTCGTGCGGCCAGCGGTGCCGCCCAGCAGGAAGCCGCGCGAGCGCATGTCGCCCGCCGCCCATGCGAGGTCGCCGATACGCTGGAAGCCGAACATCGAGTAGAAGATGTAGAACGGGATCATGATCTCGCCGTGCGTCGAGTACGACGTCGCGGCTGCGATCCAGTCGGCCATGCCGCCGGCTTCGTTGATGCCTTCCTGCAGGATCTGACCGGTTTCCGACTCACGGTAGAACATCAGCTGGTCGGAATCTTCCGGCACGTACTTCTGGCCTTCCTGATTCCAGATACCGATCTGGCGGAACAGGCCTTCCATGCCGAAGGTACGCGACTCGTCCGGCACGATCGGCACGACGCGCTTGCCGAGCGCCTTGTCCTTCAGCAGGATGTTCAGGATCCGCACGAACGCCATCGTCGTGGAGATCTCGCGGCCTTCGCCCGTGCCCTTCAACAGCGGCTCGAATGCCGAGAGTTCCGGCACCGGCAGCGATTCCGCCTTCTGGCGACGCGCCGGCAGATAGCCGCCGAGGTCCTGGCGGCGGGCGCGCATGTACTCCAGTTCCTTCGAACCTTCTTCGAACTTGAGGTACGGCACGTTGACGAGATCTTCGTCGGCGATCGGCAGACGGAACTGATCGCGGAATTTCTTCAGCTGCTCCACCTGCATCTTCTTCTGCTGGTGGGTGATGTTCATCGCCTGGCCGGCTTCGCCCATCCCGTAGCCCTTGATCGTCTTCGCGAGAATGACGGTCGGCTGGCCCTTCGAATTCGACGCTTCCTGGAACGCTGCGTAGATCTTGTGCGGATCGTGGCCGCCGCGGTTCAGATTCCAGATGTCGTCGTCGGACCATTCGGCGACCAGCGCCTTCAGCTCCGGGCTATTGAAGAAGTGCTCGCGCACATAGGCGCCGGACTCCGACTTGTACGTCTGGTATTCGCCATCGACGACTTCCATCATGCGGCGCATCAGCGCGCCCGACTTGTCGCGCTGGAACAGCGCATCCCAGCGGCTGCCCCAGATGACCTTGATCACGTTCCAGCCCGCGCCGCGGAATTCGCTTTCGAGCTCCTGGATGATCTTGCCGTTGCCGCGCACCGGGCCGTCGAGACGCTGCAGGTTGCAGTTGATCACGAACACCAGGTTGTCGAGGCGTTCGCGGCCGGCCATGCCGATCGCGCCGAGCGATTCCGGCTCGTCCGTTTCGCCGTCGCCGAGGAAGGCCCAGACCTTGCGGCCGTCGGTCTTCGCGACGCCGCGCGCCTGCATGTACTTCATGAAGCGCGCCTGGTAGATCGCCATGATCGGGCCGAGGCCCATCGACACGGTCGGGAACTGCCAGAAGTCCGGCATCAGCCACGGGTGCGGGTACGACGAAATGCCCTCGCCGCCTACTTCCTGACGGAAATTGTCGAGCTGGTTTTCAGTCAGACGGCCGAGCAGGAACGCGCGCGAGTAGACGCCCGGCGACGAGTGGCCCTGCACGAACACGAGATCGCCCCCGTGTTCGGCCGACGGCGCATGCCAAAAATGGTTGTAGCCGACGTCGTACAGCGTGGCCGCCGAAGCGAACGACGCGATGTGGCCGCCGACGTTGGTTTCCTTGCCGGCGCGCAGCACCATCGCGATGGCGTTCCAGCGGGTGTACGAGCGGATGCGGTGTTCGAGGTCCTGATCGCCGGGGATCTTCGCCTGGCGCGCGACCGGAATCGTGTTGATGTACGGAGTGTTGGCCGAGAACGGCAGATGTTCGCCATGCACGCGCGCGAACTCGATCTGTTTCTCGATCAGGTAATGGGCACGGTCTGGGCCCACAGCAGAAATCACGCCATCCAGCGCTTCAAGCCATTCGCCGGTTTCCTGGGGATCGTCGTCTTTTTCGGCGGCGACATATTTCATGACTTCGTCGGGTACAGCGGACATGCTCGTCTCCTGGATGTAGAGGAACGCACTTTGGACAGACGGCGCGGACGAGGCACGACCGCGGCAGCTTCGGCCGATTGTAATAAGGGTCCCGACGTCCACGCAACAAAATTTTCAAATTACGAGATCGATTCTCATAATGCGGAAAATTGCTGCAGCGCAACCTGATTTGACTGCCGTTCGACGGATACGTCGGCTAGTTTGCGCCGATTAACGCGACTTTCCGTGCTTTTTTGCGCGTTTTGTAAGGGACGCGCTGCGCTACAATGCCACGCATGTTGACCGAACGGCTTTTCACTCGCTCGGCGCGCACCGCCGGTTCGCCGGCGGATTCGACGCCGTCCTCCCGCTGGCACCATGGACCATGGTGGTCGAATTCCTATTTGCTGACGCCGCTCCTGTCGATCCTGGTGTTCCTGGTCGTCATGAGCCTGATCCTGTGGAGTCTGAACCGGCGCGAACAGCAGCAGCAGGAAGACACGCTTTATCGCAATGTCGCGTGGGCGCAGCAGCAGATCCGTCTGTCCATGACGGGCGCGCAGGAGCAGATCCAGGCGCTCGCGCGCGATCTGGCTACCGGCCACGCCGATCCGCATTCGTTCCAGGTGTCCACCACGGACATCATGCAGGGGCATCCCGAGATCCTCTACATGAACTGGTACACGAGCGCGCAACAGCCGCGCTGGCCCAACACCGCGCTGCCCGTGTTCGGCCAGCGGCTCGCGCGGCCGAACGACGCGCAGATGGACGAAGCCGTCAAGGCCGCCTTCGCCGAGGCGCGCAACACGCGCCGCCAGGTGTACTCGCCGCTGATCTACGACGACCTCGGCAACGGCTACATCACACTGCAAACGCCGGTATTCCGCGACCGCGAATTTCTCGGCTCGATCGCCGCGGTGTTCTCGGTGGAAGGCATCCTGAAGCGCGACATTCCGCCTGAGCTGTCGGCCAAGTACAAGATCTCGATCATCGACGTGAACAACCGCGAGTTGACCACCACGTCGACCCGCCCGCGCCTGCCGCGCGACATGTTCTACGATCTGCCGCTCGATCCGCCCGGCCAGGGCATCTCGGTGCGCGTGTACGCGTTCCCGCAGATGACCAACTTCACCAACAACACCCTGGTGTGGCTGGTGGCCGGCCTGTCGTGTTTCGTGCTGTGGAGCCTTTGGAGTTTGTGGAAACACACGCGCCAGCGCTTCGAAGCGCAACAGGCGCTGTACGCGGAAGCGTTCTTCCGCCGCGCGATGGAAAATTCGGTGCTGATCGGCATGCGCGTGCTCGACATGCACGGCCGCATCACCCACGTGAACCCGGCGTTCTGCCGCATGACCGGCTGGGACGAGAGCGATCTGGTCGGCAAGAACGCGCCGTTCGCGTACTGGCCGCGCGACGCCTACCCCGAGATGCAGCGCCAACTCGACATGACGCTGCGCGGCAAGGCGCCGTCGTCGGGCTTCGAATTGCGGGTGCGCCGCAAGGACGGGTCACTGTTCCACGCGCGCCTTTACGTGTCGCCGCTGATCGACAGCTCGGGGCGCCAGACCGGCTGGATGTCGTCGATGACCGACATCACCGAGCCCAAACGCGCACGCGAGGAACTCGCCGCCGCCCACGAGCGCTTCACCACCGTGCTCGAAAGCCTCGACGCCGCGGTGTCCGTGCTGGCCGCCGACGAAGCCGAGCTGCTGTTCGCCAACCGCTACTACCGGCATCTGTTCGGCATTCGCCCGGACGGCCATCTGGAATTGGCCGGCGGCGGGTTCGATAGCGCACAGGCATCGTCCGATTCGATCGATATGGTGGATACCTATGCCGGACTGCCCGCCGCCGCGTTGACGGAAAGCACCGCCGACGCGCAGGAAATCTACGTGCAAAGCATCCAGAAATGGTTCGAGGTGCGCCGCCAGTACATCCAGTGGGTGGACGGCCACCTCGCGCAGATGCAGATCGCGACCGACATCACCACCCGCAAGCGCGCCCAGGAACTGGCGCGCCAGCAGGACGAAAAGCTGCAGTTCACCAGCCGCCTGATGACTATGGGCGAAATGGCCTCGTCGCTCGCGCACGAACTCAATCAGCCGCTCGCCGCGATCAACAACTATTGCTCCGGAACCGTCGCACTGGTTAAATCCGGTCGGACCACACCCGACAATCTGCTCCCCGTGCTCGAAAAGACCGCGCAGCAGGCGGTGCGCGCCGGCATGATCATCAAGCGCATCCGCGAGTTCGTGAAGCGCAGCGAGCCCAAGCGGCAAGCCACGCGCGTCGCCGACATCGTCGCGGACGCGGTGGGTCTGGCCGAGATCGAGGCGAGGAAGCGCCGCATTCGCATCGTCACCGATCTGCGCTCGCGCCTGCCGGTGATCTACGTCGACCCGGTGCTGATCGAGCAGGTGCTGGTCAACCTGCTGAAGAACGGCGCCGAAGCGATGGCCGAAGCGCGCCCGAACGCGGTCGATCCGGTGATCCGCGTGGTCGTGCGGCTGGAGAGCGGATTTGTCTGCATCAGCGTCGTCGACCAGGGTCCGGGCGTCGACGAAGCGACAGCCGAGCGGCTGTTCGAACCGTTTTACAGCACCAAGTCCGATGGTATGGGCATGGGGCTGAACATTTGCCGTTCGATTATCGAATCGCACCGTGGCCGTCTGTGGGTGGTGAACAACGTCGAGTCCGACGGCCACATCACGGGCGCCACGTTCCATTGCAGTCTGCCTATTGGAGAGCCTGACGGCCCGAGCAACGGCGGGTCAGAGGCGCCGACACCACAAACCGTTACGGGAGAGCTATGAACAGCCCAGTCACCACACAGGAAACTGTCTTTGTCGTCGACGACGACGAGGCCGTGCGAGATTCGCTGCGCTGGCTGCTGGAGGCGAACGGCTACCGCGTGCAATGCTTCTCCAGCGCCGAGCAGTTCATCGACGCATGGCAGCCGCATCAGCACCCGGGCCAGATCGCATGCCTGATTCTCGATGTGCGGATGTCCGGCATGAGCGGGCTCGAGTTGCAGGAACGCCTGATCGCCGACAACGCATCGCTGCCGATCATCTTCGTGACGGGCCACGGCGACGTGCCGATGGCGGTGTCGACGATGAAAAAAGGCGCGATGGACTTCATCGAGAAGCCGTTCGACGAAGCCGAGCTGCGCAAGCTGGTCGAGCGCATGCTCGACAAGGCGCGCAGCGAGAGCACCAGCGTGCAGCAGCAACGCGCCGCCGCCGAGCGTCTGGGCAAGCTGACCGCACGTGAGCATCAGGTGCTCGAGCGCATCATCGCGGGCCGCCTGAACAAGCAGATCGCCGACGACCTCGGCATCAGCATCAAGACGGTCGAAGCGCATCGCGCGAACATCATGGAAAAGCTCAACGTCAACACGGTCGCCGATCTGCTACGACTCGCGCTGTCGAACAAGCCGCAAGCGGCGCAATAAAAAGCGCCGGGCGGCATTCCCCGCTACGAGTTATCGAGTGATCCACGGCCGGACTGCGCATGAGTCCGGCCCGTGACGGCTCTGCGCCGGCGCCGCTCGGCGCGCCTCGTTTGCCGCGCCGATCTGTAACGCGTGGTGGCCGGCCTCTTACGTGCTTTCTGCCTGTTTCCCAGTCTGCGTCGAGACCCTCTTCAGGACCCGCTTCCCGCCGTTCGGCGTGGGACTGTGGGCACGCCACGCAAGGCCCGCGTAGCCCGCGTGCTGGCACTCGACTCGTTCGCGCAACCGGGATTCCACACGCGGCGCGCCAGGCTGCGCCGGTATAATGTCGGACTTTGCAGTTGCGCCTATCTCCGATTCGCGCCGCGCGCTTTTCACGCTCCGACCCATTCCCGCTGAAAAACGCCGTCGCGCGTGGCCCGCCGCCGCGCCCGCGCCCTGCCCCGCTTTCCAAACTCCCCATCTCGACCGACCATGACTGCCAAACTGATCGACGGCCTAGCCCTCTCCAAGACCCTGCGTGCCGACGTCGCCGCGCACGCCGCCGCCCTCACCGCCCGCGGCCATCAGCCGGGCCTCGCCGTGGTGCTGGTCGGCGACAATCCGGCCAGCGAAGTCTATGTGCGCAACAAGGTCAAGGCGTGTCACGACAACGGCCTCGGCTCGTCGTTCGACCGCTACCCGGCCGACCTGCCGGAAGCCGACCTGCTCGCGCGCATCGACGAACTGAACCGCGATCCGCGCATCCACGGCATTCTGGTGCAACTGCCGCTGCCCAAGCACATCGACAGCCACAAGGTGCTCGAAGCGATCGCGCCGGAGAAGGACGTCGACGGCTTCCACGTCGCCAATGCCGGCGCGCTGATGACCGGTCGGCCGCTGTTCCGCCCGTGCACGCCGTACGGCGTGATGAAGATGCTCGCCGCTTATGAGATTGCGCTGCAAGGCGCGAACGCGGTGGTGATCGGCCGCTCGAACATCGTCGGCAAGCCGATGGCGCTGCTGCTGCTCGAAGCGGGCGCGACCGTGACGATCTGCCACAGCAAGACGCGCGATCTGGCGGCCCACACGCGCAATGCCGACGTGGTGGTCGCGGCCACCGGCCTGCGCAACATCCTCACCGCGGACATGGTGAAGCCGGGCGCGGCGGTGATCGACGTCGGCATGAATCGCGACGAAGCCGGCAAGCTGTGCGGCGACGTCGACTTCGCGGGCGTCAAGGAAGTGGCCGGTTACATCACACCGGTGCCGGGCGGCGTCGGCCCGATGACCATCACGATGCTGCTCGTCAATACGATCGAAGCCGCCGAGCGCGAAGCGGACGCCGCGCAAGCGTGATGGAGTGAGCGCAGGCGACGGCAACAGCGGCTTGAGGCTGCACGAAGGCGGCGTTGTTGCCGTGGCCGTTTCCTTCCTGAAAGAGCGTGCCAAAGCCCGCTCGTCCCTATCGCTGACAGAAAAAGCAAACACCGCCGCCCCACGGCGGTATGCCGGCACGCCGCACATCAGCAGCGCTCGCCGCCCGTTGTCGTCCGCCTCCTCACAGGAACGCGATACGGCGGACGCCGCGTCGCTCGGCTCCCGCCACACGTCTGCCGTCACGCGCCATCCGCGCACCGTGCCCCGACATCTGATAATTTGTCTGCCGACGGATTGGAATCGGCGCGTCCCGCCCCAATAATGTCCGTATCGGGTGCCACAGGGCGTGATCGCGCGCGCCCGTCGATGCACCGATTACCCGTTCACCCGCGCCAGACAGGAAGCCTTATGTCCACTACCGCCTCGAATCACGACAATCCGCTCCTCGATTTCTCCGACCTGCCGCGCTTTGGCGAGATCCGCCCCGAACACGTGACCCCCGCCCTCGATGTGCTGCTCGCCGACGCGGCCGCCGCCGTCGAGCGCGCCGCGCTGCCGATCACGCCCGCGTCGTGGGCCGATGTGGTCGAGCCGGTCGAGCGCGCCACCGAACCGCTGTCGCGCGCATGGAGCGTGGTCGGCCACTTGAACGCGGTCGCCGATACGCCCGAGCTGCGCGCCGCGTACGGCGAGAACCTGCCGCGCGTCACCGAATTCTGGTCGAGCGTCGGCCAGAATCTCGCGTTGTACGAAAAGTACAAGGCGCTGAACGCGAGCAGCGACTTCGCGTCGCTGACCGGCGAGCGCAAGAAGATTCTCGGCAATGCGCTGCGCGATTTCCGTCTGTCCGGCGCCGAATTGCCGGAAGACCAGAAGCCGCATTTCGCCGAATTGCAGGAGCGCCAGGCGGCGCTGTCCAAAGCGTTCTCGGATCACGTGCTCGACTCGACCAATGCGTACGCTTACGTGGTCGAAGCCGGCGGCGAAGCGCAGCTGGCCGGCCTGCCCGAAGACGTGATCGAAGCCGCGAAGGAAGCGGCCGAACGCGAAGGCAAGACCGGCTACAAATTCACGCTGCATTTCCCGTCGTATTTCCCGGTGATGCAGTACTCGGAAAATCGTCCGATGCGCGAAGCGATGTACCGCGCGTACGTGACGCGCGCATCCGAGCTTGGGCCCCAGTACGGCAACGCCAAACCCGAGTGGGACAACACCGCGGTGCTCGCCGAGCAGTTGAAGCTGCGCGCCGAAGAAGCGCACATGCTTGGCTTCAACAACTTCGCGGAAGTGTCGCTCGCGCCGAAGATGGCCGAGTCGCCCGCGCAGGTCATGGCCTTCCTCGAAGACCTCGCGACGCGCGCGCGTCCGCACGCGGAGCTGGACTGGAAGGAGTTGCGCGAATTCGCTGCGAACGAACTCGGCATGAGCGATCTGCAACCGTGGGACATGACGTTCGCCGCCGAACGTCTGCGTCAGAAGCGCTATTCGTTCTCCGAGAACGAGGTCAAACAGTACTTCCCTGAAGACGCCGTGTTCAAGGGCCTCTTCAAGGTCACCGAAACGCTGTTCGGCGTGCGTATCCGTCGCGACGAAGCAACCGTGTGGCATCCGGACGTGCGCTTTTTCCGCGTCGAGAATCAGGACGGCGGCCTGGTCGCGCAGTTCTACCTCGACCTGTATGCGCGCGAAGGCAAACGCGGCGGCGCCTGGATGGACGATGCGCGCGGCCGTCACAAGCACACGCATGGCGGCGTGCAAACACCGGTTGCGTATCTGACCTGCAACTTCTCGGCGCCGGTCGGCGGCAAGCCCGCCTGCTTCACGCACGACGAAGTCATCACGCTGTTCCACGAATTCGGCCACGGCCTGCATCACATGCTCACGCGCGTCGATGAACTGGGCGTGTCGGGCATCAACGGCGTCGAATGGGACGCGGTCGAACTGCCGTCGCAATTCATGGAGAACTTCTGCTGGGAGTGGGACGTGCTGAGCGACATGACGTCGCACGTCGAAACCGCGAAACCGCTGCCGCGCGATCTGTTCGACAAGATGCTGGCCGCGAAGAACTTCCAGAGCGGCCTGGGCACGCTGCGCCAGATCGTGTTCTCGATGTTCGACATGCAACTGCATACCGGCTTCGACGCGAGCGGCACGAAGAACGCCATCGAACTCGCGAGCGAGATCAACGAGCGCTTCCACGTCGTGCCGCAAGCCTCGTTCTCGCGCTGGCCGAACACCTTCAGCCATATTTTCGCGGGCGGTTATGCGGCGGGCTACTACAGCTACAAGTGGGCGGAAGTGCTGTCCGCCGACGCCTACGCCGCATTCGAAGAAGCGGCGCAAGCCGCGAGCGGCAGCGTGCTCGATCAGGTGACCGGCATGCGGTATCGCAAGGAGATTCTGGAGGTGGGCGGCAGCCGACCGGCGATGGAATCGTTCAAGGCGTTCCGTGGGCGCGAGCCGAATATCGATGCGTTGTTGCGCCATAACGGTATGACGCCGGGCGCGGCGCATTGATCGCATAGAGCATCGGCCGGCGCGCTTTGCTTCGCGCGGTCGATGTCGATCTCGGCGTCTACAACAAACAAGCCGGCGACCTGCGTGAGCAGGCGCCGGCTTTTTTCATGCGCACACCAAGCCGCTACGCGGCAACCACTAACTGCGATGCAGTTTGAAGTCCACCTGCGCGGGACGCCCTTCAAGCGACAGCGCCGCGCGAGCGGCCGGCGCACGGCTCACCACCTTGCCACGGCTCACCACCGCGAGCCGCGCCGCGCGCAAGCGGATCGCTTCGACCGGATCGCGCGCGTCGAGCAGCACGAGATTGGCCGCGCATCCCGGCGCGACACCATAACCTTCGAGACCGAGAATCCGCGCGGCATTCACCGTGACCGCGTCGAAACACGCATGCATCCCGTCGACGCCCGTCATCTGCGCGACGTGCAAGCCCATGTGCGCGACTTCGAGCATGTCGCCTGAACCGAGGCTGTACCACGGGTCCATCACGCAGTCGTGGCCGAACGCGACGTTGATGCCGGCCGCCATCATCTCCGGCACGCGCGTCATGCCGCGCCGCTTCGGATACGTGTCGCTGCGTCCCTGCAGCGTGATGTTGATCAGCGGATTCGCGATCGCGGCGACGCCCGACTCGCGCATCAACGGCAGCAGCTTGCTGACATAGTAGTTGTCCATCGAATGCATCGACGTCAGATGCGAGCCGGTGACGCGCCCCTGCAAGCCGAGCCGTTGCGTTTCGGCCGCGAGCGTTTCGATGTGGCGCGACATGGGATCGTCCGATTCGTCGCAATGCATGTCGACGCGCAAGCCCTGCTCCGCTGCGTACTCGCACAGCAGGCGCACCGACTGCGCGCCATCGGCCATGGTGCGCTCGAAATGCGGAATGCCGCCGACCACGTCGACGCCCATCGCGATTGCCCGCTTGAGGTTCTCGAACGCGCCGGCGCTGCGCAACACACCGTCCTGCGGAAACGCGACTAGTTGCAGGTCGAGATACGGCGCGACCCGGCGTTTCACTTCGAGCAGCGCTTCGACCGCAAGCAAGCGCGGATCGCATACGTCGACGTGGCTGCGGATCGCCAGCAGGCCGCGCGCTACCGCCCAGTCGCAATACTGCAACGCGCGTTCGACGAGCGCCGCCTGGGTCAGATCGGGCTTCAGTTCGCCCCACAGCGCAATGCCTTCGAGCAGCGTGCCCGAAGCGTTCACACGCGGCAAGCCGTACGACAGCGTCGCGTCCATGTGGAAATGCGGATCGACGAACGGCGGCGTCACGAGCGAGCCGGCCGCGTCGATTTCTTTGGCCGCGCTCGCGGCCAGATTCGGCTCGACTGCGACGATGCGGCCCGCGTCGATGCCGATGTCGACCGGTTGTTTGTGCTGCGACGCGGCGCCAGGCGGCAGCATCGCGCGGCGGATGATCAACTCCATGTATCGCTCCCTTTGACCGCTTCCCGCTTTGGATGCGTACGATTCTATCGGCGCCAGAAAGCTCGTGCGGGGTTTTCTCGCGATGCCCGTACCGGCGCGCGGCGCGCAATCCGTACCGGCGGCGCGCGCCGCTGCGCGCCTATACTCGGCCTTCAGAGCGGTGGTGCCGGGTGGTCCGGATGCCGTCATCCGTACATGGAGCGGGCAGATGAAAACGATCGGCGTAATCGGCGGGATGAGCTGGGAGTCGTCCACCGAGTATTACAAACTCCTCAACCGGCATGCGAAGGCACGCCTCGGTGGTCATCACAACGCGCGCAGTCTGATGCTCACGGTCGACTTCGCGCCGATCGAGGCGAACCAGCGCGCGGGCGACTGGGCCGCGCTCGGTCAGCAGATGGCGGATGCCGCGCTTCAGCTCGAACGCGGCGGCGCCGATCTGGTGATGCTTGCGACCAACACGATGCATCGCGTGTACGAGTCGATCGAGCAGGCGATCAAGGTGCCGTTCCTGCATATCGCCGATCCGACCGGCGAGGCGCTGCGGGCAGCGGGTATCGAGCGGGTCGGCTTGCTCGGCACGCGCTATACGATGGAGCAGACGTTTTATACAGGACGTTTGCGTGAGCGCTATGGCCTGGAGACGCTGGTCCCCGATGAAGCCGGACGCGCGGACGTGCACCGCATCATTTACGACGAGCTGTGTCACGGCAACGTGATCGATGCGTCGCGTGCAGTGTATCGGCGCGTGATCGAAGCGCTGGCCGCGCGTGGTGCGCAAGCGGTGATTCTCGGCTGCACCGAAATCACGCTGCTGATCAAGCCGGAAGATTCGGTGCTGCCGGTGTTCGATACGACCGCGTTGCATGCGCAAGCGGCGGTCGAGTGGGCGATCGGGGCGCAGTGACGCAGATGTGCGTGCGGTTGATCGCACGCGCAATGCGAACACCGGGTCAGAAGCTACAAAGCCCGCATGGCTCGCGCCTGCGGGCTTTTACATGACGGTCGATCAGGTGTGAATCGCAACTTCGTTGACGAGTGGAAGGTCAACATCGCGGGTGGCATCCATCAAGTGCCGCGGTTGGAAAAGACGAACGCGCCGTGCTTCATCGCTGCATGGAGAAATTTATTTGTTTTTAAGGCTGCGCACACATCCTGGCGTCTAAATGCGGCGTTGTATGAACGTGCAGCCTGGCTCCGATCAGAGCGACCCTGAAAAGCAAAAAGCCTTGATTTCGGCTCGAAATCAAGGCTTTCTACGTAATGCTTGGTTGCGGGGGTAGGATTTGAACCTACGACCTTCGGGTTATGAGCCCGACGAGCTGCCAGACTGCTCCACCCCGCGTCAGAGAAAAAAGATTATATCGGGACGTAAGCAAAACGTCAAACCATTGCGCGAACTATTTCTCAATCGACGATGCGTACCGACGCGCGCATCAAAGATCCTCGACCGTCGCCCCTTCCACCTTGCCGTCGATAATATCCGCGCCGTACTGGCTCGCGCTGCGTTTCGCCACACCGAAATCGGAGATCGTGGCGTGTAGCGGCAGACGAAACACGCGGCTCGCCTTCGAACCGCTGATCGCACCCGGACGGCACACACGCACCGCGACATCGTAGCCTTCGGCAGAACGCTTATGACCGTCGAATTTGTCGAACGTCCGCGAAAACACTAGCGGATGCACTTCGAAGTCCTTATAAACGGATGGGTAAAGTTCGGCCATGATGACTCTCCAACTCGCAGGCATGCGAATGTGTATGTGATCCCACTATACGCTGCGGCATCGGCAGATCACGCTTTTATTTTCTCCCAACCACGGACGCAATTTCACAGCCCCCGCTCCCGCGCGATAAGATGCGAGGCTATCGAAACTGCCCGCGCATCGACCGCGCCAGCACCCGCGCCGGGGGTCGACTGCTGGTCGCCCCGAAGACGCGCGGCAAGCCGGGGCGCCCGATCGAAACGCCAGGGCGCGCCCCCATGAATCCTTGCCCAGCAAGACTGTGAGAATGTCATGAAAATCGCGACGTGGAACGTCAATTCCCTTAAAGTCCGCCAGCAACACGTGATCGACTGGCTCGAAACGAGCCGCGCCGACGTACTGTGTCTGCAGGAACTGAAGCTGCCCGACGAAAAATTTCCGCACGTCGAACTCGCGGAGAAAGGCTACCGCAGCTGGTATGCCGGTCAGAAAACCTATAACGGCGTCGGCATTCTCGTGCGCGACGGCCTGAACGTCGACGAAAGCAACATCGTGCGCAACATTCCGGGTTTCGAAGATCCGCAGCAGCGCGTGATCGCGGCAACCATCGAAGGTGTGCGCATCATCTGCGCGTACTTCCCGAACGGCCAGGCGCCGGGCACCGAGAAGTTCGCGTACAAGCTGCGCTGGCTCGCCGCGCTGCACGACTGGATTGCGAGCGAGATGGCGCTGCATCCGAAGCTCGCGCTGCTCGGCGACTACAACATCGCGCCGGAAGATCGCGACGTGCACGACCCGAAAGCGTGGGAAGGCCAGAACCTGGTGTCGCCCGAAGAACGCGCCGCGTTCGTGCAGCTGATCGGACTCGGCCTTCTCGATGCGTTCCGCCAGTTCGAGCAGCAGGACAAGATCTACTCGTGGTGGGACTACCGGATGATGGCGTTCCGCCGCAATGCGGGTCTGCGCATCGACCACATTCTGCTGTCGAAAGCGCTGGCCGACGTGTGTTCGTCCTGCGATATCGACAAGGTGCCGCGCAAATGGGACCAGCCATCGGACCACGCGCCGGTGGTCGCACAACTCGGCTGAGTCTTCGATTCAACGGTGCGAGGCGTGGCCTACGTGTCGCACCGCATGCGCGTACGGATGCGTGGGCTCACGCCGTTGCATCGACAGGCGTAGTGCCGCCCAACACGCTCCACAAGAACTCGAACACCATCGCATCATGCTCGGCCTGCTCCAGTTCATCGGAGCCGCCGTGCCCGCCTTCCGTGTTCTCCCGATACCAGACCTGTTGCGCGCCCAGCGCCTGCATGCGCGCGGCCATCTTGCGCGCGTGGCCGGGATGCACGCGGTCGTCGGCAGTCGAAGTGGTGAACAGCACGGGCGGATATGCAACGCCCGCCGACACGCAGTGATACGGCGAGTAAGCGGCGAGCGAGCGCGCGTCGGCGGGTTCGTCAGGGTCGCCATATTCGTCGATCCATGACGCACCCGCGTGCAACAGGTGATAGCGACTCATATCGAGCAAGGGCACCTCGCACACCACGGCGCCGAACAACTCAGGACGTTGCACCATGCAGGCCGCCACCAGCAAACCACCGTTGCTGCCACCCTGGATGCCGAGCTGCGCGGCGCTCGTCACGCCGCTACTGACGAGCGCTTCGGCTACCGCGATGAAGTCGTCGAAGGCCCTCTGGCGATGCTCGCCCTGTGCCGCCGTGTGCCACCGCGTGCCGAATTCGCCGCCGCCGCGAATATGCGCGACCACATACACGCCGCCACGTTCGAGCCAGCCGATGCCCTGCCCCGTCAGATAACTCGGCAGCAACGGGATCGCGAAGCCGCCATAGCCGCCGAGTAAGCAAGGACCAGCAGCGTGCGCCTGCGTGGACGACTGCGGGGCCCGCCGCGGCGCAATCACCGTGTACGGCACCTGCGTGCCATCCGCCGACACCGCATGTCCGCGCGTGACGGCAAAGCGCGTCGCGTCGAACTGGGTCGGCCAGCGGTCGATCAACTCCCACTCGCTCAGATCTGCGCGCGCGAGGTCGGCGAGCCAGTAGGCAGGCGGCTCCAGATAGTCATCCGTATCGACGAACACTTCGTCGTTCAGCGTCGGCTCGACGGGCGACACGTCGGCTTGCGCGTCGTCATGCGACGGAAACGCACGCTGCTGCCAATGCCACGCCTGATCCGCGCCTTGCGACGGCGTCCACAGCAAGGTCTTGCTACGCACGTCGTCGAGGTACGACACGATCAGGTGATTGCGCGTATGCGTCCACTCGCAGGCCGAGGTCAGCGGCGTCGGCGTGAAGAGCGGCACCACCTCGCGCTCACCTCGGAAAAACGCGGCTTCGCGGATCGCCAGCAATGCGCCGCCGGGATAGCGCACGCTGTCGCAGTGCCAGTCGAGACGCGGTTCGAGCAGCAGCCAGCCTTGCCAGCCGCCCACCGCGACGTGCGCCGGCACGTCGTACTGGCGCCATGCATCGACTGTGCCTTCGGCGCTATCGAGGTAGTACGTGTGCGAGTCGAAGAAATCGACACTGCTCACCACCGTATGCCGCCGCTCGACCGGATCGTAATGCGCTTCCACGCCGATATCGCCGAACGCGCCCCGGAACACCACCGGCGCGTCGGCCAGCGCCGTACCGCGCGTCCAGCGCCGCACCTCGCGCGGATATCCGGAGCGCGTCAGCGACTTACGGCCATTGTCCCAGCCGACGTAAAGCGTGTCCCGATCAATCCACGACGCCGTGTGCTTGCCCGCCTTCGCGATCACGAAGCCGTCGTCGACGAACCGTTGCGCGTCGATGTCGAACTCGCGCACCACCTGCGCATCCGAGCCGCCCGGCGACATCGTGATCAGCGCGCGATCGCCTTCCGGATAAAGAATGTCGAGTTCGACACATACCCACGGCGTGCCTTCGGCCGCGCCGAGCGCGTCGAAATCGAGCAGGTTCTGCCAGACCGGCGCGCCGCTGCGCCATGCCGCCCATGTCGTGCGCCGCCAGAGGCCTTTCGGATTACGTTCGTCCTGCCACAGATCGTAGGCCCAATCCATCCAGCGATCGGGAATCACCGGACGCTCGCGCGGCAGATACGCGTCGGCGAGCCGCTGCCGGAGCGTCTCGAACGACGCGCCGCTGCACCACGCTGCACGCGTACGCGCGTTCTGCCGCTCGACCCACGCGAGCGCGTCGGGGGCGTCGAGCGTTTCGAGCGCAAGAAAAGGATCGGGGGAAAGCGGCCAGGAGAAAGGAGCGGGAGAAGCGGGCATCGTCGGCTGTCGAATGGAAACAGCGTTGATTATGCCTTGTGGGCGCCCGAGGCCCGTTCAACCAACCGGCAACGGACCACAGGCCGAGGCCGCATACGCGCCGCCCCGGCCTGCATCGACACGGCAATCAGGGCTCGAGATTGAGCTCCTGGATCTTGCGTGTAATCGTATTGCGGCCGATGCCCAGACGCTCGGCCGCTTCGACCTTGCGCCCGCGCGTGAAGTCGAGCGCCTCGCGAATCACCGCCGCTTCGAAACGGCGTGCGAGTTCGTCCATCACGTCTGCCGCGTTTTCGCGCAGCATCCGCGCCACTTCGGTGCGCAGACCGCCCTCCCACGCGCTGACCGCCGTCGCGACTGCCATGCTCGCAGCGCCGGCCGGATGAACCGCGGCATTCGCGGCGTTGCCCGGCGCAACCCCGCCGAAGCCCTCGTCACCCGTGCCGGCTACCGCACCGCCGCTCGCGAGATCGTTGACACCGGCTTGCGCGGGAACGAGGTCCGGCGGCAAGTCCTTGCTCTCGATGGTCTGCGCGGGCGCCATCACGGTGAGCCAGTTGGCCAGGTTCTCCAGCTGACGCACGTTGCCCGGAAACGGCAGCGACGCGAGATACGCGAGCGCCTCTTCGGACACGCGCTTGGGCTCGACGCCGAGATCGCGCGCGCTCTTTTGCAGGAAGTGCCGCGTGAGCAGCGGAATGTCTTCGCTGCGTTCGCGCAACGCCGGCAAGCGCAAGCGGATGACGTTCAACCGGTGATACAAGTCCTCGCGAAACAGCCCCTGACGAACACGCGATTCGAGATTCTGGTGCGTCGCCGCGATCACGCGCACATTCGCGCGCAGCGGATTGTGACCGCCGACGCGATAGAACTGCCCGTCCGACAGCACCCGCAAAAGCCGGGTCTGCAGATCGAACGGCATGTCGCCGATTTCGTCGAGAAACAGCGTGCCGTTCTCGGCCTGCTCGAAACGGCCTTGGCGCATCGCCTGCGCGCCGGTGAACGCGCCGCGCTCATGGCCGAATAGTTCGGATTCCAACAGATCTTTCGGAATCGCGGCAGTGTTCAGTGCAATGAAAGGACCGTTCGCGCGTGGGCTATGTCGGTGCAACGCACGCGCGACCAGTTCCTTCCCGGTGCCTGATTCGCCGGTAATGAGCACGGTGGCCGCCGAATGCGACAGGCGGCCGATCGCGCGAAACATGTCCTGCATCGCCGGCGCCTGGCCGAGCATTTCGGGGGCTTCGGCAACGCGGTCGTCCCACGTCTGCTCACCGCGCATGCTTTCGTCCACCGCGCGGCGGATCAGTTCGACCGCCTTGTCGACGTCGAACGGTTTGGCGAGATACTCGAACGCCCCGCCCTGAAAGGCGGCGACCGCGCTATCCAGATCCGAGAACGCCGTCATGATAATGACGGGCAAGCCCGGCACCTTGTCGCGCACGGTTTGCAGCAGTTCGAGGCCGGAGCCTCCCGGCATCCTGATGTCGGACACCAGCACCTGCGGGCTTTCGTGTTCGAGCGCGGCCGAAGCCTCGCGGACGTTCGCGAAGCTGCGAGTCGCGAAGTTTTCGCGGGCGAGCGCTTTTTCGAGCACCCAGCGAATTGATTGATCGTCGTCTACTATCCAGATCGGCTTCATATGGGTCGGTCAGAAGTCTTGAGATGCGTTTGGGGTTAGCAGTCGAGCGGCAGCAAAATCTGAAACTCGGTGTGGCCGGGCCGGCTTTCCACTTCGATCAGGCCATCGTGCTGTTGCACGAAAGTCTGCGCGAGCGTCAGACCGAGACCGCTGCCGTCCTCGCGCCCCGACACGAGCGGATAGAAAATGCGGTCACGGATTTCCTCGGGAATGCCTGGGCCGTTGTCAACGATATGCAAGTCCAGTGCCAGCTTACATAAACGTTTCGACACGGTGATCTTGCGCGCGATGCGGGTGCGCAATTCGATCCGCGCATCGCCCTGCGAAATGCGTTCGCGCAACGCTTCGGCCGCATTGCGCACGATGTTCAGGAGCGCCTGGATCAGCTGCTCCTTGTCGCCGCGCAAGTCCGGCACGCTCACGTCGTAATCGCGCTCGATCGTGAGGCCGCGCGGAAACTCCGCGAGAATCACCTGGCGCACGCGTTCGCAGACCTCGTGAATATTCACGTCGCCGACGATATGCGGATGACGGTGCGGTTCGAGCAAGCGGTCGACCAGCGTTTGCAACCGGTCCGATTCCTTGATGATGACCTGCGTGTATTCGCGCAACTCGTCGCGCTGACGCTCGCCGAGTTCGAACTCGAGCAGTTGCGCCGCGCCGCGAATCCCGCCTAACGGATTCTTGATCTCGTGCGCGAGATTGCGGATCAGTTGCTTGTTGACCGCGGTGAGGTCGTTGATGCGCTCCTCGCGGTCGGAGCGCAAGTGCCGCTCGTTCTCGAACAGTTCGAGCAGCACGTAGTCCTGCGCGCTCTCCAGAAAGCCGACGATCGCATGCACATGCAGCGGTTCGTGGCCCGGACGCTCGAGCACGGCGTCCAGATGCGTCGCGTGAAAACGATGCGCGGCGATCGCCGTGATGGTCGCGACCAGTTCGTCCGCATTCGAAAAGATGTCGGGCCACGTCATCTGCGTCAGTTGCCGGCGCGACAATTCCAGCATCGACTCCGCCGACGGGTTCGCGAACGCGACGCGTAGCGTTCGCTTCTCCAGCACCAGCACGACGGTCGGCAACGTCTCGAAGCCCGGCAGCAAACCGGAACTCACGAGTTGCGCATCGTCCGACAGCGTCTGCTCGTGTCCCTTTCTTGCCTTGATCAGATTCTTGAGAACCATCTTGCAGTCTGGCCGATAGGAGATGGTGAAAAATCAGGTGTGCCGCTTTTTGTGTGTTGCTCACTGCCCGGACTTCGCGATGACTCGGCGCGGCCTAACGAAAAAGGGACGGCGCCGCCGTCCCTTCGTGACCGATCGCGAGCGTCGGGCAAAGCGCTTCGCCGGGTGAAGGGCGAAGCGCCATGGCCGCTTACAGCGAGTAGTACATTTCGAATTCGATCGGATGCACCGACTGACGATAGCGTTGCAGCTCGCCCGTCTTCAGTTCGATGTACGCGTCGAGCATCGAGTCCGTGAACACGCCGCCGCGCGTCAGGAATTCGCGGTCCGCGTCGAGCGAGTCCAGAGCCTGGTCGAGGCCGGCGCACACGGTCGGGATCTTTGCATCCTCTTCCGGCGGCAGGTCGTACAGGTTCTTGTCGGCGGCTTCGCCCGGGTGAATCTTGTTCTGCACGCCGTCCAGACCCGCCATCATCAGCGCGGAGAAGCACAGGTACGGATTCGCCAGCGGATCCGGGAAGCGCGTTTCGATACGGCGGCCCTTCGGGTTCGACACGTGCGGAATACGGATCGATGCCGAGCGGTTGCGAGCCGAGTAAGCCAGCTTGACCGGTGCTTCGAAGTGCGGCACGAGACGCTTGTACGAGTTCGTACCCGGGTTCGTGATCGCGTTCAGCGCGCGTGCATGCTTGATGATGCCGCCGATGTAGAACAACGCGAATTCCGACAGACCTGCGTAGCCATTGCCTGCGAACAGGTTCTGGCCGTCCTTCCAGATCGACTGGTGGACGTGCATGCCCGAACCGTTGTCGCCGACGACCGGCTTCGGCATGAACGTGGCCGTCTTGCCGTACGTGTGCGCGACGTTATGGATGATGTACTTCATCTGCTGCAGCCAGTCGGCGCGTTGCACCAGCGTCGAGAACTTGGTGCCGATTTCGTTCTGGCCCTGGCCCGCGACTTCGTGGTGGTGTACTTCGACCGGGATGCCGATCTGTTCGAGCAACAGGCACATTTCCGAACGGATGTCCTGGAACGTGTCGACCGGCGCTACCGGGAAGTAGCCGCCCTTCGTGCCGGGACGGTGACCGGTGTTGCCGCCTTCGAATTCCTTCGCCGACGACCACGGTGCTTCTTCCGAACCGATCTTGATGAAGCAGCCCGACTGGTCCGTGTTCCACTGGACCGAGTCGAAAATGAAGAATTCCGGTTCCGGACCGAAGAAGGCGGTGTCGCCCAGGCCCGTGCTCTTCAGGTACGCTTCAGCGCGCTTCGCGAGCGAGCGCGGGTCGCGTTCATAGCCCTTGCCGTCAGCCGGTTCGACGACGTCGCAGGTCAGCACGAGGGTCGATTCTTCATAGAACGGGTCGATGAAGGCCGTATTCGCGTCGGGGACCAACAACATGTCCGATGCTTCGATGCCCTTCCAGCCGGCAATCGACGAACCGTCAAACGCATGGCCGCTTTCGAACTTGTCTTCATCGAATGCCGACACCGGCACCGAAACGTGTTGCTCTTTGCCGCGCGTGTCGGTGAAACGGAAGTCGACAAACTTGACGTCTTCGTCTTTGACGAGTTGAACGACGTCGGCCACGGATTTACTCATAACCTATCTCCTGATTAACGAATTCGGCGGATTCAGCCGCCGCCCAATCTAGCTGACCCGTCCCGGCGCGTCCACCCTGAATCGGTGGAACTGGCAGAAAGTCTTGCCGGACAAGTCGATCGGAACCAATAAAGCAGCTTCTGTGCCACCCATGCGCCAAGCCGGCGCAAAACCTTGCTGTGCGCGCATTCGCGGGGAATCGGCGCACCGCCCCGGCATGCTACGCTGAAATCGGTTAATCCGTATTCGCACCACATTAGTGCGTTCGTCAGAACAAAGGCCACGCCGATCCTTGTTTTGGTGCATCTTTCCAAAAATGCACCATGAGTGAGCGCAAGGGCTGCAACAACGGGCACGATCGCCGCGTCGCTCCCCCTCGCGCCGCGTCACGCGTGGCTCGTGCGCCACGCGCTAGAATATTCATTTGGTCAAGGAGATTGACGCTCATGAGCACGCTCGAACAGCTGTACGCCCAGGCGGATGCTCGCCGCAACGAGAACCATCTGCCCTACGCGGGCGCGGTATCGCCCGCCGAAGCATTCGAACTGCTGCAACTCGACCCGCGCACGCGTCTGATCGACGTGCGCACGCGTGCCGAACTCGATTGGGTCGGCCGGCCGGTCATCGGCGACGGACAATACGCGCACGTGGAATGGACGCGTTATCCGGGCGCAGTGCCGAATCAGGAGTTCCTTGCGCAATTGAGTCAGGTGGCGTCGCACGATACGCCGGTGCTGTTTCTGTGCCGCAGCGCCGCGCGTTCGAAGCTCGCCGCCATCGCCGCCGCTCAAACCGGCTTCACGAAGGCGTATGACCTGCTGGAAGGTTTCGAAGGCGACAAGGACGGCCAGGGGCATCGGAAGACGGTGTCGGGATGGTGCTTTCGCGGCTTGCCGTGGATCGGCGCGTGAATGCACGCGGGCAGCAGGAAGCGGGCGATGCGGGGCTGCGGCGTGAGAGCCGCTGATCGGCCCTGCACTACCCGCATGCGTGGAAGCCGCGCGGTCTGGCTTCGCGCTCAATGACTGACCCACCGGCGGCGTCGAATGTGACAGGCCGATGATGCGGCCGGCGAATGCCTCGCCGATCAACCCTTCTGCTTCGCCGCCGGCGACTCCGGCTCGACGATATCGCCGCCTAGCAGATGCACACCCTCCCGCAGTTTCACGAAGGCAGCAGCCACCGCTTCCGGCTCGCCCTTCACCCCGAGGTCGATGTGATGCCGCGCATACAGCGCGCCGCGCGCCGCATCGCCGACGCTCGGCAGACTGAACACCCGCACGCCCGGAAAATCGCGCTCGATTTTCTCCATCAGCGGCGTCAGGCGCGATTCGGGCAACTCGAACACCAGCAGCGACTTCTCCGCATGCGGCATCGCGTGATGCAGGTGAGTGTAGTGCGTATCCAGCACCCATTCGATCATCGGCCACGCCATCACCGGGAAGCCCGGGACGAAATGGTGATGCCTGATCGAGAAGCCGGGAATCTTGTTGTAACCGTTCGGAACGATCGACGCGCCCTGCGGGTACGTGCCCATATTCAGGCGATGCCGGTTTTCGGGCGAATCCAGATCGAGCGGCGTCGCGGCATTGGCCGGATACATGTCGCGGATGCGCTCCTGAATCAGCTTCGCGGCCTCCGGATGCAATTCCAGCGGCACGCCGAGCGCGGCCGCCGCGCATTGGCGCGTGTGGTCGTCCGGCGTGGCGCCGATGCCGCCCGTGGAGAACACGATGTCGCCCGACGCGAACGTGCGCCTCAGCGTCGCCGTGATGCGCTCGGGGTCGTCGCCGATGTACTCCGCCCAGCTGAGCGACAGCCCGCGCGCGCCCAGCAACTCGATGAGCTTCGGCAGATGCTTGTCGACACGCCTGCCCGACAGGATTTCATCGCCGATGATGATGACGCCAAATGCCATTGCCGCCTCTTTCGTTTGATCAATAGGGAACCGGCGCCGGGTGACGCACGCGGCCGTGCGCTTCGGTCCGCATGCGTTGCAGCGCGCGCAAGCAGTAGTAGCCGAACCACAGCGCCGAAAACACGAGGATGAACGAATAAATCCAGATCGTCACCGCGGTGATCACCGGAAACAGCACGATCAGCCAGACCGACGACGCCCACAGCAGCGTCGGCAGCGAACCCAGCAGGCCGCTGGCGATGCCGATCAGCAGCAGCGGCAGCCGGAAGCGGCGCACCAGCGCACGCCGCTCGTCGCGCGACGCGTGCAGCGCGAGCGCGTCGTAGCTCATCACGCGATAGGTCAGCCAGCCCCACAGCAGCGGGGGAATCAGCGCGAAGAACGGCGGCACCAGCCACAGCGGCAGCGTGACGATCAGCAGCACCAGACACACCAACGTGGTCCACAACGCCTGGCTGAGGCTACCGTACCACGTTCCGCCGCGGCGCATTTCGAGGCCCGGGAATTGCCGCGCGGCGAGGAAGCGGATCACCGCGGGCATCGACAGCGTGGCGATCAGCAGCAGCACCGTGACGACGATCAGCGGAATCGCCATCGCAATCACGATGAACGGCGCGATCACCGCATGCAGCGCCGAAAAACCCAGCCAGTCGAACAGATGATAAAGCGTGGTCGTGAACGACCAGCTATCGAGCCATAGCCGCGTGCCGCCGATCAGCGTCTGCCAGGAGAACCACAGAATCACGCCCCATCCGACCGTCGCCAGGATAAATGGCTTGAAGGTCAGCCAGAGCATGCGCGGGTGGAGCGCGCTGGCGAGCGCGCGCCCGAACGAGCGCAACAGATCATTCATGCGAGCCGGTGCCGGTGAACGAAACGATGGAATAAAGGGAAACGCGCAACGAACCGGCCAACGGGCCACGCGCGTGCGCGCAAACGTGAACAGGATAAACCACGCGACCCGCCGCCGGGGAAACCGCCGGCGTGGGAAGAAAGGCGCTCAGATGAGGACGCTCAAACGGCGGCGGCGTCGTTGCTTTCGGTGGTTGCGGCGCGGCGTTTCGGCGAAAGCCGCCCGGCGATGCGCACGAACGCGAGCCAGTGCTGCGCCCAGAATCCGTCGCCATAGCGCCGGCCTTCCAGCTGATCGCCGATGCCGGTCGGCTCCATGTCGCGGCTCCAGGACGCGCTGCGAAACAGCATGTCCCACCACGGAAACAGCACGCCGAAGTTGCAGCCGTACTTCAGCCCTTGGTGGCCGTAGCCGATTGCATGATGACGGCGATGGAACGTCGGACTGACCAGCAGCCGCTCGCCGAGCCAGCCGAAGTACAGGCGGATGTTCGCGTGCTGCACGCTCTGCGCAAGATTCGTAATCGCGACCAGCACGACGAACTGCGACGGCGGCACGCCGATCACCAGCGCGATCACCGCGAAGAACGACGCCTGCAGCAGGTCGTCGAGAAGATGGTTGCGGTCGTCGGCCCACAGCGACATCTGCTGCTGGCTGTGATGCACCGCGTGCAGTTCCCACCACACGCCGATCCGGTGTTCCCAGCGGTGATACCAGTAGCCGGCGAAGTCGAGCACCAGCAGATACATCACGAACGTGACGAGCGGCTGCGTGGTGACGCCGGGCCACAGATTGTCGAACTCGATATTCGAAATGTTGTGCAGCCGCAGCCACGCCTGCACGCTGTCGAAGAACGGCTGCAGCGCGAAGAAGAAGAACAGGTTGAGAATGCCGAGCTTGGCGATCCAGGTGTAAAGCACGTCGATGCGCACCGCCTTGCGGCTCTCCCACCGCTCCACCGGGCGCAGCGCTTCGAGCGGACGCAGGACCGCGTACATCGCCAGCACTTCGAAGACGCCCACGATCACCCAGTACAGGCTGTCGTAGGTGTCTTCGTCGTAGTCCATCAGGTCGAAGCGGAACAGCAGCGGCTGCACCACGTCGACGTAGAGCAGCGTCTGCACGGCTGAAACAAAGCTGTCGAGCGAAGAAAAAATCAGATGGAACATGCTGGTCTGGTTACTTCATCCGTCATGGCTCGGCTGGGTGCGGCATTGCTGCCGCGCGACTGCCCCGCTACGCGCCGTTCGGCGCCGTGACCGGCGCGCGATTGAAGAAATAGATGCCGTGCGGCGAACGGCCAACGGCAATCGTCTGGATCAGCTTGCGCGTGTTCAGGTCGATGATGCCGACATGCTTCGCGAAGCGGAACGTCACCCACAGATACCGTTTGTCCGCGGAAAGTTCCATGTCGTCGGGCCCCGGCATCAAACCGGTGATGTCGCCGACGTTCGTCAGCGTGTCTTCGTCGATGATGCTGATGGTGCTCGCCACGCGGTTCGACACCGCCACATGCTTGCCGTCGGCCAGCGAGCGGAAGTTGTGCGCGCCCTTGCCCGTCGGAATGGTCTTGACGATCTTCTGGTAGCGCCAGTCGACCACGGCGACATAATCCGCGCCGGTCATGCCGACCAGCAGGTATTTCTCACCCGGCGTCATCCATAGGCCCGCCGGCACCTTGCCGACCTTCATCTTCCACTTCACGGTTTGCGTGGGTAGATCGATCGCGGCCAGTTCGCCCGACACCTGCAGCGTCACGAACACCGTCTTGCTGTCAGTCGTGAAAGCCATGTGGCTCGGCATGACCGCGAGCGGCAAACGCGAGGCCAGCGTCATCTGGTTCTTCTGGCCGTCGTAGTGATAGATGTCGAGACGGTCGAGGCGCAGGCCGGTGGTGACGAGCCACTTGCGGTCCGGCGAAAAGCCGATCTGATACGGGTCTTCGATGTTCTCGACCCAGCGCTGCACCTGGCCCGACTTCGGATCGACGAACATCAGGTTGTTCGACACCGAGTTGGCGACGATCAGCGATGAGTTGTCCGGCGTGGCCATCAGGTGATGCGGTTCCTTGCCCGTCGGGACCGTGCCGACGACCTGGCGGCTGGTCTCGTCGATCAGGCTCAGCGTGGCTTCGCCGGAATTGAGCACGATCACGTCATTGGCGTGGGCCGCCGGAGAAAAGAAGCCCGCAGCGGCGACCAGCGCTGCGCTTGCGGCGACCGTGGCAGTCAAGCCGGGAAGAAAAAATTTACGCATGAAAACTCGCTTCGGAGAACAACCGTCATTGTAGAACGTTTGCCCGCGCCAGCGGTTGACGCAGGTCGATGTGCAGCGCGCTGAATATGAAGGGCACGATGAGGTGCGGCGGCATGCCGGGGCGGGCGGGCAAGCGCGTCGCTCGCGCCATCTTTTTCCAGCGCATGGGAAAACCGGAAGTTTCAGGTTTTCAGCTCGGCATCAGTCGCGACCTATGCCATTTGGCCAAATATTAAAAAACTCACAGAGTTCGCCAAATAGGTATAAGAGAAAATCGGAATATTCTTTAATCCATCTAACCACCAAGAAATAAAGCCGGCTCTATAAAGACAGTTTATCTATCTCACCGATTTAAGATTTCGCTGATATCGAAATTGCGCCACCGGCTCGGATAATTCAACACCCATCGCCTTGGCGCTCGCCGCTTTTGACCGGTTGACGTGTCGCGGGCATTTCGGACGTGCAACAGGCATAAACGCACTGTTCCGGAAAGTGCCGCAACCGTTTGGCATTTTTTCGCGATTTTATCGGGGCGATGCATTCCGGCCGGTCATCGCGAATCACGCACTGCCCAAAGCGCACACAAATAATCAGGGAGGCTCTGACACAATGAATCAAAATTCTTCAATCTGGCAAGGAGCAACGCATACCTCGCTCACAGCGTCCGGACCGGCAAGATTCGGCGGGAATCGCGCGGCGGCGCGAAAAAAAGCCATCGCGCAGGCTGTGCTGACCGCGACGGCTTTCGCGGGTGGCGTCCCGGCGGTCGCGGCGGGCGTCGGCTCCGTAGGATCAGGCGTGGGCGCCGATCCATCCGGCAACTACTCGATCGCGATAGGCGAGCCCGCGGCCGCGCAGGGCGACAACTCCATTGCGGTCGGCACGCAAGCCGCCACGCAAGGTGACGGCGCGATCGCCGTGGGCCTGAACGCCAATGCGCAAGCGGCAGGCGCCAGCGCGCTCGGCCAGAACGCTCGCGCGCTCGGTGCAGGCGCCGTAGCGACGGGGTTGAATGCAAATGCAGTCGGCGACGCCACCACCGCGGTAGGCATGAACGCCAATGTGCAGAACGAACGTGCAACCGCGCTCGGCATGACGGCCACTGCGCTCGGCCTCGACTCCATCGCGGCGGGCTCGGGCGCGCTCACAGCTGACGCCGCCGCGGCCGCGTTTGGCTCGCTGGCGAGCGCTACCGGCACCGGCTCAACCGCAGTCGGCTATCACGCGCAAACCAGCGGCGACGCGGCCTTCGCGGGCGGTATGTCGGCGCGGGCGGCGGGCGAGTACGGCGTCGCGCTCGGCACTGAGGCGGCAGTCGACGGCGCAGGCGGCGTCGCGCTCGGCGCGTTTGCGCAGACGACCGGCGTCAATGCGAGCGCGCTGGGCTTCGGGGCGGTCGCGGCGGACTCCGGCGCCGTCGCGCTCGGCCATAACGCGAACGCGAGCGCCGCCAACAGCGTCGCATTAGGCGCGGACTCCGCGACGACAGCCGATCTGAATCAGCGCGCTTTCGTCCCGTCCGGCCTCGACGCGACTCTGATCGCGGCGCCGGACCCCACGGGGGAGGTGTCGCTCGGCTCCGCGCACCACGAGCGCCGCCTGACCAACCTCGCAGCGGGCGCCGAGTCGACTGACGCCGTCAACGTGAGCCAGCTGCGGGCGGTCGACGGCAAGGTCGATGCGATAGCCCGAAGTGGTACTCAGCGTTACTTCAAGGCCAACGCAGACACTGCCGACGTGGACGCAGACGCGAGCGGCGTGCAGGCGCTCGCGGCAGGCGTCGGCGCAAGCGCAGCCGGTGCTGATGCGACCGCAGTCGGCGCGGGCGCGCATGCCAGCGCAACCGGGTCGGCAGCGCTCGGCGCAGGTGCCGTGGCAAACGCGTCGAATGCCACGTCGATCGGCGTATTGGCCACAGCCGGCGGTTTAAACGCGACAGCCATTGGCGTGTACTCGGCCGTGGGCGGCGACGGCAGCATCGCGCTCGGTTACAGCGCGTCGGCGAGCGCGGACAACGCGGTTGCACTCGGCCCGAACTCCCAGGCCGACCGCGCGAACACGGTGTCGGTGGGCTCCGGCGGCAATGAACGCCAGATTGTGAACGTCGCCGCAGGTACTGCCGATACCGACGCGGTCAACGTGGCCCAGTTGAATACGGTGAGTGACCAGGGCGCGGCCACCGCCGCCAGGCTCGATGGCGCAGTCATGTATGACCAGAACCCCGATGGCAGTGTCAACCGCAACAGCGTCACGCTCGGTGGCAGCGCTGCGGGCGGCGGCGCCGTCCTCCACAACGTCGCCGCCGGCACCGCCGATACCGACGCGGTCAACGTGGCCCAGTTGAATACGGTGAGTGACCAGGGTGCGGCCACCGCCGCCAGGCTCGATGGCGCAGTCATGTATGACCAGAACCCCGATGGCAGTGTCAACCGCAACAGCGTCACGCTCGGTGGCGGCGCTGCGGGCGCCGGCGCCGTCCTCCACAACGTCGCCGCCGGCACCGCCGACACCGACGCGGTCAACGTCGCCCAGTTGAATACGGTGAGTGACCAGAGCGCGGCCACCGCCGCCAGGCTCGATGGTGCGGTCATGTATGACCAGAACCCCGATGGCAGCATCAACCGCAACAGCATCACACTCGGTGGCAGCGCTGCGAACGGCGGCGCCGTCATCCACAACGTCGCTGCCGGCACCGCCGATACCGACGCGGTCAACGTCGCCCAGTTGAATACGGTAAGCGGCCAGAGCGCAGCCACCGCCGCCAGGCTCGATAGTGCGGTCATGTACGACCAGAACCCCGATGGCAGCATCAACCGCAACAGCATCACACTCGGTGGCGGCGCTGCGGGCGGCGGCGCCGTCCTCCACAACGTCGCCGCCGGTACCGCGGATACCGATGCGGTCAACGTCGCCCAGTTGAAAACGGTCAGTGACCAGGGCGCGGCCATCGCCGCGAAGCTCGATGGCGCAGTCATGTATGACCCGAACCCCGATGGCAGCATCAACCGCAACAGCATCACACTCGGCGGCGGCGCTACAAGCGGCGGCGCCGTCCTCCACAATATCGCCGACGGCGTGGACGCATCCGACGCGGTCAATCTCGGCCAACTGAAGGCGGCCGTCAACGGCGCGGTCGGCAACGCGATGATCAACGCGGCGAACCCGTTCATCAGCGTGGCAGGCGATCGCGATACGGAGGGCGCGTTTTCGTCGGGTACGCACTCGGTCGCGGCAGGTGCGAACGCGCGGGCGACGGGCGTGAACGCGGTTGCCGCCGGCGCAAATGCGACGGCCGGGGGCAACAATGCGACCGCGCTCGGCGCGGCGGCGAACGCGAGCGCGGACAGTTCGGTCGCGTTGGGCCATGGCTCGGTCGCGGACCGGGCGAATACGGTATCGGTCGGCGTCACCGGCCAGGAACGTCAGATCACCAACGTCGCAGCCGGCACGCAATCCACCGACGCAGCCAATGTCGGTCAGTTGCAGCAGAGCATGGACGGCGCGGTCGGCCAGGCTAAGCGCTATACCGACGACCAGATCCGCACGGTCCGTCGCGATGGATATGGTGGCACGGCGTCCGCGTTGGCGATGGCGGGTTTGCCGCAGGCGATTCTGCCGGGTCGCGGCATGATCGCGATGGCTGGCGGCACGTATGGCGGCCAGTCGGCTTTGGCGATCGGCGTGTCGCAGTTGTCCGATACGGGCAAGTGGGCCTACAAGCTGCAAGGCACCACTGACTCGCGCGGTCAGTTCGGCGCGTCGATCGGCGCGGGAGTTCACTGGTGAGCTAAAGACGCGGGACTCGTATGCCGCCGGGGGCATGCGTCCATGATGGCTTAGGCGTGGTTGCGGCATTAGCGAGCGCGGGTCCCAAAGGGCCCGCGCCCGTTGCACGTGACGTCACTCTCACAACGTGTGGCGTCGCGTGCAGTTCGAGCCACGCAAAAAACGCAACCTCGCGCTGCCGACGCCTTCAAACGTGTAGTACGCGCGGCGCCACCCGCGCTGGCCCCACTCAGCGCTGCATCGACTCCCAAACCTTGTGCAACCGCTTCACCGAAACAGGCATCGGCGTACGCAACTCCTGGGCGAACAGCGAAACGCGCAATTCCTCCAGCAGCCAGCGGAACTCCGACAGTCGCGGATCCAGCACGCCGCCACGCTGCGACACCGCACGCTGATAGTTCTGCAACAGCGGCTGAAACTCGGCGAACTGCCGCGCGTCGCGTGCCGGGTCCGCCTTCAGCTTGTCGATACGCAGCGTCATCGCTTTCAGATAGCGTGGAAAGTGCGCCAGTTGCATGTACGGCGTATCGACCACAAAGCGCTTGCCGATCAACCCATCGAGCTGATTCTGCATGTCCGCATGCGCGGCCGCGAACGACTTCGCCTGCACCAGCTTTTTCGTCACGCTCGCGTATTCGCCGAGAATCTGCCCGACCAGACGCGCGATTTCCTGAGCCAGCAGCGTCAGACGGCTGCGTCCCTCGTCGCGTCGCGTATGGAAACTGACGTCATCGTCGGGCAGCGGGTCCTGCAGACACGCGCGATCGAGCGCGGTGTCGATCAGTTGATCGCGCAATTCTTCCTGCGTGCCGCGCGGCATGAACTGCATCGCCATTTCGCGCAGGCCCGGCAGATTCTTCTCGAGGTATTTGATCGGCTCCTTCAACTGCAACGCAAAAAGCCGGCGCAATCCCGCGCGATGAATCCGCGCGGCTTCGTCCGGCGAATCGAACACTTCGACGTCGCAATGGGTGCCGCGATCCACCAACGCCGGGTAGCCGAACAGCGTCTGGCCGCCGCGGCGAATCTCGAGCAACTCGGGGAGCTTGCCGAAATTCCAGGTCGTCAGTTTTTCATACAGCGCGGTGCCCGCCGTGCCACCTTGCGGCGCGGTTTGCGGGCCGGCCCCGGCCCCGGCCGCGCCCTTGCCGCGCTGCGCGGCGCCACCTACCAACCCAACCGCCCCTGCTCCTTGCGCAGGCGCCGCGACACCGCCGCCACCCGCATCCGCCAGGGCCGCGCCCGCCGCGCTCGACGCGATCTTCTGGAAATGCTGCTGCGCCTGGCCGCCGAGTTCGGCGCGCAGTTGCGACAGGTTACGGCCCATCGCAAGCTGCCGCCCGTGCTCGTCGACGACCTTGAAGTTCATGAACAGATGCGGCATCAAGGTCTCGAGCTTGAAGTCCGACTGCTTCATCGCGACCTGAGTCTGCTCGCGAACGTCGGCGATCAGCGACTCCAGCAAACCGCCCGCACCGAAACGCGGACCCCCGTGCCGTTCGGCGAACCCGGCCGCGTATTCCGGCAACGGCACGCAATGCCGCCGCAACTTCTGCGGCAAGGATTTCAGCAGCAGTTGCGCCTTCTCTTTCAGCATGCCGGGCACGAGCCACTCGCAGCGGCGCGCATCGACCTGATTCAACGCATACAGCGGCACGGCGAGCGTGACGCCGTCGCGCGGCGAACCCGGCTCGAAGTGATAGGTCAGCGCCATCTCGACGCCTGCCATCGTCATCCGTTTCGGGAACAGATCGGTCGTCACGCCGGCGGCTTCGTGCCGCATCAGATCGTCGCGCGACAGATACAGCAGGCGCAGCTTGTCTTCCGGCTGACCGCTCTTTTTCACCTCGTCGCGATACCAGCGCTCGAACGACGCGCCGGTGTAAATGCCGTTCGGCAACGCCTGGTCGTAGAAAGCAAAAATCAGCTCGTCGTCGACTAGCACGTCCTGGCGACGCGACTTGTGCTCCAGTTGTTCGATCTCGGCGAGCAGCTTGCGGTTGTGCGCGAAGAACGCGAGCTTTGTATCGAACTCGCCTTCGACCAGCGCGCCGCGAATGAACAGCTCGCGCGCACGCGCCGGGTCCTGTTTGCCGAAGCTCACGCGCCGCCGATGATAGATCGGCAGACCGTACAGCACCGCCCGCTCGAACGCCGATACCTGCGCCGCACGCTTCTCCCAATGCGGCTCGGAAAGCGACTTCTTCAGCAGATGCGCGCCGATCTTCTCGACCCACTCCGGCTCGATCTTCGCGATACAGCGCGCGTACAGACGGCTCGTCTCGACCAGTTCGGCGGCCATCGCCCACTTGCCCGCCTTCTTCACCAGCGCCGAGCCCGGCCACAGATAGAACTTGATGCCGCGCGCGCCGAGGTAATACGGTTCGTCGTCGGCTTTCAGGCCGATGTTGCCAAGCAGACCGGTCAGCAGCGCGAGATGGATCTGCTCGAAAGTCGCTTCGGCATCGTTCAAGCGCCAGCCATGCTCGCGCACCACCGTCAGCAATTGCGAGTGCACGTCGCGCCATTCGCGCAGTCGCAGCTGCGACAAGAAGTTCTTACGGCATTCCTCGTGCAACTGCTTGTTCGACTTCTTGTGCGCGATCGCTTCTTCGAACCAGTTCCAGATCTTGAGCCACTGCAGGAATTCGGACCGCTCGTCGGCGAACCGGCGGTGCGCCTGGTCGGCCTGCTCCTGCGCTTCGATCGGCCGGTCGCGCGGGTCCTGCACGGACAACGCGCTCGCGATGATCAGCACTTCCTTCAACGCTTGCTGATCGCGCGCGGCCAGAATCATCCGGCCGACGCGCGGATCGAGCGGTAGGCGCGCGAGTTCGCGGCCGAGCGGTGTGAGCTGATTGTCGTCATCGACCGCGCCGAGTTCGTTGAGCAGCTGATAGCCGTCGGCGATCGCGCGGCCGGGCGGCGGCTCGATAAACGGGAAGGTCTCGATCGCCGTCAGATGCAGCGACTTCATCCGCAGAATCACCGACGCCAGCGACGAACGCAGAATCTCCGGATCGGTGAAGCGCACGCGGCCCTGAAAATCGCTTTCCTCGTAGAGACGAATGCACACGCCGTCGGCGACCCGGCCGCAGCGCCCTGCCCGCTGATTCGCGGCGGCCTGCGAAATCGACTCGACCTGCAACTGCTCGACCTTGTTGCGATATGAGTAGCGCTTCACGCGCGCGAGGCCGGTATCGACCACGTAGCGAATGCCGGGCACCGTCAGCGAGGTTTCGGCGACGTTCGTCGCCAGCACGATGCGGCGCGTGTTCGAGGTGCGGAACACGCGCTCCTGTTCGGCCGCGGACAACCGTGCGAACAGCGGCAGAATTTCCGTATGCGGCGGATGATGCTTGCGCAGCGCCTCGGCGGCATCGCGGATTTCGCGCTCGCCGGGCAGGAACACCAGTACGTCGCCGGGGCCTTCGCGGCACAGTTCGTCGACGGCGTCGACGATCGCTTCCATCAGATCGCGATCGGTTTCGCGCTGGGTCTTCGGGCGCTCGCCACGTGCGGACGAAGATCCCGACGACGTGCCTTGCGCGGCCTTGACCGCCGGGCTGTCCTCGACGACCGGCCGGTAGCGCACCTCGACCGGATAGAGCCGGCCGCTCACCTCGATCACCGGCGCGGGCTTGTCGTCGCTGCCGAAGTGGCGCGCGAAGCGGTCGGCGTCGATGGTCGCCGAGGTCACGATCAGTTTCAGATCGGGCCGCTTGACGAGAATTTCCTTCAGATAGCCGAGCAGGAAATCGATGTTCAAGCTGCGCTCGTGCGCTTCGTCGATGATCAGCGTGTCGTACGCTTTGAGCAGCGGATCGGTCTGCGTTTCGGCGAGCAGGATGCCATCGGTCATCAACTTGACCGACGCGCCCGGCGACAGGTTGTCGGTGAAACGCACCTTGTAGCCGACCACTTCGCCGAACGGCGTGCCGAGTTCTTCGGCGATGCGACGTCCGGTCGCCGATGCGGCGATCCGGCGCGGCTGCGTGTGGCCGATCAGACCCGCGCCGCCGGCGCCGAGACCACGCCCTAGCGCGAGGCAGATTTTCGGCAGCTGGGTGGTTTTGCCCGAGCCGGTTTCGCCCGACACGATCACCACCTGGTTCTCCGCAATCGCTCTCGCGATCTCGTCGCGGCGTGCGGAGACCGGCAGCGCTTCGGGGAACGTGATCGGCGGAATCGGATTCGGTTCGACGACGCGCGGCGCACGAGGCGCACGCGGTTCACGTGGCGGGCGCGGTTCACCGGCTTGCCGCGATTCACCCTCCGCTTTACTAGTTTCTCGCGGTTCACGGCGGCCGGCATTGCGCAACCCGCCGCCCGCTTGCGGCGATTGTTGAGCCGACGCGCCGGCTTCGCGACGCGCGGCTCCGCCTTCGGCGTTTTTCGCCGCGTCGCGGCGCGGCTCGCGCGGCGGATTATTTTTCTGCGCGGACGACGGCGCGCCTTCCACCGCACGACGCGGCTCGCGCGCCGCATGCGGCTCGTTGGGCTGGACGCGCTTGGGCGCGGCGCCGGCGTTCACCTGATCGGCGGCCGGGGCCGGATTCTCGTTTGCCGCAGCGGGACTTTTGGGTACATTCGACATGGGGGCGCATTATAATCCCGGCATGAATTCCCAAACCGACCTCGTCCCCGCGCCCGCGAGCGTTCCGGCCCCTGCCGGAACAACGGAAGACCTCGCCCAGCATGCGCAATTCGTCGACTGGATGCGCTCAGTCGCCCCTTATATCCATGCGTTCCGCAACAAGACGTTCGTCGTCGGATTCGGCGGCGAGGTGGTGCATCAGGGGCTCCTGAACGCGCTGGTATCCGACATCGCGCTGCTGCAGGCCATGGGCATCCAGATCGTGCTGGTGCATGGCTCGCGACCGCAGGTCGAAGAGCAGATGAGCCTGCATGGCGTCGAATCCGAGTTTTCGCACGGCATGCGCATTACCGACGCGCGTGCGCTCGAGTCCGCGAAAGAAGCGGCCGGCGAAGTGCGTCTGGACATCGAGGCCGCGATCAGCCAGGGCTTGCCGAACACGCCGATGGCGCACGCGCACATCAGCGTGGTGTCGGGCAACTTCGTGACGGCGCGGCCGGTCGGCATTCTGGATGGCGTCGACTTCGCGCACACCGGGGTGGTGCGCAAGATCGATGCGGATTCGATTCGCCATTCGCTCGCGAGCCGCAAACTGGTGCTGCTGTCGCCGCTCGGCTTCTCGCCCACCGGCGAAGCGTTCAATCTGGCGATGGAAGACGTGGCCTCGGCTGCGGCGATCGCGCTGCGCGCCGACAAGATCGTGTTCCTGACCGAAACGCCCGGCCTGATGGAAGCCGGCGAAAACGGCCCCGAACTGCTGCGCGAACTGTCGCTCGACGACGCCTACAAGCTGCACGAGAGCGGCGAAGTCACCGGCGACGCGGGCTTCTATCTGAAGCACTCTATCCGCGCGTGCCGCGGCGGCGTCGCGCGGGCGCACATCATCCCGTACGCGCTCGACGGCAGCCTGCTGCTGGAACTGTTCCTGCACGACGGCGTCGGCACGATGATCTCGTACGAGAACCTCGAAAGCCTGCGCGAAGCCACGCCGGACGACGTCGGCGGGATTCTCTCGCTGATCGAGCCGCTCGAGGCGGACGGCACGCTGGTGCGGCGCGGCCGCCATCAGATCGAACGCGACATCGACCATTTCTCGGTCATCGAGCACGATGGCGTGCTGTTCGGCTGCGCGGCGCTGTATCCGTATCCGCAGGAGCGCATCGGCGAAATGGCCTGCCTGACGGTCGCGCCCGAGGCGCAAGGCACCGGCGACGGCGAGCGCCTGCTCAAGCGCATCGAGCAGCGCGCGCGGGCGCGCGGCCTGACGCGCATTTTCGTGCTCACCACGCGCACCGAACACTGGTTCCTCAAGCGCGGCTTCGTCAAGGTCACAGTCGACGACCTGCCTGAAGATCGCCGCAGACTCTATAACTGGCAGCGCAAGTCGCTCGTGCTGATGAAACAGCTCTGAGCGGCGCCATATTAAAAGCGACTGCCCGCCCCACATTAATTCAGTAACCATTTTTCATGGGACCGGAGTAAGTGCTGAAGCACTAACTCCGGTCGACAAAGGAGAAGCACAGCATGACTCGTATGGTTCAATGCGCGAAGCTCGGCAAGGAAGCCGAAGGCCTCGATTTCCCGCCGCTGCCGGGCGAACTCGGCAAGCGGATCTACGAAAGCATTTCGAAGGAAGCCTGGCAGGCATGGTTGAAGCAGCAGACCATGCTGATCAACGAAAATCGCCTGAATATGGCCGATCCGCGCGCACGCCAGTACCTGATGAAGCAGACCGAGAAATTCTTCTTCGGCGAAGGCGCGGATACCGCGCAGGGTTACGTGCCGCCGTCGGCCTGAGAAAGCGTTTTAGCGACGCGAGCCGTACCGACAAAATCCGCGCCACGAGCGCGGATTTTTTTCGCCTTTTCGTCGCGTTTTTTGCCGCCGGCCTTCGCATGGACACCGGCCGCAAAACTACCCAAACGGTTCATTTCCAGTCGCTCCAAAGACCCGTTTGCCCATTGCCGCAATCCGCCCGAATCCCCCGCCTGCCAAGGGATTACGCGCTCCAGCCACCCCTGCTCCGAAAGCCCGGTTTGCACGATCATCCGCCATCGTGCTATCATGTGCATCGTTCCAACAGCAATTCACCTTCATTAGCATTTCTTTTCATTGTGGCCCGCGCTGCGCGTGCCAACCTGAATCGAACCGTTTTTATACAAGAAGGCTCGTCGGTCGTTTCCCCGTTTCATGTCGCCTTCATGAGCGGCGAGCAAGCACCGGCCTTTTTCCTTTCAAGCCTTTCAGCGGCGCGCGGGCCAGCTTTCAGCCACCCCGGCGTCCTCATGCATCTGCCCCCCTTCCACGGCCACGCAGGTGCAACAGTCAGCACAATCTAGACGAGTGTTTTTTCGCGAGATGTCTCGCGAGGCACGGGCGTTGTGTTTTCTTTTGCGCCCCACTCCGTCGCCTCCGGTGACGGTGAGGCCATCGCTTTGCTCGCGAAATCACACCTCCCAGCAACCGTGGCGGAACGTTCATGCGCGTCATGAGTTTCGTCGCAGTCATTGGAGTTTTCACCTTGACCGCTTCCAGCAACGGCTTCTGGCGACACCATAAAGAAGAACAACGCCTCTCTCTGGACGACATCACCGTCGTCGACCAATCTCTCCTCAAGCGGGCCGTCGGCGCGATGGCGCTCGGCAACGCGATGGAATGGTTCGATTTCGGCGTGTACAGCTACATCGCCGTGACGCTCGGCAAAGTGTTCTTCCCGTCGTCGAATCCGTCTGCGCAGTTGATCGCCACGTTCGGCACGTTCGCCGCGGCGTTCCTCGTGCGGCCGATCGGCGGCATGGTGTTCGGGCCGCTGGGCGACCGCATCGGCCGTCAGCGCGTGCTGGCGATGACGATGATCATGATGGCGCTCGGCACCTTCGCGATCGGCCTGATTCCGGGCTACGCGTCGATCGGCATTTTCGCGCCGGTGCTGCTGCTGGTCGCGCGACTGGTGCAGGGCTTCTCGACTGGCGGCGAGTATGGCGGCGCCGCGACCTTCATCGCCGAGTTCTCGACCGACAAGCGCCGTGGCTTCATGGGCAGCTTCCTCGAGTTCGGCACGCTGATCGGCTACGTGCTCGGCGCGGGCACGGTGGCGGTGCTGACCGCGACGCTGTCGAACGACGCGCTGCTGTCGTGGGGCTGGCGCGTGCCGTTCCTGATCGCGGGGCCGCTGGGTCTGGTGGGTCTGTACATCCGGATGAAGCTCGAAGAAACGCCTGCGTTCAAGAAGCAGGCCGAGCAACGCGAAGCCGAAGACAAGGCGCTGCCGAAGCAGTCGTTCCGTCAGTTGCTCGCGCAGCAATGGAAGCCGCTTCTGCTGTGTGTCGGCCTCGTGCTGATCTTCAACGTCACCGACTACATGGCGCTGTCGTATCTGCCGAGCTATCTGTCGGCCACGCTGCACTTCAACGAAACGCACGGCCTGTTCCTCGTGCTGCTCGTGATGATCCTGATGATGCCGATGACGCTCGCCGCCGGCCGCCTGTCCGACACGATCGGCCGCAAGCCGGTGATGCTGTTCGGTTGCCTGGGTCTGTTCACGCTGTCGATTCCCGCGCTGCTGCTGATCCGCATGGGCACGGTGCTGCCGGTGTTCGGCGGCCTGATGATTCTCGGCGTGCTGCTGTCGTGCTTTACCGGCGTGATGCCGTCGGCGCTGCCGGCGCTGTTTCCGACCAGGATCCGCTACGGCGCGCTCGCGATCGGCTTCAATATTTCGGTGTCGTTGTTCGGCGGCACGACGCCGCTCGTGACCGCATGGCTGGTCGACCGCACCGGCAATCTGATGATGCCCGCGTATTACCTGATGGGCGCGTCGCTGATCGGCATCGTGTCGGTGCTCGCGCTGCGCGAGACCGCCCGCAAGCCGCTGCTCGGCTCGGGCCCGTGCGTGGCGACGCGCGCCGAGGCCCATGCGGTGCTGCGTGGCGAGCGTGAAGCCGAGGAGATGGATGAAGGTTACGCGGCTGCCGCAACGGCGCGTGCGTAAGCGCGGGTGGCGCGATAGCTTGCACGCGATATTGAGCGTGACGCTTTAATCGCGCGGCTTGAATCACGTTCCGTTCGGAAAGCGGGCCGACAAGAATTTGCCGGCCCGCTTTTTTTACGTCAGCAGCGAGTCGAAACTCGCGCTCGCGCGCGCGCCGTCGACGATCAGCATGCCCGCGCAAACCGGCAGCTTGAAACGCCGTGGCCCCGCGCTGCCGGGGTTGACGAACAGCACGCCGTCGCGCTCGCTGATCGACGGCTTGTGCGAATGGCCGCTCACCACCACGCCGACGCCCTCGCTGCGCGGGTCGGCGCCCAGATCGGCGATATCGTGCACGACGCGGATCGTCACCTGCTGCACGGTCAGTGTCGCGTGAGTCGGCAGTGACGCGGCCCACTCGCCGGTGTCGTTGTTGCCGCGCACCGCCGTGACCGGCGCGATGCGCGTCAGTGCGTCGAGCACCGCCTGATGGCAGATGTCGCCCGCATGAATGATCGCGTCGCAGCCGGCGAGATACTGCAAAGCTTCGGGACGCACGAGGTTGTGCGTGTCGGAGATGAGTCCGATGCGGGTAAGCGAAGAGCGAGCGTTGCGCGAAGTCATGGGGTCCAGTATCGGCCAGACGGCCTCACTCCACCTGCTGCGCGGCAAGCTCGCGCGTTACCGCCTGCGTAGGCCGCCTCGCGCCGAGCATGCGCCTTGTCGTGCCTTGCACGGCGATCGACACCAGCGCCGCGCACGCAAAGCTCAGCCACACACCGTAGCGCGGCAGCATGGCCGCGGTCACCGCGAAGAATGCTGCGAACGAGGCGCGCCCGATCACCATACCGCGCATCAGCAACGCGACAAAGTCCGCACCGTGCGCGCGCTGCGCCGACACCGCGAGCACGATGCCGAGCAACGGAAACACCGACAGCAACCCGCTCCAGGTCGCGCCCATCGACGCGGACAAAGTCGTCACCGCGACGGTCAGCAGCGCGCCAGCGAGCATGCGCACAGCAAGATCGGCGAGTCCGACGCGCGCCGCCGGCACATGGCCCGTCACGCGCGGCAAACCGCTTTGAGACACCGCCACGGCCACGCATGCCGCCGCCACCGCCCACCCAGGCGAATCGGGTAGATGCACGAGCAGCAGCGCGAGCGCGAGCCACCCCGCCAAGCCGGCAACCAGCGCGAGCGGCCAGCCCACGCGCCGGCAGCTCCACGCATACGCGAAATTGAATGCTTCGGACGCCGCGATCGCCGCAATCGATGCCGCCGACGCTTGCGCCGCGAACGAGGGCCCGCGCTCCAGCGCGAGCAGCAGCACGATCGATCCGGCGACGACCGGCAGTCCCGCGAGCCATCCCGCCACCGACGGTCCCCACACGCGCGCAGCCGCCGTCAGCGCAGCCAGAAACGCCGGCACCAGCACGAGCTTGAGCGTCAGCAGCATGCTTTACGCTTCCAGCACGTGTTCGATGCGCCGGTCCGGCACCAGCCACCACGCCGCGGCAAGCGTGTAGAGCGCCGCCGAGACCCATGGCGAGACGAAGGCGAGCACGATGCCCGCCAGATAGATCACCACCGAGACCTTGCCCTTGAAGTCGCTGCCGACCGCTTTGGCGATGGCCGACTCCTTGCCGTGTTCGCGGATCAGCACGCGAGTCAGGATGAAATACGCGATCGCCGACATGAACAGCACGACGCCGTACATCGCGGTCGGCCAGGAGGCCAGATGGTTTTCGCCGGCCCAGTGCGTGACCGCGGGCAGCAGCGACAGCCAGAACAGCAGGTGAAGATTGGCCCACAACACCGCGCCGTTGACCTTCTGCACGGCATGGAACATGTGATGATGATTGTTCCAGTAGATGCCGACGTAGATGAAGCTCAACACGTACGCGCAGAACACCGGCAGCATCGGACGCAGCGCGGCGAGATCGAAGCCGTCCGGCACTTTCAGTTCGAGCACCATGATCGTGATGATGATGGCGATCACGCCATCGCTGAAGGCTTCGACACGTCCCTTGCCCATCGGTCAATTTCCTGAGAATGAATGCGATTGGGCGCACAGCCCGTCCGCGTTGCGCAGACCACCCGCGCCGCTGCCGATTATCCGCGATGCCGCGAGGCTTTGTCGATGCGCGTGGCCTTCTGACCGGAGCGCATGCGCGCAGGCTCGCCTCGCTCGTGCACTGCGCGAATTCACGATGTGTGCTGTGGGCTGTATGCGTCGGTCAACCCGGCGCGCCGTCCGCGTCCGGATAGTAGACGGCGAGCCACACGCTCGGCTCCGTGTCGCTGGTCCATGCGACCCGATGCCGGCAATGCGCTTCGATCAGCACGTGATCGCCCGGCTTCATCGGATGCGGCGTTGGCTGGCCTTCGAACTCGAGCGTGGCCGCGCCGCTCAGCAACACGACCCACTCGGCGCGCGGACTGTCGTACCAGAAGCCAGGCGGGCTCGCCTGTCCCGTCGACACGATCCGCTCGATCGTCACGCCGCTTTGCTCGACGAGCGCGTCGATCTGCTCGTCGGCGGCCGGCGACGCGGATACGCGCGCCGCGTGCTCGAACAGATTGCCGGTGGCGAGTGCGTGTTTCATTGTTTGCGAAAGATCCGTGATGTGCCGTGCCGACGCCCGCGCCCCGCCGCCGCTCATTCCATCGGTTTGAGTTCGTCGAGCAAGGTCGGCACCAGTTCGCTGATCGTCGGATGCACGTGCATCGCGTACTGCAGGGTCGGATACGACGCCCCCGCCGTCATGATGTCGATGAAGTTGTGAATCGCCTCGTCGCCTTCGACGCCGTGAATCGCCGCGCCGAGTATCTTTTTGCTTTGCGCGTCGACCATCACCTTCATGAAACCGTCGGTCTCGCCGCGTTCGCGCGCGCGCCCCACACGCGACATCGGCATGGTGGCGATCAGCGCGTCGCGCCCCGTCTCCCGGCGCATCTCGCGCACCTCGGCCTCCGACATCCCGACCCGCGCGAGCGGCGGATCGACGTACACCGCGTAGGCCATGATGCGCGTATCGACGCTGCGCGCGCCGCCGCCGAGCAGATTGGCCGCGACGATCTGGAAGTCGTCATAGGACGTATGCGTGAACGCGCCGCGTCCGTTGACGTCGCCGATCGCCCAGATGCCCGGCACGTTGGTGCGCAATTGGCCGTCGACCGGAATCGTGCCGTGCTTGTCGGTCGCGATGCCGGCGGCTGCCAGGCCGAGGTCGTCGGTATTCGGCACGCGGCCGGTGGCGAGCAGCAGGTGCGACGCTTCCAGCGCGGGAACGTTCTGCTCGAAACCGATGCACACTTCGTTCGCTCGATGTGGATGCGGTTCGACACGTGTGGGCTGCACACCGAAACGGAACTCGACGCCTTCGCGGGCGAGCACCTTGCGCACCGATTCCGCGAAATCGGCGTCCTCGCGCGTGAGCACGCGTTCGCCGCGCACCAGCACGGTCACCTGGCTGCCGAAGCGTCGAAAGATCTGCGCGAATTCAAGCGCGATATAACTGCTGCCGACGATCACCAGATGACTCGGCAGATCCGTCAGTTCGAGCAGATTGGAGTTGGTGTAGTAGTGAATCCGCTCGAGGCCTTCGAGCGGCGGCACGATGGCGCGCGTGCCGGTGTTGATGAAGATTTCGTCGGCGCTGAGTTCGCCGGTCGGATGGCCGTCGGGGCCGCTGAGCGCGAGCGTATGCGCGCCGGTGAAGCGCGCGTGGCCGTTGAACACAGTGACGTTATCCGTGCCACGCAGCCATTTCTCGACGCCGTCGCGCGACTGGCCGATGATCTCGTCCTTGCGCGCCTTGACCGCCGCCAGATCGACGCTGACCGGGCCGCTCACGTGCACGCCCAGCTGCGCGGCATGACGCGCGACGTGCGCCGCGCGGGCACTCGCCACATACGACTTGGTCGGCGTGCAGCCGACGTTCACGCAGGTTCCGCCAAAAGCCCCCCGTTCGATCACCGCGGTCTTACGGCCGCTTTGAGCAAGACGCACGGCGAGCGGCGAGCCGCCTTGTCCGGTACCGATCACGACTGCGTCGAAGTGCTGTGGCATGGCAATTCTCCCGAGGCTGGGGTGCAGGTCGTAGCATCTTACCCTCAGTGCCTCGGGTCCCCATGCCGGGGTGCGGATCGTGGTTTGTGGTTTGTTGCTGCCGCTTACTGTTCGCCGCGAATTTTCTCCGTCTGCGCTCAGGCGTGGCAGTGGACGGCGCAGATCAGTTCGCGCGAACGCTGCAGCGCGGCCTGCGCGCCGCGCGCCGCGACAACCCAGCCGACCTGGCCGAGATTGAAGTCCTGCGACACCATCACCTGCATGAGGGCGACCATCGGCAACACCACCGACGGCCGGTAAAGCTGGTTTCTGATTAAGGCTGGCATGACCATTCCCATCGCGCGGCGCCGTTGCGGAATCGCGCTCAATGTACGTTTCGATGGGTGAATTTTAGGGAGTGCGAGACCGCGGATAAATACCGGAAACGCGAAGGCACTTGTTTGGGAATCTGAACAATCGAACCCGGAGCCTGCCTCAGTCAGGGGTGGTTTGCCGCGTTCGGCCCCGGCGCGCAAGGGTTTGCGCGTTCAGGCGATTGGCAGGATGCGGGCGCAGGCGGCCGCGGCCGCCTGCGCATTCGCCGCGTTTCACACGTTCACGGCGCTCATCGCACTCAAGGCGCCCATGGCATTCAGCGCGCTCAAGGCGCGGCGCCAGCCACGCTCAACTGCGCATCGCACAAACTCCGCGCATACGCGCTCGCGCCGACCGGCCGGCTGTACAGATACCCCTGCTGCTTGTCACAATCGATCGCGCGCAAAAAGGCCGCCTGTTCGGCGGTCTCCACCCCTTCCGCGGTGACGTTCATCCCGAGCGAATGCGCCATCGCCACCACCGCCTGCGTGATCGCAATCGAATCGCGATGATCCGGCAAGCCCGCGACGAACGACCGGTCGATCTTCAGGTTATGCAGCGGGAAGCGCTTCAGATACGACAGCGACGAATAGCCGGTGCCGAAGTCGTCGACGGAAATGCGCACGCCCATTTCATTGAGTGCGTTCAGCATCGGCAGAACGGTGTCGGTGTCGTGCATCAGCAGGCGTTCGGTGATCTCCAGTTCGAGCGCCGCGGGCTCGAGTCCGGACTCCGACAGACAGCGCTCGACGCGCTCCAGCAAGCCGTCGTTGAATTGCCGCGGCGACAGATTCACCGCGACGATCAGCTGCGGCGCCAGCGTGCGCCGCCATTGCGCGACCTGCGCGCAAGCCCGCGCCAGCACCCACTCGCCGATCTCGACGATCAGCCCGGCGTCCTCGGCCACCGGAATGAATTCGCCCGGCGACACGTTGCCCAGCTCGGTGTTGTACCAGCGCAGCAGCGCCTCCGCGCCGATCGTGCGGCCATCCTGGCTGTCGACGATCGGCTGGTACACGAGGCTCAGTTCGTCGGCGGCGAGCGCGCGCCGCAACGACTGCTCGATCGTGAAACGCCGCTGCAGATGCTGATTCAGCTCGGCGGTGAAGAACTGGAAGTTGTTGCGGCCGCGCTGCTTCGCGTGATACATCGCCGAGTCGGCGTTGCGCATCAGCGTGGCGACGTCCTGGCCGTCCTCAGGAAAGAGGCTGATGCCGATCGACGCGCCCAGGTAGTACTCGTTGCCCGCCACGGCGAACGGCACCGCGATCATGTCGAGGATGCGGTGCGCGATGTCGATCAGATGCCCGGTGTTATGGTAGTCGCTGACCACGATCACGAATTCGTCGCCGCCCACGCGCGCGAGCGTGTCGTTGCGCCCGACGCAGGCCGACAGCCGCTCGGCCACGCTGCACAGCAGCGAGTCGCCGGCCTCGTGACCGGCGGTGTCGTTGACCTTCTTGAAGCCGTCCAGATCGACGAACAGCACGGCGACGCTCTCCAGCTCGCCCGAGTCGTCCGGCGCGGCCGGTTCGAACAGATCGCGCATCCGCTGGGTGAGATAGGCGCGGTTGTAGAGGCCCGTGAGCGAGTCGCGGGTGGCGAGGAACTTGAGCTGCCGCTGCGCCTCGCGCACCGGGCCGATGTCCGTGAACGAGACCAGCACCGAGTCCGGCTCGGTTTCGCCGGGCCGCATGATCGGCACGACGTTCTCCGTAATCCACACGACGCCGCCGTCGTGCAGCTCCACGCCGATCGTGATGCCGAGCAGCGGTTTGCCGGTCGCCAGCACCTGCGAGGTCGGACGCTCCGCCTCGGTCACGAGCGAGCCGTCCTCGTGATACGCGCGCGCCATCACCGTGCGAATACTCTGGCCGACGATGCGCGGCCCCACGCGCAGCATGCGTTGCGCACTGGGGTTGCAGGCCAGCACGATGCCCGCGCGCGACTGCACGACGATGCCCTCGCTCAGGTGATCGACCACCAGCCGATGATGCTCCTCGCTGTGCGCAAGCCGCTGCGCCATCACGTCCTGATGGACCGCGAGACCGACGCTGCTGCCGATGTCGCGCAGGATCGCTTCTTCCTCGGCGCTCGGACGGCGCCGCGTGCGGTAATACACCGCGAACGCACCGAGCACCACGCCGGCGTCGTTTTCGAACGGCACGGACCAGCACGCGCGCAAGCCGAGCGGCAACGCGAGATGGCGGTAATCCGCCCACAGCGGATCGGTTTCGATGTCTTCGACGATGACGAGGCGCCGCTCGTACATCGCGGTGCCGCACGATCCCGCTTGCGGACCGATCGCGACGCCGTCGATCGCCGCGCTGAAATGCGGCGGCAACGTCGGCGCGCCGCCGATTCTGGCGTGCACCCCGTCGGGGTCTAGCAGCAGGATGGAACAGGACGCGCCCTCGCCGAGCAGCGCTTCCGCGCGGCGGCATACCTCGTCGAGCAATTCGGGCAGCGGCGTGTTGCGGGTGATCAGCCGCAGCACGCTACGCTCCGAGGCCAGCACCTCCTCAGCGCGATCCGGCCGGTAACGGGTGCCCTCCGGCGACGCTCCGATCGTGCCATCTGATGTAGCTTCGCAAGTCATATATGCGCCCCCCAACCCAACATCGGCAACTTAGTGTACGCGGCGCACCGGGGTTTACACGAACCGTGCGCGGAATTTTTGAGATGTGTGGCTTTGAGGTGTGTGGCGTGTGGGCTGTGGTGTGGGCCTGGCTGCGGACTGGGGCGGGTTGTGGGGGAGCGCGTTGATAGAGTTGATGGACGGTGACGGCAGGCACCGGAGGCACGCTGAAACAGAGGCGCGACGTGCCGATGCGAATGGGGTAAGCCGCTAATTCGTTGCCGCCACCGAGACAGCGGTCGGACGCTCCGGTTCGCTTTGGTTCGCTGGGGATCGGATTGGAGTCCGCCGAAGCCGTGCCTCGGCGGCGGCTACGGCGGGTTTGTGCATTTCAACCTCCGCCGCCAGGTGGATGGCCGCCGCCACCGCCTTGCGATTGACTACTTGGCGGACGTTCGCCGCCCCCGCCCTGGGAACCGCCGCCTGGCGGTCGACCGCCTCCGCCGCCCTGCTGACCACCCGGCGGCCGTCCTCCCGCGTTCCCCGGCGGCTGACCACCCGGCGGCCGTCCCCCTGCATTCCCCGATGGCTGACCGCCCGGCGGCCGTCCTCCCGCGTTCCCCGATGGCTGTCCACCCGGCGGCCGTCCTCCCTGATTTCCCGGCGGCTGACCGCCCGGCGGCCGTCCCCCCGCGTTCCCCGGCGGCTGTCCACCTGGCGGCCGTCCTCCCTCATTTCCCGGCGGCTGACCACCCGGCGGCCGTCCCCCTGCATTCCCCGGCGGCTGACCACCCGGCGGCCGTCCTCCCGCATTCCCCGGCGGCTGACCACCCGGCGGCCGTCCTCCCGCATTCCCCGGCGGCGGGCCGCCCGGCCGCGCACCCGGATGCCCAGGCGGGCGTCCCGCCCCGGGGCGCGGCGGGGGCGGCGGCGCATGATGCGCCCAGCGCGATTGCTGGCCGTACCAGGGCCGGCCGCGATAATAATTGCCCCAGTAATCGGTGATCGAAAATCCTATGATCGGCAGGCCGATCAACGTGCCGTAGTTCATCAGCGGCACATTGCTGCCCTGATAAGGTGAACTGAGCCGCGACGCATACACCCAGCCACGCAGATTCGGTCCCGCGATATCGCACCACTGGAAATTGCTGATGCACCCCATCACCGTGACCGGGACGCCGCCCGGCAGCTGCGTCACAATCGGGTAGTCCGGCGCGGGACCCGCCCGCACGTTGACCCTGCTGGTCGTGTAAGCCTGCGACTGCGCGCTGGCCGCGACGGGCAACGCCAGCAAGCCGGCTGCCATACAAAGACATCGGACGACGCGTTGTTTCATTCTTTCTCCCGTTTCAAGGGCCGCGCCTACTTGCCGGCCCGTGCGCGTTTGAATGCCTCAGGTGCTGCAAGCACAGGCGATGACGCCGCGTCACGCGGCTGCTCGTGGTGCCTCCGCACGGCGCGTGGCTGACAGCGCCTCCGTCAACGACCTGCGCGGCGTGCGCGCCACCTACTGACTGCCGCTACGCCCTCGAAGCCGTCCACTCCGCTTCCCCCGTCCGTACAAAGCAAGATTTGGTAACGACCCGGGCGAAGTCACGCGTTTTTCGGGCGTCTGTCTTCCCGCCACACGGCTGATCATCCCTGCATGAAAAACCCACGCCCCGCCGGGACCGCCATGAAAGTCATCCGCCCGCTTCTGATCGCCGGCCTGATGCTCGCGCATCAGGCCGCCTACGCCACCAGCTTCGACTGTCACAAGGGCCGCTCGCTGACCGAGAAAATGATCTGCAACGATCCCGCGCTGTCCAGGCTCGACGACACGCTCGGGCAACTGTACTGGAAAGCGCGGCGGCGAGTCGCCAACCGCCGCGCGTTTCTCGACGACAGCGACAGCAAATGGGCGTGGCGGGAAACGAATTGCCGGGATACCGCGTGTCTCGCGACCTGGTACGCGACGCGTATCGATGAATTGCAGCGTCTGATCGACAGCATGCAAACGGGGACGCCGCCTGCACCTTTGGTGACACCGTCGCCCGATCCGCAGCTTGCGGCCGAGCCGGCCGGCCGGCGCAAACCGCCACCGACATTAGCGCCTGCCGCCGCCACGACGCTGCTCGAATGCACCGCCGCGAATCCCGGGCCGGTGATAAACGAGCAGTGTTCGACCGTGCTCGGGCAGACCGGCAAGCCATGGAAATACGAGCCGCGCGGCGGCGAATGGTTTTGCGGCGTCGCGATGTTGGGGCCGGTGCAAATGCAGGCGAACGCTGCGCAGTGAGAGAGCGTGGTGGGGGGCTACATCCACAAACCAGCATGCACGCGTGCATGCTGGTTTGTGGCGCTGCGTAAAGCCTTAACCAACTGCCGCCCAGGCAACGGCAACCGCGAACGCCGTGGGTTGCCACTATCGGCCGCTAGCGACCACTATCGACCGCTCCAGAATCGCCGTTGAACCTCCATCACCTCGGCTTCCATCTCGGCGACCGGCCCGATCACCTCGACCGCTTTCTGACAGTGATCGAACACATAACGGCAATCCACGCTCATGGTCGGATTTTCCGCATGATCACCGGTCGCCTCCAGCAGACGCTTCTCGGTCATCCCGAACACCACCCGGCCGATGTTGGCCCAGTACATCGTGCCGGCGCACATGCAGCAAGGCTCGACCGACGTGTACAGCGTGCAGCTCCACAAGTACTCCGGCGTGAAGTTCAATGCCGCCACGCGCGCCAGCACCGACTCCGCGTGATTCACCGTATCGACGTTGCCCTGCTCCATCAGCACGGTTTCCTGGTCCGGTCCGACCAGCACCGCGCCGAATGGATGATGTCCCAGCAGCGTCGCCCGCTCGGCGACCCGGCTCGAATGCCGCAGATGCCGCACGATCTGCTCGGGCGTAGGCGTCAATCCCTGCGGCGGATAGTTCACCGCCTGCGCGGCGGCCTCGTTCGAGACGGTCAGACTCACGGGCGATCTCCTTCGATAATAGTCAGGTTCACCATTCAATTGATTACTTCGGCAGAGACCCGTCGACGCCTTGCACGAACCAGTTCAGACGCAACAGTTCCGCGTCGCTCAGCGACTTGCCGGCGGCAACTTTCATCGCGCCCGACTGATCCGCGATCGGACCGGCAAACGGATTGAACCTGCCGGAGATGATGTCGTCGCGCTTCTGGCTCAGCGCCTTTTGCGCGGCCGGCGACACCGCGCTGGTGTTGATGTCGGCGAGGTCGATCGCGTTCTCTTTCAGCCCCCACCATACCGGCGTGTTATTCCACGTGTTCGACATCACCTGCTCGACCAGATGCGAGTAATACACGCCCCAATTGCTCACGCATGCGCCGAGTTGCGCGTTCGGCCCGAACTTCTTCATGTCGGAGTCCCAACCGAACGCATGGACCTTCTTCTGCTCGGCGGTCTGCATCGTCGCCGTCGAATCGGTGTTCTGGATCAGCACGTCGGCGCCCTGGCCGATCAGCGTCTCCGCAGCCTGCTTTTCGCGGCCCGGATCGAACCAGCTGTTGATCCACACCACCTTCACGCGCGCGTTCGGGTTGACCGAGCGCGCGCCCATCGTGAACGCGTTGATGTTACGCACCACCTCAGGCACCGGCACGGAGCCGACGAAGCCCAGCGTGTTCGACCTGGTCGTATAACCCGCGACCAGACCCGCGAGGTACGCGCTCTGGTAGGTGCGCACGTCGTAAGTCGCGAAGTTGCCCGCCTTCTTGTAGCCGGTCGCGTGTTCGAACACGGTGTCCGGAAAGTCCTTCGCGACCTTCAGTTCGAAATCCTGGAAGCCGAAGCTCGACCCCACCACGATCTTGTTGCCCTTGGCCGCGAGGTCGCGGAACACGCGCTCCGAGTCCGCCGACTCCGGCACGTTCTCGACCCGCGTGACCTTGATCTTGTCGCCGAACTTCGCCTCGACTTCTTTCACGCCCTGCTCGTGCGCGTAGGTCCAGCCAGCGTCGCCCGGATTGCCGAGGTAGACGAAGGCGATGCCGACCGGCTGCGTACTGGCCGCTGCCGCCGTCCCGGCGCCGAGCGCCAGAGCCGCGGCGACGCTGGCGCCGACGCTCGTGGCAAACGCAGCGGCGGCCAGCACGGTGCGCACGGCCTTGCCGCGCGATGAGGGGTTCAACGTTGGGTTCAGCCTTCGCGCCAGCTTTGTTTTCATGGGTTCTCCGTGGATAGGTGAGCGTGCCTGCCGCAGCGCCCGGGAATTCCCGGACAAGGCTTCAGCATACGGGGCCATATTCGAAGGCCAATTTCAGCAGAAAAATTATTTTTCGTTATCCCGCGCATAACAGAACGCGTATTTTGATGGTCTGCAGACATGTTCGACAACTTCGAACGAGTGCATCGCAAAAGTGGTACGGCAAACGTGTCGGACAGGCGCACTATCCTACTCACCAACCCGTCACACCTTTTCGGAGAAATCAAATGACTCGCTTCCAGAACACAGCCGTTCTCGTCACCGGCGGCAGCAGCGGCATCGGCTTCGCGGCAGCCCAGGCATTCGCGGACGAAGGCGCCCGCGTCGTCATTACCGGGCGCGACGCCGACGCCCTCGAAACCGCCCGCGCCGCGCTCGGCGCCAATGCGGTCGCGGTGCGCAACGACGCCGGCTCGCTCGCGGCGGCTCGCGAACTGGCCGCGGCGATCGACGCCGCAGGCATCCGGCTCGACGCCGTGTTCGTGAACGCGGGCACCGCGAAATTCGCGCCCTTCCCCGAGGTCGACGAAGCCTTCTGGGACGCGACCTTCAACACCAACGTCAAAGGCGCGTACTTCCAGATCCAGGCGCTGCTGCCGCTGCTGAACAAAGGCGCGTCGATCGTCCTCAACGGTTCGATCAATGCGCATATCGGCATGCCGGGGTCGTCGGTGTACGCGGCGAGCAAGGCGGCGCTGATTTCGCTGGCGAAGACCCTGTCGGCGGAATTGCTGCCGCGAGGCGTGCGCGTCAATGTGGTGAGCCCCGGCCCGGTGCAAACGCCGTTGTACGGCAAGCTCGGCCTCGACGCCGCCACGCTCGAAGCCACCGCCGCGCAGATTCTCGGCCAGGTGCCGGTCGGCCGCTTCGGCAAGCCGGAAGAAATCGCGTCGACCGTGCTGCATCTCGCCGCGCCTGAGTCGGCGTTCATCGTCGGCACGGAAATCATCGCTGATGGCGGGATGAGCCAGCTTTAAAGCCGTGCGCCGGCGAGCCGCTGCAACGGCTCTTATCCGGTCATGACGACCGGCCGCGTGACAAGCAGCGGCCCGGTTCGTCAGTGGATGCTTCTTGCCACACCACCCCCGCTCCCGATACACCGGACCGCCTCAAGGGCGCCCCGGCGGGCGCCCTTTTTCCAACGACGAGACGATCATGCGTCTGAAACTGTCTTCCGTTCTACTGGCCGCCGCATTGTCGATGTCGCTCGCGGCCATCGCGCCGGCCGCGCACAGCGCCGGCGAAATCACGCACGCTAACGGCGCGCGCCTCGCGCTCGCGTCGAACGCGCCAGCGCTCGCCACGGCGGCCGCGCAAATCCGCGATGGCAAGATCGACGTCAACGGCGTGCGCTACCACTATCTGCTGGCGCAAGGACACGGCACGCCGGTCGTACTGCTGCATGGCTGGGGATCGACCTCGTTCATGTGGCGCTTCGTGATGCCGCAACTGATCGCGCGCGGCTACACCGTGCTCGCGCCTGACCTGCGCGGCCTCGGCGACACTGCGAAACCCGCCACGGGCTACGAAAAGGCCAACATTGCCGAAGACATTCACGCGCTGGTCGCGCAATTGAAACTTGGCCCCGAGGTCAACGTGGTCGGTCACGACATGGGCGGCATGGTCGCTTATGCCTATGCCGCGCAGCATCCGGACGAAGTGCGCTCGGTCGCGATTCTCGACGTGCCGTTGCCCGGCATCGAGCCATGGGATCAGATCGTGCAGATGCCGCGCACCTGGCATTTCCGCTTTTACGCGGTGCAGGACCTGCCGGAAATGCTGATCGCAGGCCGCGAACTGGCGTACCTGAAGTGGTTCCACAATTCCGAAGCAGTCAACTCGCGGGCCTTCACGAATGAAGTCGAGGAAACCTATGCACGCGAATACGCGATGCCTGGTGCGTTGCGCGCGGGCTTCGAGTACTACCGGGCGTTCCCTGCGGACGCGCGGCAGAACCAGGCCTTCGCGCAGCACAAGCTGACCATGCCGGTGCTGGGGATCGGCGGAGCGGGCAGCTTGGGGCCGATCGTCGGCGAGGAACTGCGACATGTCGCGCTGAATGTGCAGTCGGTGCAGATCGATGGCGCAGGACATTGGGTCGCCGAAGAGCAGCCGGATGCTGTCACCGATGCATTGCTGAGGTTCTTGCCGCCAGCGCGGTAGAGGGCGTTGCGATGTGCGTGCCTCGCTGTGCGCGCATCCCTCTGCGTGCGCGCGTGCGTCGCCGTCCCGCGCATGCCGTGCGCCGCGGTTCGTCAGTGAGGGTTCATCAGAGCGGACGCATCAATGCGTTATCGCGCCGCACGCATCAGTGAGTCTTCGGCGGCGGCTCCGGGTCCGCATCATCCCCCTCACCATCCCCGAACAACTCCGCGCATAGCCCTTCGCCAAGCTCACTCAGCCGCGCGGTCCCCGTCCCCTCCTCCGTGAAGGTGGTATCCACCAGCCCGCCGTCGACCAGCGCCGTCAACTGCCGCCGCAAGCCGCTCATCGGCACGCCGGCCTGCTTCGACAGTTTGGCGAGCGACCACGCGCCGCCCGGGTTCTGCCGGTGGGCGCGCCACAGTTGCGCGAGCACGGCGACCAGCACCGGATCGAGATCATCGTCATCCATTCGTGTCTCCTCGTGCGGTCACGCCATCTGCGTGACCAGTTCGCCCAGCGTCTTCAGCGCCGCTTCGGTCTGTGCGGTCCACGGATAGCTGTAGTTGAGCCGGATGAAGTGGCGAAAGTCGTTGCGCGTCGAAAACATCATGCCGGGCCCGACCGTGATACTGCGCGCGAGCGCCGCCCGATAGAGCCGCATCGAATCGACGCTGGCGGGTAACTCCACCCACAGCACATAGCCGCCTTGCGGCGCCGACACGCGCGTGCCGACCGGAAAGAAGCGCTGCACCAGCGCCGTCATGATGCTCGCCTGCTGCCGGTACACCTTGCGCACGTGGCGCAAATGACGATCGTAGCCGTCGTGCCGCAAGTAATCGGCGACGGCGACCTGCGGCACCGACGGCGTGGTCAGCGTGTTCAGAAACTTCAGCTTCTCGACATGCGCGCGGTAGCGTCCCGGCAGCGCCCAGCCGATCCGGTACGACGCCGTCAGGCTCTTCGAAAACGACGCGCAGTGCAGCACCAGCCCCTTGCGGTCGAAAGTCTTCAGCGTCGAGGGCCGCGCGTCGCCGAAGTACAGTTCCTGGTACACGTCGTTTTCGATCGCGGGAATCTCGTGCGCGGCGAGCAGCTCGACCAGTTGCTGCTTGCGCGCGTCCGGCATCTGGAAGCCGAGCGGGTTCTGGAAGTTCGGCATCACCATGCAGGCGGCGATCTCTTGCGTGGCGATCACCCGCGCGAGCGCGTCGATGTCGATGCCGTGCACCGGATGCGTCGCCACTTCGATCGCGCGCATGCCGAGCCGCTCGATCGCGTGCAGCATCGCGTAGTAGGTCGGCGATTCGACCGCCACCGTGTCGCCGGGTTTGGCGACCGCCTGCAAGCTGAGGTTGATCGCCTCGGTCGCGCCGAGCGTGATGACGATCTCGTCGGGATCGACCGGCATGCCGTTTTCGGCGTAGCGCCGCGCGATCTGCCGGATCAGTTCGGGGTTGCCCGGCGGCAGGTCGTCGATCAGATTCCAGCTTGCCTGACGGCGCGCGATCGCGTTCGCGTACTGGTTGATGCGCCGCCACGGGAACAGCGACGGGTCGGGATACGGTGAGCCGAACGGCACCGCGTCGTGCGCGCGGATGCTGCGCAGCGTCGACAGCACCAGCCGGCTCACGTCCACTTCGGCGGCCACCGGCGGCGTGTCGCGGCCGGGTTGCCGCCCCAAGTCCGGGCCCGAGGGCGAGGCGTTGGGCGCGAGCGCCCGCGCGGCGGCGTCGCGCACGAAATAGCCGGACTGCGGCCGCGTCTCGACGATCCCCCGGCTTTCCAGCAACGCATACGCGTGCAACACCGTCTTGATGCTCACGCCGTGCTGCTGGCTCGCCTGGCGCACCGACGGAATCCGCTCGCCGGCTGCGAACACGCCGCGGCGCACGGCTTCGGTCATGTCATCGGCGAGCTTTTCGTAGAGTTTCAAGGGCTGGGGTCAAACAAAAGCGGCGTTCGGAACGCCAGTCTATGACAGAAATCATCCAACTGTATCCCTTCCCTTTCCGATTTTCTGTATGCAGCGCACTTTTCGGAACACAGTAGGCTTGCAGGCATCGGCTTAAAGCGCGCTATCCACGCGCGCCAAGCCTTATCCAGCGGCAAGATCATGAAGAAATCCGAAGCACGCGTCGAACCCCGCATCGAACCCTACAAGCACCCGGCCGCCGGCTGGGGCGCGCTGAAGTACGTTGCCATCAACCTGATCAAGGAAAAGGTCACCGGCGGCAACTACCGCACGCTGCTCAAGCAGAACCAGCCGGACGGCTTCGACTGCCCCGGCTGCGCGTGGCCGGATCGCGAGCACGCGTCCACCTTCGAGTTCTGTGAAAACGGCGTCAAGGCGGTGGCCGCCGAGGCGACCAGCAAGCGCGTGACGCCCGCGTTTTTCGGGCAGCATACGGTCGAGGAGCTGATGACGCAGCCGGATTTCGAGCTGGAACAGCACGGCCGCCTGACCGACCCGCTCGTCTACGACGCGCTCTCCGACCGCTACGTGCCGATCGGCTGGGACGAAGCGTTCGATCTGATCGCGAGCCACCTGAAGCGCCTCGACGATCCGAACCGCGCCGCGTTCTATACCTCGGGCCGTGCCAGCAACGAAGCCGCGTTCCTGTACCAGTTGTTCGTGCGGATGTACGGCACCAACAACTTCCCCGACTGCTCGAACATGTGCCACGAAGCGACCAGCCGCGGCTTGCCGCATACGGTCGGCATCGGCAAGGGCACGGTGACGCTCGACGACTTCGAACACGCCGACACGCTGCTGATCTTCGGCCAGAATCCGGCCACCAACCATCCGCGCATGCTCGGCGAACTGCGCGAGTGCGCGAAGCGCGGCGCCACCATCGTGTCGATCAATCCGCTGAAGGAGCGCGGGCTGGAGCGCTTCGCGAGCCCGCAGCATCCGGTGGAAATGCTGACGATGGGCAGCACGAAGATCAGCTCCGTGTTCATCCGGCCGAAGGTCGGCGGCGACTTCGCGCTGATCAAGGGGGTCGCCAAGCGCGTGATCGAACTCGACGACGAAGCGCTTGCCTCCGGTCTCGAGCGCGTGCTGGACGTCGGCTTCATCGCCGAACACACGGTGGGCTTCGAAGCGTTCGCCGACGACCTGCGCGCCGAAAGCTGGGACACCATCGTCGCCGAAGCGGGCGTGCCGTTCGACGACGTGTTGAAGCTCGCCGACATCTACGTGAAAGGGCGCGCGGTGATCTCGACGTGGGGCATGGGCCTCACGCAGCACAAGAACTCGGTGCCGACCGTGCAGATACTGTCGAACCTGATGATGATGCGCGGCAATATCGGCCGGCGCGGCGCGGGGCTGTGCCCGGTGCGCGGACACTCGAACGTGCAGGGCGACCGCACGGTCGGCATCGAGGAACAGCCGACTCAGGCGTTTCTCGACCAGCTCGGCGCGGTCTACGATTTCGAGCCGCCGCGTGAGCACGGGCTCGATGTGGTCAACACGATTCAGGCGATGCTCGACGGCAAGGTGAAGGTGTTCATCGGCCTCGGCGGCAATTTTTCGATCGCGACGCCGGACACGCCGCGCACGTGGGAAGCGATGCGCTCGTGCGAGCTGACCGTGCACATCACGACCAAGCTGAACCGCAGCCACCTCGTACACGGACGCGACGCGCTGATCCTGCCGACCTTGGGACGCACGGAGATCGATTTGCAGAACGGCGTCGCGCAAGGCGTGAGCGTCGAGGATTCGATGAGCATGGTGCACATCTCGTATGGGATGAACAAGCCGGCGTCGGAGAATCTGCTGTCGGAGATTGCGATCGTCGCGCGGATGGCGCATGCGACGCTCGGCAGCGGCAAGGTGGATTGGCTCGCGCAAGCAGCGGATTACTCGCTGATTCGCGACGGCATCGCGCAGGTGATCGACGGCTTCCACGACTACAACGAGCGCCTGAAGCATCCCGGCGGCTTTCACCTGGGCGTGCCTTCGCGCGAGCGCATCTGGAAAACGCCGAGCGGCAAGGCGCAGTTCCTCGTGCATGCGATCGACGTGGCCACGCCGATTCACGAAGCGCGCAAGCAGCACGGCGATCGTCTGATGACGCTGATGACGACGCGCTCGCACGATCAGTACAACACCACGATCTACGGCCTCGACGACCGTTATCGCGGCGTGTACGGACAGCGCCGCGTGCTGTTCGCCAACAAGGACGATCTCGCGATGCTGGGTTTCGTCGCGGGACAGCGGGTGGATATCACGAGCGTGTGGGCCGACGGGATCGAGCGTCACGCCGACGGCTTTCTGCTGGTGGAGTACGACATTCCGCGCGGCTGTCTCGGCGCCTATTATCCGGAGACGAATCCGCTGGTGCCGCTGTCTTCGGTAGCCGATGGCGCGGGCACGCCGACTTCGAAGTCGATTCCGGTGCTGTTGAAAGCGTCGGTGGTGGAAGCCGGCGCGATGGCGGCCTGACTGGCGTCTCGAAAGCGCGTTACGCTTGCTTCTTCGTCAGATCGCGATGCGTCAGATAAAGACGCAAATCGAATTCGATCTGGTGGTAGCCCGGCTGCATGAACTCGCAGAGACGATAGAACGCCTTGTTGTGATCGCTCTCTTTCAGATGCGCGAGTTCGTGCACCACGATCATCTTCAGAAACTCCGGCGCCGCCGATTTGAATAGCGACGCAATGCGGATTTCCTTCTTCGCCTTCAGCTTGCCGCCCTGCACGCGCGAGATGCTCGTGTGCAGGCCCAACGCGTGGCGCACGACGTCGAGCTTGCTGTCGTAGGTCACTTTGTCGATCTGCTCCGCGCTACGCAGGTGTTCGCGTTTCAGCTCGGCGCAGTACGCGTAGAGCGCGCGGTCTGTCTGCACGTCGTGCGTGTTGGGATAACGCTCAGCGAGATAGGCGCCAAGCTGCTCGCCGGCGATCAGTTTCTTGACCTTCTCCTGCAATACGGGTGGGTAGCCGGTCAGATATTTGAGGTGAGACATGGTGGAGCTTTGCATGGACTCGTGCAGGACCGCATCAGCGAATCGGACTTCGGCTGCACGACTGACGACGATCGCCTGGGCGCCAGGACGGCAGCGTATCGTCAGCGAACAGCGGCTCGACTGACGGTTTCAATCCACCCGTCTCGATCGCTTTCTCGTAGGCATTCCACAATTCATCGAGCTGCTTCTCGTCGAAAGACCTTCGAGGATCAGGTAGCCGCCTGTGCGACCATCGGGTGGTCGAAAAAACGTTCTGGGTGTGATTATGGCACGCAAAGGGGGACGGGGCCGTTCAAAAAATTGACGCTGGGCAGATCGCCACCGGCATGAATGACGGCGCAAGGCGATTACAGTCTCAGTGCGCCAGCAGTCCCGCGACGACGACCAGTAGCGTAGCGGTCACGGCACCATAAACGATATGCACGTAACGAAGCGTTCGCCTGTAGCGCGACGAATAGAACGGCGCGAACTCCTTCATGCGCTTGCCGAAAATACTGATCGGGTTCTCCAGGCACTCGTCATATTTCGCGCGGTTGCGTGTATAGATGAGGCGCTGCGATTCCTCGACCTTCCCCAATGCCACCAGTTCGGTCGACCGCGAATTTTTCTTCACACGATAGAGGTACAGCGGGGCATCGACAAAGCGAACCCTGGACTTCGGGTTCAGGAGCCTGACGTAGAACTCCCAATCCTCGAAGCCGTGAACCATTTCGGACGCATAGCCGCCCACGCCGAAGAATGCTTCACGCCGGTACATGGTCGTGTTGACGATCATGTTTTGCCAAAGCAGCTTTTCATAGCTGTACGCAGGCAGGCGCCAGATTTTGCGCGATTCGCCGATGCGCTGCGTCCCGGTGTGGATGAGATCCGTATCGGGGTGCGTGTTGAAGCAGTCGACGGCCCGCTGCAGAAAGTCCGGATGGATCTTGTCGTCGCCATCGAGCGGTACGAACAATTCACCGCTCGCTTGCGCAAAGCCGAGGTTGCGCGCGGCCGCGACACCGCCATTCGCTTTTTTGAAAGACTGGAAGCGGCGATCCTTCTTCACATATTGCTCGATGACAGCCGCTGAACCATCGGTCGAGCCGTCGTCCACGATAATGCACTCCCAATGGCCGTAGCTCTGGTGCAATACCGAATCAAGCGTTTCCGCGATGAATTCCTGCTGGTTGAAGCACGGAACAATAATGGAGACTTTTTTCATAACTCGATGAGCGGCAGTTGTTGTGACAATGTACACATGATGTGCTGAAGCGTCCGGGACTCTGGCGCCTTCCCTTCTGGCTACAGCGGCCGCACGATTCGGGCTGGCGCGGTGTAGGCGTTGGAGAAGGCAAGCGGCTCATGAGCGATTGAAAAGGCCGGGTCGCGCAAGCAGAGCTTATGAATGATGCCGGACACACTGGGGCCGGAGCAGATCCGTGGGCGCTTTGCCGGGTGAGCGGTTCGATTTTCCGTCCTGCAACGATAACGGATTTCGTCGCTTTGGCGCCGGACGGAGGGTGGGGACGCGCTACCGGCAAGACTGCTTGAGGCCGTTATGGGGGTCTTAGCTGCAAAAGACGCACAAACCGCTAAAAACCGCCACCGGACGAAGCGCGCGAATCAAGCACGAGTACTTGGATTGACGAGGGAACGAAGCGTTCCGCACGACTCTGCGAACATGCCTATGGTGCCGGGGACCGGCAACCAAACTCGTTATATATCAATTACTTGCATGGCCAGCGTGTGATAGGCGCGTGATTTTGCCGCGTTTCGTTCCGAAGTCGGCGCTATGTCCGATGGTCGCACCCTCACTATGTCCAATGGTCGTACACTGAAGATCCTGCAACCCTTTTTGGAGGAATCTTCATGGACATCATACCAAATGACGAAACGCGGGTTTTCTGGCAACGGCTCGACGCAGCCGGAGAACTTCGCGACGCCTGGGCCTCGCGCGCGCGCGAGATCCTCACCGATGCGGATTATGAGCTCGACGCGGCGAATGTCCTCCTCGCGCGCGAGCTCGAGCGGACCATCGAGGAACTGACGCCGAAAACGCTCGCTCTGCCGTTCGCGGAACTGCTGACACACGCCCTGGGCCAGGTCGACTGGCGCGCCATTGCCGGCGCGATGCTCGAACGCGTCGAAGTGTGGTCTGTCGGCTGGTTCCGCGATGGCACGGCACCCGAAGCGATACCCGAAGCAATGGAACCGGAAAAATTCGACACCAATGCAGACGCGCGCGCGTATCTGGCCGATGTGATCGAAACCCTAGACACAGACGACGAAGCGCAACGCGCGACCTATGCGGACATTGCGGGTGAACTCCGAATGGAGTCCGGCGATTATCGGGAAACAATCGACGGATTTACTTACTGGATTAATCGCGAATAGGTCCGACTATGAAACTCTTTAGAGAATTGACGCCCGACGAGGAAACCCAGTTCCGCCAATGGGCGCGCGAAAACTACAAACCATTCGAGCCGATTAACGGCGTATGGCATTGGGTCGCGCAAGACGAGTGTGTCCGGATCAACCGCGCGGCAGACCTTGAACCCGAACTCGATCTAACGGCACCGGGCCCGTACGGGGCCCCGTAGGGGCCCCGCATGCCGTTCGTGCGTTATGACCGATGGCCATACACCCGCCAAACCCTCCGGGCCCGCCCTGGGCCCGTTTTGCCTTTCCTCACATGCTACGACCGTTGGCCGGTCGGATCGGATCGACCGGAACCCTTATCCGACAAGCGTTTGTGCCATGTTTCTAGCTCCAAAAACAGGCGTTTTTTTGTGAGCTAGAAACCCCTTTTTCCAGGGTTTCCCCGTAGGTGTCCTACATCACATACAGAATACGACCGTTGGTCGTATTCTATGGGTCCGGACAATGGTGTCCGGTAAGGGGAAGAATATGAGGAATCACCAACCAACGATTAGCGGAAAGGTCCACCATTCGACGGTTATTTTTGCGTTTGCCTTATTTGGGCGCGGCGTGAAAGTGCAAAGCGTTTTTAATGACGCGCGCGCGGACTGCATCGATATAAAGGGAACTGGGCATTTTAATGCACACCTGCAATTTGATTATCGATCGAAGCAGGTTATGGCAACGGTTTATCACCGTCAAAACGATAAAGACGTTATCGCAACGAGGATTAAATCGGCGGATCAATTGCGCGCATTACTTGCCGAGTGGGTTATTGCTACTTACTAAGGGGCGGGAAAATGAAAGCCTATCTGATTAATCCGTTTGATTGGACCGTTTCCGAGATTGACTCTTTCAAGGGGGGAAACCTGCAATCGATTTATCAGTTACTTGATTGCGACACAATCGATGCAGTCCGGCCGGAGGGAACGACCGACGTTATTTATATTGACGACGAAGGACTTTTTAAGGATGACCAACGGTTTTTCTTTTGCAAGTTATTCCCGTATCAATCGATAGCAGGTAAAGGGCTCTGGATCGGCACTGCGCGCGATGGATACGACACCACTCCGAAAGAATCGATTGATTTTGTCCGCTCAGTCATTTTGTGGCAAATCTAAAGGGAGCCGGTTATGTCATCCGAAGTGAAAGTTAATGAGTTGCCGAAATGCAGTTTCTGCAATGAAAAGGCGCGATATGACTTTGCGACTCGCATTGGCCCCTGGGCGTTTGCCTGTGAGCGGCATTACCTCCAGTGGCGCGCCTATGCCGATCTGGGAACCGGCCAGGGTCAAAGGCTAGTCCTGGCGGATCAAAGCAACTGAGAACCCATACGGGCCCATGGTGGGCCCGTTTTCCCTTGGAGCTAGAAACATGTTCACCATTTTTAAAGTCGTTCTCTCGGTCGTCCTGGTGTGTGCCATCGGCCATACCGTTTACTCGGTCATTGCGCCGACTGTCGAAACCATCTCGCAAACCCTCCGCAATGCGACCCTAGACAATCGAGGTATGCATGACTGAGCCCGACGCCAGACCGGGCCTTTATTACGTCACAGTGCGCCGTTACGACGGCGCATTTCGTTTGTTGCTCGGTCCTTTCCCGAATGATCACAAAGGCGCACTGGCACGCGTCGACGAGGTGCGCCGCGTCGCATGCGAACTAGACCCTAAAGGCATCTGGTACACCTACGGCACCGCGCGAATTGACGCGCGCGACAATCCCCCCTTTGGTATTCTTAACGACCATATGTCGTTTTGAACCGCACATGAAAACCCAATTGTCCACACCCACACCCGTTGAAGTCCGCGCCGCACGTGAGGCGGCCGGACTCACCCAGGCCGCAGCGGGTGCGCTTGTTCACGTCGATCTGCGTTCGTGGCAACGGTGGGAGTCGGGCGAGCGCGGCATGAATCTGGCCTATTGGGAGCTTTTCCAGATCAAGACGGCGCGGCGAAAAAAATAGCGTTTCGGGTCGTCTGCGATGCGGAAGCGCTCCGCTGCTATAGATTCCCCTATGTTGTGCAGCTTAGGGACCCGATAGAATCAAAATGACATTGCACTGAATATAAATTAAGCGAATACTCCCCTCGGATTTTTTTCCCCTTCTTCGGCGGGCGCGAACATGCGATTGGCTGATTTCATCCTGCGCGACATGGAAACCATTCTGGCGCAGTGGGAAGAGTTCGCCGGCACGCTGTTGCCGGCAGCAGCAAACATGCGATCACTGGCCTTGCGCGATCACGCGCAACAGATCCTCGAGGCCGTGGCGAAGGACTTGTCGACACCCCAGACCCGGGAGGCCCAGAGCGAGAAATCGATGGGGCGGGCGCCATTACTGGCTGGGGCCCCGGAGACCGCCGCGCAAATGCACGCCGTTCTGCGTGCGCGGTCCGGGTTTGACATCAACCAGTTGGCTGCCGAGTACCGCGCCCTGCGCGCCAGCATACTTCGCCTGTGGATGGATGAGTGTCAGCCCGACGCCCCTCATCCGGACGACATCATCCGCTTCAACGAGGCCATCGACCAGGCACTTGCCGAGTCGGTCGGTCATTTCAGCGCGCAGGTAGATCAGGCTCGTAGCCTGTTGCTTGGAATGCTCGGGCACGACATGCGCAGCCCGCTCCAGGCCATTCAGATGACTGCTACGTATCTCGTGGCGCTGAACGCCGGTGAGAAAGTATCGGTAGCCGCGTCCCGTTTGATCAAAAGCGGTGCTCGCATGCAGGCGCTGCTGGAGGACATGCTTGATTTCAATCTCACCAAGCTGGGTCTGAGCATCAAAATCGCGCCGACCGAGGGAGACCTGGCAAAACAGCTGACCGATGAACTGGACCTGGTGCGAGCAGTGCATCCTGACCGCCAGGTTGATCTGGACGTGATCGGCGACTGTCACGGTGTTTGGGATGGCCGACGCCTGCAGCAGTTAGTTGGCAACTTGGTTCTGAATGCGATCAAGTATGGAGCGCCAGACGCGCCGGTGCATGTGTCGGTGACCGGTGAGGAAGCGGAAGTCCGCCTGGAGGTGAAAAACAGCGGGCCCGCCATTGAGTGCTCAACACTCGACCGCATCTTTGATCCGTTCCAGCGTGGCCCGAACCATCTGGACAGAGCCGACGGCAATCTGGGTCTCGGGCTGTATATCGCGCGTGAGATTGCCAAGGCCCACGGGGGCGAGATCGAGGCAAGGTCCGACGAGACCCAAACGGTGTTCACTGTGCGCCTGCCGCGCCATCCGTAGCGCTCACGATGCGTATTCGCCTTACCGTCCGCACTTACCTCGACCGGCTACTTCAGGTAATGCAGGATGACGCTCACGGCGATATTGAACACGGACACAAGCGCCGATATGAGCGCCATCGTCATCGCGCGCCGACCATGCTCACGCGCCGCGAGCGAATCGCGCCGCTCACTGTAGAGCCGTTCCTCGTCTTTCTCGTACACGGCGCGCAGCACGTAATCGCGATTCGTCGCATCCAGTCGCGCAATCTCTTTCTCTAACTGGTCGAGCCGCCGCTTGACCTCTTCCGCCACCAGTACGGCATGCTGGTCCATATGCGCGAGATCGTGCGCTTTCAGTTCCTTGAGTGACGCGAGCCCGGTCGTCACCTCGAAGCGCAGCGTATTAATTTTTGAATCGACCAGTTCGCGCGTCGCGATTATCGCGACACGGTTCGCCTCGATCTGTGCCTCGATGGTTCCCGCGCGTTCGCTGAACACGATGCCGCCTTAACCAGCAGTTGCGACCTTCGCCGTCACAGGCGCCGGATTGCCGCCGAACGCCTGCGTGAAGGCGGTTGCCATCGCCTCGCTCTTTTGCTCGCTGCCCTTGGAACTGCCAAAGTAGAACGAGATCACCTGCGTCGCGTTCGCCGCCACATAGCCAATGATCGTGCCGACGAAGCCCGCGACCATGCCCACGAGCGCTGCATCCTTGAGCGGCATGGCGCCCGTAAGAAGCGCGTAGGCACCGTACAGCGAGCCGACCGACATTGTTGCGAACGTGCACAGCACGACGATGCCGAGCCAGAACACGCGCACATTCGCGGCATTCGCGCGGCGCGCGTCCTGGGTGTCGGAAACATAGGTCTGTGTTTCGGCCAGCGCCAGTTGCGCTATCGTTTCCTTATCCTTGAAGCCAGCTTCGGCCATCCGCGTCGCGTAGTCCTGATCGGCCTTGCGGATCGCCGCCAGTTGTTCCGGCGTCGATCCGCTGACCGCGTGGGCGACGGCATCCTGCCGCGCATCGAGCGACGTGTCGGGTTTCGGCGTCAGGCCGAACGCCACTTCCAGCGCCGCGACCGCGCCGCCGAGCAACGGTGTACCCGCAACCGTCGCGATGGTCGGCGCGACCCTTTCGAGCACCGGCAATATGTCAGCCCACGCCATTTGACGCCTCCGCTATCTCGAACAGGCGGTTGAACCATCCGCGCCCGTATTGCTGGAAATTGCGAGCCTTCATGTACTCGAATGCGCGCGTCGACATGAAACACGCGTTCTGATATGCACCTGCGCGCGACGCCGCCGCCAGCGTGACCGGGCCGATCACGCCATCTGCCTTGACGCCGAGCGCCGTCTGTAGCAGTAGCTTGGCGGTCGGCTGACCCTGATTCACTGCGGAGTCGAACACGTAGCACGCGAGCGGCCACGGCAGCGCGTCGCCCTGCACCGCGTTCCAGTAGTCGCGTTGATAGATCGCCTGCGCGTCGTTCAGCGTCAGATTGGCGATATCGACATTCGGATAGCCGCGCTTCGAAATGCCAAACTTTGTTTCGCCGCCCGGATCGTGCGGGTCATTCACATAGCCCGCTTCGATGCCGACGACGATTGCGAATGCATGATCGAAATTTGCCATGATGTTTTCGAATCAGCCTTGGAAATAGTGATACACAGAAAGGACGCAAGACATGTTGGCGACAGCGACGCCGCTTTGATCGTTGCAATTGTTATAAAGGCCCGTTTTCGTCGGCGTGCCGATGACCGCCGTAACGCTTACGCTGTAGCGCTGCACCCAAGTTTCGCCATCGACGGACGTATAGAAAACGAAATTGCCGCCCGACGCATAAGTGAGCTTGAACCAGCAGGGAGGACCGGCGGGCGGGACGCCGCTAATCGGAACGTTGGTCGGCGTCGTGTTGAGGCCCGCTGCTGCGAGATATGCGCCGCGCCCCTGTTGGCCCGTATTGGCGAACGAATGACCGAACGCAACCCAATTGCCGGAAGCGTCCATAACCAACAAACCGGCCTTGTTATAGGTTTGATACGTCCCGGCGTTCCACGCCATCATTGCAATGATGGCCCAACTAGAACCAGCCGGGACCGGTTGCGTTATGTAGCTGTGGTATTCGGCGGCGGCCGTTGACGGCGGTTGAATCGTATGTGTGAAGCCGCGACCGCTCGCGAGGTTGGCAAGCGTATTTACGCCGCCCGTCATGTTGGTTGATTGCTGCGTTGAGAAACCGGTGATAGTCGGGTGATTAGCACCCGAATAGTGGACGGCATCATCAGACATGCCCGACCCGGCGCTTACATTCGTCGCAACCCATTTACCGGTTGAATTGTTCCACGTGAGCGAATAGCCGTTTATGCCCGCGCCTTCCGTAACGCTGACATCGGTAAGGCCGGAAAGCGTGCTAGAGCCGCCCGAACCCGGCGGAACTTGCCAGGTGCAGTCTTCGCGAAGATAGCGCGCAGAGCCCGCCGTCGAGCCGGGATCGGGAACCGCGCCCGCCGCATGGCTTGCGCCCGACGCGACGAATACAGGCAAATCAGCGGCGACGAGCAAGCGGAAAGTTGGAATCGCCGCGGCGCCGCTAGTCGGACCCGCGAACACATAGTTTGCCGTCTGACTGCCAAACGAAGCGCCCGCTTGTGACTGCGGCGCATAGCTGCGAACGTCCGTATAGCTCGTAACCGTCGTCGTGCCAGTAACGACGGTATAAAGCGGAATTTTCCCGGACGGGACGCCCGTCGTATTGACGCTGACCGCGCCGGTCGCGTTGTCCGCGTAGACGTAGTTCGTCGTGCTCGCGGTTAGCGTGACGGTCCCGTTTGCGACGGCGTTCGCGCCATACTGTCCGCCGTAGTATCCCCACGTCAGACCGCTGCACGCGCTCGCATGCCGCCCCCAGATTGACGCGGGCGACATTGCATCAAACAGCGCGTTCGCGAGCACTTCTTTCGCAGCCTGATTGCTCAGAATCTGATCGAGTAGCGTCGTGCTATTGGACATTGCTTACCTCGTAATCGTCGTCGTGGCGGCGTAGCCAAGCACGCCCTGATCGCTGTTCTGGGCGACGGTGAAGGTGATCGTGTTGCCAATGCTGAAACCATCAGCGTTGATGTTCGTCGCCGTGTACGTGTAGGACGTTGCCGCCGGAATCGTGGCAGTGCGCTTCAGCGTCGCGCCGTTGTAAATGTTGAGCGTGTAGCTTTCCGCCGATTCATCGAGCGGCACGTCCGCGCCACTGTTCCATGCGGCATGCACGCGCGCGCGCCGAATCCACGACAGCGAAATATCCGAAAGACTCGACGCGCTACCCTGCCCGGCGACGAACAGCGCGGGCGATAGCGGCTTGACACGCGCGACGGCGGGCACTTCCGTTTGCGGCGTGGCGGGCTGACTCGCGAACAGGTTCATCAGATGCGACTCAAAAAAGAGCGTCGCGCCGATGTCGGTCAGGTTGATCGTCATGTTGATGACTTTCGCCGGATCGAGAAACACGAACTGCTCGCCGCTCACATGCGAGCCCATCGCCCACTCAGTGCCCGCACGCCCGCGCAGCAGACCTGAAAGCGTGTAAGTGGTCGCACCGGTCTGCGTCGCGGTTCTGAAATAGAACAGTTCGCCGCCCATATAGGCCGCGTTCAGTCCGGCCAGAAAATCGCTATAGCTCACAGAGGCGAGCGTGCCGCTGTACAGCACAACCGAAACCGTGCTGAGTTCGTCGGGCTGATTGCCGCCCGCGAAGTTCGGCAACGCGTTCGATGCCGTGCCCATCGCCGATGCGTTGACGATGCGCGTGAGCTCGGCATAGATGCTGCCGTCGCGCGATATGTCCACCATCACGCCAGGCCAGTTTGACGCGTAGCCGCACGCCGCGACATAAAGCCCTTGCGACGTGTCGGTGTCGCGCAGCGGCGGCACGTCGAGGACGACGAGCACGCTCGGCCCGCTGTAGTCGATATTCTGAGTCGTAAAGCCTGACGGCGAGCCACCCTGCACGCTATAGGACGGGCTGGGGTATATGTCCGGTTCTTCCTGCGCCGCACTCCACACGAGCGAGCCTTGCCCGTCGTATTGACCCGTCACAATGCGCACCGTATATGCCTGCCCCTTGTCGCCCGGCAGCACGGCGACATCGCCGGGTTCGAGTTGCAGGTAATTCAGCGGCGTGCTGAACGTGTATGTTTTGCGCCCGACCCACGCGGCCCACATCATCACCTGAGCACGCATCAGCGCCTGATCGTCGGCGAGCACAATCGGTGCGGCCATCGTCAGGTCTTTGACGGACCTCGTGCTGCCGCGAAACGCGCGCTGCGTGTTGATCTGGTAATCGTTATTCAATGCCGTGTAGCTGAATGCGAGCGTGCGCGGCAGATTGACTTCGTCACTCACGACTTCCGTCACCGGGTTCTGGTTCGCGTCGTCGCCGAGCGAACTGGACGCGCCAAGGTCGCTGTACGCAATCGTCACAATCGGGGCCGCGCCGCGCTTCACGAAGCGCAATATGCCGTCCGAATCGCACGCATCGAAAAAGTACGTCGCCATCAGCGGCGCGAGACTCGAGCGTGCGTTCGAATGGTTCGTAAGCGCATAGCCCTGCACGCGGTCGGTAAGCTGCGACACATCGTATTGCGACGGCGACAGGCCCGAGCGATTGCAGATATCAGCAACGATGGCTGACAAAGTCGTGTCGTTCTGATTGGCGCCAAGCCATAGATAGCCAAGATACGCGCCGAACGTATACGTAACCGAGCCCATGACAAAAAACTGGCTGTTGATCGCCTTGAGCGATTGCGTGCTTACGCCTACGGTCGCCGTCCATTGCCCGATAACCGAGGTCGAATTATTCGCCGTGCTGTATTGATAGAAGTTCGTTGAACCGCTTTTGAGGAAATACAGGCGCGAATCATCCAGCACACAACCGACCGTGATATTGACGTCAAAGAACGCATTGACCCACGAATTGACGACAACCATCGTATTGCGGTGTAGCTGGTAAAGCGCGTGCGTCGCCTTGTCGATCACGTACAGATAGTTCGTGCTCAGGCCGACGATGTAAAGCTGCGTGCCGGTAAGGGGTGAAACGCCGTTGATTCGCGTAAGCGGGTCGAGCGAAACGAGACAATAGGTAATCGTGCTGCCGTCCGTCACGTACAGATCGAGCAGATTGCGCACGAACGACGTGACGCCGCCGCCATAGCCCGTATATTCAATTACGCCGGTGAAGGCGTCATACCAGACAATAACGCTGTTCGCATCAACGCTCAGGAGGCCGTCGACGTCGGACGTGCCATTTGGCGAACCGAGGCCCGAAGGCCGGTCGGCTGGCGTGTTGACCGGACCATAGACAAACGCACCGTAAGGCGTCAACTGGGCCGAATGAATGCCATTGTAGAAAGTGAAAAAGTTGTAGGACGTGAGAATGGTGCCGGACGCTTTCAGATTGGGCATCATGCCAATCATGTTCGGCGCGTTCTGCGTCCATACCTGCATATTCTGGCAATAGCTTTGCGTCGGCTGCGTCGTCGTGACTTCGAACGCCAGCGACGGCATGTAATTGCCCCACGGCGAGAGATCGAGCAGATTGAACACGACGTAAGCGAGCCCGCGATACGGCGGGACGTTGCCGCTGCCGAGCGCGGCCTCCATCACCGGATCAGGCATCTGGTTCTCATCGCCCAGGTACACGACGAAGTTCGTCGTCATCTGCGCACTGCCGCTGATCGCCTGGAAGTTGCTCGGGTTGCTGATGTCGTAAATGAGTTTGCCGTTTGCCCAGATGCGACGCACGGCGGTTATCGGTCCCTTGCAGATGCCGACCGCAAAACTCATCGAGACTTTCGCGCCGCTAGGCGGACTGCCCTTGCCGCTGTCGCTTTCGTTGAGCGGCTGACCGGCCCAGATGACGTTGCCCGCTGCGCGGTACATCCCGTAAATGACGGGTATCGGCTTGCCGTAGGCGCTATCCTGCACGCGCAGATCGCCCGGCTGCGGTCCCTTCTGGTGGATGACGAGCGAGCCGATGATGCCGCCAATCGCGAAACCGATTTCCGCGCCGGCCGCGGTGCCGACGCCGGGAAAAACGAACGTGCCGAGAATGCCGCCGATGACCGCGCCGACTGCCGAGATTGCAAGCTGTGCCATTACACAACCCCCGGCATGTGATACGCCGCGACGATCTGCGCGCGCCAGCGCTCATCGATGATGTTTTCCACGACGCGCCGATTCGGCAGATACGCATGAATGACGTGTGACGGGTCCGACAGGATGCCGACATGCAGCGGATGCGACGCCCACGCGAATAGCACGACGTCGGCCGCCTGCGCGGCGTCGAGCGGCACGCTTTCAAGCTGCGACTCCATGACCGGGCGCAGATTGCCATCGGGGCGTTTGCCGTAGCCATCGATGTCGTAATCCGTCAGGCCGAGCGCGCGCGCCGTGCCGATCACGAGGCCGATGCAGTCGCACGCCACGCCCTTGATGCGCCCCTGATGCTGGTAGGGCGTGCCGATCCAGGAGCGCGCTTCCTTCACGAACTCTTCGCGCGATGCAGTGCTCATGGTGGGTCAGCCTTGCGGACGAAGTATCACGTCCTGACCCGGTATGTAGGGCTCGCCGCGAAAGTGAATCACGTTATTCCAGCGGTCGCGACAGGTGCCAAAGAGCTTGTCGCACCCGGCCACAATCGTGTAGGTATCGCCGACAGCGAGCGGATAAGGCATCGCCATCGCGAGCGTGACGTGACCGGGCGCGAACGCTTTAACGTCCATTTCAAAACCGGCGTTCTGGCCGCTCGTGAATACTACTTTGCCGTAAGCGAAGTAGCCGATCTGATAGCTGAAGTCGATGAATATCTCGCCGCCCGCCGCCGTGATATCGAACGTGTAAAGGCCCGTAGGCGACACGGAGAAAACGCCCGGTCCAGGAGTGCCCTGCGAATACACAGCGCCCGAGGAATCCTTAACGGTGCCGGTCGCGACGAATGCGCCGCCAGTCGGCGGCACAATCTGAACCGTATAGGGAAACATGGTCGGTATCCTGTGCCCGACCGTATCGGCAAACGAAGCATTCGGCCCCGTCTGCGTCAGCGTCGCATCGGCCCATTGCGTCGCGCCTGTCACGCTCTGGATGCTCCCGCTGAACGTGAGCGGAGTCAGGTCCGTCGTGCATTGCGCATCGCCGAACATCGCGCGGCACGTCGGGCTGTACACGTCGCCGAAATCTTCCTGCATCAATTGCGCGAGCCCGCGCAGTTCGGTTTTGTAGACCCCGTTGCGGATCGTCACCTGGCCGAGCACGCCACTCGCGAGCACGGCTGCGCCCATCGTCAGATCGTTGTAATTGACGAGCGAAATCACGACGCTTGCGAAGTCCCACAAGCCTGATTCGAGACTTTGCGGCGTAATCAGATCGCTGTCGAAAATCGCGTCGACTTCGAGATTGGACGTGCTCAGATCGGAGCCGCTCTGGATCTGCGAGTGCGTGTAGCCGCCCGCCGAGCGAAATAGCTGCCCGCCGTAAGTAATGTCCTGATCGAAGTCGGTAAAGCCGATTAGCGCGCCATCGGTGCGCGTGACGAGCCAGAGCGTGCAGACAGTGCGAACGTCGCCCGCCAGATGCGCGGCGAGCGCTGCCGGAATCGTGCGCATGCATTACCTCAGTGCGGCATTACCGAACCACGGCGACGCGATATAGAGCACGACGAGAATGCAGATAACGATGAACACGACGCGCGCCGCGAGCGCGAATGGCGGCGGCAGCGGAATCAACGAAATCAGATAAAAGATGAGCCCGAGAATAAGCAGAGCGACGAGTATCGATACCAGCAGTGCAATCACGGCGTTCTCCCTTAGATGCGAATTTCCACGAGCGGAATTGAGCCCCAATCCACGAGCAGATCGCCAGCCCCGCCGTTGCGATCCATGATCTGTTTCTTCATCTCGTCCACGTCGAAGCGCACCGGCACATCGAACTGACCGAGCCATGAGAGAACATCGCTGCCACCCGGCACAGGCGATATCGTGACAAGGCCCGTTGTCGTGTCGAGCGACAGGCCCGACGTAATGAGCACGCCGTTCTTGAATACCTGCACGGTGCCCGCAACCGGCTTCTGGATCAGCCGCGTCTCCGACAGGGAGCCGGTCACATAGCGCTTCGCGAGTTGATAGATGCCGGACGTGACCTGCGGGACCAGCACGCCGGTTGTGACGTCCGCCGAGTAGTCAGTCCAGTCCTTCACGCGGAACCCGAATGCGCGGCCCTTGACGGCGCGAAAGAATGCATCGAGCGCCGCGGTCGCCGCTGCGGTCATCGCGCGCCGTCCGACTTCGAAGCGGATGCGTGACTGGCTCCACGCTGGTATGCGCCCGTCGCGGCCCGAATAGACGGGCGTGACAACCGTCAGATAGGTCGGGCCGACCGTTGCGCCAAACGCGATGTTGTCCGGGAAGCGCGGCGATTCGAGGAAGGTCGCCATCAGCCATTCCTCGCCATCGAGATCTGCGCGTGCCGCATGATCTCGCTCGCCTGTTGCTGCGCCGTGGCGCGCGTCGTGCCAGGCGGAACCGCGATGTTCATATTGAACGTGTTGCGCGGACCCCCAGCCGCACTATCGCCCATCGGCGTGACCTTGCCGCCTTGATCGCCCATCATCAGATAGGTCTTGTTCGCCACGGTCAGCAGTTCGGGACCATTCTCGTTGACCTGATACATGCCGCCGCCGTAAGCGGGACCGCCTGACGCGAGCGCGGCGACTACCATCGGCATTGCCGTGTCGATTGCGCCGCCGACCTCAACGCCCGCGCCCGCTGCCGCATTTGCGCCGGCCGCGCCTGAACTGCCGAACAGGCCCAACAACTGGCCGATCAGACCGCCGCCGCCACTGCCGCCAGCACTGTTGCCGACGCCGAACAGTTTGGCGGCAAGGTCTTGCGCGACGATGCGCGCAATCGCCTGTTCGATGGAATTCGCCATGTCGAGGAAATTCTGTTTGAACGACTTGGTGCCAGTGATCGCGTTGTCGATAAACTTCGCGAAGCTGTTCTGGAAAATATCGTTGAACGTCTTGCCGAGCACGTTGCTCGATGCCGCCAGTTCGTCAACTTTCAACTTGAACTGGTCCGCTTCGGTAATCAACGCGGGCAGACCGCTATTCGCGGCGATCTGCTGCATCTGCGCGTTGATGACATTCAATTGGTCAATCGTTTTCTGACGGGCCGTGCCAATGTCAGTCATGCCTTGCAGTTCGGTTTCCTGGCCGGTCTGCGTTTGCAGGCTGATCGTCTTTTCCGTGATCGCGAGGTTTTCCTCGATCTGTTGAGCGCGCACCTTCAGGTCATTCATGGTCTGCTGCGCAATGAAGGCTTCGCGGTCCTGCGCGAGCGTGCCCTGCGTGCCCACATCACCTGCGGCCTTTGCCTGATCGACGAGTTTCTTGTGCGTGCGGTCCCACTCCGCGCCCGCCGATACACCCGGCTGGCCTTGCAGTTTGTTCAGGGCGGCCGTGAGCTTTTCAACCTCGTCCGTATATCCCTGCGTGTCGCGTCTCATCGCCTCGGTGTTCACGGCGAGCTTTTCGCGATCCGCCGACAGCCCCTCTTCCTTTTTCGCCGCCAGTTCGCTTGCCTTGGTCAGTGCCTCGGTGCGCGCGCCCGCGTCCTTCGCATTGACCGCATAGCGACGCTGGATCGCGATTTCCTGATCGTACAGGTCGCTCACGCGCTTCATGTGCGCGCCGATGATCGTTTCCTGCGTCGTGTAATACCCCTGGATCGAGATCTGGTCGTCCTTGTAATACCGCTGCAACGCCTGCTCACGTTGCGTGAGCAACTTGTTTTCTTCCGTCATCTGCGCCTGCAAGGGTTGCAGTGCGGCGCTCAGGTCGGCGTGCGCGGTGCCGCCGCCCGTTTTCTTGTCCTTGTATTTTTCTTCAGCCGCGGCAATCGCCTTCGCGCGCATTTCGGGCGACCACTGGCTCTGGTCCGCGCGCCGGTTGATATCCTGAATCGCATCCGCGCGTTCCTGCTCGCGCGTGCGCGTGTCCTTGATCAGCTTGTCGTAGAACTCCCGGTTCGCGACGTCCCGGTCCCGGCCTGCGGACTTCTGCTGTTCCAGCAGTGCGTTATCATCCTGGCGCATCTTTTCCTTGACCGCCGAGCGCAGTGCCCCTTCGAGTGCCGCGCGCGGATCGACGCCGGGTTGACGCACGCCGCCCATGATGCCGGTTTTCGGGATCGCTTCAAGCTGGTCCTTGATCTGCTTGATGCGGTCATCGATCGTTGTGTCGCGACCAATGCCCTTCATCGCGTCCCATGCGCCGGACGCGGCGCCTTTCACACCGTCCCACGCCTTTTCCAGCCATCCGAGGTTCTGCGTCGTGACGCCAAGGTGTTTGTTAAGCGCATCCAGCACGAGCGCTTCGGCTTCTTCCTTCCTGCCCTGTTCCTCGAGCGCCTTCACATGTTCGTACAGGGCCACGTCGACAAAGTGATACTGTTTGTTCGCCTCCAGCGCCCACTTGAGCACGCCGTCGGTCATCTTCGTGAAGTCCTTGATGATTTCCTCGGTCTTCTGCCCGGTCATCGACGCGAGCGTGGCCGCCGCGATGCTGACCGATTCGAGTGCGACACCAGAGAAGCGACCGGTACTGACGAACGCCTGGGTGAGTTCGCGCGCCTCGCCGATGGTCACGTTCGCGCTGGCCGCGACCGACTTCGCCATGTCGTTGAACTGGCCTTCGGTGAGGCCCGCATAGTTGCCGGTCAGCTGTATCGCGGTGGCGAACTTCGCCGATTCCTCTGCGCCCTTGATGCACGCCGTCGCAAAGAGCAGCACCGCACCGGCAGTCAGACCGATCATGGCGCCCGTGCGCGACATGATCGCGTGCATCCAGTCCATGCGCTCGCCGAGCACCATCACACTGCCAGCGGCCTTCTTGAAGTTGCCGGTGAAAAGTTCGTGCGCGATCACGAGCATTTCACGCCGCGCGCCGACGGTCGCATGCTCCAGGCCTTGCATGTCATTCGCGGCTTCGCGGATGCCGCCGACGCGCCCAATCGAGGCGGCCGCGGTGCCCACGCTCTCGATGCTGCGCGCGGCCTTCGCGGCGGCCGCATCCATCGCGCGCGCGCGCGACTCCACAATCTGCGCGGCGCGCCCCATGTCGCCTTCGAGGCGCGAAGAACTCGCGTATAGCTCAATGCCGAGTGTGCCAAGTGCCATAGCTCACGCTGCCTTGCGGTTGAACACGGCCGAGAGGATCAGGGCCGATTGCGCCTCGCTGTCGGGAAGCAGGATCGGGCGCTCCGGTTCGCGTTCAATGAACGCCATGAAATTGCTGGGTTTGGCCCGTTCCCGGAGTTCGCGATTGCCGTAGTTCGCGACGGTGGCCGCGACGATGCCAGCACGCAGGTCGGCGCGCGACTGGCCGAAGGGGTCGATACGGTCGTAGGCAAGCCATTCGGTAAGCTCCGCGCTATCGAGATTGGCCAGCAGTTGCCGCACAGTCATGCCGAGGGTTGCGGCGAGCCGGAAGCAGAATCGCCGGGCAGGCCGCTCACGGAGTTTTTTTCCGCATCCACCACGCTGTTGCCTGCGAGGCCGTTCAGGCGTTGCGCGACCACGAATAGCCGCTCGATGGCCGCCGCATTCTTTCCGGCGAGCGCCGCAAGCTCGGTGGCCGGATCGAACAGCAGCGCGCCCGCTTCATCGACCGCCGTGTGCGCGACCAGTTTCGCGCGCATGTTGACGGTATCGACCCGGTAGTTGCCCGACGCGTCACGCTGCATGAGGCTCGCCTCGTACGCGTCGCGCTCGGTGCCGGTCATGGTGCGGATAATCACCGCGCCGCCCCATTCGGGAACATCGACGGTTTCGGTCGCCAGATCGGACAGGCCGAGAATGTCAGTCTTGCTGAGGATTTTTGCCATTGCGCACCTTATGCGTAGGTCACCGGGCCGCTGATAATCAGGTTCACACTCGCGGTCACGATCTTGTCGACGCCACCGTCCCAGGGGAAGGTTTCAACGAATGCCAGGAAAGTCGCCGTGTGCGCATTGGGTAGCGTCAGCTTGAACGAGACGACGGCCGCCGTGGCGAGGAAATTGCGCAACGCGGTCTGACCGGCATCGTTCGCGTCGAGGTCCACGTCAAAGCTGAACTGGCCGGGATCGAGCAGGCCCGAGATGTATTCCTTCGCGGTGCTGGACAGGTTGGTCGCGTCGAGCTTCGCCACCTTGCCATCCATGCCCTTGAAGGTCTTCAGGTTCTTGATGCCGGTCCATTGCGCGGGCGTGAAGATCGGGGAACCGGCCATCGCGGCGCCACCCGTCGTGTCCAGCGGAATCGCGAACGTGTTGACCGTTTTCGCGATGACCGGGAAAGTACCGTTCAGGCCAGCCGGCGCGGTCGAACCGGAAATCGTACCCACGTCGCCCAGCGCAAGCCCGTGCGCGGCGGCAGTCAGAATCGTCGGACTGCCATCGGCGGCGGCCGTGATCGTGATCGGCGAGCCGCTGCCGGTCGCGACCTGTAGCGTCGAGCCCTGTGCGGAAATTGCGGTGTTGCTCATAGCGGCACGCTCCTTCTGTCGGACATAAAAAAAGCCCGCACGCGGCGGGCTGGTGAAAAAATCTTCTGACGGTCAGGCCGGAACCCAGATCGAGTACTCCTGAACAACGCGAAAACACTTGACATCCGCCTCTTCGAGGTCGTGATCGCCCATGCGCTTGATGTTCGGCACGGACCAGCCGAGCATCGCCTGCGTGACCGCCGCCGCGAGGTTCACGGCGTCGGGATAGGTGCGCGCCCAGCAACTGATTTCGAATATGGTGTTGTCCGCCGGTGGATTGCCGCCCGGGTCCAGCACGTTTTCGACATGCGTCGGCATGCGCCGGTAGACGAGATACGGGAACGTGACGTTCTGGATCGCGACCGACGGCGAGATGCCACCCGGCGCAAGCGGCCCGAGCAAGGCGACAAGCTGTTCCTGGAGCGTCATACGCGGCTCTCCATGAACGCGGCAAAGTGCGCGGCCTTCGCGACTTCCTCGTCGATACGCCGGTTGTAGTAGGCAATGCCCGCCTTCAGCGCGTCATCGGCGGCGGCCGTCAACGCGGGCCGGATGAACGGGCGCGCCTCGACCCAGATCGCGCCGGAACCGCCCTGGTGCTGCTTGCGCCATGCGGCGCGCGACTGGCGTTTGCCGCCTTCCGGTGCCTTCGGGCGCGGCGGCACATACCAGTGCCCAAATTCGACCCACGTCCAGTAATACGCATCGAGATAGACAACCTTGTCCTTCACAACCTTCTTGTACTTGCCGGTGCCGCGGCGCACGGTGACGACGGTCGTCTGCCGCACGGTGCCGGACAGAGAACGGCTGTGCACCGCGATGATGTTGCGCTTCAACTGGCCGGCCCTGACGCGCGGATCGTTGCCCGAGTACACCGGGGCCAGCTCGCGTGCCTTGTCGCGCACGACCATCGCCATCGCATTCGCCGCGCCACGGTTGATATTGTTCGCGACGTTTTTCGGCAGCGCTTCGAGCGCGTCGAGAATCTCGGCGAGGCCGTTCACATATTTGAGGTCAGCCAAGGGTCATGCCCTCCATCGCCAGCAGTTCAACGATGCGATTGGCCTCGTCCGCATTCAGGCATGCCTGAATGTCGAAGATGCGATTCGCGTAGACGATGCGATATGCCGCTGCAACCTTGGGATCGGTGAAGATCGCGTCATAGCGCACGGTGAACTTGTGCGAAACGTCGGTCGAGACGCTTTCGGCTGCGGCGCGTTCGGAGCCGCCTAGTGCCTCGATGTAGGCGTACACCTTCTTGATTTCGATCCACGTCTGCGGTTGCGCGCCGAACGAGTCGAGCGCAGTCACCCGCTGCTGGATCGAGACGAGCCGGTTCAACTGGCCCGCGCGCAGAAATACGCCCGTCATGGCAGTGAGATCCGGTACGGGTCAAGCATGCTGTCGATGAACGGCAACTGCTCGACGTGGCCGCGCGTCATCACCAGCACTTCCTCGCGGTTCTCGTAGAGCGAGCCCACGCGCAACAGAATCCAGTCGCGGATCACCTGCGGCACGACGCCAATGAAATTCAGGCCCGCGCCTGCGTCCGTCATCTGTACAGTTGCGCCCGACGAATCGACCAGCACGTATTGCGACGCCGTCGCCGCGCCTATCGTGTAGGGCGTGTTCGGTTCAAGCGGCGTCGGCAGCGCACCGCCAGAGTTGTAGAACTCCACGGTATCGCCCGTGTTCCAGGCGGCGGGGCCAGTCACCTTGATCTGGTTGCCGGGCACCACCGGCACGCTGAACGGCGACGCATAGCCCGCGTTGTAGGTGAACTGCACCGCCGCGATCTGCGGCAACGGGATCGGCCAGATCTTGCCGAACCCCGGCGTGATGATGGCCGGCGTCAGCGCATCGTTGACCACGTAATCATCCGGGTCCATCGTCTGTTGCGTGCCGTTCATGTCGAGATAGGTCACGCTCACCACGTTAACCAGCGGCGCGTGCGGAAAGATCGCCGCGTAGCCCGGAATGTTGACGTTCTCGCAAAACGGCAATGGCGTGCCGATACCCGCCATCGGAAACCGGTCGAGGACCAGTTGCCATCGCGCATGCAATAACTGCTGGCGCGTCTTGGTTTCGGCCGCGATGCGCGCGGACGTGATGAACCCCTGGATTTTCAAGTCCTGCGAATCGTCGGTCACGCGCAACGCCAGCTTCGCTTCGTCCAGACTGACCGGCTCGCCGACGTGCGGCAATATGAGTCGTTCGGGCATAAAAAAACCGGCGCTTTGGTGGGCGCCGGTTCCTCCACAGGGTCAGCCGACGATCTGCGGGACGGTCGCCGCGTTAAAGTCAGACGCGGGCGCGAAGCGCGGATTGAACCCGAGCACCATCGCCGCCGTCAGGCTTGCCGCCACCGCCGTCGTCACTGAGAGCTGGATATACGCAAAGCCGTTGTTCGTATCCAGTTCCTGCACATCAAGATTGATGGCGACCTGAACATTGCCGCCGCCAGCCGCGGCGAGTTGGGTAATGGCCTTGCCGGTGACGTCCTTCGCGGCCGTGCCGCTCGCGTCCTGTGCCTGCTGGATCTTCGCGTCGACCGTGCCGCTCGCGCCAATCGCGCCAACCATAATGAGCGCGAGGAACTTCTGGAACTGCAACACGGAAATCCAGCCGGATACCGCCGCGCCCGCCGCCTGGCTCGACGGGTTCACCGTCCCCAGCACCGCGATCTGTTCGCTTGCCTTCACATTCATCGGAAACATGATTTTTTCCTCGTCGGGGTAGGGATTAGCGGGCGGCCAGCGTCACGAACGGCGAACGCGTGGTCGTGCTCTTGGGCGGCGTGATCGGGTTCTCGAGTTTCGGCGCGCCGTCGACCCGGAACGTCGTGCGGAAAGCCGTTGCATCCGCATCGAAATACAGGTGCATCGAGGTCGCCGTCTGCATGCCGCCGCGACTGGTGATCGAGCGGTAGTAGGACAGGTCAAGCAGCGAGACATCCGATTGCGAGGAGAATGCCGACGCATGTTCGCTGGTGAAGATCGGACGGCCTTTGAGCATGCCGTACGGCGAAACCTGCATGCCGCCCACGCCACCGCCGACCGGCATGTAGATCGGGTAATTGCCGAGCGCCATCTGGTCGAGCGAGGGCAGGACGTCCGGGTTCATCAGCCAGAACGAGCGGCCAAACGACCCGGCAGGCAGGCGCGTAACCATATTGATGATGTTCGCGGGCAACAGGGTTTTGGTTGCCTGGCCGGTTTCCTTTGCGACCACCACCAGCGCCTTCGACTGGAACACGCCCTGCGGTTGGCCGTTAGCCGCGCCGAACAGGATCGCCTCGTCGGTTTTCCAGCGGATCGAGCGGGCCGTCAGACCCGGCAGATACGCGGCAAGCGCCGTGGCGTCGTCAAGCAGTTCGTCGGTGATCGGCACCAGTGCCATCAGCTTGTGGAGCCGCATGGTCGAGACGCCGAGTTTCGGCTTGGTTGCGGTCGCAACTGACGCTTCAGCCTGCCAGTACGCGCGCACGCCGTCCGTGCCCCAGGGCGTCGTTTCGTCCTTCGGAAACACCATCGAATTGCCGCCAATCGGGTTGCTGTCTGTGCGCGGCAACAGGGCATCTTCTTCGAGCGACAGGGTGAAAATCTCGGTCGAGAACTGCGGCGGCACGAGGAAACCACCGTCCTGGCCGCCCGCCTCATTGCCGAAAGTCGCGGGTGCCGCTGCGCCGATCATCAGGCGTTGGTCCACGTTGCGACTGCCCGGCATCGACGCGCCGCGTACCGCCTGCGCAAATGAGCCGAATGTGGCAAAGCCGCGCGTCGGATCAGCAAGCCGGTTGTCCTCGACTTCGATGCGCGCGTTGTCGGGAATCACGACGCCCACATCGCGCTCGGCTTCGAGAAGCGCTTCCTCACGCTGAATCTGCGTGTTCAAGCCCTGAACCTGCGCGGAGAGCCGGTCGAACTCGGTGGTTTCCTCGGGCGTCATGTCGCGTTCGGCGGCAGCGTCCGCGAGCACGCGCATCGCCTGCACGGCCTGCGCCTTGCGCTGTTGAAGCGCGCGGAGAGTCTTGTTCATGTTGATGCTCCATATAGACGTGACACGTCCTGCGGCGTTGGCCGCATACGCTGTTGCCGTTGCTTCGGAACGGGGAATTAGCGCGGGCGCCGCGTGTTAAGCGCCCAGAATGTCGATCTCGCGTCGCATCGCAGCGGCGCGGTTCGGGTTCGTGGCGGCGCGACTGCCGCCCTGGCCGATGGTTTTCGCGAGGCGGCGTACGACCGTGTCGAAGGTGGCGACGTCGTCGACCATGCCCTCGGCCTTCGCCTGCTGTGCGGAGAGCACCCGGCCCTGACCCATGCCTTCGCGCACCTGCGAGACATCGACGCCGCGGTTCTTCGCGACGCTGCGTGTGAACGCGCCGTAGTAGGCGTCGATCCGTTGCTGCATCGCGGCGCGCGCGTCGTCCGAGAGCGGCCCGAACGGGTTGCCCTCGACCTTGTACTTGCCCGCTGACACGAGCGTCGTTTTCACGCCCTGCTTTTCGAGCGCCTGTGACATGTCCTGGTGAGCGGCAAATACGCCGATTGATCCGACCTCGCCGCCAGGGGTAACGTAAAACTCGCTTGCACTGCTGGCGATCCAATAGGCCGCACTTGCTGCAAGAGAGTTGGCGACAGCAAAAACGGGCTTCTGATTTCGGGCAGAATGAATTTCATTGGCTAACTCCGCGACGCCGTACACGCTGCCACCCGGCGAGTCCATGTCGATCAGGATGCCGCCAATCGAATCGTCGGCGAGCGCCGCGCGAAACGCCTGCGTGTAGCGGTCAATGCTCATCAAACCCGAACCGCTGACGTCCTGAACCGGCGTGGTGCGTTGCGCCGATACGCCGTAAAACGGCAGGACGGCAATCGCGCCATTGCCCACGCGCGCGGCCGTGTTAGCTGCCTCGGCGCGACGTGCCTCGACTGCCTCGGCGTCGGCGCGAACCTGCGCCATGACTTCGGGCGCCGCTTCCTCCCCCGCCGTCCAGCGCGCAATGACGGCAGAAATGATGCTCAGGCGGTCGGGCAGGATCGCCCACGGCGTCGCCACGAACTCATTAATCAGCAGCGCGTGTCTCATATATCGTTCCCTCCAGGGCGAGCCGGGTCAGTTGCATGCACGCGCTGTCATTGAACAGGTCAACCTCGATTGACCGGCCCTGCGTCTGCAAAAAGTCCAGGCGTTGCGTGCAGTACGCGAGCGCTTCGTCGCGCGGCACGGACAGCGCCTGCTCAATGAACGTGACGTGCTTCTCGTATAGCTCGACGAGCGCGGTGTCGCTATCCGGCGCGCGCAATGCCGCCTGGACCATCGCGGTTTCCTTGCGCGCGATACGTTCAGCGTTGGCGCGAGCGAGCGCGAAAAACCGCATGTCGGCGTGCAGGTCACCTTTCGGCACCACCTTGGGCACGCCCGGCGCATTGGTCGGCTGCGGTGGCGCGGGCAGGTTGCCCGGCGGTTTCTGTTCGGGCGTTTCCGGCGGTTCGTTTTCCGCTTTCTCGGCCTCGTTTTCCTCGACCATGTTCAGCGGACGCAACGGCTCATCCAGACCGTCGAGCGGGTTCATCGATTCGGCCAGGCGCGCCTCGTTGCGCGTCATCCACCCGTCAAGGATGCCGTTGTGGTAGTACGCCGCGCGCGCGGCCGCATCGCCGCGCAGCATCGCCTTGAACGGGAATTCAACGTTCAGGCCGTCCTGGGGCTCCAGAAACGTGTAGCGGATCGACTCTTCCCAGCGCGTGAGCCAGGGCGTGAGCGTGTAGAGCACGAATTCAAGGCTCTGCTGCTCGATGTTGGAAAACGTGGCCCGCTCCAGGTCGCCGATCAGGTGCGGCGGAATGCGAAACAGGCGCGCGATTTCACCCACGCTGTACTTGCGCGTCTCCAGGTATTGCGCGTCGGAATTGGTGATCTGGATCGGGTGATACTTCATGCCCATTTCCAGCACCGCCGTCTTGTGCCGGTGGCGGCCGGTCTGTGACTTCTGGAACTGTTCGCGCCACAGGTTGCGCTGTTCGTCGGTCTTGAACTGGCCGGGAAACTCGACCCACCCGCCCGGTGTCGCATCATTCTGGAAGTAGCGCATCCCGTAGTCCTGCGCGGCCAGCGCCGTCGCGATGCTTTCACGCGCCGCCTCAATAGGGCTCAGGCCGATGATGCCGTCGGATGACAGCCCGCGCAGATGAAACACGTCGCCGCGGTTCAGGATTGTTTCGCTATTGTCCCGGTTGCGCACGCGATAGCGCCAGTTCGTGTCGGACAGCATCTCAATCGTGATCCGGTCGGGGTGCAGGGGAATCAGGTCCGTGACCTCGCCGGCCGGGTTGCTATAGATGCGTGCGAACGCGTTGCCGCGCAGCGCCACATGCCCCTGTAGCATCTCGCGGAATTCCATCGGGTTCTGGTAGTCGTTCGGCCGCACCGCGAACAGCTTGTAGAGCCAGTGATTCCGGTTCGGCGTTTTCGCGCCACTGTCGGCCTCGGTATAGAGCACGAACGGGAGCATCGAGATTGATTCGGCGAGCACGCGTACGCACGCGTAGACCGCTGTAAGGCGCATCGCCTGCTCGCCGTTGAGGTCCTTCGTGCCGCGAAACGGGACCGGCGCGAACCAGAACTCGCCCCAGGGCGAGCGGTCACCGCTGTCGCCGCCGTCGGCACGGATGCTCAGGAACATGGCTCTACTGTGCCCGCGCCATGAATGCGCCGAATAGCGTCAGGAACACGATCAGTGCGCCGACCACCACCAGCGCGTGCGGAATGCTCGTCAAGCCGACGCCCGCGCCGATCAGGATGATGCCGACCAGCAACGCGAGGTTGTAGGTGAGAGGTGTCATATCACGGTGAGGGGATGGTTATCGGGAAAGGTCGGATACAGCTCTGCGTGCACCATCGCGCGGGCCACACCCATGATGGTCGACACCGCGCCGTCAATCTTCTGTTCGGTTTTTTCCTTGCGGGGAAAAATGTTCTCGTTTGCATCCTCTTTGGCGACCACGTTCGACACCATCCACGCCAGCACCGGGTTGCCGTCATGGTGAAAGCGACCCGCCTTCACCGCTGCGTTGATTTCCTTCATCGCCGGACTGAAATTCTTGGTTGTCATCGCGAACTCGACGACGATTGCGCCGTCATCGGCCATCTGGTGGGCAAGCTGCGTCGCGCCCCACGGGTCATAGGCCACTTCGAGCACGTTAAAACGCCTGCCCATCGCCCTGACCTCTTCGCGGATCACGTCGTAGTCGATTTCCGCGCCATCGGTGGCCGTCAGATAGCCCTGGATCACCCACTTGCGGTACAGCGCCTGGTTCACCTTACTTTCCTCGATGGTGTCCTCGGGCAGGTAGTACTTGCCAAACGCGTAGTAATGGTCGACGCCGTTCAGCATGCGTTTGAAAACCTGCGTGAACGCGCATATGTCGATCTTGCTCGCCAGATCCAGCGCAAAATAGCAGTCCTCGCCCGCGAATTCATCAATCGAAAGGCCCGGATCGGCGCACATTGCCCACTGCTGCATGTTCATCCAAGCGGCGCGCGCACTGCACCAGACATTCAGGTGCTTCGTCTTGAAGCGGTTCTGTTCGACCGGGTTCATGCACGCGCGCCGCTGCTGCGCGAGCAGGAAATCCACGTCGAGCGACACGCCGTAGTTCGGGTTCGCCTTCTTCAGCGCCGCGGGATCGGCCCAGTCATCGGGCGGCACCTTTACGCCATGCCACTCGTAGGCCTCGAGATCGATTGAAAAGATGATCCCGAACAGTTCATCGTTCTCGATCAGCCCTTCGAGCACTTTCTTGACCTCGATGTGCTTGTCGTAGCACGGTCCCGCGAGGTTGTAGCCCGCCGTCGTGATGATCGCCGTGAGCGGCTGTGTGCGCGCGCCCATGCCCGTCTGCATCGTATCGAGCAGGTCCGGCGTGTCATGCTCGTGAAACTCGTCAATCACCGTGCACGACGGGCTGGCGCCGTCGCCCGGCTTGCCGACGATCGGCTCGAACTTCGAACCGTCAGCGGGAATCGCGAGCGATTTGGCCCAGACCTCGACACCGGCCGCATGCCGCAGTCCGGGCGTGCGTTCGACCATGCGGCGCGCCGGTCCGAACACTTCCCAGGCCTGTTTCTCGGTCGTCGCGCCGCTGTAGACCTCGGCACCCGCCTCGGCGTCGCCAATGAGCATGTACAGGCCGATGGACGCGCCAAGCTGGCTCTTGCCGTTCTTCCGTGGGATCTCGCCGTACAGTTCGCGAAAGCGCCGCGTGCCGTTCTTCTTGCGCTTCCATCCGTACACGCACACGAAGATGAACGCTTCCCAGCTTTCCAGATGCAGGCGTTCGCCGCGTTGCGCCCATTGGCCCTTCGTGTGCGGCAGCAGTTCGACAAATTCGCAAACGCGCTCGCCTGCGTCGGCGTCGAAGTAATACGGCCAGGCCTTTTCGTCCGCCCGTCTCAGGTCATCGAGATGCCGCTGGCACGCGAGCCGTACCCACTTGCAGGCCGGTCGCGTACCGGCCACCGCGCCGCGCGCCCAGGCATGCGCCGCGTTGACGTGTGGATGGCGCAATCAGCCCTTCTTGACGAACTTCGCGAACGCGTTCTCGCCGTCCGGTTTCGAGACGGCGACACGCGCGCGGCTCGACGGCGTCATGCCGAACTCGCACATGATTCGCAACATGCGCTCGCTCTGCTGGTTCGCGATGGACAGGAACGGCGACTGCACCGGAAACCCGGACTGCGCCTTCACGACCATCCCGAACTTGAGCACCTTGTCGTACGCCTGTTTCCAGATCACGAACGCCTCGCAGTACTGCGCGAGTGCGGGCCGGTCCAGTACCGTCAGCACGCCCGCGTCGGCCAGTTGCGCCGCGATCACCGGCCAGTGTTCCTGCGCTTCCGGACTCAGCCACTCCGGTACGTCCTCGCCGTCCGCGGCCGCGGGCTTCGGCTCGTGCTCGTTCAACGGGCGCTTGCCGGGGTTGCCGCGCACCACCTTCAGCGCGGTCGGCGTCATCTTGCGTCCCATCACGAACCTCGCGTGTTACGGTGCCGGTGCCGGTGCGGGCGGTGCCGCAGGCGTGTTCGCCGTGACCGCCGCGGCCAGCGCATCGGCGTTGGTCTTCAGTTGCGTCGTCAGGTCAACCAGAGCCGAATCGGGATTCGTCTGGTTTGCCAGTGCCGCCACCAGTTGCGCGGCGATGCCCTGAATCAGCGTGACCGCCGATTGTTCAACCGTGAGGGTTGCGGCAACTTCTGCTTTCAGATCGTCAAGTGCGCTCATGATTTGTCCTAGGATTTCAAGGATGGGAGACATGTCAACAGCGAGGCGAAGGCGAACTTCGGTATCGTTGCGACGGCTGAAAAACGTCATAGGTCAGGACTCCAAATGCAACACGTCCGACAGATCAATGCGAATGACTGCGGCATTGCCGTTGCGGCGATGCTCACCGGTCGCGCCTATCGCACCACCATGCGCGCGGCCGGATTCACCCCGCATCGCGAGGAGGGGCTGTACGTGAGCGAAATGATCGCGTTACTTTCCGGCCTCACCGGGCGCGAGTGGAAAGAGTGGAAGACGGTCGCCGCAGGGCGTCTCACGCTGCGCGAGACCGCGTTTCCTGACGGCGTCGCCGTCGTCATCGGGCGGCGTACCGGCGTGCCCTTCGGCCACTGGATCGCGATCAGGAAAGGCATGGCCTACGATCCCGAACTGCGGGCACCGCTGCCCATGGACGACTACCCACGCGGACACTGGCGCGTGCTACGCGTGGTTATTTGCGGCGGCCCTTGATCGCCGGTGCCTTCACCGATGTGCGGCTCGCGGTCTTCTTCGCAGCGGCAACGCCACGGCCGCCCTTGGTCGCCGTCTGACGGCGCGCCAGTTCGCGCTCGCGGGCCGCACCGGTCAGCCGGTTGCCGCGCTTGTCGAAGACCGCGTTCTTGCCGGTTTCCCCCTTGCCGCCACCACCGCCGTTGCCATAGATGTCTTTCATGATTCAGCCTCCATCACTCTGCGCCGTTTGGCGACGCGGTTCTCAACGATCACCGCCTTGTCGGCGATGCCCAGCTCCTCGACCACCTGTCGCGCGGAAGTGAAGCCATACACAAGCACGCGCTCCGGCTTGAGCCGCTCGAGCGCCACGCCCAGACCCCGCGCAGCGTTCACGACTTCCTGCGGGTTGTTCAGGGTCTGCAACTGCACCGATATCGCCGGCGCGCCGACCGGGATGCCCAGGAAACAGAACTCGAAGCTCGCATCCAGCGACCAGTTCACGTCCGGTATCACGGCGATGCCCGCTTCCTGCAAGTAGCGCCCGACCCAGCGTGCGCGGTACGTGTTCCACAACTGCACCGCGAGCGCCTGATCGGTCCAGAGCGAATAGTTCGGCGAGAGCGCGAGCGTGCAGCCGAGGTTGAGCATCTTGCCGACGTACTCTGCCGGTGCGTCCCACAGGCATTCGAAGCGCGTGTCGTCGACGTAGAAGCCGATCATGAAGCGCTCGCGCGGCATGCCGCGCAGCGAGTCGGAGCGCCACTGCCAGAGCCAGTGCGTCTTGCCGTCATCGGGCGTCGCATCGCGGCCAGCCCACGAATCCAGACCGGCCGGAATGTCCGCGAGCATGTCGCGGCGGAATTCAGGGATGTTCCACGGCAGGTCGCTCGGAAAGCTCATGTCGTCTTTCAGCGCATGCGCACCGGGCAGGTCGCCCGATACCTCGTCGATGCCCTCCTCGTCGCCCGCGACCGGCGCCATCATCGATTCGAGGTCGCGATCCGAGAAACCGATCAGCCCGAGGTCGAATCCTTCCGCACTCAAGTCCTGCATTTCCACCGTCAGCAGTTTCGCGTCCCATCCGGCGTTCTCGGCGAGACGGTTGTCCGCGATCATGTAGGCGCGCTTTTGCGCCGGCGTCCAACCGCGTGCAACCATCACAGGGGCCTCGGACCATCCGAGCACACGCGCGGCGAGAATGCGCCCATGTCCGGCGATGATCGTGCCGTCCTCGTCGACCAGCACCGGGTTTGTCCATCCCCATTCGTGCATCGACGCAGCAATCTGCGCAACCTGCGCATCGCTGTGCGTGCGGGCGTTGCGCGCGTTCGGAATCAGATGCTCCAGGGCTCGACGTTCAACCTGATCGGCTGGCCATGCGGGCGTTTTCACGTTTTCCCTAGTCGTCTAATGGACCGTTCAAATAGCGCGGCCGAAAATTCAAGGCTCCGGGCGCGGTCGTCGGCGCTGATTCGTCTGAGGATTCGAAGCCCTCCCGTGCATCATCCTATGGCTACTCATGCGACATCGGATGATCTGAGATGCGGCACAATCGATGAAGCGTGATTTGCCGCGCGCGCCCTTCAGCGCAGGGCATTGCCAAAGCCACCATCGTGCGTGGCCGTCTTGCGGTCGTGGCAGCGCTTGGCGAGCGCCTGCCAGTTGGACTGGTCCCAGAACACGCGCATGTCACCACGGTGCGGCACGCGGTGATCGACCACGGACGCGGGTAGCAGCCGGTGTTGAGCGCGGCATTCATCGCATTCGCACACGGGATGCAGACGCAGGAACGCCGCGCGTGCCCTGCGCCATGCAGCGCCATACCCTCTTTCGGCAGAACTGTCCCGCTGCTCGTCCGCGCGTTTGCGCGCCGATTTCAGATGGTCCGGACACAGACCGTGACGCACCCTCACAAGTGCCGGGCAACCCGGATGACGGCATGGGCGGTGCGCACGTGCGGGCATTCGCGACTCCAAAAAAGAAAAGCCCGCGCAGCGGCGGGCTTAAGTTGAAGCGGACTTTCCGAGAGTTGGCATATTCATAGGCTGTTTGTTAAAAGATGTCAAGAAAACGGGCATAATCGACGGCCCTTTTCGCCTCCGCGTTGGGCGTAACCGTATGCCTGAGTTGTAGAAAGGACCTCAACGGGTCGGGCAACAAGAGTTTCCTGCGTGCGGCAGCACGCGGCTTTCGTGCTGACATTCGAACGTCGGCTCCGTCCCGGCTAACGGTCAATCGCCGGGTCGTGCCGCGAGGCTACCGCGATCAGTATCCGGGCGGTGGCGGAACTTGCGTGTACACCACGCCGCCGCTCCCATATCCCGTCGCGTACCAAGTCGCGCCACACTTATAGTACGGCACGTCCTTAACGGCGATGGGGGCGACGTTGCACGGCGGCGCGACAGGCGCAGGCGCAGCGACGACGGTGGTGGTAGCGGGTGGCGGTGTGGTTGCGGCAGCGGCCGCACCGACCACCATTGCCCCGGCCACAAATCCGGCCGCCGCAGAACCGCCGTCCCAGTCCGAGTTGCAGTCGTAGCAACCGCCCGAGTAGTTGTTCTGCACGTTGGTCACGTTCGTAGCACGCGTGTTCTGCATCTCCTTAGCGGTGGATTGACGCGTACTCTGGTTTTGGCTGGTCGTTTGAGCCGCGGCGGTCTGTCGCGTGCTCTGGTTCTGGCTCGACGTAGCCTGGCGCTGGGCCTGGTTCCCGCTCGTGCTCTGCTGGCGGTTCGCCTGATTCTGGCTGGAGGTTGCCTGCATCGAACTCGCCGAACTCTGGCGCGCACTCTGATTCGCACTTGAAGTAGCTTGACGCGAGGCCTGACTCTGCTGCGCCGCTGCCTGCTGGCCGCCACCACCGCGTTGTGTGCGACCTTGCGCTGCGGTTGTGCCGCCGGATGACAACCCTCCAGACGACGCCGCCCCGCCACGGGAAAAGCTGCCATCGCCGCCACCACCACCACGAGCACCACCGCCTCTCTCGCCTCGTGACTCCGCCTGATTCATCAAGCCCAGCGCGAATACTGCGGCGACGAGTGCCGTGACGGCACGATCCCATGATCCTGTTTTCATCATTTGGCTCCCTTCTTCGCAGACGACTGGCGAGCCGTGGGCGACGCACGCGGAAGCTGCGCTGCGAACGCGACTTTTTGCAGGCCATCGGGAATCTGTGCCGAGAATGTCGCATCGTTAAGCTGGGGGGCAAGATTCCAGTCGACAAATTCCGCCCAGAACTGAGGCTGGCCCACCGCCTTTTTGTAAGTCAGTACGATCCGCTGCAGCAGAGGCTTGTCGCCATCTGCTATCCACACCTGAAAATCCACTGTGTCGGTACGCGCGGCTAGATGATAGGACGCAGTGCCGTAGATACTCGTCTTCTCCACATAGTCCACCGACCGTACCCGGGCTTGCAATTCTTCAGGCAGCCGGTTCAACAGGAGCGCCGCGAGCGGCAGGCGCATGCCGAGATCCTTGACGAAATACACGATGCTCTCGTCCAGAGTGCCTGGTTGCGGCGCCGTCGCATAGACTTTGCTGGCGAGATCGACCAGAACGATCTCTTTCCCGGTGAGCACAACGAGCGTTTTTGCGCCATCGCTGCGTTCGCTTTCCACGCGCATGCGATCGGGCCGGCTCAACGTAACGGTGCGGTATTCGCCGAATTCGATTTTCTGCCCGGACGGCTGCACGGCGTCGTACCCGCTGCGCACACCGACACGAAAGCTCGGCGTCCCGCCAAGGAACTCCGCCATTTTCATCAGAATCGCCCGAGCCTGGGCTTGTGAGGCGGTTTCGGGCTCAGCTCGCGCGGCACGGACCGGTGGTTCTTTCTGCTCGGAGGCAGAGTAGGCGTGAGGAGCGGTGGTCAGCAGCAAAACCGATACCCAGGTAGCCCTGGACGCGCGGCGCAATATGTTAGTGATCAATTTATTAACTCCCTTCTGCTCGAATACCTCTCAACCGCTGGCCATCCCGCATAAAGAATAGTGGTTTACAGAATTTTTTCTATTCGATTTAAAGTGGCTTACTAGCGCGGGTGAAAAGCGGCGTCAGGACGCAGGGGCGACCATCACCGCGCGCCGTTCGCTTGTGGAGCATTACCTAAGAATGCCGAACTATCGGAACGGACACGAAAGGCCGCTTCCGGTTGACCATCAGCCGCTTCCACTTCGCACGTCCGTTGGCCGCTTCGGGTCGTCTGCCGGCCGTCGCGGCGGGGCTTGCACATCTGACGCTCGTGACTCGCAGCTAACGTGGGCACGCGGCGATCAAGTGCCGGTCGGTGCCGCTGAATGCAGGCAAAGTTGGCGATGATTTGGGCACGGGTTCGGTGAATCTGCTTGTCAAGCCACGCGGAAGCCTTCACGAAAGGCTTTCGCAAAGGCTTTGCCTTACACGACTGAAAGGTCATATATCGTTGCCTGACCGCGATATTGATAATGGTCGATCAACTCGCCTTCGTGCGGCACCCCCTGTGAGGCGAAAGTCGTATAGCGCATCAATTGATCCCCGCTTAAGCTGTAGGTACAACCAGCTCGCCGGGCGCTATCGCGAAGTCAATGGTCGACCTCAATCAAATCGTCGCGGTGGTCGACGATGACGAATCAGTTCGGCGCGCCCTCAAGCGTTTGCTCCGCTCCGCCGGGCTAGAGGCAGAGACTTTTCCCGATGGCGAGGCATTTCTAGGCACGCTGTCGTCGGCAGCTTCGTGCCGGCCCGCCTGCGTGATCGTGGACTTCCAGATGCCAGGGATCGATGGGCTTGAGCTACAACGTCGCGTGGCCCCGACTGGCGTGCCCATCATCTTCCTTACCGCGAACGACGATCCGGCCGTTCGCAAGAAGGCTCTCGCGCAAGGTGCCGCAGGCTACCTGACAAAACCATTAAACGGCACTGGATTGATTAGGGCTGTTGAGATGGCGTTAGAGCTACGATACTTCCATAAAGCGCCTTCGCCTCCATAGCCGCTAGATGCCCGATTCACTGAGTCGGCCATCATCGGGCCGAGTGCGGCCATAAGCTGTCATTGCGGCGTTCCATCCTCAAGAGGGACATTCGGGGCAGTCGGCTCGACCAAGCCATGCAAGTGAATTGGGCGAAAAAGACGCCTCATTTCCATGAATTTGACAACGCGCGGGTGTGGGAAGCTGGAAAAGACCTCGAACGAGAAAATCACCGCGTATTATCCCCGCTAGTCCAGCGAAATTGCTCTACGAATTCAAAGAACGGCGCATCTATGAAACGTACCTTTATATTCCTAACGCTTGTAGCCGCAATGTCGGGGTGCGCTACCGTGCACGAGAGTTATTCCTCTGACGGCCGGAGGGCCTACACCCTCAACTGCAGCGGGCTCGCGCGGGGCTGGGACAAATGCTTTCAGGCGGCCGGAGATCTCTGCAAGTCGTCCGGCTATGATGTCCTCGACCGAAGCGATGAAAACGCGTCAATGGTCAGCGGCGGATTCTCCGGAGGTTCGGGGGGGTTCTCTGGGGCACACACCCATGAGCGCTCCATGGTCATAGCGTGCAAAAAACCTGCAGCCTAGCTCATTCTGTTTGTCGCAATTCACGTAGCCCACGATGAGCACGTCGTCTTCCGCCTTCTGAGATATTCAACTACGCTACGCTGCCTTGAGGGCGGTAACCGTCGACCGGTGCGAAGGTCTTCACACACTCGTACCAAGAAAATGCGCTAACACTCAAGTGAGATAAAAAATGTTTTCATTTCCGACTGGTTGGGGACAATGGCTAACAGCGCTTGTAGCGCTTTTTTTGGTGCCGGCGGCCGGCAGTGCATTTTGGGATTTTATTGCGAAACCGCTGCTTATCGGCACTGCCGACAGAGTTCGAAACGCCACTATGAAGCTCGTTACTCTGGGATCGCGACGAGCCCAGACAAGATTTTTTGAGGCGGTGGCAAGGCGGAGCTATTTGCATCCCGCAGTTGCCTTTTGGTGTGCTGCATACTTCGCCGCTTGCGGTCAAATCGGACTTATCCTTGCCGAACTGTATGGCTCAGATCGTACGGCCGCGGGGATTTCAACTTCGCATTGGGTCCCCCGGACGGTCGTTTCAATCGCCGGATACTTCGTGATATTGGCGCTGTATCGTTTTACGCGAACTTCCTTGCTCATAAGCTACATTCGTCGTTTTGATCATCTGCTTGAGATGGTCGCCCCCCTGCTAAGCGAGCAAGAACGCTTAGTTGCGCGCTCTAAGTTCGCTATGATTGAAAACGCGGCAGATTATAAGAAGCTGATTGATCTCCTACGCGATACAGCGGTCAAACACCAGAACGCGTCAGCTGATGAGCGGGCCGCAGAGAACGCGTCGGCACCTACCGAGGTTCTCCGATCGTAGCGAGCGCTCACATCTAGCGCCTGTCGCATCGCCGGAGAGCAGCCATCCGTCTCGCCAAATGTTTTCTCGCTAGCTAGTGACGACTTCGACGACCGGTTCACCATTGCAGGTGCCACGGTCGGCGAGTAACGGCGTGAGCAGATCGAGCGCGCGCACTTCGACGGCAGTCAGCCGCTCGTCGATCGCGTGGTAGTAGTGGTGGTAGTAGACATGCGAATGGCCGTGCTCGGCGGCAATGCGGCGCAACGTGATTTTCGTGCGCCGACTATCGGTGAATGCGTAGGCGACGAGCAGTCTGCGCACGTCGGCGTCGAGTCGGTCGAAAGACGGCGCGAGCCACTGGCTGAGTGCGTCGAACGCGTCGGCCAGATCGTGACTGAAGGCAAAGCGACGCTCGCCGTTGACGTCCTCGTATTCGAGGAGCCCGTAGCGCGCGCGGATCACGGTGCACTCCGGGTGTTGCAGGCAACGCGCGACCTTCTCACGAATCAGTGTGCATTGCGCGCGGATTTCGAGCGCGTTCAGCGACTCGAAAAACACTACCTTCGGACGCGAATAACGCCACACGTCGCCCTTGCGCACCTTCATGCGTTGGACCTTCGCAAGCAGGGATTCGGGCGCGTTCGGATAGGCGGGCATCATGTACGCAACGTGAAGTGCAACGGGCACGCTGAGAAAGACGCCGCTCATGTTTCGCTCACCATGTTCTCATCGAGCAGTTCAGGTTCTTCGCGCCGCAGCGGATTGAGCGTGCGTACCTCGATTTCAATGCGCGGGTCACGCGAAAAACGCTTGCGCACACAGGCGTCGACAATCGCGCTGTCATCGCGATACACAACCTTGTTCATCGCGTCCGAACAGATTTTCCCGATGTTGTCCCAGTCAGGGCGCCCGGTCGGCACAACGAGACCGGAGCGCGCTTCACGCTGTTTCCACTGAGGCCATGAAGCCGGAATGCCGAAATACGCATGCACGATCAGCACCAGTGCGCCGGTAATCGGCGTGCGCCGTTCCATCGCGATCTTTGCCTCGAAGGCCACACTGCGTTCATACGCGCGCGTGTCGGCAGGCGTGTACTGCTGGATGAAGTCGCGACCTTCGCGCGTGCGTGAGAGGCGCGCGCGTGCGCGCCCCTTGGCGACAGGTTGACCGGGTACAACGAAGCGGATCGCCGTGAGCGTCATGGCGCTAGAACTCTTTCAGGAACGCGCTCAACTCGCGGAAGCGCGACAGCCGCTTTTTCGACCGCTTCGATGCGATCTTCAAATTCGAGCGCAGACTGATCGAGCGTGTCGGCGATCTTATTCAGCAGCGACGCCATGTGCCGAAGCGTCATTGCCAAATCGCCGAGCACGACGGTCGGCGCGGTCGCGCTGGCATCTTGGGAATTTCCCAGGATAGGGGTAGCGCCGGTGCCAGGGGTAGCACCGGCGTGAGGGGTCGGCGGGCAGATTTCCAGTTTTGGCGCTTCGCGGTCGCGGGGCACGATGCGCTGGAAAATGCCACGCTCGGGCTCCTTCACGAGGTGCGCATCCTTGAGCTTGTTCATGCATCCCTCGGCCGTTTTCACATCCACGCGCGGAATACCGGCGCGCATCATCTCGCTGATGATCTTGTTGACGGGCCACGCATCCTGAATCGGAACGAAATCAAACAGCTTGCGGGCAATGGCGGGTTGCGCATCGAACGCGGTCTTGAACCTGAGTGGTGTCATATCAGTGCGGCCTCGGTTGATGATGCATGTAACGGTGCAGCGATTCCTGTTTGATCGACTCATGCTCGGCACACGCCACGCGGCGGATATCGCCCGCGTCGAACATGAGGCGTGCAGCGACATAGACGTGCGCCATTTCCTGTTCGAGCCAGTCGCGGTTCGTCGGGCCCCGCGGCATCAGCGGATTGCGGCTCTCATACCCGTGACGCAGAATCTTCCCGATTGCGTGGATCGCTTCGGCCATTTCCTCGGCAAGCAGCGCGAGCCGTTCGTGTTCCGCTTCATTGAGGCAGTTGAAGTGGTGCGTTTCGTGGATGCTCATGGTTTGCTCCCGATGCGCTTGACCTTGACACCCGCCTTTTCGAGTAGCTGCAATCCGGCGGGCGTGGGCAGTTCGTGAGGCGCGAAACGGTGCGCCTGTTCGCGCGTGATGCGACCACGGTCGGCGGCCTCAAGCAATGCGAGCAGCCTGCCATGCGGATCGGTGCCATACGACACCTGCCAGTGCGGCGCGCGTCCTGCATCGCGCGCGAGGGTCACGGCACGCGCGTAATGCTCACGGAACGCGAGCCGCGCGCCGACGTTGTCGCCCACGTCGAGCAGCGGCAGTGCGACGCCCCATGCCGACGCCATCTCGTCGGTCCAGACAATCGTCTGCGCCTCGTCACGTGGCATCAGCGCCCACGCCTCGTCGGGCCCAGGGCGGCCGTCATCGATGCGCGACACGACGTCCTGCACGGTGAGCACGCCGCGCACTTCGCGACGGCAACGCGTGAGCGCGGCCAGCACCTGTTCCTCGGGAAAGCGGCTCAGGTCGTGCGCGAACATCTTCGCGGCTGGCGCCGAGAACACGCGCCCGCACAGTTCCGCCGTCACAGCGATAGCCTCAAGCAATGCGATGCTTGGCATGGTTGACCTCTGCGGGTTTGGCCTGCTGTTCCTGCGCGCGGGCCTCGGCAAAGAGCGGCGCCATCGCATTGAAGTTCGCCGCGGTGCGGTCTGCCTGCGCGGCCTCGGTCGACGTCATCGGCCGCTGCGTGACCCATTCGGTGCGCAGTTTCTCCGCGTCCTGGAGCATCGAGCCGACGAGGTGCATGTGCTGCACGTAGAAGCGGTTGTTGTGCGTCAGGTAGAACCGGACGATTTCCGGCGCCTCGACCATGCCGACGCGCTTGACGAAATTCACCATCTGCGAGTTGACCGTGGCGTTGCGGATCGGCTCGACGCCATAGCGGGCGGCATACGCCTCGCTGTACGCGGCCCATGTCGCGGCGGTGTCCGGCAACGACGCCTTGCGCGACGCCGTCGCTGACGCCGTTCTCGACGCCTTGCGTGACGCCGTTGCGGATGGCGTCCCGGATGGCGTCACGGACGCCGTTGCATCGCTCTCAGCCTTGTCCGGCAAGGGTTCGACGGTTTCGTCGGTGTCGTTTTCGACGGCGTTTGCAGGCTCGTTGCCGCTTTTTTGGTCACCCTTCGCGCGCGCGTGTACCAGCGGCGAAGCCGCTGGAACGGTTTTGACTTTGGGGTTCTGTTTACTGCTCTCTGTTCTCTGAGTAACGGATGGCGTACGGGACGGCGTTAAGGACGCCTTAACGGATGGCGTACGCGAAGGCGTGCTGGACGCCGTACGTGATGCCCTCCGTGACGGCGTACCGAACGGCGTACCGAACGGCGTCGGCGGGCTGATGCTCGCCTCAAACGCTTGTGCGTAGGCCGTTCCGAGTTTGTCAACGTGATCTTTCAGCGCGTGATAAATGCGATCTTTCAACGCGCAATCGGGTATCAGATCCCACTCGTTGCGCCACGACTTGACCGCGTTCGGCGATGACGGACTGTTGTATTCGATGCCGTGAGGCAGCCAGATCAACTGCGCGTCCCAATCGAAGTTGCTCATTTTTTGTGCAGCAATCTCGTCGAAGCAACGGTCGAAGTCGTCCTGCGACCAGTTCAATGTCTCCGCCATCGCCATGCGGCCAGCGCGCACGACACCCGGAATCCCGCGCGTGAACGGGCCGGTGAGCAGATAGAGCCATAACGACTGGCCCGACGCGGGCATCGGCGAAAGCTGCTTGAACTTCTGGTCGGTCCAGGTGCGGATCAGAACCTTGCGGTACGGGTTGTGCACCTTGCGTGTGCGCGGCTGGTCGACGGCCTCGCCTGAGCATATTTTCATCGGAAACTCCAGTTTCTGTTACAGGCTGTTTCAATCCGTTTCAATTACCCGTCATTCGCTTGCAAGTCGATTAACGTTGTCAATCGGCTTTGGACTTTTTTTGTGCTTTATGCGGCCATTTTTTCGGCCATTTCTCAATCTGGTTAAGGCTTTATCGTTAATCAGCGGAATGAATCGACAATAGTCATCGCCTAATAAGACGGCCCATTCCAGTTCAGGCCGCAATGCAATAAAAAAACGCAGATAATGGTCCGCAAGCCTATGCTGGGACTGCATCTGCGAGACATAATGGGGGGGCACACCGGTCAGGCGGCTGACCGCATTTCTACCGCCCATCAATTGCACGATCTGTTTTACGTTCATCCGAACAACGTTAATTCGTCAAATAGAAAATGCAAGGGTTGTCATTATCTTGACCAATTCGTTTCAGTCGTATTTACTCCAGCGAACCGAAAACATTCGTTGCGACATAACTCGACTTAACTCATGAACGGGCTCTTCCAACACCGCGCATATCTGCGTCACCTGTCGCAACGCCAGCGCCGGGCATGGTTCGAACAGTGGAAGCATGCGCATCCCCGCGTTCGCATCGGCTCCGCATACCTGCCACCCAGCGTGGCGCGCACCTTCGCTTACGTCAAACTCTCATGAACCGCGAACAATGGCTTGCCGAACGCCGTCATGGCGTCGGTGGCAGTGACGCCGCTGCCGCACTTGGACTGTCGCCGTACAAGAGCACCTATGCGTTGTGGGCCGAAAAGACCGGCGAGGTCGAAGCTGAAGATATCGATCACGTCGAGCGTGTGCATTTCGGACGAATCATGGAGGACATCATTGCGCGCGAGTACGCGCGCCGCATGGGCGTGAAGGTGCGCCGCCGCAATGAAATACTCCGTCATCCGAAATATCCGTGGATGCTGGCGAACGTGGACCGCATCATCGAAGGCCAGAAGCGCGGCCTCGAATGCAAGAACGTCGACGCAATGGCGTTCCGCATGGGCGAATGGGGCGAACCCGGCTCCGACGAGGTGCCCGAAGACTACCTGTTGCAGTGCCAGCACTACATGATCGTGCTCGACTATCCCGAGTGGCATCTGTCCGCATGTGTCGGCGGCAACCGCCTGGAACTGTTCATCATCCGGCGCGATCCGGAATTGGCGGAAATGATTATCGACGGCGAGCGCGATTTCTGGCAGCGCGTCGAGCGTCACGACGCACCCGAACTGGACTACTCACGTCCCGACACACGCCAGTTGCTGGCGAAACTCTATCCGGGCACGGACGGCACCGAAGTGGCGTTCGATGACGATATCGAGCACTGGCACCGCGTCAAGGAACAGGCCAGCGCGCTCACCAAGCAGTACAGCGACGTCGCCGACGCAGCACGCAACCATATCCTCGCCGCACTCGGTAACGCCACGTTCGGGCGTCTTGCCGATGGCAGCGGTTATCGCCGCAAGACCATCACGCGCAAGGCATACGAGGTCGAAGCGGCCACCTACGTTGACTGTCGCCATGTGAAGGCAAAGGACTAGACCATGAATGACATTGCGAATCCGTTCGGCTCCAGCGCGCCGCGTCATGAAGGCGCGGTCGTATCGGTTGAACAGCAGAAGGCAATCGCCGAAGTCCAGGCGGCTCTGCTCATCGCGCGAGCGCAACCCCGTGATCCGCGTCACGCGATGGACCGCATCCTTCAGGACTGCACGCGACCGAAGCTCGCGGAGAAAGCGACCTACCAGTACAGCCGCGGTGGCAACGATATCACCGGGCCGAGCATCAAGCTCGCCGAGACCATCGCGAAGCACTGGGGCAACATGGAAGTCGGCGTGAAGGAAATCAGCCGTCGCGAGGGCGTGTCCGAATGTCTCGCGTATGCATGGGATCTCGAGTCGAACTACCGCGAGGTCAAGTCGTTCACCGTGCGCCACTGGCGCGACAAGAAAAACGGCGGCGGCTATGTGCTGACCGACGAGCGCGATATCTACGAACTGATTGCCAACTACGGCGCGCGCCGCAAGCGCGCCTGCATTCTCGCGGTGATCGACGGCGACGTGATCGAAGCGGCCGTCGAGCAGTGCGACACGACGCTGAAAACGAAGATCGACATCAACGCGGAGTTCATCGCGCAGATGGTCGAGCGCTTCGCCGAGTTGGGCGTCAACAAGGAAATGATCGAGAAGCGCATCCAGCGCCGTCTTGACTCGCTCACGCCTGCGCTCGCGGTGCAGTTGCGCAAGATCTACAACAGCCTGAAAGACGGCATGAGCGTCGCGGCGGACTGGTTTGAACTGCCGACGCTCGCGACGGACGAGGCGCCGGCCGCGAACGCCGCTGCGAGCCGCACAGAGTCGGTGAAGTCACGTATGCGCGGCAAGGCGGAACAGACCGCGCAACAGATCACCCAGCCGGCAGAGCAACCCACTGAGCAACCGGCAGGCAATCAGGAAGAACAGGCGGGCGAACCGGGCGAGGAAAGTCATGCCCCGTTCAGCTACGCCGAGATTGTCGCGATGCTCCTGGAGTCGGAAAACAACGATCAACTTGACCAGGCCGCCGACCTGATCGCGAGCATCACCGATCCGCAACAGCGTCAGGAACTGGTCGACGTGTTCAACGAGAAACGCGAACAGTTGAACAACAAGCCTGCGCGCCGTCCGCGCGGAAAGAACTAGCCGCTGGCATCCATCAGGGAGAACAACATGGTCCGTGTCAATGAAGGCATTGCAATGGCGAGTGAGACGGTCGCGGGTGATCTGTTGAACGCGCTCACGCGCGAGTTGAAGGTCATGCCCGATATCTGGCCGAAGCTGTCCGAGCAGGAACAGAACGCGATCATCGAGCGCCTGCGCATGCGCGTGGCCGACAACGTACGCCAGGCCGTCAAGCTGATCGCGAGCGAGAAGCGTGTCACGGTCGTCGCCGACCTGAAGAAGATCGTGTTCGGCGAGAAGGTCGAGGCTGTGCTCGCGATTTCCGACCGCGACCCGGCGCGCCTCGATCTTGCGGACGCGCGCGGCCAGATGTGCCTGATTGTCGTCGCCGATTCGCAGGCGCACATGGGCGGGCTGGACGAGGTGAAGGGCGAGCCGGATCAACCGGGCCTGCCCGGTGTCGATGGCGATGGCGGCCCAGGCAAACAGATCATCGAGCAGATCAGCCGTCGCTCGAAGAAAAAGGGACCGCCGGATCCGCTTCACTGAACAGGAGCCGCAATGTATCTCGAATATCTCGAATATCGCGCAGCGCTCGCGCAGCTTGCGCCGTATGTGCACCCTCTGACGTATATCGAGTGGCTGGATTTTTTCGACAGGAGCGCAAAGCAATGATGAATCTGTGGGACGCGACGACTCAGGACCATTTCAGAACGGGAGACGAACCCATGAGCAAAGGCGCAAAGAAGCAGCGTGAACGGATCGGAGCCGGTGAAGATGTGATCGACTTCGACTCGTTCGAACCGGACTACGAGCATGCGTGCGACACGTGCGGCGAGACGCCGACCGTGACCGCTGTGAAGGACGGCGAGGTCATCTATAGCCCCGGTCTGTGCGGTCCCTGTTGCTGGGGCATGGCCGAGTGCCTTGACCCGGCTACATGGTGATTTTGAGCATATCTATTTTGTTGTTAATGCAACGATCTCAGTAACCCACCGCATCATCTCATTCAGCCAACTCATGGCTTGCTGGTTGATACAAATTGAATGACTTTTTTTCTGGCTCGGACCCTTTTCGACGATCTATATTTCTTCGCAGACCGCTTAAAACGCTGTAACAAAACAGGAGATACATGATGCATCCGTATGTTCAGGTGATGGACCGCAAGCGCCAACGCGAATCAATGAATGGTCACGCTGTACCGGTTGTATCGAAGCCCGTCCGATGGACGCCGGAGGAAGCGGAGCGCGTCGCGCATGCGTCGTACCGGATACTCAACGCCGAACACATCTCGAGCATCGCGGCGGTACTACGCGGACAGGAGGAAGCGCTGGAGCCACACCGGCATCGCTCGATCCGCCAGATGAAGGACATCGAGTCGGCGATCATTCCAATCTGGAAGTCGCTGCGCGCCGCCGAGCCAGAAAAGCAACCGGACGCCGATGCGTCGTCCTCCTCGACGGAACCGGTCCCGGCCCCGGAGGAAACCGCTGCGGAACCCGTGCCGGAATGTCCCCCCGTGCAGTCCATCGATGGACCCGACGTTGCACCGACTGCCAACGCTGATGCGCATGTCGAGGAATTCGTTGCACGCGCAACCAACAAAAACGCGCCGGAACCTGACGAACGCAAGGCGATGGTGCGCTGGACCGACGCCGAAAAGCTCATCGTTGCGCGCGAGAGCAAACGATTGCGTGCCTCGTTCGCCGACATGACGCCGCTCGAAGCGATCCGCAAGGCCGTGTTCGGCTATCTGCCCGGACACCGCCAGCGAACCATCACGACGATGGCCGAAGTGAAATGGATTCATGAGCTATGGCAACAGATCGATGCTGTTGAACAGGCCGAGGCGCGCGAGCGAGCGGCGGCGGCGGACTCCGCGAAAGCCGAAGCCATCGCCGAAGCTGTCAAACCTGCCAAAGCCGCGCCAGTGAATCTGCCTGACCTTTCCATTGAATCGCTCATCCGGGCGCTCGCGATGAAGATCGGCCGGCAGCTGATCCGCGGCTTAGGTGAGCAGATACAGGAAGCCGTCATGCGACAGGTCATCAACACATTGCAGGGAATACCCATGCAACCGGGCGCGCTGCCCGAGGGCACGACACGCGTGCACACGCCGCCGCGTGAGCGCAAGCCGCGCGTCACGGTTGTCGGTCTGCTGAATCAACAGGCCGAAGACGTGAAACGTGCCTTTGCCGACGCGGTCGAGTTCACGTTCATCAAGTCGCAGCAGGTCGGCGGCAGTGGCGGGCACGGCGGCGCCGGCATGCTCGCGCGCGGCGCTCAGGCTGACGTGGTGCTATCGATGGTCGATTTCACCGGGCATGACGTGGACGCCGCGTCGAAGCATCTGGACGTCCCGTTCGTGCGCGTGAATGGCAGTGTGTCTGCGCTCAAGCGCTGGCTCTCGCACTGGTTGAACGGCGAGGTCGCGCTCGCGCGCCATTAAAGGAAAGGAAGTCTTTGCGTGCTGTGGGGCATGCGTGAGAAGGCCAGGGCTCGTTGTCGCGTGACGACACATTGTTCAAAAAAACCAACTCCCCACGAGAAGACAAATGAACGCTGGAAAGCGGCGGCGGCGCGAGCCGCGCTCGACGTATAGCTACACCATTGAAGAGGAATTCGTTTGCATCATCGATCATGACCGCGGCCGGTCGGTTACGAACGACGCTGCAAACGTGATCGCCGATCTCGTTGCCGCTGGCATCGACGTCGCGAAGTATCGAATCATCTATCGCGATACGGCGGGCATCTGGGACTTGATGTGCACGGCTGGCGGCACGTTTGCAGGCTTCATACACCTGAACGCCAGGACGAAGGAAGAAGCGAAAGCGCGGCGATGTTGCGCGCCGGATGATGCAGCAGCGCAGAGAGGACCATCTTAGAGGGAGGTTCAAATGGCAACGCTGAATGAAACATGGCAACACCTGGCGCAACGGTTCATTCCCGCGTCCGCGACCGCGTCACAGCGGCGCGATATGGAAATTGCGTTCTATAGCGGCGCGTCGGCGCTCGCAGAGATTCTGCTGGCGTTGCCTGATCTTGACAACGAGGATGCGCGCGCGCGGGTGATCGATGCCGTCCAGGACGAAGTGGACGCGTTCAAGCTGCGCATGCTCATCGACATTCTCGGCAACCTGTTCGAGCCGACAACACCGCGCGAGCCGCATAGCCGGTTCAACCCGAAGGGAGCCACATGATGTTCCGCTGCCTGTTCTGCCGTCAAAAGGCGATGCCGAAGTTCGCGCGTGGCTGGGACTGGTTCACCGGCTATTTCGACCGCACGGTGCACGTCTGCCCCGTCTGCCAGAAAGAGCGCGCGCGCGAGGTCAGTGAACTGTTCCGGCGTGCGCAGGCCAAGCCGCTGCTGGGCAAGACCAACTCGCTCGATATGGTATTGATGGAAGTGAAGGCCCGACAGGATGAACACGAGGGCTCACCATGACCGAAACTGAAACGATCGACGTACTGGCGGCGCGCATCGCCGCGAATCTGGCGAAGCTGGACCCGCACGTGCCCCTGGGCGTCGCGCTGTGGGATATCGAAACCATTGCGGCTTATCTGAAACGCTCGCCCGAATCAACGCGCAACCGCATCGTATGCTTGCCGGGTTTTCCGCAGGTAATCAGGTTGCCGGGAGAGAAGCCCGGAGCGCGTAGCAGACCGCTGTGGAAGGCGATTGAAGTGATACGGTGGGCCGAGTCATACCGGAATGACCACGGCCCGAAAGCGGCGCACTAGTTCGCAAGTTTCTTGGCCATGTCCTCGGCTGTCTCGTTGTAGTAGACCATCAGGATATCGAGGTCACGGATACCGACCATGCGCGCCAGGTCGAGAACGGCAAGTTTCTTTGCGAGGCGCGTGATTGCCTCATGCCGCGTGTCGTGAAAATGAAGGTCTTTGATCTTGCACTTGTCGCGTGCCTTGCGGAACAGTGCATCAAGCTGTGAAGTGTTCACCTTGAAAACGGGATCGGCCTTGTTTTCCTTGTCGCGCAACGGCGCAAAACTCTGAATGATCTTGATCGCGCGCGGCGATAACGCGACGTCGCGTGCGAAACCGTTTTTGGTTTTCGGAAAGTGCACATACTGGCGCGAAAGCGTCACGCGGTCCCACGTCAGGCGAACCATTTCGCTGGCCCTCGCGCCGGTTTCAATGGCAAACAGGAACATTGCGCCGACTCGTGCCGATATCGTTGCAAAGTCATTCCCGCCGTAGCCAAGGGCGAACAGAAGTTTTTCGGATTCGTCGTCACTTATGCGACGGTCGCGCGGCTTCGGTTCTTTCGGACGGCGCACGCCCGACAATGGGCTTTTCTCAATCAGTTTCGATTCATCGCGCGCGACGCAAAAAATGTTCGAGTACAGGTTCATTTCGCGGATCACGGTCGCGCTGCTCACATGTTCGAGCCGCGCATCGCGCCAGTCGGCGAACTGCTGTGACGTGCATTCGCTCAGGCGCGTTGCGGCGATTGCCTCGTTATCGGCCAGGAATTTTTCGATCCGCGATTGCTCCCACTTCGCGCCGTCTTTCGTCGTCGATACCTTCTGACTGTAGCGCCGGAATAATTCCGCAACCGTCATGCTTTCGGCGGTGGGCGGCGCGTTCGGCGCACGGTAGGTGCCGTTAAGGATCGCAGCCTCGACTTCGCCCGCCCATGCCTGGGCTTTTGCCTTTGTATCGTATGTGCCGGTTGCACGCACGCCGCGCCGTTCGACATAGGCGCGCCAACCACCTTTCACCTTCTGAAACGATGCCACAAGCTTTCCCCTTTTCGGTTCAGCGCGCGGGCGCGCTTGCCCGCGTGGGAAAGTATGTGTGATTTTCGTGGGATTTCAAGCGATTTTGCGTTCTGTCGCGTTGCGCGCCGTCATTCAAGGTCGACTGACGGAAAGCCCGGAAAGCCTTATCTGGCTTGAGTTTCACGGCATTGCGTTGCGTTGCGTTGCGTGCCGTCAAAATGTGCCCTGGTGCCGGGGACCGGACTCGAACCGGCAAGCTGTGAAGCGGCGGATTTTAAGTCCGCTATGTTTACCAATTTCATCACCCCGGCAGGGGCCGCAATCGCGCGCGGTCGCGAATTCTACCATCGCCCGGCGAGCGCACCAAACCGTGGCATCGCCGTGGCTAGCCGACCTGCAACCGCGCCGCAACTCCTCGTGCGCCGCCGCGCCTCGATCGAAACCGAAGTCATCCGGCAGTCACAAACGTTCCCGATAATCCGCTCACGAAAACGTTTACAGCCAGAGCGGAAACCCATGATCCCGACGATCAAAGATGTCGCCGCCCACGCGGGCTTTTCCATCGCCACGGTCTCGCGCGCGATCAACGCGCCGCACACCGTGAACCCCGTCACGCTCGACAAGGTGCGTCAATCCATCGACGCGCTGAACTTTCGTCCCAGCCCGCTCGGCCGCCAGTTGCGCGGCGAGCGCACACGGCTGATCGGCGTGGTGCTGCCGACGCTCGCCAATCCGGTGTTCGCCGAATGTCTGCAGGGCATCGACGAACTCGCGTCGGCGCAAGGCTACCGCCTCATGCTGATGACCACCCAGTACGACGCGGACCGCGAACGCCACGCGATCGAAACGTTGCGCGAACAGCGCGTGGAAGGCTTGATCCTGACCGTCACCGATGCCGACACGCATCCGCTGCTCGACGAGCTCGACCGCGCCGGCCTGCTCTACGTGCTGATGCACAACGATACCGTGCGGCGGCCGTCGGTCTCGGTCGACAACCGGCTCGCCGCATATGACGGCGTGCGTCAGCTGATCGCGCACGGCCACCGGCGCATCCTGATGCTCGCCGGCACGCTGGCCGCGTCGGACCGCGCGCGCCAGCGTCATCTCGGCTACGCCCAGGCGATGCAGCAAGCCGGCCTCACCCCCGCACCGGCCCTCGAAGTCGACTTCAACGCGGAAGAACTGCAGCCGTCCGTGCTCGCGCATCTGACGAGCGGACCGAATCGCCCGACCGCGCTCTTCTGCAGCAACGACCTGCTCGCGATGGTCGTGATGCGCGGCCTGCGCCGCGCGCGGCTGCGCATACCGCATGACATGTCGATTCTCGGCTTCGACGGCCTCGCGATGGGCGAGTTGTTGTCGCCGCCGCTCGCGAGCATTTGCGCGCCGAATCGCGAAATCGGCTGTGCGGCCTGGCGGCGTCTGCTGGCGCGCGTCACCGGCAACGACGATGCCGGCGGCAAGCCGTCGCTCTCGCTGACCTTGCCGCACAGCTTGCGCGAAGGCGCGACCATCGCGGCGATTTCGAACTGTACCGAAACCTCGCTGCCGCGAGTTTCGGCGGCGATCGAGTAGCCGTTGGCGCAGGCACGCCGCAAGAGTTACATCGATTGCGTGAACGGCATGAGTTGCACAAACCCTGCGCCCAGCCGTTTCGCACAGCATCAAAGCGACTCGCCCCCATTAGTCGACCCACGAACCACCCGCTCTCTTCTTTCACCAGGAGACCCGCAGTGATCCGCTCATCCTCACGCTTTGCTTCGTCGCTCACACCGCTGTGGCGCCGGCTTGCGCACGTCATGATCGTCGCCGGCGCGGCGCTTGTCACGGTCGCACCGCAAGCGGCCCATGCCGACGAAACCGCGATCTGCTACAACTGCCCGCCCGAATGGGCCGACTGGGCGGGCCAGATCAAGGCGATCCAGCAGAAGACCGGCATTCGCGTACCGTTCGACAACAAGAACTCCGGCCAGTCGATCGCACAACTGATGGCCGAGCAGAAGAGCCCGGTCGCCGACGTGGTGTATCTCGGCGTCTCGTCGGCCTACCAGGCGAAGGACAAAGGCGTGATCCAGCCGTACAGGCCCGCGCACTGGGACGACATTCCCGCCAACCTGAAGGACCCGCAAGGCTACTGGTTCGCGATCCACTCGGGCACGCTGGGCTTTTTCGTCAACAAGGATGCGCTCGAAGGCAAGCCGGTGCCGCGCTCGTGGGCCGACCTGCTCAAGCCGGAATATAAAGGGATGATCGGTTACCTCGACCCGTCGAGCGCGTTCGTCGGCTATGCGGGCGCGGTCGCGGTGAACCAGGCGCTCGGCGGCACGCTCGATAACTTCGAGCCTGGCCTCGACTGGTTTCGCAAGCTGAAGGCCAATGCGCCGATCGTGCCGAAGCAGACCGCGTACGCACGGGTGATGTCCGGTGAGATTCCGATCCTGCTCGACTACGATTTCGACGCGTACCGCGCGAAGTACAAGGATCACGCAAACGTCGAATTCGTGATTCCGAAAGAAGGCACGATCTCGGTGCCGTATGTGATGAGCCTCGTGAAAGGCGCGCCGCACGCAGACAACGGCAAGAAGGTGCTCGACTTTGTGCTGTCCGACGAAGGCCAGAAGCTGTGGGCCGACGCCTATCTGCGCCCGGTCCGCGCGACCGCGATGAGCGCGCAGGCCGCCGCGAAATTCCTGCCGGCCAGCGATTACGCTCGCGCCCAACCCGTCGACTTCGGCAAGATGGCCGGGAAGCAGGCGAGCTTCGGCGAGCGCTATTTGCAGGTGATGCATTGAACGACATCACGTTCCCGCTGCGCTGGCGCATCGCGTTGATCGCGCCGGCGCTGGCGGTGTTCCTCGCGTTCTGGCTGCTGCCGATGGCCGCCCTCGCGCAATTGAGCGGCGACGGCCACGCGTTCGCCACCTATCGCGCGATGCTGACGAATCCGCGCTACCTGTCGAGCCTCAGCGCGACCGTCGCGCTGTCCGCGGCGGTCACGGCCGCGACGCTGGTGTTGTCGGTGATCGCCGGTCTGCTGCTCGCGCGCCGCGAGTTTGCGTTCAAGCGCACGCTGCTCGCGCTGCTGACGTTTCCGCTCGCGTTTCCCGGCGTGGTGGTCGGCTTCATGGTGATCATGCTGGCGGGGCGCCAGGGATTGATCGGCGCGCTCTCGCTGAAGCTGACCGGTGACCGCTGGGTGTTTGCGTATTCGATGAGCGGCCTCTTTCTCGGCTATCTGTACTTCTCGATTCCGCGCGTGATCGTCACCGTGATGGCGTCGGCGACCAGGCTCGATGCGTCGCTCGAAGAAGCGGCACGCTCGCTCGGCGCGTCGCCGTGGCGGATCTCGCGCGACATCGTGTTGCCCGCCCTGTCGCCGGGATTGATCGCGGCGGGCGCGGTGTGTTTCGCGACCGCGATGGGCGCGTTCGGCACGGCTTTTACGCTCGCCACCGACATCGACGTGCTGCCGATGACCATCTACACCGAGTTCACGCTCAACGCGAACATGGTGACGGCCGCCGGACTTTCGATCCTGCTTGGCATCGTCACGTGGGCCGTGCTGGCGTTCGCGCGCAGCGTGAGCGGCGCGGCGGTGGCGGCCAGCGCATGAGCGGCATGTCCAGTCCCGGCGCTTCCAAATCCGAAGATGAAACTTCGATGAACTCCATCACAGCCTCTGCGCGGTCCGCGATCCACGCACCCACCAGCGCACGCTCGCGCTTGCGCATGCCCGCCACGCGCACCTGGCTCGCCGCCGGTCAATGGCTCGTCACGCTGCTGCTGTGCGCGTTTCTGATCGTGCCGGTCGTCATGTCGATCATGGCGGGGCTCACGGTCAACTATTTCAAGGGCCTCTCCAGCGGACTCACGCTGCGCTGGCTCGTCGAAGTGTGGGCGCAATATCACGGCTCGGTGTGGCTGTCGCTCGAAGTGGCGGCGGCGACCCTGCTCATCACGCTGCTGACCGGCGTGCCCGCGGGCTATGTGCTCGCGCGCAGCAAGACGCGGCTCTCGCGCATCGTCGAAGAGTGTCTCGTGCTGCCGATCGCGCTGCCCGGTCTCGCGTCGGCGCTTGCGCTGCTGGTGGTCTACGGCGGCTTCACGCGGTTCCGCATGAGCGCCGCGTTCATCGTCGTCGGGCATGTGGTGTTCACGCTGCCCTTCATGGTGCGCGCGGTCGCCGCGATCTGCGCGAGCAGCGATCTGCGCACGCTCGAAGAAGGCGCGGCGAGTCTCGGCGCAAATTTCTTCCAACGCTTCGTGACGATCGTGCTGCCGAACGCGCGGCCAGGCATCGTGGCGGGCGCGCTGGCGGTGCTGACGCTGTCGATCGGCGAATTCAACCTCACGTGGATGCTGCACACGCCCGATACGAAGACGCTGCCCGTCGGCCTCGCCGACACCTACGCGTCGTTGCGCATCGAGATCGGCAGCGCGTACACGATCCTGTTCTTCATCATGACAATGCCCCTGCTCGTCGCGATGCAGTGGCTCGGCGTCGACGCGACCGGCCAGCGCGGCGCGGCGAAGAAGCGCGGCGGCGTCGCTGCCACGAAGTCCGCTTCGATGCCCGCTTCGACGCCTTCTCCTGAATCCATCACAACGCCATGAAACTCGCTTCCGTTCCCATCACGCTCACGCAGTGCGCGAAAACGTTTCGCGGCGCCCGCGTGCTCGAACCGCTCGATCTGAAGATCGATGCAGGCGAGACCCTGGTGCTGCTCGGGCCGTCCGGCTGCGGCAAGACCACCACCCTGCGTCTGATCGCGGGGCTGGAGGCGCCCGACGCTGGCGGCCACATCGCGTTCGGCGATGACGACGTCACCGCGCTGCCGATCGAGAAACGCCAGGTCGGCATGGTGTTCCAGAGCTATGCGCTGTTTCCCAACCTGAGCGTGCGCGGCAACATCGGCTATGGTTTAAAGATCAAACGCGTGCCGGCCGGCACGGCGCGCCAACGCGTCGACGAACTGCTCGGCATGATGCGTCTCACCGCGCACGCCGACAAACCGATCGATCAGCTTTCCGGCGGCCAGCGTCAGCGCGTCGCGCTGGCGCGCGCGCTCGCGGTGCAGCCGCGCGTGCTGCTGCTCGACGAGCCGCTGACCGCGCTCGACGCGCGTTTGCGCGACACGTTGCGCAGCGAGATGAATACGCTGCTGCGCGAACTGGGCATCACGACCGTCTACGTGACGCACGACCAGGCCGAGGCCATGGAGCTCGGCGACCGCATCGTCGTGATGAGCGCGGGACGCATCGAGCAGATCGGTTCGCCGCGCGAGATCTACTACCGTCCGGCGAACCGGACCGTCGCGCAGTTCGTCGGCACCATCAACCGGCTCGCGGGCGAACGGCGCGGCGGCATGCTGACGACGACCGGCGGCGCGGTGCCGCTGCCGCCGGGCCCCGCTGAAGCAAACCCGTCGAACGCGACGAATGCGTCAAACCAGCGGCACGAGATTTTCTTCCGTCCCGAGGACGCATGGCTCGCCGACCCGGCGACCGCGCACCTGCGCGGCCGCATCGAAGGCAGCGCGTTTCTCGGCGAGCGCACGCGTTTGACGATCGGCGGCGCGGCGCCCGACCCGTTGCTGATCGACGTCGCGGGCCGGGTCGAGCTGGCGCGCGGCACGCCGGTCGGCATCTCGATCGCGCAGGACGCGCTGATCGCGCTATCGTAGCGAGACGCCGCGCCGTGATCCCACGCTCAACAGATAAAGATTCAAGAGGACTCCCCATGCTGCTGGCTCAAATTAGCGACCTGCATATCAAGCGGCCCGGTGCGCTCGCCTACCGGCGTGTCGATACCGGCGCGTATTTCGCGCGCTGCGTCGCCGCGCTCAATGCGCTCGAACCGCGTCCCGACGCGGTGATCATCACCGGCGATCTCGTCGACCAGGGCGACCCGGAGCAATACGAGCATCTGAAGACTTTGCTCGCGCCGCTCGCGATCCCCTATTTCCTGCTGGTCGGCAATCACGACGAACGCGCCGCGTTGCGCGCGGCGTTCCCCGAGCACGCGGAATTGCAAAGCGGCGGCGAGTTCGTGCAATACGCAGTCGATGTCGGACCGCTGCGCGTGATCGCGCTCGATTCGATGGTGCCGGGACAAAGCGCCGGCACGCTGTGCGACGCAAGGCTCGCGTGGCTCGCCACGCAACTCGATGCGGCCCGGGGCAAGCCGACGGTGGTGGCGCTGCATCATCCGCCGTTCGTCTGCGGGATCGGGCATATGGACGAACTGCGGCTCGACCCCGTCGCGGCCGACCGGCTTGCGGCGCTGATCGCGCGTTATCCGAATGTGGAGCGGGTGATCTGTGGGCACGTGCATCGGCCGATGTTCGTGCGCTTCGGCGGCACGATCGCGTCGGCGGTGCCGTCGCCCGCGCACCAAGTCGGGCTCGATCTGCGCGACGACGCGCCGTCGGCGTTCGTGATGGAAGCGCCCGCGTATGCGCTGCATCGCTACGATCCGGCGACGGGCATCGTCACGCATCACGCGTATGTGGATGCCGCCGACGGACCTTATCCGTTTTACGAGCCCGAAGGCGCGTTGATCGACTGAGCGTGTCGGCTCACACGTCGATGAAGGTCTCGCGCACGCGCCGGGACCGCCTGAAACACGGTATCCCGGGCACCCAGCGGCTCGCACGGCTTGCACGAAACCGTCGAGCGTAATGGCGGTCACGATGCCGCTCGCGCGCCACATGTAAGCGCCGGGCAGCGAGGCGCCGGTGGCTCGACCATCGCGCGATCAACACCCTTCAACACCCCGTCAACGCTCGATACTCCCCACGCTCGCGAGCCTCGCGGCCGTCAGCACGATCCGCCCCGCTCCGGTATGATCGGCACGCTTGAGGACCGCGCATGGGCCGGTCCATCGCTCAGCCTCTCTCATGTCCACTTCAGACGCTTCCAATCCCGCTACCGCCGACCGGTCGTTGCGCGGCCTGCTGTTTCTGCTCGCCACCATTGCCGGCGTCTCGGTCGCGAACATCTACTACAACCAGCCGCTGCTCGACAACTTCCGCCAGTCGTTTCCGGCCAGCGCGTCGTGGGTCGGCACGGTGCCGGCCGTCACGCAGCTTGGCTACGCGGCCGGCATGCTGCTGCTGGCGCCGCTCGGCGACCGCTTCGATCGCCGCCGACTGATCCTGCTGCAGATCGCCGGCATGTGCGTCGCGCTAATCGTGGCGGCCGCCGCACCGTCGCTCACCGTGCTGATCGGCGCGAGTCTGGCGATCGGCGTGCTCGCCACCATCGCGCAGCAGGCCGTGCCGTTCGCCGCCGAACTCGCGCCGCCGTCGCAGCGCGGCCACGCGGTCGGCATGGTGATGAGCGGGTTGCTGCTGGGCATCCTGCTGGCGCGCACCGCTGCAGGCGTGATCGCCGAATATTTCGGCTGGCGCTCGGTGTTCGGCGCGTCCGTCGTCGCGTTGCTGGCGCTGGCGGTCGTCATCATCCTGCGTTTGCCGAAGAGCCAGCCGACCTCGACACTGCCCTACGGCAAGCTGCTGGTGTCGATGTGGCATCTGTTGCTCGAGCATCGTGCGTTGCGTGAAGCGTCGCTGACCGGCGCGGCGCTGTTCGCCGCGTTCAGTATTTTCTGGTCGGTGCTGGCCTTGCTGCTGGCGGGCGCGCCGTTTCACCTCGGCCCGCAGGCGGCGGGGCTGTTCGGCATCGTCGGCGCGGCGGGCGCGCTGGCCGCGCCGCTTGCCGGCAAGTTCGCCGACCGGCGCGGACCGCGCGCGATCATCACCGTGTCGATCGTGCTGGTGGCGATTGCGTTCGTCGTGTTCGGCGCGTCGGCGAAGAGCATCGCCGGGCTGGTGATCGGTGTGATCGTCCTCGACATCGGCGTGCAGGCCGCGCAGATTTCCAATCAATCACGCATCTACGCACTGAAGCCCGAGGCGCGCAGCCGCGTCAATACGGTGTACATGGTCGCGTACTTCATCGGCGGAGCGCTCGGCTCGGCGGTCGGCGCGGCCGTCTGGCCGGCCTTCGGATGGCTCGGCGTCAGTGTGGCCGGCATCGTGTTCGCATCACTCGCGGCGTGGAACCATCTGCGCTTGCCGGCGCGCGCGGAAGTGTTGGGTTAGTGGCTGGGGTCGCTGGCCCGGCGTCCTCGCGCCGCGCTCACCCGCCGCTGCGCGCGGACGCGTACTCGTGCAACGCGTCGATCACCCGATCGAACTCGAACGACTTGTCGTAAAAGTGGCGCACGCCATACTGTTCGCAGCGCTCCCGATACGCGGGCAACGCGTGATTGGTCAGCACCGCCGCGAACATCGAGTCGATCAGCCCTTCACGCTGCAAGTAAGCCAGCACCGGCGCGCCCGAGCCCTGCTTCAACTGCAGGTCGACGATCACCGCATCGAAGGCTTCATCGCTCAGCAGCGCGATCGCCTGATCGGCGGTATCGGCATAGGCGGCCACCTGCAGCAAACCGGACGCGTCGATCGCTTCCACGAGGCTGCGGCGAATCAGCGGTGAATCCTCGATCAGCAACACGCGCAACGGTGCATGGCTGGCTCGCTCGGCAACGGGGTTCGATTCGCTGTTCATCGGGGTATCTCGATCGTCCGTTATTCGATCAAGCCGTTCTTGATCGCGTAATAAGTCAGATCGGCATTGTTCGCCAACCGCATCTTCTCCAGCACGCGCGCGCGGTACGTGCTCACCGTCTTCACGGACAGATGCAACTCCTCCGCGATCTCGGTGGGAAGGCGCCCCGCCGCGAGCTTGCAGAAAATCTGGAACTCGCGCTCGGACAGCGCTTCATGGGGCCGCCCGGCGGCCGGCTTGTCGAGATTGTCGGCGAGCGTGTCGGCCACCGCCTCCGACAAGTAGCGGTGGCCACGCGCCACCGCGCGAATCGCCCGCACGATTTCATCGGGCTCGCAGTCCTTGTTCAGATAACCGTTGGCGCCCGCGCGCAGCAGGTTGATCGCGTACTGACTCTCCGGGTAGCCCGACAGAATCAGCACGCCCTGCTCCGGGCGCACCTGCTTGATCACCCGCAGCGTGTCGATGCCGTTCTTGTCCGGCATCGCGATGTCGAGCAGGACCACGTCGAACGCCTGCTCGCGCACGAGGCTGATGGTTTCGTCGCCGGTGGCGGCTTCGGCGGCGACGCACATATCCGGCTCGTCGGCGACGAACTGCCTGAAACCACCTCGGACGATCGCATGGTCGTCAGCTATCAACACTCGGATCATCGGCTCTGTGCCCCTGCTGTGGAAAACGCTCCGAAGCAGACATTGTAATGACCGCCGGCTACGCGCCAATGCCGCGCGCTGGCCGACAGGCCGGAAGGTCGGGACGCAGGCGGCGCAGACCGGCGCGGCAACCGACACGGGAAACGTCCAGACCCACCCGCGTCTGCCACACCGTCCGCACTGCCTGCGTGTGCTTGCGCGTTATTCGCGGCCCTGCAGAAGATCCGCCATGTCGTCGGCATGCTCTTCTTCGACCGCGAGAATGTCTTCGAACATACGACGCGTCGTCACATCCTTCTCGCCGAGATAGCGGACGATCTCGCGATAGGTGTCGATCGCGATCCGTTCGGCGACCAGGTTCTCGCGGATCATGTCCGTCAGACTGTCGCCTTCCTTGTATTCCGAATGCGAGCGCGTCTTCAGACCGTCCGGCGCGAAGTCCGGCGCGCCGCCCAGTTGCACGATGCGCTCGGCGATGCGGTCGGCGTGTTCCTGCTCTTCCGTGGCGTGCTGCGCGAATTCCGCAGCCACGGCCTCGGAGTTGATGCCCTTGGCCATGAAGTGATGACGCTTGTAACGCAGCGTGCAGACGATTTCGGTGGCCAGCGCGTCGTTGAGCAGCTTCAGCACCGTCTGACGATCCGCGCCATAGGTCTGCGTGACCGGACCATCCGACATGTGCTTGCGCGCGTCCTCGCGGATCTTCTTGACGTCCATCACGAACGGATCGCTCGATTGCGAGGCGCCGCCCTGGGCGCCAGATTGCTTCGTCATTGAATTTCTCCTTGAGCGGGTATGGGGGGAATTGCGCATCCCGCACGAATCGCGCCTGATGCGCCGGCAAAGGGAATGACTGCGGGAATGACCGCGGGAATGACTGTGCTCCTACGTTCGGAACACGCCGAGCAGCAACGTGACCACGAACACGACGAGAAAGATATAAAACAGGATCTTCGCGATTTCGGCCGCGCCCGCCGCGATACCGGTAAAACCGAACACGGCGGCAATGATCGCAATCACGAAAAAGACGATGGCATAGTGAAGCATGGCGACTCTCCCTTTCTATTGGTATCGGCGAAAAGCGCACCGCTCCTTTTGTCCGAAGCGACGCGCGGCGCGCAACCCGTTCGACGGGCGGCGCTAATCGATGATCTTCCTGGTCACGACGAAGCCCAGCACGAGGAACACCACGCACAGAATCACGAACACGACGAACAGGAACTTCGCGATTGCCGCAGCGCCGGCTGCGATTCCCGTAAAGCCGAGGAGGCCGGCGATCACGGCCACGATGGCGAAGAACAACGCCCACTTCAACATGATGGCTTCCTCCCGAAACGATGAGTTGAACGATCAGGTCCATCCTATCGAGCGGCCGCGCCGAGCGCATTCCGACGCACGCCGGTTTTCGTGTGAGAATCCGCTTACATGGGATTACGGCAGCGTTACGCGGCGCGCAGCGGCGAAGCCGATGCGAGTCACCGTGATGACGGGCTGATGGCGGCGCGACAGCGAAGCGCGATCCCGGCACCGCAAATGCAACGCCATCGGCAACGTCATTCGCAGCACCAGCCGCAGCGCACGCTACACCGATGCCCCATCCGAGGAGCCCCGACGTGCCGAATGTCCAGAACGAGCCGACCGCGCAGCACCCAGGCGCCGCAGCGCGACTGAGCGGCTGGATGCGCAACCGCAGCTGGGCGATCGCGATGACGGTGGCGATCGTGATTACGGTGGGCGGCCTGGTGATTCTCGAGACCGCGCGCGAGCGCATTGCCGCCGAATACGAAACCGCGCTCGAAGCGCGCGACGTCACCGTGCAACTGAGCACGCTCGCCAGTCAGCTATCGCGTCTGAGCGCGCAGGAAAACCATTTTCTTCTGACGAAGGAAGACGCGTCCGCCCATGCTTTTTGCGCGACCGCCGCGCGCATTCGTCAGAGCACTGGGCAACTGGATCACTTCTATCGCAGCGGCCGCGCCGACAGCGCCGAACTCGCGAGCTTCACGCAGATCCTCGCGCTGATCGAAGCGCGCATCGGCGCGGGCGCCGCCGCGCTGCAGCGCGCGGCGCCCCATCCGCTCGATCTCGGCGCCTGCGGCGGAGTAAGCGCGGTCGATCCGGCCGATGCGTCGCTGATCGATAGTACGCTCACGCTGCTGCGCGACAACGAGGAGCGCCGCGCGCAGCACGCGCTCGCCGCGAGCCGCGCCGACCAGCGCATCTCGACGCTGTGCGCAGCGGGCCTGTCGGCGCTGAACATCGTGCTGTTCATTCTGCTGTTTCGCAATCTCGGCATCCAGATCGACCGGCAGGCGCGCGTGCAGCGTCAGCTGATCACGCAGCAGGAAGGACTCGACCAGCTCGTCAACGAGCGCACCCGCCAGCTCGAAGCGCTCGGCTGGCACCTGCAGGCGGTCAGCGAAAACGAAAAGACCCAACTCGCGCGCGAACTGCACGACGAACTCGGCGCGATCCTGACCGCCAGCAAGATGGACGTGGCGTGGGCCAACCGCAAGCTGAAGGACAGCGCGCCCGACATCTCCGAAAAACTCAAGCGCGCGCTCGCCAATCTCGACCAGGGCATTGCGCTCAAGCGCCGCATCATCGAAGACATGCGGCCCACGGTGCTGGCGAACTTCGGGCTCGTTACCGCGCTGCGCACGCTCGCCGACGAAGCCGCGCAGCGCAACAACTGGACCCTCGAACTGCACCTGCCCGCCGATGACATCCAGCTCGACGAGCAAACGGAGATCGCCCTCTTTCGCGTCGCGCAGGAGTCGCTGACGAACGCGGCGAAGTATGCGCGGGCCTCGAAGGTGTCGATCGCGTTGCAGGTCGGCGACGGCCAGGTGGCGCTGCATATCGCCGACAACGGCGTCGGCATCATGCCGGCCGATCTGAAGCGCACCCATACGCATGGGCTGCTCGGCATGCGTCAGCGGGTCGCCGCGCATGGCGGACGCTTCGATATCCGGCGCGGCGCGCCGAACGGCACCGAGATCGACGTGGTGATGCCGAGCGTCAGCACCGCGACGCCTTCGGTCGATCTGCCGCCGGCGACGCCATCGCGAACCCCGGTCTAGCAAGGCCGGGGGGCATCCGGTGAATGCGGTTGTAGGACTGCGCCGACGCAAACACCGGATGACGCCTACAACAAAATCGCCACGCAACTGACAGCGCGGCCCCCGCCCTTTTTTTACCATGCAATCAGACCGGATCGACTGGCGTAAGCCCCGGTCGGACGACAAGCTAGCGCGTGCGGTACAACGCGGGCACATCCACCGATGCATTCTCGACAGGGAGAACCTCCATGATGACTCGACTGATCGCTTTGCTTCTCATTGCAGGCTCGGCCGCCGCGCTCGCCGGTTGCAACACGATGGCCGGCGCCGGTGAGGATATTTCGAAGGGTGGCAACGCCATTACGAACTCGGCTGAAAAGGCCAAGTAAGAAGTCCGATTGCGTATGATCGAACGGACGCGCCTCGCGGCGCCGGTCCGTGCAGAAGTTCGACAGCCCGTCGCGGGAAACTGCGGCGGGCTTTTTTTTACGGACGCCGAAAGATTTCGTGCGCCCACGCACGCAAAACAAAACGGCGGTCCACTTGCGTGGACCGCCGCTCCGTCCTCCCCAGGACTTGTCGTTTATCGAGTGCGCTTCCGGCAAGGCGGGCCCGCTAAGCGGGCCCGCCTTGCCGCCGCGAGCCTATTGCCCCGTCAGCGTATTCGACAACTCGACGCTCGGCGTGCTGGTGTTGCCGTTCTGCACGATCAGCAGATGGATCTGCCCCGGCACGAGTGCGCTGAGGGCGCCGCCGCTCGGCACCGACGTGACCAGCCAGTCGGCGTTGTTCGACAGCGTGAACGATTGCGACTGGAAGATCGGCGTCTTGCTGCCGGCCGCGGTCGCGATCAGCACGTATTGACCGCCGGACACGTAGATCGAATCCTGGCCGCTCGCCGGCACCGCGTTCTTGAACGACACGCCCGCCATCGTCGGCGAGACCTTGGTGATGTCGGTGGAGGTGGACTGCACCAGGTAGAGGTCGAGATTGGTCGCATTCGCCGACGCGTTGAAGCCGCGCACCCGCGCGCTATTGGATAGCAGCCCCTTGTCGAACGGATCGTCGATCAAGCCGATATCCGGCGCGGCGACACCGGGCAAGGCCAGCACCGTGTATTCGTGGCCCTTCGCGACGTCCAGGAAATTGCCGCTCGCGAGCGCGGTCGTGGTGCCGGTCGCCGCGTAAGCGACCGTGGTCGGGCCCGTGTTGATATTGGTGAAGTTCGTCACGCCTTTATAGCCGATGTTCGTCTGCCCTGAAGGCGCGCTGCCGTTCACGAGAAAGTCCACGGCCGGACCGCTCGGAATCGCGTGAACGAAATGGATCTCCGGATTGGTCAGCCCGAGTTCCTTGCCTACGTCGTCGGAACCGCCACCGCATGCGCTCAGAACGGATGCGACGGCCACGACGGCCGCCATGGTTCGGATCATTTTCATGGTGTTCACCTGTATCGATGTTCGGGCACTCGACCCATTGATTTTATGAGCGTCCCGCTGCGGACCTCGCGCCGTCCGGCATCGTGTTCGTTGATCGTTTGAACGGTGCCGGACGGCGCTCCGAGGCGGTCGCCCCCTCCCTATCCCTGCCACACATCGCGCCTGATTCGACCTGCTTCTCCCTGCGGCGCGGTCCGTGTCGATGGACGATCGCCAATGAGCAATGCGTGTGCCGCCCTGTTCGATCTGGCTAAAGACGACTGACGAATGTCTTACGGAGCAACGGGTTACGGTGTTTAGAATTTTTCCTCGGCGGCTTGGCCCGGCCCGCGGTGTATCGTTCGTGCGCGATCAATCCCTACACGGCCCCTGCATGCCTTACCAACACTTACTCGCCGAACTCGACCTCGGGTTCACCCGCTTGCGCAACCGCGTAGTGATGGGTTCGATGCACACCGGCATGGAGGACCGCTTCTGGCATTACCCGAAGCTGGCCGCGTATTTCCGCGAGCGCGCGAAAGGCGGCGTCGGGCTGATCGTCACCGGCGGCATCTCGCCGAATCGCCGGGGCTGGCTGCTGCCGTTCGGCGGCACGCTCAATTCCGTGTTCGATCTGCGCAATCACCGGCTGCTGACCGAGGCTGTGCATGCCGAGGGCGGCAAGATCGCGCTGCAGATCCTGCATGCGGGCCGTTATGGCTATCAGCCGTTCGTGGTATCGGCCTCCGCGATCAAGTCGCCGATCTCGAAGTTCAAGCCGCGCGCGCTGAGCATTGCCGGCATTGCGAAGACCGTGCGCGACTATGCGCGTTGCGCGCGGCTCGCCCAACGCGCGGGCTACGACGGCATCGAGATCATGGGCAGCGAAGGCTATCTGCTGAACCAGTTCCTGTGCCCGCGCACCAATCGGCGCACCGACCGCTACGGCGGCGGCATCGAGAACCGCATGCGGATCGCGCGCGAGATCGTCGAGCGGGTGCGCGCGGCGTGCGGCGAGCGTTTCATCGTCGTGTACCGGCTCTCGCTGATCGACCTGGTGGAAGGCGGCAATACATGGGACGAAACCGTACAGGTCGCCCAGGCGCTCGAAGCGGCCGGCGTGACGATGTTCGACACGGGGATCGGCTGGCACGAAGCGCGTGTGCCGACCATCGTGACCTCCGTGCCGCGCGCGGCGTTCGCCGAACTGAGCGCGCGACTGAAGGCCGCCGTCAACGTGCCGGTGATCGTGTCGAACCGCATCAATACACCCGAGGTCGCCGAAGCCTTGCTCGCCGAAGGCGCCGGCGATCTGGTGTCGATGGCGAGGCCGCTGCTCGCCGACCCCGAGTTCGTGCTGAAGACCGCCGAGGGGCGCGCGCATGAGATCAACACCTGCATCGCGTGCAATCAGGCCTGCCTCGATCACACGTTCAGGAATCAGCGCGCAAGCTGCCTCGTCAATCCGCGCGCGGGGCGCGAAACCGATCTGCTCTACCGGCCGGTCACAGACCCGCGGGCGATGCGTTCGGTGGCTGTCGTCGGCGCGGGTCCGGCGGGCCTGTCGGCGGCGACGGTGGCGGCCTCGCGCGGGCATCGCGTGACGCTGTTCGATGCGAACGCGACGCTCGGCGGGCAGTTCAATCTGGCGATGCGCGTGCCGGGCAAGGAAGAGTTCAGCGAAACGATCCGCTATTTTCAGAGCCAGTTGCAGCGTCACCGAGTCGACGTGCGGCTCGACACGCGCGTCGATGCCGCGCTGCTCGCCGCCGGCGGTTATGACGACGTGATCGTCGCCACCGGCATCGTGCCGCGCCGGCCGTCGATCGCCGGCATCGATGGAGCCAACGTGCTGTCTTATGTCGAAGTGCTGCACGGCGCGCCTGTCGGACGGCGGGTCGCGGTGATCGGCGCGGGCGGGATCGGCTTCGACGTCAGCGAGTTCCTGCTGCATCGCGCGGATGAACCGCAGCCGATGCCGCGCGACGCGTGGCTCGACGAATGGGGCGTCGATCTCGCGGTGCGGGAACGCGGCGGCCTGAAGCCGCCGGCGCCGGCGCGGCCCGCGCGGCAGATCTGGCTGTTGCAGCGCAAGGCCGGCAAGCTCGGCAGCGGGCTCGGCAAGACTTCCGGCTGGGTGCATCGCGCGAGGCTGGCGAAGCACGGCGTGAAGATGCTCGGCGGCGTGTCGTATCTGGAGATTAGCGCGCGTGGCTTGAAGATCGCGCGCGACGGGGTCGAGGAGTGGCTCGAGGTGGACACGATCGTCGTGTGCGCGGGGCAGGAGTCGCTGCGCGATCTGGCTGGGCCGACGAGGGCGGAGGCGCAGGCGAAGACGGCAGCGGTGGCAAGCGGTGGGCGGCCGCGTTATCACGTGATCGGCGGCGCGAAGGTCGCCACCGAGCTGGATGCGAAACGGGCGATCCGCGAAGGCGCGGAAGTGGCAGCGGCGCTTTAGCGGCTGCGGGGCGAGCGCGGGTCAAGCCGACTCAACCGAACCTCAAGCACGCCCCTTCTTCCTGTAATCGAACCAGAAAGACAAACCCACGCTCACCAGAATCACGATGGTCGCGAGCACCGTCGACCGCGTAACCGGCTCGCCGAGCAGCAGCGCCCCCAACGCCACCGCGACCACCGGATTCACGTACATGCAGCTGCTCGCAATGATCGGGCTCGTGTGACGGATCAGAAAACCATACGCGACATAGGCAGCCATCGTCCCGATCAGCATCAGATAGATGAACGCGAGCACGGGCAGGAAATGCACATCGAGCATGCGTTCGCCCGAGATCCACGCGACCAGCGTCGATATCGCGCCGCCCAGCCCGATCTGCAGCGCAGTCGATAGAAACAGGTCCGACGGCAGTTTCAGACGCCCGGCCAGATGCGCGCCGCCCGCCCAGAACAGCGCGCCGCACAGGATCGCCAGGCTGCCGCCCGCCGAGCCCGGCGCACTATCGCCGTGACTCAGGATCGCGATGCCGACGAGGCCGAGGCCGACCGCGAACCACTCGCCGCGGCCGATCTTGCGCCCCGCGACGGCCGCGATCACGGTCGCGAACAGCGGCACGGTCGCGACCATCACGGCCGCGGTGCCGGTGCCGACAGTGCGCATCCCGTAAGCCAGCATGCCGCTCGACAACCCCACCAGCATCGTGCCGACCAGCCCGGCATTGCGAATCTCGGCGACGCTGGGCCTGACGGGCTTGCGGCGCACGGCGAACACGAACAGCCCGAGGCCCGCAAACAGGTTGCGCAGCCCGGACATCAGCAACGGTGAAAACGAACCGAGCGCGACGTGCACGGCGAGATAGGTCGAGCCCCACACGAGATAGACGACGGCGAGCGCCAGCGCGATCTGGCCGTTGCGCGAGCGCGGCAGGCGGATCGGCAAACCATGCGGAAAAGCGCGAGAAAAAAGGCTTGAGCGTTGCAGCGACATGCGTTCAACCCGCCGCTGCCGCTCGGGGTCTGGCGCCCTCGCTGAAGACCCTGTGGCGGGATGGCGGACACCGCATCGGCGATGCGGTCTGACGGGCGAGGCTGGCGGACATGTCGGTGGAACGGGAAAACGATAGATGGCCAATGGGGCCACAACGCCGCGGCATCCGGCTTGAAACCGGCCACGGCGAACACGCGCCCAAGGTTCGGCGCGCATCGCATTATGCAGTAAGCGCCCACCGCGTCGCGCGGAAGAATCGTAACTTTTTGGCGTACTTGCAACAGAAAAGCCGGGGTGTTCGCCCCGGCTTTCCGGCAGCGGCCGGCGCCGCCCTGACCGCAAGAAGCGGCCGGCGCCGGCAGCCGGGCTCAGTTGGACATCGCCCCCGATGCTTCATGCTTCATGGCGTCACCGCCCTTTTTCATCTTGTCGTGCTTCATCGTGTCCTTTTTCATTGTGTCCTTCGACATGCTGTCTTTGGACATCGCATCTTTAGACATCGAATCGTTGGACATTGCGCCGCTTGCCTGCGCGAACGCGGCGCCGCCGCTGGTCAGCAAAGCAACGGCCAGTGCTGCGATTGCGAACTTTTTCATGGGATGACTCCGTGGGTTGGGGATGAATCAGAACCGGCTCGCGCCGGCGTATTTCCGAAGCCACTGCCGCGTGGGATCGGGCGCGGACGGCCGGACCGCCTCGCCCATGCGCCCGGCCCGCGCGTCAGGAGCCTCCGAACCAGTTGTAGCCCTGGTCGACCCAATAGCCGCCAGGAAACGTGTTGGTGACGAACATCTCGACGATGTGCTTCGGATTCTTGTAGCCGAGCTTGGTCGGCATGCGCAGCTTCATCGGGAAGCCGTATTTCGCGGGCAGACGCTCGCCGTCGTACGAGAATGTGAGGAGCGTTTGCGGATGCAGCGCGGTCGGCATGTCGATGCTTTCGTAGTAATCGTCCGCGCATCGGAAGCCGACGTACTTCGCGCTGGTGTCCGCGCCGACGCGCCGCAGAAAATCGCCGAACGGCGTGCCGCCCCAGCGGCCGATCGCACTCCACCCTTCCACGCAGATGTGCCGCGTGATCTGCTCGGCATGCGGCAGCGCGTACAACTGCGGCAGTGTCCAGCTGCGCTGCCCGGTGACGAGGCCGCTCACTGTCAGCTTGTAGTCCGAACCGTCCACCTGCGGCACGTCGTCGATGCCATAGAACGCATTGAATGGAAACGGCCGGGTGAGCTGCGCTTCGGTGTAGGTCGGCGCGAGCTGCTTCGGATCGAACAGCGCGGCTTGCGCGCGGTCGTTCAGACGCGACACGGCGGTCAGAAACCGGTTCACCGACTCATCGTCGGTCAGCGAGCAGCCGGTCAGCATCGACAGGCCGCCGAGCGTCAGCAACCGCTTGCCGAACAGCCGCCGCGACGGCATCGCGAGTTCGCGCCGCGCGTCGATCAGGATCGATTCGCGGTCGAGCCTGGGCTTGCCGGGCTGCACGGGTTTTCCAATGGGCTTGTTCATGATTCGTCATCCATAACGTTCGCGCGAGCGGGATTCATCGTCCGCGCAGCATCGCCAGCAGCGAGCGCGGCACGAGCGCCACCATCGCCAGATGCACTGCAAGAAACGCGGCGAGCAGCGACATCGCGACAAAGTGGACGACACGCGCGTTGTCGTAGCCGCCCATCAGTTCGCGCAGCAGCGGAAATTGCACCGACTTCCAGATCGCGAGCCCTGAGAGCACCAGCACGATCAGATCGAAGATCGCGAACAGGTAGGCGAATTTCTGCACCGCGTTGTACTCGCGCAGGTCGGCGTGCGAGAGCTTGCCGGTCAACGCGGCAATGAAGTCGCGCAACACGGCGCGCGGCGACAGCGGCAGGAACTTGCGCACGAAGCGCCCGCTCGCCAGATTCAGCGCGAGATACAGCAGGCCGTTGAAGACCAGCAGCCACATCGCCGCGAAGTGCCATTGCAGCGCGCCGCCGAGCCAGCCGCCGAGCGTGATGGACGGCGCAAAGCGGAACGCCGGAAAGATCGGCGACGCGTCGTAGATGCGCCAGCCCGAGAGCATCATCACGATGGCCGCGAGCGCGTTGAGCCAGTGCGTAATGCGCAGCCACAGCGGATGAATGAGGCGGATGTTCGGCGCGGCCGGCGGCGCGCTGTCGTGAAGAGCATGAGGGGTTGCCATCTTGAAGTCTCCTCGGGAAGAGTCCGCCCGGTTTGCGCGACGTTTGCACTCACTCGCACGCGGCCAGTTCGGCCACTTGCAGCACGTCGCCGGTCGCGTCGTTTTCGACGAAGGCCACCACGCCGAAACGGCCGGCTGATGCATCGGCATTGGCCTCGGCATCGGCTTCGCCGAGGCGCAAAACGCGGCGAATCTGCGCATTGCCGCCGACGAGCGGCACCGGGCCGATCCATTGCCGCACGACCCGCTCGTGGTGCAGCGTGACGCCGCTGTTTTCGCCGGCGCCGACGTGCGAAGTCAGCGAGTTCTCATAGACCGCGAGATAGCCATTCAACGAGCCCGCGGCCTGCGCGGCGTTGCTCGCGAATTGCGCATCGACGTCGAACGCTCCCTTCGCCTGCGGCGTCAGTTGCAGCGCGACGTGCGCCTGCGCCGGTTCGGCGACCAGCTTGCCGACGCGGCTCTGGAAACTGTCGGATCGCGACCAGTCACGCAACTCGCGGCCCGCGACGAAAATTTCCGGCGTATAGACGGTGTGGCCGCCGGCGAGACCGGTCAGCGTCTGTTGGCGTTCGGTGAAGCGATGCTGTGAAAAGCGGTCAGTCCAGCCGAGGCTGTTCCAGTAGTCCACGTGCAGCGCCAACGGCACGATGCCTTGCGTCGCGCCACTGTTTTTCCACTGACTCAGCCAGTGATCGGCAGGCGGACAGCTATTGCAGCCTTCGCTGCTGTAAAGCTCCACCAGCGCCACGCGATGAGCGGGGCTGCGCGCACTACAGGCAGCGCCGGCCGCGCTTGCGAGTCCGCTGGCCAAGCAGGCGCCCAATGCGATGACGAGCGCGAAGGCTCGAAGAAAACGCCGAAGATTTCGGTGGGCAGTCGCGGTTTGCATGACGTGCTCCGGTGAGGATCTGCACGTTGGTCGAGCCGCCCGGCGGGTTATGACAGCCAGTTGCGGATTTTTTTTCGGCGCTCAACCGACGGGCCGCGGCGTCCTTTGTGTTGGACTTTTCGCTAGAGACCCGGCAACGACACTTTTACGGTAGGCTAGAACGCGTCACGTACGACACATCGCTGCAAGTTGCCGTGTGGAAGCGGTCCATCGCAAATTAAAAAAGGCATCTGCGACCGCGTGCTAACATCATTCTTTCGTTCGCTAGACATCAAGCTTTCAAGCGACGCCCTACACCTCATAAATACGCTTCCGACACTGACGGCTACCTCGATGCGCTTTCCGACTTCCCGTGCCCTCACCCGCTTGCGCCCGCGCCGCGCAACCGGTTGCGCGCGCGCGGACTTCGCGGCGCAGGCGGCCGGCGAGCGGTCACGAACGCTCCCGCTTCTCGCCGCCCGGCGCCCGATCTAACGCTGCCTGCTCCAAAGCCCTGGCCGCGTCGTCGGGCTCCGGGCCGATCTCATCCGCACGCAGTTTCCTTCCATGCAGATCGAATTGGAGTACCCGTCGTGAAAAAGACGAAAACCTGTTACCTGACCGAACTCGACGTCGCCCGTCTGGAAAAGCACGCAGCCGCGCCAGGCGCCGACGCGAAGCTGCAGGACATGCTCGACGACGTTCTCGAGCGCGCCGTGATCGTCGATTCGCGCGAGATTCCGGCGAGCGTCGTGACGATGAATTCGCAAGCCACGCTGATCGACGAAGCGAGCGGCGAGCACATGACCTGGACCGTGGTCTATCCGCCCAATGCCGATTTCGCGCAAGGCCGCCTGAACGTGTTCTCGCCGGCCGGCCTCGCCTTGCTCGGCGCGAAGCGCGGCGAGCGCATCAGCTTCACGCCGCCGAGCGGCACGCAGAAGGTGCTGAAGATCGACAAAATCCTGTACCAGCCCGAAGCCGCCGACGATTTCTCGCGATGAGCGACGCGCTCCAGCGCGGTAAAACCAGCGCGCGCCATTGTGCGACTGCGTCTGCAACCGCGCGCCTGACAACGCCGTCACAACCAGCATAGCCCATCGCGCGCCGCGCCCCAATGTGCCGTCCGATTCATCCGGACGGGTTGCCAAGCAGCGGGCCGCCGGTGTATCGTGTGCGCTGCTAACGCGGGGGTCCTGCGTCGCACGGGGGTTGGAGGTCCGTGCCGCGCGGGTGAGAAATACCCTTTGAACCTGATCTGGATAATGCCAGCGCAGGGAAGCGTGCGGATTTCGCACTCCAGCTCCATTGCCTCACCTCTCGCGATCTCCGACTACTTCCATCTCGTCTCCTGCTTAGCGGCCCCACATTGCTTTGCATGGGACCGGAGTACCAACTCTGGTCTACATAGGAGATATGAATGAACGCCAATCCGAAGTTCCTTTCCGCCGACGCCCACGTCGACGAAGCCGCTGTTGCGCCACTACCGAATTCCCGCAAGGTCTACGTGACCGGCTCGCGCCCCGATATCCGCGTGCCGATGCGCGAAATCTCGCAGGCCGACACGCCTGACAGCTTCGGTGGCGAAAAGAATCCGCCGGTCTATGTGTACGACACGTCGGGCCCTTACTCCGATCCGGACGCGAAGATCGACATCCGCGCTGGTCTGCCGGCGCTGCGCGAGGCGTGGATCGAAGAGCGCGGCGACACCGAAGCGCTGACCGGTCTGTCGAGCGACTTCAGCCGCGAGCGCGCCGCCGACACGGCGACCGCCGACCTGCGCTTCAAGGGCCTGCACCGCACGCCGCGCCGCGCGATCGCCGGCAAGAACGTGTCGCAGATGCATTACGCGAAGCAAGGCATCATCACGCCGGAAATGGAGTACATCGCGATTCGCGAGAACCAGCGCCGCGCCGAATATCTCGAGAGCCTGAAGACGAGCGGCCCGAACGGCGAAAAGCTCGCCGCGATGATGGGCCGTCAGCACCCGGGGCAGGCGTTCGGCGCAAGCGCGTTCGGTCCGAACGGTCTCACCGCGATCACGCCGGAATTCGTGCGCGAGGAAGTGGCGCGCGGCCGCGCGATCATCCCGAACAACATCAATCACCCGGAAAGCGAACCGATGATCATCGGCCGCAACTTCCTCGTGAAGGTGAATGCGAACATCGGCAATTCGGCGGTGACTTCGTCCATCGGCGAGGAAGTCGACAAGATGACGTGGGCGATCCGCTGGGGCGGCGACACGGTGATGGATCTGTCGACCGGCAAGCACATTCACGAAACGCGCGAGTGGATCATCCGCAACAGCCCGGTGCCGATCGGCACGGTGCCGATCTATCAGGCGCTCGAAAAGGTCAACGGCAAGGCCGAAGACCTGACGTGGGAAATCTTCCGCGACACCCTCATTGAACAGGCTGAGCAGGGCGTCGACTACTTCACGATCCACGCGGGCGTGCGTCTGCAATACGTGCCGCTGACGGCCAAGCGCATGACCGGCATCGTCTCGCGCGGCGGCTCGATCATGGCGAAGTGGTGTCTCGCGCATCACAAGGAAAGCTTCCTGTACGAGCATTTCGAAGACATCTGCGAAATCATGAAGGCGTATGACGTGGCCTTCTCGCTCGGCGACGGCCTGCGCCCCGGCTCGATCTACGACGCCAACGACGAAGCGCAGCTCGGCGAACTGAAGACGCTCGGCGAACTCACGCAGATCGCGTGGAAGCACGACGTGCAGACGATGATCGAAGGCCCGGGCCACGTGCCGATGCAGTTGATCAAGGAGAACATGGACCTGCAGCTGGAGTGGTGCGACGAAGCGCCGTTCTACACGCTCGGACCGCTCACCACCGACATCGCGCCAGGCTACGACCACATCACGTCGGGCATCGGCGCGGCGATGATCGGCTGGTTCGGCACGGCGATGCTCTGCTACGTCACGCCGAAGGAGCATCTGGGCTTGCCGAACAAGGACGACGTCAAGACCGGCATCATCACCTACAAGCTCGCCGCGCACGCCGCCGATCTGGCGAAGGGCCATCCGGGCGCGCAGGTACGCGACAACGCGCTGTCGAAAGCGCGCTTCGAATTCCGCTGGGAAGATCAGTTCAATCTCGGCCTCGACCCGGACAAGGCGCGCGAATTCCACGACGAAACGCTGCCGAAAGATTCCGCCAAGGTCGCGCATTTCTGCTCGATGTGCGGCCCGCACTTCTGCTCGATGAAGATCACGCAGGACGTGCGCGAATTCGCTGCGCAACAAGGCGTCACCGACGACGAAGCGCTGCAGAAAGGCATGGAAGTGAAGTCGATCGAGTTCATGAAGAAAGGCGCTGAGATTTATCAGCGGCAGTAAGGTTCGGTCCGCGGATCGGGTATCGCTTTGACGCCATCCGGTCCGCCACGCCTTCGCATCGCAGCATCGAAGCCCGCCACTGGCGGGCTTTTTCGTTGCGTGCGGCCGGGCACGCTGCATGCTGGAACTGGGGAAACATTTGATTACGAAGCCGTCAGTCCGCTGACAAGCGCATACATCTGGATACGGGACGCGCGGCTAAGATCGAATGCATGGACAGCGGATCTGTCCCGGGGTTCTGTCCCATTTCGATGACCACTTCCAATTACACCAACCGGAGTCAGCATCATGAAATCGATTCGTCAAATCGGTACGCTTGCAACCCTTGTTGCTCTTGTCGCGAGTCTCTCCGCCTGTGACGGAATGACTACGCGGCAACGCGATACGGCAATCGGTGCGGGCGTAGGCGGAGCCGCGGGCGCGGCGATCGGGGGCAATGCACTGTCGACGATCGGCGGTGCGGCGGCTGGCGGCATTATTGGCAATCAGATTGGCAAGTAGCACGTGAGCGCAGTGTCGTCAGTGAATGACGCGAGTAGTGGCGCGAGATTGCGCGAATAAGCGTGGTTCGCGCGCGGGTTGAGCCGACGGTTCAACCCGCGCCTCAGTGATGCAATGGCGATGCATGAACACTTTCGCGACGGCGACGACGCTCGTCGCGAGCCGCATAAGCTTCAACTCAAGTTCGTTCAAAGGCGGTTCAAAGACGCGTTGTAGTGACGTGAAATACGCCGTTACGGTTTTGCAACCGAGTTCGCGCTGCGGGAGCGTAAGCTGAACAATACGTCGCGGCCAGCGGCGTCGGTTCAACCAGGAGCGCGTCATGAAGTCCCGCGTCATCAAACCCTCTCGCGCGATGAGCCGGTGGCCGCCGCGCAGCTTTGCACGGCTGTCTCAAACCGGTGTTGCGTTCGGCGCAGCCCTCTGCGCGCTGACGTTATCCGGCTGCTATTACCCGTACGGCTACTATCCATCCGGCTACTATTCGCCTTACTACGCGACAGTCCCCGCGACAGCTGCCCAGCAAAACGTGCCTGGATCGACCGATCCATCCGATGCGCAGCAACAGCAGCAAGCGCAAGCGCAAAGCCCGACGTACGTGGTAGCGGCTCCGCCGCCCGTTTATGTCGCGCCGCCGTATCCTGTCTACTATCCGCCTCCGGTTTATCCGGCCTACTACGGGTATCCCGGCTACTACGGGCCGTCGATTGCAATCGGCATCGGCGGGTATTGGGGCGGCGGCTGGGGACACCATCACTGGCACTGAGTCTCGCAAGCCAGTTCTTCGACTCTACCGCTCTCATCCGTCCACGGCACGGCAGGTGCACGCCTATGAAGATGCGCCGCCGCGGCCACATCACGTCCCCTCGCGCCACACAACGCTCACGCCGATTCGTCCCGGCTCCCGTAGTTTCCCTGCTTGACGTGCCCGTCCGGGCCTCTATCCTTGGCAAAGTTTCATCAGCACACGTTTAAATAAGCGTCGCGGGTCCCACACGTTCCGTCGCCACTCATCCGTCCTGCCAGAGCGACGCGCCCGTCAACCACCGTGCCGCGTCGATTCGAACAAAAGCCAAGGAGACGTGATGTTTCACCAACTACTGACCCCGGTCGGCAATTCGCTTTTCCCATCGTTTCTCGTCGCCGCGCTGCCGATCATCGTGGTGCTGGCGCTGCTCGGCTGGGCGCGCCGGCCGGCGTGGCAGGCGTCGCTCGCGGGCCTGATCGTCGGGCTGGTGGTGGCGATCCTGGTGTGGCAGTTTCCGGTCGGGCTCGCGCTCAACTCGGTGTTCGCGGGCGCGGTGTTCGCGTGCTGGCCGGTCATGTGGATCGTGTTCACCGCGATCCTGCTTTACAACATCGCGCAACGCTCGGGCCGCTTCGCAGCCTTCCGCATGTGGATGATCGACAACCTGCCGAACGACCGGCGCGTCGTGCTGGTCGTGGTCGGCTTTTCGTTCGGCGCGCTGCTCGAAGGGATTTCCGGCTTCGGCACGCCGGTCGCGATCACCAGTTCGCTGCTGATCATGCTCGGCTTTCCGACGCTCGAAGCGCTCACCTTCACGCTGATCTTCAATACGGCGCCGGTCGCGTTCGGCGCGCTCGGCGTGCCGATCACCGTGCTCGGTGCGGTCACGCATCTGCCGTCCGACCTGCTCGCCAAAATGGTCGGCCGCCAGTTGCCGTTCTTCGCGTTCCTGCTGCCCTTTTACGTGATCGGCGTGTATGCGGGCTTTCGCAACATGCTGCGGGTGTGGCCGGTGCTGCTGGTGTCGGGCGCGAGCTTCGCGCTGACGCAGTTCGTCGCGTCGAACTACGTGAACTACAGCCTGACCGACGTGCTGTCGTCGCTGGTGTCGCTGGTGCTGACGATCGCTTTCCTGCGCATCTGGAAGCCGGCCGCCGATCCGAAGTTCGCGGTCAACGTCGACCGCGTCGGCGAGGTGCGCGGCAAGATCGGCGGCGGCCAGGGATGGTATCCGTGGCTCATCGTGTCGGTGGTGGTGATCATCTGGACCGTCGCGAAGGTCTTCACGATCGGCGACGTGAAGGTGCCGTGGCCGGGGCTCGACAAGGCCGTGTTCATCACGCTGTACAACACGCCTTACGCCGCGGTGTGGGACTTTCAGCCGCTCGCCACCGGCACGGCGATCCTGGTCGCGGCGCTCATCACCACGTTCGTGGTCGGCCTGAGCGCGCGCGAATTCGGCAAGGCGATTGCCGATACCTGGGTGCAGACCCGCATCGCCATTCTGACGGTGGCGACGATTGTCGGCCTTGCGTATCTGATGAACTACTCGGGGCTCACCTATACTCTCGGCCTGGGCGTGGCCTCGGTCGGGCCGTTCTTTCCGCTGGTGTCGGCGTTCCTCGGCTGGGTCGCGGTGTTCCTGTCCGGCAGCGATACGTCGGGCAACGCGCTGTTCGGCAATCTGCAGGTGGTGGCGGCCAACCAGTTGAACCTCAGTCCGGTGCTGATGGCGGCGACCAACTCGTCGGGCGGCGTGATGGGCAAGATGATCTCGCCGCAAAACATCTCGACGGGCGTGGCAACCACCGAACTCAAAGGCAAGGAAGGGGTGGTGTTCGCGAAAACCTTCAAGCACTCGATTCTGTTGACAGTGCTGCTTGGGTTGCTGGTTTGGGCGCAGCAGAACTTCCTGCAGTGGATGATTCCGCATTGAGGCGGCGCCTGCTTTTGCCCGGCGGCTTGCGGGTGTTGCCCGTGCCTCCGGGCTGTGCGCCGGCTCGTACGCTTTGCGGCGGGTGGGCGCCGTGCGTCGGCAGGGACTCGGGCTGATGGCTTGCGCTCAGAGAGCCGCTGCCGCAAAATAATTCACGCTATGCGGCTGCGCCCAAGCCCCCGCCTACACTTCTTCACTTCTGCAGATCCGCATAGGGCAATTTTTCTCACATCAGCGTGAGAATTGCTCGTTTTGCTTGAGGCCCGCCAACGCTTACGATCACAAGCACCGGACGCCACGATCTCCCGAATCTTGCCGTTTCATTCCAGCCTGAAACGTTTCGAGCGATCGCGCTGTTACGATGCGCAGGCGTCCCGACTCAACCGCGCGCGGCGCCATCCCGATGAAACCTCAAAACCTGTTGCAACTGCTGATTCTCGCCGCCCTGTGGGGCGCGTCGTTTCTGTTCATTCGCGTCGGCGTGACCGACTTCGGCGTCGCGCCGCTGATGGCGCTGCGAGTCGGCATCGGCGCGATCTTTCTGCTGGCCGTGCTGATCGCGCGGCGGCCGCTGCGGCAATCGGCGACGCTGCTGCGCACGCGCGCATTTCCGCTGCTGGTGGTGGGCATTCTGAATTCGGCGGCGCCCTTCTGCCTGTTCGCGTACGCCGAACTGACGCTGTCCGCCGGCGTGACCTCGGTGATCAACGCAACCACGCCGCTGTGGGGTGCGCTGGTCGGCTTTCTGTGGCTGCGCGACCGCCTGAGCGCGATGCGCACGCTCGGTCTCGTGATCGGTTTTCTCGGCGTGTTGATGCTGGTATGGGATCAGATCGCCACACCGAACGGCTCGGCCGCGACGCCGCTGACCACCGCGCTGGCGGCGGGCGCTGCGCTCGGCGCGACGCTGCTGTATGGCATCGCCGCCAATTACACCAAGCGCCATCTGACCGGCGTCGATGCGCTGACCGTCGCCGCCGGCACGATGACCGGCGCGACCATCGTGCTGCTCCCGCTCGCCGTGATCTACTGGCCGGCCGCGCCGATCTCGCTGCACGCGTGGGGCGCGGTGATCGCGCTCGGCGTCGCATGCACCGGCGTCGCGTATATGCTGTTCTTCCACCTGATCGCGGTGGCCGGGCCGGCGCGCACAATTACGGTGACGTTCGTGATTCCGATCTTCGGCATTCTGTGGGGCGCACTGTTTCTCAACGAGGGCGTCTCGCCCGGCATGCTCGAAGGCTGCGGGGTGATTCTGATCGGCACCGCGCTCGCGACCGGCGTGATCAAGCGTCTGCCGTGGATCGGCACACGCCGGGCCGACACCTGAAAGCCGTTCGCGCGACGCCTTCCGGCGTCGCCACCGTGCGCTTTACGGTTACCAGTCTCGCGCGATTTTCTCGTTTCCCTCTTGCGTCGTCGCGGCGGACGCCACCCTTGGCCGCTTCGGCTGACCACATTGAATTCCGCCTACCCGATTAGCCCGCGCTCCGTTGGAGTGCGGGCTAAACCGTCGCCGCGAGCGATAGGCGACAGGGCCACCAAGGTGGCGCGCCATGCGCGCAGCAGCGGAGACTTAGCGTGCAGCAGCCATAAAAAAACCGCCCGGAATCTCTTCCAGGCGGTTCTTCAAACAACTGTGCTACCTGCTAACGCGTCGCTCAGTGCAGCTGATCGACCATCAAACTCATGATCTGCTTGGCCTGCGAGCTTTCGTCGATCGCACCCTTGTCGTCGACCACGGCCACGCGGGTTTGATCCGGCGTCACCGCGCGCACGTTCACGCGATACTGCTTGGCGATCTTTTCCTTCTTGCCGTGGAACACCTGGCTCCAGAAGCCCTGCTCGGCCGACGACATGTCCTTCGGATCGACATAGCGCACGAAGTACAGGCCACGGCTCAGATCGCGGTCGTCGACGGTGAAGTTGCTGCGGTCGAGCGCGAGGCCCACGCGCAGCCAGGCCCGGTCATACGGCTCGCCGAGCGTGAGTTCGGTCGACGAGAACTGCGCCGCCGTGTTCGCGGAGTCCGCATCCGGCATCGGCTGCTGGGCCGACAGCGACACGTTCTGCGCAGCCGTGGCCGCAGCCGCCGACTTCGCATTCGCGCTCGCCGCGTTCGGCGCCGTTTGCGTGCCGGCCGGCGACAGTTCGGCGGTTTGGCCACCGCCCTGCGCGCGCGAATCGGCCAGCGCGAGCGCGGCCATCAGGCGCTTCAGATATTCCTGCTCCAGGGCCGGATCGTTCGGCTTCGGCTCCCACTTGCTCGAATCGTTGTTCGTGCCGGTGAGCGCCTCGCGCATGCCCTTCTGGCTGATGAACACGTAGGTGCCGCCGTTCGGCGCCGGTTCGAGACGCGTGCGGTACTTGTTGCGCTCCGACGTGACATAGCTGTTGCCCATCGCCTTGGACAGCGTATTGCGGATGAAGCCGTCGTTGATCTGCGCGTGCGATTCGTTCCAGTCGGTTTCCATCACGCCCTTGTCGCGCTGGTCGACCACCAGCAGGAAGCCCTGCTCCTGCCAGAAGCGGCGAATCGGCGCCCATGCCGCGTCGGGGGCCTTGCTGTCGATCACGAGCCAGCTTTCCGTGCCGTCACGCTGGATATGCATGCCGCTGACCGGCGGCACCACGGGCACCGTATTGCTGTTCGACGGCGCTTGCGCCTGGACCTGCTTGAGCGTGGACAACGAGGTTTCGCCGCCTTGCGGGGGCAACGAACGCTGATCGGCCGTCTCGTCGATCATGTTCGGCGGCACGGCGAGTGACACCTGCTTCGATCTGGAGTCGCTCTTGTAGTCGATTTTGGTCGGCGACGAAGTGCCGCAGCCGGCGACCAGCCCGCCCGCCATCAGCATTACTGCAAACCGCTTGGTAAGACGAAGATCAGTCATGTTCGGGGAATCCTTCCGCAACGCCACGGCAAGTTTCCGTGGATCAACCCAACATTTTACCGGTCCCGGCGAGCCATGTGCAAAAACTGGGGTTTGTCCGCGAATCGGGCGGCGTGCGCACGCGCGCAACGCGCGCCGTGGCGCGGCCCGTGAGCGTGCGCGGCGCGCCTGTTCCAGCCCATCTTTCCGCGCATTTCGCCCCAGCTAGACGCGTCGCCAGCGACGCCGGACAAACTGCCTTTGCGCCACATATTTAACGTTTGACAACTTTTCCGAATCGACAATCGGATGATCCCTACATTTACGTCAGATCTTTGTTTTCAAAGGAAATTTTCTGACGCGCACGGCTGCTATTTTGAGATCGCGCCGATACACCGGCGACGCCGAATTTAATCGTCAAGAAGGCCGGGTGTTACCGTGATTTCGGATATCTCAATAAAACCCGAACCCGCCGGACCACGAGGCCGACCGCCATGCTCAAGTGCCGTTTTTGCCGTCCCCTCGCCGTCTGCGCGCTGGCGACCGGCGTCCTCAGCGCGAGCGCCGCCGCGCATGCCGAACTGGGCGGCACGATGCCGGATCACACCGACGCCGCCGCGAGCGCGCCGCACACGCTGCTCAACGGCGCGCTGCGCGTGCGCACGCTGACCGATGCCGGCAACACCACCATCAACGAATACGCGACGAGCACCGGCCGGATCGTCGGCTATGCGTGGGAGGGCCCGACCATGCCGGATCTGGACGCGCTGCTCGGCAAGTACGCCGCCTCCTATCGCACCGGCGCCGCCGCGTCGGCGCGCGACGGCAATCTGCACGCCTCGCGGATCGCGCGGCCGGACGTAATCGTCGAATCCGGCGGTCCGATGCGCGGCTACCTCGGACGCGCATGGCTGCCCGGCGCGCTGCCGCCCGGCGTCACTGCAGACGACCTGCAATAACGCGGCCCAGCCCTCAACTCGCCTCAATGACGATCGAGACCTTGACATGACTGCCTCCTCTCGACTTCATGCCCTGCTTCTGGTGTGCGCGGTTCTGGCCGGTTGCGGCGGCGGTGGTGGCGACACCCCGGCCAGCTCAACGCAGCCCGGCGCCCCCAGCAACCCGGGCGGCGCGAACACACCCGCGGCCGGCACGTCGTCTGGCACGTCCGGCTCCAGCGCATCCGTCAGCGTGCCGCAGTCGACCACGCCGAACGTCCAGCCGATCTTGGTCACCGTCGCGCCCGGCATGACGCGCAACATGTTGACAACCAGCGTCACCGTCTGCCAGTCCGGCACCAGCAACTGCGCGACGATCGACGATATCCAGGTCGACACCGGCTCGAACGGCCTGCGCATTCTCGCCTCCGCGCTGCCGGCCAGTTTCGCGCTGCCGGCAGTGCCGTCGGGCGGGGGGGTCACGGGCGAATGCGCGGCGTTCGGCAGCGGCTACGCGTGGGGTGCGGTGCGCAGCGCGGACGTGCGCATGGCCGGCCAGCTGGCCGCATCGATTCCGATCCATCTGATCGCCGACGCGACGCTCCCCACCGTGCCCGCCGACTGCGCGAGCGTCGGCCCGGCGATGCAGACGGTCGCCGGCATGCGCGGCAATGGCATTCTCGGCGTCGGCCTGTTCACGTCCGACTGCGGCAGCGGCTGCGCCAGCGCCGCGCTGCCGCGCTGGTACTACCGATGTACCGCCGGCAACTGTGTGGCGAGCGCGCAGGCGCTCGCGCAGCAGGTGACCAATCCGGTCAGCCGTTTCGCGCTCGACAACAACGGCGTGGTGATCGACCTTCCCGCCATCGCCGACACCGGCGCGCCCAGCGTATCGGGATCGCTGATCTTCGGCATCGGCACCCAGGCGGACAACACGCTCGGCGGCGCGAGCGTCGTCAAGGCGAATGCGACGAACGGCTACGTGGTCACGACCGGAAACGGTCGGACCTACGCGCAAAGTTATATCGACAGCGGCTCAAACGGGATCTTCTTCCCCGATGCCCAGCTTCAGCTGTGCGGCTACTGGTACTGCCCGAGTTCGCCGCAAACGGTCAGCGCCGTCATCGCCGGCACCAACGGCACGTCGAGCACGGTATCGTTCTCGGTCGGCAATTCGACCCTGCTGTTCGGATCATCGAACAACGCGTTCAACAACCTCGCCGGCATCGCCGCACGGGGCTTCAGCTGGGGCTTGCCGTTCTTCTTCGGACGACGCGTCTACACGGCGATCGCGGCACGCGACACATCGGCCGGACCGGGGCCTTATTACGCGTTCTGAGCGCGCGCCTGCGGCGCCATGGCGGGCCGCTCCGGGCGAGACTCCCGATCACGCGGAAAATTCGCAAATTCATTGCCCAGCGGAATTTGATATCGGGCGGCGGTCATAATTCAAGGCTCCCGCCAGCTTCTTTTCAAGATAGTTAGCGATCCATATTGAAAAAGCCGCTCGATGGAACACCCCACTTTTTCGCTCGACGATTTCGAGCAACTCGTTTATACGCGACAGCACGTCAAAGCTTCGATCCACCTGATCGCCGCGCTGGCGCTTCTGCAACAGAAACGCGGCAAGCTCGACGAGAGCTTCCTCGCCTCGGGCATGCTCGGCCTGAGCGCGGCCGAGCAGCACCAGCGCTTCTGCACGCGCCTCGCGAGCGCGGCCTCGACCTTGTTCGCCGACCCGCAGTTCGAGTTGCCGCCCGCCTGTTTCAGACTGTTGCTCACGCTGCATGAATGGACCGGCCTGGTGTTCGCCAGCACGGCGTTCGGCAACGCGGACCATGTGGCGCGCCATCTGAATCCGCGCGGTCCGCTGAACACGGAGTTTCTCGCCGGCGACCGCTTTATCGAAAAGCTGTGCGTGCTGTATTCGACCGAGTCCGAACTGGAACTCGACCTGGCCGCGCTATGGGCACACGACAGAACGCTCGCGGCCGGCCTCGCGCTGGTCCTGCTCTCGCCGGTCTTCAAGGGCTCGGCGAACGCGCATCTCAAGCGCGAGGCGCTGATCGAATGGCTGCCCGGCAAACTGCGGCAAATCGACGATCTCGACGACCTGCCGACCGCGTTGCTGCACAACGCGTACATGTTCTGCAGCTACGCGCAAACGCCGCGCCGGCATGAAATCAAGCGGGACATCAACGAACTCGTGCGGCGCAAGCTCGCGCAATTGACGCTGACCGATCTGCCGGCGCCGCAGCCGAAGTCACAGCCCAAGCCGCCGCCCGCGCAACGCGAGCGCCGCACTCCGCACGCGAGGAAACCGCTGATGATCGTCGTGCTGGAGTGGTTCAGCGGCGCCCATTCGATTTACCGCACGCACTCGCGCACGCTCGAAGCGGCGCGCGAGCATTTCGAGGTGGTGGGCTTCGGCTTCGGCTACGCGGTCGACGAACCCGGGCGCGCGGTGTTCGATCGCTTCATCGAGCTGAAGGAGCCGGACTACATCGGCGAATGCCTGCGAACGATCCGCGACTTCGCCGCGGCCGAACAGCCGGACGTGCTGTATATGCCGAGCGTCGGCATGTTCGTGCTGACGGTGTTCATGTCGAACCTGCGCGTCGCGCCGCTGCAGATCGCCGGTCTCGGCCACCCGTCCACCACGCATTCCGACAAGATCGACTGGGTCAGCGTCGAGGTCGACTATGTCGGCGACCCGGCCTGCTTCAGCGAACGCCTGATGATTCTGCCGAAAGACGGTCAGCCGTACCGGCCGTCGGGGGCGCTGCCCGATATCGTCGCGCGCATTCCGCCGCCGCGCGAGCGGCTGGAAATCGTCGTCACGGCGAGCGCGATGAAGCTGAACCCTGGCTTTCTCGATGCATGCCGCGAGATCGTCGCGCGCGCGGCGACGCCCGTGGAGATTCATTTCATGAGCGGCGTGCCGGCCGGGCTGCTGCTCGACCGGATGCGCGACGTAATCGGCAACGCGCTGCCGGGCGCGCTCGTGCACGGCTTTCACGATTACGCGGGTTATCTGGAGCGAGTCAATCGCGCGGATCTGTTTCTGAGTCCGTTTCCGTTCGGCAATACCAACGGTATCGTCGATGCGATCACGCTGGGGGTGCCGGGCGTCTGCAAGCGCGGGGCGGAAGTGTTCGAGCGGATCGACGGTGCGCTGTTCGAGCGGGTGGGGATGCCGTCGTGGGCCGTGGCGGATAGTGTGGAGGATTATGTCGCCGCTGCGGTGCGGATGATCGATGGTCATGCTGAACGCGCGGAGTTGCGGCGGCAATTGATCGATACCCGGGCGGTCGAGCGGTGCTTCGAAGGGCGGCCTCAGGCGTTTGGCGAGAGGGTGTTGGAGCTTTTGCGGGCGGACAACGGTATGCGTGTGGGGGCGATGGCGTCAGGCGAATGGTGATGCCGGGGTCGCGCGGTGTGAGTTGCGTGTGGCAAGCGGCGGTGGGTTTGCGCGTTGCCATCTGCGAAGCGGTGTTTCGTTGCCTGGCCGCATTGCGTTGCGAAGCTGCAATTTGCTGGCGAACGCGCGCTCCGTGGTGTGAGACGTGCGGCGCAACTTGTCCGGCAGCCATGCCCGCCGGCATCGCACCGCTGACGATGCGCACTAACCGGCGGCTTCACCTTCGGGCGGCGCGACAAGCTTCGCCGGCGCCAGCCAGCGGAATACATTCAGTTCCTCGCCGTGGAACGTGCACTCGGCCGCCGCTGGAAGCTTGACCGTCTTCGGCTTTGCCGGTTTCTGTGTGGACACCTCGACATTCGAAGCACCCACCGACGCCGCCGCTCCAACGCCCGATGCAACGGACGTCGCTCGCGCACCCGACGCCCCGCCCGGCGCGGACGCCGCAAGCGCGTACGCAGCCCGCGTGGCAGCCGCCACTTCCGAAGCTGTCATCACGTGCTCGATCGTTCCTTCGACCACCACCCGCGAGCCGCGAATGGCGGCGGCCCGATGCGCGACCGTCAGCGTATCCTGCGACGTGTCGGCCAACTTGTTTCGCATCAACTGCTCGCATGCGCCCGAGTTCCTGGTGACAACCGTGCAGGCCGCCAGCAACGCGACAGCAGTCGTAACGCAGGCGATAGAGAGTGTCCGAATCTTCATTGACGTTCCGTTTTTCAAGCCGTCGGCAATTGTAGCTTACGGACCTGCCGATCGACATTGGACACGCATACCGGCTTGATCGAGCGATAGGCTCATTCACCGCGCACTTCCAGAACCGCGACGCCGTGTCTGCTTGACCGCGACGATCCGCACCGGCATCGTGTCGACCGGCGTCCGCCGTCGCTACCTCGCCGCACGCCCGACTCGATCCGCCGACGAGCGCCGCGCGGTTTCCCTCACTCTCACTCCGTCCGTATCGTCCGCCCCCGTATGCTTAGCCTTGTCCTGCTCGCGATCGTGGCTTACGCCGCCACCAATATCGACAACCTGTTCGTGCTGCTCGCGTTCCTTGCACGAGCGCGAGGCGGGCGGCATCGCGTGATCGCCGGACAGTGCGCGGGCTCGCTGGTCCTGATCGCGGGATCAATCCTGTTCGCGGCATTACTGATGCATCTGCCCTCCGGCTATACCGGTCTGCTCGGCTTGCTGCCGATCGGAGTCGGGTTGAGCCAGGCGTGGGAGCGCCTCGGGCCCGGCGTTGCACAGCGGACGAAAGCCGCGTCGGACGAAGCACACGCAAGCACTGGCGCAAAAAAATCGCGTGCTTCGGCCGCTTCCACCGCCCTGTCCAATGCGGCTTCGTCAACCCGCGCCTCATCCTTCCTGACCGTAGCCGGCGTGGCCATTGCCAACGGCTCCGACAATCTCGCCGTGTATGTGCCGCTGTACGCCAGTCACTCGCCCAGCGAGAACGCGCTGATCTCGCTGGTGTTCGTCGTCATGACCGGGGTGTGGTGCGCGGCGGCGGTATGGCTTGTCGAGCATCCGCTGCTGGGCGCGCCGATCCGCCGCTACGGCACCGCGCTGCTGCCGCTGATCCTGCTGGCGATCGGCGTATCGGTGATCGCGCGCAACGATACGTTGCGGCTCGTGTTCGGAATCTGACCTGCAACGGCGCGGTGCGTGCAAGGATGCGCGGCTGTCCGGCGCGCGATGCGGCACGACCCCCGCGTGGGCGAATGTTCAGTTCGACGGCATCGGCATCGGTTGCGTCGGCTGCACGTAAGTCCGCACGCCGGCAAGCGGCGCGCCATAGCCGCCCGCGCTGGCGTGATTCGGCAAACCGTTGACCAGTTGCGCGCGCGGATCGGTCGGGTTCAGATTCAGTTCGCCGGCCTGCTGGTTGCCGTGGGTCGGATATTCACTGCCGAGCGGCGCATTCGGCATCAGGCGCGTGCTGTTTTGCGGCGCGTTCATGTCGTTCTGCACACTCAGGCCCTGCGCGCCCGCGTGTGCGGCAAACCCGCACAAGGCGGCGCACAGCAGGCCCAGTACGGCCCTCGATGTCGTCGATATTCGTTTCATGCCAGCCTCCGGCAAAGTGAGATGAAGGGGATCATGTCCGCGCGTTTCGGCCCCGACGCAGCAGCGCGCTGCGTACGCGGATCACATCATTTATACGCGCGAGCGCGCCCTTCGGATTCGATCAGCGGTGCGGGTCAACGCCGCAAGCCAAATTCGACCCACGCCTAAGCTTATGTCGATTGCGGATTTCTTTCCGAACCGGTCGAGCCCGATAATGGCTGTCATGAACGCCCAACCCCACTTTCCCCACCGCGCGCTGCATGCGACGCTCGCTGCATTCGCCGCGGCGCTGCTGCTGGCGGCTTGCGCCGGCCCGGCGGCGCCGGATACGCCTTCGGCGTCAGCGGCACCAGCCAATCCCGCCTTGCTCGACGCCGCGATCTCCGGCCCGCAACGCACCGACAAAGCCCGCGAGCGCGATCTCTACCGTCATCCGAAAGAAACGCTGCAATTCTTCGAACTCGCCCCGTCGCAAAGCGTGCTCGAAATCGCGCCGGGCGGCGGCTGGTACACGGAAATACTCGCGCCCTATCTGCACGACCACGGCAAGCTTTACGAAGCGCAATACGACGGCCCGCAAGGCGCGCCGTCGGCCGAGGCGCAGGCCGGGCGCGCCGCGTTCGCGCGCAAACTGGCGGCCACGCGCGCCGTCTATGGCAACGTCGTAGTCGGCACGCTGCACGCGGGCCAGTTCAGCGGCTTTCCCGCCGACGCCAGCGTCGACCGGGTGCTGACCTTCCGCAACATCCACAACTGGATCAAGGACGGCCAGATCGACGCGAACCTGCGCGCCTTCTATGCCGCGCTCAAGCCGGGCGGCATCCTCGGCGTCGAGGAACACCGCGCGGCGCCGGGCACGTCCCTGCAACAGATCATCGACAGCGGCTACGTGACGCAAGACTTCGTGATCGCCCACGCGCGGGCGGCCGGCTTCGAACTGCTCGGCGAAAGCGAAGTGAACAGCAATCCGCGCGACACGAAAAACTACCCGAAAGGCGTGTGGTCGCTGCCGCCCACCTACGAGGGCGGCGACGTCGACCGTGCGATATACGCGGCGATCGGCGAATCGGACCGCATGACCCTGCGCTTCGTGAAACCGCTGCATTGATCGCCGGCGGCGCTTGACGCCGTCTCGATAATATGTTCCCATTGCGCACTATGTACCGCGCCCAGACCACCCTATCGCTACTACTAGCCCGCTCTACCGGGCTAGGTCTGCTGCTGCGCGCTTCCACCTGATACACCGAAGCATCGCTTGATTCCCCAGTAACTGACCCAGCCCCGGTTTCCGACCGGCGGCCCTGTATCGCTTTTCGTCGTCCGGTCGACTCCCAGCCTTCTGGTCTCCACCTCGGATGATGAAAATGTTGAAAAAACCCGCTACCAAATACCGTTCGTTCAAGCCCATCAACTTGACGGACCGCCAGTGGCCGTCGCGCACCATCACGCGCGCGCCGATCTGGATGAGCACCGACCTGCGCGACGGCAACCAGGCGCTGTTCGAGCCGATGAACGCGCAGCGCAAGATGCGCATGTTCAAGACGCTGGTGCAGATCGGTTTCAAGGAAATCGAAGTGGCGTTTCCGTCGGCGTCGCAAACCGATTTCAATTTCGTCCGTGAGCTGATTGAAGGCGGCCATATCCCCGACGACGTGACGATCGAAGTGTTGACGCAAGCCCGCGACGATCTGATCGAACGCACTTTCGAATCGTTGCGCGGCGCACCGCGCGCGATCGTCCACCTGTACAACGCGACCGCGCCGGAATTCCGCAAGATCGTCTTCGGTCTGGAAAAGAGCGGCGTCAAGGAACTCGCGCAAAAGGCCGCCCGCACGATGAAGCGTCTCGCCGACGCCACGCCGCAAACGCACTTCACGCTGCAATACAGCCCGGAAGTGTTCAGCGGCACCGAACTCGAATTTGCAAAGGAAGTCTGCGACGCGGTGTTCGACATCTGGGAACCGACGCCCGAGCACAAGGCGATCGTCAATTTGCCGGCCACCGTCGAAATGGCCACGCCGAACGTCTACGCGGACCAGATCGAATGGATGCACCGCAATCTCGCGCGCCGCGACTCGCTGATCGTGTCGGTGCACCCGCATAACGACCGCGGCACCGCGGTCGCCGCCGCGGAACTCGCGGTGATGGCCGGCGCGGATCGCGTCGAAGGCTGCCTGTTCGGCAATGGTGAGCGCACCGGCAACGTCGACCTGGTCACGCTTGCATTGAATCTGTACACGCAGGGCGTCGATCCCGAACTGGATTTCTCGAACATCAACGAAGTCGCGCGCACCGCCGAGGAATGCACGCAGTTGCCGGTGCATCCGCGTCATCCGTATGTCGGCGATCTGGTGTTCACCGCGTTCTCCGGCTCGCATCAGGATGCGATCAAGAAGGGCTTCGCCGTGCAGAAGCCGGACGCGATCTGGGAAGTGCCGTACATGCCGATCGACCCGAGCGATCTCGGCCGCACCTACGATTCGGTGATCCGCGTGAACAGCCAGTCGGGCAAAGGCGGCATCGCCTATCTGCTCGAACAGGGCTACGGGGTCGCGCTGCCGCGCCGCCTGCAAGTCGATTTCAGCTCGGCCGTGCAGCGCTATACCGACGACAGCGGCCAGGAAGTCACGCCCACGCAGATCTGGGAATTGTTCCAGCACGAATACGTGCGGACCGTCGAACCGATTCATTACATCGGCCATAGCCTCGCCGAGCGTGAAGGGCGCGAACATATCAGGCTCACGGTCGACATCAACGGCACGCGGCGCGTGCTGAGCGGCGCCGGTAATGGTCCGCTCGACGCGTTGATGCACGCGATCGGCGCGCCGGTGCGGATTCAGCACTATGAAGAGCGCGCGCTGACCCAAGGGGCGGATGCGCGCGCGATAGCGGTCGCCGAAATGGCCGGCGCCGATGTGGCCGGCAGTGCGTTCGGCGTCGGCATCGACGCGAATCTGGTGACGGCTTCGATTCGCGCGGTGATCAGCGGTGTGAATCGCGCGTATGCCCGCGCCAGTGCGCAAGCGCAGGAACGCTTCTTCGACGCCGCGTTGAACGACGCGACGGAGGATGTGGCGGTTTGAGGTTCGAGCGTGCTGTAGTCGCCTGACGTGTGCGAGGGGGCGCTTAAGCGCCCCCTCTTCATTTTGTGCGCCGCTTTGCGCAACGCTTACTGAAACACGTCCTTGCCGAAATACTTCTGCGAAATTCTCGCGTAAGTACCGTCTTTCCTGAGTTCCGCAATCGCCTCGTTAAGCGCGGCGCGCAACTTCGGGCTGCCTTTGCGGATCAGCACCGCGGATTTGTCGCTGCTGTCCGGCGAGGTGTCGATCGCGACGACCTTCACCTTCGCATCCGGCGTGTGCTTTTTCAGGTCGAGGAACGACAGCGAGTCATTGACCGTGGCATCGACGCGCCCCGCTGTCAGCAGTTCGATCGACTCGTTGAAGCCCTGCGCCGGGATCACTTGCGCGCCGTGCGCGGCCGCGATCCTGCCCAGGTTGCTGGTCAGCGTATTGGCCGACTTCCTGCCCTTCAGGTCGTCGAAACTCCTGATCGTGGTGTTGTCCGCCGCGACGATCAGCACCGCGTGCGACGTGATGTACGGATCGGAATAGTCGTATTTGAGCTTGCGCGCGTCGGTGACGGCTATTTCGTTGATCACTGCGTCGTAGCGGTTCACATCGAGACCGGCGATCAGCGCGTCCCATTTGCTTTCGATGAATCGCGGCTTGACGCGCAGGCGCTGCGCGATCGCCGTGCCGAGCTCCACGTCGAAGCCGGTCAGCCGGCCCGCCTCGTCGTGATAGGTGAACGGCGCATAGCTGCCTTCGGTGCCGATGCGCAGCACGCCGGCGGATCTGATTTGCGCGAGTGCGTCGCCGGCGAATGCCGGGCTCGCCGTCACCGCCGGCCACAGCGCGATCAGCAGAATGGAACGAATCGACTTCATCACGGCGCTCCGTCAGGTTGGCTACGTCGGCGGCTGAGTCTCGTGTTGGGCTGTTCCCGCCGGCGCTCGCGCCCGGCTGCGTGGGCGCACTGTAGCAAACCGTCCGTCTTTTTTCAAAGTCTGCCGCGCAACCGCGCCTAGCGCTCCACCGGATGCGGCTCCTTACGTTTGTTAGCGACGCGTACCGCATCGAAGTATGCGGAATTCGGCGGCCGCTTCAGGTAGCGTCCCGCGCCGCGCACCGCGCGCAATTCACCGTCGGTCCATGCGAGCGCGCCGCGCGTGAGCGTATGCATCGCGACGCCCTGCACCGTCATCCCTTCGAACACATTGAAGTCGACCTTCTGATGATGCGTGTTCACGGAAATCGTTTTACTCGCGTTCGGGTCCCACACCACGAGGTCGGCATCCGCGCCGACACGCACCGCGCCTTTACGCGGATACAGGTTGAAAATCTGCGCGGCATTGGTCGATGTAATGCGCACGAATTCATTCGGCGTGAGACGCCCCGAGTTCACGCCGTGATGCCAGAGCACCGCCATGCGATCCTCGACACCGCCGCAGCCGTTCGGAATCTTCGTGAAGTCCTCGCGGCCCATCGCCTTCTGCGACGCGCAGAACACGCAGTGATCGGTCGCCGTGGTGTGCAGCTGGCCCGCCTGCAAGCCGCGCCACAATGCCTCGCGATGTTCGGCCGAGCGAAACGGCGGGCTCATCACGTGCGCGGCCGCGCGGGTCCAGTCGGGATCGCGGTACACGGCTTCGTCGATCACCAGATGGCCCGGCAACACTTCACCGAACACGCGCAAGCCCTCGCTGCGTGCGCGCGCGATCGCATCGACCGCGTCTTTCGCCGATACGTGCACGATGTACACCGGCACACCCAGCACCTGCGCGATGCGGATCGCGCGGTTGGCCGCTTCGCCTTCCACTTCGGGCGGCCGCGACAACGGATGCGCCTCCGGTCCCTTGAAGCCTTTGGCCAGCAACTGGCGCTGCAGCTGGAACACCAGCTCGCCGTTTTCCGCATGCACGGTGGGCAGCGCGCCGAGTTCGAGCGAGCGCGAGAAGCTGTTCACCAGCACTTCGTCGTCGGCCATGATCGCGTTCTTGTAGGCCATGAAGTGCTTGAAGCTCGACACGCCGTGTTCATGCACGAGCGTGCCCATGTCGCGATAGACCGACTCGTCCCACCACGTCACCGCAACGTGAAAGCCATAGTCCGCCGACGCCTTCTCCGCCCAGCCGCGCCATTGGTTGAACGCTTCCATCAGCGGTTGCTTCGGACTCGGAATCACGAAGTCGATGATGCTGGTTGTGCCGCCCGCTAAACCCGCCGCCGTGCCCGTATAGAAATCGTCGCTCGCGGTGGTGCCCATGAACGGCAACTCCATGTGCGTGTGCGGATCGATGCCGCCGGGCATCACGTACTGCCCGCCCGCATCGACGATCGTCGCGCCCGCCGGCGCCTCCAGGTCCGCGCCGATCTGCAGGATCGTGCCGCCGTCCTGCGGGTCCGCACACAACACGTCCGCACGATACGTGTTCTCCGCGTCGATAATCGTGCCGCCGCGAATCAGGGTCGTCATGTTGCCGCCTCCTTATGAACTGCTGGTTTCGATGTTGCGTACGTCATCCGTACTCAGGCGCTCGCCACGCGCGCGCTCGGTCCCTTGCTAAACTTCATCCACGCGCTGTATACGACCGACGCCAACGCGAGTCCGACAAACCACGCATACGTGTAGAGCATATTGAAGATCGCCGGCACGTTCGGAAACGACGCCGGAAACGCGGTATGCAAAAAGCCCGGCAGATTCGGCAGCACGCCGACGATCAATGCGACCACCGCGCCGATGTTCCAGCCGCCGGTGTAGCTGTATTCGCCCTGCTCGTCGAACAGTTCGCGCGTGTCGAGCCGGGTGCCGCGAATCAGGAAGTAGTCGACCATCAGGATGCCGGCCACCGGACCGAGCAACGCCGAGTAGCCGACCAGCCACGTGAAGATATAGCCTTGCGTGGTCGCGAGAATCTTCCAAGGCATCATCACGATCGCGATGGTCGCGGTAATCATGCCGCCCACACGATACGAAATGCCTTTCGGCCACAGGCTCGAAAAGTCGTACGCTGGGCCGACGAGATTCGCCGCGAGATTGCACGACATCGTGTCGAGCGTCAGGATGATCAGCGCGACGCCGACGCCGATGCCGGTCATGCGACTCGCCAAGTCGATCGGGTCCCAGATCGCCTTGCCGTAGATCACCACGGTCGCCGACGTCACCACCACCGAAATCACCGAGAGCAAGGCCATCGGCACCGGCAGGCCGATCGACTGGCCGATGATCTGATCGCGCTGCGTTTTCGCGAAGCGCGTGAAGTCGGGGATATTCAGCGCGAGCGTCGCCCAGAAACCGACCATCGCCGTGAGGCTCGGCCAGAACGTCACCCACAACATGCCCTCTTTCTTGCCGCCCGGCACGAATTGCGAAGGCGCCGACAACATCGAGCCGAGGCCGCCCGCCTTCGAGGTCGCCCACCACACGAGCGCGACGCACATCACGATCTTGATCGGCGCGGACCAGCTTTCGAGCCGGCGGATCGCCTCAGTGCCGTGCACGATGAAGTAGATCTGCAGCGCCCAGAAGACGAGGAAACACGCGAGCTGCGCGAGCGAGATGTCGAGAAACGGCAACGCCTCGCCGTGCAGCGCATTGCCGGTGAGAATGTTCAGCAGCGTATAGATCGCGCTGCCGCCGAGCCAGGTCTGAATCCCGTACCAGCCGCACGCGACGATCGCCCGTAGCAAGGCCGGCAGTTTCGCGCCGCGCGTGCCGAACGACGAGCGCACCAGCACCGCATACGGAATGCCGTGCTTCGCGCCCGCGTGACCGATCAGCAGCATCGGCACCAGCACGATCAGGTTGCCGAGCAGCACGGTGGCGACCGCCTGCCACGGCGACATGCCCTGCTCCGTCAAGCCGGCGGCGAGCATGTACGACGCGATGTTCATCACCATCCCCACCCACAGCGCGGCGAAGTGATACCACCGCCAGGTGCGCTGCGCGGGACCGGTCGGCGCAAGGTCGTCGTTGTAAAGACCGCTGCCCTGCGCGCCGGCCGCGAACTGCGGATCGACGGAATGCGCTGTCTGCTTCATCGAAAGATCTCCACTGAATCGTTGAGGCCCTTGCGGCTTCTGCTGGCGCATCGGGCCTTTGGGGAAAGACAGGTTCAGTACGGGCGCTGCGTTGTTACCGGTGCTTCATGGGGTCAGGCTGCCTTGGCCGCGTGAGCGGGCGTGGGCGCATCTAAATGCGCTGCGGCTTCAGCGGTTTCGGCCGTCTCTGCCCGCGCGCTTTCGGCCACGTCCACCCGCGCCGGATTGTTCGGATGCGTGGTCCAGTTCGCGTACTCGCCGCTATCCACGCGCTCCATCGTGATGCACTGCTCGACCGGGCACACATGCATGCACAGATTGCAGCCGACACATTCGGAGTCCATCACTTCAAAATGCCGGACGCCATCTTTTTCTTTCATGATCGCCTGATGGGCCGTGTCTTCGCAGGCGATATGGCAGAGCCCGCATTGAATGCACTTGTCCTGATCGATGCGCGCCTTGATGTCGTACTTGAGATTCAGGTACTTCCAGTCGGTGACGTTGGGCACCGCGCGGCCGCGAATGTCGTCGAGCGTCGCGTAGCCTTTTTCGTCCATCCAGTTCGACAGGCCATCGGCGAGATCGTCGACGATACGGAAGCCGTAGTGCATCGCGGCCGTGCACACCTGCACGCTGCCCGCGCCGAGCACGATGAACTCGGCGGCGTCACGCCACGTCGAAATACCGCCGATGCCGGAGATCGGCAGATTCGGCGTCTCTACATCGCGCGCGATTTCCGCGACCATGTTCAGCGCGATCGGCTTCACCGCCGGCCCGCAGTAGCCGCCGTGCGTGCCCTTGCCGTCGACCATCGGCAGCGGCGACATCGCGTCGAGATCGACCGCGACGATCGAGTTGATCGTGTTGATCAGCGACACGCCGTCCGCGCCGCCTTTATAGGCCGCGCGCGAGCCCAGGCGAATGTCGCTGATGTTCGGCGTGAGCTTCACGAGACATGGCAGCTTCGTGCCTTCCTTGACCCAGCGCGTGACCATCTCGACATACTCGGGTACCTGGCCCACCGCCGCGCCCATGCCGCGCTCGCTCATGCCATGCGGACAACCGAAATTCAATTCGACCGCATCGGCGCCGGTGTCTTCGACGAGCGGCAGGATCCACTTCCAGTCGCGCTCGTTGCACGGCACCATCAGCGACACGATCATCGCGCGCTCGGGCCAGTCGCGTTTGACTTGCGCGATCTCGCGCAGGTTGACGTCGAGCGGACGGTCGGTAATCAGCTCGATGTTGTTCAGGCCCGCGATGCGCTGGCCGTTCCATTGCACCGCGCCGTAGCGCGAGCTGACGTTCACCACATGCGGGTCGAGGCCGAGCGTCTTCCACACCACGCCGCCCCAGCCCGCTTCGAATGCGCGGTTCACGTTGTAGGCTTTGTCGGTCGGCGGCGCGGAAGCGAGCCAGAAGGGATTCGGCGAAGTGATGCCGGCAATCGTACAGCGCAGATCGGCCATGTTCGGCTCCTTGGGGACTGCTATGTTTTGTCTGGTTGGTCAGGCGTGAATCGAGCGGTGCTACGCGGCCTTGACTGCCGTGCGGGCGAACTGCGCGTCGATCGCGGCGGCGGCCACCTTGCCGTCCTGCACCGCCTGCACTGTCAGGTCGATACCGCCGGTCGCGGCACAATCGCCGCCCGCCCATACGCCGGCCAGAGAGGTCTGCCCGTTCGCATCGACCGCGATACGGCTGCCGTCGAGCGTCAACAACTCGCGCTCGACACTGACCGCGACCAGCGTTTGCCCGATCGCCTTGAGCACCATGTCGGCTTCGACCACGAAGCGTTCCTTTGCACCGTCGCGCGCCGTGCGCTCGAACTCGACACCGGTGACCACGCCGTGCGCGCCGAGCAAACGCATGGGACTCGCATGCGTGACGAGCGTGACGCCGCACGTCTGCGCGAAGTCGCGTTCGGCCCAGGTCGCGCTCATCGACTCGACGCCGCGCCGGTACACCATCGTCACCGAGGTCGCGCCGAGCTTGCGGCTTTGCACGGCGGCGTCCACCGCCGTATTGCCGCCGCCGATCACGACGACGCGGCGGCCCACCGGCACCGTGCCGAGGTCGCTCGCACTGCGAATCTGTTCGATGAAGTCCACCGCGTTCATCACGCCGCTCAGGTCCTCGCCGTCCATGGCGAGCGCGCGCACGCCGGTCAGGCCGATCGCGAGGAACACCGCGTCGTGCTGCTGGCGCAACGCGGCGAGCTGGACATCGCGTCCGAGCGCGACGCCATGCCTGATCTCGATGCCGCCGACTGAGCACAACCATGCCACTTCACGCTGCGCAAAATCGTCGACGGTCTTGTACGCGGCGATCCCGTATTCGTTCAGGCCGCCGGCCTTTTCGTGGGCGTCGTAGATCGTCACGCGATGGCCCGCGAGCGCCAGCCGATGCGCGCACGCGAGACCCGCCGGCCCCGCGCCGACCACCGCGACATGCCGCCCGGTTTCAGCGGGCCGCTTGAAGAGCGGCTCACCGCTCGCCATCGCCCGATCCGTTGCATGCCGCTGCAACGCGCCGATCGCCACCGGCTTCGCATCCTGATGGTTACGCACGCACGCGCCTTCGCACAGAATCTCGGTCGGGCAAACGCGCGCGCACATGCCGCCAAGCGGATTGGCCGACAGAATGTCCACCGCCGCGCCCTTCAGATTGCCGTTGCTGATCTTGCGAATGAAACTGGGAATGTCGATCCGCGTCGGACACGCATTCACGCACGGCGCGTCGTAGCAGTAGTGGCAGCGGCTCGCCGCCGCGGCCGCCGCGCTCGCGTCGAGCAAGGGCGCGATGTCGGAGAACTCGCAGGAGAGCTGCTCGGGCGACAGGCGCTGGGCCGCAATGTCGCCGGTTTGCTTGATGGCCATACACGTTCCTTCTTCGATGTGAGGACGTAGCCGTACCTGCCGGCTGCGCGCAAGCGCAGCCGGGACGGCATGTTTTATGGGCACTACGGGTAAAACGACTAAAGCGATGGCCTGGGCGTCATGAAACCGGCTCGCACGCTCGCTCCAGCATCGCGTGCAGCAGCACGTTGGCGCCCGCCTCGATCCATTCGAGAGTGGCGTCCTCGATTTCGTTATGGCTGATCCCGTCGACGCACGGCACGAACACCATCGAAGTCGGCGCGACTTGCGACAGATAACAAGCGTCGTGGCCCGCACCGGACACCATGTCGCGATGCGAATAGCCGAAGCGCTCCGCGGCCGCGCGCACGGACTTCACGCAGGCGGCGTCGAAAGCGACCGGCGCGTAGTAAAAGATCTGTTCGAGTTCGGTTTCAAGCCCGATGCCATCCGCGATGGCGGCCACGCCCTTGCGCAACGCGGCATCCATTTTCGCGAGCACCGCGTCATCGGGATGACGGAAGTCGACCGTGAAGAACACGCGGCCTGGAATCACGTTGCGCGAGTTCGGATGGACTTGCATCATGCCGACCGTCGCGCAGCCGAACGGCGCGTTATCGAGCCCGATGCGATTGACCAGGTCGACCACGCGCGCGGCGCCGAGCAACGCGTCGCGCCGGCGCGGCATCGGCGTCGGGCCCGCGTGCGCTTCCTGGCCGGTCAGCGTGATCTCGTACCAGCGCTGACCTTGCGCATCGGTCACGACGCCGATGGTTTTCTGCTCCGCTTCGAGGATCGGCCCCTGTTCGATGTGCAGTTCGAACGCCGCATGCAACGGCCGGCCGCCGCACGGCACATCGCCCGCATAGCCGATGCGCCGCAGTTCTTCGCCGATGGTCTTGCCGTCCACGTCCTTGCGCGACAGGCCGTAGTCCAGCGTGAACACGCCGGCGAACACGCCTGAGGCGACCATCGCCGGCGCGAAGCGCGAGCCTTCCTCGTTGGTCCAGATCACCACCTCGACCGGGTGCTCGGTCTCGATGCCGTGATCGTTCAGACTCCGAATCACTTCGAGACCGCCCAGCACGCCGTAGATGCCGTCGAAGCGCCCGCCGGTCGGCTGCGAGTCCGCATGCGAACCGGTCATCACCGGCAGCGCGGCAGGGTTGCGCCCGGCGCGGCGCATGAAGACGTTGCCCATCTGATCGACCGTGACTGTGCAGCCGGCTTCCTTCGCCCAACCGACGATCAGATCGCGCCCCGCTTTGTCGAGGTCGGTGAGCGCGAGGCGGCAGACGCCGCCTTTGGGCGTCGCGCCGATTTTCGCCATCGTCATCAGGCTGTCCCACAGGCGCTTGCCGTCGACCTTGATCGAGGTCGTGAGTTCTGCGTCCCCCAAGGGGGCTTTCTTCTGAACCTGCTTCAGTGCTTCGGATACCGCGCTCATTCGTCTCGCTCCTTTCGGTGAACCGACATGAAACTGGTGCATCGTCGGCGGGTTTTGGGGCGTGCCCGCACGGCGGCGGTGCACGTTCGATGCGCCGGGTCGCCTCTCAAACAGAGGGCTAACCCTGGTCATCGCCCGCTCTATCAATCCTGTCCAGTTGGACAGGTTGTAGACGATTACGCCCGCCAAATCAACACCTTTCGTTCGGTGACAAACAGAGCGAGAAGCGTGCCATTGCACTGCAGCACGGCTGAATCGCGCAAAAAAAATGCGCGTGTGGACACCGCATCAACCGACTAGAATGAAGCGCGACGCGGCACACATGCCGCCGAAGGCGAACATGAGAGACGACGACGTGGCGGCCAGCATCACGGAAAACAACGAAACGCGTGCGCCTTTGCGGCGGCGCAAGGCGCACATTCGCGAGTCGAACGAAGCGCATCTGCTGGCGTGCGCCGAGGCGGTTTTCGCCGAACGCGGACTCGACGGCGCGAGCACCGCGATGATCGCGGAGCGTGCAGGCTTACCGAAAGCCAACGTGCACTACTACTTCCCGACCAAGCTCGCGCTATACCGGCGTGTGCTCGAAGACCTGTTCGAAGACTGGCACAAAGCGGCCGACACGTTCGAATGCAGCGACGACCCGGTCGAGGCGATCGGCGGGTACGTGCGCGCGAAAATGGAGTTGTCGCGCCGCCGGCCGCTCGGCTCGAAGGTGTGGGCGAGCGAGATCATCCACGGCGCGGAGCACATGGAAGACATTCTCAAGGGGCGCGTGAAGCCGTGGCTCGACAGCCGGGTCAAAGTAATCGACGAGTGGATTGCGCGCGGCCTGCTCGCGCCGGTGAACGCGCAGACCTTGATGTACATGATCTGGGCCACCACCCAGCATTACGCCGACTTCGACGCGCAGATTCGCGCGCTTAAAGGCAAGCGCGCGTTGACGCAGAAAGCGTTCGACGCAACCACCGAGGAAGTGGTGCAACTGGTGATCCGCGCCTGCGGAGCGGTGTCGCCGTCGCAGCACGAGGACGGGTCCGATCCGTCACGATGAAACACGAACGAAGGCCCCGCGAATCTTGCCGACTCGCGGGGCCTTCATTGAGGGTCTCGTCATATCGACGCGTTGTGAAAGCGTGGCGCTTCAGTACGTCTCCAGATGCAGCCGCCCTTCCCGCTTCAGTTTCGCCCACAGCGCTTCCCAATCCATCTGATGCTGCTCGCCGATCTCCTTGAGCGCTTGCAGCACACCGTCTTCCATGCCCTTCAAGCCGCACACGTAGATGTGCGTATTGTCGTCCCTGAGCATGTTCGCGACATCAACCGCGCGCTCGCGCATCGCGTCCTGCACGTAGCGTTTCGCCTGACCCGGCGTGCGTGAAAAGGCCAGATTCGTGTCGATGAAATCCTTCGGCAGATTCGTGAGCGGCCCGAAGTACGGCAACTCTTCCTTGGTCCGTGCGCCGAAGAACAGCATCAGCTTGCCGGTCGCGCCTTTCAGACGCCTGCGCCGGCGATACTCGGTCATCGCGCGCATCGGCGCGGAGCCAGTGCCCGTGCAGATCATCAACAGATGCGAGTTCGGATGATTCGGCATCAGGAAGGTGCTGCCAAACGGGCCGATCACGTTGACCACGTCGCCCTTCTTCAGATCGCACAGATAGTTCGAGCAGACGCCGTCGATCGCGTCGCCATGTTGCTCGGACACGCGCTTGACCGTCAGCGACACGTTGTTGTAACCGGGCCGCTCGCCGTCGCGCGGACTCGCCACCGAATACTGGCGCGCGTGATGGGCGCGGCCATCGGCGCTCGCGCCGGGCGGCAGAATGCCGATCGACTGTCCTTCCAGAACCGGAAACGGCATCGAGCCGAAATCGAGCACGATGTGATGAATGTCGCTGTCGGTCGTGCTGTCGGTGAGCCGGTAGTTGCCGACCACCGCCGCGGTGGTCGGCGCCTTGTGCGTGTAGAGATTGACGTAAGGCTTCGCGGCCGACCACGGCGGCACGACCGAGCCGCGCACCGTGTCCACTTCGATTCCGCTCGCCTCCGCGGCCGTGTCGCCTGACGCGCCGCCGCCCGGCGACTCATCCGCGGCGGCCACCGCCATGGTGTTCTGCTCCGGCAGCACGTCCCATGTGAACTGTTCTTCGATCGGATACGCGTCGGCCTTCAGCACGGTGCGCCAGTTGTCGATCGCGCCGGTCGGGCACGGCGGCACGCACGCCATGCAGCCGTTGCAGATGTCCGCCTTGACCACATAGTTGTTGTCGTCGTGCGTGATCGCATCGACCGGGCAAGTCTCTTCGCAGGTATTGCAGCGAATGCAGATTTCCGGATCGATCAGATGCTGCCTCAGAACTTCGATCGATACTGGGCCGTTCATCACTTCCTCCACCATGGTGCTGCGGCGCGTCGCGTGCTACGCGCCTGCCGCGCGTTCAGTTAAAGCGCACGTATTCGAAATCGATCGGCTGACGGTTCACGCCCATCGCGGGCGGCGCAATCCAGTTCGCGAACTTGCCGGCTTCGGTGACGCGGCCCATCAGCGACGCGACGAATGCGCGGTCTTCCGGCGACGCGAGCCACTTCGCCTCGTTGGCGGCCCATTCGGTTTCGCTGATCACGCGGCCATCGGGCGACACGCGGGTGCCCGCGAAAGTGCCGATCTGCCGGTTGAACGCTTTATGCGGCACCGTCATGCGGAAGTCGATGCCGGCCTTTTCGAGCACCTTGTTCCAGCGACCCACGCCCGCCACCGAATCCTTGATGTAGTCGTCGCGCAGTACTTCGTTCATCGCGTTGAGCATCGGCACTTCGCGCTCGACCAGCTTGCCGTCCTGCACGTCGAGCAGCTTGTAGCTCTGGCCGTTCAGCTGATGATCGTCGGCGCGCTTGTTCTCTTCGTAGCGGCCCTTCAGGCCCGAGCTATAGAAGGTCGCCGCGTTCGACGAATGATCGGCGCCGAACAGGTCGATCGTCACGGAGTAATGGAAGTTCAGATAGCGCTGGATGGTCGGCAGATCGATCACGCCGGCCGCGCGAATCTTCGCGACATCGTCGGTGCCGAGTTCGTTCATCACCTGGGCGGTGCGCTGGATCACGCGCGACACGCCCGATTCGCCGACGAACATGTGATGCGCTTCCTCGGTCAGCATGAACTTGGTGGTGCGCGCAAGCGGATCGAAGCCCGACTCGGCGAGCGCCGATAACTGGAACTTGCCGTCGCGGTCGGTGAAGTACGTGAACATGTAGAACGCGAGCCAGTCCGGCGTTTTCTCGTTGAACGCGCCAAGAATGCGCGGATTGTCTTCGTCGCCCGAGCGGCGGCCGAGCAATGCTTCGGCTTCCTCACGGCCGTCGCGGCCGAAGAAGCGGTGCAGCAGATAGACCATCGCCCACAGGTGGCGGCCCTCTTCGACATTGACCTGGAACAGGTTGCGCAGGTCGTACATGGACGGCGCGGTCAGCCCGAGGTGACGTTGCTGCTCGACCGACGCCGGTTCCGTGTCCCCTTGCGTGACGATGATGCGGCGCAGGTTCGCGCGATGCTCGCCGGGCACGTCCTGCCATGCCGCCTCGCCCTTGTGCTCGCCGAAGTGGATCTTGCGGTCCTGCTCGCCGGGCGTGAGGAAAATCCCCCAGCGATACTCCGGCATCTTCACGTAGTCGAAGTGCGCCCAGCCGCCCGCATCGACGCTCACCGCCGTGCGCAGATAAACGTCGTAGCCGTGCGAGCCTTCCGGGCCCATATCGCCCCACCACGACAGAAAATTCGGCTGCCATTGTTCGAGCGCGCGTTGCAGCGTGCGGTCGTCGGCTAGGTTGACGTTGTTCGGAATCTTTTCGCTGTAGTTGATCGTTGACATGGTCGGTTCCCTGTTCGGAAGCTGCAATGCTGACGGTGAGAGGCGCGTATCGGGTGGTGGCGTTGCGTCAGGTTGCGTTGCTGGCGTGAAGTGGGCGCTGCATGTGGCTCATCTTCATGCGCGGGTTCAAGTGAACATCAAACGCGCGAGACGTCGAATTGCGCCTTGCTGCCCTTGCCGTACACCTTGAGCGCACCCTTCTCGCCCACTGCGTTCGGCCGGTTGAAAATCCAGTTCTGCCACGCGGTAAGACGGCCGAAGATGCGCGTCTCCATCGTTTCCGGGCCGTTGAAGCGCAGATTCGCTTCGAGGCCGGTCAGCGCATCCGGCGACATCGCGGCGCGTTCCTCGAGCGCGATGCGGATTTCGTCGGCCCAGTCGATATCGTCGGGCGACGCGGTCACGAGGCCGAGGCGCTCGGCTTCAACCGGCCTGACGGGCTGGCCGATTCGCGAGCGCGCGGCGTCGAGCGGTTCTGCCTCTTCATAGAAGCGCCGGGCGAGCCGCGACTGCTGCGTGACCATCGGATAGAGACCGAAGTTGACTTCCGACAGTGTGACGGCCGGCTCCTCGTCCTCGTTGTCCGGCAACGCGGCCATGTAAGTGCGGTCGGCGGCGAAAGCGAGTTCCGCGAAGGTGCCGGCGAAACACGAGCCCGGCTCGATCAGCGCGAACAGCGAGCGCGACGACACGTCGATGCGCGCGAGGGTGCGGCGCAACAGCCCGATGGTCTCGCGTACGAACCAGTGGTCCTTGTACTGCAGCAGCGTGGCGTCGGCGGCGAGCAGCATGCGGGCGTCGCCTTCGGTCTTGAAGACCCAGGTGCCGATTTCCAGTTCGTTGGTGCGCATCGACAGGATCGCGTCGTCGAGTTCGCGGGCGAATTGCAGCGGCCACCAGTTCACGCCCGCCGCGACGATCGCGTCGATCTGCGTGGGCGCTTCGGTGCGCGGGGCTTTGGTGGTGAACGTGGCGATGCGCTTCGCGCGATCGATCGTCACGTCGAGTGTCGGGTAGGTGAGCCCGTCTGCGCGATCGGTGCGTTCGATACGCGCGAGCACCACGCCTTGCGCGTTATCCGGGCGGTCGCTTTGCGCGGCGAGTTCCAACGCGCGCGCCTGGATCGCCTGATTGAACTGGTTCGGCTTCACGACTTCATCGACCAGACGCCATGCCTTCGCGCGCTCGCCGCGCACGCCTTCGACCACCGTGCAGAAGATATCGGCGCGATCGTGGCGCACCTTGCGCTTGTCCGTGACGCGCGTCAGTCCGCCGGTACCCGGCAGCACGCCGAGCAGCGGCACTTCGGGCAGCGACACCGACGACGAGCGGTCGTCGATCAGATAGATTTCGTCGCAGGCCAGCGCGAGTTCATAGCCGCCGCCCGCGCAGGCGCCGTTCACCGCCGCGAGAAACTTCAGACCTGAGTGACGCGATGAATCTTCCAGACCGTTGCGCGTTTCGTTGGTGAACTTGCAGAAGTTGACCTTCCACGCATGCGTGGACAGACCTAGCATGAAGATATTGGCGCCCGAGCAGAACACGCGGTCCTTGAGGCTGGTCAGCACGACGGTCTTGACTTCCGGATGTTCGAAGCGGATGCGTTGTATCGCGTCGTGCAGTTCGATGTCGACGCCCAGATCGTATGAATTCAGCTTCAGCTTGTAGCCGTCGCGGATGCCGCCGTCTTCGGCGATGTCGATCCCGAGCGTCGCGACGGGACCGTTGAAGCTCAGCTTCCAGTGCTTGTATTGCGAGGGATCGGTGCGGTAGTCGACCGGCGCGACGGCGGTTTCTGCTGCGGACATGGGGCGTCTCCTGACTGGACGGTGCAAATCTGTTTTTTTGAACAATAGTGCACTGTAAACCCCGTGTAAAGCACTTTAATGCATGTTCGTTAGTAAACCCTGATCCCTCGTTGCAGGTCAACCCACCCGCACGTCGTCCGGCGATTCCGCCGCGAGGCGCGCGGCGAGCCGGTCGCGCAGTTGCAGGTAGGCGTCGGCCAGCGTTTTCTCGCTGGTGTCGAAGGTCATGTCGGCACGGCCGTACAACTCGCCACGGCCCGCCAGGATGCGCTTCAGGTCGTCCATCGCCTCCTTGTTGCCCGACATCGGCCGCAGATCGCCTTGCGCGACGACGCGGCGCATATGTTCTTCCGGCGTGGCCTGCAGCCACACGGTGAAGCAGTGCGACAGCAGCGCGTTGAACGTGCCCGACTCCGACACCAGCCCGCCCGGCGACGCGATCACCGCGCGCTCGTGCTCCTGAATCACGGCCTCGAGCGCACGATGTTCATAGCGCCGGTAAGCGCTCGCTCCATACAGCGAGTGAATCTCCGACGGCGGGCAGCCGGCCATCTGCTCGATCACGCGCGTCAACTCGACGAACGGCACCTTGCGTTCCTGCGCCAGCATCCGGCCGAAGGTCGATTTGCCCGCGCCGCGCAGACCGATCAGCGCGATCCGGTTCTTGCGATTCGGGTCGCGCGGCGCTTGCGCGAACATCTCGGCCAGCGCCACGCGGGCGCGCTGCAACGCGGCCTGATCGCGGCCTTGCAGCAGTTCGCGGATCAGCAGCCATTCGGCGGATGCGGTGGTTTCGTCGCCGATCACTTCGGCGAGCGAGCAGTTCAGCGCACCCGCGAGCTGCCGCAGGACCAGCACCGACGCGTTGCCGACCCCCGATTCCAGATTCGCCAGATGCCGTTCCGACAGGCCGGTTTCGCTGGCAAGCGTCTTGCGCGTCATGCCGCGCCGCGCGCGCAGCAGGCGCACCCGTTCGCCCATCGCGGTCAGAAACGGATCGCGCTCTTCGCGTTCGCCGCCGCGCTCCGCGGGCTCAGCGCGGTTCGTGTCGTCGGCGGCGGCCTCGCCCAGCGCCGCGGGTGAGTACTTTTGATTCATGTTTTACCACCTTGTGGCTGCGATATATGTACTATAGTGCTTGACACGCACCTGGTGAACGTTTAATTTTCGCCAAATATTGATCCAATAACAAACGCGGCCGAGCGCCTTCGGCAGCGTCATGGAGACTGCGCGGCAATACGCAGGCATTCGGGTGCCGAGGCACCCTGGCTGCGTGAGCGCGCTGATCTGGAGGCTCGCATGTCCCCACATGAATTCCAGCGCCTGATCGCGGGCGTCACTGAGCAACTTGCCGGCCGTCCGCTCGACGGCCAGCTCGCGGCATGGCTGAACGACACCTACCCGGCCGACAGCGCGACCTTCCGCGAACTCGCGAATGCGTGCCGCACCGGCGTCAAGGAAGGCTGGCTGTGCAACCGCGAAGGCGGCGGCATTCGCTACGGCCGCATCTTCAAGCCGCTGCCCGAGACCCACGGCTTTTCCGTCGACGTCGTCGATATGCAGGACATTGCCGGTCCGCATCACGTTCATCCGCACGGCGAGATCGATCTGATCATGCCGCTCACCGCAGGCGCGACGTTCGACGGCCACCCGGCCGGCTGGTGCGTGTACGGCCCCGGCTCCGCGCATCGCCCGACCGTCGCGAACGGTGAGGCGCTGGTGCTGTATCTGTTGCCGCAAGGCGCGATCGAATTCACTTCCGCCTGATTTCCCCCCTCGATACAGCCATGACCGAACTCCTGAAGAACCATGTCGCCGGCCAGTGGATCGCGGGCAGCGGCGTGGGCACGACGCTGACCGATCCGGTGACGGGCGAAGCGCTCGTGCGCGTGTCGAGCGATGGACTCAATCTCCCGCAGGCCTTCGGCTTTGCGCGCGACCAGGCCGGCGCCGCGCTGCGCGCGCTGACCTACGCGCAGCGCGCGGCGCGCCTTGGCCAAATCGTCAAGCTGCTGCAAGCCAAGCGTGACGACTACTATGCGATCGCCACCGCGAACTCCGGCACCACGCGCAATGACTCGGCGGTCGATATCGACGGCGGCATCTTTACTTTGTCGTACTACGCGAAACTCGGCGCATCGCTCGGCGACGTGCACGCGCTGCGCGAAGGCAACGCCGTGCCGCTGAGCAAGGATCAATCGTTCAGCGTCCAGCACGTGCTCGTGCCGACACGCGGCATTGCGCTCTTCATCAATGCGTTCAACTTTCCATCCTGGGGTCTGTGGGAAAAGGCGGCGCCCGCGCTGCTGTCGGGCGTGCCGGTCATCGTCAAGCCCGCCACGGCAACCGCGTGGCTCACGCAACGCATGGTCGCCGATGTGGTCGACGCGGGCATTCTGCCGGCCGGCGCGCTCTCCGTGATCTGCGGCAGCTCCGCGGGCCTGCTCGATCAGATTCAGCCCTTCGACGTGGTGTCGTTCACCGGCTCGGCGGACACCGCCGCCACCTTGCGCGCGCACCCGGCTTTCGTGCGGCACGGCGCGCGTCTGAACGTCGAGGCCGACAGTCTGAACAGCGCGATTCTGTGCGCCGATGCAACGCCCGACACTCCCGTGTTCGACTTGTTCATCAAGGAAGTGGTGCGCGAAATGACCGTGAAGTCCGGGCAGAAATGCACGGCGATCCGCCGCGCGTTCGTGCCGGAAGCCGCGCTCGAGGCTGTGCTCGATGCGCTCAACACGAAGCTCGCGAAAATCAGCGTCGGTAATCCGCGCAACGAAGCCGTGCGGATGGGCGCGCTCGTGAGCCGCGAGCAATACGAGAACGTGCTGGCCGGCATCGCCGCGTTGCGTGAGGAAGCGGTGCTCGCGTTCGACGGCTCGGCCGCACCGCTGATCGATGCGGACCCGGCGATCGCGGCTTGCGTCGGGCCGCATCTGTTCGTGGTGAATGATCCGGACAGCGCGACGCTGCTGCACGATGTCGAAGTATTCGGACCAGTCGCGACGGTGGCGCCCTATCGCGTCGCCGCCGACGCCAGCGGACTTCCTGAAGCGCACGCCGTCGCGCTCGCGCGACGTGGTCAGGGCTCGCTGGTCGCATCGATCTATTCGAACGACGATGCGCATTGCGGCCAGCTCGCGCTGGAACTCGCCGATTCGCACGGACGCGTGCATGCGATCTCGCCATCGGTCCAGCAAAGTCAGACCGGGCACGGCAACGTGATGCCGATGTCGCTGCATGGCGGCCCCGGCCGCGCGGGCGGCGGGGAAGAACTCGGCGGCTTGCGCGCGCTCGGTTTGTATCATCGGCGCTGCGCGGTCCAGGCGCCAGGCGCGGCCATCGACACACTGACGCAAACGACTCACCCCGCCATGGCCTAGCGGCACGAGGCGAGCAGCAAGCATCGCGCGGATCACGAGCACAAAACAGCCGGATCGCCCCCACCGATGGAGGAGACATATGGAATCCCTGCTGGAGACAGCTGCAAACCAGCCCACTGCGCAGCCCACCGCGCAGTCCGCGGCGACGGTCGCGCCGCCGCCCCCGCTATTCAATTTCGCCACGCATCTGTTCCGGTTGAATGAAGCGCGCGCCGGCAAGATCGCCTATATCGACGACACCGGCACCACCACTTACGGCGAACTCGAAGAACGCGCGCGCCGCTTCGCGACCGCGCTGCGCACGCTCGGCGTGCATCCCGAGGAACGCGTGCTGCTCGTGATGCTCGATACCGTCGCATTGCCGATCGCGTTTCTCGGCGCACTGTATGCGGGCGTCGTGCCGGTGGTCGCGAATACGTTGCTCAGCCCCGCCGACTATGTGTACATGCTCACGCACAGTCACGCGCGCGCCGTCATCGCGTCGGGGGCGTTACTGCCGAACGTCACCGAGGCGATGGCTAGCGTCGAACATGACGGCTGCCAGCTGATCGTCTCTGAACCGCTCGACGGCACGCCGCCTTCGGCGCCCCGGCTGAACCAGCTGATCGACGCCGCCGAACCGGCCGTCAAGGCCTGCGCGAGCAGTGGCGACGACATCGCGTTCTGGCTGTATTCGTCCGGCTCGACCGGCAAGCCGAAAGGCACAGTCCACACGCATGCGAATCTGTACTGGACCGCCGAGTTGTACGCCAAGCCGGTGCTGGGGATCGTTGAAAGCGACGTGGTGTTTTCGGCGGCCAAACTGTTCTTTGCGTACGGGCTCGGCAACGCGCTGACCTTTCCGCTGTCGGTCGGCGCCACCGCCGTCCTGATGGCGGAGCGCCCCACCGCCGACGCGATTTTCGCGCGTCTCGTACGGCATCGTCCGACCATTTTCTATGGCGTGCCCACGCTGTACGCGAGCATGCTGGTGTCACCCAACCTGCCCGCGCGCGCCGATGTAGCGATGCGGGTGTGCGCGTCGGCGGGCGAAGCCTTGCCGCGTGAAATCGGCGAGCGCTTCACCGCGCACTTCGGCGCCGAGATTCTCGACGGCATCGGCTCGACCGAGATGCTGCATATCTTTCTGTCGAATCGCGGCGGCGAAGTCGAGTACGGCACGACCGGCCGTCCGGTGCCGGGCTACGAAGTGGAGCTGCGCGACGAAGCCGGTCATCCGGTGCCCGATGGCGAAATCGGCGATCTGTTTATCAAGGGGCCGAGCGCGGCGCTGATGTACTGGAGCAATCGCGAGAAGTCGCGCGCGACGTTTCTCGGCGAATGGATTCGCAGCGGCGACAAGTATCGCCGGCTGCCGAATGGCTGCTACGTGTACGCGGGCCGCAGCGACGACATGCTGAAAGTCAGCGGCCAGTACGTGTCGCCCGTCGAGGTGGAGATGGTGCTCGTGCAGCACAATGCGGTGCTCGAAGCGGCGGTGGTCGGCGTCGATCACGGCGGCCTCGTGAAGACCCGCGCGTTCGTCGTATTGAAGCGCGACTTCGCGCCGTCTGAGATACTCGCGGACGAGTTGAAGGCCTTCGTCAAGGCACGGCTCGCGCCGCACAAGTATCCGCGCGACATCGTCTTCACCGACGATTTGCCCAAGACCGCCACCGGCAAAATTCAACGCTTCAAACTGCGCGAACTGTCATAAGGTGATCCATGCAGAACCCCGCCCTTGCCGCCGCTGCTGCCGCCGCTGTCACACCCGCGGCCAGCAGTTTCGCTGAACTTCCCGCTGCGGCTTCGCACGGCCCGTTGCGCATCGAGTATCGCTGGGTCAACGAGACGGCCGCCGATGCGCCGATCGCCGTGTTCCTGCACGAAGGGCTCGGCTCGATCGCAATGTGGCGCGACTGGCCGCAGACGTTGTGCGAGCGGCTCGGCATGCGGGGACTGGTTTATTCGCGGCCCGGCTACGGACTGTCCACGCCGCGCGCGCGTGATGTGAAATGGCCCGTCCATTTCATGACGGACCAGGCGCGCGACATTCTCCCCGCTCTGCTCAACGCGCTCGCTATCGACACGCGCGAGCGCAAGCGCATGTGGGTCGTCGGCCATAGCGACGGCGGCTCGATCGCGCTGCTGTACGCGGCGCTGCATCCCGACGAACTGGTGGGCGCGGTGGTGATCGCACCGCATGTGTTCGTCGAAGACATCTCGGTGGAGAGCATCGCGCAGACGAAGCAGCTCTACGAAACCACGGACTTGCGCGCGAAGCTCGGCCGCTATCACGCCGATGTCGATTCAGCGTTCTATGGCTGGAACGATATCTGGTTGAACCCCGCGTTCAGGCAGTGGTCGATTACGGCGGAACTGGCGTCGATCCGCCAGCCGCTGCTCGCGATACAGGGCCACGACGACAACTACGGGACGATGGCGCAGATCGATACGATCGCCGCTCGTGTGCCGCAAGCGCAGCTCGTCAAGCTCGACGCTTGCGGACATTCGCCGCATCGGGATGCGCCCGGTCAGTTGAATGATGCGATTGCGGCCTTTGTTTCGTCGCAACGACAGTGACTATGGCGACATTCAGCGCAAAGGTCGCTGCAACAGGAAACAGTCAACCACTCCAAACGCAACCCGCCCTCAAACTCTGAAGCGCGCGCGCCGTCGCCGCGTCTGAACTGCGACCGTCAAGCCGCACTATCGCCGCCGCCCTCGCCCGCCCAACGGGCAGCGGCATCAGCGCCCGCCTGTTTCCTCACCCTTTCTTCATAAAACTTACACAGGTAAGCGACTATGCTGCCGCATCGCTGACCTCGGCACATGGATGCCCTGGCGCCCATCCCCGTGCCGGAGACGTTGTCATGCCCTCTGTGTGGAAGTCCTCACTCGCGTTGCAGCGCAAACGTTTGGCGTCTGCGCTGATCGCCGCTTCGCTATGCGCGCTGATTGGCGCATGTGACAACGATGCGACCGATGACCATGCAACAAACACGGGCACGCCCGGCTCGGCGGACAGCCTCGCCGACCACGGCAACCCAGCGGCAATGGCATCTGCAAACTCATTGCAGGCCGAATCCGCGCCGCCCGCGCTCACGATTCAAACCCCAGCACTGCCCGCGTCAAACACCGGCGCGCCACTATCCACCGCCGCCACGGCACCGCTCGCCACGCCTGTGATCCATACCGTGGATTGAGTTCCGCGCCGCCTGTATCGTTCGTCAACCGAAGATCGAAAGCCAAAACCATGACCTCAAAAAATCGCCGTGATTTTCTGCGCTCCGCCGCGCACGCCGCTGGTTCCGCTACCGCGCTGAGCATGTTGCCGCTGGGCATTCGCAACGCGCTTGCCATTCCGGCCAACAACCGGACCGGCTCGATTCGCGACGTCGAACACATCGTCGTGCTGATGCAGGAAAACCGTTCCTTCGATCACTACTTCGGCACGCTCAAAGGCGTACGCGGTTTCGGCGACACGCGCACGATCAATCTGCCGAATGGCAAGCCGGTGTGGTATCAACCGCTCGCGGCGGATGCCGCCAACTCAGATTTCGTGCTGCCGTTCCGTCCTACCGCGCCGAACCTGGGCCTGCAGTTCCTGCAGGATCTCGCGCACGACTGGGACAGCACGCATGCGGCCTGGAACGGCGGCCGCAACGACCAGTGGGTGCCCGCCAAGGGCTCGACGACGATGGCCTACCTCACGCGCGACGACATCCCGTTTCACTATCAGCTCGCCGACGCGTTCACGATCTGCGACGCGTACCACTGCTCGCTGATGGGCCCGACGGACCCGAACCGCTACTACATGTGGAGCGGCTGGGTGGGCAACGACGGCAACGGCCGCGGTCCGGTGATCGACAACTCGGAACTCGGCTACAGCTGGTCCACTTATCCGGAAGTGCTGCAGAACGCGGGCATCTCGTGGAAGATCTATCAGGACATCGGCAACGGTCTCGACGCCAACGGTTCGTGGGGCTGGACGCAGAACCCGTACATCGGCAACTACGGCGACAACTCGCTGCTCTACTTCAACCAGTATCGCACCGCGCAGCCCGGCAATCCGCTCTACGACAACGCGCGCACCGGCACCAACGCTGCCAAAGGCGACGGCTACTTCGACATTCTCAAGCGCGACGTGCAGAACAACACGCTGCCGCAAGTGTCGTGGATCGTCGCGCCCGAAGCGTATTCGGAGCATCCGAACTGGCCTTCGAATTACGGCGCGTGGTACATCGATCAGGTCCTGCAGATTCTCACGTCGAATCCCGATGTGTGGAGCAAGACCGTGCTGCTGATCAACTACGACGAGAACGACGGCTTCTTCGATCACATCGCGCCGCCTTTCGCGGCGGCTTCGAACGCCAACGGCCTGTCCACCGTCGACATCAGCAACGAAATCTATCCGGGCGACCCGAAAACGGCCGCGGCCCCCTACGGACTCGGACCGCGTGTGCCGATGCTGGTCGTGTCGCCGTGGTCGAAAGGCGGCTACGTGTGCTCGGAAACGTTCGACCATACGTCGGTGATCCGCTTCATCGAAAAGCGTTTCGGCCATCAACACAACCTCGGCGAATCGAACATCACGCCGTGGCGTCGCGCGGTGTGCGGCGATTTGCTGTCGGCGTTCAATTTCAGCAATCCGAACGACACGTGGCCGACCCTGCCGAGCACGAGCGCCTACGTGCCACCCAATCAGAATCGCCAGAAGGACTACGTACCGCAACCGCCGTCCGCGCAGGCGCTGCCGAAGCAGGAAGCCGGCGTGCGCCCCGCGCGCGCGTTGCCGTACGAACTGTTCGTGCGCGTGCACGGCGACGGCTCGGCGAAGCAGTTGACGATGCGCTTCGTCAACACCGGCCGCGCCGGCGCGGTGTTCCTCGTGTACGCCGTGCAGAGTGCCGACGCGCCGCGCACCTATACGGTCGAAGCCGGCAAGCGGCTGCAGGATCAGTTGCCGTTGAATGCCGACGGCAGCTACGACTTCACCGTGCACGGACCGAACGGCTTTCTGCGGCGTTTCGCGGGCAAAGCGGTTGCGCGCAACTGGTGGAACGGCTCGGACATCGCGCGGCCGGAAATCGCCGAGGGTTACGACGTAGCGAACGGTAATCTGCAACTGCGGCTGGAAAACGTGGGCAGCGCGCGTTGCCGGTTCACGATCGTCAACGCGTACGACGCAAACAACGCGATCAGGCATGCGGTGCGCGGCGGCGATTCCGAACGGCTCTACCTCGATCTGCGCAATGCGCACGGCTGGTACGACCTCGCGATCACGGTCGATACCGACACGGCGTTCGTGTGGCGCCTCGCCGGCCATGTGGAGACTGGTGAGAGCAGCATGAGCGATCCGGCGCTGGGCAGTTGAGCATCGGGCACGCAGCCGACCGGCCAAATGAACGGCCGCCGCCGGCTTCGCGGTGCATAGCGTAGCGACGAACGCGTCGCGTTATTGCTGGTTGAATACAGCGCCTGGTGAGCGTATGCCGCCGGGCGCTGTTTCTTTTCAGCGACCGCTCAAAACAGCGGCGCGCGAAAAAACATTCAGCGCCGCGCGCCGCCGCACGCGGCTCGCCACACAACATCCGCAACCGCAAGCTGCGGAACGCACGCCACGCTCAAGTCCGCCGCGCCCAGGCCGTATACCTTGGCTGAGGCTCCCGCCTCGCCGACTTTGGCTCACTGCTCACTCCGAAAGACTCCCCACATGTTCACGTCCATTCGCGCGCGCATCGTCGCCCTGTGCGTCGCTATCGTTATGGTTGCGCTCGCTGCCAACGCGATCCTCAACTATGCCGTCGCCGATTCGTATAACACCGACTCCATCGCCAGCAACCTGAGTGCGGTCGAAAGCGGTCACGCGAACGGGATCGGCGACTGGGTCGCCGCCAACAGCCAGATGATCGACTCGCTGCAGGACGCGGTGCTGCAGCCCGATCCGTCCGCGGCGTTGAAGCAGATCGCCGCAGCCGGCCGCTTCACCAACGTATATGTCGGCTATGCCGACAAGACCGCGAAGTTCTCCGACGCGACCGGCATCCCACCCGTCTACGATCCGACCGGCCGCCCCTGGTACAAGCAGGCGGCCGCAGCGGGCAAACCGGTGGTGACGCCGCCCTACGTCGACGTGGGCACCGGCAAACTGGTGGTCGCGTTCGCCGCGCCGGTGGTGCGCGACGGCGCGGTGAAGGCGGTCGTCTCCGGCGACGTCGCGATGGACAGCGTGATCGCCAACGTCAAGGCGATTCATCCGACGCCGGCAAGCTTCGGCATGTTGATCGACGCGAGCGGCCACATCGTCGCGCATCCGGATGCGAAGCTGACGTTAAAGCCCGTGTCCGACCTCGTGCCGGCCCTCACCGGCGACAAGCTCGTCGCGCTCTTTGGCGCCGACCATCCGCTCGAAATGGACGTGAACGGCAGCGCGAAACTGTTGCGCGCCCAGGCCATCCCCGGCACCGACTGGTACGCGCTCGTCGCGCTCGACAAAACCGAAGCGACCGCCGCCATGCGCTCGATGCTGACCACGTCGGTGATCGCGCTGCTCGTGATCGCCGGCATCGCCGCCGCGATCGTGGCCGCCGTCACGGCCGTGTCGTTCCAGCGCCTGTCGAAAGTGCGCGACGCGATGGACGCGATCGGCTCCGGCGCAGGCGATCTCACGCAACGGCTGCCCGCTGTCGGCCATGACGAAGTCGCGCAGATCGCGCGTTCGTTCAACACCTTCATCGACAAACTGAGCCGCGTGATGCGGCAGATTCGCGACGCCAGCGAGTCGGTGCGGGTCGCCGCGAATGAAATCGCGTCGGGCAATGTCGATCTGTCGGGCCGTACCGAATCGGCGGCGGCCAGCTTGCAGCAAACCGCCGCGTCGATGGAGGAAATCACGTCGACGGTCACGCAGTCGGCCAGCGCCGCGAAACAGGCCGACGACAGCGCGGTGTCCGCCTCCCAGGTCGCTTCGCGCGGCGGCGTGGTGATCGGCGAAGTGATCACCACGATGGGCGAGATCCAGCACGCGTCGGTGAAGATTGCCGACATCATCGGCGTGATCGACGGGATTGCGTTTCAGACCAACATTCTCGCGTTGAACGCGGCGGTGGAAGCCGCGCGCGCCGGCGAACAGGGCCGCGGTTTCGCCGTGGTGGCGGGTGAAGTGCGCAGCCTCGCGCAACGCAGCGCGCAGGCCGCGAAAGAGATCAAGGCGTTGATCGAAGCGACCGTCGCGAGCGTGACGTCGGGCTCGGGTCAGGTGCGCCAGGCCGGCGAAACGATGACGGAAATCGTCACCAACGTCGCGAGCGTGACGACTATCATTTCCGAAATCACCCAGGCGGCCAACGAACAGACGCGTGGCATTCAGGAAGTGAATCGTGCGGTCGGCCAGCTCGACGAGATGGTTCAGCAGAATGCGGCGCTGGTCGAGGAATCGACAGCGGCGGCGGCTGCGTTGCAAAGCCAGGCGATGAGTCTCGCCAGCGCGGTTACGCAGTTCAAGCTGGATTAAGGCGGCTGGGCAACGATTGTCGCGATTGCGGGTGACCGGGTGGTGCGCGTGACCCGGCGCTCATCACGCCGCTCACGACTCGAAGTCGAGCCCGCCGATCAATGCCACGGGTTCGCCTTGCGTATGCGACAGGAAATCGAGTTCACGCGCGTGGGTCCACGCGCTCAGCTTGCGCGGCAGCGCGGCGAGATATCTGGCGAAGCGCGTCTGCCCCTGCGCATCCATCAACCTCTCGATCTCGTCGCTGTCCCAGGTCAGATACAGATTCAACGGATGCGGATAGTGGCCCAGTTTGTCGAGCGGCGCCGCGTAGATCCGCACGCGAGTGGGATGCCCCGGCCCGCCGTAGGGCAGCACTTCGGTATGCACGGTGGCCGCAAAACAGGCGGCTATGGCCTCGGCGATACGAGGCGCAAACTGTTGATCGAAACGGGCGGCATTCTCCGGACGCATCTGTGTCTCCGACGGTATGCTATGCGCAATCAGCGGAGCATCGTAGCATGCGGCCCTTCTCCTTCCGTGCGCAACGACAGATAGCGCAGACAGCACACCCGCAAAAACGACGCGAAATTGCTCGGCATCCCGCCACGCAGCGCAATCAGTTCGTCATAAAGCTTCACGACGAACTGGCTGGTCGTCACGCCCTCGCGCGCAAACGGCAATGCACGTGACACCGCCCCTGGTTTCGATGCAACAGCCATGGCTGGCGGGGGGCGTTCAGCGCGCGGCGTTCAATTCTTTGCAGCGGGACCCTGCGCATCCTGCACGAGCCCCTCGCGCAACGTCTTGCGGATCACCTTGCCCGTCGCCGTCAACGGCAGGCTCTCGACAAAGCGGATCTCGCGCGGATACTCATGCGCGGCCAGACGCGTTTTGACATGCTGCTGAATCTCCCGCACCAACGCTTCATCGCCGACGAAGCCAGGCTTGAGCACCACGAACGCCATCACGATTTCAGTGCGCTCGCGATCCGGTGCGCCGATCACCGCGGCCATCGAGACCGCAGGATGACGCAGCAGCGAATCCTCGATCGACGCCGGTCCGATCCGGTAGCCGGCGCTCGTGATCACGTCGTCGCCACGGCCGACGAAGCGGATGAAGCCGTCCGCGTCGCACATGCCGAGATCGCCGGTCAACAGAAACTGGCCGCGGAATTTTTCGCGCGTCGCCGGCTCGTTGCGCCAGTAGCCGAGGAACATCACCGGATCGGGCGCGGCCACCGCGATATCGCCGATCGCGCCAGGCGGCAGTTCGTTGCCGTTCGCATCGACGATGGCAACGCGATGCCCCGGCACCGCGCGGCCGATCGCGCCGAAGCGCGGCTCGAACAGCGCCGCGCACGACGACACCACGACGTTGCATTCGGTTTGCCCATAGAACTCGTTGATCGTCACGCCCAGCGCCTGGCGGCCCCAGCCGACCAGTTCCTCACCGAGCGATTCGCCGCCGCTCGCGACCGAGCGCAGCGCGAGCGTCCAGCGCTCGGGCCGCTCGACGCCGCGCATCATCTTCAGCGCGGTCGGCGGCAGGAACGTATGCGAGACCGCGTGACGCGCGAGCAGATCGAACGCGGCCTCGCCGTCGAATTTCGCAAAGCGGCGCGCGAGCACGGCGACGCCGTGATGCCACGACGGCAGCAGCACGTCGAACAGGCCGCCGATCCACGCCCAGTCCGCCGGCGTCCACATCAGCGTGGCGTGAGCGGGGAAGCCCTGCTGCGAGATCTCGACACCCGGCAGATGGCCGAGCAGGACGCGGTGTCCGTGCAACGCGCCCTTCGGTTTGCCGGTCGTGCCCGACGTGTAGATGATGATCGCGGGATCGTCTGCGCCGGTGTCGGCCGGCGTAAAGTCGGCAGATGCGCTTTCGAGCGCGTGCCAGAACGAACGCACCGGTGCGGCCGGTTCCGCATGATCCTGTTCGGCGTCCACGCTAAAAACGCTGCGCAACTTGGGCAACGCCGCGCGGATCTCGTCGATCTTCTGCACGCCCGCGTGATCGGTGATCAGCGCGACGGCGCCGCTGTCGCCGAGACGATGCTCGATCGCATCGACACCGAACAGCGCAAACAGCGGCACGGCCACCATGCCCGCCTTGTATGCGGCGAGATGCGCGATGGCCGTTTCGATCGATTGTGACAGGAAGATGCCGACGCGGTCGCCGCGTTGCGCGCCGCTCGCCTGCAGTGCGTTCGCGAAGCGGTCGGACAGCGTCTTCAGCTGGTCGAACGTGTAGTGCGTGGCGCGGCCGTCGGCGTCTTCGTAGATCAGCGCGAGCCGGCCCGAACCGTCGGCCCATTTGTCGCACACGTCGACGCCGATGTTGTAGCGCGCCGGAATGCGCCATGCGAAGTTTGCCGTCAGTGAATCGTAGGTCTGGCCTTCGAGGTTCATCAATGTCTCCTTCGTGTCGCTATGTGGTTTGCGCGGTCCTGGCGCGCAAGTTGCGCTGCATGCACCGTTGGATTCGATCGTACGCTTCGCGCTTCGCGCCCGCGCGCGTCGAGGTCGCGACACGGCGCACCGAAACATCGTACCCATGCACCACTGAACTCGGCACGTATGACATTCGCTACTTGCTTTCAGACCGCGCTTGCTACCCCACTTCAACGTTTCGCGACAACGCGTGTGCAATTACGGCCTAGTGTCTGTTCAGTGCAATCCGCTCGCGTAGTATCCGGCAGAGTAGCTGTGCCCGGAGCCTTGCGCCTGTCATAGGTGCACGGCGGCGCGCATCATGCGGAGTGGCCTCTCTGGATACGCTATGAGCCAGGCAAGATTTGCGTCGTTTTGGCATGGCCCCGAATTCTCGCCGTATGAAGTGGCGAGTCTGACTTCGTTCACCGCTTATGGCAGCGCGGTGTCGCTCTACAGTTACGAGGCGATCAAGCACCTGCCGGCCGGCGTGATGGCGAAAGACGCGCGCGAAATTCTGCCGCCTGATGCGCTGAACGATTTCCCGATTAAAGGCGTGCCTTCTATCGCGCATTTCTCGGATTACTTCCGTTACGCGATGTTCACGAAGTCGGACGAGATCTGGATCGATACCGACATGTTGCTGCTGCGGGATTTCGACCTCGATGCCCCCGGCGACCTGATCGGCAGGGCGACAGCCAACAGCCTCGGCACGGCGCTGCTGCGCCTCGGCCCGAAAGACCCGCGTTTGCAAGAGTTGCGCCAGCGGATCGAGGCAATGAAGCGGACCGACACCCGTTGGGGCGACACGGGTCCGCGCCTTCTGACCGCCGTCTACGGCATACGGGCCGGCTTGCCCGGAAGCCTCTTCTACCCCGTGCATATCGACGACTACTACAAGGTGTTTCTGCCGCGGTATCTGGACGAGTGTTCGGCGTGGTGCGCTAACTCATACGCACTGCACCTCTGGAACAATTGCCTCATCAAGATGGGAGTGTTCAACCGCATTGGACCGCCGGCCGGTTCGTTCCTGCATCAGCTATTTGCCGGGACAGGCGTAAACGCTTTATTCCGCGAGTTCTATCCGGCCGACGTGATGCAGACGATGATCGACAACGCGGTCGAGAAAGTCGGACGCGACGAAGGCGTGCGCAAGCTGTTGCAAGTCGGCGTGCCGTTGATCAGAACGGCGATCGGACGCAAGCTGGGTGGGTGAGTCGGGCAGCGCTTCGATTGCGACACGTCACATCCGGCAGCGAGCTTGCCCCCTTCACTTCCACCACCCCGGCAATCAGGCCGCCGCGCCTCGACCAGTCCCATGCGCCTGCTGCAAGATAAACTCGATAAATGTCGCGGCCGCACGCGTGTGATGCCGGTTCGGCATATAGAGCATGTACATATGCGTGCCGAAAATGCTCAGGCGCCATTCATCGAGCGCCGTCACCACGTCGCCGCGTTTCAGGTCGTCCTGCACCACATAGTCGGGTACGATCCCCACCCCCAAACCGGCCAGCACCGCCTGGCGCAAGAACAGAAAATTCTCGGAGATGATGGCCGGCTCCAGCAGCACTTCGTGCCGCTCGTCGCGCAGATAAGCGGCCACGCGCAACTGCCTGCCGACCACCGCCGCCGTGATCAGCGGCGCGGTGCGCAGATCGTCGAGCTTCGCGGGCATCCCGTGCGTTTGCGCAAAAGCGGGCGACGCGCACGCCACGTAACTCACCGGCCCCATATCGCGCGCGACCAGATTTTGTGGCGGCTCGGACATCACCCGCACCGCGATGTCGACTTCGTCGCGCATCAGGTCCTCGACGCGGTTCTCGAACATCACGTCCAGCACGATGCCGGGATACAGCCGCTTGAACGCGATCAGCCAGTCGGACATCACGATCTGGCCGTAGCCGCTCGGCACACTGAGCCGCACGCGGCCCTGCAGGCTTTTGCCGAGCATCGTGACGGACTCGCGCGCGGCGAGCAGCGCGTTCTGGATGGTGCGGCCATGTTCGTAGAGCTGCAGACCGATTTCGGTCGGTTCGACCCGGCGCGTGGTGCGCCTGACCAGTTGCAGCCCGATCGAGCGCTCCAGCTGATTCAGGTGGTAGCTGACGTTCGCGCGGCTCATTTTCAGCCGCCGCGCGGCTTCGCTCAGGTTGCCGGCGTCGAGGATGTCCACCAGCAAGGTCAGGGAATTGACGTCCATCGCAGCGCCTTTGTCAAAATAATTTTGACAGTCTGTCAACCGTCCATGTAATTGTCAACGAACCTTGACCGATCCACAATCGGGACAATTCGCCAAGCCCCCGCCGGCCTCGCCCGAGGCGCGGTCCGGCATTCGCTTGAGCCCCTGCTTCAACCCCGATAACAGTCAGGAGACGACATCATGACCCTCAACCCTTCGACCGACGTTGTCACACGTGAATTGCGCGGCAAGGTGCTGCTGGTGACCATCGACCACGCGCCGGTCAACGCGCTGTCCGCCGACGTGCGGCGGGGCCTGCTCGCCGCGATCGAAGCCGCCGACGCCGAGCGCGCCGTCGAGGCCGTGCTGATCGTCGGCGCGGGCCGCAACTTCATCGCGGGCGCGGATATTCGCGAGTTCGGCAAGCCGCCGGTGCCACCTTCGCTGCCGGACGTGTGCAACCGCATCGAGGCGTGCACGAAACCGGTCGTCGCCGCGATTCACGGCGCCGCGCTCGGCGGTGGCCTGGAAGTCGCGCTCGCGGCGCACTACCGGATCGCCGTCGACGGCGCGAAGCTCGGCTTGCCCGAAGTGCAACTCGGCCTGCTGCCGGGCGCGGGCGGCACGCAGCGCACGCCGCGTTTGATTGGCGCGGCCGCGGCCCTCGATCTGATCCTCAGCGGCCGGCATGCTGGCGCGAAAGAAGCGCTGGCGCTGGGCCTCATCGACCGGCTGGGCAGTAGCGGCGACATCCTCGCCGAAGGGCTTGCCTATGCGCACGAACTGCTGGCCGCGCACGCGCCGGTGCGCCGCACCCGCGACGCCGCGGCGCTTCATGATCGCGCCGCGAGCCTCGCCGCCGTCGCAACGGCACGCGCGGAAACCGCGAAGAAGTCGCGCGGACTGTTCTCGCCGCTGAAGATCGTCGAGGCCGTCGAAGCCGCGATCGAACAGCCATTCGAGGAAGGCCTGCGGCTCGAACGCAAACTGTTCCTGCAATGTATCGACAGCCCGCAGCGCGCGGGGCTGATTCACGCGTTCTTTGCCGAGCGCGAAGTGGTGAAGGCGCCGGAAACGCGTGACGCCAAACCACGCGCGCTCGACAAGATCGGCGTGGTGGGCGGCGGCACGATGGGCGCGGGCATCGCGGTCGCGGCGCTCGACGCGGGCCTGCCGGTGACGATGATCGAACGCGACGACGAGTCGCTCGCACGCGGTCGCGCGCACATCGAGAAAGTCTACGACGGCCTGATCGCCAAGGGCCGCCTGAGCGCGGAGAAAAAGGCGGACATCATGACGCGCTGGAGCGGCAGCACGTCATACGACGCGCTCGCCGACGCCGACCTCGTGATCGAGGCCGTGTTCGAAGACCTCGCGGTGAAGAAGGCCGTGTTCGCCGAACTGGATCGCGTGTGCAAAGCGGGCGCGGTGCTCGCGACCAACACGTCGTATCTCGACATCGACGCGGTCGCGGCCAGCATCTCGCGCCCGGCCGACGTGATCGGCCTGCACTTCTTCTCGCCGGCCAACATCATGAAGCTGCTCGAAGTGGTAGTGCCGAAGCAGGTCAGCGCCGACGTGGTCGCCACCGCGTTCGAACTCGCGAAGAAGCTGCGCAAGACGCCGGTGCGCGCGGGCGTGTGCGACGGCTTCATCGGCAACCGCGTGCTCGCCGTGTATCGCAGCGCCGCGGACGCGATGATGGAAGACGGCGCATCGCCGTATCAGATCGACGCCGCCGTGCGCGCCTTCGGCTTTCCGATGGGGCCGTTCCAGGTGGTCGACCTCGCGGGCGGCGACATCGGCTGGGCCGCGCGTAAGCGCCGCGCGGCCACCCGCAACCCCGCGGCACGCTACGTGCAGATTGCCGACCGCCTGTGCGAGCGCGGCTGGTTCGGCCAGAAGACCGGGCGCGGTTTTTATCTGTACCCCGAAGGTTCGCGCAGCGGCGCGCCCGACCCGGAAGTCGAGACGATCATCGACGCGGAACGTGCCCGCGCGGGTATCACGCCGCGCACGTTCACCGACGAAGAGATCGTGCGCCGCTACATGGCCGCGATGATCAACGAAGGCGCGAACGTCGTGCATGAAGGCATCGCGCTGCGGCCGCTGGATGTCGACGTGACCTTCCTGTACGGCTACGGCTTTCCGCGTTATCGCGGCGGCCCGATGAAATATGCGGACATGGTCGGCCTGCCGAAGATTCTCGCCGACATCCGCGAGTTCGCCAAAGAGGACCCGCTGTTCTGGCAAGCGTCGCCGTTGCTGGTCGACCTCGTGGAGCGCGGCGCCGATTTCGCGAGCCTCAACCAGACGGCCTGAAACGGCTCATCATCTTGTGGATCAGGACCGCGCGCGCATGGCGCGCACCGGTCCGCTCCCCGCTCACTCCAACACGGAACAACCCGCCATGGACCTGAACTTCACCCCGGAAGAAGAAGCCTTTCGCGCCGACGTGCTGGCGTTCCTGCGCGACAAGCTCCCGCAGCGTCTCGCCGACAAAGTGCATGGCGGCCGCCGTCTCACGCGCGACGACATGGCCGAATGGCACGCGATTCTCAACGCCCAAGGCTGGCTCGCCAATCACTGGCCCAAAGAGTACGGCGGCCCGGGCTGGAACGCGGTGCAGAAATTCATCTTCGAAAACGAATGCGCGCTGGCCGGCGCGCCGCGCGTGGTGCCGTTCGGCGTCAACATGCTCGGCCCGGTGCTGATCAAATACGGCAGCGAAGCGCAGAAGCGCCATTGGCTGCCGCGCATTCTCGATGGCTCCGACTGGTGGTGCCAGGGCTATTCGGAACCGGGCGCCGGCTCCGATCTCGCGTCGGTCAAAACCACCGCCGTGCGCGGCACCGATGCGCAAGGCGAGCACTACATCGTCAACGGACAGAAGACGTGGACCACGCTCGGGCACTACGCGAACATGATCTTCTGCCTCGTGCGCACCGCGACCGACGTGCGCAAGCAGGAAGGCATCAGTTTTGTGCTGATCGACATGCATACGCCCGGCGTCGAAGTGCGCCCGATCATCACGCTCGACGGCGAGCACGAAGTCAACGAAGTGTTCTTCACCGACGTGCGCGTGCCGGCGGCGAATCTCATCGGCGAAGAGAACAAGGGCTGGACCTACGCGAAGTATCTGCTCACGTATGAGCGCACGAATATCGCGGGCGTCGGCTTTTCGGTGGCCGCCTTCAATCGGCTGCGCAAGATCGCCGCCAGGCAGCGCCGCAACGGCAAGCCTTTGGCGCAAGACCCGGCATTCGCGGCACGTATGGCGCGCGTCGAGATCGACCTGGAGAACATGAAGACCACCAACCTGCGCGTGATCGCGGCCGTGGCGGGCGGCGGCGTGCCCGGCGCCGAAAGTTCGATGCTGAAGATTCGCGGCACCGAGATCCGCCAGGAAATCTCGTCGCTCACGCGCCGCGCGATGGGCCAGTATGCGCAGCCGTTCGTCGAGGAAGCCTTGCATGACGGCTTCGAAGGCACGCCGGTCGGCCCCGAAGAAGCCGCGAGCGCCGCATCGCTCTACTTCAACAACCGCAAGCTGTCGATCTTCGGCGGCTCGAACGAAATCCAGAAGAACATCATTTCCAAAATGATCCTGGGACTGTAAGGGGCGCACGTCATGAATTTCCAGCACACCGAAGACCGCCGCATGCTGGCGGATACGCTCAACCGTTTCGTCAGCGAGCAGTACGCCTTCGCCACTCGCGACCGGATCGCAAGTTCGGCGCAAGGGTTCAGCAGCGATCTATGGAACCGCTTCGCCGAGCTTGGCGTGATCGGCGCCCTGTTCGATGAAGCGGATGGCGGGTTGGGCGGCGGCGGCTTCGATATCGCGGTGGTGTTCGAAAGCCTCGGCCGCGCTCTCGTGGTCGAGCCGTTTCTCGATACGCTCATTGTCGGCCGCGCCATCGCGCTCAGCGGCAACGACGCACAGAAAGCGACGCTCGGCGCATTGATCGACGGTTCGCGGATCGTCGCGCTTGCGCACGGCGAGCCGGATTCTCACTATGAATTGTCGCGCGTGACGATGCGGGCTCAGCGCAGCGGCGACATGTGGCAACTGAACGGCGCGAAAGCGGTGGTCCAGCACGGCGAACATGCGTCGCACTTTCTCGTGTCGGCGCGCACCGCAGGCGCCGACGATGCGCAAGAAGGCATCACACTCTTTCTCGTGCCGCGCGACGCAAAAGGCGTCGGCGTGCGCGGCTATCGCAAGATCGATGGCGGACGCGCGGCCGAGGTTACGTTCGACAACGTGACGCTCGGCGACGATGCGTTGCTCGGCGCGGCGGGCGTCGGTTTCGCGACGCTCGAATACGCGATCGGCTGCGGCGTGCTCGCGCTGTGCGCCGAAGCACTCGGCGCGATGGATGTCGCGAAGGACCACACGCTCGACTATCTGCGCACGCGCAAGCAGTTCGGCGTGCCGATCGGCAGCTTTCAGGCGTTGCAGCATCGGATGGCCGATCTGCTGCTCGAAATCGAGCAGGCGCGCTCGGCGGTGATCAACGCGGCCGCGGCGCTCGGCGCCGAGCGCCGCGTGCGTGAGCGCGCGCTGTCGGCGGCGAAATACAGCATCGGCAGAATCGGCGCGCGGGTCGCGGAAGAATGCATCCAGTTGCATGGCGGGATCGGCATGACGTGGGAACTGCCGCTTGCTCACTATGCGAAGCGTCTGGTGATGATCGATCATCAGCTGGGCGACGAGGACCATCATCTGGAGCGGTTCGTGGCGCTCGGGGCTGCCTGATGAGCGCGTGAGCGGCGCAGGAGGGCTCGCGCGGCGCGCGGGCCCGGCGGCCGCTGCCGCGCGCCGGCGGAAAAGAAGCCAACCCGTTAATCTGTTAGATTGTTACGCTGGAGCCGCGTCGCGAAACGCCGCTCTACTGCATCCGGAACGCATCACAGCCGCAAAGACCAGCACGAGCCGAAGTCTGAACCGCTAGCGGAGGAAACGTGGATTTCCTGAAGACGCTTCTCGAGCATCAGCCGTTGATGACGTTGTTCCTCACCGTCGCAATCGGCTATTTCATCGGTGAATTCAACATCAAAGGTTTTTCGCTCGGCGTCGGCGCGGTGCTGTTCGTCGCGCTGGCGGCCGGCTGGTTCGCGCCGAAATCCGCGCCCGCGCCGATGGTCGGCACGCTCGGGCTCGCGCTCTTCCTCTACACCGTCGGGGTCCAATACGGCACCCAGTTCTTTCTCGGGTTGACCAGCGCGTCCGGCAGACGCGCTAACCTGCTCGCGCTGATCGGCGTATTGTGCGCGGGCGCGATGAGTGTCGCGATCCAGAAGATTCTGCAACTCAACCCGGGCTATGCGCTCGGTCTGTTTGCCGGCGCCGGCACCAGCACCGCCGCGCTGCAAGCGGCGATTGCGGCGCTCGGCAACGACGATGCGGCGGTCGGCTATTCGGTTTCCTATCCATTCGGCGTGGCCGGTCCGATCCTGCTGCTCTACCTGGCGTTTCTGATCCGTCCGCAGAAGATCGCGACGGCCACGAACGCCGGCCTCGATATTCTCGAAATCGCGCTGCGCAATCCGGACTTTTGCGGCAAGACGCTTGCCGAAGCGCTCACCGCGCTGCCCTCCGACGTCCAGATTGTCGCGGTGCGCAGCGCTCATCACAATGCGACGGCCTCGCCCGAACTCGTGCTGAATGAGAACGACGTCGTGCTCGCCGTCAGTCCAAACGGCGCGGCGCTTGCCGAGACCCGCAAACGTCTGGGCGAGACGGCGCCCGGCCGCATGCTGCGCGATCGCGGCGACCTGGATTATCTGCGCGTGTTCGCCTCGCGCGCGAGCGTGATGGGCCGCGCGCTCGGCGAGTTGACACTGCCCGAAGGCTCGATCGTCGCGCATGTGCGGCGCGGCGACGCCGACATCATGCCGAACCCCGAACTCGTGCTGGAATATGGCGACCGCGTCGGGCTGCTGACGAAGCGCTCCGCGTTTCCGGCATTGCGCGCGTACTTCGGCGATTCGATCAAGGGCACCGCGGAATTCAGCTATATCTCGGTCGGCCTCGGCATGGCGCTCGGCTTCCTGGTCGGCGCGATCCAGCTTCCGCTGCCGGGCCTCGGCAAGCTTTCGCTCGGTTTGTGCGGTGTGCTGATCGTAGCACTCGTGCTAGGCAAAGTGCGCCGCACCGGCGGCATTCACTGGACCATGCCGCTGCCCGCTAACCTCGTATTGCGCAACCTCGGACTGACGATTTTCCTCGCGCAAGTGGGCATGTCGTCGGGGCCGCGATTTGCCGCGACAGTCTCGCAAACCGGCCTGCTGATGCTCGGCCTCGGCGCGCTCGTGCTGCTTGCGCTGGTCGTGCCGATTCTGATTCTGGGGCTGCTGGTGTACCGGCTGCCTTTCGATGAAGTGGCGGGCATCGTCACGGGCGCGTGCGGCAATCCGGCGATCCTCGCGTTCGCCAACAAGCTCACGCCGACCGACAAGCCGGACATCGGTTACGCGATGATTTTCCCCGCTATGACGATCGTGAAGATACTGTTCGTGGATATTCTTCCGGCGCTGTGGTGAGTGGTTGGTGACCGCGAAGATGAGTGGGCATGCAGGCGCGCGAGCACGGGGGTGTTCTGCCGCTGCTCGCTGATGCTCATGCTCATGCTCATGCTCATGCTTCGAGTCATGCGTCCGAAAAAGTTCGCGCCGATCTCTTCGAGATCGGCGCACGTGCAACAGGAACCGCCATCAGTCAGGCCAATAGCGCGTTACTTACCGCTGTCTCCGGCGTGAGTGGAGATCTTGCGGTAGTCACTCCAGTTGTTGCCGCCCTTGCAGTTCAACAGCGAGCCTTGAGCCTGGCACCACGCTTCATAACCTGGCGAGTAGAGCCACTCGCCAATCCAGTGCGGATTGACGTACGGCTCGCTGTTGGGCGTATTGGCAACGAAGTTGGCCGCGTCGTCGGTGCTGCCCGAGCCCGTGTAACGCGCCACAGCCGGATACGGAAACACCGGACGTGTACGTGTCGTCTGGCCGGTCGAGTCAATGATCGACGCGACGATCTTGCCCGGCTTCGTGCCGGTCTCGGCCCACGCCATCACCGAGGTCACAATGTCGAACGTGTTCGGACCTTCGCCGCCACCGCAGTGCGCGACGCCGGGGAACAGGTAGAGACGGGTGAACTGGTCGGCCTTGTCGCTACCCATCACGTTCTTCATCTGCTCGTAGTACTCGATCGTGCCCTCCGGCGTGATGTGCTGATCTTCGAGGCCGTGCCACAGGATCAGCTTGCCGCCACGACGAGCGAACGGGCTCAGATCCGGGTCGGTTGCTGCGAGGTAGTTCGACGTGGGGACGGTCTTCATGAAGCCCTCGATCGTGAACTTGAGGTCGCTCAGTGTCGCGGACGGCTTCGAGCCATTGAAGTAGTCGAGGTACGCGAGGAACGGCAGAACGAAGTTGATCGACCCGCTCGGCCCGGCATCGGTCACCGGCACGAACAGCGACCAGTTCAGTTCGCCGCCCCATTCGCGGGAGATCGTCTGCTCCAGATGCACGCCGTTCGAATCGGTCGCGCCGTCGTGAATCGCGCGCACGATGCCCACTTCGGCCGGCGACAGGCAGGTGGATGCGTCCTGGCCTTTCGCACATAGCAGCGTCGATGGATCGAAATGACAGGCCCGCGGATTGTCGATCACGCCATCGGTCACGCCGTCGAGGCTATCGCACGCTTTCAGTGCTGCCGCATGAATCAGCGGCAGCTTGCTCGCCAGCAGAATGTACTTGCCGGTCTTCGGATCGACGTTGATCACCGCGGGCCACGCGTGGTGGAATGTGTTCTGCACGATCAGGTCGTTGGCCGGCGCACCTGCTGCGATACCGTCGAAGTCGTCCGGGAAACGCTGTGCTTCCATCAACGCCTCGCGGCCGCCATCGGAGCAGCCGTCGAAGTATGAGTACTTCGCGGGACGCGCGTAGAACTTGTTGATGATCGCCTTGGCTACCTGTGCCGTTGCGTGCTCGCCGCGATACGCGAAATCGATCTTGGCCTGCGCACTGAGCGCCCATGAGCCGTCGTTGCCGCCTTCATGACCCATGTCGGTCGCGGCCATCGCGATCTGCCCGTTGGTTACGGGCACGCAGGTCGAAGCCATCGGCGCATTGACCGACAGGTTGCCGCAAAGGCCGCCGCAGCCGGCCTGCAAATAGCGCTGTGTCCAGCCTTGCGTGGGCAACTGCAACTCGAACAACGACGCGCCCGGTCCGATCGTTCCCTTCACGTCGCACACCGGGGCGGGCAATGTGTTTTTCCCCACGACCGCTCCGGCAGGAAGCGCCGTAGCGGATGTGATCGTGACCGTGCCGTCGGTCACGCCACTGAGGTCCATGCTCATCACGGCTGCGCAGTTCATCGCGGGCATGACTGCGGGGAGGTTTGCCAAACCGGTTGAGTTGGCGTTTGTGTTGGAGTTGGAGTTAGTGGCGTTGGCGCCGAATGGCATGGCGATCGTCAATGTCAGGACGAAGGCCGTGATTAGGCATGCGATTGATCGTCCGCTCGTGGGCCGCTTCGGGCGCCTCGTATTTCGCAAGGCTCGCGACGCAGCGAGCATGCCGCGTGTCGCCCATCCTGTTGGGAAAAGTACAGGCATCTTTGTCTCCTGTCATTGTCGTCGATTGATGCGGACGTTGTCGCCGCCGCTCAAAATGGAAACGCTTCGGACGCACCGCAAACGACCTCGATGCGCGCGTTTCAATATAGGCGGCAAGCTTGCGGGAAAGAAGGAGCGAGACCGTTGATGACGGCTCGTTCAAAATAAGCTATCCGAAGCTTTCCATGCGCAACATGGAATTACAGGCGTGACGAAAGCCCGGCTTTCAATTACAGAACGCATAAAAATCAAGGGGATAGATGCGATGGAGAAGTAAATTGCCGACTCGTGAGCGGGTTCTCCTGCCAGCTTCTCGCATGGCGGAGCGATAAGAAAAATAGATCGGCTTGCACGACTTTCGCAATCCGTGACTGCTCGATATGAGCACTTTTGCATTCATGTCATGGACGACCGCTGCGGTGCGATGGCGGTGCCTGACTGCATCTCGTCCGATACGTGGAAACCGCTCTGCTGTGGCGGCGCTCGTCACGGTTTTGAATAAAGCGAGCGGGTTCGCATTTCGGCAACGAACCGCCGTGTCCACAAACCAGGCCGATGACAGCATCCGTAGCAAGTTGCGGGACGTCGATGCCAACGACGCGCGACGACCTCGCTCAGCGCCTGGGTGGCAAGCGCGAAGTCGCCGTTGAACAGGTGGCGCGTGCCCACGCCCAGGTGAAGCTACCCAGGAAACTGCGCGACGCCGATGTCGCCGACTACGTCGTGGTGCACCCGGGTATATCCAAGATCCAGCCGCGTATGCAGCGGCGCGCCGAGGAATTGTGGAAGATCTCCCCGTGGAAGGAGATGAGCTCGCGTCGAAGCCCGCTAAAGGTCGCTTCCGAAACCAGGGCCGAAGCCCTGTCCCTATCGCGCGCGAAACGTGGCGCTCAGCTTCGACACTTCTTGCACGTTGAACGGCGGAGGTTGCGCCTGCGTAGCACCTCAACTTTCCATGATTGTCGCCCACGCGCCCGAGCGAGCCGAGCGGAACACGGCGTCGATCACTCGCATATTTGCGCGCGCATCTTCTAGCGGAATAGCCTGTGGGCTTCCACTCAATATCGCCTCGGCGAACGTGGCGGCTGCGATGCCGTATTGATCGCACGTTGGAAGTTCCACCCAGCGCTCAGACCCGACACCGGCGCTTGTGTTTTCACTCACCAATAGCCGCGTCGGTCGATCGTTCGGTGCATTGAATGGAATCTCGACCTCGACCCGCCCCTTGGTCCCATGAAATTGCATTCGCTGATAGCCATGGGTCTGAGTCGAGTAAAAGAAACTCGCCTGCATACCATCAAAGTCCATCAGCACAGAGCCAAGCCGATCCACTTTAAATATTGGATCCTGCTCCATCAGAGCAACCACTCGCCTTGGCTCAGACCTGGTAATGAAGCGTGACGTTGTGATGGGATAACAACCAATATCGAGCAGACCGCCGCCACCGAGTTCGCTCTGGTTGCGGATATCGTGCGCGTTCGTGTTGTTATAGGTGAAGCCACCGGTCACCGCCCGCAATTCGCCAATCACACCTTCGTCGATCAAGGTCCGCACTTTCAACCATTGCGGATGCGTGCGAACCATGAAGGCTTCCTGTATATATCGGCCGTTCCTGTCGCGCGCAGCGATGAGTCGTTCAACCTGTTGGGCGTCCAGCCCGATCGGCTTTTCACACAGAACGTGCTTGCCCGCCTCGACGGCTTTGATCGTCCATTCCACGTGGATGTGATTGGGTAGCGGAATATATACCGCGTCGATTTCCGGGTCCGCCAGGAGCCCCTCGTAACTGTCGTATGCGACAGTCAAACCATATCTGGCCGCGGCTTCCCGAGCCTTCTCCCCAGATCGCGACGCGATGCCCTTCACCCGACACTTTGGCGCGCTGTGCATGGGCACGACAACCTTGTCGTTGATCTTTGCGGTGCCCAGGATCCCCCAGACAATTTCATCCCTTGCCATGACATCCCTCTTCCGATCAAGTCTCTGATGAGTGGAGCGGACTGAATTGCCGCTTGAGTCGGCAAGCCCATGAATCCGCGAAGGACCAGAAGCGTCCGACCGTGCCAGTTTACACTCGGCGATTACGATTGCCGATGCAAGACCCCGCTCTCGACCACCTTCGCAAGCTAGCGGCCGTTTGCCGTATCGAAGCTGACATCCGAATGACTGAGTGAAATTGCGGTCGAATGTCGCCTGCTGGCCGATGATGAAAGTTTGCTGCTCGATTGCCTTCCGCGCTGTGTTTGAGAGAAAGTAACGGCCGGACACATCGTTCCGGCATTTATAGTAGACGCCTTCGTCATCCGGGTGAAAACGAAAACGGTCATGTCTCTGCCAAGCATCTCTCAACTCTGCTTCGCCAGTCGTAACCCGTGGGCGTGTTGACTTTGAGTTAGTAACGTCCCTGGTTTTGACATATATTTTGATCTCCGGGACTGACTACTCGAGGGCAACCATGCGCGCTCACGATCTCAAATGGAATACCGCCGACAACCCTGCCGTTGCTTATGGCTCGATTGCTTCTCATTCCCGTCTTCGCCCGCTGGTGATTGCCGCGATTGCCATGACCACATGGCACGCTGCGCAGGCTGCCAATCTTGAACCGCGCACCATTGGCCAGATCACCTATCTGTGCGGGGGCGTAGGCCAGGACGAACAGCAGGCGATGCGTGCGAAGGCCGGAAATTTCGACAGGGGACTACTATTTACACAGGGTCCCCGTGGTAAGTACCTTGCGGGTGTAGATGTCACACTCTCGCGCAATGATGAGGAAGTTGCCTCGTTTAAAGCCGACGGCCCACGCTGCTTTATTACTGGGCCGGACAGTACGTACCAGGTCACCGCGACCTACAACGGTGTCCAAAGGCGCACGACTTTGGCCCGAGGCCAGAGGAACGTGCACCTGCGATGGTAACTAGCAATGTTGTTCAAGGGTTTTCGACAATCCCGGAAGGGGTTTTGAACGACCGCTCCTGCCCGACTTCTGTCCCGCGGTTCCGAACGCCATGGAGCCGTCTCGCGCCGTGGACGCGCTCGATCAAGAAATAAGGAGTGTTGCGGATTCTTGACGGCAGTTCGCGAGCGCGCCGACCCGCCACGTGGTTGAAGCCAGGGATCGTTTGGCCCGGTTTATTGCGGGCGCCGACATCAGGTCGCCGTTCGACGCCTAGGTCAGGGGAACTCGCGGCGCGGGCACGTTCTTCTCATGATCTCATCGGCGACGATGGCCGCATGCACCGGCACAGCCTGCGGCATGTTGCGTTGCACGTTGGATGACTTGGCGGATAGAGACTTCCAGCTTCGCGATAGCGAGGCAGTCGACTTCGTAAGCGCTGATCGTGTGCCTCATCCAATGGCATGCGGGACCTCGCTGCGTTTGAGCAGATAGTCGAGCCCCCCACGCGATACCAGCGTCACCCATAGGGCTCGAACACCACCGTATGCCGTCCGGTTGCATCGGCCTGACTGTGTTCATCGGCGAGCAGGTTGACGAGTCGCGCAGCCAGCCCTAGTCCCTCCTCAATCGTTGCGGGCCCCGCGGCGTGCGGCCGCCGCGCGCCACGGTCGAGGCGGCGAACCGGCCCGACTCGCTCGCGACACTTTTCCGCAATGCGCGTGTCGTAGCGTTCGATGGATGGGAGGTTCAACACCGTCGCCCTTCCCCGCTTACTCTTCCTCAGGAGGCGCTCATGTCGGCAAAACGCGAGTCGAAACCAAAAACGAAGACGAAAGAAAGCACAGCGAAAGCAGAAGGCAAGAAAAAGACGGCCACCAAGGCCACAGTTCGCGCTAGGAAGTCCGCCGCCCGTGGCGGCCGCTCAGACCAGGCTGCCCGGCTCGCCACCGCCATCGCGCCCCAGTCGCGCGTGCTGAACAAACCCGTGTTCGCGCAGCCCCAGCCAACCGCCGATCCGACGGTGTTTCGTGTGCCTCATCCATCGGACGCCGCCGCCTACAAGGAGATCGACAAGCTCAATGCGGAACACAAGCTGTTTCCATTGCCGTTTCCCGCGCCGAGAGGCGGCGTGGAACCTCAGCTCTCCCTCGTCGAAGTCATGGGCGGCAACACCGCAGCGATCGACAGGATCACGGCCGCCGGACAACTCGTTTTTCATGCGCTGGGCGACTGCGGCAATACGAAAGGCCCTGCGACCCAGAACGAAGTAGCCGATAAACTGACCGCCGACTTCAACGAGACCAACGCCGCCGAAGTGCCGCAGTTCGCGCTGATGCTCGGCGACGTGGTCTATAGCTTCGGCGAAGGCGCGTACTACTACGATCAGTTTTACGAACCGTACCGGAACTATCCGGCGCCGATCCTCGCTTGCGCGGGGAATCACGACGGGATGGTATCGCCCGAGGCGCACGCCGCGAGCCTTGCCGCGTTCCTGCGCAACTTTTGCGCGGATATCTTTGCAGCGACGCCGGAAGCCGGTGGGCTATCGCGTACCGCGCAAATTCAGCCCGGCGTGTTCTTCACGTTCGACGCGCCGTTCGTGCGCGTGCTGGTGTTGTACAGCAACACGCTCGAAGATCCGGGCGTGATCTCGGACCCGAACATCGGAAGCACTCAGCTCGATTTTCTCGACGCCGCGCTCAAACGCGTCAAGGCAGAGAAGTTCACGGGGGCCCTGTTGTTCGCGGATCATCATCCGCCCTACTGCGCGGGCGGACATGGATCGAGCCCCGCCATGCTGGCGCAGATCGACGCGGTGTGCGAAGCCAACGGCGTCTGGCCTCATGCTTTTCTCTCCGGCCATGCGCACAACTATCAGCGCTTCACGCGTACGCGCAATGCCGACGGCACGCAGATTCCCTATCTCGTGTGCGGCAACGGTGGACATGGTTTGATCAAGCTCGCCGCGCAAGGCGCGCCCGCCATCCGAGCGCCGCAGATTCTGCAAGCGGCGTCGGCGACGACGGATCAGGTCGTGCTGGAAAACTACGACGACAGCAATTACGGCTATCTGCGCATCGTCGCCACCGCGGCGCAGTTGCGCATCGAATATCACTCGGCATCGGACGGGCTCAACACGAAAGCACCGAACGACTACGTGACCATCGGCCTGGCTGATCGCAAAGTGGCCCATTTCGTCGCATCGGACATGGGACATCCTATGGCAGCGCAAGCGATACGGGCATTGATGCACAAGTAAGCCTGACACTCGAAACGTACCGCCGCGGCGCAAGTTTTAGTGCATCCGCGCGACGTCTTCCGGACCTCGGCCGATTGGCAGGCGGGCAAACCTGATCAAGCCGACTATGGCGGCATCGCGGAGAAGCCTATCGAGTCGGCTACTCGAGCAGCCTACGAGAGTTGAATTGAATCCCGCACATCCACTCGACCCGCATGAGCGCGTCATATTTCCACGCGCGCGCCCAACTCGATCACCCGATTGGCAGGCAGCTTCAAATAGGCCGCAACGTTGCCTACGTTCTGCAGCATGACCGCGAACAGCCGCTCGCGCCACATGGCCATGCCGCTGTCACGTGTGGGCACCACGGTGGCACGGCTGAGGAAATAAGAGGTGTCCGCCGGCTCGAAGGCCAGCCCCGACGTCTTGCATATCTCCAATGCGCGCGGCAGATCGACTTCATCCATGAAGCCATACGTGATCGTGATGCGGTAGCAGTCCGAGCCGAGCGACTGAATGCTTACCCGCTCGCTCGCCGGCACCCAGGGTATCTCTTCGTTATTCACCGTCAGGAAAACAACGCGCGCGTGCAGCACGCGGTTGTGCATCAGATTGTTGAGTAGCGAGTGCGGGACTCCATCGGGATCAGCCGACAGGAAGATCGCCGTGCCGTCGACCCGTGTCGGCGAACGGGCAAGCAGCGTCGTGAGGAATGGCCTCAGCGGTGTCGTCCCAGCCCTCACGCGCGCTTCGGCGCGCATCATTTCCCAGCCGCGTCCCCATGTCGCCATGACCGTGTAGATGATCAGGCCGACGAGCAGCGGGAACCAGCCGCCTTGCGTCAGTTTCAGCAGATTCGCCGAGAAGAATGTCGCGTCGATGATAAAGAAAAACAACGTCGCGAAGACACACAGCCACCAGTTGTAGTGCCACGCATAGCGCACGACGAAGAAGGTGAGAATCGTGGTAATCAGCATCGTGCCAGTCACGGCGATACCGTATGCGGAGCCGAGCGCCGTCGACGATCCGAAGCCGAGCACGGCGGCCACGACAGCAGCCAGTAACGTCCAGTTGATGCCCGGCACGTATATCTGCCCCATCTCCCTTTCCGACGTATAGACGACATTCATCCGAGGCAGGAAGCCGAGTTGCATCGCCTGTTTCGTCATCGAATACGTACCCGAGATCACCGCCTGCGAGGCGATGACGGTCGCGATCGTCGCGAGCGCGATCATCGGATACAGCGCCCATTGCGGGAACATCCGGTAAAACGGATTCTGCAGCGCCCCCGGCTCGGCAAGCAGCAACGCGCCCTGCCCCATGTAATTCAGCGCGAGTGCGGGGAACACCAGGCCGAACCAGGTCAGCCGGATCGGCTTCGCACCGAAATGCCCCATGTCCGCATACAGCGCTTCGGCGCCCGTCAGCGACAACACGACCGCACCCAACGCAACGAACGCCAACCACCGGTGATGCAGGCAGAATTCAAGTCCGGCGAACGGATTGAGTGCGACGAGTATCGCAGGCGCTTTCATCATGTTGACGACGCCCACCACGGCAAGCACCACGAACCAGAGCACCATCACAGGCCCGAATATTTTGCCGATGCCGGCTGTGCCGCGCTTTTGCATCAGGAACAGCGTAATCAGCGCAGCCAGTGTCACGGGTATCACGCACGTCTTCAGAAACGGCGCGGCGACCTCCAGCCCTTCGACTGCGCTCAGCACCGAGATTGCAGGCGTGATCACGCTGTCGCCATAGAAAAGCGCTGCACCCATGATGCCGACGGCCAGCAGCGTACGACGCAACCGGGCCCGCGTCGTCACCGACGAAGCAGCGAGCGCCAGCAGCGCCATGATGCCGCCTTCGCCGTGATTGTTCGCCCGCAAAATGAGCGCGACGTACTTGAGCGAGACGACGACCGTCAGCGACCAGACGATCAACGACACGATGCCGACCACATTGAGCGCATTCAACGTCAGTCCGTTCACCGGATCGAACACGGTCTGCAGTGTATAGAGCGGGCTCGTGCCGATATCGCCGTATACGACACCCAAGGCCGCGAGTGCGAGTGCCGACGTCGCCGGCCGGCGATGCACGGGGTCGTCGTGATGGCCCGAGTCGGATGTCGCAGGTGCAGTCAGGCTCATGTCTCGCTCCAGATTGGCGCTGCTGCGCCGCGACGCATGCGATGTGCCGCCCCATCGCGTGGAACAACGCGCGCTTGTTCGCGCTTGTTCGATCGTCAGGCTGACTAATGATCAGTTGATTGGCCCGCAGCCCTCGTTATCAAAGTATAGGGAAGCAACATTGGAAAAGCAGTCGTGACTCGCGATATTGCGTTCGCGCCCGGACAGCCAGGTCCAGGTAGCGGTTGTCTGGGCGGTAAAGCTTGCCGATGGATGCCCGGCGATCCTCACGTCGGCAAGCAGCGTTTCATCGACACCAGCTGGCTCGTCTCGCCAGCGTGCGGATTGCCCGCTCCCGCATTGCACAAAAGTTGACGCTCGATGCCGTACGGACTAACCCGAATGCAATAAAGTATTAGTCCTCGGTCTTATTTTCAGTGGTGGGATATCGGCACCAGCGCTAACTTTCTCTCATGGCTGGGCACTCCAGGTTGTACGTGCACCGCAAAAAGCAAAGCAGTCTTGAGGAGGAAGACAGATGCACACGACGCTGCGTGCCACAGCGCGCACCGATGGCCCCCACGCCAGGATCGCGCAGCCGGACCTGGAACTGGTCGCGGTGCCGCGAGATGAGTCGTTCAAGGTCTGGTCGCATGGGTATCCGTATCGCACCGTGCGCTGGCACTTCCACCCTGAGTACGAGATTCAGCTGATTACGTCGACGACGGGCAAATACTTCGTCGGCGATTACATCGGCAATTTCGCGCCCGGCAATCTCGTGATGGTGGGATCGAATCTGCCGCACAACTGGGTCAGCAATGTGCCGCATGGCGAGCATGTCGAGGAGCGCTGTCTTATCCTGCAGTTCGATGCCGGGTTCATCGCGCACGCGATCCAGGCTTTCCCGGAGCTCAAGCGCGTGGAGTTGCTACTCGATGCCTCGCGTCGTGGTGTGCTGTTCACACCGGAAACGGGCGCGGCCGTTGAACCGGTCATGCGCGAGATGTTGTGCGCGAATGGCATCCGGCGCCTCACGTTGTTTCTTGCCTTGTTTGATCTGCTCGTGCAAAGCGTCGCGCCGGTGACGCTCGCAAGCGCTGCTTATTGTGCGGATCCAGCGCGCTATGCCGAGTCGCGCATCAATCACGTGCTGTCCTACCTGGGCAAGAACCTGTCGCAAGAATTGCGCGAAACGGAGTTGGCTGAACTCGCGGGACAGAGCGTCAGCGCCTTTTCGCGATATTTTCGGCGGCACACCGGCGTGCCCTTCGTGCAGTACGTGAACAGGCTGCGCATCAATCTCGCGTGCCAATTGCTGATGTCAGGCGAACTGAATATCACCGATATCTGCTATCAGGTCGGCTTCAATAACCTGTCCAATTTCAATCGGCAGTTCCTGTCGCTGAAGGGCATGTCGCCTTCGCGATGGCGCGCCTGCCAACGCCTCAATGCTGCCAGTGCGAATGACTCGCGTGGCGCCGCGCATGTCGCTAACGCCTTTGAGGCTCATGATGGGCATTGATCTGGACAACGCTGGCAAACACCCGACGAACTTCAACAAGAAGCCGCTCCCGCAGTCCAATCACGGCAGCATCCGCGCCGGAATTTTCTAAAAACGGAGACACTCGATGACCCGACTTTCGAACCGCCTGATCGGCGCTAGCGCCATGAGCCTGAGCTTGATCAGCAGCACAGCGGCACTGGCCGCGCCCAGTGGCACGGTCGCCTTCCTGATGCCCGACCAGGCATCGACGCGCTACGAACAGCATGACTTCCCTGGCTTCAAGGCTGAAATGGGCAAGCTCTGCCCCAATTGCAAGGTGCTCTATCAGAACGCCAATGCCGACGTCTCGACGCAGCAGCAGCAGTTCAATTCGGTGATCGCGCAAGGCGCCAAGGTGATCGTGCTCGACCCGGTGGACTCGACGGCCGCCGCGTCGCTGGTCCATATGGCACAGGGCCAGGGAATCAAGGTCATCGCTTATGACCGCCCCGTGCCCTCGACGCCGGCCAACTACTACGTATCGTTCGACAACGAGGGGATCGGCAAGGCCATCGCGCAGTCGCTCGTCCAGCACCTGAAAGAGACGGGGGTGCCGACCAGCAAGGGCGGCGTGCTCGAGGTCAACGGTTCGCCGACCGACGCGGCCGCAGGACTGATCAAGAAGGGGATCCACGCCGGGTTGGAGGGCAGCGGCTACAAGACGCTGGCCGAATACGACACGCCGGACTGGGCGCCGCCGAAGGCCCAGCAGTGGGTCAGCGGGCAGATCACGCGCTTCGGCCCGCAGATTGTCGGTGTCGTGGCCGCGAACGACGGCACGGGCGGCGGCGCCGTCGCGGCCTTCAAGGCAGCCGGCGTCAATCCGGTGCCACCTGTGACCGGCAATGACGCGACGATCGCGGGACTGCAGTTGATCATCGCGGGCGACGAGTACAACACGATCCTGAAGCCGAGCGAGATCGTCGCGGCCGCAGCGGCGAAAGTAGCAGTGGGCTACCTGTCCGGCGAGACCCCGAAGGCTGAAACGACGCTCTTCAACACACCGTCTCAACTCTTCAAGCCCGCGGTCATTACGGCGAAGAACCTCAAGGCGGAGGTCGTAGACAAGGGGTTCGCGAGCGGCAAGGACCTGTGCACCGACCGCTATGCCGAAGGATGCAAGAAGCTGGGCATCACGTACTGATCCGGCGCAAACGCGACGCAAATGCGACGCAAGCCGCGGACGGGATCCGGCGCGTGCCGGGTCCCACTACTCTCGAAGAGGTATCCGTCCCATGACTGACAACTCCACAACACGATCCAGGCGTGGCGAGCTGGTGCTGAGCCTGCGCGGCGTTTCGAAGAACTTCGGAGCGGTCTCGGCCCTGACGGACATCGAGCTCGACGTGCATGCCGGCGAAGTGGTCGCCCTGGTGGGCGACAACGGTGCCGGGAAATCAACCCTGGTGAAGGTTCTCGCTGGGGTCCATCAACCCAGCACCGGCACGATCATGTTCGATGGGAAGGAGGTAACGCTGCCCGATCCGGGCGCGGCGCTCGATCTCGGCATCGCCACGGTGTTCCAGGATCTCGCGCTGTGCGAGAACCTCGATGTCGTCGCGAACATTTACCTTGGACGCGAGCTGAATCCGCTGCGCCTCGACGAGGTCGCGATGGAGGTGAAGGCCTGGACGCTACTGAACGAGCTTTCGGCCCGCATCCCGAGCGTGCGCGACGTGGTTGCCTCACTGTCGGGCGGGCAGCGCCAGACCGTGGCGATCGCGCGCTCGTTACTGCTGGACCCGAAGCTGATCATGCTCGACGAGCCCACGGCGGCGCTCGGTGTGGCCCAGACCGCCGAGGTGCTGAACCTGATCGAGCGGGTGCGCGACCGCGGCCACGCGGTCATCATGATCAGCCACAACATGGAAGACGTTCGCGCCGTGGCGGACCGGATCGTGGTGCTGCGGCTCGGCCGCAACAACGGCGTCTTTTATCCCGACTCCTCGAATCAGGAACTGGTGGCCGCGATCACCGGTGCCACCGAAAACGCCGTGTCACGTCGTGCCGGCCGGCGCCAGGCCGAACAGGGCGCCTAGATAAAGGAACGATCATGAACGATGAAATGCAAGGCGCCCCGCAGCGTGAGCCGCAAGGCGCGCCGCCGCCCACGCTGCTCGACCGCAGCGATATCCGCGTCAAGCACGCCACCGGCATTGGCGGCACCGTTTCCGCCTTCGTCGAACGGGTGCGCTCGGGCGACCTGGGATCGTTGCCGGTCGTCGCCGGCCTGGTGATCATCTGGACCGTGTTCACCAGCCTGAACCCGGTGTTCCTGTCGGCCGACAACCTGGTGAACCTGCTGTTCGACTGCTCGACAGTCGGCGTGATCTCACTGGGCATCGTCTGCGTGCTGATGGTGGGACAAATCGATCTGTCGGTGGGCTCGATGAGCGGCTTCGCTTCGGCCCTCGTAGGTATGCTCTGGGTCAATCATGGCTGGCCGGTGCTGCTCGCGATCGCCGCTGCCATCGCCGTCGGCGCGCTGGTCGGCGCTCTGTACGCGCTGCTGCTCAACCGGCTCGGCATGCCGAGCTTCGTCGCGACGCTGGCCGGACTGCTCGCGATCCTCGGGATGCAGTTGTACGTCCTCGGCGCCACCGGCTCGATCAACCTGCCCTACGGCTCGACGATGGTGAATCTCGGGCAGCTCATCATCATCCCCGCTGTCATCGCGTATCTGATTGCGCTGATCCCTGGGGCCGTGATGCTGGTGATCGGGCTGCGCACGCGTGAGCGCCGCCGTGCGTCCCAACTCTCCGCGCCTTCGGTGAGCAGCCTTCTCGTGCGCGCCGTCGCCCTCACGGTCCTGCTGGAGGCCGTGGTTGTCTACCTCAACCAGGGACGCGGCGTCCCGCTGATGTTCGGCATCTTTCTCGGCTTGTCGGTCGCGATGGACTATGCGCTCAAGAGAACCCGCTGGGGCCGCTCGATGCACGCGGTCGGCGGCAATCACGAGGCCGCGAGGCGGGCAGGCATCAAGGTCGGCGCCATCTACACCAGCGCTTTCGTGCTGTGCGCCAGTCTCGCCGCGCTCGGCGGCGTGCTAACTGCGGCGCGGCTCGCGTCGGCCAGTCAGCAGGCCGGCAGTGGCGACGTGAACCTGAATGCCATCGCAGCGGCGGTGATCGGCGGCACCAGCCTCTTCGGCGGCCGCGGCAGCGCGTATTCGGCGGTGCTGGGCATCATCGTGATCCAGTCGATCGCCAGCGGCCTGACGCTGCTGAACCTGTCCTCCTCGCTGCGCTTCATGATCACCGGCGCGGTGCTGGCGATCGCGGTGATCGTCGACTCGCTCGCCCGGCAGTCTCGCGTTTCACATGGCCGCGCGTAGTTCCAGAGAATCCAGGAGAGCAATGAATGTCTGAATCCATCAACGGAAAGGTTGCCGCCATTACCGGCGCGGCATCGGGTATCGGTCTGGAGTGCGCGCGCACACTCGTCGCGGCCGGCGCGAAGGTCGTGCTGATCGATCGTGCGAAGGACCGGCTCGAACAGCTCTGCACGGAGCTGGGTCCGAACGCCCTGCCGCTGGTCGTGGATCTGCTGCAACCTTCCGAGGTTTCCGCTCTGCTGCCCAGGATCCTCGAACTTGCCGGCGGCCTCGATATCTTCCATGCCAACGCCGGCGCCTACGTCGGCGGCGACGTGCTGGACGGAAATCCGGACGACTGGGATCGCGTGCTGAATCTGAACGTCAATGCCGCGTTCCGATCGGTCCACACCGTGCTGCCGCACATGGTTGCGCAGAAATCGGGGGACATCATCTTCACTAGCTCCATCGCGGGGATCGTCCCGGTTGTGTGGGAGCCGATCTACACCGCGTCCAAATTCGCGGTGCAGGCGTTCGTCCACACGACCCGGCGCCAGCTCGCCAGGCATGGCGTGCGGGTCGGCGCAGTGGCTCCCGGGCCGGTCGTCACAGCCCTGCTCGACGACTGGCCGAAGGCGAAGATGGACGAAGCGCTCGCGTCCGGCAGCCTGATGCAGCCCAGGGAAGTCGCCGATGCAGTGCTCTTCATGCTGACGCGGCCACGCAACGTGACTATCCGCGATCTCGTGATCCTTCCCAACAACGTCGACCTTTGAAACGCGTGACATGCGCGGTGCCGCTGTGGCGCGCCGCCCACCCGGAACGCCTCCCACGACACGCAATGTGCAGGCAATCAGCAGGCAGCGAGCCATGACCTCAGAAAATCCGATCTCCGGCGCGACAGACAGCACGCGTTATGTCATTGGCGTCGATGTCGGCACGGGCAGCGCCCGGGCCGGAATCTTCGACCTTGCTGGCCGCATGATGGCCTCGGCCAAGCGTGACATTACCCTGTTTCATGCGAGCGGTTCCATCGTCGAGCAGTCGAGCGGCGAGATCTGGAACGCGGTTTGCGAATCCGTGAAGGATGCGCTGTCGCAGGCTGCGGTGTCGCCCGATCACGTCGCCGGCATCGGGTTCGACGCCACCTGCTCGCTCGTCGTGCTGGGCCCCGGCGGACAGCCCTTGCCGGTGGGCCCGTCGGAGTTAGCCGAGCGTGACATCATCGTCTGGATGGACCATCGCGCCGTGGAGCAGGCCGAGCGTATCAATGCGACGGGCCACGTAGTACTGAAGTTTGTCGGCGGCAAGATCTCGCCGGAAATGGAAACGCCGAAGCTGCTGTGGCTGCTCGAGAACAAGCCGGGCGTCTTCGCGGCAGCGTGGCAGTTCTTCGATCTCACCGATTTCCTAACCTGGCGCGCCACCGGGGATCTGTCCAGATCCACCTGCACCGTCACCTGCAAATGGACCTATCTGGCGCACGAACGGCGTTGGGACGAGAGTTACTTTCGCGGCGTCGGCCTGGGCGTACTGGCGGACGAGGCGTTTGCGCGCATCGGCCAGACCGTGGTCGACCCGGGAACGCCGCTCGGCACCGGCTTGACGGCACTCGCCGCAGCGGAGCTTGGCCTGCGAACCGGCACGCCGGTCGCCACGGGCGTGATCGATGCCCACGCGGGAGGGATCGGCACGGTTGGTGCCGAAAGTGAGCCGGAATCCTGCCTCGCCTACGTCTTTGGCACCTCATCGTGCACGATGACCACGACCCGCAGTCCGGTCTTCGTGCCCGGCGTGTGGGGGCCTTACTTTTCGGCGATGGTGCCGGATGCATGGCTCAACGAGGGTGGGCAATCGGTGGCCGGCGCCGCGATCGAACGACTGCTTTCGATGCATCCCACGACCCCCGCAGCCGGGCAACAAGCGGAGCGCACGGGGCAGTCGCTGCCGGTGATGCTCGCCGCCCTCGCCGTGCAGGCGGCGGCCAGTTTGTCGGGCGCGGCGGTGCTGGCGAACGGCCTGCATGTCGTTCCTGAATTCCTCGGAAACCGGGCCCCGCTGGCTGACCCGCACGCGAGAGCCGTGATTGCGGGACTTGGTATGGAAGACGACCTGAACAGTCTCGTCGCCCTCTACGTTGCCGGTATCTGCAGTATCGGTTACGGCCTTCGCCAGATCATCGAAGCGCAGGCTCAGGCCGGCGCGCCGATCGAGCGGGTGGTCATCAGCGGCGGCGCGGGTCGGCTCGACCTCGTGCGGCAACTGCTCGCCGATGCGACGGGTAAGCCAGTGCTTGCCACGCGCGCGGAAGAACCTGTCCTGCTGGGTGCCGCGATGCTGGGCGGCGTGGCTGGCGGAAGGTTCGCGGACGTTCGGTCGGCGATGGGCAGCATGTCGCAGATCACTAAGACCTACGAGCCGGCCGAGGGCGACATCGCCGCACTGCACGAGGCGCGCTATCGCGCCTTCAGGCAGTTGCAGCGCGTGGCCAGAGAAATTCGTTAGGCTCTTGAGGACGCGGGTACGGCCAAACACGGACACCAGCGATCCCGCGATATGGATAGACCAGTAGCCACCCGCCGGGCAAAAGGGCTACTGCTCAAATCTCACCCGCCGCCGACAGTCTTCTTTAGCGCTTCGGATCCTCTTGCCTGGAGCCCGTGGCCGCAGCAATGCGGCTTTGTGCAGCGACGAGTTGGTCGTCAGTAGTCGCCACCAGCCACAGACGCGCGTGCTCCGCGATCCGGCGGTTGTGGTCCTTCAACGGGCCCATCGCGGCAGCTGCCTTCCAGACCACCGGGCCGACCCGGCTTTGCCTGCCCGACGGCGCGCCTACCAGCAGGCAGTAAGGTCCCAGCGGAAGCGATACAAACGGAAGTGCCGGACTGGCGCGCACGCGCCAGTCGATGAAGGGCGCCTCGCTGATAAGCAGCGGCATGGGCAAGCCGTAAAGCACACTGAAATCGTACAGCGCCAGTTGTTCCGGCATGCCGGCGTAAATACGCCGGATGTCGTCGACTACCGCCGCGCGGATCTCGTCCTCGAACATGGGTTCCTGCGCGTAGCGGGCAAATGCCTCTCGAGCCTCCCATTGATATGCGCTGAACAGGCCAAGTGCAACGCAGTCCTGCACTGCGCGTTGAACCTCCGCTACAGAACCGGCTTCCTCTGGCTTGCCCAACTGCGCAGCCCGCAAAAACCGCGCGAGTCCCGCCTCCTGGATCGCAGGACCGTCCTCAGATACATCGTCTGGAGCGTCCTTGCCAAGGGGCACGTAGGTATATTTCTCGGCTGCGAAATGCGATTTCTTGCCTTCATCAAACTTGATCTCGCCATCAACGCAATCCAAATAGCGAGTCCCGATTCGACCATGCTCCCAAACCCAATTTTTCAGGAGCGGACGGAGTGGATGCAGTCTGTCGTGATCGGCCATTGAATCCTCCAGGTGCCCCAGTATAGGTCCAAGTTGCCGATTGCTCTGTGGAGGACATGGCGATCGATCAAACCGATCGATCGCCATGTCCAATCAAGCCCGGCGGAGCCCTGCTGGCTCAGCAGCGACCGGGCGCGACAGACCAGCATCGAGCCGCTCCGGTCAGCTGCTTTGCTGCAACGCGGCCGTTCATGTGCCGAACATCCCCGCCGCGTTCAGCATTTCGATCAGGCCTTCCGGATAGATAGTCTCGTTGGTAAAACGCAGTTCATCAAGGCTCCACCATCCATGATCTGCCATGACTTCGCGTTCTTGCGCGGTCTAGCCGTCACGTGAAATGGATTCCGTGTCCGTGTGCGCGACGAAGTATTGTTCGATGGCGAGAACCTTTTCGCCATCTGGTAGCTGGAGCAACACTTCGCGCGATCCGACCGGTCCAGCAACCTGCTCCGCGTGAATCCCCGTTTCTTCACGGAGTTCTCGCATCGCGGCTTGCGCGAACGTTTCTCCGTCCTCGACACCTCCACCAGGCGTCGCCCAGTAGGCCTTGCCGGCGAGGACGCCAGTCTCGTGAACGAAGCGGAACAGCAGCACTCGGTGCTGCGGCGTGGTGATCAGTAGTCTGGCTGACGGACGTTTGCGCATGCTTGTCGCGCGGTGGCTGCTTGAAAAGAACCACCTGCTAGTGAATGAATGATCGAGCCTGTTATATCTGGGTGTTATTTGACTTGTCCGCGATCGTGCCCGCTACCTGCTTTGCGGGGCGCATTGCTTGCACGCAGGCGTGGCAAGTCACTCGTGCAATCAACCATCCGGCTCGCAGACGACTGTGAATCTGCTGAGCAGCGAAGAGCCAAATGTATTGCTGATCGCGACATCGGCAGCGTCGCGGCCGCGCGCCATCAGGATCCGCCCCGTACGCGGCGCGTTGTTCCGCGGGTCGAAAGTCTCCCAGTTATTGCCCAAAAACGCCTCGAACCATGCGCAGAAATCCATCGGCGCGTAGGGAGGCGGAAGACCCACATCGCTGATATAACCCGTGCAGTAGCGCGCCGGAATGTTCATCGCGCGGCACAATGCGACTGCGAGGTGGGCGTAATCGCGGCAGACCCCCGCACCATCCTGCCACGTCTGCCACGCCGTTTTCGTGGGCCGTGCGCAGTTATAGTCGAAGCGGACATGGTTGTGCACGAAGTCGCAAATCGCCTGCACGCGGCGTCGCCCAAGCTGCGTATGGCCGAAGAGTCGCCACGCGGTCGCGGAGAGCAGATCGGTCTCACAGTAACGGCTGCCGAGCAGGAACATCATGCATTCGTCGGGTAGCTCTTCGATCGGATGTTGATAGTCGTTGGACCCTGGCAGTTCGTGATTCGGAGGCACCTCGAATACGCCTCGCGCCGACAGCGTCATCACGCCAGGCGGGGCCGTGAGACGTGTGCAGAGGTTGCCGAACGAGTCCTGATACTGCCGTAATGACACCCGCGGCTGGGTGTTGATGAGATCTGGAACGAGCATGTCCCGCGCACGGGAAAAGTGCGTGTTCAGCATCAGCAGCATCGGCGTCGATTGCGGACACTCGTACACCAATTCATAACCCACGCGAAGTCTCATCCGATCACCTTTGTCCGCGGCACGACGGCGCCCAAACTGAAACCGTAGACCAAGGTTCAAGCAACGAGCGTTCCCAAGGGGCGCACCGATTGCACCCACCGGCGCCGTCCTGGCGGCTATGGACAGGTCAAGGGCGGCCTGGACTCGTCCTCGGGCCGCAAGTTCGGGGCGTCGCAGTAATCCCGTTCTTTCCCGGTGATGGGACCCCACGCTTATTTTCGCAAATTCACGCCAAGCCAACGTGGTCGCTCACAGCGCCTCGCTGCGCCGTCTGCCCCAACTGCTCGCCAAACTGCAACGCAGCAAGCTGGGCATAAAGCGGGGAGCTCAAAAGGAGTTCAGCGTGACGACCTTGCGCGACGATTCGCCCCTGTTCCAGCACGACAATGCGATCGGCCTGCTGAACGGTCGCGAGGCGGTGTGCGATGACCAGTGTGGTGCGGTTCTGCGAGGCATTGTCCAATGCCTTTTGCACCAGCCTTTCGCTGGCGGCATCGAGCGCACTGGTGGCTTCGTCCAACAGCAGGATGGGTGGATTCTTCAGGATCGCGCGGGCGATCGCAATGCGCTGTCGCTGTCCGCCAGACAGTCGCACGCCTCGCTCGCCGAGAAAGGTGTCGTAGCCTCGCGGCAGTTCTTCGATAAAGCCGGCCGCAGCGGCCATGTCGGCAGCCCGTTGCACTTGCGCGAGGGTTGCGTCGGGAGCGCCATAGCGGATGTTATCGAGCACGCTCCCAGAAAAGATCACTGATTCCTGCAGCACCACGCCGATCTCCTTGCGCAAGTCGACGAGCGGCACGTCGCGCGTCGAGACGCCGTTGATCAGTATGCGGCCGGATTGCGGGTCGTAAAAGCGCAGCAACAGTTGGAACAGCGTGGTCTTGCCCGCGCCGGACGGGCCGACCAAGGCGACATGTTCGCCCGGGCGGACATCGAGCGAGAGTGCTGAAAGCGCGGCAATGCCGGGGCGCGACGGATATGAGAAGTTGACGTTGTCGAAGCGGATGCCCTCGCCTCGCGCAGGCAGCGCGACCGTGGTCTCGGCCTCCACCACCGGCGAGCGCGCCGCCAGCAATTGCAGCAAACGTTCGGTGGCGCCGGCCGCACGCTGCAGATCGCCCCACACCTCGGCGACCGCTCCCACGGCGCCGGCCGTGAACACTGCGTAGAGGATGAACTGGGACAATTGGCCCGCCGTCATCCGCCCGGCCAGCACCGCCTGCGCCCCGAGCCACAGCACGAATACGACGGCGCTGAACACTAGCACGATCACCACGGCGGTCAGCCAGGCGCGAGCGCGAATGCGCGTGAGCGCGGTATCAAAGGCTGCCTCTACCGCGCCGGCGAACCGATGCGCCTCGAAAGGCTCCTGAGTATACGACTGTACGGTCGGCATGGCATTGAGCACCTCGCCCGCCAGCGCGCTCGTGTTCGCGATCTTGTCCTGGCTTGCGCGCGAGAGGCGCCGCACGCGCCGGCCGAAGATCACGATAGGCGCGACCACTACGACCAGCGTCGCGATGATGTAGCCGGACAGCACCGGGCTCGTCACCGCCAGCATCGCCACGCCACCGGTCAACAGGAAGAAGTTGCGCAATCCGAGCGACAGGCTGGTCCCGACCACCGTCTGGATCAACGTGGTGTCGGTGGTGAGCCGTGACAGCACCTCGCCTGTCTGCGTGGTCTCGAAGAACTGCGGGCTCATCCCCAGTACGTGGTCGTAGACCGCACGCCGCAAGTCGGCCGTGACCCGCTCGCCCAGCCATGACACGAGGTAAAAGCGCAACGCCGTGGCGCCGGCCAGTACCAGAGAAACGACGAATAGCGCGAGGAAATAACGATCGATGTGCGCCCGGTCGCCCCCGGCGAAGCCACGATCGATCAGGTATTTAAACGCCACCGGCAACACCAGTGTGGCACCCGCCGACGTCACAAGCGCCAGAAACGCGAGCGCCCAGCGCCCGGCGTAAGGGCGCAGGAAGGGAAACAACGCAAACAGGGGGCCGATACGAGGTGAAAGACGCGAAAACGGCGAAGACGTAACAGCGTCTGGCATGTGGATTCCCAAGCGGATCGAATATCCTCTCGATTGTGCCAGTCCTACGCATTCGAAGGCGGTTCACGTAAAAGCCCGGTGCTGGTCCTTGAGTGCTTCCAAGGTCCGCCACGCATCGTCCTGAATTCTTGCCAGCCTGCGCAGATACAAGCGAGTCGGCAGACTGCTTTACGTGCTTGCCGCGACAGTGCATCTGGATCAAGATCGAATCGACTCATCGGGAACAGGCCATTTCCATGACAGACGACTCCGATCCAGACAAACTGAAAGGCCCGGGCGGGTTGACGTTGCGTCAGATCCACGAACAGGTGCAGAAGAGCGTCGAGCGCGACCGTGAAGAGCAGGCATCGCGCAACGCTATCGCTCCGCAGCGCAGCAGGTGGCAACGTTGGGTGCGCTACGTGTGGGGCCGCAGCGGGCGTCGCTAGGCCGGGAGCTTGCCGCTTACCCTTCGGTGAAGTCGAAGGCCGCAGCACAATCGTGTCTTCTGGTTCCAGCTTGCGCCCTTTGGGGGCCGAAGCACTTTGGGCGAGGCAAAGGCGGGGAAATCGAACCCTTCCGGTTTCGTCCGGGCATCCCGAGCGCGACGACGGCAATGGCCGGCTCCAAACTTCAACGGGCGCTCCATCAGGCAGTTGAAGAGCGGTTTCCCGAACTGGCAGGCGCGACCTGGAGCCACGGCTAGGCGTGGCGAGTCGGTGCGACGCGCACCCGCTCCCGGTTTCCCGCCGCGGAAACTCCTGCCCGCATCGGCAAGGCTCGCGCCTCAGTGGTGAACGGGCCGCACCGGTGATCCCATTGGCCTAATCACTGCGGCCTCTCGTGCCTGGATTCTTTCCGCGGACGAAGTCGTTTCACGTGGGTTGGTTGCGCGGTCGTACCCGTTCATTTCTTCATCGATGACAAAGTCTGCGACTCTCATCGCGTCCATCGAGTTGCCGTCCACGTCGTACCACTCACGAATCGCGCGATTAACTTTGCTTAGTGCGGTGACAGCCAGTAGTACGGCGTCGGTCTCGGTGATCTTGCCTTCAAGATCATCTACCAGGTAATCCGCAACACGTAGAGCCGCGTCGATTAGATTGCTGTCGTCAATCAAGTCCGTCAATACCGCATGAACCACTGCGAGGCAGGCATCTTTGCGTGCAAGTGCGATATCTGTCATGAGGTTCTCCAGAGTCGAGGTGACTGGTTAGCGAACTTTGGCGGCCGCGTCGTAGAACAAGGCGAACGCTACTCCGGCCATCACTGCGGCGACTACGGCAACGGCGATATCAGGTGCAAACACAATTTACTCCGAGTTCTCCCCCCTGCATATCGAATGCGCCCCCGGTGAAACCGCAACAGCATTGTGGCGCTGTCGGGCGCTTTGTTGTGCAAAACGGAGCGACTCCCAAACGCGCGTCGGCTTCCCCGTACGAAATACTTCATCGGTCCAAGTCCACCTTTTTCCTCACGTCCACGTCCGGCCCACCGACGAACCGGGCCCGCTAATGGACGTCAACGATCGGGGCGTTGACGTCAAATGGCTGTTTCTGGCCGCCTGGCGTCAGTTGCACATCCTGCGTAACTGGCCGGCCTTCATGTCACCGCCCGAATATGCAGCGGCCATTGTTTGGGCCCGCCACAAACGCGCGCTTCATCGTGGGCATCAATCCCCCGCAGCCGTACTCATAAGATCCACGGTGCGCTTGATCTCGTTCGATAGAGGCCCCGGCAGCCGCTCCCGGAAAATCCGCGAGAGCTGCCCGTAGTACCAAAGCGTTCCATCCTGGCCTGCAGTAAATCGATCAAATACGGCGCGACCGATCGCATGAAGATCCGTAACGATGGCTCGCGCGTTGTACAGTTTGTCGGAGGCCGACACCAGCAGAACCTCAGCGTCCGCGCGCTCCAGATGCGCCAGATACGCTTCCTTGCGGGTACGCCAATCCGGCTTCTGGCCAGATGCATCAGGTACACCATCGGTGCATCCTTCGACGATGCGCAGCACGCGATCGCCAAACATCTCGCGTATCGTCAGCGCGACCTCTGGCCCAACGTCTTCGATGGCATCGTGCAGCAGACCTGCGATGGCCTGCTCCTCGTCGCCGCCGTTCTCGAGCACCAGGCTGGCAACCCCGAGCAGGTGCGACGTGTAGGGGATCTGCGTGCCCTTGCGCAACTGTGTCGCGTGAAGCTGCAAGGCGAGCGCGGTCGCGCGGGCAAATTTCTCGGTCAGCATGGGTTGGTCCTTTCGTTGTGCTTTGATTGTGTGCCTATGCCCAAGGGTCGACTTCGTGCGTGAATGGAACGCCTGAGTTTTTGAGCCAGCTGAACGCGGCGTGCCACGCCGGATAGTGCCGGCCAATGGACGCAAGGAGTTCCGCCGGCGTGCCGGGGATGTCGCCGGTCGTCTGCGTCATCGCAACATAGAGTCCCGGCAGCGCTTCGGGTGCAACACGGTACATGTCGGCCCTATCGCTTCCCAGGCAATCGCGGTCATACAGGTCGAATACCAGACCGCCGTCGTTCTCGAATTTGACCGTCGCCGTACAGCGGGGATACGAAGTCAGCGTGATCGAGCAGAATTCCACGGGCGGCGTTCTATCGCTGGTCGACGAGTTGACCGCATCGTCAGAATCCGTTGCAGGTGCAACGGTCATTTGCATGAAACGCTCGAACGCGATTGATTCGCTCGCGCCGTATAGCGCTATATAACGCTGCTTCAACGCCTGCCTTTTAACACGATGAAGTTCTTCGATGATCGGCCGCAGCCATGGCGCGGCATCCGATGAGACCAGCAGGATGTCCATCAGTGCAGGCCAGTCGGCTTCGTCTTCATCAAGCAGATAGACCGGCGCGGTTCCGATCTCGTCGATGAGTGCAGCATCTGTCTCTTCGAGCGCGAGCCCCCAGCCATCCGGGAGGCGGAACGGCAAGCTCGTACCGGCCGGTCGCCAGGCGAACCAGGCCCACTGCGCGGGATAGCGGAAGATTTCGGTCGGCGTTTCCACGATATGCTGCTGGCACAACTGTAGTTGCGCAATGCACCAGCAACCGGGCCGCCAGCTATCGATGTTGTTGAGCTTGGCCATGAAGCTATTCTAGGTGGCCAAGATGGGGCTGCGCCACTGCTGGCGATAGCGGCCCCCGAGGTTAGACAAACACGCCGTACGCATGGGTAGTCACGCGACGCCGGTCATCGCGAACGATCGGCGCGCAATCTGCCTGCGATTCGATAACGCTCGCGTGAGGGGCCTGACCTTCCGCCGTTCCGGTAACCAGACGGTAACGGCGCCGAGCAATAGAAAAAGGCCTCACAAGCAATGCTTGTAAGGCCTTGATTTCTTTGGTCGGGGCGAGAGGATTTGAACCTCCGACCACCTGCACCCCATGCAGGTACGCTACCAGGCTGCGCTACGCCCCGAACAGCACAAAATTATAACAGACACTTCATTCGATTAGAACCGTTTCGTGCGAGCAAATCGAACTAATGGCTCAACAAATTGATCACGTTCAGCAGTTCCTTGCGTAACTGCTCGACGTCCACCGCGGCACTCGCCGCAGCAGGCGCCTGCGCGGCCAGCTCACCCTCGCCTTCTTCGACCGATGCAGCCTGCGCCCCAGGCGCGCCACCATGCGAATCGAGCCGGTTGCGCGCGCCGTTGATCGTGAAGCCCTGCTCGTACAGCAACTCACGAATCCGCCGGATCAACAGCACCTCGTGGTGCTGGTAATACCGCCGGTTGCCGCGCCGTTTGACCGGCCTCAACTGCGTGAACTCCTGCTCCCAGTAACGCAACACATGCGGTTTCACGCCGCATAGCTCGCTAACCTCACCAATCGTGAAGTAGCGCTTCGCCGGAATCGGAGGCAAGACGACTTTTTCGATCGTCGCTGTCATCGTCAGTTAGCCGTCGTAGTGGGTTGCGCAGGAACGCGCCAGCCGATCAGCGCGCCAAGCTCTCTTCAGCGCCGTTCTCGACCAGCGCCTTCAGCTTTTGACTTGCATGGAACGTCACAACGCGCCGCGCAGCGATTGGAATCGCCTCGCCGGTCTTCGGGTTTCTGCCGGGACGCTGGGGCTTGTCACGCAACTGAAAGTTGCCGAAGCCCGACAGCTTCACGCTGTCGCCACTCTCCAGCGCATCGCGGATCACCTCGAAGAACGCTTCGACCATGTCTTTCGCTTCCCGCTTGTTGAGCCCGACATTGTCGAACAGCAACTCGGCAAGCTCCGCCTTGGTGAGCGTCGGCGTTTCAGTGGAAACGACGGCGGGTGATGTCGGAATATCGCGAATCATGGCGCTACGCTGCGCCGTAAGAAGGGCTTCGAAATCACTCGAGTTCATTTCATTCATATCTATCAAATGGCGCGCCAAGCAAAATACAAAGGATGCGGAAACAGCCGTGCAATTGTTAAATGCGGGTTATCCGCGCAACCGTGCGCCATATACTCGAGCCAGACGTTCCACCAGAGTTTGAATGGCCAGATCGACCGTTTCATCCTGAAGGGTTCCGCCAGTATCTTGCAAGGTCACACGGAACGCAAGGCTTTTCTCGTGAGCGGCCAGGCCACCGGAAGTGTTTGATTTTGGACGGAATTCGTCGAAAAGCGCAACCCTCTGGACGCTCTTGCAGGCGGGTTCGGACTGGGCCTTGTGAAGCTCGTCGAGCAGCGCCTCTACTTCAATTTTCTGATCGACGACCACTGCAATATCGCGACGCACCGGCGGGAATTTAGAAACTTCCGCCGGGGTCGGCAATAGTCGCTGCATTAATGCTTCCGCTTCGATTTCAAACAGAATCGGCGCGTGCGGTAAATCATATTTTTGCATCCAGCGCGGATGCAATTCGCCAATCCAGCCAACTGCGCGGCCATTTACTTCGACGCGCGCGCTGCGTCCCGGATGCAGCGCCGGATGTTCCGCGCTCACGAAACGCGCTACCGCCGGCGCCAACAGTGCTTCCAGATCGCCCTTCACGTCGAAGTAGTCGACCGTGCGCGCCGGCGCGCCCCACTGCTCGTCGAGCGCGGGACCATAGGCGAGCGCGCCGATCATCTTCGGCTGCGCGAAGCCCTCGACCGTCAACTCACCGGCCTTGATCGACGGATCGTGCAGGAACACGCGACCGGCTTCGAACACACGCACGCGATCCGCCGCGCGGCGATTCAGGTTCGTGCGCAGCACGTGGATCAGGCTGCCGAACAGCGTGGTGCGCATCACCGACAACTGGCTTGCAATCGGATTGAGCAGACGAACCGGCTGGTCGTTGCCGGCGAAGTCCTGCTCCCACTCGGCGTCGACGAAGCTGAAGTTCACCGTTTCCGCGTAGTCGCGCGCGGCCAGTGCGTGGCGGATCACGTGGATCGAGCGCTGTGTTTCGTTGGTCGCGAGCATTTCGCTGGTCGCAACAGGCGGACGCGCGGGGATCTTCTCGAAGCCGTAGATGCGCGCGACTTCTTCGATCAGGTCTTCTTCGATTTCGATGTCGAAGCGGTACGACGGCGGCATCACCGAGAACGTGTCGCCATCGCGCTCGAACGTGAGGCCGAGGCGTGTGAAGATCTGCGCGATTTCGTCCGCACCGATCGCAATGCCGATGATGCGGTTCGCACGCGACACACGCATTTTCACGGGCTCGCGCTGCGGTATGTTGACGATCTGATCGTCGACCGGGCCGGCTTCACCACCGCAGATATCGAGGATCAACTGCGTGATGCGTTCGATATGATCGACGGTGGTTGCATAGTCGACGCCGCGCTCGAAGCGATGGCCCGCGTCGGTCGAGAAGTTGTACTTGCGCGAGCGGCCACGAATGCTATCCGGCCACCAGAACGCGGCTTCGAGATAGATGTTGGTGGTGTCGAGCGTGACGGCGGTACTGTCGCCGCCCATGATGCCCGCGAGACTTTCGATGTGCCGCTCGTCGGCGATCACGCCGACGCTTTCATCGAGCTCGACGGTATTGCCGTTCAACAGCTTGAGCGTTTCGCCCTTGCGGCCCCAGCGCACGTCCATGCCGCCGTGGATCTTGTCGAGATCGAACACGTGCGAAGGACGGCCCAGTTCGAGCATCACGTAGTTCGAGATGTCGACGAGCGCGGAGATGCTGCGCTGGCCCGAACGCTCGAGGCGCTCGACCATCCAGTGCGGCGACTTCGCGCGCGCGTTCACGCCGCGAATCACGCGCCCCGAGAAGCGGCCGCACAGATCGGGCGCCGAGATTTTGACCGGCAGCGTTTCGTCGAGCTTCACTTCAACCGGCTTGATTTCGAGCGGACGCAACGGTGCGCCGGTGATCGCCGAAGTCTCGCGCGCCACGCCGAACACCGACAGGCAGTCCGCCTTGTTGGGCGTCAGCTTGATTTCGAAAACGGTGTCGTCGAGGTTGAGCGTTTCGCGGATGTCCTGCCCGATCGGCGTCGCTTCCGGCAGGATCATCAGGCCGCTATGGTCTTCCGAGAGCTTCAGCTCGCGTGCGGAGCACAGCATGCCCTGGCTTTCCACGCCGCGCAGCTTCGACAGCTTGATCGCAAACGGCGCGCCGCCCTCTTCGGCCGGCGGCAGTTGCGCGCCCACCAGCGCGACCGGCACCTTGATGCCCGGCGCCACATTCGGCGCACCGCACACGATGTTCAGCGTCGCGCCCGTGCCGGCGTCGACCTGACACACGTTGAGCTTGTCCGCGTCCGGGTGCTTGACGACTTCCAGCACCTGGCCGACGACGATCTTCGAGGTCGGCGGCGCGGCCGGCCGCAGGTCTTCGACTTCGAGACCGGCCATCGTCAACGCGTGCGACAGTTCGTCGGTCGTCAGTTGCGGATCGACAAAGGTTCTCAGCCAGGATTCCGGGAATTGCATGGTTCTGTGTACGTTCTGATCAGGTTAGGTCCACGTCCGGCAGTAGCGCTCGTGATTCGATGTTGGCCCGAATCACCGCGCACTGCCGGGGACGCTGCTGGCGGCACGCACCGGGTGCGGTGCCGCGCTCTATGCTTGTCGCGTTCGTACGCGCCGGTTCAGGCGAATTGACGCAGGAAACGCAGGTCGTTTTCGAAGAACAGACGCAGGTCTTGCACGCCGTAACGCAACATCGTCAGCCGTTCGAGACCGCTCCCGAACGCAAAGCCGATATAGCGCTCCGGGTCGAGGCCCATGTTGCGGATCACCGTGGGGTGAACCTGGCCCGAGCCCGAAATTTCGAGCCACTTGCCGGCGTTCTTGCCCGTTTCGAACAGCATGTCGATCTCGGCCGACGGTTCGGTGAACGGAAAATACGACGGACGGAAGCGCACGAGAATGTCGTCGCGCTCGAAGAATTTCTTCAGGAAATCGGTGTAGACGCCCTTCAGGTCGGCAAAGCTGATGTTCTCGGCGATCCACAGGCCTTCGACCTGATTGAACATCGGCGAATGCGTGGCGTCGCTGTCCACACGGTAGGTGCGGCCCGGCACGATGACCTTGATCGGCGGAGTGTTGGTGCGCGCGTAGCGCACCTGCATCGGGCTCGTATGCGTGCGCAACAGCAGTTGACGGTCTTCGGCATCCTTGCCGTCGACGTAGAAAGTGTCCTGCATCGAACGCGCCGGATGATTTTCCGGGCTGTTCAACGAGGTGAAGTTGTACCAGTCGGTTTCGATTTCGGGGCCGTCGGCCACGTCGAATCCGATCGTACGGAAAATCTGTTCGACGCGCTCCCATGTACGCATCACCGGGTGCAGGCTGCCTGCAGCGGTGCCGCGGCCGGGCAGCGTGACGTCGATGGCTTCAGCGGCGAGGCGCTGATTCAGCAACGCATCGGCCAGCGCCTGACGGCGGGCCGTCAACGCGGCTTCCACTTGTTGCTTGACGAGGTTGATCCGAGCGCCTTCGGTCTTGCGCGTTTCGGGATCGAGTTTGCCAAGGCCCTTCAACAGCTCGGTCAGCGCACCCGACTTACCGAGAAAGCGCGCTTTCTCGTTCTCGAGGGTGGTGACGTCGGAGGCTTCTGCGAAGGCTTTTTGCGCGTCGGCGACAATCTGGTCCAGATCCATTGATCCCATCATTTCAACGTCAGTGTTCTATCGAAACAAAACTGGTTCTACCAACAAAAACGGGGCTCGGTGAGGAGCCCCGTTTTTGTTGCAGCGTCACCGAGACTACCGGATGTTCGCTGCAACGAACCACGCAGTATTAATTGCCAGAAGCGCAATCAGGCTGCAACGGCGGCTTTCACCTGCTGAACGATCGCAGCAAAAGCAGCCTTGTCGAACACAGCCATGTCGGCCAGCACCTTGCGGTCCAGTTCGATCGAAGCCTTCTTCAGGCCGTTGATGAACACGCTGTACGTCATGTCGTGCTGACGCACCGCCGCGTTGATACGCGTGATCCACAATGCGCGGAACACACGCTTCTTGTTGCGGCGATCGCGGTAGGCGTATTGGCCTGCGCGCATGACCGCCTGCTTGGCGATGCGATAGACGTTATTGCGACGGCCGCGGTAACCCTTGGCCAGCTTAATGATCTTCTTGTGACGGGCCCGTGCGGTAACCCCACGTTTTACTCGAGGCATATTTCGCTCCTATGAGTTTCGGTTAAGGGTTAAGCGAACGGCAGCATTGCGCGCACGGAGTTCAGATCGGAATCATGAACTGCCGTCGAACCGCGCAGATGGCGTTTGTTCTTGGTGGTCTTCTTGGTAAGAATGTGGCGCTTGAAGGCCTGACCGCGCTTGACGGTACCGCCCGGACGCACCACGAAGCGCTTTGCAGCACTCTTCTTGGTCTTCATCTTCGGCATGACAACTCCATTATTAGATGGATATGGGTGTGCGGTCGGCCAGATGGCCATCATCCGCCCTTCGAAACCCATTCCACTTGGTATGCAAACCGCCCGTACTGCCGGCGGCCGCTTTTCAGGACGCGGCGTGCGCTTGCATGCACGCCGTTCCGAAACCTGCCGATACCGCGCCGGACACCCGGCACAGCATCATTTCAACCTTTCGCCACGGGAGCGCGCCATATGGCACGCAGCCGCTTACTTCTTTTTCTTCGGGGCGAGCACCATGATCATCTGGCGCCCTTCCATTTTCGGCATTTGCTCGACCTGACCGACTTCGTCGAGGTCCGTGCGCAAACGCTCGAGCATGCGCATACCGATTTCCTGGTGGGCCATTTCGCGGCCACGGAAACGTAACGTGATTTTCGTCTTGTCGCCGTCTTCGAGGAAGCGGATGAGGTTGCGCAGCTTGACGTTGTAATCGCCGTCGTCGGTACCCGGACGGAATTTGACTTCCTTGACCTGGATGACCTTCTGCTTGAGCTTCGCCTCGTGTTGCTTCTTCGCTTCCTGGTACTTGAACTTGCCGTAGTCCATCAAACGGCAAACCGGCGGGACCGCTTGCGGAGCGATTTCGACCAGATCCACGTCTTGCTGTTCCGACATGCGGAACGCATCAGCGAGTTTCACGATGCCGAGCGGTTCGTTCTCGACGCCGACCAGACGCACCTCGGGTGCCGTAATTTCACCGTTGATGCGGTGCGCAGACTTATCAGTAGCGATGTTACGTTTCCTCTAAAAATTAAAAAAAACGAGCCGGAGTGCCAAGTGGCTCAGTTGAACGACTGCACGTTCTGGCGCAGACGCTCAATGAAGGCGTCGAGAGGCATTACGCCAAGGTCGACACCACCACGGGCACGCACGGCTACCGTTTGGGCTTCACGCTCTTTGTCGCCGACTACCAGCAGGTACGGCACCTTTTCCAGCGTGTGCTCGCGTATTTTATAGCTAATCTTCTCGTTGCGCAAATCGGCCTCTACTCTAACCCCTTGTTTTTGCAACGATTGGGCTAGCGACTGCGCATATTCGGCCTGACTTTCCGCGATGTTCATCACGACGACCTGCATCGGCGCGAGCCAAGCAGGCATTGCACCAGCATGGTGCTCGATCAAAATGCCGAGGAAACGCTCCATCGAACCGACGATTGCCCGGTGCAGCATGATCGGGCGGCGGCGGCTGTTGTCCTCGGCGACATATTCGGCACCCAGACGCTCCGGCAGCACCATATCGAGTTGCAACGTGCCGCACTGCCACGACCGGCCGAGCGCGTCCTTGATGTGGTACTCGACCTTCGGGCCGTAGAAAGCGCCCTCGCCCTGCAACTCTTCCCACGTCACGCCACAGGCCGTCAGCGCCTCGCGCAGACCCTGCTCCGCGCGGTCCCACGTTTCGTCGGTGCCGGCGCGCGCATCCGGGCGCAGCGACAGCTTGATTTCGACATTGTCGAAGCCGAAGTCCTTGTAGACGCTCATCGCCAGCGTATTGAACGCGATCGATTCGCTGATGAACTGATCTTCGGTACAGAAGATGTGCGCGTCGTCCTGCACGAAACCGCGCACGCGCATTAGGCCATGCAACGCGCCCGACGATTCATTGCGGTGGCACGAGCCAAACTCCGCGTACCGCAGCGGCAGATCGCGGTACGAGCGCAAGCCGTGGTTGAACACTTGCACGTGACCCGGGCAGTTCATCGGCTTGATCGCGTAGTCGCGCTTTTCCGATTCCGTCGTGAACATGTTTTCACGGTAGTTCTGCCAGTGGCCCGACGCTTCCCACAGCGAGCGGTCCATGATCATCGGCGTCTTGATTTCGAGGTAGCCGGCGTCGTTCACGCGACGGCGCATGTACTGTTCGACCTGCTGCCACAGCGTCCAGCCGCGCGGATGCCAGAACACCATGCCCGGCGACTCGTCCTGCATGTGAAAGAGATCGAGCTGCTTGCCGAGCTTGCGGTGGTCACGCTTCTCCGCCTCTTCGAGCATGTGCAGGTACGCTTCCTGGTCTTCCTTTTTGGTCCAGGCCGTACCGTAGATGCGCTGCAACTGTTCGTTCTTCGAATCGCCGCGCCAGTACGCGCCCGCCACCTTCATCAGCTTGAAGACTTTCAGCTTGCCGGTGGACGGCACGTGCGGACCACGGCACAGATCGGTGAAGCCGCCGTGCGAGTACAGCTTGATCTCGTCGGCGGACGGAATCGATTCGATGATCTCCGCCTTGTACTTCTCGCCGATGCTCTTGAAGTAATCCACCGCTTCGTCGCGCGACACCACGCGGCGCGAGACCGGCTCGTCTTTCTTCGCGAGTTCCTGCATGCGCTTTTCGATCTTCTCGAGATCTTCCGGCGTGAAGGGACGGTTGTACGCGAAGTCGTAGTAAAAGCCGTTGTCAATGACCGGGCCGATCGTGACCTGCGCTTCCGGGTACAGATCCTTCACCGCATACGCGAGCAGGTGTGCCGTGGAGTGACGGATGATATCGAGACCGTCTGCATCTTTCTCGGTGACGATGGCGAGCGCCACGTCCTGATCGATCAGCGCGGACGTGTCGACCAACTCACCGTCGATCTTGCCGCCGAGCGCAGCTTTCGCGAGGCCGGGGCCGATCGAGGCGGCCACTTCGGCGACGGTCACCGGATGCTCGTACTGTCGAACAGAACCGTCGGGCAGACGTATCGAAACCATTGTGTTCTCCGTGATGCCGACCGGCGGCGGCACATGCAACAAGATCAAAAAGACAAAAAAAATGCGGCCCCGCTTTCGAGGGGCCGCATTCACATTTTCTGCAAACTACATAGGCGAAAGTGGTCCTCGACTAGCGTCGTTCCGAAGTTGTTTCGGTCAACGTTCGCGGTGTCATAACCGTATTCGCCTTTTGCGCTTGACGCGCTTACTGCAGCTTGCGAAACCCCGGCAAAACCGGAATCTCTCTTTCGTTGGTAGGCTCGATTGGACTCGAACCAACGACCCCCACCATGTCAAGGTGGTGCTCTAACCAGCTGAGCTACGAGCCTGAAGAAACGAGATTATATGGAGCCCCACAGCGCTTGGCAAGTACTTTTATGCGCCGGCTTTAAAATTCTACTCATCATGCGCCCGAGCACCCGCCCAGATGCGCTGGTCCGATACGCCCCACTCATGCGCCATATCGCGCGCTTCAGTTCTTGCGCGACGCGCGCACCACCCCCGTCACTTCGCCGAGCAACGTGCACGCACGCTGAATCTGCGCGGCGCTCTGCACCTCGACAGTAAACTGCATGAACGCCGCGTTGCGGCGCGACTGCGTCTTCACGCCGATCACGTTCATCTTTTCACGCGCGAACACTTCGGAAATATCGCGCAGCAGACCCTGCCGGTCCGTTGCTTCGATGGACAGATCGACGGGATAAACGGACTGGCCGCGACCACTCATCACATCCGCCGACCACGCCGTTTGCAGCACGCGTTCGGGCGCGCGGTCGGCCATCCGCTGGAACGTCGGGCAATCGCTGCGGTGGATCGACATGCCTTTGCCGCGCGTGACAAAGCCGCAGATATCGTCCGGCGGCGCCGGCCGGCAGCAGCGCGCGAGCTGCGTGAGCAATGCGTCGACACCGACCACCAGCACCCCGGTCGACGCCCCGCGCGCGACGCTTGCGCCGCTGCTGCGCTTCTCGAATTGCTCGGGCGCCTCGACCACGGGCTCCGGCGGCGGCGCATCGTGCAGCGCCTGCTCGACGAGCCGCAAACTGAACTCTTCCTTGCCGACCACCGAGAACAGATCGTCGGTGGTCTTGAAGCCGAGCTTCGCGGCAAGCTGATCGAGATTGACCGATGTCTTGCCCTCGCGCTGCAAGGTCTTTTCGACCATCGCACGGCCGCTCGCAATGTGCTCCTGCACCTCGACCGCGTTGAACCACGCGCGCACCTTCTGCCGCGCGCGCGAACTCTGCAGATAGCCCAGCTGCGGGTTGAGCCAGTCACGCGAAGGACCACCCTCCTTCACCGCGACGATCTCGACCGTCTGGCCGTTCTGCAATGGCGTGTTGAGCGGCACCATCGCACCGTCGACGCGCGCGCCGCGGCAGCGATGCCCGACCTCGCTATGCAGGTGATACGCGAAATCGATGGGCGTCGCGCCGTGCGGCAACGGAATCACGCGCGCCTGCGGCGTCAGCACGTAGATGTGATCGTCGTCGAGCGTGGCCTGGCGCAGTTGCTCCCACGGCTGCGCCGTGCGCTGTTCGCCGTGCTCGCCCTCGGACACCTCGTCCTTCCATGCGAGCAGTTGACGCAGCCATGCGATCTTCTCGTCGTACTTCTCGGTGGCGGCGAACTGACCGCCGTAGCCGCGCGTGCCCGCTTCCTTGTAGCGCCAATGCGCAGCCACACCGTACTCGGCGAACTGATGCATTTCCTGCGTGCGGATCTGCACTTCGAACGCGCGGCCGTCGTCGCCGATCACGACCGTATGCAGCGACTTGTAGCCGTTCGGCTTGGGCCGCGAGATGTAGTCGTCGAACTCTTTGGGCACTGGTTGCCACAGGTTGTGCACGATGCCGAGCACGGTGTAGCAATCCTTGATGTCCGGCACGATGACGCGAAATGCGCGCACGTCGTAGAGCTCGGCAAAGTCGAGCTCCTTGCCGCGCATCTTGCGCCAGATGCTATAGATGTGTTTCGGCCGGCCGCTCACTTCCGCGCGAATCTGCGCGGCGGCCAGCTCCTGTTGCAGCCGTTCGATCGCCTGCGCGACATAGCTCTCGCGCTCGACGCGCTTCTCGTCGAGCAGCTTCGCGATGCGCTTGTAAGTGGCCGGCTCTTCGAAGCGAAACGCGAGATCTTCGAGTTCCCACTTCAGTTGCCAGATGCCCAGACGGTTGGCGAGCGGCGCGTAAATGTCGAGCGTCTCACGCGCCACGTCCGGTGACGGAGTGAGTTTAGCCGCCGCGTAATAACGCAGCGATTGCAGCCGCGACGCGAGGCGGATCAGCACCACGCGAATGTCTTGCGCGAACGCGAGCAGCATCTTGCGCAGCGCCTCGACCTGCGCGCGCCGCGCGGCTTGCGCGTCGCGCCCGGCTTCGGGTATCGCGTTCTGCGCAGCGCGCAAGCTCACCGTGCCTAGACGCAACAGCTTGCGCACGTCGCCGACCAGTAGCGCGACTTCTTCGCCGAAGTTGTCGGCGATCACGCGCTCCGGGTCCTGCAGATGCGGGGTCAACGCAAACAGCGCGGCAGCCAGCACCGCCGGCGGATCGACGTTGAGCTTGCGCATGATCGACGCCGTACCCGCCGCGTGATCCGCCAGCAACTCGCCCGACGACAGCCGCACCTCGCCCGCATGCTCGCGCACGAACACCATCGCTTCGTCGAAAGAAGGGATGGGATGCGGCGTGCTCGTAACGATTTCGGTATTCATGGTGCGACGGCCCGCCGGGCCAGACGAATCAACGGAATTTCAACAACAGGGGGTGGGCGTACCTTAGCTGCGCTGCGCCGCAACCACGACGATTTCGACGAGGCACTTCGGATTGGCGAGCCTCGCTTCGACGGTAGCGCGCGGCGGCGTGGCGCCTTGTGCGACCCACTCGTCCCACACGGCGTTCATGCCGGCGAAGTGCAGCATGTCGGAGATGTAGACCTGCACCGACAGCAAATGCGACTTGTCGCTGTTCACTTCGGCCAGCAGACGGTCGATGTGCCCGAGCACTTCGCGCGTCTGACCCGTGATGTCCTGATCGTCGTCTTCGGCGATCTGGCCCGCGAGGTACACGGTGCCGTTGTGCACGGCGATTTCCGAAAGGCGCTGGCCGACGTGGTGACGGATGACTGCCATGAAAAATCCTGAGATGGGTTGAAGTTGATCGGAATGCGTTCCGCATGACGCGATCAAAAACGTCGCGCGGAACTGCATATTATGACGCGTCGGCGGCCGCTCCGATAAAGAACTGCCTTGCGAGGTCGATCTGATCGGCCGCGAGAAACGCCGGCGCATGCCCGACGCCGGCGATTTCCGCGCTGGATACAGCGCGCCCGACCTCGACCATCTTCGCGACGGTTTCTCGCGACAGCAGATCGGACTGCTCGCCGCGCACCACCAGCACCGGCCCTTGAAACGACGCGAGCGAATGCCACAGCGCGGCCTCGCCGAGCTTCTGCGCTTCCTCGCTGGCGGCGGCGAACGGCTGCGCGATGCGCGGGTCGTAGCGGAACAGCCACGCGCCGTCCTGCTCGTGCAGCAGCGGCGTATTGATTTCACGCCATTCGTCGGGCGTGAGCGGACCGAAGGTCTGCGCGAGCAAAGCAGCGTAGTCGACGCCTTGCTGCAGAGTTTCGAAGCGCGCGGGCTTGCCGAGGTAATCGCTGATGCGCTGCACGGCGGCCGGCTCCAGATGCGGACCCACGTCGTTCAACAGGAGCTTGCGAATCGGCGTGTCCGGCAAACCGGCGAGCCCGAGTCCGATCAGACCTCCCATCGAGGTGCCGAACCAGTCGACCGTTTCGACATTCAGGCGCGCGATCAGCGTGACCATGTCGGCGACGTATTGCGGCACTCCATACAAGTTGGGGTTGGCGAGCCACGATGACAACCCCCGCCCCACCACATCCGGGCAGACCACGCGGTAGGTTCCTGCGAACTCCGCCGCGACGCGATCGAAATCGCGCCCCGAGCGCGTCAGGCCGTGCACGCAAAGCAGCACGCGCGGGTTGTCGGGGTCGCCCCATTCGGTATAGGCCACGCGATGCAAACCTGCGGCGCTCGCGCACTGCACATAGCGTTGGCGCGGCACGGGCCGCCCGGTGGTGGAAGCGGATGGAGTGGCGGTCATCTGGGTTCCTTGCGAAAGCGCTGCGGATTGGGCTCGGGCACGGCAGGAATCGACTGGCGTCTAATCTCCAAACGATTGTAAACCGCTTTGCCGCGCGGCAAGGATTGGCCGGACGGCCTGGGGACAGCGCTTCAGACGCACGTGGACGCGGCCCAAAAGAAAACGGGCGAGACTCGCGCCTCGCCCGCCTGGGAAACTGCGTCGTTGCCGCCTGCCGGTCAGTCAGGAGTCGCACGACCGGTCAGCGGCTAACGTCTGTGTCAGCTCACTGCGCTCACATCGAGCGGCGCGCCCGTCTTCGCCTTGATTTCGTCGATGCTCACGCCCGGCGCCAGTTCGGTCACCTTCAGACCGGCATCCGTCACGTCGATCACGCCGAGGTCGGTGATGATCTGATCGACCACGCCCACGCCCGTCAGCGGCAGCGTGCATTCTTCAAGAATCTTGTGCTGATCGCCCTTCGCGACGTGCTCCATCAGCACGACCACGCGCTTGACGCCCGCGACCAGATCCATCGCGCCGCCCATGCCCTTGATCATCTTGCCGGGGATCATCCAGTTGGCCAGATCGCCGTTCTTGCTGATCTGCATCGCGCCGAGAATCGCCAGGTTGATGTGGCCGCCGCGAATCATCGCGAACGAATCCGCCGACGAGAAAATCGACGAGCCCGGCAGCGTGGTCACGGTCTGCTTGCCGGCATTGATCAGATCGGCGTCCACTTCGTCCTCGGTCGGCGAGGGGCCGATGCCGAGCAGGCCGTTTTCCGACTGCAGCCACACTTCGACGCCGGCCGGCACGTGGTTCGCCACCAGCGTCGGCAGGCCGATGCCGAGGTTCACATAAAAGCCGTCCTGCAATTCCTTCGCCGCGCGCGCGGCCATTTCGTCACGAGTCCATGCCATGATCAGTCTCCTTTCGCGCGGACGACGCGTTGTTCAATGCGTTTTTCCGGATGCTCATTCAGCACGATGCGCTGCACGAAGATGCCAGGCGTATGGATCGCGTCCGGATCGAGCTCGCCCACTTCGACGATCTCTTCCACTTCCGCGACGGTGATCTTGCCGGCCATCGCGCACATCGGGTTGAAGTTGCGCGCGGTGCGGCGGTAGATCAGGTTGCCCGACTTGTCGGCCTTCCATGCCTTGACGAGCGCGACGTCGGCGGTCAGCGAATGTTCGAGCACGTAGTGGTGGTCGCCGAACTGGCGGGTTTCCTTGCCCTCGGCGATCAGCGTGCCGTAGCCGGTGTTGGTGAAGAACGCCGGAATCCCCGAACCGCCCGCGCGCAGCTTCTCGGCGAGCGTGCCTTGCGGCGTGAATTCGAGCTCGAGTTCGCCAGCCAGATACTGGCGTTCGAATTCCTTATTCTCGCCGACGTACGACGAAATCATCTTCTTGATCTGGCGCGTTTCGAGCAGCAGGCCGAGGCCGAAACCGTCGACGCCCGCATTGTTGCTGATGCAGGTGATGCCCTGCACCTTCGAATCGCGTAGCGCCGCGATCAGCGCCTCCGGAATGCCGCACAGCCCGAAGCCGCCGACGGCAAACGTCTGCCCGTCCTTGACGATGTCCTTCAGCGCCTCGGCGGCGCCTGGATAGACCTTGTTCATCAGTATGTCCCTTCCTTTATGGAAATCCGAAACCGGATCGTTGCGGCTGGCACGACGTTATGCGGGCCGCGCCCGCTTCGTCATTCTAGTCATCCCCGGCAGGCAGTGCGCCCGGCTCGACATGAGCTGCGCGCGGCGCCCGCCGCGAACCACTTCGCCGCGTTGTGATATGCCCGAAAGAGTACGCTGTGCGTGCCATGCGGCACAATACGCAAAACTACATAAGTACTTGCCGCCAAGCCATGCCCGCCCTGGATTACCGAACCGCTTTCCAACTCGCCCCGATCGGACTCGTGCTGTCGCGCGAACGCGTTATTGAAGACTGCAATGACGAACTGGCGTCGATTTTCGGCTGCACGCGCGAGTGGCTGCTCGGCCAGTCGTTCCAGGTGCTCTATCCGTCCACGGACGAGTTCGAGCGGATCGGCGCGCGCATTCCGCCGATCATGACCGCCCAGGGCAGCTACGCGGACGACCGCATCATGAAGCGCGCCAACGGCGAATTGTTCTGGTGCCACGTGACCGGCCGCGCGCAGCAACGCACCGACCCGCATGCGGCCGGCATCTGGACTTTCGAGGATTTGAGCGCGACCCGGCGCGTGGCGGTGGAATTGACCCCGCGCGAACGCGAGATTGCCGCGCAACTGGTGACGGGCAAGACCAGCAAGCAGATCGGCCGGGTGCTGGAGATCAGCCCGCGCACGGTCGATGTCTACCGGGCGCGGCTGATGCGCAAATACGATACGGGGAATGCGACCGAGTTGTTGCAGCGGCTGCTCGGGAATTGAAGCGCGGGCACTGAAACGCGAGCCTTGAAACTTGAGCGCTAAGGCACGAGGAGCATCGAGGCGCGGGCATGAGCGCCCGGCCGTTGACGAGCGGCGCTCAGGCCGTCAAGCCGCCTTGACCAGCGCAGCCCGCTCGATGGTCGCGCGCAGCAGCTCGGGCACCGGCACCGATTTACCCTGCGTGTAATGGATCCACACGCAGCGCGCGGCGCCACGCGCATACACGGTGTGCGGGTCGTCGGCGCGCACCAGCTCGAAGCCGGTGTCGAAGCTGCTGCGCCCGGGCGTCGCCACCGACATGCGCCCGATCACATCGCCGGGATAGTGCAGTTGCTTGAGAAACTCCATCGACGCGTTGACGATCACCGGCCCCTCGCCATCTGCATTGCCGCCGATATAGCCCAATTGCTCGAACCAGGAAATCCGTACCTGCTCCATGTAGCGGAAATAGACCGTGTTGTTCACATGGCCGAATGCATCCATGTCGCCCCAGCGGATCGGCATCGACATCTCGAAAACTGCGTGAAAATCTCTCATCGTACTTCCGTTCTTCCTGCTTCTTTAAAGTGTTGAAACCTGTTCCAGGCCGGCGCGCGAAGCCGCCCGACAACGCCAGGACCGTCGTCCAACATAACCCCGGCGCCTATGTTGCAAAAAGACCCGCGCGCGCAAAACACTTTCTTCGAACGTGCACCGATGCGCAACGCTCACGCAAGCCCGAAGCCGTCGTCGGCGGCGATCACCGAGCCGTTGATGAATTGCGATTCGTCGGCCGCCAGCAACAGCAGCAGCCCGTCCAGATCGTCCGGCTTGCCCACGCGATGACGCGGCAGCATCGACACCAGCTTCTGTCCCTGCTCGGTCGACCAGTGATGATGGTTGATTTCGGTGTCGATATAACCCGGGCAGATCGCGTTCACGTTGATGCCGTGCTTGCCCCACTCCAGCGCCATCGCCTTCGTCATATGGACGACGGCCGCCTTGCTGATCGAATACAGGCCGATTTGCGGCAGCACGCGCAAGCCCGCCATCGACGCGATATTGATGATCCGGTACGACGGTTTCTGCGCGCTGTTGCCGCGCATGATCATGCGCTTGGCGACTTCCTGCGCGACGAAGAAGGCGCCGCGCGTATTCGTGTCGAACACATATTCGAAGTCGGCCGGCGTGACCTCGGAGAGCTTCTGCGTGGTCGACACGCCCGAGTTGTTCACCAGAATGTCGATCGTGCCGGCCTCGGTCTCCGCATGGGCGACCGCCGATTTGATGCTCTGATAATCGGTCACGTCGAGCGAAACGACATGCGCCGCACCGCCGGACGCCTCGATTTCGGCGCGCAGTTCCTTCAGACGCTCGGTGCGCCGGCTCGCCAGCACGACCTTGGCGCCCGCCTGCGACAGCACCTGAGCAAAGCGCTTTCCCAACCCGCTCGAAGCGCCGGTAATCAGCGCGACCTTGCCTTCCAGATTGATCGAACGGCCCATTGTCGTTCCTTTCGGTTGTAGTGACAGCTGCGGTTGACGGGTCCGGTAGGCCCGGCACTACGGGTCGATACCGTATCGCTAAAATAGTACGGTCGTGCTAATCTCGCCTCCTCGGGTTGCAGTGCATGGACCGATCGCCCACAATACGAACCCGAAAAAAGCATTCTAACGGTAAGAGGAGCATCAATGACCCCCGCAAGTCTCATTGAGCAGTACGGCCCGCGCGAGTCGATGGAATACGACGTCGTGATCGTCGGCGGCGGCCCGGCTGGCCTGTCCGCGGCGATCCGCCTGAAGCAGCTGGCGGCGGAAAAAGGCGCTGATATTGGCGTGTGCGTACTGGAAAAAGGCTCGGAGATCGGGGCGCATATCCTGTCGGGCGCGGTGATGGACCCGCGCGCGATCACCGAATTGATCCCGGACTGGAAGGAAAAAGGCGCGCCGCTCACGGTGGACGTGACCGAAGACCGCTTCCTCTTCCTGACCGAAACCGGCTCGAAGAGCGTGCCGGTCTGGGCGTTGCCGGATAATTTCAAGAATCACGGCAACTACGTGATCAGCCTCGCCAACGTCACGCGCTGGCTCGGCCAGCAGGCCGAAGCGCTCGGCGTCGAGATTTTCCCGGGTTTTCCGGCCGCCGAAGTGTTGTACAACGACGACGGTTCCGTGAAAGGCGTCGCGACCGGCAACCTGGGTATCGGCAAGGACGGCGAGCCGACCGAGAACTTCCAGCTCGGGATGGAACTGCATGCGAAGTACACGCTGTTCTGCGAAGGCGCGCGCGGGCATCTGGGCCGTCAGCTGAACGATAAGTTCAAGCTGCGCGAAGGCGTCGATCCGCAGGTCTACGGCATCGGCATCAAGGAGCTGTGGGAGATCGATCCTTCAAAGCACAAGCCGGGGCTGGTGATGCACACCGCCGGCTGGCCGCTGGAAAACGACACCTACGGCGGCTCGTTCCTCTATCACATGGACAACAACCAGGTGGTGGTGGGCTTCGTGGTCGGGCTTGGGTATTCGAATCCGTATCTGTCGCCGTTCGAGGAGTTCCAGCGCTACAAGACGCATCCGGCGATCCGCGCGATCCTGGAAGGTGGCAAGCGCGTGTCGTATGGCGCGCGGGCGATCACGGCGGGCGGCCTGATGTCGCTGCCGAAGCTGGTGTTCCCGGGTGGCGCGCTGGTCGGCGACGATGCGGGCTTCCTGAACGCATCGCGGATCAAGGGTTCGCATGCGGCGATCAAGACCGGCATGCTCGCGGCCGAAGCCGCGTTCGACGCGGTGCAGGCCGGACGTCAGTCCGATGAACTCACCGCCTATCCGGAGAGCTTCAAGACTTCGTGGCTGCACAGCGAGCTGCATCGCGCGCGCAACTTCAAGCAGTGGATGAGCAAGGGCCTGTATCTCGGCACGCTGATGGTCGGCATCGAGCAGAAGCTGCTGGGCGGCAACGTGCCGTGGACGCTGCATCATCAGCATTCGGACCACGAGATGCTCAAGCCAGCGTCGCAGTGCAAGCCGATCACGTATCCGAAGCCGGATGGCAAGCTGACGTTTGACCGTTTGTCTTCGGTGTTCATCTCGAACACGAATCACGAAGAGAACCAGCCGGCGCACCTGACGCTGAAAGACCCGTCGATACCGGTCAACGTGAACTGGCAGACCTATGCGGGTCCGGAATCGCGTTATTGCCCGGCGGCGGTGTACGAGTTCGTGAAAAATGATGACGGCAGCGAACGCCTGGTGATCAATGCGCAGAACTGCGTGCATTGCAAGACGTGCGACATCAAGGACCCGACGCAGAACATCGTGTGGGTCACGCCGGAAGGTGGCGGCGGGCCGAACTACCCGAATATGTAAGCGATGTCCTGTTTGCCTTCGCAGTGCGCGGTGCAACGCCCGCGCTGTGAAGGCGAAAGTTCAACGACGCACCATCGCCTCAATCCGGTCCCGCACTTTGCTCACCACCGGCGCCCAGGCGCCGATGCGCGGCTGCCGGATCAACTCGATCGAATCGTACCAGGCAGTCGGCTGCAACGCTTCGCCCCAGAACCACGCGGATACGTGATCGACCATCAGACAGGTCGGCACGCCGAGCGCCCCCGCCAGATGCGCGGGCCCGCTGTCGATCGTCACGAGCAGATCCATATTTGCCATCAAGGCGGCGACATCGTCAAAGCCGAACTGAAAATGACGGGTCATGTCGACGACGTCGAAACCCTTGGCGCACCATCGCGCGACCGTCTCGCCACGCCCCGGCGATAGCGCGAAAAAACTCACGTTTGCCGTGTTCAATAGCGGCTCGAGTTGCTCGACGGGCACCGAGCGCCGTTTGTCGCGGACATGCTCCGGATTGCCGTTCCACACCAGACCAACTTTGAGATTGCCTCGCGCAGCGGCGATTTGCGCGTCGACCCGCGCGCGCCACGTCTGCACGAGAGCCGGATCGGCACGCAGATACGGCGCACCCCAACCCGTGGCATCGACGATATCGAGCCGCAGCGGGAGGCTCATCAATCCGCAATGGAAATCGGGCCGCGTGTCCAGACTCGTTTCGAGCGTCAGATCGGTGGGCAGCATGCGCTCGAATAGCTGCCGCAACGGGCCGTCGTAGCCGAAGATCACCCGCCCGCCTTCGCGCCGCGCCCGCTCGGCCAGCAGCGGCAGAAAGCGCACCGCCCACAGGCAGTCGCCATTGCCCTGCTCGCCGTATACCACCAGCGTCTTGCCGGCCAGCGACTCGCCCTGCCAACGCGCGCTGATCGCCGCGAGCGCCTGCTGGGCGTGATTCAGATCGTCGGCCGTCGCGACGCGCGATTCGTAATGCGCCCAACCGTCGGCGAAACGGCCCGCGCGAATTTCAAGTTCCGACAGATCGAACTGCGCGTACGCGTTGTTCGGCGAAATCGCCAATAGCTGTCTGAGCAGCGCCTCGGCTTGCGCGAAACGCGCCTGCTCCTTGATGCACAGCGCCACCTTGTGAAGCACCACCGGATTGTCCGGCACGACGCGTAACGCTTCGCGCAGCAGGCGCTCGGCGGTGGCGAAATCGTCGCGCTCCTGCACGGCGGCGGCACACCAGATCAGCGCGTTGGCGTCTTCGGCGTCGTGCGAGAGCAGCAGCGCGGTCGCGGACTCGACCAGCGCCCAGTCACGCACGACGAAGGCCGTTTGCGCAATCGTGGGGAGCAACGAGGGTTCGCATGCGGGATCGAGCCGATAGGCGCGCACCAGCGCGGCGAGCGCCTCGCGCTGGCGGGCTTTGTCGCGACCGGCGTGCTGCAACAGGAGATGGCCGAACGCGAAGCAGTCGGCGGCGACGGCATCCGGCGCGGCGGCCCGCGCGCGTAGCGTGGCGAGCTGGTTATCTGCCAAACCCGCCACTGCAGCGTTCAACTCGGCCATGAAGACGGCACCGCGTGCGCGGCGAGTCCGAAGACGTTCAACGAACGCGAGTTACGGCGCACTCGCCGCGATCCTCGGCGTAGTGACCGAGACATCGCCGCATTGCGCGCGATGGCGCAGCGCGTGGTCGATCAGCACCAGTGCGAGCATCGATTCGGCGATTGGCGTGGCGCGAATGCCGACGCACGGGTCATGCCGTCCGAACGTTTCGACGATGGCCGGTTGCCCCGCCTTGTCGATCGAACGGCGCGGCGTGCGGATGCTCGAGGTCGGCTTGATCGCGATCGACACCGTGATGTCCTGCCCGGTCGAAATGCCGCCGAGCACGCCACCCGCGTGATTGCCGACGAAGCCCTCGGGCGTCAATTCGTCGCCGTGCACGGAGCCGCGTTGCGCGACGCTCGCGAAGCCCGCGCCGATCTCGACGCCCTTCACCGCGTTGATGCCCATCATGGCGTGGGCGATGTCGGCGTCGAGACGGTCGAACAGCGGCTCGCCGAGGCCGACCGGCACGCCGGAGGCCACGACGTTGATGCGCGCGCCGATCGAGTCGCCGTCTTTACGCAGCGCGTCCATGTACGCTTCGAGCTGCGGCACGATCCCGGCGTTCGGCGCGAAGAACGGGTTTTCGCGCACCTGCGCCCAGTCGACGAACGGCACGTCGATCTCGCCGAGCGCGGCCATATAGCCGCGAATCTCGGTGCCGAACTTTTCGCGCAACCACTTCTTCGCGACCGCGCCCGCCGCCACCGTGGGCGCGGTCAGGCGCGCCGACGAACGGCCGCCGCCGCGATAGTCGCGGATGCCGTATTTCTGCCAGTAGGTGTAGTCGGCGTGGCCCGGACGGAACGTGTCGGCGATGTTGCCGTAGTCCTTGCTGCGCTGATCGGTGTTGCGGATCAGCAGCGCGATCGGCGCGCCCGTGGTCTGGCCTTCGAACACGCCCGACAGGATCTCGACCTTGTCTTCTTCCTGACGCTGCGTGACGTGGCGCGACGTGCCGGGCTTGCGGCGGTCGAGTTCGAACTGGATGTCGGCTTCGTCGAGCGCCATGCCCGGCGGGCAGCCATCGATCACGCAGCCGATAGCGGGGCCGTGCGATTCGCCGAAGGTCGTGACAGTGAAAAGCGTACCGAGCGTGTTGCCGGACATGGGCGTCGTCCAAAGAAATGCGGGGAAAGCGCTATTATGCCAGCCCCATTGCGTGTGGAACGCGTTGCGCAGCGTGCGTGGCCGATCGGCCAGGCCCAATTGAGCCGCGGGCTTGCGAGAGTTCGCGCGGTCTGTCGGCATGCGCGCCGCCGTTGGTAGGAATTTTCGCTTCAGTTGTAGGGCGCGCTGTCACATTGGCGTCGGCCGCGCTTTTCGTCCCAACTCGAACCACGGTCTCGCCGACAATGTGCCGCACGGCGTCCCCGCCTGCTACTTCCGCGCGCCGCGCAACTCGGTGACGATCTGCTGCAACTTCTCGGGCGTGGCCAGCGCCGGGTCAATCGGCTCGCCCACCGCGAGACTCAGCCGGCTCATCACGCCCTTGCGGATCGGCCGCGGCCAGCGCGCGTCGTCGGCACGGGAAAACACGCTGCCCCACAGGCCGCGCAGCGCCATGGGGATGACCGGCGCCGGCGTGCGCTTGACGATCTCGGTCACGCCGTGACGGAACGGATTCATCTCGCCGGTTCGCGTGAGCTTGCCTTCGGGGAACACGCAAACCAGTTCACCGTGGGCCAGCGCCCGCGCGCAACGCTCGTAGGCTTGCGCGAGCAACCCGGCATCCTGATGCGCCGGCGCGATCGGAATCGCCTTCGCATGACGAAACACCCAGCCCGCGAATGGCGACTTGAAGATCTGGTGATCCATCACGAAACGGATCGGCCGCGGGCTCTCGGCCATGATCACGATCGCGTCGACGAAACTCACGTGGTTGCACACGAGCACGGCCGCGCCCTCCTCCGGAATCCGCTCCGCATGCACGAGGCGGATCCGGTAGAACGTATGCACCAGCATCCACGCGATGAAGCGCAGCAGAAACTCCGGCACCAGCGAATAGATGTAGGTCGCGACGACGATGTTCAGCAGCGCGGTGACGAGGAAGATCGCCGGAATGCTGAAGCCGGCCGCGGTCAGGCCCATCGCCATCAGCGCCGAGACGATCATGAACAGTGAGTTCAGGATGTTGTTCGCGGCGATGATGCGCGCCCGGTGGCTCGGCTGGCTGCGGCTCTGGATCAGCGCGTAGAGCGGCACGCTGTAGAAGCCGCCGAACATCGCGAGCAGGAACAGATCGGCCAGCACGCGCCAGTGCGCAAGCCGCCCGAGGAACTCGCCGACGCTCAACAGGTGCCCCGCCGGCGGCAACGCGTGGCTCGCGAAAAACAGATCGATCGCGAACACGCTCATGCCAATCGAGCCAAGTGGCACGAGACCGATTTCGATCCGCCGCTTCGAGAGCTTTTCGCACAGCAGCGAACCCGTGCCGATGCCGATCGAGAACGTGGCGAGTAGCACGGTCACGACATCCGGATTCGCGGACAGCACGTTCTTCGCGAAGCTGAAAAACGACGACAAAAACGTCGCGCCGACGAACCACAGCCAGGAAATGCCCAGCAGGCTGAGAAACACGGTGCGGTTTTCGCGCGCCAGCTTCAGGTTGCGCCACGTCTCGCTGAACGGATTCCAGTTGATGCGCAGGTCGGGTTGCGGCGCGGCCGTGGCCGGCACGAAGCTCGACACGACGCGCCCCGCGAGCGCGATCGCGATGCAGGCGCCAGCCAGCACCACCGCGCCATGGTCGGCGAGACCCGCGCCCGCGCCGCCGACGATCGTGCCGATCAGGATCGCAACGAAGGTGCCCATCTCGACCATGCCGTTGCCGCCGACCAGTTCCGCCTGCGACAGATGCTGCGGCAAATACGAATACTTGACGGGGCCGAACACGGTCGAATGGACGCCCATCAGAAACGTGCACAGATACAGCAACGGCGCGCTATGCAACCAGAATCCGGCGCCGCCGACCAGCATCACGACGATCTCGAAGCTCTTGACGAGCCGCGTGAGCACGGCCTTGTCGTACTTGTCGGCGATCTGGCCGGAAGTGGCCGAGAACAGCACGAACGGTAGGATGAAAATTGCCGAGATCAGGAACGCCGCGGTTTTCGGATCGACACCGGAAAACCGCGCCGCCTGATAGGTGACGAGCGACGTAAAGCCGATCTTGAACACATTGTCGTTCATCGCGCCGAGGAACTGCGTCCAGAAAAACGGCGCAAAGCGGCGCTGGCTGAGCAACCGGAACTGGGATTCATGCGCCCCTTGCGCACGGGCGGCGCGGCGGGCGGCAGGCAATGGACGATCGCTCATGAAGTTTGAAGAACGGGAGAAAGCGCCGTAAGCAGCGCGGGACGCAGGCGATTCACCGCGCGGGACATCGCGCCGGCTCTTGATTCCAATACGCGCATCGGCTGCCGCTGCGGCGGGCTGCCCGCAATGTCACCGGGTACAAAAGCGAAGGACACAAAAAAAGCGCACGCTTTCGCGCGCGCCTTGTCTGCCTGTTCACGCTCATCGCAACACCCCGAGCGCGGACGGTCAGTCACCGCGCATTAACGCAAGGGCTGCTGGTCCTGCTGCTCTTCCGGCCAGTCGCGGATATAGGCCTTGAGCATGCGGTTTTCGAAACCCTGCTCTTCGACCACCGCCTTCGCCACGTCGTAAAACGAAATGACGCCCATCAGCGTGCGGCTTTCCAGCACCGGCAAATAACGCACGTGATGTTCGAGCATCATGCGGCGGACTTCGTTGACGTCCGTTTCAGGCGTGCAGGTGAGCGGATGATCGTCCATGACCTTGCGGATCGTGGAGGTGCCGACGCTGCCGCCGTTCTCGCTGAGCGTCAGAATGATTTCGCGGAACGTCAGCATGCCGACGAGATCGCCGTACTCCATCACGACCAGCGAGCCGATATCGTGCTCGGCCATCGTATTGACTGCGTCGTGCAGCGTGGTATCCGGTGTGACCGTGAAAAGGGTGTTGCCTTTGACTTTAAGAATGTCGCTGACTCGCATGATCTGTCTCCGTGATACCCGCTAAGCTGGCACTACATGAATGATTTTCGATCCTAGCGGAAAGGCCCATAAAAGGAAAGCGGCCCGCCCACCAAGGCCTGGCGGGCGCTCGCGCTCCCGAATTCGGATCGCGCCGGGCACGCGCATCGGGAAAACCGCGCTTGATGCGAGCCATGCCGGTGATAGGATGGCCGCCACTTTCCCCTTTCGCGAGGCCGCTCGTGGCCCCGCCGCCCACGATGTCCGCCAACCGTTTCGACACGCTTGCGCTGCATGCCGGCGCCGCTCCCGACCCCGCCACCGGCGCGCGCGCCACGCCGATTTACCAGACCACCTCGTTTTCGTTCCGCGACTCGGACCACGCCGCGGCGCTCTTCAATATGGAGCGCGCCGGCCATGTCTACTCGCGCATTTCGAACCCGACGGTGGCCGTGTTCGAGGAACGCGTGGCCGCGCTCGAAAACGGCGCCGGCGCGATCGGCACCGCGAGCGGCCAGGCGGCCTTGCATCTGGCCATTGCCACGCTGATGGGCGCGGGCTCGCACATCGTCGCTTCCAGCGCGCTGTACGGCGGCTCGCACAACCTGCTGCACTACACGCTGAAGCGCTTCGGCATCGAGACGACCTTCGTCAAACCCGGCGACCTCGACGCGTGGCGCGCGGCGCTGCGCCCGAATACGCGGCTGCTGTTCGGCGAGACGCTCGGCAATCCCGGACTCGACGTGCTCGATCTCGCCGCCGTCGCGCAGATCGCGCACGAGCACCGTGTCCCGCTGCTGGTCGACTCGACCTTCACGACGCCCTACCTGCTCAGACCGTTCGAGCATGGCGCCGACTTCGTGTATCACTCGGCCACCAAGTTCCTGGGCGGCCACGGCACGACGATCGGCGGCGTGCTGGTGGACGGCGGCACGTTCGACTTCGACGCGTCTGGGCGCTTTCCCGAATTCACCGAGCCGTACGAGGGCTTTCACGGCATGGTATTCACCGAGGAAAGCACCGTCGCGCCGTTCCTGCTTCGCGCGCGCCGCGAAGGCCTGCGCGATTTCGGCGCATGTCTGCATCCGCAGGCCGCATGGCAACTGCTGCAAGGCATCGAAACATTGCCTTTGCGCATGGAACGGCACGTCGCCAACACGCGCCGCGTGGTCGAGTTTCTTGCCAGTCATGACGCGGTCGAATCGGTCGCCTACCCGGAGCTGCCGACGCATCCCGACCACGCGCTCGCGCAGCGTCTGCTGCCGCGCGGCGCGGGCGCGGTGTTCAGCTTCAATCTGCGTGGCGACCGCGCCGCCGGCCGCAGTTTCATCGAAGCGCTGTCGCTGTTCTCGCACCTCGCGAATGTCGGCGACGCGCGCTCGCTGGTGATCCATCCCGCATCCACTACGCACTTCCGCATGGATGCCGCCGCACTCGCCGCCGCCGGGATCACTGAAGGCACGATCCGCCTGTCGATCGGCCTCGAAGATCCCGACGATCTGATCGACGACCTCAAAGGCGCGCTGAAGGCCGCGCAAAAATCGGCCGGCGCGGCCGCGACGCGTAGCGGCGCAGTGAAGGCGTCCAACGCCGCAGCCGCAGCCGCGAAAACCAGCTTGCCCGGCCAATCCGGCGCCGCAGCACAATCCCGCCCGGAGTCCGCATGATCCTCACCGTTCAAGGCAAACCCGCCTACGCGTACACCGGCGGCAAGCCCTTCGACACCAGCCTGCCGAGCGCGGTCTTCATCCACGGCGCCGAGCACGATCACAGCGTATGGGCATTGCAAAGCCGTTACTTCGCGCACCATGGTTTCGGCGTGCTGGCGGTGGATCTGCCCGGCCATTGCCGCAGCAGTGGACCAGCGCTCACCACCATCACGGCGATGGCCGACTGGCACGCCGCCCTGCTGGACGCCGCCGGCGTGCAGCGCGCGTTCGTGGCCGGCCACAGCATGGGCTCGCTCATCGCGCTCGACTTCGCCGGCCGCTACCCGCAGCGCGCGACGCATCTCGCGCTACTCGCCACCGCGATGCCGATGGCGGTATCCGACGCGTTGCTCGACGCCGCGCTGCATCGCGAGCCCGATGCGATCGGCATGGTCAACCAATGGTCGCATTCGACGCTCGCGGCCAAGCCTTCCTGCCCAGGCCCCGGCTTCTGGCTGCACGGCATGAACCAGCGGCTGATGGAACGGGTCGCGGCGCGCGGAGAGCCGCAGTTGTTCCACACCGACTTCACCGCATGCAACACCTACGCGGACGGCCTCACGCGTGCCGCGCAGGTGCGCTGCGCGACCCGGCTGATCGTCGGCCGGCGCGATGCAATGACGCCGCCGCGCGCGGCCAAAGCGCTCGCCGACGCGCTGGCGCAAACGGGCGCGCCGGTCGACACCGTCACGCTCGAAGCGGGCCACTCATTGATGACCGAGCAACCCGACGCCACGCTCGACGCGCTGTTCAGTTTCGCGTCGAGGCCGCCTCGCGAAGCGCGGTAGCCGTCGTCCGATTGCGCCGGGAATGAGCACGATAAGCGCGCTGAACGAGCCGCGCCATCGTCCGAACGGCCAGGTTGCGCGCGGAGTCCGATAGCCCGACAATGGTTCAGGCCCATTCTGTAGCGAGCGCGTGCGCCGCATGGCGGCACGTGGCGAAACAAACGGGAACAATGGGCATGACGTCGAGGAAGCGTCCACATCGGAGGCCATCATGGCTCATACCGCGCATACCGATCACTTCGCGAGCTTCGCGGAGTTCTATCCGTACTATTTGAGCGAGCATCGCAACCTGGTCTCGCGGCGGCTGCATTTCGTGGGATTGCTGGGCGTGATCGGCTTTCTCGCAATGGCGCTGGCCACCGGCGATTGGCTATGGCTGCCGGCGGCCGTGATCTGCGGCTACGGTTTTGCATGGGTGGGGCACTTCTTCTTCGAGAAGAACCGGCCAGCGACCTTCCGCCATCCGCTTTATAGCCTGATGGGCGACTGGATGATGTTCAAGGACATCTGCGTCGGCAGGATTTCGCTCTAGTTTTGAAGGCTCGCGTCACGGGTCAGGCGCTCATTTCCAACGTCGTGCCGCGATCGTATTGCCGCCATCGCAGACGCATGTCATGGCGGGCTTATGGGTCGCCGGACCCACAGTCCGGCCCCTAAGTCCGCGCAAAACAACCCTCCGCCGCCCCGCTTCGCGTCAAGCCGCCTGATGCGGCATTGAAGGCGCGGCGCGCTCGCTCGCTCCGGCATCTGCCGCCTTGGCCGACGCCCGCGCCGCCAGCAGCGCGGCGAGCGTCACCTTCAGCTTGTCGTTCTCGAGCGACGCCAGCAGCGTGCTGCCGTCCACACGCGTGGACTTCAGCTCGAGTTGATACGCGAGTTCCGCGCGATCGATCACGAACAGGTCGAACAGGCGCTCGACCGTGACCTGCGCCGGGTTCGCCAGCAACAGGAAATGCGGGCCGGCGCTGTCCTCCTGCAGCCGCGCGATCCAGTCGATCTCCTCGAGCCTCTGCAGCAGGTAGAGCGTGATATCCATGTCGCGACGAAGCATCCGTGCAAGCTCGGGCACCGTGTAACCGCGCCCGCCCGCGTCGCGTGCTTCCGAAAGCCGCGCGAGCAGTTCGAGCGAGTCGAACAGATTGCTGCCGTCGAACGTGGGCCGGTGAAACTGGCCGATGCGAATCGCCGGCAACGCGGACGCGATCATGGCGCCCGCGAGCGTGATGAACCAGCACAGGTACATCCACAGCAGGAACAGCGGCACGGCGGCGAACGCGCCGTACACCGCGGTGTAGGTCGGAATGCGGCGCACGTAATAGCCGAAGCCGCGCTTGGCAAGCTCGAACGCGATCGCAGCAGTAACGCCGCCGATCACCGCGTCGCGCCATTCCACGCGGCAGTTCGGCAGATACACATAGAGAATCGTGAACGCGAGCGCCGTCAACGGCAGCGCGGCGCCCGTGAGCGCCCACTCGATCACCGGCGTGATGCGCTGGGCCGCCGTGAAGGTCATCGACTCCGTGAACAGATACGATGAGATCGACAGGCTCACGCCGATCAGAATCGGGCCGAGCGTGATGATCGCCCAGTAGACCAGAATGCGCTGCGCGATCGGCCGCGCCTTGCGCACCCGCCAGATCACGTTGAACGCGGATTCGACGGTCATCATGGTCATCACCGCCGTGACGAACAGCAGGATCATGCCGATCGTGGTCAGCCCTTTCGCCTTGGACGCGAACTGGTTCAGATACTTGAAAATCTGACTGTTCAGTTGCGCTGGCATCAGGTGGTCGGCGAGAAAAAGCTGCAGCGACTCCTGGAACGAACTGAAAATCGGAAACGCCGTGAACAACGCGAACGCAACCGTGGCAAGCGGGACGAGCGCCAGCATCGCCGTGAACGTGAGACTGCCCGCCACCTGCGGAATACGGTCTTCGCTAATGCGCTGCGCGGCAAACCGCGCGAGTCGTTTGAGCGTGTCGAGATCGAAACGCACCCTGGACAACAAACCTACCTCCTGGCTTCGTGAACCGGTGCCGCTGGAGCGCGTGCGCGACCTGGCCGAACGGCCATGGGTGGCCTGTGCAGCGGACCGAGCCCCTATAATACCCGTTCACCGATGAGGCCTATGAAAGACATTCTCGTGCTCTATTACAGCCGTCACGGCGCCACTCGCGAGCTCGCGCTGGCGATCGCGCACGGCGTCGACAGCGTTCCCGGCATGCAGGCGCGCGTGCGCACCGTGCCGGCGGTTTCCACCGTGTGCGAAGCGGCCCAGCCGGAGATTCCCGACGAAGGTCCGCCCTACGTCGAGCTGCGCGACCTCGAGGAATGCGCCGGCCTCGCGCTCGGCTCGCCCACCCGCTTCGGCAACATGGCCGCCGCGCTCAAGTACTTTCTCGACGGCACCACGCCGCAGTGGCTGTCCGGCGCGCTGTCCGGCAAACCGGCCTGCGTGTTCACGTCGACCGGCAGTCTGCACGGCGGCCAGGAAACCACGCTGATCTCCATGATGCTGCCGCTGCTCCATCACGGCATGCTGATCGTCGGCATCCCTTATACCGAGAGCGCGTTGAGCACCACGCAAACCGGCGGCACGCCTTACGGCGCGTCGCATTTCGCTCGCGCGGGCACGGCCGCACAAGGCATCTCCTCCGACGAAAAGACGCTCGCCATCGCGCTCGGCGCACGTGTCGCGCGCACAGCGGCGTCCATGAGCGAAAGGCCATGACCACGCCGATGGGGAAACCGGTCACTACGCCGGACGCGCGAAGCACGACGGCGGCGTCGCCGCGCGAAAGCGCACCGGCCGCCTCGCTCAAGGCGCCACCCGTGCAGCCCAAAACCGCCGCCGCGTTCGGCGCAACCGCCACGCTGCTCGCGCTGATCGTGCTGTCCGTCGCGTGGGAATGGTGGCTCGCGCCGCTGCGTCCCGGCGGCTCGGCCCTCGTGCTCAAGGCGGTGCCACTGCTGCTCGCGCTGCCGGGCGTGTGGCGGCGCCGGCTCTACACGTTGCAATGGGCGTCGATGCTGATCCTGCTGTATTTCGCGGAGGGCGTCGTGCGCGGCTGGAGCGATCATGGACTGAGCGCCCGTCTCGGCTGGCTGCAAGCCGCGCTCGCGGTGATCTTCTTTACCTGCGCGCTGGCCTACGTCGCGCCGTTCAAGCGCGCGGCGAAGCGCGCCGCGAAAGAAGCCGCAAAACAAACCGCCGAACCGAACGCCTGACACCCCGCTTACCCGACATTCCCGCCCGTCCACGCCGACCGACCGTTATGACCCAAACCGCTTTCCTCGCCGCCTGCCGTGACGCCATCGGCGCAGCCCACGTGTTGACCGACCCGCACGACACCGCCCCGTATCTCACCGACTGGCGCCGCCGCTACACCGGCGCGGCCTGCGCGGTGCTGTGCCCGGCCACGCCCGCTGAAGTCGCGGCGCTCGTGCGGCTCGCGCTCGAACATCGCATCGCGCTCGTGCCGCAGGGCGGCAACACAGGTCTCGCTGGCGGCGCCACGCCCGACGAGAGCGGCGCGCAGGCAGTCATCAGCTTGCGGCGGCTGAATCGGGTACGCGACATCGATCCGCACAACAACACGATCACCGTCGAGGCCGGCGTCATCCTCGCCGACGTGCAGCGGCACGCCGAGGCGGCCGGCCGTCTGTTTCCGCTGAGCCTCGCCGCCGAAGGCAGTTGCACGATCGGCGGCAATCTCGCCACCAACGCGGGCGGCACTGGCGTCCTGCGCTACGGCAATACCCGCGAGCTGTGCCTGGGTCTCGAAGTCGTGACGCCGCAAGGCGAACTGTGGGACGGCCTGCGCGGACTGCGCAAGGACAACACCGGCTACGATCTGCGCGATCTGTTCATCGGCGCGGAAGGCACGCTCGGCATCATCACCGCGGCCGTGCTCAAGCTGCATCCGCAGCCTGCCGCGCGTGTCACGGCGCTCGCCGCACTCGCTTCGCCGCATGCGGCGCTCGACTTTCTGTCGCTCACGCAGCGCATCGCCGGACCGCTTCTGACCGGCTTCGAACTGATGTCGGATTTCTGTCTGCGCCTCGTCGGTCGGCATTTCGAGCAGATGCGCTATCCGTTCGCCGAGCCGCATGCGCAAGTCGTGCTGCTGGAATTGTCGGACAGCGAAAGCGAGGCACACGCGCGTGCGCTGTTCGAGCATCTGATGGAAACGGCGCTCGGAGAAGGCCTCGTGCAGGACGCGGTGGTCGCGGAAAACCTCGCGCAGTCGCGCGCGTTCTGGAATCTGCGCGAACATATTCCGCTCGCCCAGGCCGAGGAAGGGCTGAACATCAAGCACGACATCGCGGTGCCGATCTCGCGCATCGGCCACTTCATCGAGACGACCGACGCGGCGATCGCACAGGCGGCGCCGGGCGCGCGCATGGTGACGTTCGGCCATCTCGGCGACGGCAATCTGCACTACAACGTGCAGGCGCCCGAGGGCGTCGACCCGAAGACGTTTCTGCAGCAGTACCAGGCCCCGATCAACCAGATCGTCTACGACAGCGTGCACCAGCATCGCGGCAGCATCAGCGCGGAACACGGGCTCGGCCAGCTGAAAGTCGACGAGGCTGCGCGCTACAAGCAGGACGTCGAGCTGCAACTGATGCGCGCGGTCAAACGCGCGCTCGATCCGCTGAACCTGATGAACCCGGGCAAGGTGCTACGCTAGGAATTGAAGCCTCGCCTCCCCACGCGGGGATGCCCCACGCGGGGATGCCCCACGCGGGGACTTTTGCAGGAGCCGTGGCCGTGAAGATTCGAGTGCTGTCCGATCTGCATCTGGAAAACGACGAGCCCGAGCTGATTCCGCATGCGCACGCGGATCTGATCGTGCTGGCCGGCGACATCCACAATCATGCGGCCGGGCCGCGCTGGGCCGCACAGACCTTCGACGGTGCGGTGCCGGTGGTCTACGTGCCCGGCAATCACGAGTACTACGACGGCGAGTTCGGCGCGCTCGAACGCGCGCTTTACGACGCGGCTGCGCAGGTCGACAACGTGCATGTGCTGAACAATGCGGTGCTGGTCGATCCGCAAGGCCGCTGGCGCGTGCTCGGCACCACCTTGTGGACCGACTTCGCTTTGTACGGCGCGGACCCCGACACGCTCGCCACATCGTTCGACGCGGCACGCCAGGTCATGCTCGACTTCCGCGGGCTGATCCAGGTGAGCTGGCCGCACGACACCCACGACGCCACGCGCGACTTCACCCCCGACGACTCGCTCGCGCTGCACGCCCATGCGCGCGCGTGGCTCGAAGGCGAGCTCGCCAAACCGTTCGGCGGCCAGACGATCGTGGTCACGCATCACGCGCCGCATCGGCTGAGTCTGGCCGAGCGCTACGCGCAGGACCGGGCGTCGGCCGGCTTTGTCAATCATTTGCCGAAGCTGGTGCGCGCACCGGTCGCGCTGTGGATTCACGGGCATACGCACACGTCGTTCGACTACAGCGTGAACGGCACGCGCGTGGTCTGCAATCCGCGCGGCTATTTCGACCGGCGCACCGGGCAGTGGGAAAATCCGCAATTCGCGTGGGACAGGGTCGTCGAGATTTAGCCCGTTTCTGGCACGCCCTTGGGGCCGGACTGGATGGCGCGGCTGGAGCGGACGCATTACGCTGTCGTCGGCGGCTGCGCGCTGGCGGCTGCGTGCCGGCGGCTGGTGCTGGTGGCCGGCTGCCTGTTGTTGCTTGTGTCCCGCTTCGGCGTGCCGGTGGGTGCCTGAAAAACGCGCCAGCAAAATCGGCCGGTTCAACCGCTTCATTGCGGACTCCGCCAGCTTACGGAACCCGCCACGCACGTCGTCACCGGAGATCGCTCATGTGTGGTCGAATCAGCCAGTATCGCGACGCGCATCTTTACGCCAGGCATCTCGGCCTCGCCGATCCGCTGATGCTGTTCGACGCCGCCGACCGCCGTCCCGGCTACAACCTTGCCCCCGGCACGCATCCGCTCGCGATCTATCCTGATCAAACGCTGCGCGCGATTCACTGGGGATACTGCCCGGAATGGGCGCGCGCACAGCATCTGCCGCAGACGATCAACGCGCGCGCCGACGCCGCGCCGACCGCGCGCTATTTCGAGGAATTGTGGAAAACCGGCCGCGTGCTAGTGCCGGCGGACGGCTGGTTCGAGTGGCGCGTCGAAACTTCGCCTGCGACAGCCCACGCGCATGGCGGTTCGGTGCACACCGAAGCGCCGCGGCGCCAGCCCTACTTCGTGCATCTGAAAAAAGACGATCCGATGTATCTGGCCGCCTTGTCGAGCGTGCGCGGCAGCGAGCCGCAAACGGAAGGGATGGGATTGGTGATCGTGACGGCCAGCGTCGATTCGGGTCTGATCGACGTTCACGACCGTCGTCCGCTGGCATTTTCGCCGGATGCGGCGCGCCGCTGGCTGGATCCGGCCTTACCGCCCGACGAACTCGAACGGCTCGCGCGCGGTGCCTGCTTACCGGCCGGCCGTTTTCGCTGGCACCGCGTGAGTCACGAAGTGGACCGCACGCTCAACGACGATCCCGCATTGATCGAAGCGCTGCACTGAAAGCGTGAACGCGCCTCTAACCGCTCAGAAAGAAAAAGCCTTCTCACCACGGCCCCGCGCCCGCCGGCGACGCGCCATGGTGGCGACGAGCATCAACGGTCGTGCCGTCGAGCCTGCAGGTCCGGGCGCTCAACCTTGATCGGCACCAGTTGCGGCTGTTGTTCGCGCAGGCGGCGCAGCAGATCGCGCGATGCGGCGATCCCGATCAGTCCCAGCATGACGGCCACGCCGATCATCAGATGCGTATCCATGAATCCCTCGTCCTTCAGTTGTTGCAATGTGCCGAACGGCAGCGAACTGGCGCGTCCGACCGAAGTGGCAGCGCATGAGTCACACGTTAGCAAATCGTCCGCGGGCGAGAAGTAAGAAAATGTTGCGGCGCGGCAGTTATGTAACGCCCGGTCACGCGGCGGCGCCCTGCCGCGTCAACCCTTGCGGCACGCCCGCCCGGCGCGGCTTCAGGACCGGGCGAATTGCCTCAGCTCATCCTGGTCCGCAGCCAGCGTGGCCGGCAGCTCGTCGCGCAAAAATTCGACCCAGGTGCGGATTTTCGCGTCCAGGTACTGGCGCGACGGGTACAACGCGTACAAATTCATTTCCTGCGATGTGTACTCGGGCAGCAGCCACACGAGTTTGCCGCTGCGCAAACCGCTGATCGCCGAGTAGATCGGAATCAGCCCGACGCCCATGCCCTGCGATACCGCGACCACCATCGCTTCGGCGACGTTCACCTGAAACGTGGTCGCGCCGAGCGTGAACGTTTCTTCGCCTTGCGGGCCGCCAAAGGTCCATTTGTCGGGCGGAAACACCGGCGTGACCATTTGCAGGCAGGTATGGCGCGCGAGATCGGCGGGCGTCTGCGGCACGCCGTGCCGCTCCAGATAAGCCGGCGACGCGCATGCGATGCTGAACGCGCTGCCCAGGCGCTGCGATACCAGGCCGGAATCCGGCAGACCGGTGGCGAGCGTCAGCGCCACGTCGAAACCCTCGTCGAGCAGATCGGGCATGCGTTGCGCGAGCGTCAGTTCGACATGCACGTCCGGATAGCGCTCCTGATAGCGGCCGACCGCCGGCACGACATAGTGCTGGCCGAAGCTCGTCATCGCGTGGACCTTGAGTTTGCCCGACGGGCGCGCATGCGCGTCGCTCGCCTCGGCTTCCGCCTGATCCACGTAAGCGAGAATCTGCTCGCAGCGTTGCAGATAGCGCTCGCCTGCCTCGGTCAGCGCGATGCGGCGTGTGGTCCGGTTCAGCAGGCGCGTGCGCAGATGCGCCTCCAGATCCGAAACCGCGCGCGACGCATAAGCCGTGGTCGTATTCAGATGTTGCGCGGCACCCGTGAAGCTGCCAGCTTCGACGACGCGAACAAATACGCGCATGTTTTGAAGCGTATCCATACCATTCCCTGTTGTTCGGCAGCGATTGTTACACAATTGGCAAAGGCGATTGTCTCACATAACGTAAAAATGCCTTGCACCGTTACCGGTTATTCCCCAATCCATCAAAAAATATAATGAGGTACAAGCGTCTATAGTCAATTTTGGAGGAAATCGTGCAGTCTCCGGTACCGAAAAGGATCTCCGCAGCCGCGGTTCTTACGATCCTATTAACAATCGCCGGCTGTGCAGGTACCGGAGGCATCGCCCCGCAGGACCACGCGACCGAAGCGTCCTCGCTCGACGCGGGCAACGCGATCCGCGCGGCCAACAGTGACGCCCAGTGGCCGGCCGCCGACTGGTGGCGCGCCTATGACGATCCGCAGCTCAACGCGTGGATCGACGCCGCGCAGGCCGGCAATCCGAGCCTCGCCGCTGCGCAGGCGCGCGTGCGCGAGGCGCTGTCGATGGCGGGCGTCGCGCGCGCGGCGCTCGCGCCGCAGGTCAACGGCAGCCTGTCGATCCAGCGCCAGAAGTGGGCCGACAACGTGTACTACGGCCCGGGGCCGCTGGCCGGTGAGCAGTCGTGGAACAACACCGGCACGCTCGGCCTGTCCTATCACCTGGACCTGTGGGGCAGGGACCGCAACGCCGCCGAACGCGCGCTCGACGCCGCCCACGCGAGCGCCGCCGATGCCCGCGCCGCGCAGCTCGAACTGCAGGCCAACGTGGTGCGCACGTACATCGGCATGTCGCTGGACTACGCGCTGCTCGACATCGCGAAGGCGACCCTGCAGCAACAGCAGCAGATCGTGGATCTGGCCAGCCGGCGCCTGAAGGGCGGCATCGGCACGCAGCTCGAAGTGAGCCAGGCCGAAACGCCGCTGCCGGAGTACGAGCGCCAGATCGACGCGCTCGACGAGCAGCTCGCGCTGGCCCGCAACCAGCTCGCGGCGCTGGCCGGCAAGGGGCCGGGCGCGGGCGACGCGATCGGCCGTCCGGCGCTGTCGCTCGCCGCGCCGGCGGGGCTGCCCGCCGCGTTGCCGGCGGAGCTGATCGGCCACCGCCCGGACGTGGTCGCGGCGCGCTGGACGGTGGCCGCGCAGGCACGCGGCATCGACGTCGCCAAGGCGGACTTCTATCCGGACATCAACCTGCTCGCGTCGATCGGCGGCTATGCGGCGATGGGGCCGCTGTTCCAGTTCCTGAAGAGTCCGTCGCACAGCTGGAGCGCGGGGCCGGCGCTGTCGCTGCCGATCTTCGACGGCGGGCGGCTGCGCGCGCAGCTCGGCGCGGCGTCGGCCGGTTATGACGAGGCGGTGGAGCGCTACAACCAGTCGATCGTCGGCGCGCTGAAGGACATCTCCGACCAGGTGATCCGCATGCGTTCGCTGGCGACCCAGGCCGACGACGCGGCCCGTTCGGTGGCGGCGGCGCAGCGCAACTACGATCTGTCGCGCGAGGGTTACCGGCGCGGGCTGACCGATTATCTGAACGTGCTGGTCGCGCAGAACCAGTTGCTGCGCGCGCAGGAAGGTGTGGCGAAGGTGCAGGCTGAAAGGCTGGGCGCGCATGCGTCGCTGATGACAGCGCTCGGCGGCGGGCTGGATGAACCGGGTAATGGACCGAAGGCGGATGAGACGCTGCCGGGGCATGGCAAGGGGAAGGCGGCCATCACGGGCGACACTGCGCCGAAGGCGGCAAACGCTTCTGTGGCAGCAGGTTCGGTTCAGCCCGTGCCTAGCCATGCTGTCACCGGCGACGCGACGGACGGCAGCGGCAATGCCTCTGCGAAGGCGGCAAACGCTTCTGTGGCAGCGGGTTCGGATCAGCCCGTGCCTGCCAGCCAGGCTGTCACCGGCGACCCGACGGGCGGCAGCGGCAACGACTCTGCGAAGGCGGCAAACGCCTCGGCGCACGCCGGGGTGGCCAGCCACGCGCCCACCCCTGCGCGCATCGGCAATCACGCCGTAGCCACGACCGCCACGAGCACCGCGGCAACCACGGCGCGCGCCAGTGCCACCGCCCCCGCGGCCGAGTAAGGAAGCGCCCATGTCCGCCTCGTCCTCTTCCCTCGCGCGCCCCATCTCCCTCGCTGCCCTGCGCACCGCCGTCACCGACTGGGCGCGCACCGACGGCCTCACCTGGGTCTACCTGTTCAAGGCGCTCGCCGCCTGCTTTCTCGCGCTCGGCCTCGCGATGAAGCTCGACCTGCCGCAGCCGCGCACCGCGATGACCACCGTGTTCATCGTCATGCAGCCGCAAAGCGGCATGGTCTTCGCCAAGAGCTTCTACCGCATCTGCGGCACCCTCGTCGGGCTCGTCGTGATGCTCGCGCTGATCGGCCTGTTCGCGCAGCAGCCGGAGCTGTTCATCGTGTCGACCGCGATCTGGGTCGGCATCTGCACCGCGGGCGCCGCGCGCAACCGTAACTTCCGCTCGTACGGCTTCGTGCTGGCTGGCTACACCGCCGCGCTGATCGGCATCCCCGCCGCGCAGCATCCGGACGGCGCGTTCCTCAGCGCGCTCACGCGGGTCGCCGAAGTGGTGCTCGGCATCGTCTGCGCGGGCGCGGTCAGCGGCCTGGTGTTCCCGCAGTTCGCCGGCCTGCAGATGCGCAGCACCGTGCGCGCGCGCTTCTCGGCGTTCGTCGAGTACGTGTCGGCGTCGCTGGCCGGGCACAACGACCGCGCGCGCATCGAAGCGACCAACGCGCGCTTTGTCGCCGACATCGTCGGCTTCGAGGCCGCGCGCAGCGTGGCCGTGTTCGAAGGCCCCGACTCGCGCAGGCGTGGCGGGCGCCTTGCGCGGCTGAACAGCGAGTTCATGACCGCCTCCACGCGCTTTCATGCGCTGCACCAGCTGATGAACCGGCTGCGCAACACCGGCGCGGCCAGCGCGATCGCCGCGCTCGAACCGTATTTCAAGGAAATCGCGCCGCTGCTCGCGAAGTCCGGCGAACCGGTGCTGAGCGCCGCCGATGCCGCGCACGCCGCCGCCCAGCTCGACGCGTTCAGGGCCGCGCTGCCGGCGCGCGTGCGCGCCACACGCGCCGAACTGCTCAAGCATGCCGACGCCACGCAGCCCGACGCGCCGCTGCTCGACTTCGACACCGGCGCCGAACTGCTGTTCCGCTTCATCGACGACCTGCACGCGTATGCGGCCACCTACGCGTCGCTCGCGCTCGACACGCATTCGCGCGAGCGCTGGATCGACCGCTACGAGCCGAAGACCAACGCGCTCGCCGCAGGGGTCGCGGGCCTGCGCGCGGCCCTCGTGATGATGGCGCTCGGCGCGTTCTGGATCGCCACCGCCTGGCCGAGCGGCTCGACCCTCACGCTGAACGCGGCCGCCGTGTGCGCGCTGGCGTCGTCCTCGCCCGATCCGAAGCGCACCGTGTTCCAGATGGCCGCCGGCACGCTGGCCGCCACGTTCATGGGGATGCTCGCGGTGTACGGGGTGTTTCCGCACATCGACGGCTTCGCGCTGCTGTGCGCGGCGCTCACGCCGTTCCTGCTGCTCGGCGTGTTCATGACCACGCGGGCGGCGCTGGCCGGCTACGGCGTGGGCTACTGCATCTTCTTCTGCTTTCTGGCCGGCCCCGACAACGTGATGCACTACGACCCCAGCGCGTTCATGAACGACGCGCTGGCGCTGGTGCTGTCGATGCTGGTGTCGTCGGTGGCGTTCGCGGTGCTGCTGCCGCCGTCCACGCCCTGGCTGCGCCACCAGCTGCTGGTCGACCTGCGCCGCCAGGTGGTGCTGGCGGGCCGCGCGGGGCTGCGCCGGGTGCGTTCGCGCTTCGAGAGCGGCGCGCGCGACCTGATGGTCCAGATCAACGCGCTCGCGCCCGACGAGCCCGAACTGCGGCGCGACACCTTGCGCTGGCTGTTCTCGGTGCTCGAGGTGGGCAATGCGGTGATCGATCTGCGCGGCGAGCTCGCGGCGCTGCCCGTCGATGCACGCTACGCGAAGTCGACGCCGTGGCGCGTGGCGCTGCGCACGATGGGCGACGCGTTGAGCGCGCTCTTCGGGCAGCCGCGCGAGGACCGCTTCGAACGCGCGCTGGCGAGCACCGCCGACGCGATCGCCGCGCTCCAGCAGCTGCTCGCCAGCTTCACGCCGCCGCGCGAGGAGCGGCATCGGTTGCAACGCATCCTCAGCCAGCTGCATTTCATCCGTACCGCGCTGCTCGATCCGCAATCCCCGCTCGAACCCTTGATGGGTGAACGCAGGGGTGACCACAGCGACCGGGCCAGCGCCCCAGAAGGAGTTCCCCATGCCACGTGACATTGCCGTTTTCGACGCCTACGTGCCGGCCATCGTGCTGCTGTTCATCGCGGGCGCGGCGCTCACCTGGGTGCTGGACCGCGTGATCGCCTGGACGGGCCTGTATCGCGTGGTGTGGCATCCGTCCCTGTTCCGGGCCAGTCTGCTCGTATGTGTGTGCGGCGTGCTGGGTCTCGCCGTTTATCGTTGACCAGAGTCGAACCATGACCATCCGAAATCTCGTTGGCTTCATCGCGACAGCCATTGTCTTTATCGTTGCGATCCTGATTGGACGCGTGCTGTGGGTCCATTACATGGATGAACCGTGGACCCGCGACGGGCGCGTGCGCGCCGAGATCGTGAACGTCGCGCCCGATGTGTCGGGCGCGGTCGTCGATCTGCCGGTGAAGGACAACCAGCTGGTGAAGAAGGGCGACCTGCTGATGCAGATCGATCCGTCGCACTACCAGATCGCGGTCGAACAGGCGCAGGCGGCAGTGGCCGCGCGCAAGGCCGAGCTGCAGATGAAGCGCGACGACGCGCAGCGGCGCGCCGATATGGATGCGCTGGTGGTGTCGAAGGAAAGCCGCGAGAACGCGACGCATACGGCGTCGGCGGCCGAGGCGTCGTACCAGCAGGCGCTGGCGGCGCTCGATGCGGCCAAACTCAATCTCGAACGCACGCGGGTGGTGTCGCCGGTCGATGGGTATGTGACGAACCTGAGCGTGTTCCGCGGCGACTATGCGACCGCAGGCGCGGCGAAGCTGGCGATCGTCGACAGCCACTCGTTCTGGGTGTATGGGTACTTCGAGGAAACCAAGCTGCCGCATGTGCGCGTCGGTGACCCGGCTGAAGTCCGGCTGATGAGCGGCGGCACCTTGCAGGGACACGTGGAGAGCATCTCGCGCGGGATCTACGATCGCGACAATCCGGAAAGCCGTGAGCTGCTCGCCGATGTGAATCCGACCTTCAACTGGGTGCGCCTCGCGCAGCGCGTGCCGGTGCGCGTGAAGATCGATGCGGTGCCGGATGGGGTGGTGCTGGCGGCGGGGATTACGTGTACGGTGGTTGTGAAGCCCGACGCCACCAAGTCGAGCTGACCAACGACGCATCAAGCGCCACCGCGTGGTCCATGCATTCAAGTTCGAGCATGAACCACGCAAACACAATCAGCGACCAGCGACCAGCTACCAGCGCCGCAAAAAACCAACCCGCTTTACAGCCTGAACTTCCCCACCATTGCCTTCAAACCGCGCGCCTGATCGTCCAGCGATCGGGCCGCGGCAGTGGCCTGCTCCACCAGTGCGGCATTCTGCTGTGTGCCCGAATCCATCTGCGTGACCGCGAGGTTGATCTCCTCGATGCCGGCGCTCTGCTCGGACGACGCCGCCGAAATCTCGCCCATGATGTCGGTGACGCGCTTGACCGCTTTCACGACTTCATCCATCGTCGCCCCGGCATCCTGAGCCAGCGCCGAGCCATTGCCCACGCGCTCGACCGACGTGTCGATCAAACCTTTGATCTCCTTGGCGGCAGCGGCGCTGCGCTGCGCGAGATTGCGCACTTCAGCGGCGACCACCGAGAACCCGCGGCCTTCTTCGCCCGCGCGCGCCGCCTCGACTGCCGCGTTCAACGCCAGAATGTTGGTCTGGAACGCGATCCCCTCGATCACGCCGATGATGTCGCCGATGCTGCGCGCGCTATCGTTGATGTCGTTCATCGTCGCGACCACGCGACTCACCACCGCGCCGCCCTTCTCCGCGATCTCCGACGCGTTGTTCGCGAGCGTGCTCGCCTGCTTCGCGTTGTCGGCGTTCTGGCGGACCGTCGAAGTCAACTGCTCCATGCTGCTGGCGGTGCGTTCGAGCGCCATCGCCTGCTGCTCGGTGCGTTGCGACAGGTCCAGATTGCCCATCGAGATTTCGCCCGACGCGGTCGCAATCGCGTCCGCGCTCGACGCGATGTCGGAGACGGTCGTCGCGAGTCCGCTTTGCATGTCGTGCAGCGCGTACAGCATGCTGGAGCGGTCTTTACGGCCGAGCGCGATCTGGTTCGACAGATCGCCCGCCGCGATGCGGCTCGCGATTTCCTTCGCGTACGCCGGCTCGCCGCCGAGCTGGCCGGCGAGCCGGCGCACCACCCACTCGCTGATGCCGAACGCGAGCACGATCAGCGCGAACGTCATCGCGGCGATCATCACGAACGACGAGTGGTAGATGAAACCCGACGCGTCGATGGTCGCCTTCGCGGCGGTGCCGCGCTGCGCGACGAGTTCATCGACGAGCTTTTCGAGCTTGCCGGTTTCGACCAGCAGCGACACGTCCTGGGTGCCGACCTGCCAGTTCATCTGCGACAGGTCGAGCGGCTGCGCTTTCACGAGCGTCACGAAGTCGCGCAGATGACCGCTCCACACGGTGACGGCTCCGGCAAACGCCTTCTGCTGCTCGACTGCCTTCGCTTCCGAGGTGTCGACGTACTGCTGCAGCGTGGCGAGTTGCGCGCCGAGACCGGCGAGGCCGCGCTCGATGTCCGCGCCGAGTTCGTCGCGCTCCTTCGCGGTGGTCGCCGTCAGCAGCATCTTTTGTGCGCGGCTCGCTCGCAGCATGTGGCCGCGCGCTTCCTCGGCCGCGCGGCTCGCGACGTGACCCTGGTCGTAGATGGACTGCGTGGACGCGTTCAGACGATGGATCTGCGTGAGCGAAAACATGCCGATCAGCAGTGTGCCGATCAGCAGCACCGCGAACGCGGCGCGCAACATCGCCTTCACCGACCAGCCCTTGCGCATCACGGCATTTGCACGGCCGCCCTGAGCGCGCGACGGCGTCGCGTGCGCCGCCGGTCCGTCCGTCAAGAACCCCGCGTTGTGCTGATTGCCTGGCGAAACTGCTTTCATATTCCCCGTCCCCACGTGTAGAGCTGCCGGAAAGGTTGGTCCGGCATTGCTGCTTATCTCTCCGGGTCTACGGCCGCCGCGTCCGCGATCTTTAATGTCTTTTGACGCCGCTCGCCCATGGCCGCCGCGTGTCGCCCGGTCCTCGACGCGCGGCTTTGTAAGCCGCGCGCCCGCGACGGTGTTTATACACGGCCAAAAATCGGCCAACCGGATTTATCAGCCACCGGCCGGGCTCTCCGCCGCCGCACACCAGCAATCCGCCGCCGACACGCTCACAGTGCAGCCGGCGCCCGGTTTTGGTACGCCAGCGGCTTCGCCGATGTACGACCATGTCCGATTCGCGACAAAACTTGTCCTTACAATTCACTCAAGCCACATTAAACTTCGTGAAACGACTGAAAGGGCCGGAAGTCGCGTCAAAGTGCCGCGGCAGCCAGAACGTAAAACGACGACCTGCCGGCAACAGCTCAACCCTATTCACCACACTTTTTCTCTCTCATTTTTTCTCTCACCCAGCGTATGGAAACGAGCCTCGATAAAAACGCCCTCGCCGGCGCTTCAGCCGGAAGCGGCGGCGCCGCCCAGCCGGCCGTCAAAATTCAGCGCACGGTCTATTCCGTGCTCGGCGCGATCAGCTTTTCGCACCTGCTCAACGACATGATCCAGTCGTTGATCCTCGCGATCTACCCGATGCTGAAGGACAACTTTTCGCTGTCGTTCGGGCAGATCGGGCTGATTACGTTGACCTACCAGATCACCGCGTCGCTGCTGCAACCGCTCGTCGGCATCTATACCGACAAGCATCCGAAGCCGTATTCGCTGCCCGTCGGCATGGGCTTCACGCTAGCCGGCCTGCTGCTGATGTCGATTGCGCCGAGCTTCGGCGTGCTGCTGGTGGCCGCGGCGCTGGTCGGTTGCGGGTCGTCGGTGTTCCATCCGGAATCGTCGCGGGTCGCGCGCATGGCCTCGGGCGGCCGGCACGGACTCGCGCAGTCGCTGTTCCAGGTGGGCGGCAACGCGGGATCGTCGCTCGGGCCGCTGCTCGCCGCGCTGATCGTGATTCCGCACGGCCAGCGCAGCATCGCGTGGTTCTCGGCGGCGGCGCTCGCCGCGATCGTCGTGCTCACGCAGATCGGCCGCTGGTACAAGCAGCATCCGTCAGTGAAGAAGGCGCGCGGCCAGGTAGCGCACGCGACGCTGTCGCGCAACAAGGTCATGCTCGCGATGGGCGTATTGATCCTGCTGGTGTTCTCCAAGTACTTCTACCTTGCGAGCATCAACAGCTACTTCACGTTCTATCTGATCGACAAGTTCCATCTGACGGTGCAGGCCGCGCAGATCCATCTGTTCGTGTTCCTCGCGGCGGTCGCGGCGGGCACGGTGATCGGCGGTCCGATCGGCGACAAGATCGGCCGCAAGTACGTGATCTGGGTGTCGATCCTCGGCGTCGCGCCGTTCACGCTACTGCTGCCGTACGCGAACCTGTTCTGGACCGGCGTGCTGACGGTGATCATCGGCGTGGTGCTGGCCTCGGCGTTCTCAGCGATCCTCGTCTATGCGCAGGAGCTGATTCCCGGCAAGGTGGGGATGGTCGCGGGGCTGTTCTTCGGCTTCGCGTTCGGCCTCGGCGGGATCGGCGCGGCGGTGCTCGGGCAGCTGGCCGACGCCACCAGTATCGCGTTCGTCTACAAGGTCTGCTCGTTCCTGCCGCTGATCGGCGTGCTGACTGTGCTGCTGCCGGATGTCGAGGGCAAGCGCGCGAAGGCGTGAGCGGCTTGTTCGCAAGTTGCATTCAGGGGAAAGGCGCTGCGGCGCCTTTTTCTTTTTGCGCAGCGAGCGGGCGCAGCCGACATGCATTGCCTGACCCCGCGTCATCGCGCCGCCGCGTCATCGGCCCGGCATCGCGGCGACCCTATTTCCGCTCATGGTGAACCCGCGTTGCCCGCCGCACGGCGCGTGCTCTATGCTTGTGCGAGCACACACGCCGCACTCGCGCCGCGCTACAGGGCGCATGCCCCGCCATCGACATCGTTCACTCACGCAGCAGAAGGATCGCCGCAGATGACCAGCTACCGCGACTTCCACCGCCGTTCGATCGAGAACCCCGAGGATTTCTGGCGCGACGAAGCGCAGCGGATCCACTGGCACACGCCGTTCGACACCGTGCTCGACCACTCGAAACCGCCGTTCGCGCGCTGGTTCGTCGGCGGCCGCACGAACCTTTGTCATAACGCGGTGGACCGCCATCTGGCCGCGCGCGCCCAGCAGAACGCGCTGATCTACGTGTCGACCGAGACCGGCATCGAGCGGCGCTACACCTACGCCGAGCTGTACGCGGAGATCAACCGGATGGCCGCGGTGATGCGCTCGCTCGGCGTGAAGCGCGGCGACGTCGTCCTGCTCTATCTGCCGATGATCCCCGAGGCGCTGTTCGCGATGCTCGCGTGCGCGCGTCTGGGCGCGATTCACTCGGTGGTGTTCGGCGGCTTCGCGGCGCCCAACCTCGCAGCCCGCATCGACGACGCGAAGCCCGTGCTGATCGTGACCGCCGACGCCGGCGCGCGCGGCGGCAAGGTTATCGACTACGCACCGCTGATCGACGAAGCGCTCGCGCGCGCGAAGCACAAGACGCCGAGCGTGCTGCTGGTCGACCGGCAACTCGCGCCCGCGCGCCTGAACGCGCGCTACCTCGTCGCCTACGAGCCGCTGCGCGAGCAGTTCTTCGACGTGCACGTGCCGTGCGAATGGCTCGAATCGAACGAGCCCTCGTATGTGCTGTACACCTCGGGCACCACCGGCAAGCCCAAGGGCGTGCAGCGCGATGTCGGCGGGTATGCGGTGGCGCTGGCCGCATCGATGGAACACATCTTTCAGGGCAAGCCCGGCGACACGATGTTCACCGCGTCGGACGTGGGCTGGGTGGTCGGCCACAGCTACATCGTCTACGCGCCGCTGATCGCGGGACTGACCACCGTGATGTACGAAGGCACGCCGATTCGTCCGGACGGCGGCATCTGGTGGCGCCTCGTCGAACAACACAAAATCAATCTGATGTTCACCGCGCCGACCGCGCTGCGCGTGCTGAAAAAGCAGGACCCGGCGCTGCTGAAGAAGGCCGATCTGTCGAGCCTGCGCACCCTGTTTCTCGCCGGCGAGCCGCTCGACGAGCCGACCGCAGCGTGGATCTCCGACGCGCTCGGCAAGCCGGTGATCGACAACTACTGGCAGACGGAAACCGGCTGGCCGATGCTGGCGATCCCGCGCGGCGTGGAAGCGCTGCCCACCAAGCTCGGCTCGCCAGGTGTGCCGTCGGCCGGTTTCAATCTGACGCTGCGCAACGAGCTGACCGGCGAGCCCTGCGCGCCCGGCGAAAAAGGCGTGCTGACGCTGGACTATCCGCTGCCGCCGGGCTGCATGTCGACAGTGTGGGGCGACGACAGCCGCTTTGTCAGCATCTACTGGTCGAGCATTCCGGATCACCAGGTCTATTCGACCTTCGACTGGGGCGTGCAGGACAAGGACGGCTACGTGACGATTCTCGGCCGCACCGACGATGTCATCAACGTAGCCGGCCACCGGCTCGGCACGCGCGAGATCGAGGAAGCGTTGTCGAGCCACGCGGCGGTCGCGGAAGTGGCGGTGGTCGGCGTGACGGATGCGGTGAAGGGTCAGGTGGCGATGGCCTTCGTGGTGCTGCGCGGCGCGCAATCCGATGCGGACCCCAGTGAGCGCGCGCGGCTGGAAGCCGAACTCGCGGCGACGGTCGATCGCCAGCTCGGGGCGATTGCGCGGCCGTCGCGCGTGGTGGTGGTGTCGATGCTACCGAAGACACGCTCGGGCAAGCTGCTGCGCCGCGCGATCGCGGCGCTTGCGGAAGGACGCGAGCCGGGCGATCTGCCGACTATCGAAGATCCGGCCGCGTTGCAGCAGGTTCGCGAGGCGCTGGGCGAGGTGGGAAAGGCGTGATTGGCGGGATGCGCGGAGAAGCTCGGTGAGTGAGCTGCGCTGGGGAACTTCGCTGGGGGCCCAGCTGGGAGGCCAGGCTGAGAAGCGACGCTGAAGAAGCGTAGCTGACAAAGACAGGCCGAAGAGCCGCGCGAGGGAAGCAGCCTAAAAAATAGCCCGAAAAGCGCGCGCCGTCATCCACCCAGCCCCGCGCGCCCTTCAGCCCTCAAGCGCTCAAACCTGCGCCGTCCGCGCATCAAGAAAGCGCGTCAGAATCGCGTTCGAATAAGCCCCCGCGATCTCCGTCAGAAACGACACGAACGACTCCGGGGCATGATCGTCGGCGGTATCGGAGATCGTGCGCACGACCGCGCACGGCACGCCGTATTCATGGCAGACCTGCGCGATCGCCGCACCTTCCATCTCGACCGCGAGCGCATCCGGCAACGCATCGCGCAACGCGTTCACACCCGCCGCGCTCGCGACGAACTGATCGCCGCTGACGATCAAGCCACGATGCACGCGCGGCTCGCGCGTGCCGAAGCGCGCCGCCGAGGCCACGCCCTCTTCCGCGACAAAACGCTCACACGCCGCGGCGAGCCGGTCGGCCAACGCCGCATCGGCGGCAAAACGCGACACGCCCAGCAACGGCACCTCGAAACGCGGAAACAGCGGCGATGCATCGAGATCGTGCTGCAGCAACGCATCGGCGACGACGATATCGCCGACCCGCACGTCGCCCCCGACACCGCCTGCCACGCCCGTGAACACGACCGCGTCGACGTCGAACGCATGGATCAGCGCGCTGACGGTCGCGGCCGCCGCGACCTTGCCGATGCGCGCCAACGTGACGACGCACGGCGCGCCGTGGACGGTGCCCAGGTGATAGTCACGCTGACCATGCGTAATCGTGCGCACGCCGGACTCGGCGCGCATCGCTTCGATCAGATCGCCGAGTTCCTGCGGCAAGGCCGCCAGAATACCCAGCGGACGATGCGAGGCCGGCGCGCCGCTACGGTTCACCGGGATATCAGGCGTGCTTGAGCCAGCCACGTTTGCGCTCGTCCCACCCATTTCGCCGCCGCTCATTCCACCGCCTGCAATTTCGCGACCGCGAGCGCCAGCCACTTCTCGCCGTGCCGCTTGAACTTGACCTGCGCCTTCGAGTCGTTCCCGCCGCCCTCCAGCGCGGTGATCGTGCCTTCGCCGAACTTTGTATGGAACACCTGCTGCCCCACGCGAAAGCCCGTCTCGGCCGCGCGCTGCTCGTTCGCGAAGGCCGGCAGCGGCGCCGGCGTCGACGATGCCGGGCCCGTATAGCCCGGCCGCGCAAACCAGTCGCGCCCATAACCCGCGTTATCCGAACGGCCGCCCCAGCGCGCGCCCGCCTCGACCTTCGGCGTGAGCCACTTGAGCGTTTCCTGCGGCAGTTCGTCGAAGAAGCGCGAACGGATGTTGTAGCGCGTCTGCCCGTGCAGCATCCGGCTCTGCGCGAACGACAGATACAAACGCTCCTTCGCCCGTGTGATCGCCACGTACATCAGGCGCCGCTCTTCCTCCAGACCGTCCGATTCCATCGCGCTGTTCTCGTGCGGGAACAACCCCTCTTCGAGGCCGGTGATGAACACCGCCGTGAATTCGAGACCCTTGGCCGCGTGCACCGTCATCAGTTGCACCGCTTCCTGGCCGGCTTGCGCCTGGTTGTCGCCCGCTTCGAGCGACGCGTGCGACAGGAAACCGGCGAGCGGCGTCATCGTGTCCGGGTTTTGCGCGGGATCGGCGATGCCGGGCGCGTCCAGCACGACGGTATTCGGATCGTCGCTGGCGACCGCGAGTTCGGGCGCGGCAGTCGCGCCCGGGCGCAGCGGAATCGAGCGCGCCGGCGTGTCCATCCCGTAGCCCTCTTCGCTGACAAACGCGGCGGCCGCGTTGACCAGTTCCTGCAAGTTCTCCAGCCGGTCCTGGCCTTCGCGCTCGTTCTGATAGAACTCCGCGAGACCGCTCGTGCGGACCACGTACTCGACGGTTTCCGGCAAGCTCATCTGCTGGGTTTCCGCGCGCATCTTGCCGATCAGGTTCGCAAAGCCGGCGAGGCTCGATCCCGCCTTGCCCGCGACGTACGGAATCGCCGCGGCCATCGAGCAGTTGTACAGGCGCGCCGCGTCCGCAAGCTGTTCGATCGAGCGCGCGCCGATGCCGCGCGTCGGGAAATTGACGACACGCGCGAACGCGGTGTCGTCGTTTGGGTTGTCGATCAGGCGCAGATACGCGAGCGCGTGCTTGACTTCCTGGCGCTCGAAAAAGCGCAGACCGCCGTACACGCGATACGCGATGCCCGCATTGACCAGCGTGTGTTCGATCGTGCGCGACTGTGCGTTGCTGCGGTAGAGAATCGCGATCTCGCTGCGCGATGTGCCGGTGCTGATGAGCGCCTTGATCTCCTCGACGATCCAGCCGGCTTCCTGCGAATCCGTCGCGGACTCGTACACGCGCACTGGCTCGCCGTGACCCGCGTCGGTGCGCAGATTCTTGCCGAGGCGCCGCGAGTTGTTGGCGATCAGCTGATTCGCGGCGTCGAGAATATGGCCGTGCGAGCGGTAGTTCTGCTCAAGCTTGATCAGATGGCGCACGTTGAACTCGTGCTCGAAGTCGCGCATGTTGCCGACGTTCGCGCCACGGAATGCGTAGATCGACTGGTCGTCGTCGCCGACTGCGAAGATCGCGTTGCTCTGGCCCGCGAGCAGCTTGAGCCACGCGTATTGCAGCTTGTTGGTGTCCTGGAACTCGTCGACGAGAATGTGCCTGAAGCGCGCCTGATAGTGCGCGCGCAACGGCGGATTGTGCGCGAGCAGTTCGTAGCAGCGCAGCAGCAGCTCGGGAAAGTCGACCACGCCTTCACGCTGGCATTGCTGGTCGTAGGCTTCGTACAGCTCGACGAATTTGCGGTTGAAGTTGTCGGTGGCATCGACGTCTTTCGGCCGCAGCCCCTGTTCCTTCGCGTTGTTGATGAAGTACTGCAGGTTCTTCGCCGGGTACTTCTCGTCGTCGATGTTGAGGCCCTTCATCAGACGCTTGATCGCGGACAGCTGATCCGCGGTGTCGAGAATCTGGAACGTGGCCGGCAGCCCCGCGTCGCGATGATGCGCGCGCAGCATCCGGTTGCACAGGCCATGGAAAGTGCCGATCCACATGCCGCGCGTGTCGATCGGCAAGAGCGCCGACAGACGCGCCATCATTTCGCGCGCGGCCTTGTTGGTGAAGGTCACCGCCAGAATCGTGGCGGGCGACGCGAGACCGTGCTGGATCAGCCACGCGATGCGCGTGATCAGAACGCGGGTTTTGCCGCTGCCCGCACCGGCGAGAATCAGCGCGGGCTCATTGGGGAGCGTGACGGCGGCATGTTGTTCAGGGTTTAGATTGGCTAGCAGATCGGGCATTTTTTGGGGACGGGCGGCAGGTCGTTCGACATTATATGCCGCGGCGGGGGATGGGTTTTTTTGGGGTTGGCGGGTTGGCTGTGGTGGTCTTCGCCGTGTTGGCCTTTCCTTGAATGCCCGTGAGAAGAATCACCGGACTCAGCGGGCGGCGGTGGCTAGTTCAATTCGCGCAATGGACGCTCGCTTGGTGTCGGTATGGATCAAGTGCCGAAGTTGCCGCTTGATTCTGTCGCTGACCGCGCCGTTTCCGGCGCGAGTGCGCTCGCCTTTGGTCCGCCTGAGCAGGATCAGGGTCTGTACGGTTACATCAACAATCTATCGTGTCGTGCGGCGCGAGATGCCATTGCCGACACTCGGGATCGAACAGCACGTACTGTTCATCACCAGGCACGGCCTGCGCTCCGCGCGGTAACGTGCGTATAGCGTACTGCACGGTGTCGTCCAGCCGCGCCCGGCTCCAGTTAGACCTAGGCCAAGCGCCATCAGATCAGGCTCGAAATCAGGTGGCAGCCGCACGTGCCACGATGACCGGCACGGGCAATCGGACGGCCCTCATCATCCATCGATTCGTCGCCCTCGATAGTGATATTGGGCCGAACCTCGGGATGTAGCGGACACTCGATCAGGTCGCCCTTGCGGGCGAGCGGGATGCCGGCATTCCGATCTTGCCCGGCACAATCGCGAGCGGAGCCGTGTCGCCAGATGCGGATAGTCCGATTCATTGCGCTGGCGGATCGGTAGTCCTGCTGCATGTGACGTTTGTTGATAGTGTATCTGCGGGACGGGAGTAGCATCGATAATGGCGATCGCAGTTGTTCCCGGCAATTGCGGTCCCGGTTGATGTCTCCTCTGTTTGCGCGCCGCTTTCAGGCGCGCTCTTTTTGCTCCCGCATCTCACTGTGGCATCGGCACCTGATCGGTTCTTGCCGCTTCAGCCGCCGCCACGCTACCGGCCCAATCAGGCAATTACAGACCTCGTTCTTTCACTAGCCGCATTTCGTTCGCACGCTGATGTAGTACTTCTTCATAGTCGTGCCCCTGCTCCGCGCATTCGGGCTTGAGCGTGGACAGTGCCGCGTCCATGCCCATGACGCCGCCCGCTTTTTCCCTGGTCGGATCGATCCAGCCGAGCGCGACGCCCATCCATGAACAGCGCCCGTATGCCGGGCGCGCCTCGATGTACGGCGGCGCATCGGAAGGCTGCGGCAATTCGTGCCGGTCCATCGCTTCCCATAGCCACGCACCGTAGAAGGCAGAATTCGTCACGCCGCCGCACCCGCGTTTTCCACGCTTCGAGCACGGCGGCGCGCGCTGCTGCCATTCGTCTTGCTCCACTCCTGCGCAAGCTGTTCGGCACTCAAACCCAGCACGGCGGCAATCATGCGCCGCATCTCATGCGCGAACGTTTCTGAGTTGCCGTGAACGTGCGTGGCCGATACGCTTTCGATCGATTCACCGGGCGCGAGCGTCGCAGTACGCGCACCGTTGAGCATCGGGGGAGGTTCGTCGGCCCACTGCGCGCGCAACGCCTGGTACAGCGGCAGTTCTTCACCGTCGCCCGCGCCCAATGCGTCCTCCACGAGCGCGGGATGCCCCAGAAACGCAAAGACCCGCACCAGGCGGGTTCGGGATGAGATTCGGGCATTGCGGATCGATTCGTATGCTGCGGCTCCTGCGCCTGGGTGCGAAGCCATTCAAGCGCTGTGCGATGTGCGTCCAGATCTGGACCGGCTCCAGGATTGCCACTTGCGCGCCCACCGTATGCGGTCGACGCCACAGCGCTGCACGTGGCTGACGACGGTCTCGTGGAGACCCTCCCGTTCGTAGCCTTTCTTATGGGCGGAGCGGGCGCGCGCGACACCGGTCAGAAATTTTCGTACGTCTTCTGCACGAGCTTGCCGTCCCGGAAAACGAACGAGACCATCTGCTGGCTGGTCTTGCCACCCGCATAGTCCCAACGTTCCACGCGGTCAGCCTTGCTGGCCCGGTACGGATAGCCAAGCCTGTCAACAACCTGTCGCTCGGTTGTCCCGGGTGGGAACCGCTTGTCCATGCTTTCACGCGTCCAGCCGTGCACATACATCTCGCTGTAGCTCTTCGTGGTGCCGCAGCCAGAAAGTCCAGCCAGGCACACCGTGCCAACCGCCATAATCGCAATCGCTTTCATTTCTCTCTCTCGCAGATCAGATGGGGTAACGATCGCATTTTCGAGATGGAAAGGGTGTCAGACGGGTCCTAAATCGTCACTGCTGTGACGAAACGGCGCAGCGGTTATCTCCTGTTCGCACGCGGGCCGCGCGTGCTCACGAATCCATGTGAGGCAGGCGTGATGCGGGTCCCGATACGAGGGCGACGGATGGTCGCCGCGCTCAACGCCCTGGCGGTATGTCCGGCCGATCCACGCCCGCAGATTATTGGGCAACGCGTACCAGTGCCGTCGGCACCCCCACGCATTGCGCGGGACCACTTGTGTACCTTCCAGCCAGGGGCAGCGGTGCATGTTTGTTCCCCCGCCGTACGAATGACTTCATCGAAAACCGTGTGCAGGTCTTCGCCCTTGCGCGGCCTGAAGCCGTACCACCTGACCGCAAGTGCGGCGTATTGATCGGCGGCCGTCTTCCATTCGCCGCCGCGCCGGATCGCTTCCGCGCGCACCTGATCGCCTAACGTCACTCTCAACGGCGGTAGTGTTTCACTGTTTGCATACCTTGCCTATCGCGTAGTCACCTTTCCTCCGCGATTAGTGCGTCGTCAGCCCTACACACTGGCGCGGGTCCGCTGGCTCTGCACCTACCAGCGCGGCGCGTGCAATCCGCGTGATATCCGGCAAGGTGAGAGCGCTGGGTGTGCCTTCGGCCATGCTGGCAATCAGCGCGCGCGCTGCGTCATGCAATGCGCAGCTGCGCATATGGTCGGAGCGGATCATTCTTATCAGCCCACTCGAATCGTATCTGGTCGAAATTGACACGTTGCGTGATGACCTCATGCGTGAGGCCAAAACGAGCTGACCATGAATTCCATACCGACGATTGCCGAAAATGTCCAAGGCTTCGCCGAGGCCGAACTGACGGGCGACCCGCCCGACGAGGTGCGTGACTTTATGTGCCTTGCGTTCTATGCGGGTGCAGGCTCGATGCTGCGCACGGTCACACGATCAGTTGCACCGCCGACACGCCCGCCATGGGCCCAGCGGCGCTCGAGCGCCTGGATGACGAGATGACGGAGTTTGCCATGGAGCGCGCGGCGCAGTAGATAGCCGATGCTAAGCACGTCATACGGCGTATCGTAGTGCGTCGCGCGTTGGTCCATCGCCGGGTCTTGGAGCAGGTCTTTTCTAAAGGGATGATGACTTGCATGTGACTCGAACGCCGTATGTTGCGAGTCGCATGTGACACGATGCAAGTCGCGTGCAGGTTGCGACTGACAGAAAAACCCCCTGCATCGCGGGGGCCAGTTTGAGGAAAGATCGTGCAGTCTGTTCACGCGACCGCCTGTGCAGTGCGTGCCCCTGCTGCACTCACGCGGTCCAGCGCGCGGATATCGTCGCGCTGCTGGTCCGGGCAATGGTGCGCTCAACGCAACGTCTGCTGGATGCTGCTATGTCCGAGCCATTTTCTGATGCGCTCGATGGGTACGCCGTGCTGCGCGAGGCGCGTTGCAAACGAGTGGCGCAGGTCGCGCAACGTGAAACCGTCGATCTTCGCTTCGGCCAGCACATGGCAATCAGGCTTGATTTCGCAGCGTTCCTCGCCGAGCGCGTCACCGGATACCAGGATCGGGCTGCACCGGGCCGCCTGAAGTCTGCGCCCGCCAGCACTTCAATACCAAAAGAGTTTCATCGCACATCGGCACATAGCGTGTGCGGTCTCCCTTGCTCATCGCCTTGCGAACCCGGATGCTCTCGTTGTCGAAATCGATGTCGGGCCACTGAGGCTGCAACTGTTCCACACGCCGCAGGCCCGTGCCGAACGCGACCAACACGGCCGGCTTGAAGTGATCGACATAGGCGGCATCTGGACCATACACCACGTCATAGCGAGGGTCCGCGTCGATCTGTGCATGACTCGCACGCATCCGCGCCTCGCGCGCGTCAAGCGCTGCGCGCAGCCGGATTTCCCTATCCGCCCGCAGCCACTGGTCGCGGACTTCGCCCTCGTCAAAGAGCGCCTTGTTATCATCCATGACCTGTGCAACCGGGTTTGCGGTGATGAATTCGAGCCTGACCGCGTGCGTGAGCAGGCCGCGCAGCGCGGTAAGTTTGGACCCGACCGTGGCTGGGCTCATTCATGGTGCGGTCCTCGCCGACTTCCTTTTCCGGTTCCGAATAGGCCCATTCCAGCATGTCCCGCACGCTGATCCGGTTCAACGCGCCGGGAAAGGCTGCACCGAGCTTGCGCAGTTCGGCAATGGTCCGGTCTGGAGTCTTGATACTCGCGCGCACGCGCTTGGCGTAGTGCTCATCGATGAATTCGCCGATCGTCGGGACGATCTTCGCGGCCTGTTCGGTGCGGTGCGCGCGTTCGCGCTTGCGCACGATCTCGGTCGCCGTGTCGCTCGAATGCTCGACTTCCTGCGTCAGTTCCAGCACGCGGCGGCGTGCTTTGGGAAACGGTCATCGCCGGATATCCGCCGATGATCTGGCGGCGGTGCTTCCCGCCCGCGGCGCTGTAGCGGTAGAAAAAGATGATGGTGCCGTTCGGCGTGATGCGGGCGCCGAAACCCTTCTGGAGGTCGGCGAGTTCGCGGTGCGTGTCGTCGGGGCCGGCCCTGCGGATCGAATCGAGCAGTTTGCGGGTATGGTTGATTCGTGCCATGGCGTGTCCCTGTCAAAGTATTGACCCACGGCGGGGCCGCGGGGAATTTTTAGGGAGACTGCGATATACCGCATCACGTTGCTCTATGCCGCCAAGTATTTGATTTATAAAGCCATGCGCCGTTAGAGGACACGTATGCGACGCATGCAAATCCCCCGCACAGGGGCAACACCAATAGACCACCGTGAACTCCAGGAAAGCCCAACACCCCAAGAACGCACCCCAAAAATCCCCCACCGTCACGCCCCGCTTATAATCAAGCATTCTTTGCATTCATCAGCCGAACGACACATGAGCGAGACCCCGAGCGACACCACCTCAACGCTTGCCAAAAGCTTCGAGCCCTACACCATCGAAGCCCACTGGGGCCCTGAATGGGAAAAGCGCGCCTACGCGGCGCCCTCCTTCGACGAAAACCGCAAGGATTTCTCCATCCAGTTGCCGCCGCCGAACGTCACGGGCACCCTGCACATGGGCCATGCGTTCAACCAGACCATCATGGACGGCCTCACCCGCTATCACCGCATGCTCGGCGAAAACACGCTGTGGGTGCCGGGTACGGACCACGCGGGGATCGCCACGCAGATCGTCGTCGAACGGCAGCTGGACGCGCAGGGCGTGTCGCGCCACGATCTCGGCCGCGAGAAGTTCGTCGAACGCGTGTGGGAATGGAAGCAGCAGTCCGGCTCGACCATCACGAACCAGGTGCGCCGTCTGGGCGCGTCGATCGACTGGTCGCGCGAATACTTCACGATGGACGACAAGATGTCGGCCGCCGTGCGCGACGTGTTCGTGCGTCTGTATGAACAGGGCCTGATCTATCGCGGCAAGCGTCTCGTCAACTGGGACCCGGTGCTGCTCACCGCCGTGTCCGACCTCGAAGTGGTCAGCGAGGAAGAAAACGGCCACCTGTGGCACATCCAGTATCCGCTCACCGACGGCTCGGGCCATCTGACGGTCGCCACCACGCGGCCGGAAACCATGCTCGGCGACACCGCCGTGATGGTTCATCCGGAAGACGAGCGCTACGCGCATCTGATTGGCAAGACGGTCACGCTGCCGCTGTCGAATCGCGAAGTGCCGATCATCGCCGACGACTACGTCGACCGCGAATTCGGCACGGGCGTCGTGAAAGTCACGCCCGCGCACGATTTCAACGACTATCAGGTCGGCCTGCGCCACAAGCTGCCGCAAATCGAAATCCTCACGCTCGACGCGAAAATCAACGGTAACGCGCCGGAGAAATATCGCGGCCTCGACCGTTTCGAAGCCCGAAAGCTGGTGGTGGTCGACCTCGAAGCGCTCGGCGCGCTCGAATCGGTCAACCCGCACAAGCTGATGGTGCCGCGCGGCGACCGCACGGGCGTCGTGATCGAGCCGATGCTGACGGACCAGTGGTTCGTCGCGATGAGCAAGCCGGCGCCGGAAGGCACCTTCAATCCGGGCAAATCGATCGCCGAAACCGCGCTGGACGTGGTCCGCAGCGGCGAGATCAAGTTCGTGCCGGAAAACTGGACCACCACGTACTATCAGTGGCTCGAGAACATCCAGGACTGGTGCATCTCGCGCCAGCTCTGGTGGGGCCACCAGATTCCGGCGTGGTACGGCGAAAGCGGCGAAATCTTCGTCGCGAAGACCGAAGAGGACGCGCGCGCGAAGGCCGCCGCAGCCGGCTACACGGGTACGTTGAAGCGCGACGAAGACGTGCTCGACACGTGGTTCTCGTCGGCGCTGGTGCCGTTCTCGTCGCTCGGCTGGCCGAACGAAACGCCGGAGCTGAAGCACTTCATGCCGTCATCGGTGCTGGTCACCGGCTTTGACATCATCTTCTTCTGGGTCGCGCGCATGGTCATGATGACCACGCACTTCACCGGCAAGGTGCCGTTCGACACGGTCTACGTGCACGGTCTGGTGCGCGACGCCGAAGGCCAGAAGATGTCGAAGAGCAAGGGCAATACGCTCGACCCGATCGATATCGTCGACGGCATCGACCTCGACGCGCTGGTCGCCAAGCGCACCACCGGCCTGATGAATCCGAAGCAGGCCGCGTCGATCGAAAAGAAAACCCGCAAGGAATTCCCCGACGGCATTCCCGCGTTCGGCACCGACGCGCTGCGCTTCACGATGGCGTCGATGGCCACGCTCGGGCGCAACGTCAACTTCGACCTGGCGCGCTGCGAAGGCTATCGCAACTTCTGCAACAAGCTGTGGAACGCCACGCGTTTCGTGCTGATGAACTCCGAAGGCCACGATTGCGGCTTTGGCAAGCCGGAACAGTGCGGCGAATGCGGCCCGGACGGGCATTTGCATTTCTCGTCGGCGGACCGATGGATCGTGTCGCGCCTGCAACGCGTCGAAGCGGAAATTTCCAAGGGCTTTTCCGACTATCGTTTTGACAATGTGGCCAACGCCCTATACAAGTTCGTCTGGGACGAATACTGTGACTGGTATCTCGAACTCGCTAAAGTTCAGATCCAGACGGGCGAGCCGAACCAGCAACGCGCCACGCGCCGCACGCTGCTGCGCGTGCTCGAAACGGTATTGCGCCTCGCGCATCCGGTGATTCCGTTCATCACCGAAGCGCTGTGGCAGAAAGTGGCGCCGCTGGCCGGACGTTATCCCGCAGGCGCGGCCGAGGGCGAGGCGTCCATCATGGTGCAGCCGTACCCCATCGCCGAACCTTCGAAGCTCGACGAGGAGGCTGAACAGTGGGCGGCCGACCTGAAAGCGGTGATCGATGCGTGCCGGAATCTGCGCGGCGAAATGAATCTGTCGCCGGCTGTCAAGGTGCCGCTGCTCGCCACCGGCAACGCGGAACGCCTGCGTACCTTTGCTCCGTACGCCCAGGCATTGGCCCGTCTGTCGGAAGTGCAGATCATCGCCGACGAGGCCGCGCTCGATGCGCAGGCGGATGGCGCGCCAATTGCTATCGTAGGCAGCGATAAGCTCGTGCTGAAGGTGGAGATCGATGTAGCGGTCGAACGTGAGCGTTTGTCGAAGGAGATTGCGCGGCTCGGCAACGAAGTCACCAAGTGCAACGCCAAACTGCAGAATGAAAGTTTCGTTGCCAAGGCGCCGCCGGCAGTCGTCGAGCAGGAGCAGAAGAGACTTGCCGACTTCGAGGCCACCATGGGCAAGCTGAAAGCCCAATTGGCCCGCCTGCCGGCCTGATCGACGCTCCCTGCCTGCAGTCGCACCGGCAGGTGGGGACTGAAAGCTAAACCAGAGGACTCAGGGTATTCAAATGCTAAAAGTTACAAAGGCGGTATTTCCGGTCGCAGGTCTTGGCACCCGATTCCTCCCGGCCACGAAGGCAAGCCCGAAAGAAATGCTGCCGATCGTCGACAAGCCGCTGATCCAGTACGCGGTCGAAGAAGCGATGGCGGCCGGCATCACCGAAATGATCTTCGTCACGGGCCGCAGCAAGCGCGCGATCGAAGACCACTTCGACAAGTCCTATGAGATCGAGGCCGAGCTGGAAGCGCGCGGCAAGGACAAGCTGCTCGAACTGGTCCGTAGCATCAAACCGAGCCACGTCGACTGCTTCTATGTGCGCCAGCCGGAAGCGCTGGGCCTCGGCCACGCGGTGCTGTGCGCGGAAAAGCTGGTGGGCGACAACCCGTTCGCCGTGATTCTCGCGGACGACCTGCTGTATGGCACGCCGCCCGTGATGACGCAGATGATCGAGGTGTTCGACCACTATCACAGCTCGGTGATCGGCGTCGAAGAAATCCCGCGGCAGGAGACCAAGTCGTACGGGATCGTCGACGGCAAGGAGTGGGAAGATTCGATCATCAAGATGTCGGGCATCATCGAAAAGCCGGAGCCTGACGTGGCGCCGTCGAATCTCGGCGTGGTGGGCCGCTACGTGCTCAAGCCGCGCATCTTCAACCACATCCGCTCGATCAAGCCGGGCGCGGGCGGCGAATTGCAGTTGACGGACGCAATCCAGTCGCTGCTCGCCGACGAACAGGTGCTCGCGTACAAGTATCACGGCACGCGTTTCGACTGCGGCAGCAAGCTGGGTTATCTGAAGGCGACGGTCGAATTCGCGCTGCGTCACCCGGAAGTGGCCGCCGATTTCGAAGAATATCTGCGCACCCGTTCACCGGTTCTGGAAGGCTGAACGGCGCTCGCGCACGAGCCTTCCGGTCGCTTCGAACCGAAGTAAAAAAGGCGCTGTGTCCCGCATTAGCGGGCACAGCGCCTTTTTGTGTGGGGCGCGCGTTTCCGGCTCGCTGCCGCTCGTTAGCGGCGCCTCATCAGAAACGTGAAAACCTTGTCTTGCGCCGAACTCTCGACGATTTCATTGCCGGTTTGCCTCGCAAACGCGGCGAAATCGCGCTGCGAGCCCGGATCGGTGGCCAGCACCTTGAGGATCTGGCCGCTTTCCATGTCGGCGAGCGCCTTCTTGGCGCGCAAAATGGGCAGCGGGCACACCAGCCCGCGCGCATCGACTTCCTTGTGAATCTGAATTTGCATCGACGATGACCTTCGGGACGAGGCGTCGTGAGCGACGCCGGACAGAGGGTCAAATTCTACAGCAGGCGCCGCGCCGCCGCCGGACACGCCGCGGCAGCGCCGGTTCGCGCGCGCCATGCGCGGCTCACGCCGCTATAGCGTGACCGCCTGCCCGCTTTGCAGCGACTGCCGCAATGCAATGCCGATGCGCGTCGCTTCGAGCGCGTCGGCGAGCGTCGCGCCCGCCTGCACATGGGCTGCCGCCCCGCCCTGCACCGCCGCGACGAACGCGCGCGCCTCGTGCAGGAACGCGTCTTCGAAACGGTCGAAGAAGTTCGGCGTGCACTCGTTGCGAATGCCCGTGGCGTCGTATATCTCGACGCGATTCGCGCGCGGATTGTGGCCGATCGCGAGCGCGCCCGCCGTGCCGATCACTTCGCTGTGCGTGTCGTTGCCGTGCGCCTGCGTGCGCGACGCGTAGAACATCGCCAGCTTGCCGCCTTCGAATTCGCAGATCGCCACGCCGTTGTCGACATCGCCGGATTCGCGCAAGCCCTCGTGCAGCGCGACCGCGCCCGCCGCGAACACGCGCGTCGCGCGCGGCTTGCCGAGCAGCCAGCGGGCCACGTCGATATCGTGCACGGTGCAATCGAGAAAAATGCCGCCCGAGGTCGCGGCGAAGCGCACGAAGAAACCGTCGGTGTCGTTCTGGTCGGTGGTCTGCGAGCGCACGAGGAACGGCCTGCCGATCCGGCCCGCGGCGATCTTGTCGAACGCGTCCTTGTAGCTCGGATCGAAGCGGCGCATGAAGCCGATGGTCGCCTGCAGATGCGGATAGCGCGCGGCTTCGGCCAGCACGCGCTCGCACTCGGCGAGATCGATCGACAGCGGCTTCTCGCAGAACACGTGCTTGCCGGCGCGCAGTGCGTCGACGATCTGCTGCGCGTGCAACGACGACGGCGTGACGAGCCACACCGCATCCACGTCGGGATCGGCGAGCAGGTCAGCGTAATCGCCATACAGACGCGGCTCGCGCAATGCGTCGCGCGCCCACGCCCGCTCGTCCTCCAGCGGACTGCACGCGGCCACGAGCGCCGCGCCCGGCACGCGATACGCGAGATTCTCCGCGTGCCGTTTGCCGAGCCGCCCCAAACCGACCACACCGACACGGACCCTCCCCGCTGCCGCCGTCATCACGATGCCTCGCCGAGTTTGACCGCGCGGCCCTCGCGCCACGAACGGGTCGCGGCGTCGGCGAGTTCGAGCGCTTTCAGGCCGTCGGCCACGGTGGTGCGCACCGGCTTGCCTTGCGTGACCGCGTCGAAGAAATGCGCAATTTCGAGCGCGTAGGCGGCGCGATATCGTTCGAGGAAAAATGCCTCGGGCACGTCGGTCGACACTTCGGTTTTCGAATACGCGGTGACTTGAGTCGGCCGCACGTTGCCCGCCTGCAGCATGCCGGTGCTGCCGAGCACTTCGAAACGCTGGTCATAGCCGTAAGCGGCGCGGCGCGCGGTATTGATCTGGCACAGCCGGCCGCGCTTCGTGCGAATCGTCACCGCGGTCGAATCGATGTCGCCCGCCTCCGCGATGGCCGGGTCGCTCAGGCAACTGCCGGTGGCGTGCAGCGTGTCGGCTTCGTCGTCGAGAATCCAGCGGAAGATGTCGAAGTCGTGAATCAGCATGTCCTTGAAGATGCCGCCCGAGTGCCGGATGTACTCGACCGGCGGCGCGCCCGGATCGCGGCTCGTCACCACCAGCATTTCCGGCGTGCCGATCTCGCCCGCGTCGATACGCGCCTTCAACGCGGAGAAAGTCGGATCGAAGCGGCGCTGAAAACCGATCATGCAGACCACGCCCGCGCGCTCCACCGCGTCGGCGCACACCTGCGCGCGCGCGAGCGTCAGATCGACAGGCTTCTCGCAGAACACGTGCTTCTTTTGCGCCGCCGATTTGACAATCAGGTCCGCATGCGTATCCGTGCTCGAGCAGATCACGGTCGCGCCGATCGCGGCGTCGCCCATCGCGCCGTCGATATCCGCGACCTGCGCGCCATGCTCGGCGGCGAGCGCCGCGGCGGCGTCGCGATTCACATCGACCACGTACTTGAGCCGCACGCCCGGATGCCGCGCGAGATTCGCCGCATGAATCCTGCCGATGCGCCCCGCACCGAATACCGCCACGTCGATCGTCTTTACCGCGTCAGTCATCGTATCCTCCAGTGTCCTTGGATTCTTCAACGTTCAATTCGAGCTTGTACGCGAGCGCGATGAACAACGCCTGGCACAAGCAGATCGTGCTGGTCAGCGAGCGGAATGCGAACGCGCTGCCCTCTTTCACATACAGCTGGGTGGTCGCGTAACGCGACAGCGGAGATAGTTGGCTGTCCGTAATAACCAGCGTCTTCGCCTGATGATGATGCGCGACGCGCAGGCAGTACTGCGTTTCCTTGCCATACGGCGCGAAGCTGATCGCGATCACCACGTCGCCCTTCTTGACGCTGCGAATCTGCTCGCGGTACATGCCGCCGAAACCGGACACCAGATGCACGCGCTTGGGCGTGTGCTGCAACGCGTAGACGATGTAGCTCGCCACCGGGAAGGAACGCCGCACGCCGATCACGTAGATGTTGTCGGCCTGTTGGAGCATCTTCACCGCGGCGTCGAACTGCTTGTCGTCGAGTCCCGCTTCGAGTTCTTCGAGGCCGCCGCGCGAGGCCGCGATGAATTCGCGCGCCACCGCGCCGCCCGATAACGCACCCGGCTTCTCGTCGATCAGCTTGCGAATCCTCTGCTGATAGCTCGGCGACGACGCGCCCTGCCCCGTGTACGCCTGGCGAAACACCGCCTGCAGATCGGAGAAACCGGAAAAACCGAAGCGCTGCGCAAAGCGCACCACGGCGGACGGATGCACGCCGCAGCTCGCGGCGATGTCGCTGGTGCGATCCACCATCACGCTGGAGCGGTGTTGCTCGATGTAGGTCGCGACGTTTTTCAACTGCCGCGGCAACGCCTCGTAGTTTTCCGCGATGCGCTGCATCAATTCTTCGACGCTCGGCAATTCTTCGGTGCTGGGTTCCGCCATGGCTTTCTCTCTAGTGCTTTATTGCATTGCGGCAACCGCTTGCCAGGCAGCCCCGCACGACCTTCCGACGCTGCCGATTATAGGCAGCGTTCATGCCAAATGGAACGTATTTTCCATTTTTATTTGTCATGAAATTTTCATTGCAACGCCTCGGAAGATGACCTAATCTTGGTCGTGAGCGATGGTGCTTCGGTGGACATGCGCCGGCCAGTACGCGGATGGAAAGCCGCCGCCAGACGCTCCCTTCAATAACGACAGACCGAGAAAGGTGGAGACAATGAGACTTTGCAAGGGCAAGGCTACGCTCAGGATTCTGGTGACGGCATTGACGTTGGCGACGGGATTCGGCGCGGCCTCGGCCGCCCGCGCGGCTGACGCCCACTTCGTGCTGATCAGCCACGCGCCGGATTCGGACTCGTGGTGGAACACCATCAAGAACGCCATCAAACAGGCCGACGAGGACTTCAACGTCACGACCGACTACCGCAATCCGCCGAACGGCGACATCGCCGATATGGCGCGTCTGGTCGAACAGGCCGCCGCGCGCAACTACGACGGCGTGATCGTTTCGATCGCCGACTTCGACGTGCTCAAGAGTTCGATCTCCAAGGTCACTGAGAAACACATTCCGCTCGTCACGATCAACTCCGGCACCGAGGAGCAAAGTGCGAAGCTCGGCGCGATCATGCACGTCGGACAGCCTGAATACGCGGCTGGCAAGGCGGCGGGCGAGAAGGCGAAGGCGGCAGGCATCAAGTCGTTCCTGTGCGTGAATCACTACGCGACCAACCCGGCTTCGTTCGAACGCTGCCGCGGCTTTGCCGAGGCGATCGGCGTCGACTTCAAGACTTCGACCCTCGACGCCGGGCAGGATCCCACGGGCGTGCAGTCCAAGGTGAGCGCCTTTCTGCGCAATCATCCGGACACCCAGGCGGTGCTCACGCTCGGGCCGCTATCGGCCGATCCGACGCTCAAGGCGCTGCAACAGATGGGCCTCGCGGGCAAGATCTGGTTCGCCACGTTCGACTTCGACAGCGACATTGCGAAGGGCATCCAGGACGGCACGATCCAGTTCGCGATCGACCAGCAACCGTACTTGCAGGGCTATATCCCGGTCGCCGTGCTGGCCATCGCGAAGAAGAACCACACCACCGATCCGGTCAAAATCCGCGAGGTCCTGCAGGCCAATCCGAAATTCAAGGAACGGCTTGCCACTTACGGGCTCGCCCCCTCCTATGGGCCGCGCAATATCGGCTCGGGCCCGGGCTTCATCACGAAAGCCAATGTCGACAAGGTGCTCAAGTACGCAGGTCAATACCGCTAGGCAACGCATCGGCTGATGGCGCCGCCTCGATGGCGGCAAGCATGAAACAGGTGGGGACCGGCCAGATGCCTCTGGTCTAGCCGGCACTCGCCCGTTCACTCTGCGTTACGTACCGCATTCAGGTGCTTCAAACGCCGCGGGTTTGCATCGACCAGCCGCCCGCTGGCGTATCAAGGAGAGCTTCAATGGGTGTCGCCAACCTTTTCCATCCCCATCACCGCAAGCAGCCCCCCACTGATCCGCAGGATCCGTCGGGGCCGGCTTCAGCTACGCCATCCGTTGGCGCCGACGAGCGCGTGCGCCAGGAATCGTGGTTCCGGCATCTGCTCAATCGGCCGGAATTCGCCGCCTTAGCCGGCACCGCGATGGTGTTCATCGTGTTCGGCGTGGCGGCCGGCAACTCGGGGATGTTCAACCTCGACGGCGTCATGAACTGGTCGCAAGTCGCGGCCTATCTGGGTCTGATCTCGGTCGGCGCCTGCATGCTGATGATCGCCGGCGAATTCGATCTGTCGATCGGCTCGATGATCGGCTTTGCCGGCATGATGGTCGCGCTGCCCACCATGTATTTCCACTGGCCGATCTGGCTCGCCATCGTGTTCGCGTTCGTCGGCTCGATGCTGCTCGGCGCACTCAACGGCTATCTGGTGATGCGCACGCGGCTGCCGTCGTTCATCGTCACGCTCGCCTTCCTGTTCATCCTGCGCGGACTCACGCTGGCGCTGTCGGTGATGTTCGCCGATCGCACGATCATCTCCGGCGTCGGCGACGTCGCGCGGCAGGACTGGCTGGCGCATACGCTCTTCCAGGGGGTCGCGTTCCGGGGTCTGTTCGCCTGGCTGGGCCACATCGGCCTCGTGAAAATGCTCGACAACGGCATGCCGCTCGTGCCGGGTATTCCCAAAGTGCTGCTGTGGTGGCTCGCGCTGGCTGTCGTCTGCGCGTTCACGCTGGCGAGAACCCGCTTCGGCAACTGGATCTTCGCCGTCGGCGGCGACGCCAACGCGGCCAAGAACGTCGGCGTGCCGGTGCGGCGCGTGAAGATCTCGCTGTTCGTACTGACCGCGTTCTGTTCGTGTCTGTATGCGGTGCTGCAAGTGTGCGACATCGGTTCGGCCGCGGCCGACCGCGGTTTGCAGGCGGAATTCGAAGCGATCATCGCCGCGGTGATCGGCGGCACGCTCCTCACCGGCGGCTACGGCTCGGTGGTCGGCGCATGCTTTGGCGCGCTGATCTTCGGTGTCGTGCAAATCGGCATCACCTACACCAATGTCGACTCGGACTGGTTCCGGGTGTTCCTTGGCGTCATGCTGCTGTTCGCCGTGCTGTTCAACCACTACGTGCGCAGCCGCGTCGCGGCGTCTCGCTAAGACAAGGAGTTCATGATGACCGCCCTCGAACAGACCGAAGACGACTACATCCTGTCGCTCGAAAACGTCAGCCGCTATTTCGGCAACATCATTGCGCTCAAGGACATCACGCTCAAGCTCAAACGCGGTGAAGTGCATTGCCTGCTCGGCGACAACGGCGCCGGCAAGTCGACCCTGATCAAGACGCTCGCAGGCGTGTACCAGCCGAGCGAAGGCATCTACCGGGTGGACGGCAAGCCGGTGCGTTTCACGTCGCCGAAAGACGCGCTCGATATCGGCATCGCGACCGTCTATCAGGATCTGGCGCTGGTGCCGCTGCTGTCGGTCGCACGCAACTTCTTCATGGGACGCGAGCCGCAAAAGAAACTGTTCGGTTTCCTGAACGTGATGGACCTCGAAACCAGCGCCACGACCGCGCGCGACAAGCTCGCGGAAATGGGCATCAACGTGCGCGATCCGCATCAGCCGATCGGCACGATGTCCGGTGGCGAGCGCCAATGCCTCGCGATCGCGCGGGCGATTCACTTCGGCGCGCGCGTGCTGATTCTCGACGAGCCGACCGCCGCGCTCGGCGTGAAGCAGAGCTTCAACGTGCTGAAGCTGATCCACAAGGCGCGCGCCAAAGGCATCTCGGTGATTTTCATCACGCATAACGTGCACCACGCGTATCCGATCGGCGATTCGTTCACGCTGCTCAATCGCGGCAAATCGCTCGGCACGTTCACCAAGGACACCATCAGCAAGGACGAAGTGCTCGACATGATGGCCGGCGGCGCCGAAATGCAGAAGATGATCGGCGAACTGGAAGGCGCGACGATCTGATCGATTCGCGCGGGTCGGCCGGCGCCTGGCTTGCCGGCGAACCGCGTTCAGCTATTCAGGGATATTCATGGATCACTCCAGCACAAACAGCGGGACCACGCCGGCCCCGGCTTCGGCGGCCGGCGGACGTTTCGCGCCGGGCCGCAGCCGCGACATCGTGTGTCTCGGCCGTCTCGCCGTCGATCTGTACGCGCAGCAGGTCGGCGCGCGGCTCGAAGACGTGTCGAGCTTCGCGAAGTATCTCGGCGGTTCGTCGGCGAATATCGCGTTCGGCTGCGCGCGCCTCGGGCTGGCGTCGGCGATGCTCGCGCGCGTCGGCAACGACCACATGGGCCGCTTCCTCACCGAAACGCTGACCAAAGAGGGGTGCGACGTCAGCCGCGTGCGGGTCGATCAGGACCGGCTGACCGCGCTGGTGCTGCTCGGCCTGAAGGACCGCGACACGTTCCCGCTGATCTTCTACCGCGAAAACTGCGCGGACATGGCCGTCGACGAAGCGGATTTCGACGAGGCGTTCATCGCGTCGTCGAAGGCGCTGCTGATTACCGGCACGCACTTCTCCACCGAACAGGTGAACCGCACGAGCCGCCGCGCGCTCGAGTACGCGCGCCGCAATCAGGTGCGCACGGTGCTCGATATCGACTACCGCCCGGTGTTGTGGGGACTCACGGGCAAGGCGGACGGCGAAACGCGCTTTGTCGCCAGCGAGGGCGTCACCGCGCATTTGCAGCGCATCCTGCCGCTGTTCGATCTGGTGATCGGCACCGAAGAAGAGTTTCGCATCGCCGGCGGCAAGACCGAACTGGTCGAAGCGCTCGCGATGGTGCGCGCGGTCACGCCCGCCACGCTGGTGCTCAAGCGCGGGCCGCTGGGCTGCCAGATCATCGACGGCAAGGTGCCCGCATCGCTGGACGACGCGCCGATTCACGGCGGCGTCGAAGTCGAAGTGCTGAACGTGCTCGGCGCGGGCGACGCGTTCGCATCGGGGTTCCTGTCCGGCTGGCTGCGCGATCAGCCGCTCGAAGCATGCGCGCGCGCCGCGAATGCGAGCGGCGCGCTGGTCGTGTCGCGGCACGGCTGCGCGCCCGCCATGCCGACACCAGCCGAACTCGATTACTTCCTGCGCGAAGCCAAAACCGATCCGCAACGGATGCGCCGCCCGGATCGCGACGCGACGCTCGCGCGCCTGCACCGCGTGTCGCCCGCGCGCAAACCGTGGCGCGAAGTGCTCGGCTTCGCGTTCGATCATCGCAACCAGTTCTTCGAACTCGCGCAGCAAACCGGCGCGGACGAAGCCCGCATCGCGCGCCTGAAGGGCCTGTTCGTCGAAGCCGTCGCACAGACCGAGAGCGCGCTGGGCTTGCAGGGCCGCATCGGCGTACTGATCGACGACCGCTACGGCCAGGATGCGTTAAACGCCGCCACCGGCCGTGGCTGGTGGATCGGCCGCCCGGTCGAGCTGCCCGGCTCGGTGCCGCTGGTGTTCGATCACGGCCGCTCGATCGGCACGTCGCTGATCGCGTGGCCGCAGGAGCATGTCGCCAAATGCCTCGTGCAATTCCATCCCGACGAGCCCATCGAACAGCGGCTCGAACAGGAAGCGCAGTTGCGCGCGCTCTACGACGCGACGCAGGCGAGCGGCCATGAATTGCTGCTCGAAGTGATTCCGCCGAAGCACGCGCATCTGCCGCAAGCGCCGGACATCGTGTATCGCGCGCTGAAGCGCCTGTACAACATCGGCATTTATCCGGAGTGGTGGAAGCTCGAACCGATGGACGCCGCGCAATGGCGCGCCGTCGACGCGCTGATCGCCGAACGTGATCCGTATTGCCGGGGCGTCGTGCTGCTCGGTTTGTCGGCGGGTGTCGAGCAGTTGAACGAGGGCTTTCGCGCGGCCGCGCAATCGGCCACGTGCCGTGGCTTCACGGTGGGCCGAACGATTTTCCACGAGCCAAGCCATGCGTGGCTCGCCGGAGAAATCGGCGACGACGAACTGATCGCGCGCGTGCGCCGCACCTTCGAAACGCTGGTCGCGTCATGGCGCGCGACGCGTGGCGCGAGCGCCGGGCAAGCCGGCACACCGAATCATGTACATCAGGAGCAGGCGGCATGAATCAGCGCGTACTGCATCACGACGCGGCGTCCGCGAACGACGCCACCCAGACGCGCGCGGCCTCGGGAGGCACCCTCCGTTTGACGACCGCGCAGGCGCTGGTGCGCTATCTCGCGGCGCAACGCGTGACGACCGAGGACGGCAGCGGCAGCGAGCCGCTGTTCGGCGGCGTTTTCGCAATCTTCGGTCACGGCAACGTCGCGGGGATGGGCGAAGCGCTATATCAGCATCGCGATGAGTTGCCCACGCTGCGCGCGCACAACGAACAGGCGATGGCGCACAGCGCGATCGCGTTTGCGAAGGCGCATTTCCGCCGGCGCATGATGGCGGTCACGACATCGATCGGACCCGGCGCCACCAATCTGCTGACCGCGGCGGCGCTCGCGCATGTGAACCGTCTGCCGGTGCTGCTGCTGCCCGGCGATATCTTCGTGTCGCGCGCGCCCGATCCGGTGCTGCAACAGGTCGAGGATTTCAACGATGGCGGCGTGTCCGCCAACGACGCGTTCAAACCTGTGTCGCGCTACTTCGACCGCATCGTGCATCCGGCGCAATTGCTGAGCGCGTTGCCGCGCGCGCTGCGCGTGCTGACCGACGCCGCGCTGTGCGGACCGGTCACGCTCGCGTTGCCGCAAGACGTGCAAGCCCAGGCATGGGACTTCCCCGCCGATTTCTTCGCGCCGCGCGTGGTCCGCTTGCATGCGCCCGCGCCGCGCGTCGATGAGATCGAGGCCGCCTGCGCGCGTTTGCGGCACGCGAAGCGTCCGTTGATCGTCGCCGGTGGTGGCGTGCTGTACAGCCGCGCGACCGATGCGTTGCACCGCTTCGCGGCCAGTCACGGCATCCCGGTCGCGGAAACGCAGGCCGGCAAAAGCGCGCTCGCCTGGAACGACCCGCTGAATGCGGGCGCGTTGGGCGTGACCGGCTCGCCGGCCGCGAACGCGCTCGCGCACGACGCGGACTGCGTGCTCGCGATCGGCACCCGCCTGCAGGACTTCACCACCGGCTCGAACACGCTGTTCACCCAAGCCGACGTGATCGCCATCAATGCCAACGCATTCGACGGCCTCAAGCATCGCGCGCGGGTGGTCGAAGCGGACGCGCGGCTCGCGCTCGAAGCGCTCGCCGAGCCGCTGCACGGATGGCATGCGGAGCGCACCTGGACCGCGCGGGCGCACAAGCTCGCGGCCAGTTGGCGCGACACGGTGAGCACGCTCACGCATGCGCCGCAACGCGATGCGGTGCTGCCTTACGAGGGCGACGTGATCGGCGCCGTGCAGCGTTCGAGCGCACGCTCCGCGATGGACGACATCGTCGTGTGCGCGGCCGGCACGCTGCCCGCCGAATTGCACAAGCTGTGGCGCGCCGGCAGACCAGGCGCCTATCACGTCGAATACGGCTATTCGTGCATGGGCTACGAGATCGCAGGCGGACTCGGCGTGAAACTCGCGCGGCCCGAGCGCGACGTGATCGTGATCGTCGGCGACGGCAGCTACCTGATGATGAACAGCGAGATCGCGACCTCGGTGATGCTCGGCGCGAAGCTGATCGTCGTGGTGCTCGACAATCGCGGCTTCGGTTGTATCAACCGTTTGCAACAGGCATGCGGCGGCGCGCCGTTCAACAACCTGCTGGAGAACTGCGTGCAAGGCCCGCTCGGCGCGCCGCGCATCGACTTCGCCGCGCATGCTCGGGCGCTCGGCGCGCAAGCCGAACATGTCGCCAATGTCGCCGAACTCGAAGCCGCGCTGCAACGCGCGCGCGCCGCGGATCGCACCTATGTGGTCAGCATCGATACCGACCCGGCCCGCACCACCGACGACGGCGGCTGGTGGTGGGAAGTCGCCGTGCCGGAAGTCTCGCCGCGCGATGCCGTGCGCGACGCGCGCGCGAAATACGACGCGCAGCTCGCTGCGCGCTCCGCGCCGGCCGCGTCGGACGATCGCGCCGGCCGCCCCGATCACACCGGCACCCCCGATCACCTCGATCACGAATGAGGACGCTCGCATGACTGCTTTCGACGTACGCATCGGCATCAACCCGTTGTCGTGGATGAACGACGATCTGACGTCGCTGGGCGGCGAGACGCCGCTCGATGTGGCGCTGACCGAAGGCCGCCAGATCGGCTATCAGGGCTTCGAACTCGGCAACAAGTTTCCGCGTGAACCGCAGGCGTTGAAGACGCTGCTCGCTCAATACGATCTTGCGCTGGTGTCCGGCTGGTATTCCGGGCGGCTCGCGCAACGCAGCGTCGAAGACGAGATCGCGTCGGTCGGCCCGCATCTCGAACTGCTCGCGCAGAACGGCGCGACGGCCATGGTGTATGGCGAAGTCGCCGATTCGATTCAGGGCGCGCCGCAGCCGCTCTATCAACGGCCGCGTTTTTTCAGCGACGCGCAATGGGCCGCGTACGCAGCGCGCGTCGACGAATTCGCGCGTTATACGTTATCCCGCGGCGTGCGCCTTGCGTATCATCATCACATGGGCGCATATGTCGAGACGCCCGCCGACGTCGATCAACTGATGGCGCGCACCAGCCACGCGGTCGGCCTGCTGTTCGACGCCGGGCATATCACGTTTGCCGGCGGCGATCCGCTCGCCGTGCTCGACAAACACATCGCGCGCGTGTGCCATGTGCATTGCAAGGACGTGCGCCCCGCCGTGATGAAACTGGCGCGCAATCGCAACTGGAGTTTTCTCGACGCGGTGATCGCCGGCGCCTTCACCGTACCCGGCGACGGCGCGGTCAATTTTCCGGCCATCATTGCCCGGCTGAAGCGGCATGGTTACAGCGGCTGGCTGGTGGTCGAAGCGGAACAGGACCCGGTGGTGGCGCCGTCGTTCGAGTACGCACAGAAAGGCTATAGGACGTTGCGCGCGCTGGTCGATGCGCCGCTCGACGCTCCCGACACAAACGTGCAGGAGGCAGCATGAGTTTATTGGTGAAGGCGCAGCGCGAAGGCCAGACAATCGCGCGAGTCACGCCGCAGTCCGCATGCTGGCGCTATGTGGGATTCGCCGCGTACCGGTTGGGCGCGAACGAAGTCGTGCATGTGCTCGAAGCATCGCGCGAGGTGTGCATCGTCGTGCTCACCGGCACGGTGGATATCGAAACCGCCGACACCACGTGGAGTTCGCTCGGCTCGCGCGACAGCGTGTTCGAGGATGCCGCGCCGTACGCGGTGTATTTGCCGCCCAATGTGCGCGCGACGGTGCGCGCGTGTCGCGACGCCGAGATCGGCGTGGCGAGCGCGCCCGCTAAAGGCGAGTATCCGGCGCGGCTGATCGAGCCGGCGTCGATGAAGCGCTCCACGCGCGGCAAAGGACTGAATACGCGCTACGTGTGCGATATTCTCCCGCAGACCGAGCCCGCCGAATCGCTGCTGGTGGTCGAAGTCAGAACGCCCGGCGGACACGCGTCGAGCTATCCGCCGCATAAGCACGACACCGACAACGTCCCGCACGAGAGCTCGCTCGAAGAGACTTACTATCACCGGCTCGATCCGCCGCAGGGTTTCGCGTTTCAGCGCGTGTACACCGACATGCGCGACATCGACGAGTCGATGGCGGTGGAAGATCACGATGTCGTGATGGTGCCGCGCGGCTATCATCCGGTGGTCGTGCCGTATGGGTACGATTCGTACTATTTGAACGTGATGGCCGGTGGGCAGCGGGTCTGGCATTTCCGCAACGATCCGGCGCATGAGTGGATCATTAATAAGGATGCTTGATTATTCCTCTTGCACGGCGCGTTTCGTAGAAACTCGCCGTGCAATGCCCTGCCGTCGCGCCGATACTCTGATATTGCTGACGGCCAGATCCACACTCAAAACGACCCACAACCCGCATTCGGCAATGCCATAGCAAGGCCAGCTGAACAGCGCCGCTCAGCCGACGCCCAGCCACTCCCGCATCACATCCGAGCGCGTCAGGAACGCCGCGATCTCGCCGTCGAACACGATCTCGCCATGCCCCATCACGGCGACCCGGCTCGCAATCTGCTGCGCGATCACGAGGCGCTGCTCGATCAGCAACATCGCCACGCCGCGCTCGCGCAGCATCCGCAGACACCCGGCGACCTGCTGCATCACGAGGCTCGCGAGACCCTCGCCGGGCTCGTCGATCACCAGCAGATCGGGATCGCCGAGCAGCGCCCGCGCGAGCGACAGCATCTGCTGCTCGCCGCCCGACAGCACCCCGGCGCGCGTGCGCTTGCGCTCGCCCAGCACCGGGAAAAGCGCGTAAGCGTCGTCGAAAGTGAAGCGCGGCGTGCGGCCGCGAGTGCGCGGCGCGACGCCGAGTTGCAGATTCTCGTGGACGCTCAGCGACGGAAACACGTCGCGATGCTCGGGCACGTAGCCGAGGCCGAGGCGCGCGATCTCGAAGGTGCGCAGACCGTCCAGCGAACGGCCCGCGAAGCGCAATTCGCCCTCGCTGCGCACGAGACCCATGATCGCGCGCGCGAGCGTCGAACGGCCGGAGCCGTTGCGCCCGACCAGCGCCAGCACTTCGCCGGGCTCGATACGCAGCGTGACGCCGTGCAGCGCCTGGCTCGCGCCATACCACGCGTTCAGCGCGCGAATGTCGAGCAACGCGCTCATGTGCCTAACCCCGCACCGAAGCCCGCGCCGAGATAGGCGTCGCGCACGGCCGCATCCGCGCGAATCGCGGCCGGCGCGCCGCTCGCGATGACGCGCCCCTGCACGAGCACGGAAATCCGGTCGGCGATCGCGAAGACCGCATCCATGTCGTGCTCGATCATCAGCAGCGTGCGGCCCGCGGTCGCCTCGCGTATCAGTTCGATCGCGCGCGCCGCTTCCGAGCGGTTCATGCCGGCGGTCGGCTCATCCAGCAGCAACGTGTGCGCGCCGCCGGCGAGCGCAATGCCGAGATCGAGCGCGCGCTGCTCGGCATAGCTGAGTGTGCCGGCCCACACGTCCCGGCGCACGCTCAAGCCCACGGCATCGAGCACCTGTTCGGCGCGGGCGTCGACGGTTCGCGAGCCGGCGAAGCGCTGCCACCAGCGCGCGCGCTTGCGCTCGGCCAGCAGCGCCGCGCAGCGCAGATTGTCGAACACGCTGAGCCGCGCGAACACACTGGTGCTCTGGAAGCTGCGCGCGAGGCCCCGACGCGTGATCGCAGCTGGCGCGAGGCGCGTGATCTCCGCGCCGAACAGGTCGATGCGCCCGGCGTTCGGCCGCGTGCCGCCGGCGATCAGATTGAACAGCGTGGACTTGCCCGCGCCGTTCGGCCCGATCAGCGCGTGGCGCTCGCCGGGCTCGACCGAGAGATCGACGCCGCGCAGAATCCGCGTCGAGCCGAAGCGCTTTTCGATGCCGTAGAGGGCGAGAGCTGGGATCATCGGCGGGCTCCGGCTGTTTGCGTCGCACTTGACCGATCGGCAACACGCGCTCGCGCGCGACTGGCGTAACGCGCGGCGACTGCACCCAACGCGGCCAGCAAAAAGACCACGACGCCGAGCCAAAGCGCAGGCGTAGCGCGTTCCAGCGACACCCCCGCGACGCTGAAAACCGCGCCCTCGTCCGCACCGAACTGCACGGCGTAAGCCCATTGCACCGCGAGCACGAGCGCCGCGCACCACACCGACACGGCAAGCGCGCTCCATATATAAACCGCGCGACACCGCCGCCAGCCATACGTCGCGAGGCGCGCCGCATGCCGCTCGACGAAGCCCGCCAGCCCATCCGGCGACGCCGCCACGACGACAACGAAAAACAGCCCCAGATAAAAGAGCCACGCCCGCGTGACGCTCGCGACCACGACGCTGAAAAACGTCAGCACGATCGCCCCCGCCACCGGCCCGAAGAACGCCGCCGGGCCGCCGATCACCGTAGCGATCAGCACCGCGCCCGAGCGCACCATGCCGACGCTTTCCGTGGACACCAGTTCGATATTGATCAGCCCCAGCGTCCCCGCAATGCCCGCGAAGAACGCCGACCACACTACCACGCCATAGCGCACGCGGCGCGGATAGCAGCCGATCGCCGCGGCCCGCGCCGGGTTGTCGCGCACGGCGTTCGCCAGCCGCATGAACGGCGTGCGCGACAACGCGAACATCGCCGCGCTCGCCAGCAGGCACCATAGCGCGATCAACGCGTAGGCCTCGCGCGCCGGACCGAAGCGCCAACTGCCGAGCGGCGGCCCGTTGGTGCGATCGATCGCCACGCCCGCCGCGCCGCCGAACCAGTCGGGCAGCGCCCACGCGGCCGCCACCACGAGTTCGCCGAGGCCGAGCGTGATCATCGCAAAAGCGGTGCCGGCGCGCCGCGTCGAGATGAAGCCGAACACCACGCCCCACAACGCGCCGCCAAGCCCGCCGACCAGCGGCAGCAGCGCGAGCGGCACGCCGCTGTGGTTGAACACCTGCGCGGCGGCCAGCGCGCCGAGCCCGGCATAAGCGGCATGACCGAACGACAACAGTCCGGTTTCGCCGAGCAGCAGGTTGTATGAGAGCGCGAACACGATCATCGTCGCGCTCTGCGCGAGGTAGGCGAGCAGCCAGCTTTGTGGCCAGATGAACGGCGGCACGGCGAGGAACAGCAGGAGCGCGAGCCATGGCGCGAGAGCGCGCCACAGCGCGCGGGCCGGCGCCGCGGACCGCGCGGAGGTTGCCGGCGCCGCAGTCGACAGCGCCGACGTCGTGGACGATTCAGACGCCCCGCCTCGCTTACGCATGATCGTCGTGCCGCCCGAACAGCCCGCGCGGGCGCAGCGCCAGCATCGCGACGAGCAGCAGATAGGGAATCAGCGGCGCGAGTTGCGCGAGCGTCAGCGCATCCCATTCGGGCGGCACCGATGCGCCCAGCATCGCCAGCACGTCTCCCAGCGACACGTCGCTCGCCACGGCCAGCGTCTGCACGCAGCCGACCAGCAGCGACGCCGCCAGCGCCCCGCTCAACGAGCCGAGGCCGCCGATCACCACGACAACGAACACGATCGAGCCGAGCGACTCGGCCATTGCCGGCTCGATCACGAAGAGCGGCGCGCCGATCACGCCGGCCAGCGCGGCGAGCGCCGTGCCGGCCGCGAACACCCCGGTGAACACGCGCGGCACGTTGTGGCCGAGCGCTTCGACGGCGCTCGCGTGCGTGAGCGCGGCGCGCACGATCAGCCCCGCCTTCGACACGCGCAGCACCGCATACAACACCGCCAGCATCGCCAGCGACACCGCCATCATGAACGCCCGGTAGCGCGAAAAAGCCGCACCGTAAAGGGTGAACAACGGACCGTCGAGCACAGGCGGAATCGTTGCGGAAAGCGGGTTCAAGCCCCAGCCGAGCTTGACCAGTTCGCCGAGCAGATACGCGGCGCCGAACGTCAGCAGCAATTCCGGCAAATGGCCATGCACGCGCACGCGCCGCAACAGCCAGCGCTCCAGCGCCGCGCCGAGCAGACCGACGACGAGCGGCGCGATCACCAGCGCACTCCAGAACCCGGCGCGCGCCGCCACCGAGAAGCCCACGTACGCACCCAGCATGTAGAAGCTCGCATGCGCAAAATTCAACACGCCGAGCATGCTGAAAATCAACGTCAGGCCGGCCGACAGCATGAACAGCAACAGGCCGTAGCTGACGCCGTTGAGCAGATTGATGACGAACGACTGCACGCGCCTATTCCGCCTGCACGGCGGCGCTCAGCGGTTCGAGCGCCGCGCGCAGATCGGCGGGCAGGTTCACGGGACGGCGCGTGACGCGGTCCACGTACACGTGCACGAAGTGCCCCTGCGCGGCGGGTTGCTGGTCGCCTTCCTTGAAGAGCCCCACTTCGTAGCGCACGCTCGACGTGCCCAGCCGCGCCACCCGCAAACCCGCCTCGACGCGCTCGGGAAACACCAGCGGCGCGAAGTAGCTGCAATGCGTTTCGACCACCAGCCCGATCGTCGCGCCATGCTCGAAGTCGAGCACGCCCGCGCGGACCAGATACTCGTTCACCACGGTGTCGAAATAGCTGTAGTAGACGACGTTGTTCACGTGGCCGTAGACGTCGTTGTCCATCCAGCGGGTGGTGATCGGCAGGAAATGCGGATACGCGGCGCGGAGGGCTGGGGCGGGTTTGTTCATGAGAGCGTGGGCGTTCGGCGGTGGGGGGTCGTCAAAGCGATTCGGTCAGCATGCGGCGGTAGTCGTCGGCCGTGGCTTCGCGCGGATTCGTGCGATGGCAATGGTCCGCGAGCGCGCCCTGCACGACCTTGTCGAACATGCTTTCGTCGACGCCCATCTGCTTGAGCCCAGTCGGCAAGCCGAGCCGCGCGGTCATGTCGAACAGCGCCTGCGCGAGATCCGCGCGCTCCGGCAAATTCATCGCGCGACGCATCCGCGCGTAGCGACGCTCGGCGATCACGCTGGCGGCGCTCTCGTTGAAGCGCAGCACCGCCGGCAGCACGACCGCGTTCAGCGTGCCGTGATGCAGCGACGTGCGGCCGTTCACCTTCAGACCGCCCAACGGATGCGACAGCGAGTGCACGCAGCCGAGTCCTTTCTGGAACGCCATCGCGCCTTGCATCGACGCGCTCATCATGTTCAGGCGTGCTTCACGATCGCTGCCGTCCGCGCAGACGCGTTCGATGCTGCCCCACGCGCGCTCCAGCCCGTCCAGCGCGATGCCGTCGGCGGGCGGATTGAAGGCCGGTGCGAGAAAGGTTTCGATGCAGTGCGCGATCGCGTCCATGCCGGTCGCCGCGGTCAGGCCCGGCGGCAAGCCGAGCGTGAGACCGGGGTCGCAGATCGCCGATTTCGGCAACAAATGCCACGAGTGAAAGCCGAGCTTGCGGCCGTCGTTCAGAATCACGATCGCGCCGCGCGCGACTTCGCTGCCGGTGCCCGCCGTGGTGGGGATCGCGATCAGCGGCGCGACGGCTTCGGTGATCTTCGCGCTGCCGCCTTCGATCGTTGCGTACTGGGTGAGCGGGCCATCATGTGTGGCCGCGATCGCGACGCCCTTCGCCAGATCGATCGACGAACCGCCGCCCACCGCGATCAACCCGTCGCAGCCTTCGTCGCGATACCTTTGCGCGGCCGCCAGCACCATCGCCTCGGTCGGGTTCGACGGCGTGTCGTCGAAAAGCGGCACGTCGCCGAGCTTCAACGCGTCGAGCGCGCGCTGGACGATGCCTGCCGCCACCACGCCCTTGTCGCTGATCAGCAAAGGCCGCTTGATGCCGATCCGCGCGCATTCCGACGGCAGTTGCGACAAGGTGTCGTAGCCCAGATGGATGTGAGTCAGGTAGTAGATGTAGGCCATGCGTTGCTTCTCCCCGAACGTGAACTCGTTGACCGGCGCATCGAGCGAAGCAGTGCGCAGCGGCTGGTGCGCGGTGCGTCGATTGCAGCTCGCGGGTCCGCTTTGCGCCGCACTCGTTGCGTGGTTTGCTACGTGCCTGGTTGCGTGGTTCTCTGCCTGCGTTGCTGCCCGGTTTGTCGCGTCGCCTATTGCCCCGGCCGGTCGACGAATTCGAACGGCAAGCCGCGCCGCCGCATCCATTCGCCGAGCGCCTGGCCGGTGCCCGCCCGCCACGGCCGCAATTTTGCCGGCTCGACCAGCCGGTATTCGAGCAACTCCGGCGACAGCGCGATCGTGCCGTACGCCTTCACGTGATACGCGATGATCAGCTCGTTCTTGCGGATGAACTCGTACACGCCGACCAGTTCGACGGTCTCCGCGTGCAGCGAGGTCTCTTCGCGCACCTCGCGGGCGATGCCCTGTTCCGGGGTCTCGCCGTTTTCGAGGAAGCCGGTGATCAGCGCGAACATGCCCTCGGCCCACGCGGCATTGCGTGCCAACAGAATCTTGCCCTCGTATTCGACGATCGCCGCCACCACCGGCAGCGGATTGTTCCAGTGGACATAGCCGCATGCGGCATCGGGACAGCTTTGGCGGACGCGGCCGCCTTCGTGTTCGGGATCGGCGCGCTGGGTCAACGGCGTGGCGCAGCGCGGACAAAATCGGTATTCGGTCATGGCGTGGGGGGCGTCTCGTTTGTGTCGTTTGTGTCGTTTGTGTCGTCTGACGGTGTTTTGCGCGCTGTCTTCTATGTGGCCAGCCCGCCGCTTCTCAACCCATTCACGCCGCACACAAGTCACGCACTTCAGTCACAAAACGCTCGACCGTCTCCGGCTGCGTGTCCCACGCGCACATCAGCCGGCAACCGCCCGCGCCGATGAACTCGTAGAACTTCCAGCCGCGCGCGCGCATTGCTTTCGCGGCCTGCGGCGGCAACTGCGCGAAGACCGCGTTCGATTCCCGCTCGAACATGATGCTCACGCCGGGAATTTCCCGCAACCGCGTTTGCAGCAATTGCGCCATCGCATTCGCATGACGCGCATTGCGCAACCAGACGTCGTTATCGAGCAGGCCGAGCCAGGGCGCCGAAATGAAGCGCATCTTCGAAGCCAGTTGACCGGCCTGCTTCAGACGGTAAGCGAAATCGTCGGCGAGCGCGCGGTCGAAGAACACCACCGCCTCACCCACCGGCAAGCCGTTCTTGGTGCCGCCGAAACACAGCACGTCGACGCCCGCGCGCCACGTGATCTCCGACGGATGCACGTCCAGCGCCGCCACCGCGTTCGCGAAACGCGCGCCGTCCATATGCACTTTCAGATGACGCCGCTTGGCGATCGCCGCTATCGCCCGCACTTCCTCGACGCTGTAGACGGTGCCGACTTCCGTCGATTGCGTCAGCGTGACGACCTTGGGCTTCGGGTAGTGGATATCGGCACGGCGCGTGACGAGCGCCTCGATCGCGTCCGGCGTGAGCTTGCCGCCGATGCCCGGCGCGGTCAGCAGCTTCGAGCCGCCCGAGAAGAATTCCGGACCGCCGCATTCGTCGGTTTCGATATGCGCGAGCTCGTGGCAGATCACCGAGTGGTACGACTGGCACAGCGACGCGAGCGCCAGCGAATTGGCCGCCGTGCCGTTGAACACGAAGAAGACTTCGCAGTCGGTCTGGAACAGTTCGCGCAGACGGTCGCAGACCTGATTGGTCCAGGAGTCGTCGCCGTAGGCCGGCTCGTGGCCGCTGTTGTTGGCGGCGATCAGCGCGTCGAGCGCTTCGGGGCAGATGCCGGCGTAGTTGTCGGACGCGAAATGTTGCATGGTGGCGATGCGCCGGTTGCGGGCGCGTGTAATGACGGAAAGCGGTCATTTTAGTGCGCTTGTGCGTTATTTGTTGCGGGTGTGGGGAGTTGCGGAGCGCGGGGTTTGGATTGGAGTTTGGGTTTGGCCGCGATGGCCGGCTCGACAGCACCTTATTCGCACGGCGCCGTCGCGCGAGCGCTTTCGCGGCCGTTAGTTGCAGCCGCAATCCGGCATACGGTCACGGCGCTGCGGCTGCGGCCGATGAGCGACCGCGATCAGCCCCGCCGCACCCACCATCAACGCACCCGCCGCCAGCCACAGCGCCGGCGAGAACGACCCCGTGTGCTCCGCAATCGGCGCGGCAACCAGCGGACCGACGATCTGGCCGACGCCGTAGGCCGCCGTGGCGTACCCCATCAGGCCGGCCGCGTCGTCCCCGCGCAGGCGCCGCGCCTCGCGCATCGCGAACAGCGTGATCGCGGTGAACGGCAGGCCGATCAGCATGCTGCCAAGCGAGAAACCGCCTGCCGTCGGCCAGACGATGCCGAGCGCGATACCAATGGCCTGCAGCACATAGCAGCCGGCGAGCAGCGCGCGGTTATCCCAATGCCCCGGCAGGCGCGCGCCCAGCAGCGCGCCGACGATCAGCGCCGCGCCGAACATCGGCCAGAACAGATCGGGCCAGAAAGAGCCCGGCAACGCATGACGCGCGATGACGGGCAGAAAGGTCGCCGTGATGATGTAGCCGAAGCCGGGGATGCCGTAGAGCAGGATCAGCCAGATGGCGTCGGCGCGGTGCGGGGTGTGGCCGGTTGCGCGTTCACTGGCGAGTTGGATGGCCGCGCGCTGGCTCGCGGGAGATTGGCCGACGGCCGGTTCGCTGGCGGCGGGTCGGTTTGCGCTGCGTTCGCTGACGGCAGCGCGGCCGTTAGAAGACCGGCTCGTCCCATTCCGGCCCGCATTCACCTCAGCAACCGGCCCGCGTCCACGACGACGCGCCCCTTCCCCGCCGACACCCGCCGCCTCCCGAAACTCCGGCCAAACCACCACCGACAAAACCGCACCGATCAGGCCGAAGCCGATCCATCCCGCGGTCGCGCCAAAGCCGCCCGCAACGCTCACCAGCACCCCCGTCCCTACGATCCCCGCGCCCGGCCCGGTGTAAATCACTCCGCTCCAGCCGTGCGCCCCGAGTTCGGCGAGGCGTCGCAAGCCCCACTGGGACGCGAATACGAAAGTCCACGCGCTGACCGCGCCGGCGACGAAGCGCACCACCGCCCACACCCAGAAGTGACTCGTGACGCCCATCGCCAGCGTCAGCAGAACCGTCGCGACGAGCCCCACGCGCACCATGCGCGCCGGCTCGACCCGCAGCGCGGCGCAACTGACCGCGCCGGCGAAATACCCTGCGTAGTTGAACGACGCCAGCCAGCCGCCGTGCTGGATGTCGAGTTGTGGCTGACCGAAGGCGCTGCCATGAAGCATCAGCGGCAACAGCGGCGTGAAGGCGAAACGCCCGATCCCGAGGGTGACGGCCAGCGTCACCATGCAGGCGAGCGCCGCGCGGCGCGCGGCGTGAGGTTCGGCGAAGCGGTCGTATGCGTGCGAAGCGAGGTCGTTCATGATTCGGCGCCAGGTGATGGCCAATGACGGTCAGGCCGGGTTCGTTCAATGGATATTAGCTTGACCTTTTGATCACGAAAAATGAATAATTCGGATATCAGCCATCGCCCGGAGAGAATCATGGATCTGGCCGCCTTGACCATTTTTCGCGCGGTCGTGCGGGAAAACGGCGTGACGCGCGCCGCTGCCAAGCTCAATCGTGTGCAGTCGAACGTCACGACACGCATCAAGCAACTGGAAGAGCAGCTCGGCACCGACCTGTTCATCCGCGACGGCCGCCGCCTCGTGCTGACGCCCGCGGGCGAAACGCTGCTGCCTTACGCGGAGCGCCTGCTCGCACTCGCCGACGAAGCCCGTCACGCCGTGCGCGAGGATCGTCCGAGCGGGCGCCTGCGCCTGGGCACGATGGAGAGCGTCGCGGCGACACGCCTGCCCGGATTGCTCGCGCAATATCACCAGCAGTGGCCCGCCGTTGCGCTAGAACTTGAGACCGGCACGACCGGCAAGCTGATCGAGCGGGTGCGGGAATTCGAAGTGGATGCCGCTTTGGTGGCGACGCCGCTCGACCCGGCCGCGCTCAGCGACCTGTTCGAGACGGTGCCGGTATTCAAGGAAGAGCTGGTGATGCTCACGCCGCGCGGGCATCGGCCGATACGCGAAGTGCGCGATGTCGCGCTATCGACGCTGATCGCGTTCGAGCGTGGCTGCGCGTACCGGGCTTATATCGAGAAGTGGTATCTGGAACACGGCGTGAGGCCGGCGCGCGTGCTGGAGCTTGGCTCCTATCACGCGATCGTCGCGTGCGTGGCGGCCGGTGCAGGGGTGGCAGTGGCGCCGCGCTCAGTGCTGGATCTGCAAACCGATGCCAGCAATATCGCGGTTCATGAACTGCCTGATATCGGCATGATCGAGACGCTGCTCGTGTGGCGACGCGGGCATTTTTCGTCCGCGCTCAATGCGCTGCGGCGCACGCTCGTGACGGCTGACGAAGGGGATACGGCCGCGATGGCAGGCGCAACGGGGGGAACGGAGGACGCGGCGGCCGCGAATGCGGGCATCGCCTGATCGTTGCCTGCGGCGGCGGATATCCGCCGCCGAAGCCGAACCGCAAAGCAAATCGCGAATCAACCACAGGCCCGACCGCATATCAAACAGTGATCCGCGCCACGACACAATCCGGCAGCGCGACTTCGCAACAAAAAACCTGGGCCACGCGACTCGCCGAAACGACCGGCGCCCCGCGTGGCCCCATCAAACCCGAATCAAAGCTGGCCTTCGACCCAAGCCTTGACGCCAGCCAGCGCGGCGGGCAGGTTCGCCGGCTCGGTGCCGCCAGCCTGCGCCATGTCCGGACGGCCGCCGCCCTTGCCGCCGATCTGCTGCGCGACGAAGTTGACCAGATCGCCAGCCTTGACCTTCTTGCTGGCGTCAGCCGTCACGCCGGCGATCAGGCTCACCTTGCCGCCTTCGACCGAAGCCAGCACGATCGCCGCGCTCTTCAGCTTGTCCTTCAGCTTGTCGACCGTCTCGCGCAGCGTCTTGACGTCCGCGCCGTCCAGCGTGGCCGCCAGCACGTGCACGCCGCCCACTTCGATCGCCTGACCGGCCAGCTCGTCGCCCTGGCTCGAAGCCAGCTTCGACTTCAGCGCGCTCAGTTCTTTCTCCAGCGACTTCACCTGATCCTGCACCTGGCTGATCCGCTGCGTCAGTTCCGAGGGCTGCGCCTTCAACACCGCCGCAGCCGCATTGATGCGTGCGTCGAGGTCCTGCACGAAGCGCACGGCGTTGTCGCCCGTGATCGCTTCAACACGACGGATGCCCGCCGCCACGCCGCCTTCCATCACGATCTTGAAGAAGCCGATGTCGCCGCTGCGATGCACGTGCGTACCGCCGCACAATTCACGCGAGAAACCCAGGTCGAGCACGCGCACTTCGTCGCCGTACTTTTCGCCGAACAGCGCCATTGCGCCGCCCTTCACCGCTTCGTCGAACGGCATCACGCGCACGATGCCCGGCGCGTTCGCCAGCACTTCGGCGTTGACGATCTCTTCGACACGGCGGATCTGCTCGTCCGTCATCGGCGCGTTGTGCGCGAAGTCGAAACGGGTCTTGTCCGGGTCGACGAGCGAGCCCTTCTGCTGCACGTGCGAGCCGAGCACCTCGCGCAGCGCCTTGTGCATCAGGTGCGTGGCCGAGTGGTTGCGGGCCGTGCGGGCGCGGCGCACCGCGTCGATTTCCGCCTTGACGACGTCGCCCACCTTCAGCGTGCCCTGCTCGAGCGTGCCGTGATGGCCGACCACGTCGGCCTGTACTTTCAGCGTGTCGGTGACCGCGAAGCGCACGCTAGCGTTGGCCAGCACGCCCTGGTCACCCACCTGGCCGCCCGACTCCGCGTAGAACGGCGTGTGATCCAGCACCACGACCGCCTGCTGGCCGTGCGCCACTTCCCGCACCGACGCGCCGTCCACATACAGCGCAACCACCTTCGCGTCGTCGAAGACGATTTCTTCGTATCCGTGGAACGTGGTCTTCGCGCCCGAGTATTCGAGGCCTTGCGCCATCTTGAACTTGCCCGCCGCGCGCGCCTGCTCGCGCTGACGCGCCATCGCTTCGTCGAAAGCGGATTCGTCGACCGTCACTTCGCGCTCGCGGCACACGTCCGCGGTCAGGTCCAGCGGGAAACCGTAGGTGTCGTGCAGCTTGAATGCGAGTTCGCCGTCGAGCGTCTTGCGGCCCTTCGCTTCGAGGTCGGCCAGCGCGCTCTCGAGAATCGACATGCCGTGCTCGATGGTTTCGAAAAAGCGCTCTTCTTCCTGACGCAGCACGTCGGTGACGCGTTGTTCGGCTTCTTTCAGTTCGGGGTATGCGCCGCCCATCTGCGCGACGAGGTCCGCCACCATGCGGTGGAAGAACGAGCCCTTCTTGCCCAGCTTGTAGCCGTGGCGGATCGCGCGGCGCACGATCCGGCGCAGCACGTAGCCGCGGCCTTCGTTGCCCGGAATCACGCCGTCGACGATCAGGAACGAGCATGCGCGGATGTGATCGGCGATCACCTTCAGCGAGTTGTTCGTCAGATCGCTCACGCCGGTTTCGCGCCCCGCAGCCGTGATAAGCGCCTGGAACAGGTCGATCTCATAGTTGCTGTGCACGTGCTGCAGCACCGCCGCGATACGCTCCAGCCCCATGCCGGTGTCCACGCACTGCTTGGGCAGCGGCGTCATGTTGCCTTGCGCGTCGCGGTTGAACTGCATGAACACGAGATTCCAGATCTCGATGTAACGGTCGCCGTCTTCCTCAGGCGATCCCGGCGGGCCGCCCCACACGTCCGGGCCGTGGTCGTAGAAGATTTCCGAGCACGGGCCGCACGGACCGGTGTCGGCCATTTGCCAGAAGTTGTCCGATGCGTAGCGCGCGCCCTTGTTGTCGCCGATGCGGATGATGCGCTCGACCGGCACGCCCACTTCCTTCGCCCAGATGTCGTGCGCCTCGTCGTCTTCCTGATAGACGGTGACCCACAGCTTGTCTTTCGGCAGCTGGTACACGCCGGTCAGCAATTCCCACGCGTAGTGGATCGCGTCGCGCTTGAAGTAGTCGCCGAACGAGAAATTGCCCAGCATTTCGAAGAACGTGTGGTGACGCGCGGTGTAGCCGACGTTTTCCAGATCGTTGTGCTTGCCGCCCGCGCGCACGCTGCGCTGCGCGGTCGTGGCACGCGAATACGGACGCGATTCCGCGCCGAGGAACACATCTTTGAACTGCACCATTCCAGAATTGGTGAAGAGCAGGGTCGGGTCGTTGCCGGGCACAAGGCTCGACGAGCGAACGATCGTATGGCCCTTCGATTCGAAGAACTTGAGGAATTTCTCGCGGATTTCGGCGGCTTTCATAGCGTGCGGGGGACGGTCCTGGCTGTTACCGGCGGCATCGTGGGATGCGCCAACTGTTTGTTTCTTAAACGACTGATTATACGGGATCGGCGCGGCTGCGCGACGGCGCGCCCGGTACGTTGGCCGTTCGGCCAGGTTTGACCGGGTTTGGCCGCGCGTGGCCTGGACCACGCGCCATCTCGGGACGCGCCGAACTGTCCTATGCCGTCCGGCTGAGTGCGCAGACCTGCGCGAATCGCTTAAGATTGCCCCGATCCGCGGCGCCTTGCGCGCTGCCTGGCTACCTAGGAGACATTTGATCAATATGGGCGCTCTCAGTCATATCCGCGTGCTGGATCTCACCCGCGTGCTCGCCGGCCCCTGGTGCGCGCAAACGCTCGCCGATTTCGGCGCCGACGTCATCAAGATCGAACGCCCCGAGGTCGGCGACGACACCCGCCACTGGGGCCCTCCGTATCTCAAGACGCCGCAGGGCACCGACACGCACGAGGCCGCGTACTACCTCGCGGCGAACCGCAACAAGCGCTCGGTCACGGTCGACATCGCATCGCCCGAAGGCCAGCGGATCATCCGCGAACTGGCTGCGCAGAGCGACGTGGTGCTGGAGAACTACAAGGTCGGCCAGTTGAAGAAGTATGGGCTCGACTACGCGTCGCTCAAGGAAGTGAAGCCCGATCTGATCTATTGCTCGGTGACGGGCTTCGGGCAGACCGGGCCGTATGCGCAGCGCGCCGGCTACGACTTCATCGTGCAGGGAATCGGCGGCTTCATGAGCATTACCGGCGAGCGCGACGGCCAGCCCGGCGGCGGTCCGCAAAAGGCCGGCGTCGCCATCGCCGACCTGATGACCGGCATGTATTCGACCATCGCCGTGCTCACCGCGCTCACCCACCGCGACCGCACGGGCGAAGGTCAATACATCGACATGGCGCTGCTCGACGTGCAGGTGGCGATGCTCGCCAACATGAATTCGAACTATCTGGCGAGCGGCCAGCCGCCGGTGCGTTGGGGCAATGCGCATCCGAACATCGTGCCGTATCAGACCTTCCAGACGAGCGACGGCTGGATCATCGTCGCGGTCGGCAACGACGGGCAGTTCCGCAAGTTCGTCGAAGCGGGCGGCCGGCCCGAACTCGCTGACGACGAGCGTTTCGCGACCAATCCGGCGCGCGTGCGCCATCGCGACATCCTCGTGCCGATCCTCGCCGACATGGTCCGTCTGCAAGACAAGCAGCAATGGATTGGCGCACTCGAAGCGGCAGGCGTGCCGTGCGGGCCGATCAACGATCTCGCCGAAGTGTTCGAGAACGAGCAGGTGGTGGCGCGCGGGATGCAGGTCGATCTGCCGCATCCGTCGGGCGGCACGGTCAAGCTGGTGCGCAATCCGATCAATATGAGCGGGACGCCGCCCGAGGCGCTGGCTCATCCGCCTATGCTCGGCGAGCACACCGAGAGCATCTTGCGCGACGTGCTCGGTTATGACGATGCGGCGGTTGCGGCGTTGCGGGCGAAGTCGGTGATTTGACGTACCAGGTTGTGCTGGCGATGCGGGGCCGGTCCTCGCATCGCCGCAAGTTCAGCCCTGCGCGGCGAGCGAAGCCAGCCAGCGCCGCCCTTCGTCCCAATCGCCAAGGCCGCTGTCCGCGTTGATGTGGCCGCGCTCGCCGATGTCCACCCAGCGGCTGCCCCATCCGTTCGCGCAGGTCCGTGAAAACGGCACGCCCCCGTAGGGATCGTCGCTGCTCGCCACGACCATGGTCGGGAACGGCAAACGGGTGAGCGGCACCGGCGCGAACCCGCTGGCGTCCTGTGGAAAATGCGGCCCGGCCGGATCGGGCACCGCGACCAGCAAGGCGCCCGCCACTTTCGCAAGCTGCGCCGCGCTCGCGTACTGCGACGCCCAGAAAGCCGTCGTCAGGCAGCCGAGACTGTGGGCTGCGAACATCACCGGCGCATCGGCGGCGGCCACCGCGGCGTCGAGCGCACGGCACCACGCGTCGCGAGCGGGATGATCCCAGTCGGGCATTTGCACTCGCGCGAATGTGGGATCGCGTTCTTCCCAGCGCGTTTGCCAGTGACCGGCGCCGGAGTTCTGATAACCCGGCAGCACGAGTGTGTTCAGTTTTTGTTCGCTCATCCCGCTTTCCCGCTTGTGGTCGGTTTTTTTGTTGCCTGCTGGTTGCGTGCTGGTTGCGTGCGATTGCGTGCTGGTCGCGCTCCGCCTGATGCCCGTTCGCCTGCTGCGGTTCGCTTATCGCATCCGCTCACCGCAGCCGAACGCCCAGCCTCACCGGATCACCCGCCCCACGCCCACCCCGCGCGGGTCCGCCGCCGGCTCAGGCGCTGTACCCTCCACGCGGATCAGCTGCACATCGCCGTTGAACGACTGCTCTTCCAGCGTGTAGCCCATCGCCTTCAACTGCTCGGCAAGCTCGCCCGTGACTGGATGGAACGGCTCGAAATAGATCGTCTTCTGCGGCAGCAGTTGATGATGGAAACGCATCGCGGCAAGCGCGTCAGTGGGCGCCATGTTGAAGTCGTACAGGTTGGTCATCACCTGGAAAATCGACGTCAGGATGCGCGAGCCGCCCGGCGTGCCGATCACCAGCGCCACCTTGTTGTCCTTCAGCAGAAGCGTGGGCGTCATCGACGAAAGCGGGCGACGCCCCGGTGCCACCGTATTGGCCTCCGCGCCACTCACGCCGCCCGCGCTCTCGCTGCCCGGCTTGGTGACGAAGTCGTCCATCGCGTCGTTCAGCAGGAAGCCGCCGCCGTCCACCACCACACCCGCGCCGAAATCGCCGTTGAGCGTGTACGTGTTCGACACCGCATTGCCCCATTTGTCGACGACCGAGAAATGCGTGGTTTGCGCCTTCTCCGGCAGCGCGTCGCCGAGGCCCGCCTTGACCGGCGTCGCGCCCGGCACTTCGTCGGGTTTGACTTCGCCGGCGCGCTGCGCGAGGTAGGCGTCGTCGATCAGTTTGGCCGCCGGCACCTTTTCCGCATCCGGATCGCCGAGATAGCGCTGCCGGTCAGCAAATACGCGGTCCTCGATCTGCGCGATCAGGTGAATATACGGCGCCGAATTCAACTCGATGCCGTCGAATGCCGGTTTCAGATCGGCTTTCATCTTCAGCATCTGGATCAGCCCGATCCCACCCGAACTCGGCGGCGGCGCGGTGATCACGCGGTAGCCGTTCCAGTCGGCGGAGAGCGGCTGGCGCCACACCGCCTTGTATTGAATCAGGTCCTGCTTCGTGACGAGGCCATGGCCGTACATCTGCCGGGCGATCTGGTCCGCCGTGCGACCTTCGTAGAACTCGCGGCCGCCATCGCCGGCGATCCGCGACAAGGTCTGCGCGAGTTCGGGCTGACGGAACGTCGCGCCCGCCTTCAGACCCGAGAAGTACGCATCGAAATTGGTCTTGCCGGCGAAATTCTTCGCCGCCGCGTCGCGACGCTGCTGCAGCGACGGATCGACCTCGAAGCCGTCGGTCGCATAGCGGATGGCGGGCGCGAGCACCTGCTTCCACTTCAGTTTGCCGAAACGCTGCTGCGCTTCCCACATGCCCTCGACGGTCCCCGGCACACCCACCGCGCGGTGGCCGACGACGCTCATGCCCGGCACCAGGTTGCCCTTGTCGTCGAGGTACGTGTCGCGGGTCGCCTGTTGCGGCGCGCGCTCGCGGTAGTCGAGAAAGTACGGCTTGCCGTCCATGAACAGCGTCATGAACCCACCCCCGCCGATATTCCCCGCGTCAGGACGCGTCACGGCCAACGTGAAGGCGATCGCGACGGCGGCATCCACCGCGTTGCCGCCGGCAGCGAAGATCTGCTGTGCGGTGTCGGCGCTATAGCGATCCGGCACGGCCACCGCCGATGCGTCGAGCGCGGGCTTGGGCGGCGCGGTTTTCGCCAGCGCGGGGGCGGGCGCGACGGCGCCGCCGGCTAACACGCCGAACGCGGCGCATAGAACCGCGGCGCGCGCGATCCGGGACGAGGACAAAGAAGCGAAAAGCGCGCGAGGCGCGCCGTGCGTCGGGACAGACATCCGAGAAACTCCGGCAACTAAGGGCGCCATGGTGCACGAACGGCGCTCGTTCGTGCAAGGTGCAGTGGGCGGTGCGGCCTGAGTGGACGGCTGCGACGAGTGCGCGCGCTGCGCGTCGACGCGCAGGCTGCACGGCCCCGGAAATATCGAGTGGCGGGCACACACGCCGCGAAACGGCAACCCGCTCGCCACGTTTTGCGCTCTGCGGGCCACCTCCGCGTTCATGCCAACCGTGTGCGGCCAGCATGCGGTCCGAAGCGGACCAAAGGTGGGTCAAAGCGGCATGACCGTCGAACGCGGCGTGAATGGACGCTTGAATGCGGACCGGGCGCGGCCTGAAGAGGCGGTCTGCCCTCGCCAGCATGAACCCTCTCGCGCCGCACGAACGCCGTGCGGCATAGGAAAGCACCATGCGCTGGCCATCCGCGGCACCTGCGCCACACCCCGCTGACGAACCCGCGCCGCTGGCATCCTAAGTCGCCGGCGGCTGCGCGAACAAAACGTTTTACCTCCTGTTACAGCGCCCGCGCGGCCCCGCATCCGCATCAAAAGCGCTCAAACGTTGGCTGTGCGCCGCATTCGCCTGCCGCCAGCGGACTGCTCAGGTAGAATTGTCGGATAAGTGGGCGCACCACGCGTCCCCGACAGACTCTCACCTTCTCGCATGAATACCGAACGCAACGACGCGCCAGCGGCATCCAATTTCATCCGCAACATCATTGACGACGACAACCGCACCGGCAAGTGGGGCCAGCGGGTCGAAACGCGCTTTCCGCCCGAGCCGAACGGCTATCTGCACATCGGTCACGCCAAAAGCATCTGCCTGAACTTCGGCGTCGCGCGCAGCTACGGCGGCGTGTGCCATCTGCGCTTTGACGACACCAATCCGGAAAAGGAAAGCGTCGAATACGTCGATTCCATCATCGACTCGGTGCGCTGGCTCGGCTTCGAATGGGAAAAAGACGGCAAGGAAGAGCTCTATTACGCGAGCGACTACTACGACAAGCTGTACGAGTTTGCCGAACTGCTGATCGAGCGCGGCAAGGCCTACGTGGACAGCCAGTCGGCCGAAGAAATGCGCGCGAACCGCGGCTCGGCCACGGAAGTCGGCACGCCGTCGCGCTTCCGCGAGCGCTCGGTGCACGAGAACCTCGACCTGTTCCGCCGCATGAAGGCCGGCGAGTTCAAGGAAGGCGAGCACGTATTGCGCGCGAAGATCGACATGTCGTCGCCGAACTTCAACATGCGCGACCCGGTGATCTACCGGATCCGCTTCGCGCACCACTACCGCACCGGCGACAAATGGTGCGTGTATCCGATGTACGACTACACGCACTGCATCTCGGACGCGCTCGAAAACATCACGCATTCGCTGTGCACGTTGGAGTTCGAAGACCATCGGCCGCTGTACGACTGGATTTTGAACGAGCTGGCCGAAGCGGGCGTCTTCACGCGCCCGCTGCCGCAACAAATCGAGTTCTCGCGTCTGAACCTGACCTACGCGATCACCAGCAAGCGCAAGCTGCTGCAACTGGTGAACGAAGGCCACGTAGACGGCTGGGACGACCCGCGCCTGCCGACCATCGTCGGCGTGCGCCGGCGCGGCTTCACGCCCGAGGCGATCCAGCTGTTCTGCGAACGCATCGGCGTCACCAAGGTCGACTCGTGGATCGACATGAGCGTGTTCGAAGGTGCGCTGCGCGACGATCTCGACGACAAGGCGCCGCGCACGGCCGCCGTGCTCGATCCGCTGAAGCTGATCATCGACAACTTCCCCGAAGGCGCCACCGAGCCGTGCAGCGCGCCGGTCCATCCGCATCATCCGGAACAGGGTCTGCGCGAGTTTCCGATTTCGCGCGAACTGTGGATCGAGCGCGATGACTACAACGAAGCGCCGCCGAAGGGCTACTTCCGCCTGTTCCCCGGCAACAAGGTGCGGCTGCGCTACGGCTACGTGATCGAATGCACGGGCGCGGACAAGGACGAGAACGGCAACGTCGTCGCGGTCCACTGCAACTACTTCCCGGACAGCAAATCGGGCACCGAAGGCGCGAACACCTACAAGGTCAAGGGCAACATTCACTGGGTCAGCGCGGCCGCCGCCTGCCCGGCTGAAGTACGCATCTACGACCGGCTGTTCAAGGAGCCGCAGCCGGACGCCGGCGGCCGCGACTTCCTCGAAGCGCTGAATCCGGATTCGAAACGCGTAGTCAACGCGTACCTGGAACCGGGCGCGCGCGACGCGCTGCCGGAACAGCGCTACCAGTTCGAGCGCCACGGCTATTTCGTCGCCGACCGTGTCGATTCGCAGCCGGGCAAACCCGTGTTCAATCGCATCGTCAGCTTGCGCGACAGCTGGGGCAAGCCGGCGTAAGCTGGAGCGGCTACCGTCAGTAACGCATCTGAAGTTGGGAAGTTGAATACGGCGTGCATCTCGCTCACGAGGTGCACGCCGTTTCGTTGCATGATGTTCCATCGACAGTGACGGCGCGGCCTGTTGGACGCGCCAGTCAGGGAGACCCGATGAAAGTTGCAGCCCGCAGCATGGCGAGTAACAGGGCGATGACGACAGGCACGGCTCAAGGCTCACGCCGCGCAACTCGCATGCGTGCCGTTCCCGCCGCGTGCACCGCTCACGCGGCACGCTTCGCGCATCGCGCGCGTTGCGCACTGGTGGCGCTGGCCACGTTCGGCGCGGCGTCGCTTGCCTGCCCGGCCCGCGCGGACGAACTCACCGGCACACTGAAGAAGATTCACGACGACGGTGTGGTCGTGCTCGGCGTGCGTGAGGCGTCGATCCCCTTCTCGTACTTCGACGGCAAACACACGATCGGCTACTCGCAGACCATCGCGCTGCAAATCGTCGATGAAATCCGCAAGACGCTTGGCATGCCGCAACTGAAGGTGCACGAAATCACCGTGACCTCGTCGAACCGCACGCCGATGCTGCAGAACAACCAGATCGATCTGGAGTGCGGCTCGACCACGCACACGGTGGAGCGCGAAAACGTGGCCGCCTTCTCGAATAGCTTCTTCCAGTACACGGTGCGCATGATCACGCGCAAGAATAGCGGCATTACGGATTTCGCCGACCTGGCCGGCAAGCCGGTCGTGACGACCGCAGGCACGTCCGACGAACGCTTGTTGCGCCGTCTGAACACCGACAAGCATCTGAACATGCGCATCACCAGTGCGCGCGATCATCAGGAAGCATTCACCGCGCTCAAGGAAGATCGGGCGGTGGCCTTCGTGATGGACGAGCCGATCGTGTACGGCTTCCGTGCGACCGACCCGCGTCCCGACGACTTCGTGGTGACGGGCACACCGCTCGGCTCCGAAGCCTACGCGTGCATGTTCCGCAAGGGCGACGAGCCGTTCCGCAATCTGGTGAACGGGGTGATCGCACGCGGGCAGACTTCCGGCGAGGCGGAACGCCTGTACAAGCAGTGGTTCACGCAACCCATTCCGCCACACGGCATCAATCTTAATTTTCCGCTGTCGGAACAGAACCGCGCGCTGTTCGCGCATCCGAACGACCACGCGCTCGACTGAGCGTGAGGGTTACGCCTGAGGCGCGCGGCCCGCGCGCCGGCGGATCTACGCGTTTCGTCTGCTGCCCGTTCATGCGTGCCTCTGCCCGCTCATAAGCGGCCCTCCGCCGCCCCCGCCCACCCGCCGACGCTACAGTGTCCGATGCAGCTCCGCCAGCGACAGCGTGGTCTGAAAAAGCCGCGTCAGACTGCGGCTCGCATACTTGGGGATTTCGTCAATCGCGGCCCAGCGGTACGCGTCCATTTCGGGAATCAGCGTGCCGTCCGAGCGTCGCGGAAACAACGACGTGCAGGTGCATGAACTCAGGTCGAGTTCGGCGGCGGCGGCACGCGCGGCGAACAGATGCAGATCCTTGTCGCGCCGGTAGACGTACAGGCCAAGGTCCTTCAGGCGGTCAGGCTCGATCGCGATGCCGGTCTCCTCGACCATCTCGCGCAGCGCCGTGACGTGCGGCGCTTCGCCCTCCTCGCCGTGCCCTTTCGGAATGTCCCAATGCGACGTCTCGGTGGCGTGCGCGAGCAGCACGCGACCGTCCGGGTCAAGCAGAACGATGCCGCACGAAATGACCCGCGGGCTCATCGTCGCAGTGTGCCGCGGCAATACACGGTGGCGAGCCGCGCCGCTGACCGGCCTGCGCGCGTTGCCATCACGGCCTGCATGCTCATTACTTTTTCTGCAATTGCCAGGTGCCGCTGCCTTGCTTGCAAAACTGCGGGTGTAGGTTCATCGACTGCCCTTTCGCATTCAGCATCACGCCGAGGTCGCGGCAGGTGCGCCCACCGTCGTTGGCGGTGCTGGCGACGGTAATGGTCGCGTCGATCTTCACGCTGTTGCCGGTGCCTTCGTTGACCCAGGTGACGCTAGTGCCGTCCTTCTGCTCGTTGAGCGCGCTGAACACCGCCTTCTTGACCGAGTCGATGTCGCGCTGCTTCATGTACGCCATCGGGGTGTCGTGCAAAAAATCGAGATTCGCCGCTTGCGCGCCGATCGCACCGCCCAGCAGCAGGCCGGCGCCGGCCAGGTGAAGCAGTACACGGGTTCGCATCGACATGAAGGATTCTCCTCGAAAGTGTTCTGGACGATCTCGGGCCACGCGCGGCAACGCTTGATCTGGACCTCAAAAGCATAGCATGCCGCCTTCGAAGGGACCGCGCAGCGCGGTTGCCGTCAATTTTAGGATGTGTCTCATATCGTCCTATGGAACGTATTTTTAAGATTTATTTTTCGTCCCCGCAGCCGTCAGGCCTCAGACAGCTCGCCATGAGCACCTTCTCCGCCCTGAAAATCTTTGTCGTGACCCTCGCGCTGATCTGCGTGGCACTCGTGCCTGTCGCGATCGGCCGCGATCCCGGCCAGACGGCGCGCATCGCAGAAATGGACGCGCTACCGGTCGCGCGTTGGCCCAATCTGCTGACGCGCGTCGGCATTGCCTGCCTGCTGGTGTCCTTCGCGGTGCTGCTCGCCGCCTGCTACACCATTCTCGGCGATATGCACGACTGAGCACGCGCGACGCGATGCGCTGCGCCGCGACCCGTGCGGGGCTTGTCGTCGCGATTGCGAGCCGCGCTTGCTTTCAATTCGCGGCCACGCGCGGAACCGCCATCCCAGCCACCGCGCCGGGCTTCGCACCGGACACCTGATACCCATCGGTGAGCGTATTCAGAAACGCCACCACGTCCTTGATTTCGGCTTCGTCGAGCGCCGGTTTGTCGCCCGGTTTGCGATCGAACGGCGCCTCCGTGTTCAGATTGGCCCAGTACCGCTGCGGCAGATCGTCGAACTTCCGCACCTTGCCCTTCGACACCGGATAGAACTTCTCCGGGTTGGTGTCGCGTTCGGCGTAAAAACGCAGCACCTGATCGAGCGAATGGTAGATACCGTTGTGGAAAAAGCTCTTCTTCAACGCGACGTTGCGCAGCGTCGGCGTGCGGAAAATCCCGCAAAACTCGTCGCGCGCCTTCAGGTCGGTGCGTTCCGGCCCGCAGGCGCCAAGGTCGTAGAAGTGCGGGTCGCGATTGGCCGGCAGCGCGCGGTTGCGCGGCACGCCGATCGCGATCAGGCCGAAATCGCTGAATTGCGGCGGCGCGCCGTCTTTGGTGCGCTGGCTGATGTGGCAGCTCGCACAATTGCCTTTCTGTTCGTCGTTGAAAAGTTGCAAGCCGTGCAGTTCGGCCGGCGTCAGTTGCGCGTTGCCCGCAAGATACGCGTCGTACTTGCTGGTGTACGGGTAGAACACCTCGGGCGCCTGCTCGAACGTTTCGAGCGCTTGCAGCACCGCTTTGAAGGTGGCGTCGTCGTTGTCGAAGATATGCTCGCCGAACGCCGCGCGAAAAGCGCCGGCGTAAGGCGCGGCCTTGACCGCCGCAGTGATCCTGGCCGGCGTGCTGCCCATCTCGAACGACGACAACAGCGGGATGCGCGCCTGGTCGCCGCCACGGTCGACCCGGCCGTCCCAGGTCAGGCCGCCGGTCGGACCGGCATCGACGCTTTCGTCGCCTTCGTCGTCGGACTCGTGATAGTGCTCGGCGAACGCCGGCACCGATTGCAGGTACTTCAACGTCGGCGCGGCGCGCAGGCCGGTGCGGTGCATGTCGCTGCCGCCAGGCTGCACCGACAGCGCGTTGGCCGGCGCGAAGCCGTGATCCGGACTGTGGCACGACGCGCAAGCCAGCTTGCCCGAGCCCGATAGCGACGCGTCGAAAAAGAGCTGCTTGCCGAGCGCCGTCATCTGCCGCACCGATTCGTAGACTTGCGCGCGCGACTGACCGCCGCCATGCGCCACGACCTGCACCGCGGACGCCGTCGTAACGGACGCGGCAGCGGCGGCACCGTTGGCGCTTAACGCGGAAGTCGCGCCCGGACCTGCATTCGCACTTGCGCTGTTACCTGCGCCAGCCACGCCCGCATCACAGCCGGCAAGCGCCATCGCCACCGTCACCGCCGCCAGCGCAACGGCTGCCGCTTGCCGCGAGCCGGCGCTCTCCGCCCGGTTGCCCCGCCGCACCCTGAATTGCCGAATCCCCGCCAGACCAATCCGCATATGAACGATGTGAGTTTGCGATTCTGAAGCCCGGGAGCGTATTTCATTCCGATGTCGCTTAGATGACACCTAGCCGACGAATGGAACTTCAAAACAGGCTTTTCGTAATTAATTACATCTTTCTGTCAAATTGCATTGCCAAACTTTCGCCGGCGGTCGTTCGCGTAAGCAATGCGTATGGCCCGTCCCCAATGCGAGAGAGAGAACCCATTCAAATGAACAAGAAACTGATCTGCGCGACGCCGATCGCGATCGCGGCAGCGCTGAGCCTTTATGCGTGCGGCGGCAGCGAAATCACGCAGCCGGACATCAGCTCGATCAAAAACGTCGTGGTGATTTACGCGGAAAACCGCAGCTTCGACAATCTGTACGGCAACTTCCCCGGCGCGAACGGGCTGCAGAACGTCAGCGCGACGAGCGCCACGCAGCTGGATCGCGACGGCACGCCGCTCGCGACGCTGCCGCTGGTGTGGAACGGCCTGACGCAAACCGGCGTAACGCCGGCCGTCACGCAGGCGATGACGGCCAATCTGCCGAACAGCCCGTTCGCGATCGACGATCCGAAGGGTTTCAACACGCCGATCACCGCGACGACGCGCGATCTGTATCACCGGTTTTACGAGAACCAGATGCAGATCAACGGCGGCAAGAACGACAAGTTCGCCGCATGGGCGGATTCGGGCGGCCTCGTGATGGGTCACTACACGCTCAACGCCGACAAGCTGCCGCTGTGGAAGATCGCGCAGCAATACACGCTTGCCGACAATTTCTTCATGGGCGCGTTCGGCGGCTCGTTCCTGAACCACCAGTGGCTCGTGTGCGCATGCACGCCGGTTTATCCGAACGCGGACAAGAGCCCGGCGGCCGGCTCGATCTCGGCGGTGCAAAGCGACGGCGTCACGCTGAAGCTCGCGTCGAACTCGCCGGCATCCGCTCAGAGCGGGCCGCCCAAGTACGTGCTGTCGGGCAACCTGACGCCTGACTTCTACGCGATCAACACGATGCAGCCGCCGTATCAGCCGAGCGGCAACAAGGCGGCGACGGGCGGCGACGCGAATCTCGCCGATCCGTCCCAGGCCACCACCTTGCCGCCGCAGACGCAGAAGCACATCGGCGACCTGCTGAACGATGCGAAGGTGTCGTGGGCGTGGTACGGCGGCGCATGGGGCGCGGCAGCGTCGGCGGCGCAGAACGGCACGTCGAACGTGATCTACGGCGCGAACCTGACGGCGCCGAACTTCCAGCCGCATCACCAGCCGCTCAACTACTTTGCCGACCTCGCACCGGGCACCGCGAACCGCGCGCAGCACCTGCTCGACGGCGGTCTCGGCGGCTCCGAGTTCATCAAGGCGATCGACGCCGGCACATTGCCGCAAGTGTCGTTCTACAAGCCGCAGGGCAACCTGAACGAGCACGCGGGCTACACCGATGTCGCGTCGGGCGACCAGCACATCGCGGACGTCATCTCGCATCTGCAGAAGAGCCCGCAGTGGAACAACATGCTGGTCGTCGTGACTTACGACGAAAACGGCGGCTTCTGGGATCACGTAGCGCCGCCGAAGGCCGACCGCTGGGGTCCGGGTACGCGCATTCCGGCGTTGATCATCTCGCCGTATGCGAAGAAAGGTTACGTCGATCACACGCAGTACGACACGACGTCGATCCTGCGCTTCATCACGCGCCGTTACTCGCTGCCGACCCTGCCGGGTCTCGCGGCGCGCGACGCGGCACTGGCCAGCAATGGCAGCAAGCCGCTGGGGGATTTGACGGCGGCGTTGAACATCAAGCAGTGAGGGGCGTGGCGGCCGGGCGCGTGGTATCGGGGCGCGGCCGTTTGAGCTGGCGGTCATAATGGGCCGGCCACGCGCGTTCGGCATGCCGCGGACCGGTCCGCGGCATCCTCAACATGGCGAGACCTCGACGGGCAGCTTCGGCTGCCCGTTTTTATTTGCATCGCGCGAACCGGGGCGCACGCGCTCCCCGTCGCCGATTCACGCGGCGGCGGCACGCGTTTTCACCACCGGCGTATGCTTCGACCCAAGGCGCGATCATTCCCGTCGATGCCGCCATGCGATCCGCCACAACCTGTGGCAGGACGGCCCACTCATTCAGGAGTTCGACAGATGACAGACAAAACCATCAAGGTCCCCGGTCCCGATCATCCCATCACGGTCGAGCCGGCCAGAGCCCACGTGGTGGTGACCGTCGCCGGCCGCGTGATAGCCGATTCGAATAAGGCACTGGTGTTGCGCGAAGCGTCGTATCCGCCGGTGTATTACGTGCCGCGCGACGATGTCGAGATGACACTGCTGGTGCGCACCGATCACGTAACCTACTGTCCGTACAAGGGCGACTGCGCTTATTACAGCGTGCCGATCGGCGGCGAACGGGCGGTGAACGCGGTGTGGACCTACGAGTCGCCGTATGCGTCGGTGAAGGAGATCGCGCAGCATCTGGCGTTTTATCCGAACCGGGTCGATTCGATCGACGTGCGGGCAATTGGCGAAGCGCGGGCGCCGGCCTAGGAAGTTGGATCGGGAGATGAGGCTGATCGTACTGCGCGCGTTCGCGCAGACGGTTCACATCACGAGCGCAGCAAACGCACCGCGCTGCGCCGCGATCCGCGGCGAGCGCGCTGGAACGCATGTGAAGTGAAGTACGGCAGGAGGGACTCGAACCCCCCACCCTCGGCTTAGAAGGCCGATGCTCTATCCAGCTGAGCTACTGCCGTAATGAAGTGAGGCGATGCAACACCAGCGTATAACCTGCATCGCCCGCAATGAGAACCCGCGTACCGGGTATTGGAACCCCTGCTCGCGCAAACCACAGGGTTCGTGCCTACCGAAATTCTAACTGACCGGACCGTGGACCGGAAATTCCAGCCCTCCACTGCGATTCGCTGCGGTCCGCAAAAATCAGCACCGGCGTCGCTCGATCACAAAACAAACGGGCTCGGCAACCTGAGCCGGGCCCGGATTATAACTGATCGCCCCCCGCTCGCCAGCACATGACTTGCGGCAGCGGACGCGTCGAACGCACTCAGACCGGTTGCGAATGCAACGCAAACCAGCCGAGGAACAGGACCCCGGCAATCGCGCAGTACAAACCGAACGAAGCCAGACGGCCGCGTCCTTCGAAATAGCGCATCAGGAAACGCACGCTGAGATATGCGGCGATCGCGGTCAGCACGCCGCCCAGCAGCGCGTCCGCGAGTTGGCCCGGCGCATGGAACAGCTTCGGCACTTCGAGCAGACCGGCCGCGAAGATGATCGGCGTGCCGAGCAGAAACGAAAACTCGGCGGCCTTCTCCGTCGTCAGGCCGGCCGCATTGCCGGCGATCATGGTCAGGCCGCTGCGCGAGAAGCCGGGAATCAGCGCACCGATCTGCGCAAGGCCGACGAAAAACGCCTGGCGAAACGTCAACTTCTCCGGCGCCTGGTGCGCACGCGCACGCTGCAGGCGATCGCCGAACCACAGCAGCACGCCATTGACGATCAACGCGATCGCGACGATACGCAGGTCGTGAAAAATCTGCTCGAGGCGCTTTTCGAGCAGCAGCCCGACGAGCCCTGCCGGAATCGTGCCGATGATAAGCGCCCACATCATGTGCGCGTCGTCGTTGCGACGGCCGCCGAACGACGCGAAAAAGCCGCGCACCAGCGCGCACCACCGTGCACGGAAATACCAGAGCAGCGCGAACGCGGTGCCCAGATGCAGCGCGACGAGGAACGGCAGCAACTGCGGCGCATGTTCGTCGATATGCATGCCGAACAGCGCGGGCACAAGCAGCGTATGGCCGAGGCTGCTCACCGGAAAGAGTTCGGTGACGCCCTGCAGCACGCTCAGGAAGATCAGAAACGACAGGTTCACGCGGCGGTCCTTGTAAGGAAAATGTCGGGGACCTGCGCGCCGCCAAAGGAAAAAGCGGCGCGTCAAAGGCGCACCGATTATGCCTGGCTGCAATGTCAGCGCCAAGCGTTTGAGCCACATTCGAGGAAATATTGATGCGTCGCGTCACAACTGGAAACCGTTGTTACGCCGCGGCAAAAGAAACGGCGTGCCGGGAACGGTGGCCGCGTGGCGATCGCAGATGCGGGGGTTTGAAAAGACCGGCCTCGCCGAGTGTCGCGTCAGGCCCGCGATCGCGGACCGGCAATGCGACAGCGGCTGCGGGAATCAGCGTTCGAGCTTGTGGAAGAAGTAGAACGTGCTTGCCGCGAACATGCCGAACAAAGCCACACCCATTGTCATTGCCAGATCCATAACGCCTCCTTAGCCGACCTCGCCCGGCAGTCGAGTTACCGGGCAGTCAGCGGATTATCGGTAAAGATCGTATTTTTTGGACACCCGCAATTTCCCGAGAAGGGTTTCCCCGTAGCGCAAAGCAGCGCAAAATCCCTGTTCTTGCGTGGCGCCGCACGGCATTTGCGATGCGCTTGCGATGACGGCAACTCACGCGCACTCGGCCTTCGGGCCACCTTCAACCCTCACTCATCAGCTCATCGACCATGCCCCACTCTCCGCAACCGGACATTCTCGAGATCGCTCAGGACACCTCCGTGCTCCGCTTCGCGCCGCAAGCCGGCGGCCGTCTGCTGTCATGGACGATCGACGGCGAAGAGGTGATCCATTGGCCTGAACACGCCGACTGGAGCCACCCGGCGCGGATTCGCGGCGGCAACCCGCTGCTCTTCCCGTTTCTGGGCCGGCATCGCGTCGACGGCAAGATCGGCTTCTGGCGCGACGCCCACGGCACGGTACGCGAGCTGCCGATGCACGGCTTCGCCCGCGACCTGCCGTTCGACGCCCACGCCGACGTGCACGGCGCCGGCTTGCGCATGATCCTGACCGACAGCGAAGCGACGCGCGGCGGCTATCCGTTCGGCTTCCGTTTCGAAGCCGCCTACAGCCTCGCCGATGCGCGCACGCTCGACGTCACGTTCACGACCACCAATACCGGCAAGGAGCGCTTGCCTTACTACGCTGGACATCATTTCTACTTCACGCTGCCGCATGCGCAGCGCGGCGAGACTTCGGTCGAGCTGCCGCGCACCGAACGGCGCTATCAGCAGGACGACGGCTCGATCAGTGCCGCCGAGCCGGGCGAACCACGCTACACGCTTGACGAGGCGCGCATTCACGACCGCTTCCATTGCCTCGTCGGCACCCCGGACCAACCGGTGCGGCTCGTCGCGCCGGGCCTTGACCGGGTCGTCACGATCGATCTGCAACGGCCGGGCTCGGTGCCCTGGTACGCCGTGACGACGTGGACCGAAGCGGCGGAGTCGGACTTCTACTGCGTCGAGCCCTGGCTCGGCCTGCCGGATGCGATTCACAACGGCATGGGGTTGCGCTGGCTCGAACCGGGACAAACCGAGACGGCGGCACTGCGCATCACGGTCGAACAGACGCGCTGATAGCGCGGCGTTCAAGCTGAGCGCGCGGCGGTTGCGCTGCAATTCGCGGCTGATGGTTTGCGCGCGCTGCCGCCGCTTCCGCCACCCACAACGAACACTGCCCGAATCCGCTTGGTCCGCGTTTTGGGATGCTGCAGTGCAAAACCGTTAGAATCGAACGCTTTGTCTCTACCTGCCGCGTGACGGGATCGGCGCGCGGCAGCGCTTTGCGAGGTCCAATGCTGAAAACAACAACTATGATCAAACGACTCGCCTGCGCGTCGTTGCTGGCGGTGCTCGCCGCGTGCGGGTCCGCGCCGGTGGCGCCAGGCTTCTATCGGGTTGAACGGGGCGATACGCTGTCGAAGATCGCGCGCGGCAACCGGCAGTCGGTGCAAAGCATCGTGCGCTGGAACAACCTGCCCAATCCGGACAGCATCGAGGTCGGCCAGGTGCTGCGCGTTGCGCCGCCGGGCGGCGCGGCATCGGCGAGCGGCGCGGTGCGTAGCAGCGGGAGCGCAAGCGCTTCGGCCACGCCGCGCGCAGCGCCCGCGGAGAGCGCGACGCCGGCCGCGCCGGCGCCGGCGATTTCGCTGGTGTGGCCGGCCGACGGCACCGTGTTCCGGCGCTTCGACGGCGGCAATTCGAAGGGCATCGATATCTCGGCGGCGGCGGGCACGCCGGTGGTCGCCGCGGCGCCCGGCACGGTGGTGTATGCGGGCAACGGCTTGCGCGGTTACGGCAATCTGTTGATCCTCAAGCACAATGGCGAGTACCTGACCGCCTACGCGCACAACCGCGCGCTGCTGGTGAAGGAAGGCGAGTCGGTCAATCGCGGCGAAAAAATCGCCGAGATGGGCGACACGGATACCGACCGCGTGATGCTGCATTTCGAACTGCGTTACCAGGGCCGCTCGATCGACCCGTCGCAAGCGTTGCCGCCGCGCTAGGCGCGCGCCGGGCGCCTGCTTCACGCCGCGTGTATCCAGCGTTCGTGCCGCGGCTTTCACAGCGCCTCTGCCCGCCTCCACGCACCTGAGGCGCGCCCAACCCGCGCCGCCGGGCACGCGCCCTGCAACCCGAGCGCGAGAACCCGGCATGTTATAAAGCGCTCAATTCCGAAGACTTGGCTTCGCGCCCTGTCTCCCTCTGTTTTCTGTAAGGAATCTTCAATGAAGAGCGTATTTGCGTCCGTCGCGACAGCTGCGGCGATCGGTCTCGGCCTGCTGACGCTCGGCAGCCTGGGCGGCTGCTCCAGCACCACCACGATGACCTACCTGCCGAGCGGCGATACGGGCTTCGCGATCAACTGCAGCGGCAGCGACGCGAGCTCCAGCTGGGCCGAGTGCTACAAGCGCGCGGGTGAAGTCTGCGGCAATTACGGCTACGACGTCGTGTCGAAGGACGTCGACAACGGCGCAACCTCGGGGGGCACGGTCGGCGGGATTTTCGGCGCGAACGTGAAAAACCGGTCGATGGTGGTTCGCTGCAAGCAGTAGAACGCCGGCGACTCACGGCGATGTGGCGCCGCGCGAGCTAGCGGCGTCGCCAGCGCCCGGAGCGCGAATCGATACGCGCGGCGAAGCGAAACAACCTGGCGAGCGCGATCGGCCGGACGCATGGAAAAACCATCGACCAGGTCATGGCCGGCGCAATGAAAAAGATAATCGGCGATGATCGATCGTGGATATGAACCGGCGATGACCCGCACGCATGCTCGGGATCGGGATAGGGGCAGGCCTCGCGGCCCGACCCCTCCCACACCACCGTGCGTACGGGTCCGTACACGGCGGTTCGGATCGGTTGATCGGCTAGGGACGCAGTGATGGAAGACCGAGGGA